>NZ_CP192578.1:2519815-3779723 GCF_050632205.1 Leifsonia xyli subsp. cynodontis
ACGGCTCGATGGCGCTCTCCATCGGCGCCAAGTCGAAGCACCAGGCCGCGGCGTGGAAGCTCATCGAGTACCTGACCAGCGAATCCACGCAGGACAAGTACACCAAGTCGTCGATGACGAACTGGAAGGCGAGCTACACGAAGCCGGAGATCACGAAGTCGAACCCGGAGGTCTTCGCGGCCGCCGGCAAGGCGTACGACTCGATGATCCTCCGCCCGCCGGTGCCCGACTACAACACGGTGTCGCAGGCGCTGCAGGTCGAGATCCAGAACGCGCTGCTCGGCAAGAAGAGCCCCCAGCAGGCCCTCGACGACGCGGTCAAGGCCGCGAACGAGTCCCAGGGATGAGCGGCGTGTCGGTCGCCGGCGTCGAGACGGAGCAGCGGGCTCCCGCCACGCGGGGCCGCCGGGAGCGCCGCAAGCGCGACAACCAGGGCAGGCTCGCCTTCTGGCTGCTGCTCCCCGCCGCGGCGGCGGTGTTCGGGGTGATCGTCTACCCGATCCTCCGCACCCTCCTCATCTCGTTCTTCGAGGTGAACTCGGCGCTGGCGACCGACACCCCGTTCGTCGGGCTGCAGAACTACATCCACACCCTCACCGCGCCGGGCTTCTGGGCGGCGATGGGACGCACGCTGTACTTCACCCTGGTGTCGACCGCGCTGGAGCTGGTGTTCGGCCTCATCGTCGCCGGCCTCCTCAACGCGAAGCTGCGGGCGCGCTGGCTGTTCCGGGCGATCGTGATCATCCCCTGGGCGATCCCGACCATCGTGAACGCGGCGATGTGGAAGGGCATCTTCAACGCCCAGTACGGCGCGCTGAACGCCGCCCTCACCCAGCTCGGCATCATCGACCAGTACCAGGCGTGGCTCGGCGACCCGACCCTCGCGCTCAACATGGTGATCATCGCCGACGTCTGGAAGACGACCCCGCTGGTGGCGTTCTTCCTGCTCGCCGGGCTCACGTCCATCCCCGAGGAGCTGTACGAGGCGGCGAAGGTCGACCGGGCCAGCTGGCCGCGCATCTTCCGCACCATCGTGCTGCCGATGCTGGTGCCGTCGATCTCCATCGTGCTGGTACTGCGGACGGTGGAGGCGTTCAAGGTGTTCGACATCGTCTACGCGATGACCCGCGGCGGACCGGTCAACGGCACGCAGACCATCGCCTACTACGCCTACACGACCGCCTTCTCGGACCAGAACTTCGGGATGGGCGCCGCGCTCTCGTACATCATCGTGCTGGTCATCCTCGTGCTGACCTTCATCTACCTGCGCATGCTGCGCCGATCCGAGATGAGCCTGCTGTGAAACGCACCACCCGCAACTCGACCCTCATCCACCTGGCCGCGCTCTTCGTCTCCGTGATCATCCTGCTGCCTTTCGGGTGGATGGTGATCGCCAGCGTGACGCCGCAGCGCATCCTGATCTCCACTCCGCTGCAGTGGATCCCGGACACGCTCGACTGGAGCCGGTACGAGCTCATCTTCCGGGGAGGCGCCGAGAGCGTCGGCGCGACGTTCCGCGCGGCGCTCGCCAACACGACCATCGTCGCGGTGGGCACGGTCGCCCTGTCGATGATCGTCGGCATCCTCGGCGCGTACGCCTTCGCGCGGCTGCGGTTCCGGTTCCGCCAGGCGGTGCTCATCCTCTTCCTGGCGACCTACATGCTGCCGCAGATCGCGCTGCTCATCCCGCTGTACCTCATCCTGAACTCGCTGGGGCTGCTGGACTCGGTGATCGGCCTGATCATCGTCGACTGCTCGCTCGTGGTGCCGTTCGTGCTGTGGATCCTCAGCAACTACTTCCTCACCATCCCGGAGGAGCTCGAGGAGGCGGCCAGGATCGACGGCAACACGCGTCTCGGCGCGCTCTTCCGCGTGGTGCTGCCGGCCGCCCGGCCGGGCATCTTCGCGGCGATCATGTTCGCGTTCCTGCTGGCCTGGGACGAGTTCATGTACGCGCTGATCTTCACCTCGTCCAACGCCGCGAAGACCCTCCCCGTCGCCATCAGCGAGTTCGCCGGCCGGTACACCACCGACTTCGGCCTGGTGGCCGCGGGCGGCATCCTCGCGGCCCTCCCGCCGATCATCGTGGCGATGATCTTCCAGCGCTACGTCGTCAGCGGCATGGCCGCCGGCGCCGTCAAGGGCTGACCCACCGACCACCCGATCCCCTCTAGCAAGGAGCCTCATGGAACCGAAAGCCTCGTTCGTCGACGCGATGCGCGCACAGCCCGAGAACCTCGACCTCGCCCGGGAGACCGTGCTGCGCGACCTCGCCGCGGCGTCCCTCCCCCGCTGGGGCGCCGGCGACAGCGTCGCCCTGCTGGCCATGGGCGCGTCGCTCAACTCGGCGCACACCCTGGTGGCCGCACTCGCCGCGGCCGGCCGCGTCGCAGTGCCGTACGTCGCGTCCGACGTGGCCGACGGCCTCGCGGTCGTCGGCGCCGACCACACCATCGTCGTGTCCGAGTCCGGCCGCAGCCCGGAGCCGCTCGCGGCCGCCCGCACCGTGACGGCCGGCTCGCGCATCGGCATCAGCAACTTCCCCGAGCAGCCGATCAAGGACGAGGTGGATGCGGTACTCGGCCTGGGCGGATTCCCCGACTCGCCCGTCTACACGAGCGGGTTCACGGCGACGATCCTCGCCTACGCGCTGCTGCTCGACGGCGTCGGGGCGCTGGATGCGGCCGGGGAGGGGGCCCGCATCCCGTCGCGCGCGGCCGAGGCGCTGCGCGACTACGCCGAGGTCGCCGAGACCATCGGCCGCGTGCTGGCCGCCGCGACGACGATCGACGTCGTCGGCCGCGGCGGGTCCCTGACCGCCGCGTCGGAGCTCTCGCTGATGGTGCGCGAGGGGCTGCGCACGCCGAGCACCGCGTTCGAGACGTTCCAGTACCTGCACGGACCGATGGAGGTGCTCTCCGCCGACGACGCCCTCGTCGTCTTCGGAGACGGACGCGAGCTCAGCATCCCGTCCTCCGTGCTGGAGGCGGGTGTGCCGGTGGTGCTCGTGACCTCCGCCGACCCGGCGAGCGTCCCCGGAGCCGGGCACGCGAACCTGACGGTCGTAACGCTCCCCGCGGGGCTGGGCGTCTTCGAGCGGGCGGTGGTGGAGACGGTCATCGGGCAGCTCGCGGTCGCCGCGGCCATCCAGCACAAGCCGTACGCGCTGGAGGACTTCCTGTACCACCAGGACGACACCAAGCTGCCGGTGCGCTGACCGGGCATGTCACGAATGGGCCGCGCGCACAAGGCCCCCGCCTGGCGTTGACCTGGGAGGAGCGTGGGGGTCTGATGGACGCATGATAGCTCTCATCGTCATCCTGCTCGTGGTCTGGGCGATCCTCGCCATCCTGGGGTTCGCCATCAAGGGTCTGCTCTGGCTGGCCATCCTCGGTCTGGTGTTCTTCGTGATCACCGCGATCGTCGGGTGGATGCGGCGCGGCGCGAACCGTACCTGACCCACTCCCCCGAACCGAACGGCGGCCGTGCTCCTCGAGCGCGGCCGCCGTTCCATCTGTGCGGCTCATCGAGCAGTGCGGGCGATGAATCGCATCCGCAGCAGTGGTTGGACTTCTCGCCGCGCGCGTACGAAGGTGAGGGAATGGCCTACGTTCCGAACCCCTCCCGCTACGACCAGATGATCTACCGCCGCACCGGGCGCAGCGGACTCGACCTGCCCGCCCTCTCACTCGGACTGTGGCACAACTTCGGCGACGACCGCCCGTTCGAGACGCAGCGCGCGATCGTGCGGCGCGCGTTCGACCTGGGCATCACCCACTTCGACCTCGCGAACAACTACGGTCCGCCCTACGGCTCGGCCGAGACGAACTTCGGCCGCCTCCTGAAGGAGGACCTGCGGCCGTACCGCGACGAGCTCGTCATCTCGAGCAAGGCGGGGTGGGACATGTGGCCCGGCCCGTACGGTCAGGGCGGCGGCGGGCGCAAGTACATGCTGGCGAGCCTCGACCAGTCGCTGAGCCGGCTCGGGCTCGACTACGTCGACATCTTCTACTCCCACCGGCCCGACTCCTCCACGCCGCTCGAGGAGACCATGCAGGCGCTCGACACCGCGGTGCGCTCGGGCAAGGCGCTGTACGTCGGCATCTCGTCGTACAGCGCGGAGGAGACCCGGCGTGCGGCCGAGATCCTGCGCGAGCTCGGCACGCCGCTCCTCATCCACCAGCCGTCGTACAACATGCTGAACCGCTGGATCGAGGACGAGGGACTGCTCGACGCCACCGACGAGCTCGGGGTCGGCGTGATCGGCTTCACCCCGCTCGCCCAGGGCATGCTGACGGACAAGTACCTGAACGGCATCCCCGAGGGCTCGCGGGCGACCGCGGGAGACTCGTTCGACTCCGGTTGGCTGACGGACGAGGCGGTCGAGCGCCTGCGCGCGCTGAACGGGATCGCGGAGCAGCGCGGGCAGACTCTCGCCCAGCTGGCGCTGGCGTGGGCGCTGCGGGACGAGCGCGTCACCTCGCTCGTCATCGGCGCGAGCCGCGTCGATCAGCTGGAGCAGAACGTGGCGGCCCTGGGCAACCTCGCGTTCACGTCGGAGGAGCTCGCCGCGGTCGACGAGCACGCCGTCGAGACCGGGGTCGACCTGTGGGCGGGCGCCCGCCGGGGCGAGGTCTGACCGCCGGCCCGGCGAATTCCGGCGGCCCGGCGGATACCACCGGGCCACGCAACCGTCATCCCCTGCCGCTGCAGGTCCGGCACGCCTAGCGTTGGATCGAGCGCGCTGGACGTGACGCGGCGGATCCGTCCGCCCCGTGTTCCCGGCGTGTGTGGGGCGGATCCCGGGCGCCCGGCTCCGGCTGGGTCGCCCGGGATCCGGTACGCCCGGCGACCGGGAGGGGATGTGAGTTTCCGTAGTGCTCGTCCACGCGTCGCCCAGGGTTGTCTGATTGGCTGGGATGCGTTCCCGTCGGACGCCTACGAACTGTTGATATGACCGTCCTCGCCGAACCGGACATCCGGGCGGGCCAACCGCTGCGCGCGGTTCGGCCGTGGACGATCGCGCTCGCTTTCGGACTGCTCGCCACCGTGTTGTGCGCCGCCGCCAGCTGGGTGCCCTCGCTCTGGGGCGACGAGGCGACGACCCTGCTCTCCGCGAAGCGGCCGGTCGGCAGCCTGCTCGGGATGCTGTCCCACGTGGATGCCGTCCACGGCCTCTACTACCTGCTCATGCACGGCTGGATCCGCGTGGCGGGCGAGAGCCCGTTCGCCCTGCGCCTGCCGAGCGCCCTGGCCGTCGGCGCCGCGGTCGCGGCCGTCACGCTGCTCGCCGGGCGCCGCGGCGGAGCGCGCGCGGCAGTCGTGGCGGGGATCGTCGCCGCAGTGCTTCCGCGGCTGACGTACGCGGGCGAGGAGGCGCGCTCCTACGCCTTCACCGCGGCGGCCGCCGCCTGGCTCACCCTGCTCCTGCTCTGGCTGGTCGACGGCGGCGGCACGCGCCTTCCGCCCGCCCGCCGCCGCCTCGCCTGGCTGCTGTACGCGGTCGGCATGGCGGTCTCGTCGTACCTCTTCCTCTACGTCGCGACCCTGCTCGTGGCGCATGCGGCGGTGCTCCTCGCGATCCGCGCCTCCCGTTCCACCCTGCGCGCCTGGGCGCTCTGCGCTGCGGGATGCGTCGTGACGGTCCTCCCGCTGGCCGTGCTCGCCTACCTCGAGCGCGGGCAGATCGCCTACCTGGGCGCCACCCCCGACGACCCGTCGATCTGGTACTACTTCCTCTGGTTCGGGATGCCGTGGGTCGCCGTGCCCGCCTGGGCGCTGATCGGGGTGGCGCTCTGGCCGGCCTGGCGCGCCTGGCGGCAGCGCGCGTCCGTGCCGCCAGCCCCGGCAGGGCTGCGTGCGTGGACCGGGCCGCGCGCCGCATCCACTCGGCTCGTCGCATCGGCGTGGCTCTTCCTGCCGACCGGGCTGATGCTGCTCGTGAACCTCGCCTACCCGATGTACACGGGCCGGTACTCCACCTTCGCCGCGCCGGCCGCCGCCCTACTGATCGCCGAGGGCATCCTCGTGGTCGGCCGGATGCTCGGGGGCGACGCGCGGCGCACCGTGGCCGCGACCGCCGGCGCGACGCTCGTCTTCGTGGCGCTGTGCGCCCCCGTCTACGTGCTGCAGCGTGGACCGTACGCCAAGAACGACAGCGACTGGGCCGAGGTGAGCGCCGTCATGGCGGCCAACGCCGGGCCGGGCGACGCGGTCGTGTTCGACCAGGCCGCGAAACCGTCGCAGCGGCCACGGCTCGCGATGCGCACCTACCCGGCGGGGTTCGAGGGGCTGCGGGATGCCACCCTGCGCTCGCCCTACTATCGCAACGACTGGTGGGGGGACCGCGCCTACTCGGTGACACAGGCCGCCGAGCGCGGGAGGTTCGACGGCGTCGAGCGCGTGTGGCTGATCGAGGTGGCCGACCCCGAGACGGGCCAGGACTTCTGGGGTCTCACCGAGCTGCACCAGCTCGGCTTCGTGGAGAGCGGCCGCACCATCCGCACGCACCGCAGCGTCATCCTCGAACTCACCCGCTAGCTGTACTTGGTCATGACGTTGGTGACGCTTTTGGTCTTGTGGAAGGGGAGAACCTCCGGGTCTAGTGGAGCTGTCTAGTTCCCTCACTTCCCGGAGGTTCTCGTGTCCCACGGTAATGCCCGCCTGACCGTTCATGGCAGGAGCTTGCTCGTCGAACGTGTCGTCACCGATCACAGGCCGGTCGCGCACGTTGCCAAAGAACTTGGTGTTTCTCGGCAATGCGCCCATCGATGGGTTCGCCGATTCCTCGCCGAGGGTGTCGCCGGGTTGGCCGATCGGTCCTCGCGTCCGAGGTCATCCCCCTCTCGAACCAGCCTGGAACGCGAGCAGGCCGTTCTTGCAGCCAGGGAACGATTGCGGCAAGGGCCGGCGAGGATCTCGACGGTGACCGGTGTCCCAACGCGAACCGTGTCCAGGATTCTCCTGCGCCATCATGTTCCCCGCCTGTCGTGGTGTGACCCGCTGACCGGAGAGCTCATCCGGGCCTCGCGGGCAACCACAAACCGCTATGAACGCGAACGACCCGGCGAGCTGGTGCACGTCGACGTGAAGAAACTCGGTCGGATCCCCGACGGGGGCGGCTGGCGGGCAGAGGGCCAAACCACCATCAATCACCGCTCACGCCGCAGTAGAACACCGATCGGGTTCGACTACATTCACGCGGTCATCGACGATCACAGCCGGCTTGCTTACGCGGAAATCCACGACGACGAGACCGGGAAGACCGCCGCCGGTGTTCTCCTCCGAGCCGCCGAATTCTTCGCCAGCTGCGGCATCCCCAAGATCGAACGCGTCATCTCCGACAACGCGTTCGCCTACCGGCTTTCCACCGATTTCAAGACCGCCGTCGCTGCACTCGGCGCCGAACAGCGCTTCATCAAACCACACTGCCCGTGGACCAACGGAAAAGTCGAACGACTCAACCGAACCCTCGCCACCGAATGGGCATACCGACAGATCTTCACCAGCAACCAAGCACGAACCGAAGCTCTTGCACCCTGGCTCAACTACTACAACACTGAACGCATCCACACCGGCATCGGAGCAACCCCCATCAGCCGAGTGACACCAACGTCATGACCCAGTACAGCTAGCGCGCACGCGCCGTCAGGCGACGGGCTGGGTGAGCTGCGGGCCGTCGTCGCTGGTCTTGAACGGGGCCACCTGGTCGAAGCGGAGGGTCTCGGCCTCGGCGACACCGGCGCGCACCGCCTCGTCGACGAGGGCCTGGTCGCCCACGATCGACGGGTCGATCCAGTGCTGCCACATCTCCTCGGGCAGGATGACGGGGTTGCGGTCGTGGATGTCGGCCAGCGTCTGCACCGCATCCGACGTGAGGATCGTGGCCGTGAGCACCCAGCGGTCCGGATCGCCGTCGGCCTTGCTCTTGTCGCGCCACCACGAGTACAGACCGGCGAACCCCATGAGCCGACCCTCGGGGTACCGGATGAAGTACGGCGTCTTGCTGCCCTTCGGCCCCTGCCATTCGTAGTAGCCGCGGGCGAGCACGATGGCGCGGTGGGACTGCACCGGCTTGCGCCACGTCGACTTGGTCGCGATCTCCTCCGCTCGCGCGTTGAAGGTCGGGAACTTCGGCTTCAGCGTCTCCGACCACGACGGCACGAGCGACCAGTGCGCCCGCTCGAAGCGCAGTTCGCGGGTCTTCTCAGAGTCGATGAGCACCGGGATGTCGTCGGTCGGCGCGATGTTGTAGTCGGCCTCCCAGTCAGGGCGCCACTCGTCGGGCTTGCGCCCGGTCTGCTCCACGAACTCCGTGATCTCGGCGTTGACCTTGTCATCCATCGCGAACCTGCCGCACATGCCGCCAGCATAAGCCCGGCCTCCGACAACCCCGCGGGCGGTTCTCTGAGCGAAGATGAGATTGTCTCACCCCCAAAAGCGGGTGTCGGGAAACTGAGAATTCGATGTATTCTCACTTTTGTGGATAGGTGAGGAACAGTCACTTAACAGTACTGGAACAGCCGGTCCGCATCACCCGAAACGCACTACCCGACCCGCAGGTGACCAGCCGTGAACCCGATTCCGCCGTGCCGAGCGCTTCTCGTGCTCAACCCCATCCGAACGGGGACCGCTCGGCACGCGCGGATCCACACCGGTCGCCCCCAGTCGGAGCCGGCGGCGGTGAAGCCGTTCGAGACCACGGTTTCCCCCAGCCGCCGTCGGCTCCCCGGTCGGCCTCCGCCGCCGGGCACTGCGAGCGGAGGGCGTGGCATGACCGTCGTCCGCCCGCGGCTCACCGCGCCCGTCGCGCCCACCGCCCTCCGGGCGCTGAGCTCCGAGCGCACCTGGGCCAAGCTCTACCGCTACCGTCTGCTCGCCACGGATACGGCGATCATCCTCACCGCGACCGTCGGCGCGGTCTTCGTGCGTTTCGGCTTCGATGACGCCGCAGCCCCGACGCCCGGGTTCCACGTCGACTACCTCTACCTCTCGCTCCTCATCGCCGCGACGTGGATGTTCACGCTGTCCGTGTACCACACGCGCGATCCGCGGGTCGTCGGCATGGGTGTCTCCGAGTACCGCCGGGTGGTCTCCGCCACGGCCATCACGTTCGGTGCGCTCGCCATCCTCTTCCTCGTCGCCAAGGTCGACATCGCACGCGGCTACTTCATCGTCGCGCTCCCCGCCGGCATGGCCGGCGTGCTGTTCTCGCGGTGGCTGTGGCGGCAGTGGCTGATCCGCCAGCGCAGCTTCGACCACTACCTCTCGCGCGCGCTCGTCGTGGGCCGCTTCGACGACGTCGACTACGTCGTCCGGCAGATCCACCAGAAGTCGGGGGCGGCCTACAACGTCGTGGGTGCCGCTCTCGACACAGGCAAGCGCAAGGGCGCCAAGAAGGACGCCGAACTGCGGCGCCGGATCGCGGACGCCGAGCGCGAGGTACCGATCGTCTCCGACCTGTCGGGGGTCGCCGACGCTGCGGCGCGGCTGGGCGCGGACACGGTGATCGTGGCCGGCCGCGCCCTCAGCAGCGGGGACTTCGTCCGCAAGCTGGCGTGGAAGCTCGAGGGCACCGCCACGGAGCTGGTGCTCGCCTCCCCGCTCACCGACGTCGCCGGACCGCGCATCCACTTCCGCCCCGTCGAGGGCCTGCCGCTCATCCACGTGGAGATCCCGCAGTTCGAGGGCGGCAAGCACGTGCTGAAGCGCGCGTTCGACTTCTTCGCCGCAGGCCTCGCGCTGGTGCTCCTCTCGCCGCTGTTCCTCGCCATCGCCCTCGCGATCAAGCTCGACGACAACGGGCCCGTGATCTTCGCGCAGGAGCGCGTCGGCCGCAACGGCGAGCGCTTCCGGATGTACAAGTTCCGCTCGATGGTGGTGGATGCGGAGGCGCGCCTCGCCGAGCTCGCCGCCGCCAACGAGGGCCAGGGGCTGCTGTTCAAGATGAAGAACGACCCCCGCGTGACGCGCGTCGGCCACTACCTGCGCAAGTTCTCGCTCGACGAGTTCCCGCAGCTGGTCAACGTGTTCCTCGGCGACATGAGCCTGGTGGGCCCGCGCCCGCCTCTGCCCTCCGAGGTGGAGGGCTACGAGAACCACGTCCATCGCCGCCTGTACATCAAGCCGGGACTGACCGGCATGTGGCAGGTGAACGGCCGCTCCGACCTCTCCTGGGAGGAGAGCGTCCGCCTCGATCTCTACTACGTGGAGAACTGGTCGCTCACCGGCGACCTCGTCATCATGTGGCGCACTCTCAAGGTGCTGACGCATCCCGTGGGGGCGTACTGATGCGCCCCGGTCCCCTCTCCCGCACCATCCCTCTCCCCTGCACCATCCCGACCACACCCGTCCCGACCACACAGACACCGAGGTTGACATGAGCACAACGCACCGCCCTCGCTCTCGCTCGCTGGGCATCCTGACCGCCGTCCTCACGGCGATCGGCCTCGTCTTCGGCGGCCTCGCGATCGCGCAGCCCGCCGCCGCGGATACCGCGCCACCCGATCCGACCAATCCCGCGACACCGGTGACCGTCAGCGACGACGTGCTCCCGACCCCGCAGATCAACGGCGTCGTCTGGGCGCAGACCGTGGTCGGCAACACGGTGTACGTGGCAGGCAAGTTCACGTCCGCCCGCCCGGCAGGGTCGCCGGCCGGCACGAACGAGACGCCGCGCAACAACCTCCTCGCCTACGACATCACCACCGGAGCGCTCCTCCCGTTCGCGCCGAACCTGAACGCCCAGGCGCTCGGGATCACGGCGTCGCCGGACGGCAGCCGCATCTACGTCGTGGGCGACTTCACCTCCATCGACGGCAAGGGCTACTACCGCCTCGCCGCCTTCGCGACGGCGACGAACACCATCGTCAGCTCGTTCCGACCGATCATGGAGTCGCAGACGCGCGCGGTCGCCGCATCCAACACGGTGGTCTACACCGGCGGCGACGCGTCCACGATCAACGGCGTCGCGCGTGCGTACGTCGGGGCCGTCAGCGCGGCCGACGGCTCGACGCTGAACTGGCAGGCCAACGCGGATGCCGCGGTGGATGCGCTGACCCTGACCAAGGACGGCAGCAAGCTCATCGTCGGCGGCCGCTTCCAGAACATCGGCGGCGTCGCCAACTACGGCCTCGCGGCGGTGGACGCCAACACGGCGGCCATCCTGCCGTTCGCGGCCAACCAGACGGTCCGCAACGCGGGCACGCAGGCGAGCATCACCGCCCTGTACGCCACCAGCGACCGGGTCTACGGCTCCGGCTACGTCTACGGCCAGGGCGGCAACCTCGAGGGCAGCTTCTCGGCCGACCCGGACACGGGAGCCATCAACTGGGTCGAGGACTGCCACGGCGACACGTACTCGATCTACCCGCAGGGCGACAACGGCCCGCTCTACGTCGCCGGCCACCCGCACTACTGCGGCAACATCGGCGGCTTCCCGCAGACCAGCCCGACCTGGACGTTCCACAACTCCATCGCGTTCAGCAAGGCTGCGACGTGCACGATCACGCCCGACATCTACGGCTACTACAACTGGGCCGGGACGCCGTGCCCCTCGCTGCTGGACTGGTTCCCGAAGTGGACCGTCGGCACCTTCACCGGGCAGAGCCAGGCGACCTGGAGCGTCTCCGGCAACTCGAAGTACGTCGTCTACGGCGGCGAGTTCCCGACCGTGAACGGCATCGCGCAGCAGGGCCTCGCCCGGTTCGCCCTCCCGTCGGCCGCGCCGAACAAGGTGGGACCGCAGGGCATCCCGCTCGTGCCGACCGCCGCCTCGTTCAACGCGGGACAGGTGCGCGTCAGCTTCGCGGCGACCTACGACATGGACAACGGCTACCTGACCTACAAGGTGTACCGCGACGCGGGCACCACGCCGGTCTACCAGACCACCGTGCACTCGAACTTCTACACGCAGCCGATGATCGGCTTCACCGACTCCGGCCTCACACCCGGCAGCCATCCGATCTACCACGTGAAGGTGTACGACCCGTTCGGCAACTCCACGTCGCGTGACACCAACGCGGTGACGGTCGCCGCCACCAACAGCGGCGGCCCGTACGCCGACTCGGTGACGCAGGCCGGAGCGTCCTCCTACTGGCCGCTCGACGAGGCGAGCGGAGCCACCGGCTTCGACCACGTCGCCTTCAACGACCTGCAGGAGACCGCGGTCACCCAGGGCGCCGCCGGACCGATCTCGGGGGTCACCGCGAGCACGTTCAACGGCAGCACCAGCCTGGCGGTGACACCCTCCGCCATCCCGGGGCCGAACACGTTCACCGTCTCGGCGTGGTTCAACACCACGACGACCAGCGGCGGCAAGATCATCGGCTTCGGCAACGCCAACACCGGCAACTCGGGCAGCTACGACCGCCACGTCTACATGGACAACAGCGGGCGCATCTTCTTCGGGGTCTACCCCGGCTCGGTGCAGACGCTGAGCAGTGCGGCCGGCTTCAACGACGGGCAGTGGCACCAGGTCACCGCGTCGCTCGGCGCCAACGGCATGCGGCTGTACCTCGACGGCAAGATGGTCGGCTCCCGCACCGATGTGACCAGCGGCCAGGCCTACACCGGCTACTGGCGGGTCGGCGGAGACAACATCGGCGGCTGGACCAACCAGCCGACGAGCAACTTCTTCGCCGGCAGCATCGGGCAGGTCGCGCTCTACCCGACCGTGCTCGACCGCACGACGGTCGTGAACCAGTGGATCGCCTCCGGACGTCCGTCGCCCCTGGCGCCGGCCCCGGCCGACGCGTACGGCGCGGCGGTGTACAACGGGCAGCCGGACATCTTCTGGCGACTCGAGGAGACCAGCGGCACGACGGCCTTCAGCGCCGACGCGTACAGCAACAACGGCACCTACTCCGGTACGGCCACCACGAAGGGCCAGGCCGGAGTCCTGCCCGGCACGACGGACAAGGCCGTGAAGTTCAACACGAACATCCCCGGAACCAACGGCAGCCTCGTCACCAGCAACCTGCAGTTCACGAACCCGACCACCTACACCGAGGAGGTCTGGTTCAAGACCAGCACCACCAAGGGCGGGAAGCTGATCGGGTTCGGCGACGCCAAGACCGGTCTGTCGAGCAACTACGACCGCCACGTCTACATGCAGGACGACGGCCGGCTCGTGTTCGGCACCTGGACCGGCCAGGCGAACACCATCACCAGCCCGAACCCGCTGAACAACAACCAGTGGCATCAGGTGGTCGCTTCGCAGGGAGCGGACGGCATGAAGCTGTACATCGACGGCCAGCTCGTGGGCACCAACCCGCAGACGAGCGCCCAGGCGTACAGCGGCTACTGGCGGATCGGCGGCGACAACACCTGGGGTTCCACCGGCCCGTACTTCAACGGGACGCTGGATGAGGCGGCCGTCTACCCGACGGTGCTCTCGGCTCAGGATGTGGCGAACCACTACAGCCTGGCCACGAGCGGCACGCTGCCGAACCAGACCCCGGTCGCCTCGTTCACCCAGACCACCTCGGTCCTGACCGTGAACGTGGACGCGTCGGCCTCGAAGGACTCCGACGGGAGCATCGCCTCCTACGCCTGGGACTTCGGAGACGGCACGACCGGCACCGGCGTCACGGCGTCCCACACCTACACCGGGACCGGCGTCTACACCGTGACCCTGACGGTGACGGACAACCAGGGCGCGACGAACGCGACGACGCAGAACGTCAGCGTCACCGCGCCGCCGCCGAACCAGCCCCCGGTGGCCTCGTTCACCTCGAGCGCGACCTTCCTGAGCGCCTCGTTCGACGGCACCGCCTCCAGCGACCCGGACGGCACCATCGCCTCCTACGCCTGGGACTTCGGTGACGGATCCACCGGCACCGGGGCGACCGCGACGCACACCTACGCTGCGGCCGGCACCTACTCCGTGACCCTGACGGTGACGGACGACAAGGGCCTCCCGAACAGCGTCGGCCACAGCATCACGGTGCAGGCCCCGCCGCCGAACCAGCCGCCGGTGGCAGCGTTCACCTCGTCGGTGAGCAACCTCGCGGCGACCTTCGACGGCTCGACCTCGGCCGACCCGGACGGCACCATCGCCTCCTACGCGTGGGACTTCGGCGACGGAGCGACCGCGACGGGCGCGACGACCAGCCACACCTACGCGACAGCCGGCACGTTCACCGTCACCCTGACCGTCACCGACGACAAGGGCGCGACGAACTCGGTGCAGCACCAGGTGACGACCACGGTCCCGCCGAACCAGCTGCCGACGGCGTCGTTCACGGCGACGGTCAGCAACCTGCAGGTGTCGGTCAACGGCAGCGCCTCGTCCGACCCGGACGGCACGATCGCCTCCTACGCCTGGGACTTCGGTGACGGATCCACCGGCACCGGGGCGACGGCGAGCCACACCTACGCGGCGGCCGGCAGCTACACGATCACGCTGACGGTGACGGACAACAGCGGCGGGACCGGGACGGCCACCAAGGCCGTCACGGCCACCGCGCCGGCGCCCAACGCGATCGCGCAGGACGGCTTCGAGCGCACGACCGTGAACGGCTGGGGCACCGCCGACATCGGCGGCGCGTGGACCCTCTCGGGCGGCTCGACCAGCTTCAACACCACCAACGGCCTCGGCCAGCAGGTGGCGGGAGCCGGCACGACGAAGACCGCGCTGCTGAACTCGGTGACCTCGACGAGGTCGGATGTGACGGTGACGATCTCCGCGGACAAGGCGGCGACCGGCGGCGGCATCTACTACTCCGCGATCGGCCGCATGGTCGGCTCGGCGGACTACGAGGGCCGCGTCTGGGTCAAGGCGGGAGGCGCCGTGCAGCTCCAGCTGCTGCAGGGCTCCACCACCCTCCAGGCCGCCAACATCACCGGACTGACCGCCCTCGCCGGCGACCAGCTCAAGGTGCGGGTCCAGGTGTTCGGCACCTCGCCGACCACCGTCCGCGCCAAGGTCTGGTCGGCCGCCGGGACCGAGCCCGCGAACTGGACGCTGAGCGCGACGGACACCACCGCCGCCCTCCAGGTGGCCGGCAGCACGGGCCTGCGGACCTACGTCTCGGGAACGGCGACCGACATCCCGGTCACCACCCGCTGGGACAACTTCGCGGTGGTCCCGGTCCCGTGAGCCGGTCGCGGAGGTCTCGCCGCACCGTCCTCGTGGCGCACCCCGGTTCGGAGCTGTACGGCTCCGACCGGGTGCTCCTCGAGTCGGTGAGCGGGCTGATCGACCACGGCTGGGACGTCCTCGTGACCGTCCCGGCCGACGGCCCCCTCGTCGCCGAGCTCCGGCGGCGGGGGGCTCGCGTCGAGCTGTGCCCCTCACCGGTTCTCCGCAAGAGCGTCCTGCGGCCCCGCGGTTTCGTCCGGTTCGCCGCGACGACCGTCCGCGGAATCGCCGCCGGCGCGGCGCTGCTGCACCGGGAGCGGCCGGCGGCGGTCTACGTCAACACGGTCACCATCCCGCTGTGGATCGCGCTGGCCCGGATGGCGGACGTGCCGGTCGTCGCCCACGTGCACGAGGGCGAGGCCACCGCCTCCCGGCTGGTGAAGCGCGTCCTCTCCGCCCCGCTGCTGTTCGCGCAGGGGGTCGTGGCGAACAGCCGCTTCAGCGTCGGAGTGCTCGAGAGCGCGTTCCGGTCGCTCGGGCGGCGCACACAGATCGTCTACAACGCGGTGCCTGGCCCGGCCCGCCGCGACCCCGCGCGTCCGGAGCTGGACGGCGACCTGCGCGTCACGTACGTCGGCCGGCTGTCGCCCCGGAAGGGCGTCGACGTGGCCATCGACGCGATCGCCGAGCTCGAGGCCCGTGGCATCCCGGCCCGGCTCGACCTCGTCGGCGCAGTGTTCCCCGGCTACGAATGGTACGAGCGCGATCTGCGCGACAAGGTCGAGGCCAAGCGCCTCCAGTCGCGCGTCGCCTTCCGCGGGTTCCAGCCCTCGGTGTGGGACTACCTCAGCAAGGGCGACGTCGTGCTGGTCCCCTCGGTCGCCGACGAGCCCTTCGGCAACACGGCCGTGGAGGGCATCCTGAGCGGCCGTCCGGTGATCGCGAGCGCCACCAGCGGGCTCCTGGAGGCCACCGACGGCTACCGCACGGCGGTCACCGTCGAGCCCGGGGACGCGGCCTCGCTGGCCGACGCCCTCGAGCGCACCATCGCCGAGTGGGACACGGCCGCTGCCCTGCTCGAGGAGGACGTCGAGCTGGCGCAGCGCAAGCACAGCCCGGAGTCGTACCGGCACCGCATCGCGGAGATCGTCGGGGCCGTCGCGCGCCGCTGACCCGTCCCCTGGGGATCGAGTGGTGAGTCGTGGCTCCTTCACGCGTCGAGTCGCGACATGATGTCGCCACTCGGCGTCAGAGGGAGCGCGGCGCGGGAGACGGAGCCGGGGCGGACACCAGGGCGGCCGCGGGGCGGCGGGCCGGGCGGCCCAGCACGAGCGGGCGGTTCGCGTCGGGAGCCAGCTGCGTCGTCGCGGCGAGGCCGGCCACGAACCAGACGAAGATCGAGTACTGGGTGATCAGCGCCACGGTGGCGAACGCGGGGATCTGGGCGACCAGCGCGATCGTGGCCGGGGACGCCTTGCCCCGCAGGACGAGCAGGATGCCGAAGACCAGCGCGACCACGACGGCCGCGAGCACGATCAGCCCGTTGGTGAGCCCGGTCAGGATGAGCTGGCTGTCGATCGAGCGGAAGTTGCCGAAGTACAGCGACCCCGCCGAGTTCTTCTCCGCCGACTGGGCGACGCCGACCAGGTTCATCGTCCCGAAGAGCGACGTCAGATCGGCCCGGTACGTCGCGCTGTCGGAGGCCTCGGCGCCGGCGTCGTCGAAGACGGCGGACACCAGCGGGAACAGCACCGCCGAGACGATCAGCACGCCGCTGGTGAGGGCGATGCGCGCGCGGCGCGAGATCGCATCGCGCATGAACAGCACCGAGAGCGCCACCCCGAGCAGCGCGCAGATCATGCCGATCCGGCTGAAGGTGTAGACCGACGCCACCAGCATCGCCAGCACCATCGCGCAGCGCACCCAGAGCCGGAACGGCGACGCCAGCGTGATCGGCACCGCCATCGCGAGGCTCGCGCCCAGCGCGATCGAGTGCCCGAAGGCGCCCTCCGCGCGCGGGACGCCGCCCCGCTCCTGGATGGTGCCCCAGATGGAGTACAGGGAGTTGCCGACCTTGAGCTCGACGAACGGGTTCCAGTGCGTGAGGCCCTCGATGATCGCGAGCACCGCGACGACCGTGAAGCAGACGGCGATCGCCCCGTGCACCCACGCGGGGTCGACGCGGAGCGGCGCCACCCGGCCGACCACGTAGCCGGCGACGAAGTAGGTCACCACGATGATCGCGGCGCCGAGGGCGATACCGGCGTTCCCGACCAGGATGGAGCAGAGCGCCGCGACGACGACCAGCGTCATCAGCGCATCCAGCCAGCTCAGCCGGAAACCCTTGATCGGGAGCAGCGCCGCCACGACGAGCAGGGCCGCGGCGGTGGCGGGCGGCAGGTAGTAGTTGCCGTTGAACCCGACCCCGAAGCCCGCCCAGATCGGCACGAAGCACAGCACCACGATCCAGGTGGCGACGGCGAGCTTCGGCGAACGGCGCAGCACCAGGAACCCGATCACGGCGACGCCGAGCGCCGCGGAGATCAGGAGGACCCGGTCGAGGAGGGCGCCGCTCAGCACGTCGATGCCCGTCAGGAGGCGCTGTGCGTGTGCGCGGTGCCGGAGGGGCGGCGCCGCCCGCGGGCTTGGCGTCGTCGTCGGCCGCAGCGGGGGCGGCGGCCTCCGCGGCGGGCTCAGCCGCGGTCTCCGCGGTCTCCGCGCCCTCCGATGCCGCACCGCCCCCGCGCCGGCCGGGGAGGCCGAGCCGGCGCTGGGTCGGCTCGGCCACGTAGTACGCGTTGCGCTCCTTGCCCGTCGCCACGCGGTTGAGCACGATGCCGAGGACGGCCGCTCCCGACTTCTGCAGGGAGTCGACGGTCTGCGCGAGCTGCTGCTTGCGCACCCGGGTGCGGTCGACCACGACGAGCGCCCCGTCGACCTGGCGGGCAAGGATGGACGCGTCCGCCACCGAGCCGAGCGGCGCGGTGTCGATCACGATCACGTCGTACTGCGCACGCAGTCGCTCCAGCAGGTCGCTCATGGCGCGCGACGAGAGCAGCTCGCTCGGGTTCGGGGGGATGGGGCCGGCGGCCAGCACATCGAGGTCGCCCGCTCCCCAGCGCTGCACGACATCCTCGAAGTCCGCGCGTCCGGCCAGCACCGACGTGAGCCCGGCGCTGCCCGTCAGATTCGTGTAGGTCGCGATCGCGGGACGCCGCAGGTCGGCGTCGATCAGGAGCACGCGCTGACCGGTCTCCGAGAGGGCGAGCGCCAGGTTGGACGAGATCAGCGACTTGCCCTCGGACGGGATCGACGACGTGATCACGAACGACCGCGTCGGCGAGCCGAGCGTGACGAACTCCAGGTTCGAGCGCAGCTGCCGGTACGCCTCCGCCGCGTTCGAGAGCGGCGCGGCGATGAGCACGGGCACGCCGTCCTTGCTCCGCTCGCGCTGAATGGAGCCGACCAGCGGCGCCTTCGCGACCTCCGTCGCCGTCTCGGCGTTGTGCACCCCGGTGTCGAACGTCGCGCGCAGCACCACGATGAGCGCGCCGACGATGAGGCCCAGCAGCAGGCCCGACAGGACGTTGAGCCGCGTGTTCGGGGACGACGCGAACTGGGGCGTGGCAGCGTGCTCGATCACCCGGACGGACACGGTGGCGTTGCCCTGCGCCGTCTTGGGTGCGATCTGCTCCACCGTGCTGGACAGGCTGGCGGCGACCGCGTTGGCGATGTCGGCGGCCTTCTGCGGGTCGGTGTCCGTGACGGCCAGCTCGAGGATGACCGTGTTCTGCGGTGTGCTCACCGAGATGGCGTCGGCCAGCTGGCTCGGGGTGACCGAGAGATCCAGCTGGTCTACGACCGGCTTCAGGACCACCGGTGACTCGGCCAGTTGCGCGAACGAGAGCATCTGGTTCTGCGTGTAGGTGGAGCCCTGGCTGAGGTCGTTGGCGGAGCCGCCGAAGTTCAGCGAGAAGTAGAGACCGGAGGTCGCGGTGTAGCTCTTGGTGGCCAGCTGCGACAGGCCGAAGCCGAGGAGCGCACCGGCGATCGTCGCGATGACGACCACGTACCAGAAGCGGCGGAACGCCTGGGCGTACTGCTTGGAGTTCATCGCTTCTCCTCGTCGGCCGGCGGGACGTCCCTGCGGGCGGTCACTGGAACACCACGAGCTTTGCGCCCGCCTGATCGCTCAAGGTTACGGTGACGGCGCCGTCCTCGTCAGCAGGAACCGAGAAGACGTACACGGCCGTCGCCGACGCCCCCGGCGCGAGGGATGCGGTGAACGGCTTCGCGGCGGGGTCGCCGGCGACGGGCGCGGCCGGGGTCGCAGCCGAGCCGTAGTACGCGTTCACCGTCGCGGTGGAGAGCGGGAAGGCCCCGCCTGTCCCGTTGGTGAGCCGCAGGGTGACCTTCACCGCGGGGCCGCTGACCTCGCCCGCGCGCTTGGCGGTCGCGGTGTACGACTCGACCGACACCACGCTGGCGGTGAGGCCGGAGGGCGTCTTCACGTCCTGCTTCACCTCGGCGGTCTGGGCGACGACTCCGCCGAACCGCGCGTCCATCTGGCCGGGCTTCGCCGGGGCGGGCGTCGCCGGAGTGTCCGTCGCGGAGGCGGACGGCGAGGGGGACGACTTCGCGCCTGCGCTGTCGGTCGGCCGCGGCAGCTGCGAGGCGGCCGGCTTCAGCGCGTTGGCGACCGGGCCTCCTGCGGGACGGGCGAAGGAGTAGACGGAGGCGGTCACGATCGCCGCGATGATCGCCAGGCCGCCGACGGCCGCGAGCGCGACGAGCCCGATGCGCTTGCGCGTCCATCCGCTGGTCCGGCCGGGGGCCGGCTCGTCGGATCCGGGCAGCTTCTGGGTGTGGTCATCGGGGGTCATGGCCGGTCTCCTTCGGAGCGGAGTTCGCGAAACCAGCTGACCGCTGCGGCGAACAGGAAGAGCGTCGTCGCGAGGACGATCAGGGTGTAAAGGACGAGGAAGCCGGGCAGCCAGCCCAACAGGACGAAGGACAGGCACAGCACCCCGTAGTCCATCGGGAGCACCAGCACCGCACGGAGCCAGGACGGGCGGCCGGGCGCGTCGGCGGCGAGCGAGGCCCGCCCGTGCTGGCGGCGGAGCTGCTCGGTGAGGATCATGCCGAAGAACAGCACCGACGAGACGACCGCCGAGATGAGAGGCACGATGAGCCAGGCGGTCGGCGTGGACGAGTGGAGGTACAGGCCGAGACCGAGCGCCAGCGGCATGCTGACGACCTTGGTCGCATCCACCATGTGGTCGAGCCACTCACCGGCCGGGCTGCTGCGCCCGGTGAGGCGGGAGAGCTGGCCGTCGGCGCTGTCGAAGGCGTAACCGATCAGCAGCATGATCGCCACGCCGATGCCGAGGGGCCACGACGGCGGGAAGACGACGAGCAGGATGAGCGCCGCGAACGTCCACACCGCGCTGATCGCCGTGACGGCGTTCGGCGTGAGCCCCGCGCGGTACGCCCACGCGGTGAGGTACCGCCCCAGCCGCCGGTTGACGAACCGGGAGTAGGCGGGCGCGCTGCGGGCGGCGGGCTTCTGCGCGGCGGCGAGCCGCCGCAGCACGGTGCCGTACGACTCGCGGGCGGGGACGCCGTCGATCGTCTCTCCGGTCACGACTCCACCGCCTCTCGGGCGAGGGCCGGTCGCTGCGCTCCGACGCGCTGCACGGTGAGCGGACGCCGGGCGCGCACCTGCACGCCTTCGGCGAGGTCGCGGCAGAGCGCTTCGTACTTGTCGGCGACGTCGTCCCAGTCGTAGCTGAGGGCACGGCGGCGGGTCTCCTCCCGGCGGGCGAGATGCCCGGCGGGGTCGGCCTCGGCGGCCTCGACGACCCGTGCCACGTCGTCCTCGGTGGTGAAGTAGCCGCCGGCGGAGCCGAGCACCTCGCGGTTGAAGACGACGTCGTACGCGAGGGTGGGCGCCCCAGCGCCGATCGCGCGGAGCAGCGAGGGGTTGGTGCCGCCGACGGAGTGGCCGTGCAGGTAGCTGTAGGCGTTGGCGTACAGCTGGTCGAGCAGGCGCTGGTCCCACACCCCGCCGAGGAAGCGCACACGGTCGTCGGCGAGCGCGTGCACCCGGGCGGTGTACGCGTCGGCGTAGGGCGCCGAGCCGACGACGATGAGCGGCAGCGTCGCGCCGCTGCGGCGGTATCCGTCGACGATGGTGTGGACGTGGTTCTCGGGCTCGAAGCGGGCGACCAGGAGGTGGTATCCCTGCGGGCGGAGGCCTAGCCCGTCGAGCAGGTCGGCGTCGTCGGCGACCTGCGGCGCGCCGTAGGCGATCAGCCGGGTCGGAGCGTGGAACTCGTCGCGGTAGTAGTCGGCGATGCCCTGCGCGTCGGCGATCAGGCCGTCGGACCAGCGCACGGCCGCGGACTCGGCGAGCCGGTAGTACCGGCGGCCGGTCCCCTTCCACTTGTCGCGCTTCCACTCCAGGCCGTCGACGTGGGTGGCGACGGGGATGCGCGCCGCGCGGATCAGCGGGAGGTACGGCGAGTTCGCGGCGTTGAAGACGAGGGCGACGTCCGTGCGGTGGCGCAGCAGGTGGGCGACGGAGAGCCCGGTGTGGCTGAGGGTCTCGAGGGAGCGCCGGCGCAGCGCGCCCTTGTGGACGAGCTCCATGCCGCGGTGCTCGGAGAGCCGCTCAGCGGCGGTCTCCGCCCCGGTCGGCCGGCAGTACACGACGACGCGGTGTCCGCGGTCGGCGAGGCGGGATCCGACCTCGTCGACGGCGGTCTCGAACCCGCCGTAGCGGGCGGGCACGCCGCGCGTCCCCACCATCGCGATGCTGAGCGCCTCCCCAGCGCGCTTCCCCCTGGTCTGCATCGGCTTCTCTCGTCCTGTCGGTCGGTACGGAGAGTCCCGACGACGGAGACAAAACCGGGTCAGCGGGCGAGAATCCGCGGTCGTCGGTTTCGGTGTGCACCAGGGTCGGGTCTCTGTTGCCCCCTCAGTCTATGACGAGAAATCCTCAACTGTTGCTCCCCTTTTTGGGGGTCTTTCCCGAGGGGCACGGCCGCGGGAGGCGCGCAGCCCGTCGCGGACGCCCCGGAACGCCGCGCGCAGCGGAGCCGTCGAGCGGAGGAACTGGCGCCGGCCGCCCTGCAGGAGCACCTCGTACGCGATCGGCAGGGACGCCCGCCGCCAGCGCCGCACCGTCTCCGGGTCGAGGTTCCGCGCCGCGAACACGAGGCGGTTGCGGATGTTGAAGTAGTAGTACGTGGCCGACTTGGCCTCGCCGCTCGACGCATGCCCGTCGCCCTGGGTGCCGCCCTCGGCGTGCACGGCGGTCGCCTGCGGCACGACCTCCACCCGGGCGCCGGCGCGGCGGGCGCGGTACGAGAGCTCCACGTCCTCCCAGTACAGGAAGTAGCCGTCGCCGAACCCGCCGATGGCGCGCCAGAGCTCGGCGGTGACCAGCAGGCAGGCGCCGCTCAGCCACTGCTCCACATCGGCAGCGGTCAGGCCGAGCTGCTCGCGCTTGCGGGATGCGGTGATGCGCCCGTCCTTCAGGTGCAGGTCGGAGCCGTCGAACCAGACCGAGCCGTCCGGCCTCAGGATGCGCGGAGCGAGCAGCACGCGCGGGTCGCCTCCGGCCGAGGCAAGCAACGCCGTGACGTCCTCGGGCTCGATGCTCGCATCCGGGTTGAGCAGCAGCAGCCGGGTCGCGCCGGCGGCGAGCGCGCGTTCGGCGCCCGCGTTCATCCCGAGCCCGAAGCCCAGGTTGCTCTCGGGCTCGACGAGTTCCCAGCCCTCGGCCGCCGCGAGCCGCCGCATCGCCGAGCGCTCGTCGTCGGTCGTCCGGTTGTCCACGACGACGGTGCGGGCGCCGTCGAGCCGCCGGGTCAGCGGGGCGAGGTTCCGCGCGAGCAGGCCGGAGGAGCCGTAGCCGACGACGATCACGGCGAGCCCGTCGAACGTCATCGTGCCCCCTCAGCCGGTCGCCCCGTCCGGGCGCTGGCGTGAAGCCTATACCTGTGTGAGCATGGTGACTCCGCCACCCGACCGGAGGACCGGTACTCGATGACCGACCAGCGCCTGCCCGTGACCATCGCCGTGCCGACGTTCCACCGGCCCGGGGAGCTGCGCATCCTGCTGCCCCTGCTGCGGACCCAGGCGGAGGAGGTGGATGCGGCGGGCGCTACGGAGACCTCCGTGCTGGTGATCGACAACGACCCGGGCGGGAGCGGGCGCGCCGCGGCCGAGGAGGCCGGCGTCCGGTACGTCGTGGAGCCGCATCCGGGCATCGCGGCCGCCCGCAACCGCGCGCTCGACGAGGCCGCCGGATCGCGGCTTCTGGCGTTCATCGACGACGACGAGCACCCGCATCCGGGCTGGCTGCGCGAGCTGATCCGGGTGTGGCGGATCTCGGAGCCCGCCCTCGTCGCGGGCCGTGTGGTCGCCGAGTTCGAGCGGCCGCCCGGCCGCTGGATCGAGGAGGGGCGCTTCTTCGTGCGCCGCTCCCTCCCGACCGGGACGCCGCTGACCGTCGCCGCAGCGGGCAACCTCCTGCTCGACCTCGACCAGGTCCGCGAGAGCGGCATCCGCTTCGCCCTCGACCTGGGGCTGAGCGGCGGCGAGGACACCCTCTTCAGCCGGCAGCTCGGCCGCGCCGGGTACCGGATGGTGTGGTGCGACGAGTCGGTGATCACGGACCTCGTCCCCGCGGCACGGATCAGCCGCCGCTGGGTGCTGCGCCGGGCGTGGAGCCACGGCAACTCGGCGGCGGTCGTGAGCGTGCGGCTGGCGGGTGGATCGGCCGGGCGGGCGCTGGCCCGAGCCCGAGCGGCGCTCGGCGGCGCCGGACGGGTCGTGCTCGGCGTGGCCCGCACGGCCGTCGGCCTCCTGCTCCGGTCCCCCGGCCATCAGGCCCGCGGCTCACGCGCGGCCTACCGCGGGGCCGGGATGGTGTGGGCGGCGTTCGGCGGCGTGTATCAGGAGTACGCGCGCACGAGCGACGGGCAGCAGGCGTGAGCGCCCGGAGCCGGGCCATCGCGTTCGTCCGTCGCGCGGGCGCGCCGATCGGGTCTGTCATGCGGGTCCGCACCGACGAGCCGATCGTCGTGGCGACCTTCGACGACGGCCCGTCCTTCCGCACCGCGGGCGTGCTCTCGGCGCTCGCGGACGCCGGCGCGACCGCGACCTTCTTCGTGCTGCTCTCTCGCACCCGGCGCGATCCGGGCCTCCTCGACGAGATCCTCGGCGCCGGCCATGAGCTCGCCCTGCACGGGCCCGACCACCGCCGGCTCACGACGCTGCCGCCCGAGTCACTCGCCGGGCGGATGCGCGACGCGCGCGCCGAGCTGGAGGACCTGGCCGGACGCAGCGTGCGCTGGTTCCGGCCTCCGTACGGCGCGCAGAGCCTGCGCTCCTGGCGCGCCGTGAAGGCGGCCGGGATGGAGCCGGTGCTGTGGGGGCCGACCCTCGCGGACTGGCGGGACGCGCCGCACGACGAGCGCCTGCGCCTGGCGCTGGCCGCCGAGCGGGGCGCCATCATCCTCGGCCACGACGGTCACGCCGACGCGGTCGACGGGGTCGACGACGGACCCGCCCCGAGCGTCGACCACGCCGCGCTGCTGGCCGAGGTGACCGCCGGCTACGCCGCCCGCGGCCTGCGCCTGACCTCCTCGGTCAGGCCGCCGCGAACGGCCGGCTGGTGCGCGAGGCGCGGTTCAGGAGCTGACGCCCGCCTGCCCACGGCGGCGCCGGACCAGCCCGATGGCCCGCCGGTACGCTGCCTCGTGCTGCGGACCCGTGTCCGACCACGATCGCGCGCTCAGGTCGGGGTGACCCTCGATGCCCGCGGCGCGATCCGCCGCCTCCCGCAGCACCTCGGGGGTGAGCTCCGCGTAGCGCCGCACCCAGTCCGGCCCGACCTCCTCGGCGAGCGCCGCCGTGGTCTCGTTGTCCGGCACGAGCACGGGGCGGTCGAGGGAGAGGGCGGTCAGCACTCCGCCCGAATTGTGCATGTCGCGGTAGGGCAGCACGATGAGCTCGCTCCGGCCGACGAGGTCGGCGAGCTCGGCGTCCGGCAGGAAGGCGAGCCGCACCTCCACCCGCAGGTCCCCGGCGGCGAGTTCGCGCACGGTCGCCGCCAGTTCGTCGCTCGACGGCTTCCCCGCCACCGTCAGCCGGAGGTCGTCGCCGGGCACGCGGGAGAACACCTCGAGCAGCTGCTCGACGCCCTTGTAGCGGCGGATGAGACCGAAGTACCCGAGCCGGCCACGCTCGCGCTCGGGCCGCGGGTAGCGGCCGAACCACTCCCGGTAGTCACCGTGCAGGATCGTCTCGTACGCGGTGCCGGGCGGGAACGGCGTGGTCGGGTTGAGCCGGATGCGCAGCGTCGTGCGCCGGTCGAACCAGCGCAGGATGCCGCGCTCCCGCCGCGAGATGCCCTCCGGCAGGTGCAGGTTGTGCGCCGTGCGGACGATGGGGGTCCGGGTCAGCTGGAGCTTGAGGATGAGCAGCACGGTCAGGCCCTGCCGGACGAGTGCCTTCAGCGGGCTCTGGCCCGAGACGAGGATCTCGGGCCAGTGCGCGTGGAAGACGTCGTAGCGCCCGAGCAGGGCGCGCCGCCACGAGAACGTGCGCACCTCGAGGCCCGGGGTCGAGGAGAGGGCGTCGCGCAGCATCACGATGTACGGGTTGGTGGTGGGCCGCGGGTCGGGGAAGGACTGCTGGACGACGATTCGCTCGGGCTCGCTCATGGTGCGACCCACCCTATGGCCGGGCGGCGTGCACAGCCAGGAGGACCCCCAACACTGGGTGCATTTGTGAGAAAGCCTCGTTATTTGCCGTCCGGCTGCCTAGACTCGGCTCCAGAGGCCCGAGACCCGACTCGAGGGCCCCGACCAGACCCGGAGCGGCCCGTGGCGAGCGAAGCGCCAACCCTTCACCATCAGCACGTGCGACTGTACGACCAGGTGCGCAGCGTGCACCTCGAGCGCGCCCACGAACTCGACCCCGCCGCCATCGTCTATCGCGTCAAGCGCTACGACTTCGACCCGCAGCTCGCCACCGGCCTCGAGCTGGCACAGGCGGGGACGCTCGGCGCCGCCCGCATGACCCTGCGCAGCCGGATCACCCGGGTGGAGGTCGACGAGCCGCTGTACCTCGACTCCCTCCCCGCACCGCGGCCGTGCTCGCGACGCTCGCCGTGAAGCGCCTGTTCGGCGCGCCGCGCGCCCAGGTCGCGACGTACGCCATCGAGAACCTCGACCCGTTCGCCGAGCGCCCGCCGCGCTTCCGGAGCCGTGTTCGCCGCACCCTCGAGCGGATGCTCGCCGCCTACGTCTGGCACCGGCTCGACACCGTCGTCTACGGCACGCCGGGCGCCCGCGACCTCTACGGCGAGCGCTTCGCCCGCCGTCCCCACCGGCAGCTCACGGTCGAGGCGCTGCCCAGCCCGTGCCATTGCGGCCACGGCCGCACGGTGCTGCGCGACCCCGACGGCGTCGTCTTCCTCGGCTCCTTCTCGCCGCGCAAGGGATTCGGCGACGTGCTGGCCGCCTGGCCCGCCATCCGCTCCCGCCGCGACGGGGCGACGCTCACCCTGATCGGCTCCGGCGGCATGCTCGAGCAGGCGGAGGCGGCCGCGGCGCACGATCCCTCCATCCGGCTGCTCGTCGACCCGCCGCGCGACGTCATCCACACCGAGCTCCTGCGCGCGCACGTGCTGGTGCTGCCGTCCCGACGCGTCGGCGGCTGGCGCGAGCAGATCGGCCTGCCCCTGGTGGAGGCGCTCGCGCACGGCTGCGAGGTGGTGACCACCTCGGAGACCGGCATCGCCGAGTTCCTCATCGACGCCGGCCACATCGTGCTGCCGGGCGATGCGGACGCGGCGCGGATCGCCGACGGGGTGGATGCCGCCCTCGGCCGCCACCGCACCGCCGACGAGATCCGCTCGGCCCTGCCCGCCGTCGACGGACGGCTCGCCGCGGGCCGTGCGCTGTTCGACGACGGAGCGGCCGCATGACCACGGTGAAGGCCGCGCGCGGCAAGCGCAACGGCATGGTGCGGGCCGTGGGCTCGACCGCCGTCGTCAAGGTGCTCGTGATGGGCATCTCGGGGCTGATCGGCATCGTGAACAGCCGGCTCATCATCCAGAACTTCGGCACCGACGCCTACGCCCAGTACGGTCTGCTGGCGGCGCTCCCCGCCCTGCTGCCGTTCGCCGACCTCGGGATCGCCGCCGTCGTCATCAACGCCGTCGCCGGATCGGACAAGCCCGCCTCCGACCGGCTGGTTCGCAGCACGATCGTGACCGCTTTCCGCATCCTGCTGATGTCCGCCGCGTGCATCGTCGCCGTCGGCATCGTGATCTCGCTGCTCGGCTGGTGGCCGGCCATCCTGGGCGGCGCGCTGCTGCCCGACGGCGGCAGCCTCGCGGCCTTCCTCTGCCTGGCGACGTTCGCACTCGTGCTCCCGCTCACCGTCGGCTCGCGGGTGCTCGTCGGCCTCGGCCGCACCAGCACCCAGACGGCGAGCCAGGCGGTCGTCGCCCCGGCGATGTTCCTCGGCCTCGCCACCCTCGTCGCGCTGTCCGCACCGGCGGGCAGCTTCCTCGCGGTGCTCTCCTACATCGCGAACGGCCTTGCGTCGCTGATCTGCCTGATCGTGGCGGCCCGGCTGATCCGTCCGCAGATCGGCCACGCCCTCCGCGAGGTGCCGTTCCCCCGGCGCTACCCCGGCGTGCCTGCCATGGGCGTCGCGTGGCCGATGCTCGTGCAGATGATCGCCCTGCCGATCGCGATGCAGACCGACCGGCTGCTGCTCAGCCACCTCACCACCGGCACCGAACTGGCGCAGTACAACCTCGCCTCGCAGCTCTTCGGCCTGGTGGTCCAGACCATCGCGGCGGCGGGCGTCGCCCTGTGGCCGATCTATGCGAAGGCGCGGTCGGAGTCCCGCATCGAGTCGCCGATGAAGCCGACCCTGTGGTTCCTGGCGGGCGGTCTCGGGCTCGGGCTCGTCCTGGCGGCGATCTCGCCGCTCCTCACCCACTTCATCGCGGGCGACCGCTTCACTCTCGACCCGTGGCTGGTCGGCGGCTTCGTCGTGTTCGTCGCCCTGCAGGCGGCGAAGTACCCGGCCGGGATGTACATGACCGACAAGCGCGGCCTCACCTTCCAGGTCTGGCCGATCCTCGCCAGCGTGCCGCTCAACCTGGTGCTGTCGTGGTGGCTGATCGGCGTCATCGGCGCGGGCGGCCCGATCGTCGGCTCCGCGATCAGCGTCGCGCTCTGCCAGGTGCTGCCGAACCTCTGGTACGTCACACACGACCTCGGCCGCCGCCGGGCTGAAGTGTCCGGCGACGGCCGAAGGGATGTGCTCTGACGCTCATCACGATCAGCTGCTGCGCGGTCGTGGCGGCACCCTTCCGCCGCGCCGGAAACGGAGGAGTTGTCGCGCCCGACCGGTGCGCCGATCGTCCGTTCCCCGCTGCGCGCGGCGTGTCGTCCGTCGATCTCCTCCCTTTCCGGCACCCCACGGCCCGGAATGCGGAAAGGAGGCGCTCCCGGCCGGATGGGCCGGGAACGCCTCCCTCGGGACCGCGGTCCGCGTCAGGCCGTGATCACCAGGCGCCGACGTGCACCGTGCCGGCCGGCTTGCCGGCCAGAGCTGCGATGTCCGACGGGAGCCCGGTGCCCGGGCTGGTGACCGTGGCGAGCAGCTGCGACGGCGCGAGCGTCGGAGCATTCTCCGCGATCGTGCTGTGCGCCTCCTGCCCGCTCGCCGAGGTGAACGCTCCGAACGTCGTGTAGACGGCCGGGTTCCCGGCGCCGCGCGACCAGATGACCGCCCAGGTGGGCGCCGAGGCGGACGGACGGCGGTACAGGTTGTAGTCGCTCGTCACGTGCATGGTCTCGGCCGAGAACGTGTGCGAGTAGTCCTCGACGCAGAGCAGGCAGTTGCCCGTTCCTCCCGAGACGATGTTGTTCCGGATCGTGGTCGGGCCGGTGATCCAGGTCATCGTCGGGTCGGGGAACGCCTGGCGCGGGTCGTGACCGGCGTCGTTCGGGTTGTTCCCGCGACGCGAGTCCTGCGTGATGTCCAGGTTGCGCGCGTTGTCGGTCAGCGTGTTGTTCCACACCTTGGCGTTGCTGATGTCGTTCAGCTTGATGCCCGCCGAGGTGTTGCGCGACGACACGTTGTCCACGAGGGACGCGGTGGCCGAGATCTCCAGCACGATGCCGTTGCCGGCGTTGCCGATGGAGTCGTTGTGCGCGATGGTCATGCCGTACACCGACTCGTCCATCCACAGGCCGTGCGACTGGTTGCGCACGAAGGCGCTGTTGCGGACGTCGATGATGCGCGAGCGCGTGATCTTCACGCCGCCCGAGACGGGCGAGGTGTTGAAGTGCTCCGCGTTGTTCCCCGCGGCCAGCACGTGGTCGAGGGTGAGGTGGTCGGAGTAGTTCGCGTGCACGCCGAGCAGGCCGTTGCGCGCCGCCGTGACCGAGCGCAGCGTGTTGCCGTCGCCGCCTAGCGAGACACCGGTCGTCGCGTTGTCGGTGAACGCCACGTTCTCGAACAGTGCTCCGCCCTTGTACGCGGTGACCGCGCCCATGTCGGGCACCGACGGTGCGTACCGGCGGACGCCGACGCCCTTCAGCGTGAAGCCGGCGGAGCCGACGCTGATCGCCTTCTGCAGGTCGCTCGCGCGCACCTGCTGGCCGGCCGGGTTGGTGCCGAGGACGAGCGCCTTGGCCGTCGTGTCGTAGAAGAACGTTCCGGGCTGCACCTGCGAACGGCTCGCCACCTGGCGCTGCGCGACGGAGCCGATCCAGACCTGGTCGGGGTGCGACGCCATCGGGTACGACGGGTTCAGCCACTGCCAGCCGGCGGAGGTGCCGTCGGGCGCGCCGCGGTCGTAGGTCGGGCTGGAGTCGAAGACGTGGTTCCAGCCTCCGGCGACCCAGGTCGAACCGCTCTGCGTCCATCCGCTCACCACGGAGCTGCCGTCGAGGTAGGCGGCCTCCTTCGGGTACGACTGGATGGTGAGCTTCTTGGTGCCGGGCACCGTGAGCGACTCGTGGTAGTTGCCGGCGCGCAGCACGATCGTCGCGCCGCTGGGCGCCGCGTCGATGGCGTGCTGAACCGTGCGGAACGGCGCGGACGCGGTGCCTGCGGCACTGTCGGACCCGGCCGGGGCCACGACCACGGCGCCCGCGGGAACCGCGTAGGACGTGGTGCCGATGGCGGCCGCTCCGGTCGCGAAGCGCGTGCCGGAGGTGTCGATGCTCGGGTCACCCGCGGGAGCCGTCGGCGTCGGACCGGTGGCCGGCGGGGCCGGCTGAGTCGTCTGCGTCGGCGTCGGGGTCGGCGTCGGCGTGGTGGTCGGCGTCTGGGTGGGCGACGTCGTCGGCGTGGGCGTCGGCGAGGTCGTCGGGTCGGCCAGCTTCAGCTTCGCCGCGGTGAGCGAGTCGAAAGCGACCGGCTGGGCGGCGCTGGAGCCGGAGACGTACGACCAGGCCGCGAGGGTGCCCGCGGTCATCAGGCGCTTCGCGCTCGAGTCGTCCGCCTGGACCTGCCAGCCCGGGGTCGCCTGACCGGCGAGCCAGGCGCGCGCCTGCAGATGCACCGGGTTCGATCCGGTGGCCTGGAACTCGAGGCGCACGGCCGCGCCGGCCTTGACGCCGGTGGCGACGCGGGTCTCCGTGCCGACCGTGGTCTGGTCGGCGGTGGAGCCGTTGACGCGGATGATCGTGAGGGTCATCGCGCCCGCCGCGTTCACGCGGACGTTCGCCTGGTAGTGGGATCCGCCGGCCACGCGCGTCTGCACGCCGGCGAAGATGCCGTTGCCGCTGGTGGGCAGGCGCGGGACGTCGATCGTCGCAGCGGTCGTGACGTCGGCGGCCGTGACGGACGGGAGGGCGGCGGTCAGCGACGTCCCCGGACGGGGAAGGGCCATGCTGCCGGACGTCCCGTTGGCCGAGAAGGCCGAGGTGCCGGTCGTCTTGTAGGCGCCGCCGAGCGGTGCGCTGCCCCAGCCGCCCGCGGTGACGCGGGAGAAGTCGTCGTTCACCAGCTGGCTGCTGACGACGTAGCTGGAGGGCGCCGCGGAGGCGGTGAGCGCGGGCAGGCCCACGACGGCGAGACCGGCGATGGCCAGTGTCGAGGTCGATGCGACCAGGATGTTGCGCTTCGAGATTCGGTTGTTGTTGGGGGCTTTTGCGGTGTTGGTGAGGCGGTGTCTGGCCTTGCGGACCATGGACTGTCTTCCAATACTGATAGTTCGCGAACAGAAAAACACAGAGGTGAGACCAGGCCTTCTGCGCGGAGTTGGAGAGACGCTAACACGCGATTCGGCGGCGTGGCGAACAAATTCGCTGAGTTTACCTCATCTACCTGTTATTAGGGAGGGCGAGATGACCCCCCATTCGGGTGGCCCAGCGCCCGGGCGCGGTGGCCGCGGACGAACCATGTGAGGTTTCCGGGAGAATGGCTGCATGCCCGATTCCGGCCCGTTCCGCATCCTCACCGTCTGCACCGGGAACATCTGCCGTTCCCCCGCGATGGAGTTCCTGATGGCGCACGCGCTGGCCGGTGACGACCGCTTCGAGGTGTCCTCGGCCGGCACCCACGCCGAGCGCGGCTGGCCGGTCAATCCCCCCATGGACCGCCTGCTGGAGGACCGGGGGATCGACGTGGCCGGATTCGCCGCACGCCAGGCGGATACTGGGAAGTTGGCCGCTTCCGACCTCATCCTGACCGCCACGCAGCAGCACCTCGGCTGGGTCACCGAGCACGAGCCGCGCGTGGTCCGCCGCACCTTCACGATGACCGAGTTCGCGGATGCCGCGGCCGGCGCACCCGGCGGGCTGGCACCCCGAGAGCTCGTGGCGTGGGCGGCGGCGCACCGCCCGGCGCTCCGCGTGCGCTCCCTCGGAGCACCGACGCGGCGCGGTTACGACGAGGGCGACATCCTCGATCCGTACGGCCGGGGCGATGCGGCATATCGCGCCGCGATCGGCCAGATCGATCCGCTCGTGCAGCGCATCGCCCCCCTTCTATTGGGGGCGTCGCGGGAGGCGTGATCCCGGATACCCGCGGGTGACAAATTCTCACTATTCCGACAGAATGGTGAGGAAGTCTCAACCCGAGGGGGAAACACGTGACCCGACGCGTCGGCTACGCCGCGGGGGCGTTCGATCTGTTCCACATCGGACACCTCAACATCCTGAAGCACGCCAAGAGCCAGTGCGACTACCTGATCGCCGGGGTCGTCTCCGACGAGATGCTCGAACTGACCAAGGGCATCACGCCGGTTGTCCCCCTCGCGGAGCGGCTCGAGATCGTCCGCAGCATCGCCTGGGTGGATGAGGCGGTCGCCGAAACGGTCCCCGACAAGCTCGACATGTGGCGCGAGCTGCGGTTCGACGTCTTCTTCAAAGGCGACGACTGGCGCGGCACCGAGAAGGGGATGCGGCTGGAGCGCGAGTTCGCCGCGGTCGGTGTCGAGGTGGTGTACTTCCCGTACACGATGACCACGTCGTCGACGCAGCTGCGCCAGGCGCTCGCGGCACTAGCCGGCTGAGCCCTCGGCGTCTTCGGCCGGCTCTCCGGCGGGCTCCTCCGCCGGCTCGTCCGGGCGCTCCTCCGCGAAGCGGTCGGTCGCCTCGATCAGCGCGTCCAGGATGCCCGGCTCGTCGAACGCGTGCCCCGCATCCGGGATCATCCGCAGTTCGGCCTCCGGCAGCGCGCGGTGCAGGTCCCACGCCGTCATCGGCGGCGTGCACACGTCGTAGCGTCCCTGCACGATCACGGTCGGGATGCCCTCAAGCTTCGTCGCGTCGCGGATCAGCTGGCCCTCCTCGAACCAGCCGCCGTTGACGAAGAAGTGGTTCTCGATGCGCGCGAAGGCGACGGCGTAGGCGTCCTGGGTGAACGACTCCACGAGCTCCGGCCGCGGCAGCAGCGTGATGGTCGACGACTCCCAGCGCGACCAGGCGACCGCCGCCGGCACGTGCACCGTCGGATCCGGGTCGGACAGCAGCCGGCTGTACGCGCGCATCAGCCGCGACCGCTCGCCCGCGGGGACCGGCTCGAGGAACCCCTCCCACAGGTCCGGGAACAGCGCCGCCGCGCCGCCCTCATAGAACCAGTCGAGCTCCTGTGCCCGCAGGGTGAAGATCCCGCGCAGCACCAATTCGGTGACCCGCTCCGGATGCGTCTCCGCGTAGGCCAGCGCCAGGGTGCTGCCCCACGACCCGCCGAACACCTGCCAGCGCTCCACTCCGAGGTGCTCGCGGAGCCGCTCGAGGTCGTCCACCAGGTGCCAGGTCGTATTGACGGCGAGGTCCGCCTCCGGCTCGCTGGCGTGCGGAAGGCTGCGGCCGCACATCCGCTGGTCGAATAAGACGATGCGATACCGCTCGGGGTCGAACAGCCGGCGATGCGCGGGAGTCGTCCCGCCGCCCGGGCCGCCGTGCAGGAACACCACCGGCTTGCCCTCCGGGTTGCCGCTGACCTCCCAGTAGAGCTGCTGGCCGTCGCCGACGTCCAGCATCCCGGTGTCGTAGGGCTCGATCTCGGGGTACAGGCTGCGCATGGGTCGAGGCTATCGGCCGCCGGGGGTCAGGCCGGGCCACCGCGCTCGATCGACGTTCGCAGGGCGAGCCCCGCGCGACGCCGTTACAGCCGGGCGCCCGGAACCGAGAACGTGTCGCAGGCGGCCGCGCCCTGGCGGTACCCCGTCGTGAACCAGCGCTGCCGTTCCTCCGACGAGCCGTGCGTCCACCCCTCGGGGTTCACACGGCCGGTCGACGCTTTCTGGATGCGGTCGTCACCGACGGCCGCGGCGGCGCTCAGCGCATCGGCGATCTGCGCGTCGGTGATCGGCTCGAGGAACGTGCGGCCGTTCTCGTCCTTCGTGGTGGATGCGGCGCCCACCCAGCTGCCCGCGAAGCAGTCCGCCTGCAGCTCGGTGCGGACGCTGTCCGACGCCGGGCCGGTCTCGCGGCTGGTGTGCTGCTCCGAGATGCCGGCGATGTTCTGGATATGGTGCCCCCACTCGTGCGCCACCACGTACATCTCGGCGAGCGGACCGCCGCTCGAGCCGAACCGCGACCGCAGCTCGTCGTAGAAGCCGGTGTCGACGTACAGAGTGCGGTCGGGCGGGCAGTAGAACGGGCCGACCGCGCTCGTCGCGCCGCCGCATCCGGTGTTCGTCTGGTCGGTGAAGAGCACGAACTGGGGCGACGCGTAGGAGGCGCCCAGCTGCGGGGCCTCCTGCGCCCAGTAGGTGTCGAGCGAGGCGGCCGCACCCTGCATCCGGCAGTCGATGCTCGCGTTGGCCTCCGCGCCGGTCGAGCAGCTGACGGCCTGGTCGCCGGTTCCGATCTGCTGCGTCCCGCCGCTCGCACCGCCACCGACGATGCCGCTCAGGTCGACCCCGAAGAGCTGCGAGATGAGGAACACGGCGATCGCGCCGAGGCCCACGCCTCCGGCGGCGATCCCGGTCGTGCGGCCCCGGCGGCTGACCTTGCCGCCGCTGATGTCGGCATTCGGATCGAACGTCATGGCCACAACGTACGCCGAGGGACCGCAACGGAGACGGGGGTTGCGCAACGGCCGATCGCTCGGTCTAGGCTCGGCAGCGTGAGCGACGCATCCTCCCCCGTGACCGTCACCGTGACCGGGGCGGGCGGCCAGATCGGCTACGCGCTGCTGTTCCGCATCGCCTCCGGTCAGCTGCTCGGACGGCACACTCCCGTGCGGCTGCGGCTGCTCGAGATCCCGGCCGGCGTGCGCTCCGCCGAGGGCATGGCGCTGGAGCTCGAGGACGGCGCGTACCCACTCCTGCACTCCGTCGACGTGACCGACGACCCGCGCGTCGCCTTCGACGGCGCCAATGTCGCCCTGCTCGTCGGTGCACGGCCGCGCGGCCCCGGGATGGAACGCAGCGACCTCCTGGAGGCGAACGGCGGCATCTTCGGTCCGCAGGGCGAGGCGATCAACGCGGTCGCCGCCTCCGACGTGCGCGTGCTCGTCGTCGGCAACCCGGCCAACACGAACGCGCTGATCGCCGCTGCGCACGCGCCGGACGTGCCGCGCGAGCGCTTCACGGCGATGACTCGGCTCGACCACAACCGCGCCGTCGCGCAGTTGGCGCGGCACCTGCACGTGCCGGTGCGATCCGTCGATGGCGTGATCGTGTGGGGCAACCACTCGGCGAGCCAGTATCCCGACATCTCGCACGCGACCGTGGACGGGCGCCCCGCGACGGACCTCGTGGACGAGCGCTGGCTCGCCGACGAGTACATCCCGCGCGTGGCCAAGCGCGGCGCCGAGATCATCGAGGTGCGCGGGTCGTCGTCGGCCGCGTCGGCGGCGAGCGCGGCGATCGACCACATGCACGACTGGGTGAACGGCACGGGCGACCGCTGGACGAGCGCGGGCGTGGTGTCCGACGGGTCCTACGGCGTGCCGGAGGGGCTGATCTCGTCGTTCCCGGTGCGGTCGGTGGACGGCGAGTGGCGGATCGTGCCGGGCCTCGCGATCGATGGGTTCTCGCGCTCCCGCATCGACGCGTCGGTGGCGGAGCTCGTCGCCGAGCGCGACGCCGTCCGAGCCCTCGGCCTCCTCTAGGGGCCTCCTCCGACGCCTCACCGCGGGCTGAGATTTGTGCCAAATTCCGGTTATGGCGTCGCCTTTACCGAGATTTGGCACAAATCGTCAGAGGGGTCAGCGCTTCTTCTGCGACTTCTCCGGGGTCGGGAGCGTGCCGGCGGCACGGCGCTCGGCGTAGTACGCGCGGGCCTCGGACTGGCGCTCCGCCTCGGCGCCCGACGCGATCTTCGCCCGGATGAGCTCGGGACCGTACCCGAACGCATCCACCAGGTCGACGGCGTGCGGGCGGATGCGCGTGAGCAGCCGGTCGATGTAGGCGCTCACGGCCTGCGCCCGCTGCGGCGAGAGGCGGCCGTTCATCAGATACCAGGCCAGGTGCTTCTCGATCAGGCCGAAGCCGAACAGGTCGCGCAGCCAGGTGAGCACCTGCTTGGTGCCGGCGTCGGGAGCCTGCTCGAGCGCGTCCGTGAACGCCTCCCACTGCAGCAGCTCGCCGTGAGCGCGCGCCGCCTCGATAAGGTCGTTCTGCTGCGAGTTGAACAGGTCGGCCGCGGCCTTCTTGCCGAGCTTCGAGGCGGGACGGAGGCGGCCGGCGATCTGCGCGATCATCGTCTCGACGCGGGCGGTGAGCAGCTCGCGCTGAGTCGTCGGCTCCTGCAGCCAGTTGACCGCCCGCGCGGTCGAGCCGAAGTCGCGGACGGTCTGGGCGACGCTTCGCAGACCGGTGCCGTGGTACGCCTTGCCGGCCGCCTGTGTGACGACGTAGCGGGCCATCGCGCCCGCGTCCGCCTTGGCGAACTTGCGGCTGTAGTCGGTGAGCAGACGCTTCGCCACCAGCTGCAACAGCACGTTGTTGTCGCCCTCGAAGGTGACCCAGATGTCCAGGTCCTGTCGCAGCGAGGTGATGCGGTTCTCGGTGAGGAAACCGGCGCCGCCGCAGGCCTCCCGGGCCTCCTGCAGCGTGTCGAGCGCGTGCCAGGTGCTCAACGGCTTGAGCGCTGCGGCGATCGTCTCGAGGTCCTGCCGGTCGGCGTCCGTGTCGGTCTTGCCGCTGAACACGTCGTCGAACTTCTTGAGGAACACCTCGTGCGCGAACCCGGCGGCGTAGGTGGTGGCCAGTCGCGGGAGCAGGCGGCGCTGGTGACGCTGGTAGTCGAGGATGACCTCCTCGTCGGTGTCGCTGCCCGCGGTGAACTGGCGGCGCTGGTCGGCATAGGTGATCGCGATCTTCAGGCCGATCTTCGCGGCGATCACCGCGGAGCCGTCGAGCGAGACGCGCCCCTGCACGAGGGTGCCGAGCATCGTGAAGAAGCGGCGGCCGGGGCTCGCGATCGGCGACGTGTAGGTGCCGTCCTCCGCCACATCCCCGTAGCGGTTCAGCAGGTCGGTGCGCGGGATGCGCACGCCGGTGAAGTGCAGCCGGCCGTTGTCGATGCCGTTGAGGCCGCCCTTCTGACCGTCGTCCTCGCCGCCGATGCCGGGCAGGAAGTCGCCGTTCGCGTCTCGGATGGGGACGTAGAAGGCGTGCACGCCGTGGTTCACGTTCTTCGTGATCAGCTGGGCGAACACGACCGCCGCCTTGGCGTCCACCGCCGCGTTGCCGAGGTAGTCCTTCCAGGCGCCGCGGAACGGGGTGTCGAGCACGAACTCCTGGGTCTCCGGGTCGTACGTCGCCGCGGTGGCGACGCTGGCGACGTCGGAGCCGTGCCCGGTCTCCGTCATCGCGAAGGCGCCGGGAACCTCCAGCGACATGATCGCGGGCAGGTACTTCTGGTGGTGCGGCTCGGTGCCGAGGTGCATCACAGCCGAGCCGAAGAGGCCCCACTGGACGCCGGACTTGATCTGGACGGACGGGTCCGCCGCGACGAGTTCCTCGAAGGCCGCGATGTTGCCGCCGTTGTCCTCGCCGCCGCCCACCGACTTCGGGAACGCGCGGTGCACCTGGCCGTTCTCGACCAGCAGCTTCAACTGCTCGAACACGCGCTTGCGATGATCGGCGACGGAGAGGCCCTCCTGCTTCTGCATCTCCGGGCGCGACGACAGCTGACGGGAGGCCAGCCGGGCCTCCGCCCACTCTCCCAGCAGCTGGCGGCCCAGCGCCTCGACGTCCACCCGGGGCGCAGCGCCCGCGGGCGCAGGATCGGGGACGGGTACAGCGGGGACCGTGCTGGGAACGCGTTCGGCAGTGTCGACCATGACCTCTCCTTCAGGAAAACCGTGGGATGCCGAAACGCTACGACTGGTGGCGCCTGCGGGGAAACCGTCGGTGCGCCAGCTACAAACGGGGCCGGGGAGGGGCGACGCCCCGTTTGTGGGAACCTCCAAATCGCACGTCGCCCGGCGTGACACCCTGCACAAGGAGCGGGGATGCGGAAGCGCCGCCCGGGAGGGGTCCCGGACGGCGCTTCGTGTGGTTGCGCTCGCGCCTCAGGCGGCGCGGCGCGGCGCCCGCGGTGTGCGCAGGTCGCGCTGCTGCGGACGCGGAGCGCGCAGCGGCGTCGTCAGGGCGGCCCGGGCGGCGGCAGCGCCCTTCAGCTCGATGACGGCGCCGGACGCGATCTGCGCGTCGCGCTCGATACGCGCGCCGTTGCCCACCATCGCGTTCTCGCCCAGCTTGGCCCCGCTGCCGATCTTGACGCCGGAGCCGACCACACATCCCGCGCCGACGTGGACGTTTGCGCCCACGAAGGAGCGGTCGCCGACCGTGGCTCCCTTGTCGATCCAGCTGCCCGCGCCGACGTACGCGTCGACGCCGACGCGTGCGTCCGCCTCCACGTAAGCCGTCGGCTCGATGTAGGCCGACTCGGCCACCCGCGCCGTCGGGGCGACGAGACCCCGGCCGTTCGCGTGACGCTTGTACTTGATGACGGCGCCGGTCTCGTCCTCGAGCTCCTCGATCATTCGTGCCATCTACTACTTCCTCCTTCGAGATCGCCGCAGTAATCGTTCAATGACATAACATAGGGCGGCCGGAAGGAATTCCCTGGTCGCCCCATTGAACGACGCACGGTACCCCGTCGCTGCCGCCGGCGGAAGGGGTAGGGCGGATGTGCGGGCACCCGTCAGGCACTGCCGTCGGTGTGCCCCCCTCAGGCGGAGGCGGACGCGACGACGGAGAGCAGGGCCTCGCCGTAGGCCTCACGCTTCTTCGCGCCGATGCCGGAGATGCCGTCGAGGTCGGCGAGCGATGCGGGGCGGGCGGCAGCCACCGCCCGCAGGGTCGCGTCGCCGAAGACGATGTAGGCCGGGACGCCCTGCTCGCGGGCCTGACCGGCGCGCCAGCTGCGGAGCGCTTCGAACAGCGGCTCATCGTGCGGGGCGAGGTCGGCGGAGGCGACGCTGCGGGAGGAGCGGGCTGCTCGTTCCGGGCGGTCGGGCTCGGTTCGGAGGATCACCTGGCGACCGCCAGACAGCACCTCGGCGCTCGCGGGCGTGATGGTCAGCACGCCGTACTCGCCCTCGGGCTTGAGGAGCTCCTGAGCGATCAGCTGCCGGGTCACCCCGCGCCACTGGCTCTCGCTGAGGTCGTCGCCGATGGACCAGGTGGACAGCCGGTCGTGCCCGTACTGCTCGACGCGCGCGGTCCGCTTGCCGCGCAGGATGTCGATCAGGTGGCTCGCGCCGAACCGCTGATTGCGCTCGCGTTTCAGTCTTACGACGGTGGACAGGAGCTTCTGGGCCGGGACCGTTCCGTCCCAGCTCTCCGGCGGGGTGAGGCAGGTGTCGCAGTTGCCGCACGGGCCCGACGCCTGCCCGAAGTAGGCGAGCAGGTTGATCCGGCGGCACTGCACCGTCTCGCAGAGGGCGAGCATCGCATCCAGGTGCTGGGTCAGCCGGCGCCGGTGCGCGAGGTCGCCCGGCGAGTCGTCGATCATGCGCCGCTGCTGCACGACGTCTTGCAGGCCGTACGCGAGCCACGCCGTGGACGGGAGGCCGTCGCGGCCCGCGCGACCGGTCTCCTGGTAGTACCCCTCGACGGATTTCGGCAGGTCGATGTGGGCGACGAACCGCACGTCGGGCTTGTCGATGCCCATGCCGAAGGCGATGGTCGCGACGACGATCACGCCCTCTTCGCGCAGGAACCGCGCCTGGGTCGCGGCGCGCTGCGACGCCTCCAGCCCGGCGTGATACGGCAGGGCGGTGAGGCCGCGTGACGAGAGGAACTCGGCCGTCTTCTCGACGGACGCCCGGGACAGCGCGTAGACGATTCCCGCGTCTCCCGGGTGCTCGCGGGTGATGAAGTCGAGGAGCTGCTTGCGCGGCTCGGCCTTCGGCACGATCCGGTACTGGATGTTGGGCCGGTCGAAGTCGGAGACGTAGTGCTCAGCGCCTTCGAGCTGCAGCCGCGTCGTGAGTTCGCGATGCGTCGCCTCGGTCGCCGTGGCGGTCAGGGCGATGCGCGGCACGCCCGGCCAGCGATCGGCGAGCTCGGACAGCGCGAGATAGTCGGGGCGGAAGTCGTGACCCCACTGCGACACGCAGTGCGCCTCGTCGATGGCGAACAGGGCGACAGTTCCCCGCTCGAGGAACCTCTTCGTCGACTCCGAGGACAGGCGTTCAGGAGCGACGTAGAGGATGTCGAGCTCGCCGCCCAGGTACGCGCGCTCGACCGCCGCGCGGGCGGCTGCATCTTGCGTCGAGTTCAGGAACGCCGCGCGCACGCCGACCGCGGTCAGCGCATCGACCTGGTCTTGCATGAGGGCGATCAGCGGCGAGACGACGACGCCGGTGCCCTCGCGGAGCAGCGACGGGATCTGGTAGCAGAGGCTCTTGCCGCCGCCGGTCGGCATGAGCACGACGGCGTCGCCGCCACCCGCCACCCGCTCGATGATGGCCTGCTGCTGCCCGCGGAACGCGTCGTAGCCGAACACCGTGCGCAGCGCATCCTGAGCCGACGCGAAACGGGGAGGGGCCGCCCGCACGACCGGCGGCGCGGGCCGCGTGGCCACCGCCGGACCGCCCGCCGAACCCCCTGCAGCGGCACCCGGACCCGCCCCCGAACCCGCCCCGGGGACCGCCGCGACCTCCCACGCCACCGCGGCGTACGGGTCGTCGAACTCGGGAGGCGGCTCCTCGTCGAGAGGAGGCGCATCCCTGTCGTCGGGGACCCAGCCGGAGGTGGAACTCATACGTCGATCGTAACGGGGGCCACCGACGGCTCCCCGGGCGCCGTCGGATCTGTGGAGAACCTTCCCGTCCACAGCCGCTCCGGTACGATCGTGCACATGCGCCGGCTCATCGTGACCGAGTTCATGACCCTCGACGGCGTCGTCGAGGCTCCCGGCGGCGAGCCCACGCATCCGCACTCCGGCTGGACCATCCCGTTCAGCACCGACGACCTGCGCGCCTTCAAGCTGCGCGAGGTGCTGGAGGCCGAATCGCTGCTGCTCGGACGGCGCACGTACGAGCAGTTCGCCGACGCCTGGCCGTCGCGCGAGGGCGAGCTGGCGGACGCGATGAACGCGCTGCCCAAGACGGTCGCGACCTCCCGCCCGTCCGAGCTGACCTGGAACGCCACCGCCCTCGAGAAGCCCGTGCGCGCCGGACTCGCGGCCCTGAAAGAGGGCGACGGCGGGCCGATCCTGGTGGCGGGCAGCGCATCCCTCGTCCGCTCCCTGCTGGTCTGGGGGATGGTCGACGAGCTCCGCCTGCTGACCTACCCCGTCCTCATTGGCGGCGGCCTGCGCATCTTCCCGGACGACCGCGAGAAGTGGACGTTCGAGCTCACCGCGCTCGACCGCTTCGAATCGGGAGCCGTCCTCCACACATACCGTCTGGCCGGCAGCTGATGCCGGCGGCAGCCCTCGGGCTGCTGAGCGCTCTCGTCTACGGTTCCGCCGACTTCTTCGGCGGGGTCGCAGCACGGCGTATCGGCCCGGTGCGCACCACGGCGGTCGGGGCCGTGAGTGGGCTCCTGCTCCTCGTGCTCTCCCTCCCGATCGCGGGAGGGACGTGGTCGCCCGCCGCCCTCGGCTGGGGCGCGCTCTCCGGCCTCGTCGGATCCGCGGCCGTCGGCCTGCTGTACGCCTGCCTCGCGATCGGGCCGATGAGCATCCTGTCGCCGCTGACCGCCCTGGTGTCCGCTCTCGTCCCGATGGCGTGGGGGCTCGTCGGAGGCGATCGGTTCGGCATCGTCGGCTCCGTCGCGCTCGGCCTCGCCCTCATCGCCGTGGTGCTCGTGGGGTTCGTGCCGGAGAAGGGAGCAGTGCGTCCGCGCGCGCGGGCGCTGCTCATGGCGGTCGGCGCGGGCGCGATGATCGGCGTGTTCCTCATCCTGCTCGACCAGACGCCCGCCGACTCTGGGATCGTGCCGCTGATCGCCAACCGGGCGGTCAACGGCGCCGTGATGTGGTCGGTCGTCGCGCTGCTGGTGCTGAGCCGCCGCCGCGGGGCACAGGATGGGCGCCTCCGCTTCACCCCGCGCGGTACGGGCATCGCCGCCGGCGCGGGCGCGCTCGACGCCTCCGCCAACCTGCTCATCCTGATCGGGCTGCGGCTCGGCGACCTCACCACGATGTCCGTGCTCGTCGCGCTCTACCCGGCCGGGACCATCCTGCTGGCCGCCGTCGTGCTGCGCGAGCGCGTGGCCCCGGTGCAGTGGGTCGGGCTGGTGCTCGCCGTCGCGGCCGCCGCCCTGCTCGCCCTCGACTGACGGCCGCCCGGGTGCGTCCGGCCCGCGCCTCGCGGGTACTCTGGGTCGCTGGACACGACGGAGGAGCACGATGACCACACCGCAGGATCCGGCCGACGGGCTGGAGAACCGTCGCGAGCACTTCGGTGACGTCAGCGAGGCGGTCCAGGATTTCGCGAGCGAGCAGGAGGGCTACCACAAGTCGCTCTCGTCGCGGCAGCTGCAGATGATCGCCATCGGCGGTGCGATCGGCACCGGCCTGTTCCTGGGAGCGGGCGGCCGGCTTCATGAGGGCGGTCCGCTGCTCGTGCTCGTATACGCGGTGTGCGGGTTCTTCGCGTTCCTCGTGTTGCGCGCGCTCGGCGAGCTGGTGCTGCACCGGCCGTCCTCGGGGTCGTTCGTGTCGTACGCCCGCGAGTTCTACGGCGAGAAGATGGCCTACGTCGCCGGGTGGATGTACTTCCTGAACTGGGCGATGACGGCGATCGTCGACTCCACCGCGGTGGCGCTCTACGTGAAGTACTGGAGCCTGTTCTCCTCCGTTCCCCAGTGGCTGCTGGCCCTGATCGCCCTGGTCGTGGTGGTCAGCCTCAACCTCATCTCGGTGAAGGTGTTCGGCGAGATGGAGTTCTGGTTCGCCCTGATCAAGGTCGGCGCGCTGGTCGCCTTCCTCATCGTCGGCATCGTCGTGCTGGCGGCCGGCTGGCCGACGGATGTGGGACCGACCGGCATCGCGATGCTCTCGCAGAACGGCTGGCTGCTGCCGAACGGCGTCGCGACGATCGGCATGGCGGTCGTGCTGGTGCAGGGCGTCGTGTTCGCGTACGCGGGCATCGAGCTGGTCGGCATCGCGGCCGGTGAGACGGCGAATCCGGAGAAGATCATGCCGCGCGCGATCAACAGCGTCGTGTTCCGCATCGCGGTGTTCTACTGCGGATCGATCCTGCTCCTCGCGCTGCTGCTGCCGGCCAGCGCGTACAGCGGCGACGAGAGCCCGTTCGTGACGTTCTTCAGCCACCTCGGCGGTCCGGAGCTGAGCGCCATCGTCGGCTCGATCATGAACTTCGTCGTGCTCACCGCCGCCCTCTCCAGCCTGAACGCCGGGATGTACTCCACCGGCCGCATCCTGCACTCCATGGCGCAGTCGGGCGCGGCCCCCGCCTTCACGGCCCGCATGAACCCGCGCGGCGTGCCGTACGGCGGCATCCTGCTGACCGCGGCGATCGGCGTGCTTGGCGTCTTCCTCAACCTGGTCGTGCCCGAGCAGGCATTCAATATCGTCCTGAACGTCGCCTCCCTCGGCATCGTCACCAGCTGGGGCATGATCGTGCTCTGCCAGATGCAGCTGCGCCGGTGGTCACTGCAGGGAAGGCTGCCGCGCCCGTCGTTCCGCCTGTTCGGCGCGCCGTTCACAGCTTGGCTGACGCTGGCGTTCCTGGTGGCGGTCGTCGTGCTGATGGCGTTCGACTACCCGACCGGGACGTGGACGGTCGCCTCGCTGGTGGTCATTATCCCGCTGCTCGTGCTCGGCTGGTACCTGCAGCGCTCGCGCATTCTGGCGATCGCGGCGGAGCGCCAGGGGTTCACCGGCGCGCACCCCGTCGTGGCGTCGCGTCCCGCGCGGCGTGCCGGTCGTGGCACCGGCGGCGCCGAACGGTGAGCGGATGCGCTAAATCGCGACGAGTGGTGAGCTGATGTCGCCACTCGACGAGGACGGCCGGCGCCCGCGGCGCCGCTAGGCGGCCGGCCCGACCTGCGCGGCCCGCTCCAGCGCGGGCAGGGCGGCGCGGATCGCGTCCACCTGGTCGGGGCTGAGCTCCGCGAGCACGTCCGCCACCGCGCGCGCCCGGTCGGATCGCGCCTCGAGCAGCACCTCCGTCCCCGCCTCCGTCCCCGAGACGAAGAGCGAGCGGCGGTCCTGCGGGTCGGGGGTCCGCTGCACCAGACCGCGGGCCTCCAGCTCGGCGACGACCCGCGTGATCGTGGGGGCGGCCGCCACCTCGATCGCGGCGAGTTCGCTCGGGCGCAGCGGTCCGCGCCGGACGATCGTCGACAGGGCCGAGAGCTGCCCGTGGCTGAGGCCCCCGGTGGACGAGCGGATGCGGCGGTTCAGCCGTCCGACGGCGAGGGCCAGGCGGCCGGCGACATCGTCGTCGCGTCCGTCCGTCGGCCACTGGTCAGCTTCATGCGCGGTGGGCACCGACTTCCTCGCCTTCCTCGGTGGCCTGCCGCTCGGGTGCGACGGCCTCCTCATGAAGATACTTGCCTCCGCCCAGGAACGACGCGACGGCGCCGATGACGCTCATCACCGCGGCGGCGAGGAAGACGACGACGAGTCCGTCGTGGAACGGGCCGGAGATCAGCTGCGGGAAGAACTCCTTTCCCGTCAGCGTGGCGCCGTCGACGTGCGGCGCGGTGAGGATGCCGGTCGGTCCGAGCAGACTCTGGATGGGGTTGTAGCCGAGGAAGGCCGCGAACAGCGACCCGACCGGCGGCGTGTTCCCGACCTGCGCGGCAACGTGGGAGGGCACGCCGTGCGACGTGAGCCCGTTGGTCAGGGCCGAGGGCAGCGCCACCGAGAGGCCGGCGATCATCAGCGAGAAGAAGATGCCGATCGAGAGGGAGCTTCCGGCGTTGAGGGCGACGCCCGCCATCCCGGATGCGGCCCCGCGCTCGTTCGCCGGCACGCTGTTCATGATCGCGGTGCGGTTCGGCGACGAGAACAGTCCCGAGCCGATGCCGTTGAGGCCGGTGAGCAGGGCGAACTGCCAGTACTCGAAGTTCACCGGGATGAGCAGGAGCCCGATGAAGGTCGCCGCGACGAGCAGCAGTCCGACCGTGACGAAGGCGCGCGACCCGAACCGGTCCGAGAGGGCGCCCGAGATCGGTCCTGCCACGAGGAAGCCGATCGTGATCGGCAGCATGTAGATGCCGGCCCAGAGCGGCGTGGACTCGTAGCTGTACCCGTGCAGCGGCAGCCAGATCCCCTGCAGCCAGATGATGAGCATGAACTGGAGCCCGCCGCGGCCGATGGCGGCGAGGAAGCCGGCGAAGATCCCGGACGAGAACGCGCGGATGCGGAACAGCCGCATGTCGAACATGGGCGCAGGCACCTTCCGCTCGACGACGACGAAGGCGGCGAGGAGCAGGATGCCGCCGACGATCGCCCCGAGCACCCATGGGTTGCCCCAGCCCTGGCTGGAGCCGCCGTACGGCTGGATGCCGTACGTGATGCCGGTGAGCAACGCGATCAGGCCGATGCCGAAGGTGGCGTTGCCGAGCCAGTCGATACGTCCGGGATTCTTCTGGCCGACCTCGTGCAGCGACTTGATGGACCAGATGGTGCCGACGACGCCGAACGGCACGGACACGAAGAACACGGCACGCCAGTCGATCTCGGCGAGCACGCCGCCGAGGATGAGACCGATGAAGCTGCCGGCGATCGCGGCCACCTGGTTGAGGCCGAGGGCGAAGCCGCGCTTGTTGGCCGGGAACGCGTCCGTGAGGATGGCCGTCGAGTTGGCGAAGAGCATTGCGCCGCCGACGCCCTGCACGAACCGCCAGACGATGAGCCACAGGGCGCCGGGCCCGGCGCTGAACGGGTCGAGGCACAGCGCGATGGCCGCCAGCGTGAAGATCACGAACCCGAGGTTGTAGATGCGCACGCGGCCGAACTGGTCGCCCATCCGCCCGAACATCACGACGAGCACGGCGGTGACGAGCATGTAGCCCATCAGCATCCAGAGCAGGTAGGAGACGTTGCCCGGCTCGAGCGGGTTCAGCTTCACGCCGGTGAAGATGGCGGGCAGGGAGATGATGACGATCGACGAGTTGATGGTCGCCATCAGCATGCCGAGGGTGGTGTTGGAGAGCGCCACCCAGCGGTAGTGCGGGTGGTCTTTGGTGAAGATGCCGGTGCGGGCCACGGGTGTCCTTCTCAGTTGTTTATATGCGTCAACTATATAACCTCTCCGAGACCCTGCGAGAATCCGCAGAGTCGGTTCACCCGCCGGTCGGCCACTGTTCACGCGGATGTGACCGGCCGCTCCCAGGCTTCCCCTGCACACCGCCCATCCGGCCGCACCCCAGGAGGCTCGCCCATGCGCTCGCGCACCCGCACACTCACCCTGATCGGCGCCGCCGCCGTCGTGGCGACCGTCCTCGGCGCCGGCGCAGCCATCGCCGCGCCGGCCATCGACAACGGCTGGCCGTACGCCTCGACCGCGAAGGCGGACGACGCGAAGACCTACACGCTCGCCGCGGTCGGCGACATCGCCTGCGAGCCGGACGACGAGGCCAACGCCGCCAATCCGTCCGTGCTGAAGTGCGGCAGCCCGAGCCTCGGCGGGTACGACGCGGAGTTCGCGACCGCCAAGCAGGCGACGGCGATGAAGCCGGATGCGGTGGCGCTCCTCGGCGACGAGCAGTACCAGGTCGGCAAGCTCAGCGACTTCGAGGAGTCGTTCGAGCAGGCGTGGGGCGGCCTCAAGTTCCTGGAGCGGCCGGCCCCGGGCAACCACGAGTACTACCCGTACACGAAGAAGGGCGACAAGGAGGCCGGCCAGAACGGCAACGGCTACTTCGCCTACTTCAACGGGCACGACAAGAGCGGAACGCCGAACGCGGCGGGCCAGGCGGGCGACGACACCGAGGCCGCCCAGGGCTGGTACTCGTACGATCTCGGCAAGTGGCACATCGTCTCGCTGAACGTCGAGTGCAACTCCCCTGCGTTCGGAAACGACTGCTCGACCACCGACGGCGGCCTCCTCGCGCAGGAGACGCAGTGGCTGGCGAACGACCTCCGGAACAACCAGCAGCAGTGCACCATCGCCTACTGCCACCAGCCGACGTTCAGCGCGACCACCGCATCCACCGCCACCGTCCCCGCCTCCGCGGCCGGCGCCGGCGGCCAGGAGGGCCAGGTCGCCGACGCCTGGTGGAAGCTGCTCTACGCGAACCACGCCACCCTCGTCCTCAACGGCCACGAGCACGCCTACGCCCGGCTGAAGCCGATGGATCCGACCGGCGCCTCCGACCCGGAGCACGGCATCCCGGAGTTCATCGTCGGCACCGGCGGTGAGGCCATCGACACGCTGGCCAAGAACGCCGACGGCAGCTTCGCGAACTCCAACGTCGTCACCGGCTACGACCAGGGCTTCGGCACGCTGAAGCTGACGCTGGGCCAGCACGGCTACGCGTACTCGTACACGCCCGCTCTGCCGGGTCCGGGCCTCGGGTCGGCGGCGCTCACCTACTCCGACTCGGGCACGGGCGCCTGCAAGGGCTGAGGCGCCGCCGCCTGTACAGCCGTACAGAACGGTAGGAATTCTCTTTTCTAGCCTGGCTAGGGATATGCTTTCCTCAACTCCGGGGCCGGAGACGAGGAGACGACCGATGACGGATACCGCGACGATCAACGAGCAGCTGCGTTCCCTGCTCGACGGCGAGCGCGGCCTCGCCGACCTGCTGCGCTCCGAGCCCGCCTGGTACCCGGTGCTGCTGCGTCAGCTGGAGCTCGCGATCGGCGACCAGAGGATCATCTACCTCGGCGCCGCGGTCGCAGCCGGTCTGTCCACCGTCACCCTCCGCGTCGGCGTCTTCACCGAGCACATCGTCGTGGCGAGCGAGGTCATCGACGACGGGACTCCCGGCGCCCAGGTGATCACGCGCGTCGAGAGCCGCACGGGCCTCCTGCGCTTCGAGCTGTCGGGCGGGACGGAGACGGACAACGCGGCCGAGTCGACGTGGTCGACCGGGTTCCGCATCCGCGCGTTCTACCAGTCGGGTCTGACGGTCACCGTCCCGGCGAACATCGTCGACACGGAGGCCAAGCGGGTATCGGTGCAGGCCGTCCTGGACGGCATCCGGTCCGACCTCACCGCCCGGCCCCCCGCCGAACGCTCCCTGGAGCAGGTGGAATGATCTCCTCGGCCGTCTACCTCGGCTACCGCGACGCCGGCAGGGCGATCGCGTGGCTGGAGGCGGTCGGCTTCGATGTGTTGCAGCGGCAGGACGGGCCCGACGACACGGTGGCCCACTGCGAGCTGCGCCTGGCGGACACGGTCGTCATGCTCTCCACGGACGTCGCGTCGGTCGAGCCGCCGCTCTACGGCTCGTCCACGGGCGTCGGGGTCTACCTCGTCACGCAGGACGTCGACGGGATGTTCGCCCGCGCGATCGAGGCCGGCGGCACCGTCGTGCTGCGGCCGGAGGACACCGGGTGGGGAACCCGTCGGGCGCGGGTGCTCGACCCCGGCGGCCGCGAGTGGAGCTTCGGATCGTACCGGCCGGGGGAGCAGTGGTCGGCGTCCGGCTGAGCGCCGGGCAGAGAGGAGCGAGGACGATGGCGAGAAGGTACGAAGAGACCATGGTGGTCGAGTACGACGCCGCCGGCGACGTGGATGTGCTGGAGCGACGCACCCGCCCGCTGCCGACGCCGGGCCCCGACGAGGTGCTGGTCGAGGTCATCGCGACGGGGATCAGCCACATCGACGGCTTCATCCGCACGGGGCGCGAGGAGGCCTGGGCGGACGAGCCGTTCCCCCGCCGCTCGGGCAGCGACTTCGCGGGAATCGTGGTGACCGGCGACGCGGCCGGTCGCTTCCGCCGGGGCGCCGACGTGATCGGCCATGTCCGGTCCGGAGCGCACGCCCAGTTCGTGGTCGTCCCGACCGCCGCCCTCGTCCCCAAGCCGCCGCACGTGCCGTGGGAGGTCGCGGGCGGCCTCTACCTCGCCGGGGTGACGGCCCTCGACATGCTCGACGACCTGCGGGTCGGACCCGGCGACACGCTCGTGGTGTCCGCGGCGGCAGGGGCCGTCGGCAGCATCGAGGCGCAGCTCGCCAAGCATCGCGGCGCGCGGGTGATCGGAACGTGCGGCGACCGCAACTTCGACTACCTGCGGCAGCTCGGGATCAAGCCCGTGCGGTACGGGGACGGCATCGAGGAGCGGATCCGCGAGCTCGCGCCAGGCGGGGTCACCTGCTACATCGACAACTTCGGCCAGGACGACCACGCCCTCGCCGCCCGGCTCGGCGTGCCCGCCGCGCGGTACCGGTCGAGCGCGGACCGGCGGGACACGGAGCTGCGCCTGCTCCAGGACGACCCCGAGTCCGTCGCGCACGGCACCGCCCAACTGGGACGCCTCGCGGAACTCGCGGAGGAGCGCGCGTTCACGCTGCTCATCTCCGGCTTCTACCCGCTCGACGAGATCGCGTACGCCTACGACGACCTCCAGAACCTGCACTCCCGCGGCAAGATCGTGCTGGGGACGCATCCCGTCACCACCTACCGCACGCTCAAGGCCCGGGACGTGCTGGAGGCCCGGGACTGAGCGCCGCAGCGCGCTGGCGCCATCGGGTGCGCTCGGCGGTGATCGCGGTGGCCGCCGTGCTGGCGCTCGTGGTGGTGGGCTTCCTTGCGTGGGCGTCCACCCCGATGATGGGCGAGCGGGATGCGGCTCTGAAGGCGTGGCGGGACCCGGCGGTCCGGATCCACGACGCGGGTGACGCCGTCGTCATGGAGCCGACCGGCACGCCGTCCGGCGACGGCTTGGTGTTCGTGCCCGGAGCGCTGGTGGACCCGTACGCCTACCTCTACAAGCTCTCCGGCGTCGTCGAGAAGACCGGGCTGACGGTGGTGATCACCAAGCCGACGCTGAACCTCGCGTTCTTCGATCAGCGCCCGCTGAGCACGTTCACCGCACATGCGCCCGGGGCCGAGCACTGGTACGTCGGCGGCCACTCCCTGGGCGGGGTGCGCGCCTGCCAGCTGGCCGGGAGCCCGGGCGTCGAGGGCCTCATCCTGTTCGGCTCGTATTGTGCGAACGACCTGAGCGATTCCGGCCTGCGCGTGCTGTCGATCGGCGGAAGCCGCGACGGGCTGAGCACTCCGGCGAAGATCGCGGACGCCCGGCACCTGCTCCCGGATGACGCACGGCTGGTGGAGATCGCGGGGATGAACCACGGGCAGTTCGGCGACTACGGCCACCAACCCGGCGACGGGCAGGCCACGATCGGCGACGGCGCCGCGCGGCAGCGTCTCACGGACGCGCTGACGGCGTTCCTCTGACGGGCGCCAGTTCCGGGAAGTGCGCCCCGACACCCGGGATGCCCTCGGCGCCCATCCGCGCCCACAGTGCGCGGCGGCTCTGCTCGGCGAGCGCCGCATCCACGTCGCCCATCGAGTGCCAGCCCGGTTCCTCCACCTGCTGCGGCACGGTGACCGCGTCGCCGAGCAGCAGCATCCGGTGCGCGCCGCGGCCGAGCTCGACCGCGAGGTGTCCCGGCGTGTGGCCCGGGGCGTGCACCGCACGGACGCCCCGCACGACGTCCGCGTCGGCGTCGAGCGGACGCAGCCGGTCCGTCCCCTCGAGGGAGCGGAAGCCGGCGCGGATGTGCGGCGCCATCTCGCCGGGTCCGTCGACGAAGTGGTCCCACTCCCCGGCACCGAACCACAGCCGCGCATGCGGGAACACGGGCCGGGCGTCGAGGTTGAACAGCCAGCCCACATGGTCCAGGTGGAAGTGGGTGATCACCACGTCCGTGACGTCCTCCGGCGCGACGCCCAGCGCGCGCAGACCGGTCGGCAGCTGGCCCCCGACCAGCATCATGCCGTCCGGCATCGGGTCGAGCGCCGGGCCGAGTCCGGCATCCACCAGCACGACTCCGCCGGGATGACGGATGAGGAAGCAGCCGATCGGGAGCCACGCCGCGCCGTCCCGGTCGAAGAGGTCGGGGCGCGCGTCGCCCGGAACGTCCGCTCCGAAGTAGGAGGGACGGGCGACGAACGCGCCGTCGGAGATCGCATCCACGCGCAGTTCGCCGAGCCGCATACCGGCAGCCTACGGCCCGGCGGCGGCGCCGATCGTATGCGCGAAGCGGCGCGACGCGCGAAGCGGCCGCGAAGCGAAAGGCTTCGCGGCCGCGCCGAGAGGGAGTGCTGCTCAGGCCTTACTTGGCCGGGGGCATCAGCACGCTGTCGATCAGGTACACCGTCGCGTTGGCGGTGTGCACGCCGCCGCAGATGACGTTGGCGTCGTTGACCTTGAGCGAGTCGCCCGAGCCGGAGACGGTGACGTCGGAGCCCTCGACGGTCTTGTGGGTTCCGACGATGTCCGTGGGCGACAGCTGGCCGGGGACGACGTGGTACGTCAGGACCGAGGTCAGCGTGGCCGCGCCGGCGTCCGTCTTCAGGGTGTCGATGGTCGCCGGGTCGATCTTCTTGAAGGCGTCGTCGACCGGCGCGAACACGGTGAACTCACCGCCGTTGAGGGTGTCCACCAGGTTCACCTTCGGGTTCAGCTTGCCGGAGACGGCCGCGACCAGGGTCGTCAGCAGCGGGTTGTTGCTGGCGGCGGTCGCCACAGGGTCCTGCGCCATGCCCTTGACAGAGCCGGAGCCGGACGGGACCTGCTTGGCGTAGGCGGCGCAGCCGGGGCCGACGAGGTCCGCGGCCGGGTCCATCGCGGCGGACGACTCCGAGGCGGAGGGGCTGGACGAGGACATCGACGAGCTGTTGTCGCTGGTCGAGGAGCCCGCGCCGGACGAGCAGGCGGTGAGGGCGAGGGCTGCGGCGGCCAGGAGGCCGGCCGCTGCGAGGCGTGCAGTGGATCGCATGGTTCTCTTCTCCTTCGAGGGATGATGCCGATCGTGAGGCCGCCGCTGTGACGGTCAACAGGGGTTCGGGGTGGTCGAGGAAACGGATTGGACCAATCCGTGAGGTCGTTCCGCGACGAAGATCCGGCGTGACTACGCAGACGTCGAGGAAGAGCAGAGCGGCCACCGCCGCGTGGGCGGCCCTCGCGGGCGCGGTGAGCGGAGGAGTGTTCCTCGCTGCCGCCGAGCTGGTCGCCCTGGTGACCGCACGGGACGCGGGGCCGATCCTGGCGGTCGGCTCGTTCGTGATCGACATCGTCCCGCGGTGGGCGAAGGAGCTCGCGATCGAGCTGTTCGGCTCGAACGACAAGCTGTTCCTCCTGTCGTCCCTCGGCATCGCGGTGCTGGTCGCTGCCGCGGCGGCCGGGATGCTGGAGCTCTGGCGCCGCCGCCTCGGCGCGGCGCTGTTCGCCCTCGCGGGCGTCGCCGCCGTCGTGGCGACCGTCACCCGCGCAGGCGCCGCGCCGCTCGCCTTCCTCCCCTCCGCCGTCGGAGCGGCGGCCGGCGCCGTGATGCTGACACTGCTCATCGGCCGGCTCCGCCGCTGGCGGCACGCGCGGACCGACGGCGGGCGGGAGGCGCGCGTCGACCGGCGACGGTTCCTGCTGCTCACCTCCCTCGCCGCGGCCGGGGCCGTCGTCGCCGGCGTCGGCTCGCGCCTCGGCTCCGCGGCCACCTCCTCCATCGCCGCTCTCCGTGCCGCGGTGAAGCTGCCGACGCCGCGCTCCCGGGTGCGCGTGCCCGACGGAGCCGACCTCGCCATCCCGGGGCTGTCGCCGCTGTTCACCCCGAACTCCGACTTCTACCGGGTGGACACGGCCCTCACCGTCCCCTCGATCGACCCGGCCGCCTGGCGCCTCACCGTCGACGGGATGATCGAGAAGCGCATCCAGCTGAGCTTCCAGGACCTGCTCGACCGCGGCCTCGACGAGTACGCCGTGACGCTGACCTGCGTCTCGAACGAGGTCGGCGGCAACCTCGTCGGCACCGCGCGGTGGCTCGGCATCCCGGTGCGCGATGTCCTGGCGCTGGCCCGGCCGCGCTCCGGCGCCGACATGGTCCTCTCCCGGAGCATGGACGGCTTCACCGCGAGCACCCCGCTCGACGCCCTCACCGACCCCGGCCGGGACGCGATCCTCGCGGTGGGGATGAACGGCGAGCCGCTGCCGCTCGAGCACGGGTTCCCGGTGCGGATGGTCGTGCCCGGGCTGTACGGGTACGTCTCGGCCACCAAGTGGCTGACCGAGTTGAAGGTCACCACCTTCGCCGCCGACCAGGCGTACTGGACGCCGCGCGGCTACAGCGCCAAGGCGCCGATCAAGCTCTCCAGCCGCATCGACACCCCGCGCGTGGACAAGCCGGTCACCGCCGGCAAGACGGTCATCGCGGGCGTCGCCTGGGCGCAGACCGTCGGCATCGGACTGGTCGAGGTGCAGATCGACGGCGGCGACTGGCAGGAGGCGAGGCTCTCCGCGCCGGTCAACGCCGACACCTGGGTGCAGTGGTCTCTCGACTGGGAGGCCGCAGCGGGCAGCCATACCCTGGCGGTCCGAGCGACGGACAAGGCGGGCCGGCTGCAGGAGCAGAGGCGCGCCCCGATCGCCCCGAACGGATCGACCGGCTGGCAGCAGACCTTCGTGCGCGTCGGCTGACGGGCGCACTCGCCGCATCCACGTCCCTCCCATCCCCGGCGGGTACCGTCGCACGCATGACGGGAACGACGCTCGCCGCCACCGCCCCCGAAGACCTCGGGGGGATCGCCGGCCTCGCCGCGCAGGTCATGGTCGCCCTCGGCGAGGTCGGCGTCGGCCTGTGCTCGCTCGCCGAGGTGGTGTTCCCGCCGATCCCGAGCGAGGTGATCCTGCCGTTCGCCGGCTTCCTCTCCTTCCAGGGATCGCTGAACGTGGTGCTGGTGCTGGTCGCCGCCACCCTCGGCGGCTTCGGCGGCGCCGTGCTCCTCTACATACTTGGGCGCCGGCTCGGCGAGGAGCGTGCCGTCCGTCTGCTCGCGCGCCTGCCTCTCGTCGACGAGGCGGACTTCCGCCGGTCGGCCGACTGGCTCCGCAGGCACGGGCGCGGAGCGGTGTTCTTCGGGCGCTTGGTGCCCCTCGTCCGGAGCCTGATCTCGCTTCCTGCCGGCGCGACCCGGATGCCGTTCGGCCGCTTCGCGCTGTTCACCCTGGCCGGCACGCTGCTGTGGAATGCGGTCCTGGTGGGGGCGGGCTACGCTCTCGGCACCCAGTACCACCTCGTCGAGCGCTACACGGAGTATCTCGACATCGTGATCTACGTTGTGGCGGCGCTGGTGGTCGGCGGTCTCGTGCTCCGCCGGATCAGCCGCGCGCGCAGGGAGCGCCGGTCCGAGTGATCCCGGAGACGGGGAACGCCCCGACTCCGAACGAGACGGGGCGCACTCCCCCGGATGACGGCGATGAGCCGTCCGTATCCCCGCTTAGAACATACGGACTCACCGGTTTTTAAGCAAATGCATGCTTTCAGGATGCGCGAAGCGCCGGCCGCAGGGCCGCCCAGAGCCGCTCCACGTCCCGCGGCAGGTCGGCGAGCGTCCCCATCTCGTTGGCGATCATGTACGCCCCGAAGAAGCCGTGGACCGCGACCGTCGCGATCGCGTGCGCGTCGACGCCGGTCTCGCCGCGGTCGTCCAGTTCCTGCTGCAGGAGGCCGCCGATGACGACGATCCATCGGTCGTACGGGCTCTCGTCTGGCGATGGCGGGAACACGGTCTGGGTGAGCCGCATGGCCGCGCGCACGCGCACATCGCGGACGAAGACCGCCGCGACCCGCCGGGTCACCTCCTCCGCCGCGGCCAGGCCCCGCAGCGACGCGGTGACCTCGCCGATGATCACGGGCCAGTTCGCGTACTTCTCAGCGACGAGGGCCGTCGCGATGTCGAGCTTCGAGCGGAAGTGGAAGTACACCGCGCCCTTCGTCGCACCGGTGCGCTCGACGATCCGCTCGAGGCGGGCGCCCTCATAACCGTGCTGATCGAACTCGGCCGCTGCCGCGTCGAGGATGGCGATCCGCGTGCGCTCGGCGCGTTCCTGTCTCGGCATCCCGCGTCGCCCGTCTTTCGTCTGGGGTGGTTCGTTCCGACGATAGCGCGGGCGGCGGGCGGCGCGGTGACCACCGGACAGCACGGAATCGGTTGGCGAACACGTGACGTCGGGCTCGACTCGAGCCGCTCAGTCCTCCGACAAGTCGCGGACCTCGACCGTGCGCTCCCCCGGGCGGTCGCCGGTGTTCACGGTTCCCGCCCGCTCCACCATCACGACGAGCGCCTCGACGTCGGCCCTCGGGCGGTGCTCGACGCCCGCGGGCACCACGAAGACGTCGTTCGGTCCGAGCTCGATGTCGCCGTCGCGCAGCTGCAGGGTGAGCCGGCCGTCGACGATGAGGAACAACTCGTCGCTGTCCGGGTGGGCGTGCCAGATGAACTCGCCGCGCAGTCGGGCGACCTTCACATCCTGGTCGTTCACGGATACAAGGCGGTGGGGTTGCCACGGCTCCGGGATGCGGTCGAAGGCGGAGAGGACGTTCCGGACGGATTCGCTCATGACGTCAGCCTAGAGCGGCGGGACGACGGAGACGGCCGCAGCGTCGGAGGCCGGTGGTTGTATGGGGACGTGCTCCTCGACACGCTCGTCACGACGGCGGAGACCGTCGCCTCCACCCGGTCGCGCCTGGCCAAGGTCGACGCGCTCGCGGGCCTGCTGAGCCGGCTGGAGCCGGACGAGATCGCTCCGGCGGTCGGGTTCCTCGTCGGCAAGGCGCGGCAGGGCCGGGTCGGCGTGGGCTGGCGGGGCCTCAGCGGTGCGATGGGCGAACCGGCGACCGAGCCCAGCCTGACGGTCGACGACCTGGATGCGCTGCTCGACTCGCTCGCGGCGCTCTCGGGCAGCGGGTCCGCGGGCGAACGGACGCGCACCCTGCGGGAGTTCACGGCCCGTGCGACGGCCCGCGAGCAGGACTTCGTCGCCCGCGTGCTGCTCGGCGAGATGCGCACGGGGGCGCTCGAGGGTGTGCTGATGGATGCGGTGGCGCGCGCGTCCGACCGCTCCGGCGAATCCGTGCGCCGCGCCGCGATGCTCTCCGGCGACCTGGGCGAGACCGCCCGGCTGGCGTTGACGGGAACCGCCGAGGAGCTCGACGCGGTCGGTCTCGAGGTGGGCCGGGCCGTGCTGCCGATGCTCGCCGCGTCGGCCCCGACCCCGACCGACGCGCTGGCGACGACCGGGGAGGCGTCGGTCGAGTACAAGCTCGACGGGGCGCGCATCCAGGTGCACCGCCACGGCGACGACGTGCGCGTCTTCACACGGAACCTCGCCGACATCACGCACCGCCTGCCGGAGGTCGTCGAGGTGGTGCGGCGGCTTCCCGTGCAGGATGTGATCCTCGACGGCGAGACGCTTTCGCTCGACGAGGAGGGGGCGCCGCGTCCGTTCCAGGAGACGATGTCGCGGTTCATGTCGAAGCCGACTTCCGTTACCTCGGTCGCGAGCTCCCTCGGCGCTGGGGTCGCGGCACCGCTCCGCGATGCCCTGAGCTCCACCGCGCATCCGTGGTTCTTCGACGTGCTGCACGTGGACGGCCGCGACCTGCTCGACGAGCCGCTCTCCGTCCGTCTCGCGGAGCTCGAGCGGGTGGCGGCCGAGCACCGCATCCCGGGCGAGATCACCGCCGACCCGGAGGTCGCCGAGCGCGTCTCCCGCGACGCCCTCGCGGCCGGCCAGGAGGGCGTCGTCGTCAAGGCGATCGACTCGCCGTATGCGGCGGGCCGACGCGGATCCAGCTGGGTCAAGGTCAAGCCCGTGCACACCTACGACTTGGTCGTGCTGGCCGTGGAGTGGGGGTCGGGACGGCGGCAGGGGACGCTGTCGAACATCCACCTCGGCGCCCGTGACCCCGACGGCGCCTACGGCGAGCCGGGCGGCTTCGTCATGGTCGGAAAGACGTTCAAGGGCCTCACCGACAAGCTGCTCGCCTGGCAGACCGAGCACTTCCAGGAGATCGAGGTGCGCCGGACGGCCGGCACCGTCTGGGTGGCGCCGACGACGGTGGTGGAGATCGCGATCGACGGCGTGCAGCGCTCCAGCCGGTACCCCGGCGGCATCGCACTGCGCTTCGCCCGGGTCAAGCGCTACCGCGACGACAAGGAGCCGGGCGAGGCCGACACGATCGAGACCCTGCGCGCCCTGCTGCGCGAAGGACCGTCGGTACGATGACCGCATGACGACCTCCTCCCCCGCGTGGGGCATCCTCGGCACCGGCGGCATCGCGGGCGCCATGACGCGCGACCTGCAACTCGACGGGCACACGGTCTCGGCGGTCGGATCCCGCACGCCCGGATCGGCGGCGCGGTTCGCGGCCGCGCACGCCATCCCGCGCTCGCACGGCAGCTACGAGGAGCTCGTCGCCGATCCCGACGTCGACGTCGTCTACATCGCCACCCCGCATCCGCAGCACGCCCCGAACGCGCTGCTGGCGCTCGAGGCCGGCAAGCACGTCCTGGTCGAGAAGCCGTTCACGATGAACCAGCGCGAGGCGCAGCAGATCGCGGACGCCGCCCGCGCCGGCGGTCTGGTCGCGCTGGAGGCCATGTGGACGCGGTGGCTGCCGCACATGGAACGGCTGCAGGAGATCATCAGCGACGGCACCCTCGGCGAGCTGCGCTCGGTCGTCGCCCACCACAACCAGCGGACGAACCCCGACCCGGCCGGGCGGATGCTGGACCCGGCCCTCGGCGGAGGCGCCCTGCTCGACCTGGGCATCTATCCGGTGTCGTTCGCCTGGGATGTGCTGGGCGCCCCCGACCGCGTGCTCGCGCTGTCGACGTTCACCGAGACGGGCGTCGACCGGCAGACGTCCATCCTGTTCGGCTACGAGAGCGGGGCGCAGGCGGCGCTGACCACCGAGCTGGATGCGGCGGGCGACAACAGTGCGACCGTCGTCGGGACGGATGCGCGGATCGAGCTCGACCACACCTTCTACGCGCCGACCGGCTTCCGCGTCGTCGACCCGACGGGCCGTGTGATCGAGACCTACGAGTCCCGGATCGACGGGCGGGGGATGCAGTACCAGGCCCGCGCCATCGAGCGGCTCATCGCCGAGGGCGGCGGGGAGGACGCCCGCCTGCCGCTGTCGCAGTCGGTCGCCATCATGGGAGCGCTCGACGCGATCCGCGAGCAGATCGGCCTCGAATACTGACGCCGCCGCCCTTCCCCGGGCCGCACGCCCGGCGTTAGAGTGCCGCTAGGGCCGCTCGGGCGCTGGCCCGGCGGGAGGGTGCGTCGACGATGACCGATCTGACCGGGCGCCGAGCGCTCATCACCGGAGGCGCGAGCGGCATCGGGCTCGCCTGCGCCGAGGCGTTCGCCGCAGCCGGAGCGCGGGTCACCATCGCGGATCTCAACGGAGACGCCGCGCGCCAGGTGGCGGAGCGGCTCGGCGGCGATGCGTGGGAGGTCGACCTGTCGAAGACGGCCGAACTCGCGGAGGCCGCGGTCGACACGGACATCCTCGTGAACAACGCGGGCATCCAGAAGGTCAGCCCGATCGAGGAGTTCGACCCCGAGACGTTCTCCCTTATGCTGCGGATCATGGTGGAGGCGCCCTTCCTCCTCATCCGGGCGGCGCTGCCCGGCATGTACCAGCGCGGCTTCGGGCGCATCATCAACATCTCCAGCGTGCACGGACTCCGCGCGTCCGAGTACAAGTCGGCGTACGTCACGGCGAAGCACGCGCTCGAAGGGCTCTCGAAGACGACCGCTCTGGAGGGCGGCCCGCACGGAGTCACGTCGAACTGCATCAACCCGGGCTACGTGCGCACGCCGCTGGTCGAGAAGCAGATCGCCGACCAGGCGCGGGTGCACGGCATCCCGGAGGAGGACGTGGTCGAGAAGGTCATGCTGACGGAGGCCGCGATCAAGCGCCTGGTCGAACCGGCCGAGGTCGGCAGCCTGGCCCTCTGGCTCGCGGGCGACGACGCCGGAATGGTGACCGGCGCGAGCTACACGATGGACGGCGGCTGGAGCGCCCGGTGACGGACTACTCCCCGCTCGCCGCCCCGGTCGACGGAGGCGTGCTCGCGGGCGGCGTCTGGCATGCGGCCACCGGCGGCGTGCCGCTGCTGGCGGTGCACGGGATCACGGCGAACCACCGCGCCTGGCGGCTCGCCGCCGAGGCGCTGCCGGACACCCGGGTGATCGCGCCGGACCTGCGGGGGCGCGGCCGCAGCTCCGGTCTCCCCGGACCGTTCGGCCTGGTGCAGCACGCCGACGATCTCGCCCGGGTGCTGGACGCGCTGGACGTCGAACAGGCCGTCGTCGCCGGCCACTCGATGGGCGGCTTCGTGGCCGTCCGCTTCGCCGAGCGGCACCCCGGCCGGGTGGCGCGCCTGGTGCTGATCGACGGCGGCCTGCCCCTTCCCGCGCCCGCGGGCATCGCGCCCGAGGACGTCCCCGCGGCGGTGCTCGGCCCAGCGCTCGCCCGCCTGCGGATGCGGTTCGCCTCGCCCGAGGAGTACGACGCATTCTGGCGCGCGCATCCGGCGATCGGCCCCTGGTGGAACGACGCGGTCGCCGACTACGTGCGCTACGACCTCGTCGGCGAGGCCCCGGAGCTGCGGTCGAGCGTCGATCCCGAGGCCGTCTCCGTCAATGCGCTGGAGCTCGACGGATCGTCCTCCTACACCGAGGCGCTCGCCGCGATCCGCGTCTCGATCGACTTCATCCGCGCGCCCCGCGGGCTGCTCGACGCGGCCCCGTTGTACGACCCGGCTGTCGTCGACGAGTGGCGCGAGCGGATGCCGGGGATGCGCATGCATGAGGCGCACGACGTCAACCACTACACGATCGTGATGAGCGACCCGGGCCTGCGCCAGGTGCTGCCGCTCCTCATCGCCGCCGACGCACCATCCGGATCCTGACCCGAAGCATCCTGACCCGAAGGAGAGAACGCATGACTGGAACGCTGCTGCCCGGCATCGACGCCCGGCCCGTCCGCACCGACCGCTACACCGCCAACGTGCTGGAACGCCCGGCCGCCGGCGAACCCCTGCAGACGGTGCTGTTCGTCCACGGCAACGTGTCGTCGTCGCTGTTCTGGCAGCCGCTGATGCGGTCGCTGCCCGCCGGCGTGCGCACCCTGGCGGTCGACCTCCGCGGCTTCGGCGACAGCGAGACCCTGCCCGTGGATGCGACGCGCGGCGTCCGCGACTTCTCCGACGACGTGGCGTCGGTGGCCGACGAGCTCGGCCTGGGCGCCGTCCACATCGTCGGCTGGAGCCTCGGCGGCGGGGTCGTCATGCAGCTGCTGCTCGACCGGCCCGACCTCGTCGCCAGCCTCACGCTCGTGTCGCCCGTCTCGCCGTACGGCTTCGGCGGAACGGCCCTCGACGGTTCGCTGCTCAACGCCGACGCGTCCGGCACCGGGGGCGGCGGCGCGAACCCCGACTTCGTCGCGCGGCTCGCGGCCGGGGACACCGGCGAGGAGTCGCCCACCTCGCCGCGCGCGGTGTACCGCTCGTCGTACGTCGCGCCCGGCTTCGTCTCCGAGTACGAGGACCTCTGGGTGGAGTCGATGCTGACCACGGCGACCGGCCCCGACAACTACCCGGGCGACGCCGGCGCGTCGGAGCACTGGCCGGGCTTCGGGCCGGGCACGCGCGGCATCCTGAACACCCTGGCGCCGACGTACTTCGACACGTCCGGGATCGTGGATGCGCCGGCCAAACCGCCCATCCTGTGGATCCACGGCGCGGTGGATGCGATCGTCGCGGATGCGTCGTTCTTCGACCTGAACCAGCTCGGCGCGGCCGGCATCATCCCGGGCTGGCCGGGCGACGAGGTCGCGCCGCCGCAGCCGATGCTCGCGCAGACACGCGCCGTGCTCGACCGGTACGCCGCCGCGGGCGGGAAGACGCGCGAGGTGGTCTTCGACGACTGCGGGCACTCCGCCCACATCGAGAAGCCCGACGAGTTCCGGGCCGAGCTCCTCGCCTGGATCGCGTAGCGCGCCCCGGCGGCTCCGTCGGCCGCGCTGCGCCGCCGTCCGCCCTTCCCGCCGAGTGGAGACATCACGTCGCAACTCGGCGCGAATTCGCGCCACGACTCACCACTCGATCGCGTCAGCCGCTGCCGCTGCTGCTCCCACCAGCGGCCGCGTCGAGCGCGCCGCGGCGCAGGCCGAGCATCCCTTCGACCGCGTGCGCCAGCACCGGCCCGCGGTCGCCGCCGGCTCCCCAGCGGACCAGCGCCTGCGCGTTCAGGCCGTCGATCATCCCGAGCAGCTGCCACGCAGCCTGGGCGGGATCCTCGGCGGTGAAGTCGCCCGACGCCACGCCGTCCGCGACGACCGAGTGGATGAGGTCCTGCCACGCATCCATCTGCTCCCGGACCGCCGCGGCGAGCGCCTCATTGCGCCGGCCGAGCGCCCATGCCTCCACCCACACCAGCGTCACGTCGTCGCGGGTTCCGTCGAGCAGGGCGCGCAGCAGCCCGGCGAGCCGCGCGAGCGGTCCGTCGGCGGCGGCGAGCAGCGTCCGCAGCTCGGCGAGCTCGGCGCCGACGACCGCCGTGAAGGCGGAGGCGACCAGCTGGTCCATGGCCGGGTGGTAGTGCGCGACGAGCGCGGGCGTCACACCCGCGCGGCCGGCGACGCCCCGCAGCGTGACGGCGTAGAGGCCGTCGGCGAGCGCGAGGTCCCGTGCGGCGGCGGCGAGCTCGGCGCTCCGCTCGGCGGGCGGACGACGTCGGACGGCTCTTGACATGATCCGCCCAGTATAGGTAGCTTCGGGGCAGTTATTGATCATTTGATCAACAATTCGTCGCCGACCGATGGAGGACCCGATGACCTGGCGCATGCCCGCCGAGACGGCACCGCACGAACGCACCTGGATGGCGTTCCCCCGCGCCGGCATCACCCTCGGCGACGACGCCGTCTCCGCCGAGGAGGCCTACGCCTCCTGGACCGCCGTCGCCCACGCCGTTGCGGAGTACGAGCCGGTGACCATGGTCGTCGACCCCAGCGAGCGTGAGCGCGCCGCCCGCATGCTCGGCAGCCACGTGGAGCAGGTGGAGGCTCCGCTCGACGAGTTCTGGATGCGCGACTTCGGCCCCACCTTCGTGGTCGACGACGAGCGCCCCGGCGTGCTCGGCGCGGTGGACTGGACCTTCAACGGCTGGGGCGACCCCGAATGGGCCGAGTGGCGCAAGTCCGCCGAGATCGCCCGCTTCGTCGCCGAGCGCACCGGCGCGGAGCTGATCAGCTCCCTGCTCGTCAACGAGGGCGGCGGCATCCACGTCGACGGCGAGGGGACCGTGCTGCTCACCGAGACTGTGCAGCTCGACCCCCGGCGCAACAAGTACGCCGACAAGGCCCGAGTGGAGGCCGAGCTCGCCCGCACGATCGGCGCGACTCACGCGATCTGGCTGCCGCACGGCCTCACCCGCGACTACGACGACTTCGGCACGAACGGGCACGTGGACATCGTGGCGACCATCCCGTCCCCCGGCACCCTGCTGCTGCACACCCAGCGCGACCCCGAGCACCCCGACCACGCCGTGTCGCGCGAGCTGCACGCGCTGCTCTCCGGCACGACGGATGCGGCCGGCCGACGCTTCGACATCGTCGAACTGCCCGCGCCGGCGACCCTCCGCGACGAGGAGGGCTTCGTCGACTGGAGCTACGTCAACCACCTCGTGGTCAACGACGGCATCGTGGCGTGCGGCTTCGGCGAGGAGCGCGCCGACGCCGAGGCGACCGAGATCCTGGAGGCCGTCTACCCGGGCCGCCGGGTGACCATGGTGGATTCGCGCCCGATCTTCGAGCGCGGCGGCGGCATCCACTGCATCACGCAGCAGCAGCCGGCGGTGTCCGCATGAGCATCGACGTCGTCGAGACCCCGATCGCCGAGCTGCGGCGAGCGCTGGAGGCGGGCGAGACGACCAGCGCGGAGCTGGTGACCGCGTATCTGGCCCGCATCGACGCGTACGACGCCGCCGGGCCGCGGCTCAACGCCGTGGTGGTCCGCAACCCGGACGCGCTGGACGAGGCCCGGGCCTCCGACGCCCGCCGTTCGCGCGGCGAGACGTTGGGGCCGCTGGACGGCATCCCGTACACCGCCAAAGACAGTTACCTTGCCCGCGGACTGACGGCAGCGGCCGGTTCGCCCGCGTTCGAGCACCTCGTCGCGCAGCGGGACGCGTTCACGATCGAGCGCCTGCGCGCCGGCGGCGCGATCCTGCTCGGCCTCACGAACATGCCGCCCATGGCGAACGGCGGCATGCAGCGCGGCGTCTACGGCCGCGCCGAGTCGCCCTACAACGGCGACTACCTCACGGCCGCGTTCGGATCGGGCTCGTCGAACGGATCGGGGACGGCGACCGCCGCGAGTTTCGCGGCGTTCGGCCTCGGCGAGGAGACCTGGTCGTCCGGGCGCGCCCCCGCATCCAACAACGCCCTCTGCGCGTACACCCCGTCGCGCGGCGTCATCTCGGTGCGCGGCAACTGGCCGCTGGTGCCGACGATGGATGTGGTGGTGCCGCACACCCGCACCATGGCCGACCTGCTCGAGGTGCTGGATGTGATCGTCGCCGACGACGCGGAGACACGCGGCGACTTCTGGCGCGCCCAGCCGTGGGTGGCGCTCCCCGCCGTCTCCGAGGTGCGGCCGGCGTCGTATCCGGCGCTCGCGGAGGGCGCCTCGCTCGCCGGCCGCCGCGTCGGCATCCCGCGGATGTACATCAACGCGGACCCGGACGCGGGCACGGCGGACGCGCCCGGGATCGGTGGCCCGACCGGGCAGCGGATCGAGACGCGGGAGTCGGTGATCACCCTGTGGGAGGCGGCGCGACGCGACCTCGAGGCCGCCGGTGCGACGGTCGTCGAGGTCGACTTCCCGGTGGTGTCCAACTACGAGGGCGACCGGCCCGGCGCGCCGACGATCGCGACGCGCGGGCTCGTGTCGCGCGCGTTCCTGCGGCGCGAGATCGTGGACCTGTCCGCATGGGCGTGGGACGACTTCCTCGCCGCCAACGGCGACCCCGCCCTGTCGACGCTCGCGGACGTCGACGGCGCCCGTATCTTCCCGCAGCCGGAGGGCGCCCTGCCGGACCGGTACGACGGCTTCGTGGACGACATCGCGGACTACCCGGGCTGGGTGCGCGCGCATCCGGGTACGACGCTGGAGAGCATCCCCGAGCTCGCGGACGGCCTGCGCGGCCTGGAGGAGACCCGCCGCGCCGACCTGGAGGAGTGGATGGACGGGCTCGGCCTCGACGCCGTCGTCTTCCCGGCCGTGGCGGACGTGGCACCCGCCGACATGGACGTGAGCCCCGCCTCCGCGGACCTCGGCTGGCGCAACGGCGTCTGGGTCGCGAACGGCAACCTGGTGCCGCGGCACCTCGGCATCCCGACCGTGACGGTGCCGATGGGGACGATGTCCGACATCGGCATGCCCGTCGGGCTGACCTTCGCCGGGCGGGCGTACGACGACGCGGCGCTGCTCGCCCTGGCGGCCGCGTTCGAGGCCACCGGCCGCCGACGCACGGAGCCGCCGCGCACCCCGCGCCTCCCGTGACGCCCTGACCCCGTGACGATTTGTGCCAAATCGCGGTAATCCGCGCTTCATAACGCTGATTTGGCACAAATCTCCGCCGGGCACGCGAGGGATTCGTCACGAATGATCGTCATTCGCGCCGTAGAGCGACCATTCGTGACGAATGCTGCCGGGCACCACAGGTCGGGAGGTCGGTCGCGCGGCGGATGCGGATGGGACCTCCGGCGGACGCGCGGCGACGACGGCGGCTGCGAGCGTTGAGGCATGCACTCCTCGATGCGCCTGGTCGGCGCCGCCCTGTCCCTCCTCCTCGCTGCGACGCTGGCGGGATGCGCGGCCGGCGGCACCGCGGCCCTCGCCCAGCCGGTCGGGGCGCCGCAACAGGCGGCAGCCGCGCCGGCCGCCGGCGCGAACGGTCTCACCGACGACGACGGCTACATTCCCGACGGCAGCGCGCTGACCCTCGACAGCGGCCTTCCCGCGGTGACGCGCCTCGCGCCCGACCTTCGCGCAGCGTTGCGACGGGCCGAGCACGCGATGCGGCAGGACGGCGCCGGGCACGAGATCACCATTGCGGACGGCTGGCGCTCCGAGCGCTACCAGGAGTACCTGTTCGCACAGGCGGTCCAGCAGTACGGCAGCGAGGAGGAAGCCGAGAAGTGGGTCAAGCGCGGCAGCGACTCCGCTCATGTCCGCGGCGAGGCCGTCGACATCGCCGACGCCGGCGCGATGGACTACCTGGGCCGCTACGGCAACGCCTGGGGACTCTGCCAGGTCTATGCGAACGAGGCGTGGCACTTCGAATTGCGCACCCAGCCGGGCGGAGACTGCCCGGCGCAGTCCGCCGACGGCCGAGGCTGAGGACCGGCGAGAACCGAGGTCAGCCCGCGATGCCGACCGCGGCGCGCTCGGTCTCGGGCCGCTGCAGGCTCGAGAGCATCGCATCCGCCAGGTCGGCGCGCGACACCGTGAAGCCGCGCGGGACGCTGCCTCCGATGCGGGTGCGGTACGCGCCGGTCGCCCGGCCCGAGGTGAGCATCGGCGGCCGGAACGCGGTCCACACGGCGTCGGAGCCGCGGAGCTCTCGCTCCATCGCACGAAGATCGTCGTAGACGGGTCGCAGCAGCACGCCGATCAGCGGCAGGGCGATCCGGCGGCTGAGGAAGCTGTCGTCGGCGGGCGGCGGCTCGACGGGCGCCGCGCTGATGACGACGAGCCGCAGTCCCATCCCTCGGGCCGCTCCGAGGATCGCGCGCGTCGCGGGCGCCGCCACGGGCGCGTCCGCACGCTTGCGAGGACCGATGCCCGACAGGGCGCCATCGGCACCGGCGAGTGCCGAGCGGACCGCGGCCGCATCGTCGAGGAGGGGACGATCCGGACGTCGGCACGCGCATCCACATCGTCGGATGGTCGGCGCAGGACGACCCTCACGTCGTGCCCTTGCTGGAGGGCTTGGTGGGCGATGAGCCGGCCGGTCTGGCCGCTGGCTCCGAAGATGGTCAGTCTCATGTCGTCATGGTAGGTGATAGTCACAGCGCCGTGCAATCACCTATCGGTATCATGTGAGCATGAGCTCCGAGCCCCCCGCCCTGGAGTCCCGGGCCAGTTTCCTGGTCTCGCAGTTGGGACTGCAGAGCGCCCAAGCATTCGCAGCCGCCCTCGCGCCGCTCGGGCTCACCCCCAACCGCTACGGCATCCTGGTTCACGTCGCCCGGCAGGAGGGACGCACCCAGCAGGAGCTCGCCACGGCCCTCGGCCTCCACCGCAACTCGATGGTGACCCTGATCGACGACCTGGAGCAGCGCGGACTCGTAGAGCGCAGGCGGCACCCGGACGACCGGCGCGCGTATGCCATCCATCTGACGCCGTCCGCCCGGGACGTCGTGCGTGCGGCCACACGCCTGGCCGACGAGCAGGAGGAGGCGATGCTCGGCCGGCTCGGACCGGACGATCGCGCGGACCTCCTGGCCATCCTCACCCGCATGGTCGCAGGCAGCGGCTTCCAGCCGGGCGTCCACCCGGGCCTCGGGCAGCACGGCCCGGAGAGCCCCCAGTAAGCTGGATGCCGTGTCCAAGGTTCTGAGCAGTCTGCCCGTCGGTGAACGAGTCGGCATCGCGTTCTCGGGGGTCTCGACACCTCCTGCGCGGTCGCCTGGATGCGCGAGAAGGGCGCGATCCCCTGCACGTACACCGCCGACATCGGCCAGTACGACGAGCCCGACATCGACGCGGTCCCCGGCCGCGCGAAGGAGTACGGCGCCGAGATCGCCCGGCTGGTGGATGCGAAGCGCGCCCTGGTCGAGGAGGGGCTGATCGCCCTGCAGTGCGGCGCGTTCCACATCCGCTCGGGCGGCAAGACCTACTTCAACACGACCCCGCTCGGCCGCGCGGTGACCGGCGTCATGCTGGTGCGCGCGATGATGGATGACGGGGTCGAGATCTGGGGCGACGGCTCCACGTACAAGGGCAACGACATCGAGCGGTTCTACCGTTACGGCCTCATCGCGAACCCCCGCCTGCGCATCTACAAGCCGTGGCTCGACTCCGCGTTCGTGGAGGAGCTCGGCGGCCGCACCGAGATGAGCGAGTGGCTCGTCGCGCGCGGCTTCCCGTACCGCGACCCGAGCGAGAAGGCGTACTCGACCGATGCGAACATCTGGGGCGCGACCCACGAGGCGAAGCGCCTCGAGGAGCTTGACGCCGGTCTCGACATCGTCGACCCGATCATGGGGGTCGCCGCCTGGCGCGACGACGTCGAGGTGACGCCCGAGACGGTTTCGGTTCGCTTCGAGGCCGGCCGCCCGGTCGCCATCAACGGCGCCGAGTTCGCCGACCCGGTCGCCCTCGTGCTGGAGGCGAACGCGATCGGCGGCCGCCACGGTCTCGGCGCATCCGACCAGATCGAGAACCGCATCATCGAGGCGAAGAGCCGCGGCATCTACGAGGCCCCGGGCATGGCGCTGCTGCACATCGCCTACGAGCGTCTGCTGAACGCGATCCACAACGAGGACACGGTCGCGAACTACCACAACGAGGGCCGCCGTCTCGGCCGCCTGATGTACGAGGGCCGCTGGCTCGACCCGCAGTCGCTGATGCTGCGCGAGTCCCTGCAGCGCTGGGTCGGCTCCGCGATCAGCGGCGAGGTCACCCTGCGCCTGCGCCGCGGCGACGACTACACGATCCTCGACACGACGGGCCCGGCGCTCAGCTACCACCCCGAGAAGCTCTCCATGGAGCGCGTCGGCAACTCCGCCTTCGGCCCCGGCGACCGCATCGGCCAGCTGACCATGCGCAACCTCGACATCGCCGACTCCCGCTCGCGGCTCGAGCAGTACGCCGCCTCGGGCCTCATCGGCGGACCGACCGGCGAGCTGGTCGGCGAGCTGGAGGAGGGGCGCGCCCGCGCCATCCTCGAGGGCGTCGAGCCGGTCGACGAGGAGCTGTCGCGCGAGATCGACCTCAGCTCCGAGGGCGCCGCGTTCGACTCCGGCACGGACTGACGCGCAGGATGCGGCGCCGGCCGCGCCGCATCCCTCCGGCATCCGTACGATGAAGGTATGGACATGCGCGAGGCGGAAGCCGAGGAGCACCAACCCGAGAACTGGCCGCTCGGCCGGCTGCTCGGCGCCGCATCCCGGGCTGTCGAGCGCGCCTGGGCCGACGCGCTGGAGCAGCGCGGCCTGACGCACGCCGGCCTGATCGTGCTGCACCTGCTCGAGCTCGGCTTCGACTCGCAGTCCGACCTGGCCCGGATGGCGCGGGTCGAACCGCAGACGATGTCGCGCACTGTGGACCGGCTGGAGCGCGAAGGGCTCGTGACGCGCGCGCCCGACCCCGGCGACCGCCGCCGCCACGTGCTCGCGATCACGGAGGCCGGGCACGAGGCGTTCGCGGGCGTGCGCGGGCTGGAGGATGAGGTGTTCCCCCAGGTCGCCGATCCGGCCGCACTGCGGGCGGCCCTGCTGCAGATCGTCTCCGCCCGGTCATGAGCGGGTCGCATCGCGTCGCCGTGCTGGTGCTCGAGGGCGCGAAGCCGCTGGATGTCGGCATCCCGGCGCAGGTGTTCTCGCACCGGCCGAGCATGCCGTACGAGGTGCGGGTGTGCGGTGCCACGCCGGGGCTGGTCACCGGCGGCGACGGGCTGTCGTACCACGTCGCCGACGGCCTGGAGGCGCTGACGGAGGCCGACACCGTGTTCGTGCCCGGCTACCGGAACCCGGGGATGGCGGATCCGCCGGCCGCCGTGGTCGGGGCGCTGCTCGCCGCCCACGAGCGCGGCGCGCGGCTGGCCGCGATCTCGACCGGAGCCTTCGCCCTGGCCGCGACCGGGCTGCTCGACGGCAAGCGGGCCACGACCCACTGGCACTACACGCGCTCGCTGGCGGAGCGGCATCCCCTCGTGCGGGTGGATGAGAACGTGCTGTTCGTGGACGAGGGGAGCATCCTGACCTCGGCCGGCGCCGCCTCCGGGATCGACCTGTGCCTGCACCTGGTGCGCCGCGACCACGGCGTCGGGCTGTCGAACCGTGTCGCCCGGCGGCTCGTCGCGGCGCCGTACCGCAGCGGCGGGCAGGCGCAGTACGTGCCGCGGAGCGTTCCGGAACCCCTCGGCGACCTCTTCGCCGAGACCCGGGAGTGGGCGCTGGCGCACCTGTCCGAACCGCTGACGCTGGATGCGCTCGCCCGCAACGCGAACGTCTCCGCCCGCACCTTCTCCCGGCGGTTCGTGGAGGACACCGGCTACACACCCATGCAGTGGGTGCTGCGCGCCCGGGTCGACCTGGCGCGCGAGCTCCTGGAGCGGAGCGACCTGGGCGTGGAGCAGATCGCGGCGCGGGTGGGCCTCGGTACGGGCGCGAACCTGCGCCTGCACTTCCAGCGCATCCTGGGCACGTCGCCCACCGAGTACCGCCACACGTTCTCCGCCTGACGCGCGCGCTCGGCCCTACGCCCTCCCCCGCTCCGCCCTCCCTCCCTCCGAGTGGTGCCACGGTGGCGGGATCCTTGCGCAGGCTGTCCTCATAGCTGGCGCGATCATTGCGGACCATGTCGCTCACGCCACTGTCGGTCGCCCGATGCGCCTCGCACCATGGATGCGGCACACGAAAGGAACGCCCATGACCCGCATCGCCATCAACGGATTCGGCCGCATCGGCCGCAACACCCTCCGCGCCCTGCTCGAGCGCGACTCCGACCTCGAGGTCGTCGCCATCAACGACCTCACCGCCCCCGACACGCTGGCCCACCTCCTGAAATACGACAGCTCCCTCGGCCGCCTCGGACGCACCGTCGAGGTCGACGGCGACGCCCTGGTCGTCGACGGCCGCCGTATCCGCGTCCTCGCCGAGCGCGAGCCCGCCGACCTCCCCTGGGCCGAGCTGGGGGTGGATGTGGTGCTCGAGTCGACCGGTCGCTTCACCTCCGCCGAGGCCGCCCGCGCCCACCTCACCGCCGGCGGGAAGCGCGTGCTGGTCAGCGCCCCGTCGGACGGCGCCGACGTCACCCTCGCGTACGGCGTCAACACCGACGTGTTCGACCCCGAGCAGCACGTCATCGTCTCCAACGCATCCTGCACCACGAACGCCCTCGCCCCGCTGGCGAAGGTGCTCGACGACCTCGCCGGCATCGAGCACGGCTTCATGACGACCGTGCACGCCTACACGCAGGAGCAGAACCTCCAGGACGGCCCGCACCGCGACCTCCGTCGCGCCCGCGCCGCCGCGGTCAACATCGTCCCGACGACGACGGGCGCCGCGAAGGCGATCGGCCTGGTGCTCCCGCAGCTCGACGGCAAGCTGTCGGGCGACTCCATCCGGGTGCCTGTGCCGGTCGGCTCCATCGTCGAGCTGAACACGACGGTCGAGCGCGACGTGACACGCGATGAGGTGCTCGCCGCCTACCGCGCCGCGGCCGAGGGCCCCCTGCGCGGCATCCTGGACTACGCCGACGAGCCGCTCGTCTCGAGCGACATCACCGGGCAGCCGGCCTCGTCGATCTTCGACGCCGCGCTGACCCGCGTCGACGGCCGCCACGTCAAGGTCGTCGCCTGGTACGACAACGAGTGGGGCTTCTCCAACCGCGTCGTGGACACGCTGGAGCTGCTCGCCCGCGCCTGACGCCGGGCGGCGCCGTCCGTCACTCCGCGCGCGGGACCCTGACCTTCAGGCTCGACGGGTCGATCCACGTGCGGAGGGCGGACGCGCGGCCGAACAGGTCGCCGTCGAGGTCCACATCCTGGGGCCGGTTCAGCCGCATCACGAACTCGCGACCCTTCAGGTAGTTCATGGCGCGCACCTGCTTGTCGGCTCCCATCAGCCGCCGGCCGACGGTGGTGCGCCGGAGCACGCCGTTCTCCCAGAAGATCTTCACGGCGATCTGGACCCACCCGATGAAGCCTTCCGGCCGCAGCACGACGATGTCGAACTCGCCGTCGTCCACCGCCGCCTCGGGCAGCAGGAGGATGTTGGCGGGCAGCGACCCGCAGTTGCCGATGAGGACGGTGTGGGCGCGCACAGAACGCACGCCCTTGTCGTCGAGTTGGTAGCGCAGGCGCAGCTCGTTCTTGTCGCGGAGCACCGTGCCGATCGCCTTCACGTAGGCGAGCCAGCCGTGCCGGGCCTTGAGGTCGTCGTCGGTGGCCGCGATCATCTGGGCGTCGATGCCCACGCCGGCCATCACCAGGTAGGAGTGCTTGCGCGTCGGACCGTCCCCGTCGCGGAGCTCGACCACGCCGACATCGATCGACCGGTCGTCCCCGTCGAACGCCGAGTCGAGGGCGTGCCCGATGTCGTCGAGCGTGAGGTCGAGGTTGCGGGCGAGGAGGTTGCCCGTGCCCGACGGAAGCAACGCCAGCGGGACGCCCGTGCCCTGCAGCTTCTCGGCGACGGTGCGGACGGTACCGTCGCCTCCGGCGGCGATCACCACGTCGACGCCGTGCTCGAGCGCCTGCTCCGTCTGCCCGGACCCGGGGTCGTCCTCGGTGGTCTCGATCCAGAGTGTCTCCGCCCAGCCATGGCGTTCTTCGGCGGCTCGGAGCGCCTCGCGCAGGGCGGGCTCATCGACCTTCACCGGGTTCACGACGATCGCGGCGGTCCTCGTTTGCTCGGGCATTCCCCGACAGTACCGGCGGAGGGCCGATCGCGGAAGCGGTCACGGTTTGCCTTTGCCGCCGCCGCCCTTGCCCGCTCCGCTGCCGTTATTCCCGGGGCCCTTGTTGGGGTTGTCGTTCGTCGCGGGACCGGCCGGAGCCTGAGGCTGCACGGGCTGGGGCGCGGGGACGGTCTGCGGCGCCGGGGCCTGGGTCGCGGGCGCCTCGGCCGGAGCGATCGTCGCGGGCGGGGCCTCGACGCTGGGCGTGGGGCGCGGGGTCGTCGGGACGCTCTGCGGCTCCTCGGAGGCGGGCGCCATCATCGACCCGAGCGCGAGCGCCGAGACGACCGCGAGGATGGACCCGGCCACCGCGCCGGTCGCCACCATGCCGCGACGGCGCCGCATCGAGCGCTGCGAGCGCGCGGATCGCCGGGCGGGGAGGACGCGCGTCGGGTCGGTCGCGTCCGACGCGGGCGCGGCCCCGGCCCAGGCCCCGGCAACCGTGCCCACGGCACCTGCCGGCACCGCCCGCGTCGTGTCCTCCGCCTCCGGCGCCCACCCCGCGAGCTGCGGCGCGAGCTCCCGCGCCATGACCGCGACCTCGAACGCCGTCGGGCGCAGCGACGGGTCGCGGGCCGTCATCGCGCCGAGCAGTCCGCGCCAGTCCTCCGGAAGGGATGACGGGATGCGCGGGTCGCGCGCCGCCCGCGCTGCCACCGCCTCCACCGGGGTCCCCGGATACTCGCGCACGCCGGTGAGAGCCTCCAGCACGACGAGGCCGAGCGAGTAGATGTCCGCGGACGGCCCCGGCTCCCCGCCGAAGATCTGCTCGGGGCTCAGGTATCCGGCCGTGCCGATGACCGTGCCGATGGTGGTGATCCGCTCGGAGCCGACCAGGTGCGCGATGCCGAAGTCCGCGAGCTTCACCACGGGCCGGCCACCCGGCACGCTCGGGTCGGCGAGCAGGATGTTGCCCGGCTTGAGATCGCGGTGCACCATCCCCGCCTCGTGCACGACCACGAGCGCCTCGGCGATGCCGACCAGCACCTCCACTGCTTCGTCTGGCGCAAGGGCGCCGCGCTCCAGCCGGCTGCGGAGGTCCTCGCCGTCGACGAGCTCCATCACCAGGAAGCTGGGGGTGCTGTCGCCGTCCGCCGCCAGGTGCGCATCGTGGAGGGCGACCAGGTGCGGATGATTGAGCCGGCCGAGCATCGTCGCCTCGGTGCGGCGCCGGGCGTCGTCGCCCGCCGTGCCGGAGGCGAACACCTTGACGGCCACCTCGCGGTTCAACTGACGGTCGACGGCGCGGAACACCGTCGCCATCCCGCCACGACCCAGCCGGTCGTGCAACTCGTATCGCTCGAGGAGCACTCGTTCGTCCACCGCGCGAGCATACGCGCGGAATCCGTGTCCGTGAATCCGCCGACAGTCGGGTTCGCACCCGTTGCGCGAAGGGACGAAAAGGGGATCACTGGGAGAGGTGACGCACGAACCGGAAGACCCTCGGCCCGACACGGGTGTTCTGGAGGCGCTTCAGGTGTACCGAGCGGCCGAGGCGGCGATGCGGCGCCGCACCGGATCCGCGATGGGAATCGGCGAGAACGACCTCCTCGCGCTGCGACTCATCCTCGACAACACGGCGGCCGGGCGCCCGACCTTCGCCAAGGACGTCAGCGCGTACCTCGGCGTCTCCAGCGCATCCACGACCCTCCTGGTCGACCGGCTGGTGCGATCGGGATTCATCGAGCGGCGTCCGAGCCGGACCGACAAGCGGTCGGTGGAGCTGCTGCCGACGCGGGCCGCGCTCGGCGACACCGGCCCCATGCTCGCGGCGGCGCAGGAGCAGATCGCCGCCGCCACGGCGGAGCTGAGCGCGGACGAGGCGGAGACGGTGACGCGTTTCCTGACCAGGATGCGGGAGACCGTCGACCGCATCGCGTCCGAGCGCACGGCTAGGCCGAAACGAACCTGAAGTCAAGGGGATTGCTAGGCAATTGAAGCAGTTGTTTTCTGGGAGTCGTCAAGGAAAGGACACTTCTCCATGAACATCCTGCTCATCATCGTCGCGATCATCGCGATCATCCTGCTGCTCACCGGTGGCTTCGTGCAGTCGCTGAACTTCCTCCTGTGGGTGGGAATCATCCTGCTCGTCCTGGCTGTGATCGTCTGGCTGGTGCGACTGCTCACGGGAAGCCGGCGAGTCTAGTCGAGGAGACCCCATGAGTCTCGGCGCGGGAATCTTCCTGGTCGTGGTGGGCGCGATCCTCGCGTTCGCCCTCAACATCCAGGTCGGCTGGATCGACCTGCACCTGGTGGGCTACATCCTGATGGTGGCCGGCGTGGTCGGCATCATCATCGGGATCGTGCTGCTCACCCGGCGTCGCACCTCCGTCGCCACCACGCGCACGGCCGTCGATCCTGCGACGGGCGAGCGCGTCACGCGCCGGACGGGCGAGTCGGACGACATCGTCTGACACCTCCCCTTCTCGAACGTGGAAGACCCCGTGCCACTCCGGCACGGGGTCTTCTGCGTATGAGGAGTGCGCGGCGGGCTCGTCACTCCATGGTGTCGAGGATGCCGACCAGGTCGTCGAAGGTCGTCAGCGGGTTCAGCACGGCGAACCGGGTGTTCGGTCGGCCGGCGTGCGAGCTCGGCGTGACGAACGCACGCTGCTCCTCCAGCAGGCGGGCGGACCACACGGCGTAGTCCTCCTTGCTCCAGCCCTCGCGCTCGAACACGACGACGGAGAGCTGCGGCCGGCGTACCAGCCGGAAGCCGTCGCGCCGCTCGATCTCGTCGGCGACCTGCTCGGCCAGCCGGATGGATGCGGTGACCGCGTCCCGGTACGCCGCCGCGCCGTGGGACGCCAGCGAGAACCAGAACGGCAGGCCGCGTGCGCGGCGGGTGAGGTGCGCCGCGTAGTCGGACGGGCTCCACTCGGTGTTCTCGGTCAGCGTGTCGAGGTACTCGGCGTGCTGCGTGTGGGCGCGGCGTCCCGCCTCCGGATCCCGGTAGATGAGCGCGCAGGCGTCGAACGGCGCGAACAGCCACTTGTGCGGGTCGACGATCACGGAGTCGGCGTGCTCGACCCCGGCGAAGCGGTCCCGGGCGAGGGGCGACAGCATGCCAGCCAGCCCGTACGCGCCGTCGACGTGCAGCCAGAACGAGAACTCCGCCTTGAGCGCGGCCACCGACGCGATGTCGTCGACGATGCCGAAGTTGGTGGACCCGCCCGTCGCCACGACCGCGAACACCTGGTCGCCGTACTCCTCCAGGGCCGGACGCACGGCGTCGCCGGTCAGCACGCCGGACTCCCCGGGCGAGACGGCCACGACGTCCACATCCATGACCCGGGCCGCCGACGAGATCGACGAGTGCGCCTCCGCGCTGCAGACGATGACCCAGCGGCCGGCCGGGTTGCCGCGCTCGGTGCGGGCGGCGTCGCGCGCGGCGACGAGGGCGGAGAGATTGCCGAGCGTGCCGCCCTGCACGAACACTCCTCCGGCGGTCGTAGGGAGGCCGAACTCGGCCGCGAGCCACGAGAGCACCTGGTTCTCGGCGTACACCGCGCCCGAACCCTCCAGCCAGGAGCCGCCGTAGACCGCACTGGCCGAGACGACCAGGTCGAACGCGGTCGCCGCCTTCGTCGGAGCGGTCGGGATGAAGGAGAGGTAGCGCGGGTGGTCGGTCGTGATACAGGCCGGCGCGAGGACGTGCTCGAACAGGGCGAGGGCGCGCTCGGCGCCGATCCCGGTCTCGGACACCGTCTGGCCCGCAAGGCGGCGCAGCTCGAATTCGGGCAGCGGCTTGTCGAGCGGGGTGTCCTCGCTCAGGATGCGCCGGCGCGAGTAGTCGAGCACCAGGTCGACGAGCTCACGGGTCTCGGGGGTGACCGCGTGCATGCGGTCGGAGTGCGGGGCGGGCGTGCTGGTCATGGAACCTCCGACGGATATGCTGTCACACAAATCGGGCATGCGTTTCGCCCTGAAAGCAAGAATGGTGCGCTCTGTGGCGGCGCACGCACGATATCCGCGTCCAACGTCGCGCCCACGGCTGTCCTGCTACGTTCGAGCGGTGAGCGACACACCCGCCGCGGACATCCGCACCGACGCCGCCCTCGTCGAACGCCTCCTCGCGGAGCAGCATCCCGACCTCCAGGGGCCACTGCGCCTCGTCTCCGACGGCTGGGACAACCAGTTGTACCGGCTCGGCGACCGGTACGCCGTGCGGGTGCCGCGCCGGGAGGTCGCCGCGCACCTCATCGAGCACGAGCAGCGGATGCTGCCCGGCATCGCGGCGCGTGTCCACGTTCCGGTGCCGGTGCCGGTGCGCGTCGGCCTGCCGTCGGCGGTCTTCCCGTGGCCGTGGAGCATCGTCGCCTGGTTCGACGGCACCGACGGCGCCTCCGTGGACGCCCCATCCCGCGCCGGTCTGGCCGAGCCGCTCGCGCGCTTCGTCGGCGAGCTCGCGGTTCCCGCGCCCGACGCTCCGGCCAACCCGGTGCGCGGTGTGCCGCTGGCCGCCCGGCACGACGTCGTCGCAACGCGGCTCAGGTCCCTCTCCGGGCGGATGGAGGTAGCCCACCTCGAGCAGGCCTGGCGCGAGGCCGTCGAGGCGCCGGCCTGGAGCGGGCCCCCGCTCCTGCTGCACGGCGACCTTCACCCGGGCAACCTACTGCTCGACGACGCCGGCTCGCTCGCGGCGGTGCTCGACTTCGGAGACGTCACCTCCGGCGACCCCGCCACGGACCTGGCGACCGCCTGGCTGACCTTCGACGGCGACGCGCGCGACGTGTTCCGTCGGGCCCTTCCCGCCGAACCGGACGCTGCGACCTGGCGCCGCGCCCGCGGTTGGGCCGTGGCCATGGGCTCGGCGCTGGCGACCGCCTCCGACGACAACCCGCGGATGGCCGCGCTGGCACGCCACGCCCTCGAACAACTGGACGAGTGACCGCGTAGCCTGCTACATCCCGCGCTCGTGCGTTGTGCCGGTGACCGGCTGGCCGTCCTCGTCAGCGGCGATCAGCCCCGAGGAGCTCGCCGCGGCGGCGGCGAGGCGCTCGATCCACTCGCGGTCCAGTGCCGGCGGACGCGAGCCGCTGTACCGGAAGCGGAGCGGGATGGACGGGTCGATCCAGACGGTCGTCCGGCCGTCGCCGTTCTCCGGCGTCTCCCGCCAGCTGAGCGCGAACGACTCCTTGCGGCGCAGCTTGGAGACGATGACGATCTCCAGATGCGCGAGCACCCGATCCTCGAACGAGATCTGCGTGCTGCTGTCGTAGACCAGGTAACCCATGCCGAACCTCCTCGCTCACCGTACCGCGGGGATCGCGGCGCGAGAGGGATGGTTCATCGCGGCGTCCGTGACGGGAAAGGAGGAGAACCGCCGCGCGGGGGCGGTGAGTCGCGAAAAACGGAGGAGTTCCGGCCCGCGATGGGACCGGAACTCCTCCGTTTCAATGCGCAGAGCGGCGGGGCTTCTTACCAGTCGTTCCCCACGCGGATGAGCTTCTTGTTGACGAACTCGTCGGCGCCGAAACGGCCCAGCTCGCGGCCCGAGCCGGAGCGCTTCACGCCGCCGAAGGGCAGCTCCGCGCCGTCGGCGAGCACGACGTTCACGAAGACCATGCCGGCCTCGATCTGGTCGGCGACGCGGGCCGCCTGCTCCTTGTCGGTGGTGTACACGTACGAGCCGAGTCCGAACGGGGTGTGGTTCGCGATGCGGACCGCCTCCTGCTCGTCCTTCGCGCGGAACACCTGGGCGACCGGGCCGAAGAACTCCTCCTGCGAGGCAGGGTTGTCAGGCGTGACATCCGTCAGCACCGTGGTCTCGAAGAACGCGCCGTTGCGGCCGCCTCCGCGCACCAGCGTGGCGCCGTTCTCGACCGCGCGCTTCACCTGCTCGTCCAGGTTCTCCGCCGCCTTGAGGGACGAGAGCGGGCCGAGCGCCGAGTCCTCGCTGGTCGGGTCGGAGGCCTCGACCTCGGCGAGCTTCTCCGTGAACTTCGAGAGGAAGGAGTCGTACAGCTCGTCGATGACGACGAAGCGCTTCGCCGCGTTGCAGGACTGGCCGCTGTTGTCGAGGCGCGCGTCCACGGCGTTCTGCACGGCCGCATCCAGGTCGTCCGTCGAGAGCAGGATGAACGGGTCCGAGCCGCCGAGCTCGAGCACGACCTTCTTCAGGTTGCGGCCGGCGATCTCGGCGACCTTGGCGCCCGCGCGCTCGGAGCCGGTCAGCGAGACGCCCTGCACGCGGGGGTCGGCGATGACGGTCTCGATCTGCGGGTGGCTGGCGTAGATGTTGACGTACGCGCCCTCCGGGAAGCCGGCGTCCAGGAAGATCTGCTGGATGGCCGCGGCCGACTCCGGGCACTGCTCGGCGTGCTTCAGCAGGATGGTGTTGCCGATGACGAGGTTCGGTCCGGCGAAGCGGGCGACCTGGTAGTACGGGAAGTTCCACGGCATGATGCCGAGCAGCACGCCGAGGGCCGAGCGGCGGACGACCGCCGAGCCCGAGCCGTCGAGCAGCTGGATCGGCTCATCCTTGAGGAATTCGTCCGCGTTGTCCGCGTAGTACTCGTAGATCGCGCCGGCGAAGTCGACCTCGGCGAGCGCCTGCTCGACCGGCTTGCCCATCTCGAGCACGATGATGTCCGCCAGCTGCTGGCGGCGTTCGACGTGCAGCTCGCCGACGCGGCGCACGAGCGCGGCGCGCTCCTGCCCGGTGGTCGACCGCGACCAGGTGCGGAACGCGTTGTCCGCTGCGGCGATCGCCGCTTCCAGGTCGGCGTCGCTGATCGTATCGAAGGTCTTGACCGTCTCGCCGGTGGCGGGGTTGGTCACGGCGTAGCTCATGGCGCTCCTCTTCTTCACTGAAACGGGACTGGCCCATGTTCACAGTACGGCCTGCGGGCATCCTGTGGATCGCCACATCGTCCACGGGATGCGCCACCCCTGGACACTCCGTCCAGGACGCACCCGATCCTGCAGGCTCCCTCAGTAACCGTTGCATTCATGCAAGGGCAGCGTTCAATGGGTGGCGATCCGAAGGAGGAGCTCGTGGACCTGAGTGGCAAGTCCGTCGTCGTCACCGGCGGCAACAGCGGGATCGGAGCGGCGATCGTCCGCTCCCTGGCTGCGGCGGGGGCAGCAGTGGTGATCGACTACGTCGCGCATCCGGAGGACGCGGCCGACCTGGTGAAGGACATCACCGCGGACGGCGGACGCGCGGTCGGGGTGGAGGCCGACGCGAGCAGCGTCGCCGGCATCGACAAGCTGATCTCGACCGCTGTCGACGAGTTCGGCCGGCTCGACGCGTACGTCAACAACGCGGGCATCGAGAAGCGGCACAGCCTGCTGGAGGTGGACGAGCAGACTTTCGACGAGGTCATGAACATCAACCTCAAGAGCGCCGTCTTCGGCACCCAGCGCGCGGCGAAGCGCTTCATCGAGCAGGGCTCGGGCGGTGTCGTCGTGAACGTCTCATCGGTCCACGAGGACTGGCCCATGCCCGGCAACCTCAGCTACTGCGTGTCGAAGGGCGGGATGCGCATGCTGACCCGTACCGCGGGCGTCGAGCTCGGGCCGCAGAAGGTGCGCGTCGTGAGCGTCGCCCCCGGCGCCGTGAACACGCCGATCAACGCCTCCACCATGAAGGACGACTCGATGCGGCAGAAGCTGGAGAACAGCATCCCGCTGCGCGAGGTGGCCGAGCCGTCGCAGATCGGGGATGTCGTCGCTTTCGTCGTCTCGGACGCCGCGGCCTACATGACCGCCACGACGGTGTTCGTGGACGGCGGCATCATGCACGGCAGCGTGGGACTGTGACGGCCAGCCGGATCGAGGACTACGCCATGATCGGCGATCTGCACACCGCGGCCATGGTCGCGGCGGACGGGTCGATCGACTGGCTGTGCCTGCCCCGGTTCGACTCCCCGCCTGTTTCGCCGGCCTGCTCGACTCCGACGAGGCGGGCCGCTGGCTGATCTCCCCGGCCGGCGCCGGCCGCAGCACGCGGCGGCGCTACCGCGGCGACACGCTCATCCTGGAGACGGAGTGGGAGACCGCCGAGGGCCACGTCCGCATCATCGACTTCATGCCGGTGCGCGACGAGGCCGCCGACCTGGTCCGCATCGTGGAGGGCGTCTCCGGCACCGTGCCGATGCGGATGGAGCTCGTGCTCCGCTTCGACTACGGCCAGGTGGTGCCGTGGGTGACGAAGACCGAGAACGGGGTGCGGGCGGTCGCCGGGCCCGACGCGGTGCTCGTCACCGCCGACGTCCCGCTGGAGGGCGAGGACCTGAAGACGGTCGCGGACTTCACCGTGAAGCCGGGTGACCGCGTCGCGTTCGTGATGACATGGTTCCCGAGTCACGACCCCGAGCCCACCCCCGTGGATGCGGAGGAGACGCTCGCGGCCACGGACCTGTACTGGAGCCGATGGAGCGCGAAGAGCACCGCCTTCGGTCCGCACAAGGACGCCATCCAGCGCTCCCTCGTCACCCTTAAGGCGCTCACCTACCTGCCCACCGGCGGCATCGTCGCGGCGCCCACCACATCCCTCCCCGAGCAGCTGGGCGGCCCGCGCAACTGGGACTACCGCTTCTGCTGGCTGCGGGATGCGACGCTCGCGCTGCAGTCGCTGCTCACGGCTGGCTACACCGACGAGGCGAGCGCCTGGCGCGACTGGCTGGTGCGCGCCGTCGCGGGCGACCCGGCCGACCTCCGCATCATGTACGGGCTGGACGGGCGGCGCCGGCTGCCGGAGCAGACGGTCGACTGGCTCTCCGGCTACGAGGACTCCACGCCCGTCCGCATCGGCAACGCCGCCTCCGACCAGTTGCAGCTGGACGTGTGGGGCGAGGTGCTCGACGGACTCTCGCTGACGCGGTCCACCATCGGTTCCGGCGACGACGACGCCTGGAACGTGCAGCGGAGCCTCGTCGACCACCTGGGCGACCGGTGGAAGGAGCCGGACAACGGCCTCTGGGAGATGCGCGGCCCCCGCCGGCACTTCACGTACTCGAAGGTGATGGCCTGGGTGGCGGTCGACCGGATGATCGACGGCGCCCGCAGCTACGACCTTCCGGGTCCCGTGCGCAAGTGGGAGCGGCTGCGCGCCGAGATCCGCCGAGACATCCTCGCGAACGGCTACGACGCGAAGCGCAACACGTTCGTGCAGGCGTACGGGTCGAAGGAGTTGGATGCGTCGCTGCTGCTGATCCCGCGCGTCGGCTTCCTGCCGCCCGACGACAAGCGGGTGGTCGGGACCATCGACGCGATCCAGAAGGATCTCACCGAGAACGGCCTCGTGCTCCGCTACCGGCCGCAGGCCAGCGACGACGGGCTCCCGGGCGGGGAGGGCGTCTTCATCGCCTGTTCGTTCTGGCTGGTCGACGCCCTGATCGGCGCCGGCCGCCGCGACGAAGCGGAGGCGCTGTTCACCCGCCTGCTCGACCTCCGCAACGACGTCGGGCTGCTGAGCGAGGAGTGGGATCCCAGTGCCGCCCGCCAGCTGGGCAACATGCCGCAGGCGTTCAGCCACTTCGCGCTCGTGCGGAGCGCGTTCCACCTGCTGTCCGGCGGCGTGGCCACCACGCATGAACGCATCCCGATCGGGGAGGAGTGATCGATGAGCATCCCGAACGTTCTCATCCTGGGCGCCGGGTTCTCCGGCTTCACACTGGCGCGGGCGCTCCGCAGGGAGGCCGCGCGCAAACGCCTCCGGTTGACGGTCGTCGACCCGCAGCCGTATCTCACCTACAAGCCGCTGCTGCCGGAGGTCGCCGGCGGGGAGACGCAGGCGCAGGACACGGTCGTGCCCCTGCAGCGGCCGCTCGCCCACGCCGACGTCGTCGGCGGGACCCTCGAGTCCGTCGACACCGGGCAGAAGGTCGCGGTCGTGCGCGCGCTGGACGGAACCCAGCGCGCCCTGCGCTACGACCACGTCGTCTTCGCGCTCGGCGCCGTCACCAAGACCCTTCCCATCCCCGGGCTCGTGGACAACGCGATCGGCTTCTCGAGCGTCGAGGAAGCCGCGTTCCTTCGCGACCACGTGCTCGAGCGCGTCCGCTTCGCCGCATCGACCGCCGACCCGCGCGAGCGGCGGCGCGCGCTGACCTTCGTCTTCGTCGGCGGCGGTTACACCGGTGTGGAGGCGATCGCCGAGCTGCAGAGGCTGGCCTCCGCCGAGCTGGACCGTTACCCGGAGCTCGACGGCGAGCGGATGGAGTGGCTCCTCGTCGAGGCGGCCGGGCGCATCGCCGCCGAGCTCACGGAGAAGCTCTCCGCCTGGACCCTGCGGCTCCTGCGTCGCCGCGGCATCCGCGTGCTGCTCAACACCGAGATGAAGAGCTGCGAGTCGGGCGACGTGGTGCTGAACAACGGCGAGACGCATCCCTCCGACACGATCGTGTGGGTCGCCGGCGTCACCCCGAACCCCGTGCTCGACCGCGCCGACGTCCCGCGCGGGCCCAAGGGCCACGTGCAGTGCAGCGCCGAGCTGCAGGCCGTCGGCGACGACGGAACGCCGCTCGACGGCGTCTGGGCGCTCGGCGACGACGCGCAGGTGCCCGATCTGACGGCGCAGAAGCAGCCGGCGTACTACCCGCCGAACGCGCAGAACGCGATCCGCCAGGCGAAGGTGCTCGCAGAGAACCTTCGCCGCGCGGTCGACGGCCGCCCGCCGATCGAGTACCGGCACCGCAACCTCGGCACGCTGGCCAGCTACGGAGGGATGCGCGGCGCCGCCGTCCTGCGCGGCGTGCCGCTGCGCGGGATTCCCGCCTGGACGGTCGACAAGGTGTACCACGCGATCGCGCTGCCGAGCGTCGCCCGCCGTTTCCGGCTCATCCTCGGCTGGGTCGGCAACGGGCTGACGCCGCGCGACGACGCACCGGTCAGCGCCTTCCCGCATCCGAAGCGGCGGTTCCAGGAGGCGGTGGAGCAGCAGAGCAAACGCTGAGAACCGGCTGCGAGCGTCCCAACCCCGATGCGGCGGGATGGGATGCTTGCGCCAACGCAACTAATGGAGGTGGATGTGCGAGCGACGACACGGCGGCGGCCGGAACAGCGGCGGGCGACGAGAGGGCCCGTCCACGGTATCGACCGCATGGTGCGGAACGTGGAGACCGGCCGCTTCGAACGGTCGCTGTCCGGCCTGACGGCCATCGGCTCGATCGTCACGGCGGGCGAGATCTACTTCGAGCACGACAAGGCGAGCTTCGGCAACCCGTGGATGTGGGCGCCGGTCATCCTCGGGCCGGTCGGGGCGGTGGCGGGCATCGCCGGGGTGTTCAGCAAGCGGGCGGCCAAGACGCTCCTGCCGATCGCCGCGACGACCATCATCGCCAACGGCCTGCAGGGCACGTACCTGCACGCGCGCGGGGTTGCTCAGAAGCCGGGCGGCTGGCGCAACCTCCGGTACAACGTCGAGATGGGGCCGCCCCTGCTCGCGCCCCTCCTCGTCACCATGGTCGGCGGGATGGGACTGCTCGCCGCCGTCCTGAGGCGCGAGAAGTGAGCACGCCCCCGGTCCAGCGCGGCACGACGGTGCCCGTGCGCTTCCCCGGGTTCGGCGTGCTCGACCAGGCGGACCACTGGGACGACGCCACCCGCGCGGTGGTGCTGGCGCGCACCGGACGCCCCTCCGACATCCGCTTCTTCGACGTCGTGGAGCAGGCGGCCGCCACCGCGCTCTTCGACGAGCTGCTCGACCAGGAGGGCGAGGGCCGCGTGCCCATCACCGCCCTGGTGGATGCGCGGCTCGCCGAGAGCCAGACCGACGGCTGGCACTACGACGACATGCCGATCGACGGGGACGCCTGGCACCAGACGCTCGCCGCGCTCGACGACGACGCCCGCGACGCCTACAGCCGGCGGTTCGCCGAGTGCGACCGCGGCGAACGGCGCGAACTGCTCGAGCGCATCCGCACCGGCGACGGCGACTGGCGCGGATTCCACCGCGGCCAGGTCTGGAGCCTGTGGACGCGCTACGCCTGCACCGCGTTCTACAGCCACCCCGACGCCTGGGACGAGATCGGCTTCGACGGGCCGGCCTACCCCCGCGGCTACAAGAACCTGGGCGTCGGCAAGCGCGAGCCCTTCGAGGTCGCCGACGCGCATCCGGACGAGCTGCCGTCGACCCGGACGGAGGGCGGCTCGTGAGCGCCGGAGTCCGCGAGCGCAACGCCTCGGCCTGGCTGCTCACCCCCGACGGCTCGCGGACAGAACCGCGGCTGCACGAGCGGATGCGCCGCTTCGACGACACGGATGAGGTCGACATCGCGATCGTCGGCTGCGGCGCGGGCGGATCCGTGCTGCTGCAGCGGCTGGCGCGCGGGGGCTGGAGCGCGGTCGCCTTCGACGCCGGGCCGTTCTGGGATCCGGAACGCGACTGGGTGAGCGACGAGGCCGGATCGCATCACCTGTACTGGACCGAGCCGCGGCAGATCGGCGGCGGCGATCCCGTGCCGCTCGGCTCCAACAATTCGGGGCGCGGCGTCGGGGGCTCGATGGTCCACTACGCGGGATACGTGCCGCGGTTCCACCCCAGCGACTTCCGCATCCGGTCGCAGGACGGCGTCGGCGCGGACTGGCCGATCGCCTACGACGACCTGGCGCCGTACTACTCCGACATCGAGAACGAGCTTCCGGTCGCGGGCGAGGACTGGCCCTGGGGGGACCCCCACGCCTACCCGCATCGTCCGCATCCGGTGTCCGGCAACGGGGACACGTTCCTGCGCGGCGCCCTCGCGGCCGGTATCACCGCGAAGGTCGGTCCGGTCGCCATCGCCAACGGCCGCTTCGGTCACCGGCCGCACTGCATCTACCGCGGGTTCTGCCTGCAGGGCTGCAAGGTGAACGCCAAGGCGTCCCCGCTCATCACGCACATCCCGGATGCCCTCGACCACGGTGCCGAGATCCGCGCCGACAGCATGGTGAGCTCCATCGAGTACGACGAGCGGACCGGACGCGCGACCGGCGTCCACTACTTCCGCGACGGCGTTCCCCGGTTCCAGCGGGCGCGCATGGTCGCCATCGCGGGCTACTCGATCGAGACGCCGCGGCTGCTGCTCAACTCGGCGTCGCACCGCTTCCCCGAGGGGCTCTGCAACGACTTCGACCAGGTCGGCCGGTACCTCATGGTGCAGGGAGCGCCACAGACCGCCGGACGGTTCCCCGACGAGATCCGGATGTGGAAGGCCCCGCCGCCCGAGGTCAGCACCGAGCAGTTCTACGAGACCGATCCGGCCAAGCCCTACAAGCGCGGGTACTCCATCCAGACCGTGTCGCCGCTGCCGATCACCTGGGCGGAGCACGTCATGGCGCAGGGGCACTGGGGCGCCGACCTGCGGCGGTACATGTCCGACTACGTGCACTGGGCGTGCCTCGGGGCGCTGTGCGAGTTCCTGCCGCAGGCGGACAACCGCGTCACCCTCGCCGACGAGACCGACCGCTACGGGCTGCCGGTCGCCCACTTCTCCTACACCCAGTGCGACAACGACCGTGCGCTCGCGCAGGCGGCGCAGGCGACCATGGAGCGCATCCTCGAGGCCGCCGGGGCACAGGAGACGATGACCGTCCAGCGGTATGCGCACCTCGTGGGCGGGGCGCGCATGGCCGCCGACGAGAAGGAAGGGGTTGTGGACGCGGACTGCCGGACGTTCGCTGTCCCCAACCTGCTGATCACCGACGGGAGCGTGCTGCCCACCCAGGGCAGCGCCAACCCCGCCCTCACCATCATGGCCGTCGCGGCGCGCGCGGCGGACCGGCTCATCGAGCGCCCGGAGCCCTGATCGGGCCGGCGCGACACGCGAAGGAAAGAGAGTTATGGCAACGACGGTCAGCGAGTTCGTGATCGGCCGGCTGCGCGAGTGGGGCGTACGGAGGGTCTTCGGCTTCCCCGGCGACGGCATCGGGGAGTTCGACGGGATGCTGGGCAAAGCCGAGCGCGCGGGCGAGGGCCTGGAGTACATCCGGCCCACGCACGAGGAGATCTGCGCGCTCATGGCGACCGCGCACGCGAAGTTCACCGGCGAGGTCGGCGTCTGCATCGCCACCTCGAGCCCCGGCGGCTTCCACCTGATGAACGGGCTGTACGACGCCAAGATGGACAACCAGCCCGTGGTCGCGATCGTCGGCCAGCAGGGGCTCAACTCCTTCGGCACCTTCAACCAGCAGGAGAGCAACCTCGAGCAGGCGTTCTCCGATGTCGCCGAATACGTGCAGACCATCGTCTCCCCCGAGCAGGCGCAGGCCGTCATCGACACCGCGTTCCGCACCGCCATCACCCGCAAGCAGCCATGCGTGGTGATCCTCCCGCACGACGTGCAGGGGATGAAGATGGCCGAGCCCGGCGCGGAGATGTGGGTGTCGCGTTCGAGCGCCGTCGCGCCCTCCACCGCCCTCGCTCCCCCGGCCTCTCAGCTGCAGGCCGCGGCCGACATCATCAACGCCGGCGAGAAAGTCACCTTCCTGGTGGGGGCCGGCGCCGACGGCGCGGCCGAGGAGGTGCTCCAGACCGCCCGGCTCGCGGGCGCCGGCATCATCACCACGCTGCGCGCCAAGCAGGTCGTGCCGGGCGACGTCCCCTTCCACACCCAGCAGGTGGGTCTGCTGGGGTCGCGGCCCAGCTACCACCAGATGCAGGACTGCGACACGCTCGTGATGCTCGGAACCAACTACCCGTACGGCCAGTTCCTGCCGAAGACCGGCCAGGCGCGCGCCATCCAGATCGACCTGCGGCCGGAGCAGCTCGGCTTGCGCCACCCCACCGAGGTCAACATCTGGGCGGATGTGAAGACGGCGCTCACCGGACTGCTCCCACTCCTGAGGCAGAAGGAGGACCTCTCCTGGCAGGAGGAGGTCGCCGCCGACATGCGCAACTGGGAGGACGAGCTCGCCGCGCAGGCGGACAAGCACTACGACGACGGCGTGAACCCGCGCAAGGTGTACCACGAGCTCAACAAGCGGCTCCCGGCCGGTGCGATCGTCACCTGCGACGCGGGCACCACCGCCGACTGGTACGGCCAGCACATCCGGTTGCGCGACGGGATGCGCGGCGACCTCTCCGGACGCCTCGCCACCATGCTCGCGGCGATGCCGTATGCGGAGGCCGCGAAGTTCGCCTACCCCGATCGCGCAGTGGTCTGCACGATCGGCGATGGCGCCTTCCAGATGCTCGGGATGAACGAGCTGATCACGCTCAAGAAGTACCTGTCGCGGTGGGAGGACCCGACGTTCGTGGTGCTCGTGCTCCACAACGACGACCTGACGCAGGTCTCCTGGGAGATGCGCACCGAGGACGCCAACCCGGTGTGGTCCACCTCGCAGGACGTCGAGTCGGTCGACTACGCCGGGTGGGCGCGCCTGCTCGGCTTCGAGGGCATCACCGTCACCGCGGACGACCAGATCGAGGCCGCCTGGGACACCGCTCTCGCCCATCGCGGCGTGACCGTGATCGACGCGCACACCGGCAAGAACATCCCGCCGCTGCCGCCGCACATCACCTACGAGTTCGCGAAGAACACCGGACTCGCCCTGCTGAAGGGCGACCCCGACGGCGTCGGTGCGATCAAGGACTCCGCGACCGCCTTGATCACGGAGGGCGTCGAGCGGGTCAAGGATGCGCTGCACCTCGGCCATGACCACGACGGCGATGAGAAGTGACCCGGACGTACGCCTCCGCTCGGTAGCCGCCGAGGCGTACGTGGTGCCGACCGCCACGGGAGGCCGGGATCGCCCGGAGAGCGACGGCACCATCAGCTGGAGCAGCACCGGCGTGCTCGTGGTGCGCGTGACGGCCGGCGGCGAGACCGGGATGGGGTTCGCGCATGCCCCGGCGGCCGCCCTCGGGATCGTGCGCGATCTGCTGTGCCCCGCCATCGGCGGGATGGATGCGCGCGACACGGAGCGGATCTTCTGGGCGATGGCCCGCGCTGTGCGCAACGCCGGCTGGCCGGGCGTGTGCGCCAGCGCGATCTCGGCCGTCGACATCGCCGTGCATGATCTGGCGGCGCGCCTCGCCGGCGTCTCCCTGGTGCAGTACCTCGGCGGCGCGCACGACAGCGTCGCCGCCTACGGCAGCGGAGGGTTCACCGACTACAGCGACGCCGAGCTGACCGAGCAACTGGGCGCGTGGGCGGATCACGGGCTGCGTGCGGTCAAGATGAAAGTCGGCTCCCATCCCGCCGACGACCTCCGCCGCGTCGCTCTCGCCCGCGAGGCGATCGGCGACGAGGTCGAGCTGTTCGTCGACGCGAACGGCGCCTACCAGCGCAAGCAGGCGCTCGACCTGTCCGCACGGTTCGCCGAGGAGGGCGTCACCTGGTTCGAGGAGCCCGTGTCGAGCGAGGACCGGGCCGGCCTGCGGCTGCTGCGCGACCGCATCCCGGCGCCCGTCCGCGTCGCGGCCGGCGAGTACGCGTACACCCCCGCCGACTTCCGCGACCTGCTGACCGGTGGCTGTGTGGATGTGCTCCAAGCGGACGCCACCCGCTGCGGCATCACCGGGTTCCGGGTCGCGGCGGCGCTGGCCTGCGCGTTCGGCGTGCCGCTCAGCGCGCACACGGCACCGGCGCTGCACGCCTCTGTCGGCGCGGCCTTCGACGGCGTGATCAACGTGGAGTACTTCCACGACCACGCACGGATCGCCGGCGCCTTCTTCGACGGCGTCCCGGCGCTGCGAGACGGCCGGCTGGTGCCCGACCGCTCGGCGCCGGGCCACGGCATGACCGTTCGCGACGCCGACGCCGAGCCGTATCGCGTCGACGCGATGGTCGCGGAGCTCGAGGCTCCCCAGCTCTCGGAACACGGAGGATCGCGATGACCTACCGGCTCGTGCGGCTGCCCAGCGGGCGCGGGGTGGGGATGACCGGGCTCGGCGACCCGGCCGGCGAACGCCTGGGCGTGCTGCTGCATCCCACGCCCGGAGCGTCGGGCTTCGACCCGGCGCCGGACGTGACCGCGCGCTCCGGCATCCACCTGCTCACCTTCGAACGGCCCGGCTACGGCGCGACGGATCCGTCCGAGCCGGGCGTCGTCGGCTGGGTGGACGACCTCGCGGGCTACCTGCGCGACGCCGAGGCCGGCGCGCGTTCGGCGACGCAGACGTCGTACGGCCACGTCGGCGTCGTCGGATGGCGCGAGGGCGGCATCTACGCCGCGGCGCTGGCCGCCCGCCACCCGGAGCTCGTCGACCGGCTCGTCCTCGTCGGCGCTCCCTCGCCGGCACGCGCCGGCTCCGCGCCGCGTCCGCTCGCCCAAAACCCGGTCATGGCCGGTTCCGTGGGCGAGCCGCCCGGCTTCGCGGACAGGATGCGGCGCATGCTCGAGACCGCGTCCGTGCAGGGCGACGCCGGCGTGATCGCGGACCGGCGCGCCTTCCAGGACCCGGACGCCCCACGCCCGCGCACCACCGCCGACACCCTCATCCTGTACGGCGCGGCCGACGACTACGCGACCGGCGCCGACGCGCGCTGGTACGCGAGCGAGATGCCCCACGCCCGGGTCGAGCGGGTGGATGGCGGCGCCGACATCATCGGACGCCACTGGCAGCGGGTGGTGGACTTCCTGACGCGCTGACACCGGGCGGCGCTGAATCACGCAAGGATTGCACGGGCGCAACGCATTCGCGATACAAAGGAGGGGTGAGCGACGAGGAGCCGATCGACGCCGCGCTTCGGGCCGCGGACGTGCTGATGCACGTGGCCGCGCAGTCCGTCATGGAAGTCGAGCACCTCGTCACGTCGCCGCAGCTCCGGGTGCTCGTGTTCATCGCCACGCGCGGCCCGCAGAACCCCGGAGACCTCGCCGTCGAGTTGGGCGTGCATCCGTCGAACGCCACCCGCATCAGCGAGAAGCTCGTCCGGGCCGGCCTCATCGAGCGCCGCGAGAACACCGCCGACCGCCGCTACGTTCGCCTCGCCCTGACGCACCAGGGCGAGCGCCTCGTGGAGCAGGTCATCTCGCACCGCCGCAACGCCGTCGCCGAGGTCTTCGCCGCGATGCCCCCTGCGGAGCGGGCCGCAGCCGCGCAGGCCTTCGCCGCGTTCGCCGGCGCCGCGGGCATGGAGCCCTCCGAGGACGGGCGGTTCACCCTCATCCAGCCGAAGTCGCGGGAGGGGTAGCCTGCGCCTGGGCCCAGCGCAGACCCTCGAGCGTGTGTGGAGGTCGTCACCAGTTCTCTGGGCGTCGCGGGTCGTCCGGGTCAACCGGAGCGCACCGACTGTACCCGCGGAAGTCGGCGTAGTTGTCGCCGATCGTGAATACGATCCCCAAGCCGTCTTCACGGACTCCGGTGAGGTAGGGCGGGTAGGAGACCACCTTTCGCGGCGGGTTGATGTGGTCGTCCTCGACCACCTTCGTTGGGAACCCGTAGTCCGTCCACATTTTTGCGACTCGTTCCGCCGTATCCTCCGGGCTGGACTTGGTCGGACCCTTGTACTGGTTTGCGATGTTCCAGGTCTCCAATTCGGTGCCATCGGCGTACTCACCGCACCCGGGCTGCCACTCCAGTGCAAATGGTTTCGGCCAGGTGTCGGCGACCAGCGCTGTTGCTTCGTCGTAGAGGCGTTGGATCTCGTGTTGAACGGTCGCGCGGTCGACTTTGTCTTGGTTCTTCACCTGCTGTGTCTCCTTCGCGGTCTTCGGCTGTGCGGCGCACCCGGTCAGCGCCCCGACGGTGACCAGGGCCGACAACGCGATCACACGCAGCACCATACGGCGCCGTCGCACAGGCACGGCGGTTGAGGAGGTTCTCACCAGTTCTCTGGGCGTCGCGGGTCGTCCGGGTCGACCGGGGCGCACCGGCTGTAGCCTTGGAAATCTGCGTAATTGTCGCCGATCGTGAACTCGATCGCGAAACCGTCATTGCGGACGCCGGTGAGGTAGGGCGGGTAGGACACGACTTTTCGCGGTGGGTTGATGTGGTTGTCCTCGACCACCTTGGTCGGGAACCCGTAGTCTGTCCACATTTTCGCGACCCGCTCCGCTGTCTCCTCCGGGCTGGACTTGGTCGGGCCTTTGTACTGATTGAAGATGTTCCAGCTCTCCGATTCGGTCCCATCGGCATAGTTTCCGCATCCGTTCCCCCAGGCCATGGTGTCCGGTTTCGGCCAGGCGTCGGCGACGAGGGCGGTTGCCTCGTCGTAGAGGCGTTGGATTTCGTGCTGGACGGCGGCGCGGTCGGCATTGTCTTGGTTCTGCACCTGTTGTGTCTCCTTCGCGGTCTTCGGCTGTGGGGCGCACCCGGTCATCGCCCCTGTTGTGAGCATCGCGATCATTGCCACGATGCGCAGCAGGGCGCGGCAGCGCAGCGGTTTCGTACTCATCGGCCCGGTCCCCTCGGTGTGGGAGTGTGGAGAGGTTCAGGGTGCGGCACCGAACGCTCATCGGGGGTTCCCCCAGCGGGGAGATCATGGCCTCGCCCCATCGTCGCCATGGCCGTCCCGTACTGAGCAGACGTCAGGTTGTCGAGGTGACTGTACGAGTCAGGGTGCTCTTGGCTGTTCCCGAACGGGCCGTGCTGCGTGATTCCCTTCAACGCGATCCCATCGAGGGAGGTCGCCTCGGCCGTGAACGTGTGTGCACCGAATCCCGCGGATAGAAACCAGATGGTGCCGCGAGCGAGTCCCACCAGCACACGGTCGCCTGGCTGGTACTTCGCCTTTACCTGACGCCGGACGAACTCACTCACGAACCACTCCCGCACAATGTCGAGCAGGTCCCACGGGCGAAGCGGAGGCGCGACCGGCCGGACGCGCGCACTGCTCTGGTGCCTCGTTCCTCCTCCAGGAAGTAGCGTCGGGGCCGTCCAGTTACGGACCAACCAGCGAGGCCAGGACTGGTGCTTGAGAACGAAGCACAGAAACACGAGAAACCACAGAAGCACGAAGGCGCCGCCAATCCAGTTCTTCACGCCAGCCGAATAATCAGACCAGAGACTTTCGCCCAAGCGCGCCAGCAGCCAACCGCACAGGACCAGACCTAAACAGTTGTAAACGAGGACGGTGGACGCCCAACCGATGAGCTTGGCGCGCACCCTCCTGCCACCCGTGAAATAGCGGCGGGTGCCGGATCGGTGAGGGTACTCATACGAGATACCGCAGAACAATTCGTCAGTGAGCCGATACTCGGCTCGGACAGTTTTGCTCAGGAAGAGGGGACTGAAGCGCCTCTCCGCCGACACTCGCCTTGCACTCATGTTCCTCTCCACTACTGAATAGGACGCGAATGTCGCACGAATGTGATGCGACTCGAGGAAACCTTTGGGAGCCGCGTTAGGGCGAGGCAAACCCTCCGACATCCCGAACGAGCAGCCCGAACCGACCGTCTGCGTGCGGCATCGGAGATTTCGATGCTCCAGCCTCGTGATGTCCGCGTGGCGACCGCTGCCGGCTCGCCGGGACGTCAGCGTGGCCGGCCTGACTGATGCCATGCACGAGCCCGGACGCCACGCCGGCCGCGAACTGGGCGCCCCAGCTGCCGGATACTGCCGCCGGCTTCACCAGGTTGGCATCCACCCACGTGCCCGCGGCATCACCGGCCATGCCGACGACATTGAAGTCCTGGCCGGTGGCGGCGATCGAGGCGTGGTTGATCGCATTGTTGATCCCGCCCACCAGCAATGTGCCGCCGAGGCCGGTCAGGAAGAGTGAGGTGCCACCGGTCAACGGCCAGCAAGAGCAGTTGTGTTAGACCGCCACCATGAAGTGCGGCTTGCCCTCGGGATCGAGCGCCGACTCCCGAATCTCATCCGGATTCAACGACACGTAATGGGAGAACTTCACGAGCTGCACATCGTCTCCGTACCGGACCTCAGGTTCATTGGCGTGGCGCAGTTCGTACCCCGGCCCAGAGGCCTTAGTGATGGTGAATCCCGGAGCCACCTTGTCGTTGGTAACCGGGATCGTCACGACCAACAATCGCGGAAGGTTCCGACCGTAGCGAATCCGGTTGCACATGTAGAAGATGAGGAACCTCTCCATATCCGACAACAACGGTGTAGAAAACAGCAGGCTATCGTCATCGTTGGAGCGGTAGGCTTCGGTGAAGACGAACCTGTCCTCGATGATTCGAAGGAAGTTCCGCACCTCCCCCCGGAGGTCGAGTAGACCCAGGCGCCGAGTTGCGAGTCGAAAGGCCGGGGCGAGTAGACCGGCGGGTCGATCGCATCAACCCGATCGACCATGTCCTGTACTTCAGCGAAGGTGAGACTCATTTGCCGCCACCTCCGGGCAGGAGTACTCCCTTGTCAAGCAGTCTCTCTACGGGCACGGCTATTCCTTCCGGGTTGCGGATGAGGATTTGTTGAGCTCCGCCGTCTCGGCCAAAGGCGCGGCCGACTCGGGAGATTTCGATGCTCCAGCCTTCGGTTCCGGGCGGCCACGTGTCGGCAAGTCGGTAAGAGTAGTACGGTTTCTCCAGCGAGTTTACCGGCAGGCTCCGTTCCTCGAACGAGGCCGGCTCGCCATCCTTCATCAACCCTAAGTAGGGCCCCGTAGGCTCGCCGATGCGGTCGAGGGCGTTGCCGTTGTCGCGAACGAACGCCGCCAGATCCAGGTAGTCGCGGCGCGTTCCGGGGACTGCGCCGCCGTTTGGCGGGTAGTGGTCCCAGTGGGCTCCAGTCTTCGAGTCGATTGTTGCTTCCGTGAAACGTTGGTCGTACTCGGCCTTGGTGAACGGGTTGCCCTTCCGGTCACGACCCCATGGAGCGTCGGGGTCCGTCACAACCTCGAACGTCTCCCGGTTCCTGTCGCTCACGGTCGGATAGGGACGGTGAACACCGTGCTCCGCCAGCGGCTTACCGTAGCGAGCATAGGTGAAGTGCTGTTTGGCCACGGTGATGCCGCTGCCGGTCTGCTGTTTCACCCAGTCGAGTGCGCTGGTGGCTTTGCCCGCGTCGGAGATGAGGGGCTTGCTCAGGCCGGCGGCGAGTTCTCCGCCCTTGGCGCCAAGGCCGGCCATCGAGGCGCCTCTGGCAAACACGAGGGCAGGCAGCATCTCCCCCGTCAGGTCCCCGATCACAGCCGCGTTCCCCGAGAAGACCTGCCCCACAGTGGTGGTGAGCTGGTTCCACACCTGCGCACGAGCGTTCTCATCGGCGACCAGCGCCTGGACGCCCTTCCCGGTCTCGTGGACACTGAATTGGCCGGCCTGACTGATGCCCTTCACCAGACCCGACGCCACGCCGGCCGCGAACTGGGCGCCCCAGCTGCCGGATGCTGCCGCCGGCTTCACCAGGTTGGCATCCACCCACGTGCCCGCGGCATCACTGGCCATGCCGATGAGATTGAAGTCCTGGCCGGTGGCGGCGATCGAGGCGTGGTTGATCGCGTTGTTGATCCCGCCCACCAGCAATGTGCCGCCGAGGCCGGTCAGGAAGAGTGAGGTGCCACCGGTGAACGGGGTCAGGCCAAGACCGATAGCGGTGACCACGGCACCGGCGACGATCTGTAACCCGTCCCAGATCAGGTCCCACCCGGCCTGCTCCCGCCGAGCCTTCTCCGCCGCCTCCAGATCCTTCTGGAACCCGGTGAACGCCGTCTCCCACCCCTTCGAAGCCGCGCCCTGGTTCTGCTGGCAGTACTCGACCATCCCTGAGGTCAGCGCCCCCAACCCCTGCAACGTCAGCCGGAAACTGCCCGGCGTGTAGGTGCGGCCCTGCCCCACCGTCACGGCGCCGACATTGTTCACGATCCGATTCAGCTCCGCGATCAGCGCCTTCACCTGGCCGAACCCGTGATCGGAAGCCTCATACGCCTCCCACGCCTCCACCTGATCCTTCGCGATCGCATGCATCCGGTCCAGATCATCCACACAGCGCTCCGCCGCCGACGCGCCCGCCCCGCCCAACGACACCAGATGCGACGCATCCCCAGAGATCTTCCGTAACTCCGCCGCGATCCCGCGCAGCGCGCCCATCCCGGACTCCAACTGGGACAGGTGCGCCTCAAGCTCATCCCGCACCAACCGGAAGTTCCCACCCGCATCGACCTGGGCGTACCCATTCCAATACACACCGATCGCGGTCTGGAACGTCGAGAGCCCGATCAGCAACGACTGCAGGATCGGCCCATGCACCTCCCGGATATACGCCCGCATCGCATCCGCACCCTGACCGCTGATCCGCTCCGACCCGGCCAGAGCTTGCAAACCCTGCGCAAGCTCGGACACCGCCTCCATCCGCCGAGCCAGACCACCCCGCAACCCCGGCGAGGATGCCTGCCACGCATCCGCCGAGAACTCCACCACACTCATCGTTTGGCGTCCTCGCGGTCCTGCACCTCGATGTTCACACCCAACTGGTCGAACTCCCGCGCATCCTTCCCGGCCAGAGCGCCATAGGTCGCAATCAGACGAGACAGGCCCGAGTAGATCTCCGACACGGTCTTCGCACCTGGAACATTCATGGGCTCCTCCCTGCGCCACCCGTCCTTGGTGCCTGCGACCTGGGACGTGAGCGAGGAGACCTTGCGCGTCTCCTCATGGAAGCCTTCCCGAATGCTTCTTGTCGCCATCTCTTACTCTCCGTTTCTGCTGGCCGAGTTCAGGTCAGCGCGATCGCGATCGCCTGGGCCGCAAGGTCCGGGTGCTCGATGGCATTGATCGAGAAGGCCAGAGCGCGCTGTTTGCTCTTGCAGTCCTCGATCGCCAGACCGATCTGCTCGTTCGTCTGCGAATGGCTCGACTTGGCGCTGTGGAAGGTTTCCGTGAAGCGTCTGCGCTGCTGGCCCGCCCACAACGCCGCACCCGCGTTCTCGTACTTGTCGACGGTGAACCCGTCCACCGCGTCGCGGACCTTCTGGAGCCTGCCGATGATGTCCTCCAGCTCCAGGACGCGCGCGAGCGCCTGCACGTCACTCATCCTCGTCCGCCAGATCGCGGACGCTTGCGAACATGTCTTCCACTTCGGCAGCCGGCGGAGCCGACGGGACCGGCGCCAGAGGCTTCGGCTCGTTTTCCCGACGTTCCTGGAACTCGGCGTACGCATCGTTCAGAATCTCGACCACCAGCGCGTCGTCATCGTCCGCGTATCCCACGTGCACAACCCTGAGAATGTTGTCGTGGTTGAAGTAGGCGACCTTGCTGTCGATCATGCCTTCCGGATACATGAAGGCCCCGTAGTCGTAGAACACGTCCTCCACGATCGAGCCGCGCGACACGATCAGCAGCTTCTTGACCGACCCCCTCAGAATGACGACACTGCCCAAAGGCAAGAACGGTAGCTTCGGGTCACGCATTTGCTGTTTCTCAGTCATTTCTTCTTTCCTCTACTCCGTAACTCGCTGAAGGGATCTTTCGGGTTGCTCACCCCAGCAGCGGGCGCAGCCAGACCCGTCGTCTGCGGCGCAGCGGATGCCGGGGGAACCGGCTTTGAGAGGTCGATCGTCAGATCCGGTTCTGGGAGTGGCGGCTGCTTCGCGGGCGGCACTTTGGCGACCTCGAGCTGCTTCTGAGCGAAGACGGCATCGTCCGGGTTTTCGTACCCGCGATGCACGACTTCGGCGATCTGCGGCTGCCTGATCACGACCTCTTTGGCGTCAGGAATCGCTCCGAGGGGGTGCTGGACGCCCTTATAGCCGGCGAGGAACCCCTTCTCCAGCTTCTGAAACCCCCGCGCGATGACGATGTAGATGCGGTCGTCGTCCTCCATCTTCACCGCGCTCCCCAACGGAAGCAGCTCTGGACTCTTGCTCATACCGCCGCTCCCTTGGCTCGCGGGACTCGGACCTTGTCGAACGTGCTGCCACCTCGGAGCACGAAGAACGGCTCGTCCGTTCGCGGCTCGGGCTCGTACGAGTTGCCCGTTCCCTTCACGAGCGCGCTGTCGTACGCTCTCGCGCCCACCAGACCGCTGAACTTCAGCTCCCTGAGCAGCTTCGGCACCCCGTCGTACGACTTGGCGATGTACTCGTGGCGGCTGAAGATCATGAAATCGAGTCCCGCCTTGAAGGCGTTTTTCAACGCGAGGGCGAAGTCTTCCGGCTTCACGCCGGCCTTGACGATGAAATCGGCGAGGTTCGCGATCACCAGCACCATGCGAGCGCCCTGCGTCTTCTGCTTGCTGAGTGCCAGATAAGCGACGATCCCGGCGACGATCTGATTGGCGTCAGCCTGGCTGGTGATACGGCTGAAGTTCGAAGGCAGCGCTGTCTTGTCCAGGGTCTCCTCGAACGACTCGTCGAAGTCGACGATCATGAATTCCGTCTTGACCCGGGCACCCTGCGCGAGCAGCACCTCCTGGAACAGCAGCTCCTGATCATCGTCCCGCGCCGCGAATAGGAAGAAGGGCTGCGACCGGGGAAGGAATCCGACGGCTGTCGTCGTCGCCGTGGACAAGCCGAACCCAACGCCGCCAGCCGCTTCGAGGTCGGCCGCGGATGGAACGTCGCGGAACGCGTCCGTCGTCAGTTCCTCCGGAACCATCGGGATCGGCTCCGGCCTGCTTCCCGTCCACTCTTCATCCATCCGGGCGATCTCGCGCTCGAGGTTCTCCAGCATCTCCGCGTCGGTGCCGCCGTCGGCGGGGAGGTAGAACTGGATCGCGGTGGGAGCGTCGAGGACGAGTTGTCCGCGGCCGAGGATCTCCGCCTGGAGCACGCGCTCGCGGCCGAAGAGGGTGGCCACGTCCGCCTCGTCGTTCAGGTACAGCGCCATCTTGGTGGGGATGTTGCTGCTCATGTTCATCCGAATCGAGTTCGCCCGGTTCGCCGTCATCACGAGGTACACCCCCAGTGCGGCGCCCTCCCGAAGCACCTGGGTCAGCTGAGCGTCGATCGCCTCCTTGCGCTTGTCCTGGGCGAGAGCGTCGTATCCGTCCAGCACGGTGACGACGATCGGCACCTCCGACCCCGTCTTCGCACGGTACTGGGCGAGAGAGGCGACGCCGGCCGTGCGGAGCGCGCCCCTCCGCTGGGCGAGCAGGTCCGAGATGCGGGCGAGCATCTTGCCGCACTTCTCCTCCTCTTCCAGCGTGACGATGTCGGCCACATGCGGAAGCGCGCGAAGCGGCAGGAGCCCGTTGTTGCCGAAGTCGAGCAGGTTGAACTGGATCTGCTCGGGCGTCCGCTGCCGGGCCAGATTCATGACGGCGGTCTGCAGCACGGTGGACGCGCCGAAACCGGGGCTGCCGAAGACGACCGTGTGCGACGCGTCGTCCAGGTCGAACAGGTACGGCTTCTGGGCTTGCCTGCTGGGGATGTCGAGAAGCCCCAGCGGCACTCCCGGGCCGGAACCGACCGGCGGAGTCGGCAGCCGCGTTCCGAGCGGCGGGAGCCAGGGCTTCTCGGGAAGGACCGCGCCGGTCTCCTGGGCTAGCGCCGCGATGTGGTCCACGACCGCGCTCAGCTCGCTGACCTTCTCGGTGCGCGCCTGCTGCACGGCCTCGTCTCCGGAGAGGTCCGAGGTCCACAGGTCGTACTGGCCGAAGTCGTTGATGAGGTAGATACGCTCGTCGACGGTCTTCTTCTCCGACTTGGTCGGGTCGTAGTCGGCGCCGGACCAGGCGGACTGGAAGAGCTCGTAGATCTCGTTATTGCCGACCTGGAGGTAGGCGCGCCCCGGTTCCACGATGGCGGCGGCGTCAGGCGTCTTGATGATCTCCTGCGAATCCGAGACGTCCGCCACTTTGAGCGCGAGCTTGAAGCGGCTGTTCGACCAGATCTGATCATTGACGACGCCGCTCGGTTTCTGCGTGGCGAGGATGAGGTGCACGCCGAGCGAACGCCCGATGCGCGCCGTCGAGACCAGCTCCTCCATGAACTTCGGCTGGTTGGCCTTCAGCTCGGCGAATTCGTCGGAGATCAAGAAGAGGTGCGGCAGCGGGCGGGTCGGGTACTTCGCCTTCTCAGCCTCGTCGGATGCTGTCTTGCCCAGCTTGTACAGCCGTGTGTAGCCGTTGATGTGGTTCACGTCGTACTCGCCGAACAACCGCTGGCGCTTCTGCAGCTCGGCCCGGATGGACGCGAGTGCGCGGGCCGACGCGGCGCCGTCGAGGTTCGTGATCGACCCGAGGAGGTGCGGCAGGCCCGTGAACAGGTTGGCCATACCGCCGCCCTTGAAGTCGATTGGGAGGAACCCGACGTCCTCGGGCGCGAAGTTGACGGCCAGCGACAGGATGTACGACTGAACGATCTCGGACTTGCCCGAGCCGGTCGTTCCCGCAACCAGGCCGTGCGGGCCGTGCGCGCGCTCGTGGAGGTTCAGATCGACGAGATCGTCCTTGCCGCGGAGGCCCAGCGGAACCGAGAGCGTCTTGGAGGTGTCGGCGGACGACCACCGGTGCGCCACCTCCAGGTCGGCGACCTCCTTGACCTTGTACATCTCCAGGAAGGTCACCGCGCCGGGGATGGCGTTCTTCTCCACCTCGACGTGCTGCACGTTCGGCAGTCTGCGCAGCGCGCGCTGCCATCCATCCGGCACGGGATACGGCGTGAAGTCCTTGGCGACGTAGATCCGCTCGTCGTTGACCAGCCGGCCGGCGTTCCGGTTCTCGTACTCGACCAGGGCGGTCACCGTCTCGGGTAGGCGCTTCCTGTCCTCGCGGCACCAGATGACGGTCACGCCGAGCGGGCTGAGGTCGTCGGCGAGGAATTCGTTGATCCCGTGGCCGGCGAGATAGGAGTCGTCGAAGACGGTGAAGACGTAATGCGGCGAGAACATCGGCTTCTCACGGCCCGCCTGAGCGAGGGCCTGCCGGCGCTTCGTCAGGATCTGGGTGAAGCTGTTCAGCACCATGTCGCGCGTCTTCGCGCTGTGGACCAGCCCGCGCAGGTTGAGCTCCTGCATCGTGAAGTGCGGGAGGAAGCGCCACGGGTACCAGTCGTCCCGGTACGACTTCGCCGGCACGAGTGCGATGAAGTTGACGTCGCGGTAGGAGTGGAAGACCGCGAGCTGGAGGAGCAGGTTCGCCGCCGCCGCGCTGAGCGCCTCGTAGGTGCCGACCAGCCCGACGGTCTGGTCGCGCAGGCTGATCGGGATGGGTACCTGTCGCTGGATGGCGAAGCGCGCCACGAGGTCGGTCACCCGGCGCGCGTCGGGATCGTCGTCGCGCTCGCCGATATCGGACGAGATGGAAAGCGACGACGGGGTGTCGCCCGTGCCGAGCGACACCTGCAGGAAGTCCTTGTTGTTCGCGAGGCGCTCGTAGATGCGCGGGTCGTACCTCTGTACGAGGTCGACGAGAGCCGCCGGCGCCGGGGAGGCGTATTCGAGCACGCTCCGCTCCTGGGCCGAGAGCCGGGCGACGGTCGCCGTGACGCCGAGGAGGTAGCGCTCGTAGTCGTCCCGCCGCGATGCGTCCTGCCGGCGACGTTCGCGCCGATCAGCGAGGAACTGCGACAGCGTGAATCCGGCGGTGAGCACGCTCAGAAGCCCCATGCCGAGCATCATCAGGGGGTTGCGGCCCGAGAAGATGCTCGTCGCGACGCCGACGGCGACCATCCCCAGCGGTGGCAGGAGCACCTTGAGGAGGCTGTTCTTGTCCGGCTTCTGCGGCGGCTCGATCTTCTCGATGGAGATCGTGTCGGTCGGCACCTCCTGGACGATGCGAGGACTGCGGCGGTACTCCGGGAAGTCGGGTGGGAACTCCGCATCCGGCTCCTGTTCCAGGAACGCCGCGTCGTCGAATTCGACCGTGTCGGCGAACGCCGTCACCCGCCACTGCGAGGGACGCTTCTCGAGGAGGAATCCGGTGGTCAGGACGCGGTCTCCGACGGACGCCGCGTGGATCAGCGCGGGTTCGGCGACCTTCCGATCGTTCAGATAGAGGACGTCGTCGCCCGGCTGAAGGATCAGGACGTCGCCCTGGATGGTCACCACTCCCGGACCCGGGGCCCGGACGCCGGCGACCGCGGAATCGCCGAGCACGAAGTGCCGGCCGGGGTCGAGCAGCAGATGCTTGGTGCGGGCGCGCCGCGCATCCACCACGAAGAGTTCGTACCCGTCGACCATGGTCCGGCCCGGAGGCACCGTGTGACCGTTGACGAAGAGCCGGTCGCTGATCGCACCGAGTGTCAGCCGTTCGTGCCCGGCGGACGGGGTGTCCTCGGTCAGCGCGATGCGCACCAGCGGGTCATCGAGCAGGTAGACCACGAAGAGCACGCTCTCCGCATCCAGCCGGTCGTCCACACGGCCGCCCTGAGCGTCCGACGTGGTGCCCGACCCGAAGTAGTCGGTGGCGGTGGCCGCGCTCACTGGGCCGCGCCCAGCCGAGCGGTGAGCTCCTCGATCTGCTTGGAGTAGTCGGTCAGCAGTTTCTGCTTGCGCGCCCCATCCATCGTCGTGTTGAGCTTCGTGGCCTGGTAGAGATTCGTGTATGCCAGCAGACTGAGCTGGTCGTCTCCGAGGTTCTGCGCCAGGTTCAGCGCCCGATCGAGATCGCCCCGCGCGAGGAAGATCCAGTAGTCGAGCGTGTTGTCATCCGTCTTCGGGGAGATCGTGTCGAGCACCGCATCCTTCTGCGTGCCCGTCAGATCGGTCAGCTTCACGGAGCTCACGGCGAGCACGTAGCGGGCGGACTTCGGCAGGTCGCTCGGGCTGTATGCCCGCAATGTCGCCAGGGTCTGGGCGTAGTCGTCGGTCAGGAAGTGCGCCTGCGCCGTGATGACCGCCTCCTGCCGGGGTGCCGTGACGACGTTGGAGCTGTACGCCAGCCAGCCGCAGACGGCGGCCGCGACGGCGGCGACGGCGGCGACGGCGAGCGTCAGCCGATAGCGGCGTTTCGGCACGGATACCCGTTCGCGCGCGGCTCGCGCGCTCTCTGCGGCGAGCTCGCCGTCGATGAACGAGGCCACCTCCTGAGGGCTGTCACAGGCGACGACGCGGCGGCTGAACGGGTCGTCGAGGGCGACGGCGCCGTCGGCGAGCTTCTCGAACGCATGGCGCGGGTGCACGATGCTCAGGACCAGAGCCCGGTAGCCGCGGAGGAACAGGCTTTCATCGAACGTCATCGGAGCGAGCACGTCGACGAGGCCGGAATGGATCACCGAGACGCCGGCGCCGGTGAGCTCGATGTTCTCGGGATGCAGGAACGGCACGGTGTACGTGCCCGCGAGCGGGATGAGCGCGGCGAGCCTCTGCGCGAGTCGCAGCCGCGCGGTGCGGGTGCGCGCGTCCGCGGACGCCTGCCGCAGGGTCTGGACCGCAGGGGAGACGGAGTACTCGAGGACGGCCTCGAAGTCGTCGGGCGCTTCCTGCGCGACCGTGACGTGATGCCGCACGACGTCGATCGCGCCCATCCGGATCTGCGCCCCCGTGAGGAGGACCCGGAGGACGGACTCCGAGCGCTCGAATTCGAGGGTGTCCGCTCCGTTGAACAATCGCATGGCATGAGTGTACTGACATTTTTGATGGAAGCGCTGCTAAGGTCACATCCATCATGATCAAGAAGACGCTGATCAGCATCGTGACGCTCGCCCTCGCCGCGCTCCTGGTCGGCTCCAGCAATCTGGTGGGCGCTGACGGCACCGCCGCTTCGTCGGCCCGCCCGACGATCGCACTGGTGAACGAGGACGAGCCGGCGGGGTTCAACGGAACCGAATATCACTTCGGCAATGACTTCGTACATCTGGTCGACAACGACGACCGGTACAACTGGACGGTCGTCTCGCGCAGCGTCGCCGAGAACGCGTATGCGGACAAGAGCGTGACCGCCGCGGTCTTCCTCCCCCGCACCTTCTCGCACGACATCCTGACGCTGCAGGATCTCGACCCGGTCCATGCGGTCATCGACTACAAGCTGGTGGACGGGGGCGGATCGTCCTCGCAGGTCCTCAAGAATCAGGTCTTCACGATTCTCCGGGACTTCAACACCCGGGTCGTCAAGATGTACTTCGCGAGCATCGCGGGGAACATCGCCGGAGCGCAAGCAAACATGGCCGCGGTGGTGAACAGCCAGTCCGGACTGGTGGATGCGCTGTCGGACCGGATCTCCCCCGACCTGGAGGCCACTGGCAAGAGCTACGCCAGCAGCCTCAGCCTCGCCCGCATCCTGCAGCAGCTCAACTCGGCCTGGATCTCGGCGCAGAACGGCTTCACCGACAGCACGACCCGCACCCTGACCAGGACGAGCGAGTCGCTCGCCGGTCAGCAGCCGAAGCTGTCGGACTACTTCGCGCTCCAGCAGCAGATCGCACGCACGAACGTCCTCAACGGCAACGCGGCCGTCTCCGGCCAGGCGTCGGCGGACAAGAGGTTCTACGACGACGCGTTCGCAGGCCATGTCGGCGAGTTGTTCGGCGGCGACGGAGCGTGGAGCGGACTCGACGGCTTCTCCTCCGCCGGCCCCCACGGAGGCACGGCGGGCGTGCTCGACGCCCTGCAGGCCGCCGTCGCGGGATACGACCGGATCGCCGCCGATTTCAACGCCCGGGTGGACACCGCCAAGGGGTCACTCGAACAGCAGCAGAACGCCCTGACCGGGTCGATGCGCGAACTGGAGACCTTGGAGACGAATCTCCTCCGGGAGTACTTCACGCTCACGCTGCCCCGCAACGACTCCAACTACGCCGTCGACGCGGGGTCGCTGACGCCAGAGCTGGCTCGCAGCGCACTCGCCGAGAAGGTGGCCACCAGCTTCGGCACGAGCGGCGCGACCAGCGCTGTCGGGCAGTACGAAAAGGCTGTTCAGGATCTGATCGGTACGATTCCCACGGACCCCGCCCAGTACACGACGCTGTTCGCCCAGCTGGAGGCGCACACCGGGTTCACAGCGGCGCCGTTCACCGAGCAACTCGGCCTGATCCGGAGGTTCGGCGAACAGAACAACATCGTCCCGCCCGCCCTGACACTGGTCGACATCCCCGCCGGCGGCACCCATCAGTCGCAGACCAAGCAGCTGCCCGTCACGGTTCCGGCGGGGGCCCGGTATGTCGTCGCCATCTCCCTTCCCCCATCCGTTTCCCCATCGCGGGTGTCCATCGTCCCCGGAGCCACCGCCTGCGCCGGCTGCGTGACGGTCGACCCGGCGACGGCGACCGTGACGATCGACAACACGGTCGGCGCCGGCCCTCTCGCCGTCGACCTCACGTACACCATCGATCTGGCCGACAGCGCCGGAGCGGTCACGCTCTCCTATACCGCGCAGGACACCGCGGCCGTGCCGCCGTCCCCGGCCGCGGCTCTCGGGAGCGATGCCTACCTGCTCGTCCCGGCGGACGTCGCGAGAGAGAAGATCGGCGGAGAAGGGTTCGCTGACATCACCGCGTATCTCGGCAACATCCAGACGGCGGCCAACCTGCTCCACTTCCTGTTCGGCGCACCCGGCGAGTCGCTGCAGGCGTTCACCACCGAACTCCAGTCGAGCGGCGACTTCACCGGCCACAGCGCCGAATCTGTCGTCAACCGGTACGGCACCATCGACGCGGCGACGATCCGCGACCGTCTGAGCGATGCCGACGTCCGGGAGTACCAGGCCCTGGGCCTCGACAACATTTCGGCGATCGTCCGGCAGATCGATGCGGTGCGCGACCAGCTGCGGGCCACCGCCGAGAGCATCGCGATCCTATCCGCTCCGCATCTCTCCGAGACCTACTTCTCCGACTCGCTCCGCGGACTCGAGAACTGGTACGCGGGCGCGCTTGCGAGCGTCAGCGCGGCGCCGGCCCGGTGGGAGGAGAAGGCGAACACCGTCATCCAACTGCAGACGCTCCCCTGGAAGGGACAGGACGAGGGCAAGCCAGAACTGTACCTGGATGAGACGACCGGCCCATCCCTGTACCGAACGCTGTCGGAGCTGGTCACGTCGACCAGTGCTGGGGCGACGTCGGTTGCCGCACGCGCGCAGCTCATCACCGACAACACGGCGCAGTTCGACGAGCTGTCGGCCAGCGTCGGCAAGACGCAGGCCGAGTCGAAAGCCGTGCTGGACGCGATGAAGGGCACCATCGGAACGGGCGAGGCCGACCTCTCGGACAGCCGTGCGTTCAGCGAGCGCTTCTCGACCGTGCTCTCGAACACCCGCGCGAGCGGCGCCGACCCGGAACGGATCTACGACGTCTTCGCCGCTCCCGTCACGACGAAGGACATCACCGATGCGGAAGCGGCAGCGTCGCCGGCCTTCGACTACCGGTTGATCGCGATCTTCGTCGCGGGCTCGCTCATCGGAGCGCTGGTCGCCGGACTGGTGGCACGACGTCGGCGGCGGGCGTAGCGCGCCGAACACGAGCGCACCGATACGCCGAAGCCGCCCGCTCCACGAGCGGGCGGCTTCGGCGCAGGTCAGGCGCGGACGGGCGCCGAGGGAGTGACGACTTCCAGAACATCGCCGTCCCCCACGGGGAAGTCGGCGATCACGTCATGGTCGCCGAGGGCGATCGGCTTGTCCTTCAGCCGGAGCCGCCACTCGGCGGGCATGACGATGTCGTGCTCCCGGAGGACGCGGCCGATCAGTTCGGTGAGACGCGCGAGCGTCACCGCCGCGGGGACGCGAAGGTCGAGTTGCTTGCCGTTGAGCTCGATGCTCAGGTCGATGTGCCGCTCACCCATGGTGCTTCGCCCGTCGCGATGCGGTCTTCCAGCCGACGAAGACGACGAGAAAGAGCACGGGGACCGCGGCAACCAGCATCGCGGCAGCCCAGAGCTCGGCATCGTGGGCCGCCGGCCTCCCGGTTCGGTCGATCGCCGCCGCGGGGCGGTAATCGGCGAAGAGCCCGCTGCGCGGCCCCGCGTAGAACCGGTCGAGCTCCTGGCTGCGGTCGGCAGGCTCGAAGGCGACTCTTCCGAGAGCGGCCGTCACTTCGGAGGCCTCCTTTTCGCGCTCCGCCGCACGTCGCTCCATGCGGGGCAGGAAGAGCTCGCCCTTCACGGGGAAGTCACCGGACGAGCCCGCACTGATCCCCGCGTTCGTGATCACCTCGGGGAGGAGGTGCAGGCTGCCGTCGCCGTCGGGGCCGCTGCCGGTGTCGGCAGCGGCCCCGGTGGTGGCGCAGACGAGCAGGCCGGCGCCCACAGCCAGGCTGAGGACGACGGCCGCTCCCCGCGCGCGACGGACGACCCGGTCAGAAGCCGAAACTCTGCGCATCCTGCGCGTCGCGCTCTGCGACGGTGTCGGCATACGAGTTCAGCTGCTGGTTGATGCTCTCGAGGAGCTGCTCGAACTGCTGGACGTTCTTGTAGAGCTGGTCGTACTGCGTGAGGTAGGCCTCGAACGCCGCACCCTTCCACTCCTCGTGGATGGTGTTGTTCATGCTGTTGACCTTCTGGACCGCGGACTCGATCTCGTCTTTGGCGACGAGGTAGACCTTGGCCTGGCTCTTGAGCTCTTCGGGGGTGACGCTGATTGTTGCCACTGCAATACCTTTCATAACGAACAGACGTTCAAACGTAAGATATCGCACGGCGCACCCTCGATGTGGAGGTGCTGTCATTGCGGTCAATGCCCGCCCATGCGCCGTACAACGCGAGAACCGCCCCCGACACAACGTGTCGAGGGCGGTTCCGTGGAGCGGAGCGGACGCGGTTACTGCGCCAGCGTCAGCAGCACGTCGTCGCCGGGCGCGGCCGGCACGAAGTCGGCCTCGATCTCGGCGCGGCCGAGCAGCTCGGTCATCCGGCGCTGACGCTGGCGCGGGATGAGTGTCACGACGGTGCCCTGCTTGCCGGCGCGGCCGGTGCGGCCGGAACGGTGCAGGTACGTCTTGTACTCGTCCGGCGCATCCGCCTGGATGACCAGGTCGATGTCGTCGACGTGGATGCCTCGGGCGGCGACATCCGTCGCCACGAGCACGTTGACGCGGCCGCTGGTCAGCTGCGCCAGGTTGCGCGTGCGGCGCGACTGGTTCAGGTCGCCGTGAAGGCTGACGGCGGGGATGCCGGCGTCCTCCAGCTGGTCGGCCAGCATCTCGGCGAAGGCGCGGGTGCGGGCGAAGACCAGGGTCTTGCCCTCGCGGTCGGCGAGCTGCTCGATGATGGCGCCCTTGTCGCGGTGCTCGATCACGAGCACGCGGTGGTCGATGGTCGAGGACGCCTGGTCCTCGCCCGCCACCTCGTGCACGGCCGGGTCGACGAGGAACTCGTCGACCAGCTGCGCGACACCGGAGTCGAGGGTCGCGGAGAACAGCAGCTTCTGGCCACCCTCGGAGGTGCGGCGCAAGATGCGCTGCACCGGCTCGAGGAAGCCGAGGTCGCACATGTGGTCGGCCTCGTCGAGGACGGTGACGATGACCTCGCTGAGGTCCAGCCGGCCCTGCTCCACGAGGTCCTCGATGCGGCCGGGGGTGCCGATCACGATGTCGACGCCGCGCTGCAGCGCGCCGACCTGACGGCCCTGCGGGACGCCGCCGTAGATCTGCGTGGTGAAGAGGCCGACGCTGCGGGCGATCGGCTGCACGGTGCGGTCGATCTGCAGCGCCAGCTCGCGGGTCGGGGCCAGGATGAGCGCACGCGGCGCGCGGCCGAACTGGCGCTTGCCGCCGGACTTGCCGTTGTCGGCCCACTGCTGCATGAGGCGCTCGACGAGCGGGGCACCGAAGGCGATGGTCTTGCCGGAGCCGGTGCGGCCGCGGCCGAGCACGTCCTTGCCGGAGAGGACATCGGGAAGCGTCGCGGCCTGGATGGGGAACGGCTTCTCGGCGCCGAGCTCGGCGAGTGCGCGGACGATGTTTCCGCCGAGGCCGAGGTCGGCGAAGGTCACGCCCTCGACATCCTCCGCCTGGATCGCGTCCGCCTGCAGGCGCTCCAGCACGACGTCGTCGGTGGGCGCGAAGGCCGGCTTCTCGTCACGCGACGGGTAGAAGGAGGAGTCGCGTCGCGGACGCTCGGCACGGTCGTCGAAGGACCGGCGGGGGCGCTCGTCGAAGTCGCGACGGGGACGGTCGGTGCGCTCGGCGAAGTCACGGCGGGGACGCTCGGTGCGGTCGCCGAAGTCGCGACGCGGACGGTCGGTGCGCTCGGCGAAGTCACGGCGGGGACGCTCGGCACGGTCATCGAACGAACGGCGCGGACGCTCGGCACGGTCATCGAACGAACGACGCGGACGGTCGTCCTGATCGCGGCGCGGACGCTCACTCCGGTCGCCGAAGTCCCGGCGTGGACGCTCGGCACGGTCATCGAACGAACGACGGGGGCGGTCGTCGTACTCGCGGCGCGGACGCTCGCTCCGCTCACCGAAGTCGCGACGCGGACGCTCGCCACGGTCATCGAACGAACGACGCGGACGGTCGTCCTGGTCGCGGCGCGGACGGTCGGTGCGGTCGCCGAAATCGCGACGCGGACGCTCCTGGCGCTGCGAGCGGTCCTCCCACTCGCGCTCGGTGCGGCGCGCATCCTTGCCGCGGGGCTCCCAGTTGGGGCGCTCACCGCCGCGGGCGCTGCCGGCGCTGCCGCCACGGGCTCCGGCGCTGTCGTCGCGGCTGCCGTAGACGGAGCGGCCACGCGCGGCGCGGTCGTCCGCGCTCCAGCGGGCCTTCTTGCCGGTCGCGGGCTCCTCAGCGCGGTAGCCGCGGTGCTTCGGGCTGCGGCTGCCGCTCTTCGGGGCGCCGCCGCGGGCGGACTGCGGTCGTCGGTCGTTGTTGTATCCGGGCATGGATGTTCTTCCTGGGTTGCTTTAGAGTGCGCGGCGGCGCGCCTCAGCGCACCGAATGATTCCCGGGCGAACTGTGTCCGGGGCCGTTCACGATCGTGTGATCCGCACCGCCGATCGGGTGCGAAACCGGCCCACTTGACTGACAAACCCATCCGCGCAGATCGCGCAGTGTCAAGAGCCGACTTAGCAACACTAGCGGATGGAGGCTGGGAGCGCGCTGCCGATCTCCCTCGGCCCGCGGAGCGCAGCGGGGTATACAGGGAGGTATGAGCGCCCCCTCCTCCGCGGACCGCCTCGACGCGATCGTCATCGGCTCCGGCCCGAACGGCCTGTCCGCCGCCGTGACGCTCGCCCGTGCGGGTCTTTCGGTGCGGGTGTACGAGCGCAACGCGACCATCGGCGGCGGCATTCGCACCGAAGAGCTGACGCTGCCGGGCTTCCGCCACGACATCTGCTCGGCCGTGCATCCACTCGGGTTCGCCTCCGGCTTCTTCCGGAAGTTCGGGCTGGCGAAGCGCATCCCGTTCGTCGTCCCGACCGCCTCGTACGGCAACCCGCTCGACGGCGGCCGTGTCGCGATGGCCTACCTCGATCTCGAGCGGACCGTGGACGAGCTGGGCGTGGACGGTCCTGCCTGGCGCGCGCTGCTCGGGCCGCTGGTGCGTGACGCGGACGCGGTGGCGCAGTTCACCGGCTCGGCGCTGCTCCAGGTGCCCCGGCATCCACTGGTCGCGGCGCGCTTCGGGTTGACCGCGCTCGCGCAGGGCGGCCCGTGGTGGAACATCCCGTTCCGCACGGAAGCGCCCCGAGCGCTGCTCGCCGGAGTGTTCGCGCACACCACCCTCCCGCTGCCGAGCGTCGCCGGCGCGGCGGCCGGACTCACGCTCGCCGTCTACGCGCACGCCCGGGGCTGGCCGCTGCCGGTCGGCGGCAGTCAGGCGATCGCGGATGCGATGGCCGCCGACCTGCTCGCGCACGGCGGCGAGATCGTGACGGACACCCCGGTGGAGTCGCTGGCGGAGCTGCCGGACGCCCGTGTCATCCTCTTCGACACGCACGTCGCCGATGCGGCCCGGCTCGGCGAGGACCGCCTGTCCGCGGGCTACCTGCGGAAGATCGCACGGTTCCGCGACGGCAACGGCGTCTTCAAGGCGGACTTCGCGCTGTCCGGACCGGTGCCCTGGACGAATCCCGAGCTGAACGAGACCGCCACCGTCCACCTCGGCGGCAGCCGCAGCGAGGTCGCCCGCGCCGAGAACGCCGTCGCACACGGCCGCCACAGCGAACCGCCCTATGTACTGCTGTCGCAGCCGTCGCTGTTCGACCCGACGCGGGCGCCTGCGGGCAAGCACGTGCTCTGGACGTACACGCACGTGCCCCGCGGATCGACGGAGGACCGGACCGAGGCGATCATCCGCCGCATCGAGCAGTTCGCCCCGGGCTTCCGCGACCTCATCATCGGGACCTCGACGATGAACGCGGTGCAGGTGGAGCAGCACAACCCGAACTACATCGGAGGCGACATCTCGGCGGGCGCGCCGGACTTCGGGCAGCTCGTCGCCCGCCCGGTGCTCTCCTCCGATCCGTGGCGAATGCCCGGACGCGGCCTCTACCTGGCCTCGGCATCCGTCGCTCCCGGGCCGGGGGTCCACGGCCTCGGCGGCTACTACGCGGCTCGCAGCGCGCTGCGTCACGAATTCGGGTTCACCCGGATGCCCGACCTGTCCCCCGGGCCGGACCAGCTCTCCTCGCCGCCGCCCACGCCCTTCATCGCCGACGCCCTCCCCCAGACCCTCACGGAGCACTGATCATGTCCGTCAACGTCCGCCGCATGTCGTGCACGCCCGAGCAGGTCTTCGCCGTCCTCGCCGACCCGTGGATCTATCCGACCTGGGTGGTCGGCGCCTCCCGCCTGCGCGCTGCCGACGACCGCTACCCCGCGGTCGGTTCGCGACTGCACCACTCGGTCGGGGTCTGGCCGCTGGTGCTCAACGACGAGACCCGCGTCGACGAGTGGGATCCGCCGCGCCGGATGGTGCTGGAGGCCAAGACCCGGCCGTTCGGCACCGAGCGCGTGATCATCGAGGTCAAGCCGCGAGGCGGCGGCAGCGTCGTGCGCATCGAGGAGTACCCGCGCACCGGGATCGTGACGCGCATCCCGGACGTCCTGACGGATGCGCTGCTGCACGCCCGCAACGCGGAGGCTCTGCGGAGGCTGGAGTGGGCGGCGCGAGGGCGCGCCGCCCACTGACGACGCGCCCTCGACCGGCCACGTGCGGGCCGGAGCGTCTCCGCGGGCTATCCCGCCGAGACGGCCTTCTGGCCGCTCTCCCTCGACTCGCGGCGCGCCGACTCCACCGAGATCTTCCGCGGCTTGGCCCGCTCGGCGACGGGGATCATGACGCTCAGCACGCCGTTGTCGTAGGAGGCGGTGATGCCGTCGGGATCGACGTCGTCGCCGATCGTGAACTGGCGCATGTACGCGCCGTACGGACGCTCCTGTGCCAGCCAGCGGGCGCCGTCGCGGTCGGCGGCGCTGCGCACCGCGCGGATGGTCAGCAGGTGGCCGTCGACGTCCACATCCACCGACGCCGGGTCCGCTCCTGGCAGGTCGGCGTTGAGGATGTAGCGGTCGCCCTCACGGAAGAGGTCGACCGGCATGATGCGCGGCTGGCGGCTGGTGTCGAAGACGCTCTGTGCGATCCGGTCCAGCTGGGAGAAAGGATCGAACGACATGGCCATCAGATGTACCCCTTTCTTCGTTTGTGCTGATGAGAGGTGGTTCACACCCTCTTTTCGACCAAGGATTTTAGCACTCTCCACCGCAGAGTGCCAAGGGTTTTCACGCGCTGTCAACCCGCTTCCGTGACCACTGCTGCAGGCCTATCGTCCGCGGTGTCATCGATCAGAAGGGACCCATCGTGGCCGCAAGCGAGACCAAGACCAGCACCAAGAGCAGCCCCAAGAAGGGCGGTCCGAAGACCGCATCCGTCCGCCGCACCAGCGCGGTCGGCGTCGCCCCGACCCGACGGGAGCATGCCGAGCACGGGTTCGTCGCCTCCGAACAGCTCGCGCAGAACCTGCAGCGGGTGCACGTCGACCTGATCGAGCTGCACCTGCAGGGCAAGCAGGCGCACTGGAACGTCGTCGGCCGCAACTTCCGCGACCTGCACCTGCAGCTGGACGAGATCGTCGAGTCGGCCCGCGAGTTCAGCGACGTCATCGCCGAGCGCCTCCGCGCCCTGCACGCGACCCCGGACGGCCGCAGCGCCACCGTCGCCGAGCAGACCAGCCTGCCCGAGTTCCCGAACGGCGAGGTCGACACCGAGGAGACGGTCGACCTGATGACGGAGCGCCTCGAGGCGGTCGTGCGCACCATGCGCGACGTGCACGACGACGTCGACGAGGAGGACCCGACCTCGGCGGATCTGCTGCACGCGATCATCGAGAAGCTCGAGCAGTACGCCTGGATGGTCAGCGCCGAGAACCGCACGCCCAGCCGCGCCTGACCTGCGCCGGCGAAGGCGCGCCAGTGGATGCGGCGAGCGCCGCATCCACTCGCTCGCGTTCGCGACGTCGTCAGGTGCCGCGGATGCGCCGGGAGAGCTCGGCGGCCGCGTCGCGCACCCGCGCGGCCAGCGCATCCCACTCCTCCGCGGCGACGTTCTCGCGCGGGAACGTGACGGCGATGCCCGCCGCGGGCCACCCGGCGTGGTCGCGGACCGAGACGGCAACCGAGGCGAACCCGGGGGTCACCTCGCCGTCCTCGGTCGCGTAGCCGCGCTCGCGCGCCTCCGTGACGACGCGGCGCAGCTCGGCGTACGAGTGGGGGCCGGCTCCGGTGCGGTCCTCGAAGGCGTCCGAGTCGGGATAGAGCGCCCGCAGCTGCTCGCGGGGAAGCGTTGCAAGCAGCGCGCGGCCGCTCGCGGTGAGGTGCGCGGGCAGCCGCACGCCCACATCCGTCACCAGGCGCGGCCGGCGGGGGCGCGCTCCTCGACGATGTAGACGACATCGCGGCCGTGCAGCACGGCGACGTGACCGGACTCGCCGATCGCGTCGACGAGGGCCGCGACGATGGGACGCCCGAGCCGGCTGAGCGGTTGCTGGCGCGAGAACCCGCTCGACAGCTCGTAGGCCGCGACGCCGAGGCCGTACCGACGCGCCTCGGGGAGGTGCAGCACGAAGCCGTGGTCGGCCAGCACGACGAGCAGGTGGTAGACCGTCGAGCGCGGAAGCCCCAGAGCGGACGCGATGGCGGCGGCGGGCACGGGGCCGCGCTGCGCTCCGAGGTAGCCGAGGATGCGCAGGGTGTTCTCGGCCGCGGGAACCTTGCTCACCGCATCCCCTCCCGTCATCGTCTGGGATACCGGACACCGAGCAGCCTACAGCCGGAGCGCCAGGGGTCCTGCGGCGCGAGGATCGGAGCATGCTCCAGACCCAGACCACCGTCACCGCCGGCGCGGGCGCACTAACCATCGCCGACGTCGTCGCGGTCGCCCGCCACGGCGCCCGCGTCGAGCTCGATCCGGCCGCGCTCGACGGCGTCGCCGCATCCCGCGCCATCGTCGAGGCCCTCGCCGACGACACCGAGCCGCACTACGGCATTTCGACCGGATTCGGCGCGCTCGCGACCACGTTCATCCCGGCCGACCGGCGCGCGCAGCTGCAGGCCAGCCTGGTCCGCTCGCACGCCGCCGGCTCCGGGCCGGAGGTCGAGCGCGAGGTGGTACGCGCGCTGATGCTGCTACGCCTGTCCACCCTGATGACCGGCCGCACGGGCGCCCGGCCGCAGACGGTCGAGACCTACGCCGCGCTGCTGAACGCCGGCATCACCCCGGTCGTGCACGAGTACGGCTCGCTCGGCTGCTCTGGCGACCTCGCGCCGCTCGCACACTGCGCGCTCGCGGCGATGGGCGAGGGCCGGGTGCGCGTCGACGGCGAACTGGTCGACGCGGCAGACGCGCTGGCCTTCGCGGGCATCGAGCCGGTGGTCCTCGCCGAGAAGGAGGGCTTGGCGCTGATCAACGGCACCGACGGGATGCTCGGGATGCTGGCGCTCGCCATCCACGACCTCCATGGCCTCCTCACCGACGCGGACATCGCCGCCGCCATGAGCGTCGAGGCGCTGCTCGGGACGGATGCCGTGTTCGCCGACGACCTGCAGCGGCTGCGCCCGCAGGCGGGCCAGGCCGTGTCGGCGGCGAACCTCCGGGCGATGCTCGCGGACTCCCCCATCGTCGCCAGCCACAAGGGGCCCGAGTGCACGCGCGTGCAGGACGCCTACTCCCTCCGCTGCTCGCCGCAGGTGCACGGCGCCGCGCGCGACACCCTCGCACACGCGGAGCTCGTCGCCGGACGCGAACTCGCCTCGGCGGTCGACAACCCCGTCCTCACCCTCGACGGCCGGGTGGAGTCGAACGGCAACTTCCACGGCGCACCCGTCGCCTACGTGCTCGACTTCCTCGCGATCGCGGTCGCCGACGTGGCCAGCATGTCGGAGCGGCGGACCGACCGCTTCCTGGACCCGGCGCGGAACCAGGGCCTCCCCCGTTCCTCGCGCACGAGGTCGGCGTCGATTCGGGGCTGATGATCGCCCAGTACACGGCCGCCGGGATCGTCTCCGAGCTGAAGCGGCTCGCGGCGCCGGCGTCGGTGGACAGCATCCCGTCGTCCGCGATGCAGGAGGACCACGTGTCGATGGGATGGGCAGCCGCGCGCAAGTTGCGCCGCGCCATCGACGGACTCGCCCGCGTCATCGCCATCGAGGTGATGACGGCCGCCCGCGGTGCCGACCTCCGCGCGCCGCTGCAGCCGGGACCCGCGACCGGAGCCGTCATCGCCGCCCTGCGCGAGACGGTCCCCGGCCCGGGCCCGGACCGCCACCTCGCCCCCGAGATCGAGGCGGCCTACGCCCTCGTGGCCTCCGGCGCCCTGCGCGCCGCGGCCGACCTCCCTGACCAACCAAGCCGACGATTCCTGAGTTTTTCGGGTCTGACGCAGCCGTTCCCCCGAAAAACTCAGGAACTCTTGGCGACGACGAAAGGAACGCGACCCATGGATGGAGCACGACCGGTCCGCGCCGCCCGCGGCACGGAACTGAGCGCCAAGAGCTGGCAGACCGAGGCGCCCCTGCGGATGCTCATGAACAACCTCGACCCCGAGGTCGCCGAGCGCCCCGACGACCTCGTCGTCTACGGCGGAACAGGGCGCGCGGCCCGCAGCTGGGAGGCCTTCGACGCGATCGTCGCCACGCTGCGCGACCTCGAGGCGGATGAGACGCTGCTGGTGCAGTCCGGCAAGCCCGTCGGCGTCTTCCGCACGCACGAGTGGGCGCCGCGCGTGCTCATCGCCAACTCCAACCTCGTTGGCGACTGGGCGACCTGGCCCGAGTTCCGCCGGCTCGAGGCGCAGGGGCTGACCATGTACGGCCAGATGACCGCCGGATCCTGGATTTACATCGGCTCGCAGGGCATCCTGCAGGGCACGTACGAGACCTTCGGAGCGGTCGCCCGGAAGCGGTTCGGCGGCTCCCTCGCCGGCACGCTCACCCTGACCGGGGGTGCGGTGGGATGGGCGGCGCGCAGCCCCTCGCCGTGACCATGAACGGCGGGGCCGTGCTCATCGTGGATGTGGGCCGCACCCGGCTGCAGCGCCGCGTCGACCACGGTTACCTCGACGTGCTCGCCGACGACCTCGAGGACGCGGTCGCTCGGGCCCTGGCCGCCAAACACGCGGGCGAGGCGCTCTCCGTCGGCGTGGTCGGCAACGCCGCCGAGGTGTTCCCCGAGCTCCTCCGCCGCGGCGTCCCGATCGACATCGTCACCGACCAGACCAGCGCCCACGACCCGCTCTCGTACCTTCCGATCGGGTACACGGTCGAGGAGTGGCGCGACCGCGCCGCCGCCGACCCGGAGCGCTTCACCGACGACGCCCGCCGCTCGATGGCGGCCCAGGTGCAGGCGATGGTCGGGTTCCAGGACGCGGGCGCCGAGGTGTTCGACTACGGCAACTCGATCCGGACGGAGGCCCAGCTCGGCGGCTACGACCGCGCCTTCGACTTCCCCGGCTTCGTGCCCGCGTACATCCGCCCGCTCTTCGCCGAGGGCAAGGGCCCGTTCCGCTGGGCGGCCCTCTCGGGCGACCCGGCCGACATCGCGGCGACGGACCGCGCGGTGCTCGAGCTCTTCCCCGAGGACGAGCACCTGCGGCGCTGGATCACGCAGGCGGGCGAGAAGGTGCACTTCGAGGGCCTCCCCGCCCGGATCTGCTGGCTGGGATACAAGGAGCGGCACCTCGCGGGGCTGCGGTTCAACGAGATGGTCGCCTCCGGGGAGCTCTCCGCGCCGGTCGTCATCGGCCGCGACCACCTCGACTCGGGGTCCGTCGCCTCCCCGTACCGCGAGACGGAGTCGATGGCCGACGGCTCCGACGCGATCGCGGATTGGCCGCTGCTCAACGCCCTCCTGAACACGGCGTCCGGCGCCACCTGGGTGTCGCTGCACCACGGCGGCGGTGTCGGCATCGGGCGCAGCATCCACGCGGGCCAGGTGATCGTCGCGGACGGCACACCGCTCGCCGCCGAGAAGATCGAGCGCGTGCTCGTCAACGACCCGGGGACGGGCGTGATGCGGCACGTGGATGCGGGCTACGACCGCGCGGTCGAGGTCGCCGAGGAGCGCGGGCTGCGCATCCCGATGCGCGAGCAGACCGCCGCCCGCCGATGACCGCGACGCTCGTCACGGGCATCGGGGAACTCGTGACGTTCGATCCGGCGCATCCCGGACCCCTCGGGCTCGTCTCGGACGCCGCCGTGCTCACGGTCGACGGCCGCGTCGAGTGGACGGGGCCGGCCGCGTCGGCGCCGCGGGAGGACGCGGACGAACGGATCGACGTCGATGGCGCGGCGGTCATCCCCGGATTCGTCGACGCGCACACGCATCTCGTGTTCGGCGGCGACCGGGCGGCGGAGTTCGAGGCCCGGATGGCCGGCCGACCGTACACGGCGGGCGGGATCCGCTCGACGGTGGCGGCGACCCGCGCCGCCTCGGACGAGCAGTTGCGAGCGCGACTCGCGGGTTTCGTCGCCGAGCTGCACGCGCAGGGGACGACGACGTTCGAGATCAAAAGCGGATACGGGCTGACCGTCGCGGACGAGGAGCGGCTGCTCCGTCTCGCGCGCGAGGTGACGGACGAGACGACGTTCCTCGGGGCACACGTCGTGCCGCCCGAGTACGCCGACGACCGCGACGGGTACGTCGACCTGGTGACGGGGCCCATGCTGGATGCGTGCGCCCCGCACGCCCGGTGGATCGACGTGTTCTGCGAGACCGGGGCGTTCACCGTCGAGCAGAGCCGCCGCATCCTTCGCGCGGGTGCCGACCGGGGCCTGGGCGTGCGCGTGCACGCGGCGCAGCTCGGGCCGAGCGACGGCGTGGGCCTGTCTGTCGAGCTGGATGCGGCGAGCGTCGACCACTGCACCTACCTGAGCGACGACGACGTGGATCGGCTGGCTGCCTCGCGCACGGTGGCGACGCTGCTGCCGGGCGTCGAGTTCTCGACCCGGCAGCCGTATCCCTCCGGCCGGCGGCTGCTCGACGCGGGCGCGGCGATCGCGCTCGCGAGCGACTGCAACCCGGGCTCGTCGTTCACCTCGTCGATGCCGTTCTGCATCGCCGTGGCTGTGCGCGAGATGGGACTGACCCCCGCGGAGGCGCTGCAGGCGGCGACGATCGGTGGGGCGAGGGCGCTTCGCCGTGAGGATGTGGGGCACCTGCGTCGCGGCGCCCGCGCCGACCTTGCGGTGCTCCGTGCGCCGACGTATGTGCATCTCGCGTACCGTCCCGGCGTGCCGCTCGTCGAACGTACCCTCCGCGCCGCCTGACCCGTCCCCCCGCTGCGCCAACAGTTCCTGAGTTTTTCGGGGGCAGAGGAGGGTCAACCCCGAAAAACTCAGGAATTGTCGGCTGGGCGGGCTAAGCGATCCGGCGGTGCGGGGCGGGAGGCGAGGCCGGTGGCGGCCTCGAGGACGAGGAGCGCCGCGAGGCGGACCGTGCGCTGGTCGGGGGCGTCGGCCGTGGCGTCGACCTCCGCGATGTCGATCGAGCGGACGAGAGGGGATGCGGCGGCCAGCCGCGCGAACCGGCGCAACTCCCAGGCGGCCAGCCCGCCCGGGACGGACGCCGGGCATCCGGGAGCGACGGACCGGTCGCAGACGTCCACATCCAGGTCGACGTGCACCGGTCCGCCCGCCGCGCCGGCGATCTCGAGGGCCTCCGCCATGACACCGTCGAGCGGACGTGTGTGAAGGGCCTCGCGCGGGATGACGGTGATGCCGTGCTCCGCCGCCCGCCGGGTGTAGGCGGCCGAGTTCGCGAAGTCGGCGATCCCGATCTGAACGACCCGCCGGCCATCGAGCCCCGCCTCGAGCAGTTCCCGGACCGGGGATCCGTTGGACGTCCCGTCCCGGAGGTCGTGGTGCGCGTCGAGGGTGATGAGCCCCGCGGTGCGGAGCCGGTCGCCCACGGCACCGAGCATCGCGGGAACCGTGAGCGCGTTGTCGCCCCCGACCGCGACGGTCAGGCGCGACGCCGCCGCGGCGTCCGCCATGGCCGCGATCGCCCGCTCGCGGCCCTCGGTTCCGTCGGGCGACGCGACGTCTCCCGCATCGGCGAAGTGCAGTGCTTCAACATCGAGCCCCGGCACGAACGCGGAGCAGCGGCGCAGCGCATCCCGCACGGCAGCCGGCGTCGTGTCGGCACCGGTCGGAGAGAGCGACGTCTCGTGTGTCGGGATGCCGATCAGCGTCAGGTCGGCGCCCTCCGCTCCGAGCGGCGGCCAGCCCCCGGCGCGCGGCCAGGACGGGTCGACGGACAGGCTCTGCGCGCTCATACGGCGACCCTAGCGACGCGGGAGCGGCCCGAAGGCGCCGGCGAGCCGTCGCGCGTCTGGGATTCCGGACGCGCGACGCTCGTCAGATCTGCGAACCGCCCGCCGGCCGGGTGAAGACAGGCGGCTCCGGCACGACACGCGAACCGCCGCCGTCCGACGACCCGTCGTCCGACGGTCCGCCGCCCGACGGGCCCCGCGGCGGCTCGCCGCCACCGGTGCCGGGACCGCCCGCGGCCGCATCCTTCGCCGCCCGACGCGCCGCCTTCCGCTCGCGCCGTCCCTCCACGAGGTTGTACAGCGTCGGCAGCACGACCAGCGTCAGAACCGTCGACGAGATGAGTCCGCCGATGACGACGATCGCCAGCGGCTGCGAGATGAACCCGCCATGGCCCGTGACGCCGATCGCCATCGGGGTGAGGGCGGCGATCGTGGCGATCGCCGTCATCAGGATCGGCCGGAGTCGCCGCGAGGCGCCGTGCTCGACCGCATCCGACACCGTCAGCCCGCGGCGCCGGTACTGGTTCACCAGGTCGATCAGCACGATGGCGTTCGTGACCACGATGCCGATCAGCATGAGCAGGCCGATCATGGAGGCGACGCCGAGCGGGATGCCGGACGCGATCACCAGCAGGATGGCGCCGGTGGCCGCGAACGGCACGGACACGAGCAACAGGATCGGCTGACGGAGCGACCGGAAGGTGGCCACCATGACGATGTACACGATCAGGATGGCCGCGAGCAGCGCGATCCCCAGCTGACCGAAGGCGTCCGACTGGCTCGCGGAGACGCCGCCGATCTTCGCTGTCGCACCGTCGGGCAGCTCGGCCGCCTTGAGCGCCGCGGACACGTCGGCGTTGGCCGTCGTCAGATTGTCGGTCGCCGGCGTGGCCGTCACCGCCGCCGTCCGGAGTCCGCGCTCGGTGGTGACCGTCGAGGGGCCCTTGACCTCCGCGACGGACGCGAGCGTGTCCAGCGGGACGATTCCGGCAGCGGTCGGTACCGGCAGCTGCGAGAGCCCGGCGACCGTCGTCGGCGGGTTGGCGCTCTGCAGGTAGATCTTCAGCGTCGTGTTGTCGATCGCGACCGAGCCCGCCTGCGTCGGCTGCATGGCCTGCGAGACGATCGTGCCGACGGCGACCTCGCTGAGCCCGGCCGCCGCCGCCTTGGACCGGTCGACCTTCACCGCGACGTACGGCAGCGATGCGGAGAGGTTGTCCGTCACCTGCTTGAGCGACGATTTCTTCTGCAGCTCGGCGACCACCGCGTCCGTCGCCTTCTGCAGGTCCACGTCGCTGCTCGCGCTGATGTTCACCTGGATGTCCGTGGACCCGCCGAAGCCGCTCGACGCCGAGAGCGTGAGCTGGCCCTGGTCTTCGATGCCGGCCAGCTCGTCCTGGATGGTGTTCTGCAGCTTCTCCTGGTCGGCGTCCGGGTCGGTCGTGATGGAGAAGGTCGTGCCGCCGCTTCCGCCGGTGAACGCATCCCGCAGCGACGACCCAGAGGAGCCGATCGAGACCTGGACGGTCTTGACGCCCTCGGTGTGGAGCAGCTTCTCCTCGACGACCTTCGCCGCGTCGTCCTTGGACTGCAGGCTCGCGCCCGGCTCGAGCTTCTGCGTGACCGTGAGGGAGTTCTGCCCGCTGGAACCGAGGAAGTTGGTCTTCACGAACGGTGTCGCCGCGAACGTCAGCAGGAGCACGACGGCGGCCGCCACGATGGTGACCCACGAGTGCTTGAGCGTCCAGCGGATGATCGGCAGGTACCCGGCCTGCAGGCGCGAGGGATGCTCCAGCTCGTCGACGCCGGCGGCGGCGGCCTCGTCCACCGAGAGGTGGGACACGTCCGTCTCCTCCGCGCCTTCCTCGTGCTTGTGCGCCTTGGGCGCACGCAGGAACCAGTACGCGAGCACGGGCACGATGGTGAGGGCGACGAGCAGCGACGAGAGCAGAGCGATGGTGACCGTCAGGGCGAACGGCCGGAACAGCTCGCCGGTGACGTCGCCGACGAACGCCAGCGGCAGGAACACGGCGACCGTGGTGATGGTGGATGCCGTGATGGCGCCGGCGACCTCGCGAACGGCCTTGACGATGGTGACCGCACGATCCACTCCGGGCACGAGCTGCCGTTTGATGTTCTCGATGACGACGATGGAGTCGTCCACGACGCGCCCGATCGCGATGGTCAGCGCGCCGAGCGTGATGATGTTGAGCGTGTAGCCGGTGGCCCACATCACGACGAAGGTGATGAGCACGCTGGTCGGGATGGACACGATCGTGACCAGGGTCGCCCGCACCGACAGCAGGAACACCAGGATGACGATGACCGCCATCGCGAGGCCCAGCAGCCCCTCCTCGGCCAGCGAGTTGATCGACTGCGTGATGAAGGGAGCCTGGTCGAAGACGACGGTGATCTTCGCATCCGCCCCGAGCTTCTTCTCGAGGTCCGGGATGAGCTTGTTGACCTCGCGCGAGACCTCAACGGTGTTGGCGGAGGGCAGCTTGGTGACCGCGATGGTGAGGGCGGGCTCTCCGTTGACGCGCGACAGCGAGGTGATCGGGTCGTCCGTCTCGGCGACCGCGGCGACGGCGCCGATCGTCGGCGGGGTCGCGGTTGCGGTCGAAGCAGCGGCCGCTCCGGCGCCCGCGCCCGCGCCGGCGCCACCCGCACCCGTCCCCGCAGCGCCCGTACCCTGCCCCGTTCCCCCGCCCGACCGCACGAGCGGAAGCCCCGCGATGTCCTCCACCGAGCCCAGCTGCGACCCCGACTGGATGGACAGCGTCTTGCCGTTCTCGGTTATGTCGCCGCCCGGGATGAGTACGCCGCTCTGCTGCAGCGCATCCTTGATCGCGGACGACGACACTCCCGCCGCGGCCAGATTCGCGGCGTCGGGCGTGATGGTGATGCGGCGCCCGACCTCGCCGACGAGCTGCGCGTCGTTCACGCCCTTCAGGTCTTTGATGTCGGGGAGGGCGAGCTTCGTGATGTCGTCGGCGAGCTTCCGCTGGTCGCCGGGCGCGGAGACGGCGAGCTGGACCACGGGCAGGTCGTCGATGCTGCCCGAGAGCACCTGCGGCTCGACCCCGGAGGGGAGCCCCGACTTGATGCGGTTGATGGCCTGGTCGATCTTCTGCTCCGCCGTCGCCAGGTCGGTTCCGTAGGTGAACTTCGCCGTGATGATCGACTGGTTGGTGCTGCTGACCGCCGAGGTGCTGTCGAGGTTCGGCACTCCCTGGATCGCCGCCTCCACCGGCGTGCTCACGTCGTTGTTGACCACCTCCGGAGAGGCGCCCGGGTAGCTGGAGAGGACGACGAGCTGGGGGAAGGAGATCGAGGGGACGAGCTCCTGCTTCAGGTTGTTCAGCGCGATGCCGCCGAAGACCGCGGCGACGATCGTCACCAGCGCGATCAGGGCGCGGTTCCTCATGCTGAGGACGGCGAGGAAGTGCACGTGTTTCCCCTCGGGATGGGACTGGAGGACGGGTGGATACTCGCGACGGCTGCGGCGCATCGAAAGTATGTCAGCCGACCATGGGCGCCCGCTTCATGCCCTGGTACGACAGTGGACTACTCCCCGGGAGGCGTCCTGTGGACGATTTCACACCACGCTCGGCAGCGCGCCCTGCTCGAAGTACGGCACCGGTTCGTTCGCGGCGACCGCCCATGCGCGCGCCAGCGCGCCGAACGCCCGGTCGTTCTCCTCGTCCGTGTAGGTGATCGGGATGCGGAGGAATCGCTCGAAGGCGCCGTCGATCCCGAATCGGGGACCGGCGGCGATGAGCAGCCCGTGGCCCCGCGCCGCCAGAGCGAGCGCCGAGCTGACCGGCGCTCCGATGCCGACCCAGGCGGTCAGGCCGCCGTGCTGCACAGGCACCGTCCAGTCGGGGAACGTCTCGGCGACCAGCCGGCGCACCGTCTCCCGGCCCCGCCGCAGCTGCTCGCGGCGCTCCTCCATGATGTCGTCGAGCTGCGGCAGCATCCGCGCCACCACCAACTGCTCGATCACCGGCGTGCCGAGATCCGTGGCCGGCTTGGCGCCGATCAGGCGCTTGATGTGGGAGCGCTCGGCGCGGATCCAGCCGATCCGGAGTCCGCCCCAGAGCGTCTTGCTGGCCGACCCGATCATGATGATCGGCGCCGCCGGGGAGGCCTGGTCGGCGTAGCGCGGCAGCGGCAGGTACTCGCCGACCCGGTCGATGTCGAGTTCGGCGGTCGTCTCGTCGGCGACGACGATCGCGCCGTGACCGGCCGCGGCGGCGAGGACGCGCTCCCGCGTCTCCGGGCTCATCGACGCACCCGTCGGGTTGTGGAAGTCGGGCAGGAGGTAGGCGAGCGCGGGGTTCGCCCGCCGGAAGGTCTGCTCGATCGCGTCCGCATCCCATCCATCCGCCTCGTCCCCGAGCCGGTGCGGACCCTCGTCGGGCGCCGTGACCGTGATGGGGACGAGCCGTGCTCCGGCGAGCCGGATCGCCTCGATCGCGTGCGGATAGGTCGGCACCTCGATGACGACGCGGTCGCCGCGCTGCAGGAAGGTGCGCGCGATCAGCGCAATGGCCTGCTGCGCGCCGACGGTGACCAGGATCTGGTCCGGCTCGGTCGGCAGGCCCCGGCGCGTGTACCGTTCGGCGATCTCGGCTCGCAGGTGCGGCAGGCCGACGGGGTCGTACCCGGGCTCGGGCAGGAACCGGGGCAGGTCCTCGGCGGCGGCCCGGGCGGCGCCGGCGAGGGTGGATGCGGCGGGCAGCGACGCCTTCGTGAAGTCGAGCATCCCCTCGCCGCCGGTAGCCGGAAGCGGGAGGGTGCGCCCCGGAAGCCGGGTCACGCTCCCGGATCCGCGCACGCTGTCCACGAAGCCGCCCTCGCGCAGCTGGCGGTACGCCGCGGCGACGGTGGTGCGGCTGAGCCCGAGCCGGCCGGCCAGGTCGCGCTCGGCGGGCAGCCGGGTGCCGATCGGGATGCGGCCGTCGAGCACGAGGAGGCGGATGCGGTCGGCGAGCGCCTGGTACCCGGCCGCGGATGTGCGCCACGCGCCGAGGAGCTGCTCGAGTGAGCGGGCGGTGAGCTGCGCATCCGTCATGCAGGCCACTTTAGGCGAATTGGCATCTTGCCGCCAGTCCAATCGCCACGATTGGATTGTGCCCATGACCACGCGACTGCTCCTCACCCGCCGCCTCGTGCAGCTGCTGATCGGCCTGTTCCTCTACGGGATCGCCATCGCGCTCATGGTGCGCGCCGGCATCGGGCTCTCGCCGTGGGACGTGCTCGCGCAGGGCGTGTCGATCAAGACCGGCATCCCGTTCGGCCTGGTCACCAACCTCGTCGGGCTGGTGGTGCTGGCGTTCTGGATCCCGCTGCGGCAGCGGCCGGGACTGGGCACCATCCTGAACGTGCTGCTGGTCGGGCCGAGCGCGCAGCTCGGGCTGGACCTCCTGCCGCAGCAGAGCGAGCTCTGGGCGCAGGTGCTGTTCTTCGCCGCGGGCCTCGTGCTGCTGGCCATCGCGACGGGCCTCTACATCGGTCCGCGACTCGGTCCGGGACCGCGCGACGGGCTGATGACCGGCCTGCACGCACGGACCGGCCGTCCGATCTGGATGGTGCGCACCGCGATCGAGGTCACCGTGCTGATCATCGGGTGGGTGCTGGGCGGCAACGTCGGCGTCGGGACGCTGGCGTTCGCGCTGCTGGTCGGCCCGCTGTGCAGCCTCACCCTCCCCTTCTTCGCGATCCGCCTGCCGCAGGACGCTGCAACGACTGCGGCCGAGCGGGAACGCGAGCTCGAGGGAACGGCCGAGCAGTCGGCCGGCCTCGAGGGGAGCAGGATGCCGTCCGTTTCGACGTGCGCGACGGCATCCTGCTCGAATCCGACCGCGCGGCGCACGCCCGCACGGCGCGGGCCGACTCGCCGTTCGTCCGCGGGCCGCAGCCCGACCGCGCCGAGCCGTCCCCCCGCGACGTGGGCGGGTCCCGTCCGTCGCGGGCGATCGCCGCCCACTGGCTGGACGACCGCATCACTCGCCGCCCCCGCCATCCCTGACCCCTCGCCAACAATTCCTGAGTTGTTCGGGTCTCCGCGGCTCGGAGACCCGAATTACTCAGGAATTGTTGGCTTGGGGAGCGCGCTGCTACGCGAGGTGCGCGGCGGCGTAGACGCGGAGGGCGTCCCGCACGAAGGACGCACCCTGCACGCCGCCGTAGTTCGCGGCGAAGCGGTCGTCGGCGACGTACATCTCACCGAGCCCGGTCAGGTAGGCGGCTGTCGGCGCGCCCGAGCCGTAGCCCGGCGTGCCCGGGATGCCGGCCAGCCAGTCGGCGTGCCGCCGGGCGAGCGCCTGTGCCTCCTCCGAGTCCGGTGAGACCCCGGACGCTGCGGCCGCCTGCCAGTCGCGCGCGAGGCTCTCCTGCCGCTCCTGCCACTCGCGCCGTTCCTCGGCGGTCTTGCTGCGCCACCAGCGGTCCGACGTCTCGTAGGCGTCCTTCCCCCAGCGCTGCTCGACCTCCTCCTTGTACTGCGTGTGATCGAACCCGTCGAACATCCGCTCGGCCACGATCTCCTCTCCTTCCTCCACCGCGTGGATCGTCGACTCGACCGACGCGATCTGCCGCGCCAGCCGTTCGCGCTCCGCCTGTAACCACGCGAGGTGGTCGCGGAGAGCGTGCACCGCATCCGTCCGGTCGTCGAGCACGCGGCCGACGGCATCCAAGCCGAGACCGAGCTCGCGGAGCAGCAGGATGCGCTGCAACCGCACGAGGGAGTCGCGATCGTAGTACCGGTACCCGTTGCCGCCGACGCGGCTGGGCTTCAGCAGCCCGATCGCGTCGTAGTGACGCAGGGTGCGGCTGGTGGTGCCTGCGATGCGGGCGATGTCCTGGATGGACCAGTCCATGACTCCTCCTCTCGTGCGATGACTCCACGGTAGGAGTTGACGTTACGTCAAGGTCAAGCGCACCTGGGTGAAAAGAGTCCTAGCGCTTCGCACCCTCACGCTGCGGGTCCGAAGCCGAGGCCGACGCAGGCGTCGGCGCCGGTGCCGGCTGCGGCTCCGGGATCGTCGCGGCCACCTGCTCCGCCGTCTCCCCAGCCTCGTCGATCGTGATCGGCACCTGGTGGATGTGGACGTGCGTGTGCGCCCGCGAGGCCGGCACCAGCGGCCGCCGGGCGACGGGCCGCACCGGCTCGCCGCGGCGGTCCTGCCCGGGGAGCGGGCGGGAGCGACGGCCGTAGATGAGCGACGAGGAGTCGAGCAGCCACGGCACGAGGGCGACGGTGACGCCGTGGCACAGCATCAGCTGCTTGCTGATGCGGCGCGCCCGGTGGTTGTGCAGGATGGACTCCCACCAGTGACCGACGATGTACTGAGGCAGGTACACGGTGACGACCTCGGAGCCGTGCTCCTCGCGCCGGTGCTTCAGGTACTTGACGAGGGGCACGCCGAACTCGCGGTACGGCGACTCGATGATCGTGAGCGGGACGTGGATGTTCTGCTCGATCCACTGCCGCTGCAGCTTCTGCGTCGCCTCCTCGTCGATCGAGACGTGCACGGCCTCGATGGAGTCGTGGCGGGCGGCGATCGCGTAGTCGAGGGCCTTGAGCGCCGGCTTCTGCATCTTGCCGATGAGCACGATGGCGTGGTCGCCCACGCTGCCGAACGTCGTGACCGGGTCGACCTCGACCTCCTTCTCGACATCGCGGTAGTACCGATGCACGCCGAGCATCAGGATCCAGAGGATCGGCATGAAGATGAAGACGAGGTACGCGCCGTGCGTGAACTTGGTGATCGTGACGACGATGAGCACGATCGCGGTCAGGCACGCGCCGAACGCGTTGATGCAGAGCGAGCGGATGATTCCCGTGCGTTCGCGACCGGTCTGGCCTCCCGCGCGCAGCAGCGTGATCCAGTGCTTCACCATGCCCGACTGGCCGAGTGTGAACGAGACGAAGACGCCGATGATGTACAGCTGGATCAGCTGCGTCAGGTTCGCCTGGTAGACCACGAGCAGCACCGTGGCGGCGAGGGCCAGGATGATCATGCCGTTCGAGTACACGAGGCGGTCGCCGCGGGTGTTGAGCGCCTTCGGGGCGTAGGAGTCGCGGGCGAGCACCGAGCCGAGCAGCGGGAATCCGTTGAACGCGGTGTTGGCGGCGAGGAGCAGCACGACCGCGGTCGCCGCCTGCACCAGGAAGAAGAAGAAGGTGTTGTTGCCGAAGGTCGCGGCGGCGATCTGGGCGATCAGGCTGCGCTGCGGCTGCGTGGCGCACTGCGCCCATCCCTGCAGGTCGCAGGGGTTCTCGGCGTAGTGCACGCCGCTGATCAGCGCCGTGGCGGTGAGGCCGGCGAACAGGGTGATCGCGATGCCGCCCATGAGCCCGAGGGTGATGCGGGCGTTCCGGATCTTCGGGGTGCGGAAGGCGGGGACGCCGTTGGCGACCGCCTCCACGCCGGTGAGGGCCGAACATCCACTCGAGAAGGCGCGGAGCAGCAGGAGCACGACCGCGGCCTGCGTGAGCGAGTCCGCGTGCACCTGGTAGGCCGCGGACTCGGCGACGGGGGCGTTGCCGAACGCCGTGCGGACGAGCGCCGTGACGATCATGAGCGCGATGCTGCCGATGAAGATGTACGTCGGCAGGGCGAACGCCTTCGACGACTCGCGCACACCGCGCAGATTCACGGCGGCGATGATGATGACGCAGAGGATCGCCAGCTCGACCCGCCAGGGCGCGAGGAACGGCAGCGCTGAGATCACGTTGTCGACGCCGGAGGCGACGGACACCGCGACGGTGAGGACGTAGTCGACGAGCAGCGCGGAGGCGACGACCAGCCCGGCCTTCTCGCCGAGGTTCTTGTGCGCCACCTCGTAGTCGCCACCGCCCGAGGGGTAGGCCTTCACAAGCTGGCGGTAGCTGAGGACCACCGTGATCAGCAGCACGACGACGGCCGCGGCGACCCAGGGTGCGAAGGTCAGGAACGCGAGTCCGCCGAGGAGCAGGATCATCAGCAGTTCCTGCGGAGCGTACGCGACGCTCGACAGCGCATCGGAGGCGAAGATGGGTAGCGCGAGGTGCTTCGGGAGCAGTTGTCCTTCGAGCTTTTCACTCGGAAGCGGGTCGCCGATCAACCAGCGCTTCGGGGATCTCCCCTCAGTTGTCACGAGGTGCGAGCATACTCGCTGGCAATGCACTGTCAAGTCGGCGCGTCGCGCCCCCAGCCCGCTCTCGATCTGCAAACACTGGGGGTCGCGTCGCCGCGGGGCCGGATGCCGCGTCCTGGCGCGGCTGTGCCAGGCCGAGCGGCCTGACTGGGAACCGGATGAGCATCAGCTGAGTCTTGCTTGGAGCGGGTGGATGCGCGTCAGCGGCGGCCGAGCGCTTCGACGACCACGCGGCGCACCCGGTCGAGCTCGCTCTTCACGAGCCGGACCACCTCAGGCTGAAGAGTGCCGCGTGCGGCCTCCTGGCGGAGATCCGTACGCAGCTGCTGCCGGAACTCGTTGAGCGCGGCCTCCGCATCCCTCGCCGCCGCCATACCCGCGGCGCGGGCGTCGCGGTCGGCGTCGCGCGCATCCTGCCGGGGGTCGACGCGGCTGGCGTTCCGCTTCGCCTCCCGGGCGGCGGAGGCGAGCTCGGCACGCAGGGTGCGCATCGCGTCGTTGACGCCCGCACGCACCTCGTCGGCGAGACGGCGCACCGAGTCGGTGACCTCCTCCTCGATCGCGTCGAGTTCCGGACGACGAGCGGCCAGTTCGGCGCGGCCCGCGTCCGTGATCGCGTACACGGTCTTGCGGCCCTCCGCCGTCTTAGTGACGAGGCCGTCCTCCTCCAGCTTCGCCAGGCGGGGGTAGATCGTGCCGGCGCTCGGACTGTAGGTGCCTCCGAACCGGTCGGTGAGCGCCTGGATCAGCTCGTAACCGTGCCGGGGGGACTCCTCCAGCAGGCTCAGCAGGTAGAGCCGCAGGCTGCCGTGCGAGAAGACGGGGGTCACGCCGACGCCCCCTGGCTTCCGCTCTGCTGAGCTCCCGCGTCCTGCGTCGTCGCCGCACTGCGCAGCACCGCGGTGTCGCCCGACACCGAGTTGACGTTGATCTCGACCCACGTTCCGTTGAGCGACCCGGCGGTCCCGGTGTAGCCCTTGCCCATCCCGCCCACGACGGTCAGGTTGTCGAGCTGCACCTTCCCCGAGACCGTGTTGACCCGGTAGCGCGCCCCGATGGCCTCCGGGATGCGGATGGTCGTGTCGCCCGACACCGTGTTGACCGCGATGTCGTCGGGGGTGCCGGTGACGTCGATCATGACGTCGCCGGAGACGCCGTCGGAGGAGAACCGGCGGATGGCGCCGGTCGCGGTGACATCGCCCGAGACGGTGTGGGCGGAGATGCGACCGGTGTGGTCGCGGACGGAGAGCTCGCCGCTCACGGAGTTCAGCTCGATGTCGCCCGTGAGCCCGTCGGCCACGACGTCGCCCGAGACGGTGCTGAGCCGCGCGTCCGTGTTCAGGCCGGAGATCAGCGCGGTGGCGGAGACCACGCCGAACTTGAGCTCGACGTCACGCGGGACGAGCACGCTGACGTCGGCCTTCGCGCTGGAGCGCATGGACTTGAAGACCTCGATGAAGTTGTCCCAGCGCAGCTGCGGGTGGTCGATCTCGAGCCGGTCGCCGTCGATGACGATCTTGAGGTCGCGCCCGGACACCGAGTGCACCTCGATGCGCGCGCTGGGCTCGTCGTGGCCGACGATGTCGATCTGTCCGCCGATGAAGCCGACTTTGAGGGTGCGGACGACCTCCACGTCGATCGTGCGGCTCTCGCCCGGCTGGATCAGCCACTTCTCCTGTGCCATGTTTCCTTGCTCCTTGTTCTCCGGTCCATGCCGGGACCGTCGGCGACTCGCGTTATATCGCGACTGTTGACAGGGATCACGATATATCGCGAGTGGATGCGACGCAAGCGTTCGGAAGCGAATCGGAGGCGGTTCAGGGGCACGCTCAGGGAGAACCCCGAGCGCTATCGGCGGAGCCAGGGCTGGAGCAGGCGCGTGACGAACGGCAGCAGCAGGTAGGTCATGATCGGCGTCAGGCACAGCGTGGTGAGCAGCACGGTCGCGAGCGGCCACAGGGTGTGCCAGCCCGGGACGAACATCCCGGTCAGATACGTGAACGCCAGCGAGAGCGGGAAGAAGCCCAGCCAGATCGTCACGGCCTGCTTCCAGCGCGGAGGGGCGGCCGGGACGCCGGGCTGCGGCTGGTCGAACCAGCCCTCGATGCCGGTCCGCCGCTCCACGCGCGACACCTCGACCAGCTCGCGGCCGGCGTACAGCCAGTCCGCGCGGTCCTCCGACGCCTCCCACGCCTCCAGGGTGTCCGCATCGGCGAAGCGGTACAGCATGTGCCACTCGTCGGAGTCCGCATGCGCGCGGACCCAGCCCGAGCCGAGGAACCCCTCGTACGTGTTCGCCAGGTTCACGCCCGACTGCACCCAGTGGGTCACCTCCGCCAGGCGCGCGCCGTCGACGCGGCGGGTGATGGACACGGTGACCGGGAGGCGGCGCGCTCGTGGCGCATCCAGCAGGGGCTCTTGTGGAGACATGCGTCCATTGTCGTGGTGACGCGTTACGGGCGGATTTCGGGCCCGGGCGGATGGTGCGTTGCTCAGCGCGGGCCTCGGTGCGGCGCTCAGCGCGGCCCGATGAGGGGCGGCCCGTCGCGCACCACGAGCCGCGGAGCGACCAGGCGGTGCCGCGGGTCGGCGACCTCCTCGCCCGAGCGCGCGCGGCCGCCGTGGGCGCCGGTCAGCAGCTCCAGCACGCCCGCGGCCACCTCATCCAGCTGCTGGGCCACGCTCGAGAAGCCGAGCGACGCCGCGACCGGGGTGTCGTCGTAGCCGATCACCGGGATGCGGCCGCCTGTCGCGGTGAGCACGCCCAGGGCGAGGGAGTCGGAGGCGCAGACGACGCCGTCGAGGGGGCCGCCCTGGGCTTCGAGCTGCCGCGCCGCCTCGGCTCCGAACGGCACGACGTCCTCGACGGCGGCATCGAGCCGGTCGAGTTCCGGCTCGCTCAGCCCGCTGCCGGCGCGCATGGCCTCCCGCCAGCCCGCGCGGCGGTCGTCACCCGTGCCGGAGCCGCTGGGCCAGCCGACGAAGCCGATCCGGCGGGCACCGCGCTCGAGCAGGTGCTCGGTCGCGTCGCGGAGGCCGGCGCGGCCGTCGACGTCGACCCAGAGGTGCGCCGGATCGGTCATGTCGTCGATCCCCCACGGCCGGCCGAAGGTCACGAACGAACGGCCGTTCTCGATCAGCCACTCGGTGCGCGGGTCGCCGTGGAAGGTGGACGTGAGCACGAACGCATCCACATCGGCCGCATCCGACAGCCGCCGGAACTGCTCGATCTCGTCCTCCGGGCCGGTGGCCGTGAACAGCAGAACGCGCAGGCCCTGCCGATCGGCCTGCTCTGTGAGCGCGTGGAGGAAGCGGTCCAGGATGCTGCCGGAGATGCCGTCCTGTGTGATCGGGTCGAGGCGGATGCCGATCGTGGAGCTCTTCTGGGTGCGCAGCCGGCGGGCGGAGGCGTGCGGACGGTAGCCGAGCGAGTGGATGGCCGCCTGCACCCGCTCCCGGGTCTCCGGGCGCACGAGCTCGGGCGCATTGAGCACGTTGGAGACGGTCTGGCGGGAGACGCCCGCGACGCCGGCCACGTCGCTGACGGTCGGCTGCACGCCCATCGCGACTCCCTCCTCCACCGGCTGGATATGACCTTAGCGGCCTGGTTGACACCCGCGGAACATCGCGGTTACTGTGGCACCCATCCTGGTTTGATCGTTCAAACGCATTCTAGCGGTACGCAGATTTGATCGTTCAAACAGCAGGGTGAGTGACAGGCAGGGGACCAGAGGAGGTCGGATGCGCGCACCGCTGCGAGGCATCGGCACCCGATTCCGGCATGCCTCCGATGTGCTCACAACCGGCACCACCCACGGGTTGTCCACGACTTTCCCGACCCTTCACGCGTGCGCCCCGGCGAACGGGCACACTCACACCCAAGGAGAGAACGAATGCGCAGAATCACCCACCGCTGGCTCGCGGGCGGCGCCGTCGCCGCCGCGGCCGCGCTGACCCTCACCGCCTGCGGCTCCGGCTTCAGCGGCGGGAGCAGCGGCTCCGACACGGGCAAGCTCACGTCCTCCGACAAGGCCCTGACGGTCATGATCGGCTCCTCCGGCGACGCGGAGACGACCGCGGTGAAGTCGGCGGTGTCCGACTGGGCCAAGAGCTCGGACACCAAGGCGAGCGTCGTCGCGGCCAGCGATCTCAACCAGCAGCTCTCGCAGGGCTTCGCGGCCAAGAAGCCGGCCGACGTCTTCTACCTGTCGACCGACGCGCTCGCGGGCTACGCATCCAACGGTTCGCTGCTCGCCTATGGCGACCAGCTCAGCAACAAGAGCGACTTCTACCCGAGCCTGGTCACGTCGTTCACCTACGACGGCAAGTTCTACTGCGCGCCGAAGGACTTCTCCACGCTCCAGCTCATCATCAACACCGACGCGTGGAAGGCCGCGGGCCTGACCGACGCCGACATCCCGAAGACCTGGGACGACCTCGAGGCCGTCGCCAAGAAGCTCACCACCGGCAGCCAGGTCGGCCTCGGCATCTCGGGCGAATACGCCCGCATCGGGTCCTTCATGGTGCAGGCCGGCGGCAACCTGATGAATGACGACAGCACCAAGGCGACCGCGAACAGCGACGCCAATGTGAAGGCGCTCGACTTCGTCAAGAAGATGCTCCAGGGCGGCGAGCTGAAGTACGCGAAGGACCTCGGCGCCGGCTGGGGCGGAGAGGCGTTCGGCAAGGGCCTCGCGGCCATGACGATCGAGGGCAACTGGATCACCGGCGCCCTGAAGTCCGACTTCCCGAACGTCAAGTACACGATCGCGGAGCTGCCCAAGGGCCCGGCCGGGCAGGGCACCCTCCAGTTCACCAACTGCTGGGGCATCGCCGCCGACAGCCCGAACCAGGCCGCGGCTCTCAAACTGGTCGAGAAGCTGACCAGCAAGAGCGACCAGCTCGCGTTCTCGAAGGCCTTCGGCCCGATGCCGTCGATCAAGTCCGCCGCCGGCGAATGGAAGTCCGAGAACCCCGACCTCGTGCCGTTCCTCGACGCCGCCGACTACGCCAAGGGCGTGCCGACGGCCAAGGGCGCGGCCGACGTGGTGACCGACCTCAACAGCAAGCTCGAATCTCTGGCGACGGGTGACTCGAAGTCGATCCTCGACGCCACGCAGAAGAACCTCGAAGCCCTGGTGAAGTAAGACCATGTCCGCAACCACGAGTCGGTCTCGCCGCACCGGAATCCGGCGCGGCGAGACCGCCTCGGGGTGGTTGTTCACCGCCCCGGTCATCCTGCTGCTCGGCGTCTTCCTCGTCGTCCCCGTGCTCATGGCGCTCTGGGTGAGCTTCTCCGACTGGGGCGGCCGCGGCAGCCCCTTCTCGGCAGACGTCAGCTTCGTCGGGTTCGACAACTACTCGAAGCTGCTCGCCGGCGGCGGGCTGGCGGAGCAGGACTTCGGCATGTCGCTGAAGAACAACGCCTGGTACGTCATCCTCGTCGTGCCCATCCAGACGGCGGTCGCGCTCACCCTCGCTGTGCTCGTGAACCGGGCGATCCTGCGCGGACGCGGCTTCTTCCGCACCGCCTTCTACTTCCCCTCGGTGACCAGCTCGGTCGCCATCACCGTGCTCTGGCTGTTCCTGTTCAGCACGACGGGCGCGGTCAACAAGATGCTCTCGTGGGTCGGCATCCACGGACCGAACTGGTTCAACGACCCGAGCGGCATCATCCACAACCTGCTGGCCGCCTTCGGCGTGACGCAGGGGCCGGCTGCTCTCACCCAGAACACCGCGCTCGGCGTCTCCTGGTGGGACTGGCTGGGCGGACCCTCGGTCGCGATGACGGCGTACATCATCATGGCGGTCTTCACCACGAGCGGCACCTTCATGCTGCTCTTCCTCGCAGCGCTGCAGAACCTCGGCGGGGACATCACGGAGGCCGCGATGATGGACGGCGCGAACGGCTGGGAGCGCTTCTGGCGCATCACGCTCCCCCAGCTCCGGCCGACCCTGTTCACCGTGCTCACCCTGGGTCTCATCGGCTGCTGGCAGGTGTTCGACCAGATCTACACGGGCACGCGCGGGGCGCCCGGCAAGACCACGCTGACGCCCGCCTACCTCTCCTATCAGACATCGTTCGTGAATCAGGAGTGGGGCCAGGGCGCTGCTATCGCCTTCATCCTGTTCGTCATCATCGTCGTCTTCACCCTGTTCCAGCGCTGGGCGCTGCGCGAGCGCGCGGTGTCGAAGCGCCGGATGCGGCTCTACCAGCCGGCCCTGGCGGCCGGGACCGCCGCGGGCGGTGCGCCGAGCAGCGTCCCGTCGACGAGCGACGATCCCGAGCGGAAGGGGGCATCGCGATGAGCGCGATGACCGTTCAGACCGAGACACGCGGGACGGCCTCGCCGCAGCCCGCCGCACCTCGCCGGTCCACCGGGCGGCGCCGATCGCGTGGAACGGTCGTCGCCACGTCGATCACCTACGCGGTGCTCGTCGTGCTGGCGGTCGTCTACATCCTGCCCTTCCTCATCCAGATCTCCACCTCCTTCAAGACGGACGCCGAGGCGAGCGCCGATCCCGTCGCACTGATTCCCCAGACGTTCACCACGGCGGCATACGCGCGGCTCTTCCTGAGTTCGGACTTTCCCGTCTGGTTCGCCAACTCGGCGATCGTCACGGTGGTGGTGACGCTCGGCCGCGTGTTCTTCGACTCGCTGGCGGGCTACGCGCTCGCGCGGCTGCACTTCCGCGGGCGCACCCTGGTGTTCGCCGCGCTCGTGGCGGTCATGTCGGTCCCCATGGTCGTGCTGCTCATCCCGAAGTTCCTCGTGATCAATCAGCTCGGCATGTACGACTCGTACACCGGCATGATCCTTCCGCTGCTCACGGACGCCGCCGGCGTCTTCATCATGAAGGGCTTCTTCGAATCCATCCCGGCGAGCGTCGAGGAGCAGGCGCGCATCGACGGGGCGGGCACCTTCCGGGTGTTCTGGTCGATCGTGCTACCGATGGCCCGGCCGGCATTGGTGACCATCATCATCCTGTCGTTCCAGGGGTCGTGGAACGAGCTCGCGCACTTCATCGTGTCGACGCAGAGCCCCGCTCTGACGACGCTGACCAAGGGCGTGGCGGGCCTGGCGAGCGGGCAGCTCAGCCAGGGCAGTCAGTATCCGCTCAAGCTCGCGGCTGCGGCGATCATGACGATCCCGGTCGCCGTGCTGTTCTTCATCTTCCAGCGACGCATCATGAACGCCAGCGAAGGAGCGGTGAAGGAGTGAGCGCTGCATCCACTTCTCCCTCTGCGCCCGGCTGCGCCCTTCCCGAACACGAAAGCACGACACCTGTGACCCACACCCTCCAGCCGCTCCTCCACGACAGCGTCGTCCTGCTGACCGCGCCCTCGCAGGCCTGGTCGGCCCCCGACGGGAGGGTCGACGGTGACGGCATCCACGGCTTCTACCACTCCGACCTCCGCGTGCTCGACCGGGTGCTGCTGACGATCGCAGGAGCCGAGCCCGAGCACATCGCGACGACCGGCCCGGACGCCGCAACCGCCGTGTTCACCGGACTCGCCCGGGGCATCGACGATGCGACGGCGGATCCGCGGGTCCGGATCGACCGCACCCGGACGGTGGCCGCCGGCGTGCTCCGCGAGCGGATCGTGGTGCGGAACGCGCTCCGTTCCCGGGTCCGCACCCCGGTGGAGGTGGTCCTGGGCGCGGACTTCAGTCCGATGGGACAGATCAAGGCCGGACTCACGGGCAGTGAGCATCCCGTGACCGTGGAGGCGGACGGCTCGTCGAGCGCCGTGCTCAGGAGCGGGCCGGTCTCTGCACGGATCACCGCGTCGGCCGGAGACGTCTCGGTGGCAGGCGGGACGGTCACCCTCCGCTGGAATGTGGAGGTGCCCGCCCACGGCGACACGGAGCTCAGCTGGCGGATCGAGGTCGACGACCCCACGGCGGTGGTCGCCGGCGCTGCGCCGTCGGAGGTCTGGGCGACATTCCACGCGGAGACCGGCGACTCGCGCCTGGCGTCCTGGCTGCACCGCGCGGTGGCGGATCTGCAAGGGCTCCGCATGTCGACGGCGGAGCGCCCGGGCGACGTCTTCCTTGCCGCGGGAGCGCCCTGGTTCTTCACGCTGTTCGGGCGCGACTCGATCTGGGCGGCGCGGATGCTGCTGCCGCTGGGTCACGAGCCGGCCGCATCCACTCTCCGGGTGCTCGCTCACTACCAGGGCACGGAATCGGTGGCGGAGACGGCGGAGCAGCCGGGCAAGATCATGCACGAGCTGCGGCCCGGGGCTCTGACCATTCCCGGTGAGGGCGTCGTGCTGCCGCCGCTGTACTACGGAACGGTGGACGCGACGGCGCTGTGGGTGTGCCTGCTGCACGACGCATGGAAGTGGGGCATGCCGCGCGACGAGATCGAGCCGCTGCTGCCCCATCTGGAGGCAGCCCTCGCGTGGATGCGCGATTACGGCGACAGCGACGGCGACGGCTTCCTCGAGTACGTCGACACCACGGGGCACGGCCTGGCGAACCAGGGGTGGAAGGACTCCGGCGACTCGATCCAGTGGCGCGACGGCACGCTCGCCGAGGGTCCGATCGCGCTCTGCGAGGTGCAGGGGTACGCCTACGAGGCGGCTGTCGGCGGTGCGGAGCTGCTCGACGCCTTCGGTCGCCCGGGCGGCGACGGCTGGCGCGCATGGGCTGCCGACCTGAAGCAGCGGTTCGCCGCATCCTTCTGGATCGACGATCCCGCAGGCGCCTACCCGGCCGTCGCGCTGGATGCGGCCAAGCGGAAGGTCGACACCGTCACGAGCAACATCGGCCACCTGCTCGGGACGGGCATCCTCGATCCGGAGCAGTCCGCTCTCGTCGCGCGGCGGCTCGTCTCACCGGAGCTCTCGTCGGGCTACGGTCTGCGAACCATGGCGACCGACTCGGCCGGCTACTGGCCCCTGAGCTACCACGGCGGAAGCGTCTGGGCCCACGACACGGCCATCGTCATCGGCGGACTCGCCCGCGAAGGGTTCCGCGAGGAGGCCGCCGAGCTGGCGGAGGGACTGCTCGCCGCGGCGGACGGCTTCGGGTACCGGATGCCCGAGCTGCACTCCGGCGACGGCTCGCGCGAGACCAGCGCGCCGATCCCGTACCCCGCCGCGTGCCGCCCGCAGGCGTGGTCGGCGGCCGCCGCGGTGGCGGTGCTGGGCGCGCGGCTCGGCCTGCGCGCCGACGCCCCGGCCGGCACGTTCGATGTCGACCCCGACCCCACCGCCGGCACGATGCGCATCCACGGCATCCGCTTCGCCGGCGAGCCCCGCGACGTGACGGTCTGACCGGGGGCTGACTCCCCGGTCGGCTCCCGGTCGGCGCTCCCGGCGGCGCATCCCGGGTGCGTGCGTTCCCGATCCGCGCGTCGGGCCGCGTCGCCCGGCGCCCAGTGGTGACTCGTGGCGCGAATCCGCGCCCAGTCGCGACATCTAGTCACCACTCGGCGAGGGGGACGACATCAACTCACCACTCGGCGGCCGCTGCGCACGGAACCGCTCGCGCGCGGCCCCGCCCGCGCCCGGCGAGTGGTGACTCGTGGCGCGAATCCACGCCGAGTTGCGACATCTAGTCACCACTCGGCGAGGGGGACGACATCAACTCACCACTCGGCGGACACCGCGCACGGAACCGCTCGGCGCGCGGCCCTGCCCGCGCGTCCCTGCCCGCGCGGCCCCGCCCGCGCGGCGAGTGGTGAGTCGTGGCGCCAATCCGGGCCGAGTTGCGACATGTGCTCACCACTCGGTGCTACGGAGGGCCGAGCGAGGGAGAGGGCAGGGACGGAGCGCGTCAGAGCTGGGCCATGATCTGGCGGGCGATGATGCGGCCGGCGCGGTTGGCGCCGATGGTGGAGGCCTGGGGGCCATACCCGGCGAGGAATATGCGGGAGTCCTGCCAGGATGCGCCCGAGCCGACAGTGAGTCCGCCCGCCTTCTCGCGCAGCCGGAGCGGGGCGAGGTGACGCAACTCGGGACGGAATCCCGTCGCCCAGATGATCGCGTCCGCCTGCGTGAACGAGCCGTCGGACCAGCGGACGCCGTCCTCCTCGATGCGGCTGAACATCTCCCGCTCGACCAGGACGCCGCGCTCGATGCCCGCCGCGATCCGGCGGGTCCGGGGGACGCCGGTCCCGCTGACGATGGACGGGAGCGCGAGCCCGGCGCGCGCCGCCGCATCCTGCATCGCGACCGCGGCGACACCGCCCTCGATGGTGAGCTCCGACTCGTCCCGGAAGTCCACCGGCCGGCGCGTGGCCCACGTCAGCGACGCGGCGACGCCCTCCAGCTCGAGCAGGAAGCCGATCGCGCTGGTGCCACCGCCCACAACGACCACCGACTGCCCCGCGAACTCCTCGGCCGACAGGTAGCTCGACGTGTGCACATGCCGCCCTCTGAATACGTTCATGCCCGGGTAGTACGGCACGAACGGCGACCCCCAGGTGCCGGACGCGTTGACGACCACACGGGTCGCCGTCTCGCCTGCGGTGTGCTGGACGACGAGATCCGCTCCTCGGTCGAAGACGCTCGTCACCGTGACCGGGCGCTGCACGTCGAGACCGTAGAAGTCCTCGTAACGGCGGTAGTAGCCGGCGACGATGTCGCGGGCGGGCAGCGACCGGTCGGCCGTGTCGAAGCTGAGCCCGATCTCCGCCATGCCGGGGAGGTCGTTGACGTGATGGGCGCTGCCGAGCTTGAGCGCATCCCACCGGTGCTGCCACGCTCCCCCGGTGCGCGGGCCACGGTCGTAGATGATGAAGTCGACGCCGGGAGTGAGCTCGAAGCGCCGCAGATAGTAGGCGACCGCGAGGCCCGCCTGACCGGCACCGATCACCACAACCTGGGTCTCGGTCCTGCTCGTGGTCACGCGCTCATCCCACCATTTCTCGCTGTGCGCGAACTCCGGGGCCCTGAGGGGCCGCATGCTAAACTCGATGCTAGTTTTCATCGTTTCTATCGGATCCCCGGCGAGTCTCTCGCACGGGCTGGGACCAAAAGGGGGTCACGCATGGGGCGCGGCCGTCAAAAGGCAAAGCACACGAAGATCGCTCGCCAGTTGAAGTCGTTCAGTCCGGACGTGAACTACGACGCCCTGGAGCGAGAGCTGACCGGTCACTCGCACAGCGAAGACGAGCAGTACGCCAAGTGGGCGGAGTACGAGTCGGACGACACGTACGAGTACGAAGACGAAGACGAAGAGACGGGCACCCCGAAGCGCGCGTAGCGTCTTCCGTCGCCGTTCGCGTCCGCACGTCGGACGGCTGAGCCCGGTGTCGCCATCATCGGCGGCGATCCTCCGTCATGCCCGCGCGCCGCGCATCCCGACAGCCCGTACCAGGCCGACGACCCCGAAGATGCCGCCGCCGGTGAGCAGGATCCCGCCGGCGAGCAGCGCGAGGTCCTGGGCGGCACCGACCGTAGCGGCGGGTGCAGCGGCCGTCGGGTCCTCAGGCGGAAGCACCGAGGACAGTGCTGCCGACCCCGGATCGGACGGCGACGAGAGTGCCGCGGCCGGCGCAGCGCTCGGCACGGCCGGTAGCGTGACCGTCGCCGAGGCCGCTGTCACCGCGGTGGATGCGCGCTGCAACAGCACGAAGAAGGTCGCGGCCGGCGACCCGGGCGCGCGCGTCGCGAGAGGGATGCGGACCGTGGCGGACGACTGCCCGTCCGCCAGGGCGACGGTGGTCGAGACGGCCGAGTAGTCGCCGCCCGCGTGGGCGGTGCCGTCGGCGGTCATGAGGTCGACGGTGGCGGCGCCGGCCGAGGACGCACGCGCGATGGTGACGAGGACGGAGGTGCTCCCGGCCACGACGGAGTCGGCCTCGACACGAAGCGGCGCGCTTGCGGCGGTGGCGCTGAGCGTCGCAGCGCCCGAGGAGGTGAGCAGGCCCGAGCCCTCCGCCGGACGGTAGGTCGCCGTGATCGTGTGCGCGCCAGCCACCGGAATGGGGAGGTCGGCCCGCGCGACACCGGAGCCGGAGACAGCGGCCGTGACCGGTTCGCCGCCGTCGACGGAGAACGCGACGGCGCCGGTGCTCGGGGCGGCCAGCAGCATGCGGGTGACAGTCGCCGAGACGGAGGCGACGGCGCCGGCCGCGACCTCCGCGGGGGCGCTCAGCGTGACGGCGGTCGCGGCGGTGCAGGCGGGCGCGGCGTCGAAGCGGACCACCGTATCGCCGAGCCGCCAGCCGAGTGCCGGCTCGGCGGTCGCGTCGACGGTCAGCAGCCACACGCCGTGGTGTTCGCCGGGTTCGAAGGAGGCGGGCTGGCCGCGATCCGCCGGCCCTGCGGTGAGGTCGTTGCGGCCGGATGCCGCGTCGAGCGGGATGGCGGAGTCGGCCGTCGAGCGGTAGCCGAGCACGACGGTGCGCGCCGAGACGGCGCCGAGGGACGCATCCTGTACGCAGTCGACCAGCGGGGTCAGCGAGGCGGCAGGAGGAGACGCGGGCACGGGCGTCGAGGGCGCCGGCGGGGCGGGCGCGGGAGACGTCGGTGCGGCGATCACAGGCGCGGCCACCGCAGGTGCGCCGACCGCCTGCGCGGCGACCGCCGGCCCAGCGCCGACGAGCACACCGAACGCCGCAAGGGTGAGCGCGCACGCCAGACGAAGTCGGTCGTGCGGTCGGCTCACACGCGCAACTCTAGCGGGCGGCACCCGCGTGGCGCTCCGACCAAAAAGGGTGACGCGGGTCAGCCTGCGTACGTTCCGACGAGGCGCACCGCTCCTCCGTCGACGCCCTTCGCGCCCTGCTCGAAGCCGTCGAGGTCGCGGGAAGAGGTCGAGACCACACCTGCGCGCCAGGTCGGGATGCCGTCGGCCGTGATCTCGGCCGCCACGGCATCCGCCGACTCCGGGGCGACGACGGCGAACATCCCGATGCCGAGGTTCCAGGTGCCTTCGCTCGACTCGAGCGAGGTGCCGGCGAGGTTGCTCAGGATGCTGAACACGGGCGTCGGCGACCAGGTGGATCGGTCGACCTCGACCCAGGAGCCGACGGGCAGCACGCGAGCCAGGTTGGCGGCGATACCGCCGCCGGTCACGTGGCTGAGCGAGTGGACGGCGCCGCCGAGGGACGCATCCTGCAGCACCCGGAGCAGCGGACCCGTGTACAGCCGCGTGGGCTCGAGGAGGGCCTCTCCGACGACCCCGCCGAACTCCTCCGAGCGGTCGGTGAAGCCGATGCCCCGCGCCGCGAGGATGTGACGGACCAGCGAGAACCCGTTGGAGTGCAGCCCGGACGACGCCATGGCGAGCACGACATCGCCGTCACGCACCCGCTCCGCGCCGAGCACCGCATCCGCCTCGACGGCGCCGACGGCAGCGCCGGCCACGTCGTAGTCGTCCGGTCCGAGCAGGCCCGGGTGCTCCGCGGTCTCGCCGCCCACCAGCGCGGTGCCGGTCTGCTCGCAGGCGTTCGCGATCCCGGCGACGATCGCGGCGATCCTCTCGGGAACCACCTTGCCGCAGGCGATGTAGTCGGTCATGAACAGCGGACGCGCGCCCACCACCACGATGTCGTCGACGACCATGCCGACGAGGTCCTGCCCGATGGTGTCGTGCTTGTCGAGCGCCTGCGCGATCGCCACCTTGGTGCCGACGCCGTCGGTCGAGGTGGCGAGGAGCGGGCGGCGGAAGTCACGCAGGAACGACACATCGAAGAGGCCGGCGAAGCCGCCGACGCCGCCCAGCACCTCGGGGCCGTGCGTGCGGCCGACGGCCGCCTTCATGAGCTCGACGGCCCGGTCACCGGCCGCGGTGTCGACGCCGGCAGCGGCGTAGGAGGCGGACGAGGAGGCGGTGGAGTCGGTCACCGTTCCATCGTATCGGCGGGCGCTACTCCTGGCGGCCGGGGTCGCCGAAGGAGAGCAGCGACTCCAGCTCGGAGTCGGGGCCGGGCTCGCAGCCGTCGGACGTGGCGTCCGACCCGTCGTCCGTCGGAGCGACCGTCTGGGAGGCCGTCGGACGCTCCAGGAGGTTCTTGCCGAGGTGGTGCGCATCCGGCAGCTCGATCGGGTAGTTGCCTGTGAAGCAGGCGGTGCACAGGCGCTCGCGCGGCTGCTCGGTCGCGTCGATCATGCCGTCCTCGCTCAGGTAGCCGAGGCTGTCGGCGCCGATCGACTGGCGCACCTCCTCGACCCCCAGGCCGGTGGCGATGAGCTCGGCGCGGGAGGCGAAGTCGATGCCGTAGAAGCACGGCCAGGTGATGGGCGGGCTGGAGATGCGCACGTGCACCTCGGCGGCGCCAGCCTCCCGGAGCATGGACACCAGGGCGCGCTGCGTGTTGCCGCGGACGATCGAGTCATCGACGACCACCAGGCGCTTGCCCTTGATGACCTCCTTGAGCGGGTTCAGCTTGAGCTTGATGCCGCGCTGGCGGATGGTCTGCGACGGCTGGATGAACGTGCGGCCGACGTAGGAGTTCTTGACGAGGCCCTGCCCGAACGGGATGCCGGACGCTTGGGCGTAGCCGATGGCCGCGGGGGTGCCGGACTCGGGCGTCGGGATGACGAGGTCGGCCTCCACCTCGTGCTCACGGGCGAGCTGGCGGCCCATCTCGACGCGGGCCTCGTAGACGCCGCGGCCGGCGATGGTGGTGTCGGGACGCGCGAGGTAGACGTACTCGAAGACGCATCCCGCGCGCTTCTCGGTCGCGAAGCGCTGGCTGCGGAGGCCGTTCTCGTCGATGGCGATGAGCTCGCCCGGCTCGACCTCGCGCACGAAGCTCGCGCCGACGATGTCGAGCGCGGCGGTCTCGGAGGCGACGACCCAGCCGCGCTCCAACCGGCCGAGCACCAGCGGGCGGACGCCCTGCGGGTCGCGCGCCGCGTACAACGTGTGCTCGTCCATGAAGACCAGGCAGAAGGCTCCGCGCAGCCGCGGCAGCACCTCCAGCGCGGTCGACTCGAGGGTGTGGTCGAGGTCGCCCGTCAGCAGGGCGGTGACGACGGCCGTGTCGGTCGTGTTGCCGCGGGTGAGCTCGCCGTCGTGCTGCGGGTAGCGCTCGTGGACGAGCTGCATGAGCTCTGCGGTGTTGGTCAGGTTGCCGTTGTGGCCGAGTGCGACCGTGCCGCTCGCCGTGGAGCCGAGGGTCGGCTGCGCGTTCTGCCAGCTGGAGGCGCCGGTCGTCGAGTAGCGCGTGTGGCCGACGGCGATGTGGCCGGGCAGCGAGTTCAGCGCGTTCTCGTTGAAGACCTGCGAGACGAGTCCCATGTCTTTGTAGATGAGGATCTTGTCGCCGTCGCTCGTCGCGATCCCCGCCGACTCCTGGCCGCGGTGCTGCAGGGCGTAGAGCCCGAAATAGCTGAGCTTGGCGACCTCCTCACCGGGAGCCCAGACGCCGAAGACGCCGCAGGCGTCCTGCGGCCCCTTCTCGCCGGGAAGCAGATCGTGACTGAGAAGACCGTCGCCTCCGGCCACAGCGGACCCCTTTCAGGAAGTCGGGATGTTCAGCTCTGGGTGTCGCTCGTGCTGTCGTTCTGCGTGCCGGGCTCCGGCTGCGAGGCCTCGCGCCGCGCGGGCGGCTCCGGGGACTCGGGGATGCGCACATCGATTCTATCCGCCTGCACGCTGCGTGCCCGACGAGCGGTCGCACGGTCGATGAGGAGCGCGACGACCGCACCGATCGCGACCCCGATCGTCACGCAGATCGCCAGCAGGAAGCCGAAGACGCTGCCGCGGTCGTAGGTCGGGTTCGCCGGGAACGCGAAGGTGAGGATGAGCGCCACGAACGCGAAGAGCACCGCACCGGTGATCATGAAGCGGAAGTAGCGCGGCGAGCGCCGCACGCGGACCTCCGCCGGGGTGACGGTCTCCTCGAGCTGCTCGTCGCCGTCGGGGGTGTCGCTCATGCGTCCATTCTCCCAGATCGAAACTGGGCGCCCGTCGGGCGTCACGATCGGGCTGACCTTACGTCTGTGATGGTATGAGCCTCTCTTCCCGGTCCTCGCCCTTCTCGCGCGCCGCGTCACTGCTCGTGCCGGTCGGCGCGGGCGCGTTCGCGCTGCTCCTCGTCTCGGCGGCGGTCGTCGCCGTGACCGCGGGAGTGCATCCGTGACGGCGCCCGGTCAGTAGCGCAGCGGCAGCAGGCCCTCGAGGGAGGCGCGCTGGCCCGAGGCGTGCACGGCGCCCGAGGCGATGCCCTCGTCCCACGTCATCGTTCCGGACGCCAGCGCCAGCCAGGTGGCGGCATCCGTCTCGATGACGTTCGGCGGGGTTCCGCGGGTGTGCCGCGGGCCGGGGATGCACTGCACCGCGCCGAACGGCGGCACCCGCACCTCCACCGTGTTGCCCGGGGCGCGCTCCGCCAGCAGCTGCAGCAGGTAGCGCACAGCCGTGGCGGTGGTGTTGCGGTCGGCACCGCTCGCGACGGCCGAGCGGACGGCCGGGCCGCCCACCTCATCCGCGATCTTCGCTCTCGCCATGCGTCCATCCTCCCCTGCTTCGGTCGTGCAGCGGAGCAGGCTGCCGCATCCGCTCCCTCTAGCATGGTGGCGTGAAGATTCTCGTCCTCGGTTCCGGTGCCCGCGAGCACGCCATCATCACCGCGCTCCTCGCCGAGGAGAAGCGGCACGACATCGTCGCCGCACCCGGCAACGCCGGCATCGCGCAGGATGTGCGCGTCGAGCCGGGCCTCGACCCGCTCGACGGCGAGGCGGTCGCCGAGTACGCGATCGAGAACGGCATCGAGCTGGTCGTCATCGGCCCGGAGGCGCCGCTGGTCGCCGGCGTGGCGGAGCCTGTGCGCACCCGCGGCATCCCCGTGTTCGGGCCGGGCAAGGCGGCGGCGCAGCTGGAGGGGTCGAAGGCCTTCGCGAAACGGATCATGGAGGCCGCGGGCGTGCCCACCGGCCGAGCGGTCCGCGCCGAGACCCTGGCGGAGGCGGAGCGAGCCCTGGACGAGGTCGGCGCGCCCTACGTCGTGAAGGCGGACGGGCTCGCCGCGGGCAAGGGCGTGCTCGTCACGGAGGACCGGGACGCGGCGATCGCGCACGCGACGCACTGGCTGCTGCACGGCGGGGTGCTGGTGGAGGAGTTCCTCGCCGGGCAGGAGGTCTCGCTGTTCCTGGTCAGCGACGGTCACGACGTGCTCCCGTTGTCCCCCGCCCAGGACTACAAGCGGCTGCTCGACGGGGATGCGGGCCCCAACACCGGCGGCATGGGCGCGTACTCGCCGCTGCCGTGGCTGCCCGAGGGCTTCGTCGACGAGGTCATCGACACGATCGCCCTGCCGACCGTCCGCACGCTGGCCGCGGAGCAGACGCCCTTCATCGGCCTGCTGTACTGCGGTCTGATCGTCACCGACCGCGGCATCCGCGTGATCGAGTTCAACGCCCGGTTCGGCGACCCGGAGACGCAGGTCGTTCTGCCGCGCCTCGTCACGCCGCTGTCGTCGCTGCTGTTCGCGGCGGCGACGGGCGGCCTGGGCGGGATGCCGCGTCCCGAGTTCGCCCTCGACACCGCCGTGACCGTCGTGCTCGCCAGCGAGGGCTACCCCGAGGCGCCGCAGACCGGCCGGCCGATCACCGGGCTGGATGCGGCGGCAGCAGTCCCCGAGGTCACGATCGCGCACGCCGCCACGGCACTCGACCCGGCGACCGGCGAGCTGATCGCGACCGGCGGCCGCGTGCTGTCCGTCGTGGCGCGCGGCACCGGCTTCGCCGAGGCGCGCGAGCGGGCCTACGCGGCGCTGGACCTCATCCACCTCGAGGGCGCCCACTACCGCACCGACATCGCCGCCCGCGTCTCGTAACCGACCGCGCTCCCCACTCCCCCGCCGTCGAGTCCGCGATTCTTGCACGCGACACGCCGTCCGGGCGTGCAAACTTCGCGGACTCGACGGTGGGGGGATCGGGCGCGGGGCTGGGGGGTCAGCCGAGGAGACGGGTGAGGAACGCGTTGCGGAAGCGCGCCTCGGGATCGAACCGGGAGGCGAGCGCCGCGAAGTCGGAGAGCCGCGGGTACAGGGACGGGACGAGGCCGTCACGGTCCAGGTACAGCTTGCCCCAGTGCGGACGCGCGCCGAGCGGGAGCAGCGCCGCCTCGAGGTCGGGAAGCACCGCCTCCACGCCGGCCTGGTCGCGGAACCACGTGAAGTGGAGGCCCACCACGTCGGTCTCGTAGGCGCTGGACAGCCACAGCTCGTCGGCCGCGACGGTGCGGATCTCGCTGATCTGCAGCAGCGGCGCGATGACGCTGGCGAGCGCGCGGAGGGCCTCGATCGCCTCGACCGCCCGGGCCCGCGGGACCAGGTACTCGGACTGGATCTCCTCGCCGTTCGACGGGGTGAAGGCGAAGCGGAAGTGCGCGAGCCGCTCGCTCCACGGGCCCACCACGCCCAGCTGCTCGGTGGTGTTGCGCACATCCATCGTCGGGATCATGTGGCGCGCCTCGGTCAGCGCGGGCGCTCCGAAGAAGTCGTCGCCGATCGGCGTCTCGACCCCGTCGAGCTCCTTCAGCCACGCCAGCGAGACCGACTCCTCGTCCCACGTCGTGAAGAGGCTCACGCTGTAGGCGGCCGACGTGACCTCGTCCAACCGGCCGAGCACCGCATCCCACGGCACACCGCCGAAGAGCCGCTGGCGGGCGTCGTAGGTCGGGCGGATTTCGAGCGTCACCTCGGTCACGACGCCGAGCGCGCCCAGGCCCACGACCGCGCCGTCGAACCCGTCGTCGCCCCGCCGCAGATCGACGAGTTCGCCCGAGCCGTTCAGGATGCGGAGTCCCGCGACCGCGGACGCGAGGTTGCCGTTGCGGTCGCCCGAGCCGTGCGTGGCCGTCGCGATCGCGCCGGCCACGGAGATGTGCGGCAGCGACGCCAGATTGTGAAGCGCCCAGCCGGCGTCCTGCAGCTCGCGGGCGAGGTCGCCGTAGCGGACGCCGCCGCCGACCGTCACCGTGCGCGACCCCTCGTCGATGCGGGCATCCCCGGGAAGGTCCGCCGTGCTCAGCAGCAGCCCCGGGGTGTCGGCCAGGTCGTTGAACGAATGCCGGCTGCCCAGGGCGCGCACGGCCGGGGCGCCGACGACCAGCTCGCGAAGCTCGTCCACCGATCGCGGCCGGGCGATCCGCTCCGCCCGGTACTCGTAGTTGCCTGCCCAGTTCTTCTCGCCCATGACGGCCTTCCTCGAGGGGTTCGCCGCAGGGCCGGCCGGCCGTTCGGCACATCCATCCTAGGGATGTGACCGGGCACATCCGCGCCGTCCGAAGAACCGGAATTCATGCGTTGCCGGGCGCGAGAAGGCCGCAGTATGGTGCCCCTGAAACGGCGGTGGACGCTGTGACAGGAGGGGCTGACATGGCCGAATTCGAGTACGGTCCGGCAGAGTTCGTGGTGGCGCAGTTCGACACGGACAGGCCGTCACCGGGGGTGGTTCAGGCGATCCTGGACCTGGTCGAGAACGGGACGGTGCGTCTCCTCGACCTGGTCTTCATCGAGCGTCACGACGACGGCAGCGTCGAGATCATCGAGCTGAACGAGTTCGGTGACGAGATCGGGCTGACCGACATCACGCTTGAGGCCAGCGGTATCGCGGGCGACGAGGACGTGGAGCAGATCGCGGAGATGCTGGAGCCCGGCACCACGGGCGCGGTCCTGGTGATCGAGGACCTGTGGGCGAAGGAGCTCGCCAGCCGCTTCTTCGAGGCGGGCGGCGTCGTGCTGCACACCGAGCGCATCCCCGCGCCGGTGGTCAACGCGGTCGCCTCCGAAGCGTACGACGAGCTCGAGACCACGGAGAGCTGAGGAGGAGGACACCATGCCTTTGCGGAGAATGGGACGCCCGGGACTGATCGGGATGGCGGCGCGCACGGCGGTCGTCGCGGGAACCGCCACGGCGGTCTCCGGCAGCGTGCAGCGGCACCAGCAGCAGAAAGCGCAGGACCAGTACGACCAGCAGCAGTACGAGGCCCAGCAGCAGCAGGCGCAGATGCAGCAGATGGCGCAGGACGCGGCGGCCCAGCAGGCCGCGGCCCAGCAGCAGGCGGCACCGCAGCAGGCGGCACCGGCGGCTCCCGCCGGCGACGACATGATGGCGAAGCTGCAGCAGCTGGCCACCCTGCACACGCAGGGCGTGCTCACCGACGACGAGTTCGCCGCGGCCAAAGCCAAGCTGCTCGGATAGCGGCTCGCGCGCATCCCTCTACGATGGACGGGTGAGCGAACTTCCGGGCTGGGTGCACGTCTACTCGGGAAAGGTGCGCGACCTGTTCGTGCCGGAAGGCGCGACGGGTCTCGCAGACACCGACAGCGTGCTCGTCGTCGCGAGCGACCGGGTGAGCGCGTTCGACCACGTGCTGGAGCCGGGCATCCCGGGCAAGGGCGAGCTGCTCACCACGCTGAGCCTGTGGTGGTTCGACCAGCTGGACGACGTGCCGAACCACCTCCTCCCCGACCACACCCTGGTCGGGGACCGGGTGGTCGAGCGCATTCCGGCGGCGGTCTCCGGGCGGTCGATGCTGGCGAAGCCGCTCGACATGTTCCCGATCGAGTGCGTCGTACGCGGCTACCTCACCGGCAGCGGCTGGGCCGAGTACCGGGAGGCGCAGAGCGTGTGCGGCATCCCGCTCCCCGCCGGGCTGGCGAACGGCGACCGGCTTCCCGAGCCGATCTTCACGCCCGCGTGGAAGGCCCCGATGGGCCAGCACGACGAGAACATCAGCTTCGAGCGGACGGTCGAACTCGTGGGCGCGGACGTCGCCGAGGAGCTGCGCCGGCTCTCGCTGCACGTGTACCGGCGTGGAGCGGCGATCGCCGAGGCGCGCGGCGTCATCATCGCGGACACGAAGTTCGAGTTCGGCGCCGACCGCGCGACGGGCGAGATCACGCTCGCCGACGAGGTGCTGACGAGCGACTCCAGCCGGTACTGGGATGCGGCCGCCTACGCCGCGGGCGGCACGGCGGAGGAGCGGATGGCGAGCTTCGACAAGCAGATCGTGCGCGATTGGCTCGCCGGGAACTGGGACAGGACCGGCACGCCTCCCGCGCTGCCGGCCGACGTCGTGGAGCGCACCGCCGCCCGCTACCGCGAGCTGCTGGAGCGCTTGACCGGGCAGTGACCGGCCGCGCCCGGGCCGGGCGCATGTCGCCGGGCGCATGTCGCCGCGCGCATACCGGCGGCGATAGCGTCCGTTCATGGACGCTCACCTCCCTCCCGCCACCGCAGCCGTCGCCGACGCCGCCGTGCGCCTCGGCATCCCCGTCGGCACGGCGCCGGTCGACCTCGTCGCGCTGCTGCCCGGTCGCCCGTTCAGCGGACCGGCCGCGCCGGTGACGCACCTCGGCAGCGTGGATGTGCTGCTCGAGACGATCGACGACGCACCGCCCGGCGCGGTGCTGGTCGTCGACAACGGCGGGCGCGACGACGAGGCCTGCGTCGGCGACCTGATGCTGCTGGAGGCGGCCACGGCGGGGATGGCCGGCGCGGTCATCTGGGGCCGGCACCGCGACACGGCGCAGCTGCGCGAGATCGGGTTGCCGGTGTTCAGCCGCGGCGCGCACCCCTTCGGCCCCCGCCGCGTCCCGCCGGCCGGCACCGCGATGCGATCGGCGTTCCTTGACGGGGTCGCAGTGACGAGCGAGCACTGGATCGTGGCGGACGACGACGGCGTGCTCGTGCTCGCCGCCTCCGACCGCGAGCGGCTCTTCGCGGAGGCGGCGCGCATCCAGTCGGTCGAAGGGGCGCAAGCCGAGCGGATGCGCGGCGGGTCATCGCTGCGCGACCAGCTGGACTTCCCCCGGTACCGCCGCGAGCAGGCGACCGACCCCTCCCTCACGCTGCGCCGCTACCTGGCTCAGAACGGAGGAGCGATCGAGACGTGAAATAGTCCTGGTCGGCGCGGTGTTCTCACAGGTATGCCCGAACTCCTGCCCGCCGACTCCGCCATGGGGGCGGTGACGCTTCGCGTCGCCGACCTCGACGCCATGACCGCCTACTACCGCGATGCGGTGACGCTGAACGTGCTCGCCGCCGAGGGCGACCGCGTCATCCTGGGCCGCGGCGCGACGCCCGCCGTCATCCTGGAGCACGCTCCGGAGCTGCGCCACGCGTCGCCGGGCGAGGCAGGGCTGTTCCACACGGCGATCCTGTTCGACACGCAGGAGGCGCTGGCGGCGGCCGTCTACTCGGTCGCGCGACGCGCGCCCGGCACTTTCACGGGCAGCGCGGACCACCTGGTGAGCACCGCGTTCTACTTCACCGACCCGGAGGGCAACGGCGTCGAGCTGTACTGGGACCGCGACCGCAGCCTGTGGAGCTGGACCCACGGCCAGGTCGAGATGGCGACGCTCTACCTCGACCCGAACCGGTTCCTGACCGAGCACCTCACCGAGCGCGGCGCCGCCCTCGCCGAGGCGGCGGTGGTCGAGCCCTTCGGCGACGCGGGCGTCGGGCACGTGCACCTCTCGGTCGGCGACGTGCAGTCGGCCCGGGCCTTCTACGTCGACCGGCTCGGCTTCGAGGCCACGGCCTCCCTCGGCGACAGCGCCCTGTTCGTCAGCGCGGGCGGGTACCACCACCACATGGCGATGAACACGTGGAACAGCCGCGGCGCGGGGCGGCGGCAGCTCGCCCTGGGCCTCGGCCGGGTCGAGATCCGGGTGCCGTCGGCGGACGACCTCGGCGAGTTGAGCGAGCGGATGCGGCACTACGGCGTCACCGCACGCGACGACGGGCGGTCGGTCACGTTCGAGGATCCGTGGGCCAATCCCGTGCGCGTGGTGTCGGAGGCGGAGGAGATCCCAGCCTGAGACGGCCGCACAGCGGGAAAGGGAGGAGGTCGCAGCCGGGTTGGCTGCGACCTCCTCCCTTTTCTACGGCTCGGGCCGGCGGGTCAGTCGATGACCGGCGCGGCGTGGACGCCGTGCGGCGGCTCCTCGCCGGGCCGGATGTCGGTCGCGGGCGGCACGTCGGCGGCGTGCGAGCCGCGCGGGGTCGCATCCACCGGGACCGGGGCGGCGTGCGCACCGTGCGTCGGGGCGCCCTCCGACGCCGCGCCGGCCGTCGCCGCGCCGGGGGTCGCGCCCGCCGGACGCGCCCACGCCGGCGGCTTCGGCCGCTCCCACCACACGACGACGAGTGCGCCCAGGAAGGCGACCGCCGCGGGCAGCAGCAGCGCCTCCGACATCGCCTGAGTGAAGCCGGCGTGCAGGAACTGCGGCAGCTCGGTGCCGGCCGCGGCCTCGTTGGCGTTCGCGGCGCCTCCCGCGACCTTGGGCAGGTCGGCGGCGAGACGGCTCTCGATCAGGGCGGCGATGGATGCGCTGCCCAGCACCGCGCCGATCTGACGGGTCGTGTTGAACACTCCCGAGCCCGCGCCCGCCTGGTTCATCGGCAGGTTGCGCGTCGCCGTGGTCGAGATCGGACCCCAGACGCCCGACATCGCGATGCCCATCAGCGCGCTCGGGATGAGCAGCAGGAAGATGTTGACGTCGGGCGACAGCATCCGGGAGTAGAGGAACAGCGCGAAGGCGAACAGCACCAGCGCCGGGGTGGCGATGTTGCGGGGGTTCACCCGGTCGATCAGCCGGCCGACGAACGGCGCGAGCACGCCGGAGAAGATCGCCGTCGGGGCGAGCATCAGCGCCGACTCCGTCGGGGTCAGCCCGCGCACGGTCTGGAAGTAGAACACCAGCGGCAGGGCCATGCAGGTGACGGCGAAGCCCACGGTGGTGATCGCGCCGTTCGACAGCGAGAAGTTGCGGTCGCGGAACAGCGGGAGCGGGAGCAGCGGCTCCTTCTTGTTGAACGCCTGCCAGACCACGAAGGCGATGAGCACGACGATGCCGGCGATGATCAGGCCCCAGACCGAGATCGGCCCCCAGATCACGCCCCAGTCGTAGGTGCCGCCCTCCTGGATGCCGAACACCAGCAGGAACATGCCGACCGCCGAGAGCACCACGCCGAGCAGGTCGAAGCTGTGGCTGTGCGTCGGGAGCTTCGGAACCAGGCGCATCGCGAGGATGAAGGCGACGATGCCGACCGGCACGTTGATGAAGAAGATCCACTCCCAGCCCAGGCTGTCGACCAGGATGCCGCCGAGCAGCGGGCCGACGAGCGTCGCCACACCGGCGACCGCGCCCCAGAGGCCCATGGCGGCGCCGCGGCGCTCCGGCGGGAAGATGCGGGTGATGACCGCCATCGTCTGCGGCGTCATCAGGGCGGCTCCGAGACCCTGCACGACGCGAGCCGCGATCAGGATGCCGATGTGCCCGCTGAAGCCGCACCAGGCGGAGGCCGCGGTGAAGATCACGAGGCCGATGAGGTAGAGGTTCTTCGGTCCGAACCGGTCGCCGAGGCGGCCCGTGATGAGCAGCGGCACGGCGTAGGCGAGCAGGTATGCGCTCGTCACCCAGATGACGGCGTTGTAGTCCGTCCCGAGTCCGAGGCCCTTCATGATCGAGGGGTTGGCGACCGACACGATGGTGGTGTCGATCAGGATCATGAAGAACCCGATGACCAGCGCCCAGAGGGCCGGCCACGGCTTCAATTCGCGTTCCATTGTCACGTTCTTCCTGTTGAGAGCGGGGTCGCTCAGTGCTTTTCCTCGTCCCAGGAGAGGGCTCCCGATTCGAGGTCGTCGATGAGGGCTTCGAGCGTGGCCGCGTCGGCCTCCGCCATCGCGCGCTGGTAGCGCACATCCACCCAGTACTTGGCGGGCAGGTTCTTCGCGCGGACGGTGCTGATCGCGTGGTCGTACACGGCGATGTCGGCGCGGATGAGCCCGACCCGTTTGCGGAGCAGTGCCGTCACGGTCGCGGCGGGCAGGTTGTGCGACTCCCCGAGGCCGAGCGGGAACTCGGGGTACTCGTTGACGGGCGTCGCGAGGATGTCGGCGATGCGCTCGCCCAGGGCCCGGGTGCCGTCTTCCGTGATCGCGTAGGTGGTGCGCTCGGGCCGGTTGCCCTCGCGCTCGGTGCCGGTCGCTCGCACCAGGCCGTGCCGCGCGAGGCGGTCGACCGTGTGGTACAGCGAGCCCGGCCGCACCTTCACCAGCCGGTCCTCGGAGCGCTGCACCAGGGTCTGGTACATCTCGTACGGATGCGACGGACCCTCGGCGAGCAGCGCGAGCGCGGCGACGGCAAGGGGAGTGAGTGTGCGTGATTCAGCCATAGTTGTTCCGGTTTGATTATTCCATCAGGAATATACGGCACGGGCTAGCGACAGTCAAGTACCGTGGACGACGTCAGAAAGGGACGACGATGCTGCTCTCACTTGCGGGCGACCGCACACCGCACGTGTCGGAGGGCGCGTGGGTGGCCCCCACCGCGACGGTCGTCGGGGACGTTCTGCTCGGCGCCGGCGCCAGTGTCTGGTACGGGGCGGTCGTGCGCGCCGACAACGCCCCGATCGTCATCGGCGCTGAGTCGAACCTGCAGGACAACGTCTCCGCGCACGTCGACCCCGAGTTCCCCCTGACGGTGGGCGCGCGCGTCTCCGTCGGTCACAACGCGGTGCTCCACGGCTGCACGATCGAGGACGACGTGCTGGTCGGGATGAGCGCGACGGTCATGAACGGGGCGCACGTCGGAACCGGGTCGCTGATCGCCGCCGGAGCCGTCGTGACGCAAGGGGCGGTCATCCCACCGCGGTCGCTGGTGGCGGGCGTCCCGGCGAAGGTGCGCCGGGAGCTGACGGACGAGGAACTCGCCGGCATCGCCCGCAACGCGGCGGTGTACCTCCAGAAGACGGCCGAGCACCGGGGCGCGACGCCCGTGGCGTGATCTTCGGCGAGTGAGGGTCGGCGAGCGGCGCCTCGCTAGAGCATCGCGCGGTTCAGCGCCAGCAGCTGCTCGGTGAACAGGCGCGCGCCGCCCTGCGCGGGATGCCGGATCGCGGGCGCCTCGATGCCCGCCTCCGCGAGGGCGCCCTGCGCCTTGCGTCCGACCGCGACGACCGTCTCGATGCCGAGCACGCGGATCAGCTCCTCGGCGACCGGGCCGCCCGCGCGCACCTCCGACGAGCGCGGCGTGCGGTTCGTCTGCGGCTGTCCCGCGACGAACGGATGGTGCGGGTACACCGGCCAGGAGAGGGGCCGCGGTCCCTCCCACCGGCGCATGGTCGCCCAGAACACCCGGCTGGACGCCTCCCACGGCGCCTGCGGCTCCGGCGGCAGCTCCAGCCCGGGCAGCACTCCCTCGTTCACCTCGCGCACCGACGTGAAGGGGACGCCCGTCACGGTCATCCCCCGCCAACCCGGCGCCTCCCCGAGCAGGAGGATGGGCGCGTGCGGCGCCTCGAGGTAACGGCGGAGGTTGCGTTCGCGGAGCCGGCTCAACTCGTCGTCGCCGAAGAGCAGTTCGGCGTCGCCGGGCTCGGGCACCGCCCGGATCATCTCGAAGAAGCGGTCCAGCACGAGCCCAGGCTACGGCCGGACGGCGACGCGCGGGTAACCGGAGGCGGCGAGCGCGCGGTCCACGTCGGCGAGGGCGAACGTCTCGCCCACCTGCTCGGCGAACGGGTAGCGCTGCCAGGCCTCGGCGAGGAAGCGGACCGCCTGCTCGAGGTGCCGCGGCGCGTAGTTGTGGACGCCGCGGATGGTGAGGAGGCTGCGCACCAGCTGCTCGGGGGCGACGCCGAGTTCCGGGCCCGGAGTGACGGAGCCGACGAGCACGAGCACGCCGCCCACGTCCACCGCGCCGAGCAGGGACCGCACGGCGGCCGGGTCGCCGGAGAGCTCGAGGGCGACGGTCGGGACGGAGGAGCGGCCGCCGGCCTTGGCGAGGACCGCGGGCAGCGCGGTCGCCGGTCCGGCGCCGGGGCCCGGGTCCGCGACGGCGACCGCGCCGAACGCGAGTGCGGCGGCACGTCGCTCGGGGAGCGGCTCGCTGACCACCACCCGCGCCCCGGCGTCGGTCGCCATGGCGGTGGCGGTGAGCCCCAGCATCCCCGCGCCGGCGATCAGCACGAGCGCGCCGTCGAGCGGGACGATGGCGGACGCCGCCTCCAGCGCCGCCGCCACGCTCGCGGTCGAGCAGGAGGCGGGCGCGAGCACCTCGGCGGGGATGTCCTCCGGAACGCGCACCAGCGGCGTCCCGTCGAGGATGTGCGTGTGCGTGGCGAACCCGCCCGACAGCTCCCAGCCGCGGCGCATCCGCTCGTGACCGTACTTCTGGAGGTTCGCGCAGTTCTGCGGGAGGCCGCGTCGGCAGCGCGCGCAGCGACCGCACGGGACGGCGACGGACCACACGATCCGCTCCCCCAGCGAGACGCGATGGCCGTCGGTGGTCTTGGCGCCGCCCCGGCCCAGCGCGACGACGCGGCCGACCTGCTCGTGACCGAGAACGAGCGGAGCCTGCGCCTGCTGCTGGCCGCGGACCGTGTGGATGTCGGAGCCGCAGGCGGTCGCCAGCTCGACCTGGGCCAGCACGTCGCCGGGGGCCAGCCGGACGCCGGGCACCGCCACGGCCTCGTGCACGTGACCCTCGCCCGGCCACACCATGGCGGTGGCCGACGGGTAGACGCTGACGCCCATCCCGAGGCGGGCGGGCGGCTCGACGACGCGCGGGGTGACCGCCTTGATCGTCACCGGCGGGCGTGGGCGAGCGCCTCGGGGGCTGTCGCCTCGTCGATGAGGGAGTCGTAGCCGAGCAGTTCGGGCAGGTCCGCGACGCTCGGGAGCACGGCGTCCGCGCCCGCGTCGAGCAGCGACTGCTCGTCGTGGGCTCCGGTGAGGACGCCGACCACGAGGCCGGCGCCCGCCGCGATGCCGGAGGCGATGTCGCCCGCGGTGTCGCCGACCACGACCATCCCCTCGACGGTGGACGCGCCCGTGCGCAGCAGGGCGGTGAGCGGCAGGTCCGGGAACGGTCGTCCTCGGCCCGCCTCGGCCGCGGTCAGGGTGATGTCGGCCAGGCCCTGCCAGCCCAAGGCGTCCAGCATCGCATCCAGGGCGGCGCGCGAGACGCCGGACGTGAGAGCGACCGAGACACCGGTCGCGCGCAGCCGCCGGACCAGCTCTTCCGCGCCGGGGACCGGCTCGACGCCCTCGGTCCGGATCAGTTCGATGTACGCCGACTGGAAGACGGCGTCGGCGTGCTGCGCCTGATCCTCGTCGCCGGTGAGCGCGCGGAAGACGCCGATCTCCGGCCGCCCCATGGCCCCGCGGACGAAGGCGAACGCGTCCGCGCGTTCCTCGGCCGTCGAACCGATCCCGGCCGCGGCGGCGGCGCGCTCGAACGCCCGCTCGACGATCCCTTCGTCGCTCACGGTGGTGCCGGCCAGGTCGAGCACGACCAGTTCCAGGTCGGCGAGGTCGTCGCCGTCGCGGTCGTCGCCGTCGCGATCGTCGCCGTCGCGGTCCTCGCCGTCGCGGTCCTCGCCGTCGCGGTCGTCGCCGTCGCGGTCGTCGCCGTGAAAGTCGTCGTCGGGCAGCACGTCGTCGAACTCGCTGGTGATCCGTCCGTCAGGGGTCATCGATCGTGCCTTTCCTCGCTCGAACGTCAGCGTGCGCCAGCGTCCCGTCAGGTTAGGAGCGCGGTGCGACGACGTGCGCAACTGCCGGTAACGCAGTGGTGAACGGCGGGAGGACGGACGGGGCCGGGCGGCACGGGCGCGACGGTTGTTGCACTTTCTCGACGACCGGCGCAGAATTGCAGCATGGCCGATGGCGACAACACCCGCGAGTTCGATCCCGACATCGTCACCGACTTCCGCGAGCGGATGTCGTACGGCTCGTATCTGGACCTCGACACCCTGCTCAGCGCCCAGCGTCCCGTCAGCCGCCCGGAGCACCACGACGAACTGCTGTTCATCATCCAGCACCAGACGACGGAGCTCTGGCTGAAGCTGGTGCTGCACGAACTCGAGTCGGCGCGGGACCTGCTGCGCGCCGACGACCTGTCGCCCGCGCTCAAGCGCATCGCCCGGGTGAAGCACATCCAGCGCACTCTGACCGAGCAGTGGTCGGTGCTCGCGACGCTGACTCCGACCGAGTACGCGGAGTTCCGCGGCTTCCTCGGCAACTCCTCGGGCTTCCAGTCGTACCAGTACCGCGCCGTCGAATTCGTGCTCGGCAATAAGAACCACCGCATGCTCAGCGTCTTCGAGAGCGACCCCGCTGCGCACGCACTCCTCTCGCAGCTGCTGGCGGCGCCCAGTATCTACGACGAGTTCCTGCGCTACCTGGCGCGCGCCGGCTTCGCGGTGCCGACCGCGCTGCTGGAGCGCGACGTGACCCGCGCGCACGTCTTCACGCCGGAGCTCGTTCCGGTCTTCCGCGAGATCTACGAGCACGCGAATGAGCACTGGCCCGAGTACGAGGCGTGCGAGGAATTCGTCGACCTGGAGGACAACTTCCAGCTGTGGCGGTTCCGTCACCTCAAGACGGTGCAGCGCACCATCGGCATGAAGACCGGGACCGGCGGCTCGAGCGGCTCGACGTTCCTGCAGAAGGCGCTCGACCTCACCTTCTTCCCGGAGCTGTACGCCGTCCGCACCGAGATCGGCGCACCGGCATGAGCGCGACCGACGGCCCGGCCGAACCCTCCTACCTCACGGCCGAAGCCGTATGGAACGGCCACCGCTTCCTCCGCGACGTCCCCTTCCGCACCGACGGCGAGCGCCTGCACCCCGTGGACGACGTCCCCGCTCACGCGCGCAGGCGGCACATCCGCCTCGACGGGACGCTCTTCCCGCGTCTCACCGACCACCACACGCACCTCGGCCTCACCGACCAGCACGCCGTTCTCGCCGGCGGAATCACGCACGCGATCGACCTCGGCTGGGTTCCCGCCGTCGCGGCCGGCTGGCTCGCCGACGACCTCTCCCGGCCGTCGGTCGCCATCGCCGGCTCCCTGATCACCTGCGTGGGCGGCTACCCGGTCAACGCCGGGTGGGGGCCGCCTGGCTCCTCGACGGAGGTCGGCGGCGAGCGGGAGGCGCGTCTGGCGGTGCGTGCGAATGTCATGCTGGGAGCCTCCCGCATCAAGGTCACCCTCAACACGGACGCCGGCGAAACTGTGGACGACCGCGTCCTCCACGCGATTGTGAGCGAATCGCACGCGCAGGGGTGCCGGCCACCGTCCACGTGCAGGGGGCCGGCCAGACCGCCCGGGCGATCGCGGCCGGCGCCGACCAGCTGGCGCACACGCCCTTCACCGAACGCCTCTCGGACGATCTCATCGCCGAGTCGGTCCGCCGCGGCATGAGCTGGGTCAGCACCCTCGACATCCACGGCTGGGGCGACCCGACCGACGAGTTCGTCATCGCCTCCGAGAACCTCGGCCGCTTCGCCGCATCCGGTGGCCGGGTGCTGTACGGCACGGACCTGGGCAACGGACCGCTCGCGGTCGGTGTCAACGCGCGGGAGCTGCGCGCCCTGCTCGACGCGGGCGTCCATCCCGACACCGCCCTCCGGTCGATCGCCGGCCTCCGGCGGCCGGAGGACGACCGGGCACCGACGATCGGCGCCCACCTGGCCTGGGTGCCCACGCCGCCGCCGGCCGCGGACGACACGCAGGCCGCCCTCCCCGACTGGCTGGCCTCCGCCCGCGGTCTCACGGTCGCGCAGCTGCTCGCATCCCCTCGCCCGGATGCCCACCCCACCGATGCCCACCCCACCCACGCCCACCCCACCGACACCCACCGGGACGACGCATGACCGACTTCGACACCGCACCCGCTCCGACGCTGGAGCCCGACCCCCTGACCGCCGCCCGCGCCCGCGACGCCGCCGACCCGCTCGCGCCGTTCCGCACCCGGTTCGCCGGCATCGACGACGGCACCGCCCAGGTCACCGCCTACTTCGACGGCAACTCCCTCGGCCGGCCGACCCGCGCGAGCATCGAGCGCATCCAGCGCTTCCTGGTCGAGGAATGGGGCGACCGGCTGATCCGCGGCTGGGACGAGGAGTGGATGGAGCTGCCGTTCACGATCGGCGACGAGCTCGGCCGGGTGACGCTCGGCGCCGCCCCGGGCCAGACGTTCATCGGCGACTCGACCACCGTCCTCCTCTACAAGCTCGCCCGCGCCGCGGTCGACGGTCTCCCGCAGCGCAGCGAGATCGTGCTGGACACCGACAACTTCCCGACCGACCGCTACCTGCTCGACGGCATCGCCCGCGAGCGCGGCCTGCGTCTGGTCTGGATCGAAGCGGACACCGAGGCAGGCGTGACGCCCGAGCAGGTCGCCGCGGCCGTCGGCCCGCAGACCGCGCTGGTCGTGCTCAGCCACGTCGCCTACCGCTCCGGCTTCCTGGCCGACCTCCCCGCGATCACGCGCATCGTGCACGACGCCGGCGCGCTGGTGCTCTGGGACCTGTGCCACTCGGCCGGATCCGTCCCGATGGACCTGGACGCGGCGGGGGTCGACCTGGCCGTGGGATGCACGTACAAGTACCTCAACGGCGGTCCGGGATCCCCCGCGTTCGGCTATGTGAACGCGCGCCTCATCCCGCAGCTGACCCAGCCCATCCAGGGGTGGATGGGTGCGCGCGACGTCTTCCTGATGGGCCCCGAGTACCAGGCCGCCGACGGCATCCGCCGCTTCCTCAGCGGCACCCCGCCGATCGTCGGGATGCTCGCCATGAGCGACACGATCGCGATGATCGACGAGGCCGGCATCGAGGCGGTGCGGGCGAAGTCGGTCGCGCTCACGGAGTTCGCGATCGCGCTGGCCGAGGAGTGGCTCACCCCGCTCGGCGTCGCGCTCGCGAGCCCTCGCGACCCGGACCGGCGCGGCGGTCACGTCACGCTGAGCCACCCGGCGATGCGTGAGGTCACGGCACTCCTCTGGCAGCGCGACGTCATCCCGGATTACCGCGATCCGGACGGCCTGCGTGTCGGCCTCTCGCCATTGAGCACCAGCTTCGAGGAGGTCTGCATCGGGATGGCGGCCGTGCGCGATGCGCTCGGCGAACTGACCCATGACTGACCAGGCGGTGGCGCCGGGCGCCCTGGCGGCCACAGCACCGGTCGCCGCACCGACAGCCGCACCGGGTGCCGTACCGGTCGCCGACGCCCTCGTCGCACGCGACGACCTGGAGGCGTCCAGCGGCAGCGCCACCGCCCTCCTGCGCACAGTGGTCGGCAGCGTCCTCCGCCCGATCGGCGGGTGGATGAGCGCCGCCGGCGCGGTGCGGCTGATGGATGGGCTGGGCGTCCCGGCGGCGACGGCGCGTTCCAGCCTGGCGCGCCTCTGCTCGCGCGGCGTGCTGCGCCGCGAGCCGCGCGACGGCATCGCCGGCTACGCTCTCGATCCCGCCGCCGTGCCGATGCTCGAGCGCGGCGACGCCCGGATCTTCGGCGAGCGCGTCGAGGCGTCCGCGTGGTGCCTGCTCTCGTTCTCGTTCCCGGAGCGCCGCCGCAGCAGCCGCGACCGCCTCCGCCGCCGCCTCGCCGCCCTCGGCTGCGGCACCGTCGCGGACGGCCTGTGGATCGCGCCGGCCGCCCTCGAGGACGAGCTCGCGGCGACCGCGCGCGAGATCGCCGGTGAGGCGGAGGTCGTGCTCTTCGCCGACGCCGCTCCGCGCGGCGATCTGGCCGCCGGCCTGGCGCGCTGGTACGACCTGCCGGCGCTGCGGCGGGCGCACGAGTCGTTCCTGTCCCGCTTCGGCGATGTGTCGCATCCCGCCGACGACGCGGAGGCCTTCGCCGTGTGGATGCGCGCGCTCGACGAGTGGCGCGTCATCCCCTACCGCGACCCCGGACTGCCCGCCGCTGAGCTTCCGGGAGGCTGGCCGGGTGCCGCCTCGGCAGCGCTCTTCGCCCGGCTGCGCGACGAACTGGAGCTGCGTGCGATCGCCCACGCCGCCGCCCTGGCCGGCCCGGACCGCGGTGTCTGGCACGCACGGTAGAATCGATCGCGAAACCCCACCCTTGTCGCCCGAGTGAGCGGAGTATCCCCGTGCCGACCATCGTTGTTGAAGTGATGCCCAAGGCCGAGCTGCTCGACCCGCAGGGCAAGGCGGTCGCCCGGGCGCTCGCCCGCACCGGCCGCGGCGGCGTCACCGGCGTGCGCGTCGGAAAGCGCTTCGAGCTGACCGTCGACGGCCCGATCGACGACGAGCTGCGCGCCACGGTGCAGGAGATCGCCGACGAGATCCTGTCCAATTCGGTCATCGAGGACGTGGTGGGCATCCACTACCCCGCCGAGGTGGACGCCTGATGCGCATCGGCGTCATCACCTTCCCGGGTTCGCTCGACGACCGCGACGCCCTTCGCGCCGTCCGTCTGGCCGGCGCCGAGCCGGTCGCACTCTGGCACGGCGAGCACGACCTGCAGGGCGTCGACGCCCTCGTGCTGCCCGGCGGCTTCTCGTACGGCGACTACCTGCGCTGCGGCGCGATCGCCTCCCTCTCGCCGATCATGACCGAGGTCGTGGACGCGGCGGGCAAGGGCATGCCGGTGCTCGGCATCTGCAACGGCTTCCAGATGCTCGCCGAGGCGCACCTCGTGGCCGGCGGCCTCATCCGCAACGACCACGGCACCTTCATCCGCCGCGACCAGCACCTGACGGTCGAGAACACGTCCACGCCGTGGACGAGCGGCTTCGAGCAGGGCCAGGAGATCGTCATCCCGCTCAAGAACGGCGAGGGCGGCTTCATCGCCTCGGCCGACGAACTCGAGCGGCTCGAGGGCGAGGGGATGGTCGTGTTCCGCTACGCGGGCGTCAACCCCAACGGCTCCCTCAACGACATCGCGGGCGTGCGCAACGAGCGCGGCAACGTGGTCGGCCTCATGCCGCACCCCGAGCACGCGGTCGAGCCCGGCTTCGGCCCGGACACCCGCGACGCGATGCGGTCGGGCACCGACGGCCTCACCTTCTTCACCTCCGTCATCCGCTCGGCGCTCGTCGAGGCGTGACCTCCCCTCTCCCGTCCCTCCCTTCGCAGCCTGGAGTGCCCGCGTGACCGACACCGCCACCGCCCACGTCGTCGACACCGTCGCGAACGCGATCGAGACCCCCGAGCGGGAGCAGCCGTTCGCGGCGCTCGGGCTCAAGGAGGACGAGTACGCCCGCATCCGCGAGATCCTCGGCCGCCGCCCCACCAGCGGCGAGCTGGCGATGTACTCGGTGATGTGGTCGGAGCACTGCTCCTACAAGTCGTCGAAGATCTACCTGCGCCAGTTCGGCCAGAAGGTCAGCCCGGCGATGAAGAAGAACCTCATGGTCGGCATGGGCGAGAACGCCGGCGTCGTCGACGTCGGCGAGGGCTGGGCGGTCACCTTCAAGGTGGAGTCGCACAACCACCCCTCGTACATCGAGCCGTTCCAGGGCGCCGCGACCGGCGTCGGCGGCATCGTGCGCGACATCATCTCGATGGGCGCGCGTCCCGTCGCCGTGATGGACCAGCTGCGCTTCGGCGCCATCGACAACCCGGACACCGCGCGCGTCGTGCACGGCGTCGTCTCCGGCATCTCGTTCTACGGCAACTGCCTGGGCCTGCCGAACATCGGCGGCGAGACGTACTTCGACCCGGTGTACCAGGGCAACCCGCTGGTCAACGCGCTCTCCGTCGGCGTGCTCCGCCACGAGGACCTGCACCTGGCCAACGCGTCCGGCGAGGGTAACAAGGTCGTGCTGTTCGGCGCGCGCACCGGCGGCGACGGGATCGGCGGGGCCAGCATCCTGGCCTCCGACACGTTCTCCGCGGGCGGCCCGACCAAGCGCCCGGCCGTCCAGGTCGGCGACCCGTTCGCCGAGAAGGTGCTCATCGAGTGCTGTCTGGAGCTGTTCCGCGACAAGCTGGTCGAGGGCATCCAGGACCTGGGCGCCGCCGGCATCTCGTGCGCGACCAGCGAGCTCGCCTCCAACGGCGACGGCGGGATGCACGTCGAGCTGGACAAGGTGCTGCTGCGCGACCCGAGCCTCACGGCGGAGGAGATCCTCATGTCGGAGAGCCAGGAGCGCATGATGGCGGTGGTCAAGCCGGAGCTGCTGGATGCGTTCCTGGCGGTGACCGCCAAGTGGGATGTCGAGACCAGCGTTCTCGGCGAGGTCACCGAGACCGGCCGCCTGACGATCGACTGGCACGGGGAGCGCATCGTCGACGTCGACCCGCGCACGGTCGCGGTCGACGGCCCGGTGTACGAGCGCCCCGTCGCGTACCCGACCTGGATCGACGCCCTCCAGGACGACTCGGCCTCCGTTCTCGCGCGCCCGAGCAGCGGCGACGAACTCCGCGAGCAGACGCTCGCCCTCCTCGGCAGCGCGAACCTGGCCGACAAGGGCTGGATCACCGACCAGTACGACTACTTCGTCGGCGGCAACACCGCGCTGGCGTTCCCCGACGACGCGGGCATGATCCGCGTCGACGAGGAGTCCGGCCTCGGCTTCGCCATCGCGACGGACGCCAACGGGCGCTACTGCCAGCTCGACCCGAAGCAGGGCGCCAAGCTCGCCCTCGCCGAGGCGTACCGCAACGTCGCCGCCTCCGGTGCCGTGCCGGTGGCGGTCACCGACTGCCTCAACTTCGGCAGCCCGGAGAACCCCGAGGTCATGTGGCAGTTCTCGCAGGCGGTCGAGGGTCTCTCCGACGCCTGCCTGGAGCTAGAGATCCCGGTCACCGGCGGCAACGTGTCGTTCTACAACCAGACCGGCGACACCCCCATCTTCCCGACCCCGGTCGTCGGCGTCCTCGGCGTGATCGACGACGTCGCGCGCCGCATCCCGAGCGGCTGGCAGGACGAGGGCGAGAACATCTACCTGCTCGGCACCACCCGCGAGGAGCTGGACGGCTCGGCGTGGGCGGGAACCATCCACGGCCACCTGGGCGGACGACCGCCGGCGGTCGACCTGGGCGCCGAGCGTGCGCTCGCGGAGGCGCTGCACGCCGCATCCCTCGAGGGCCTGGTGTCGTCTGCGCACGACCTCGCCGACGGTGGCCTCGCGCAGGCGCTGGCCGAGAGCGTCATGCGCTTCGGCGTCGGCGCCCGGGTGTGGCTGACCGAGATCGAGGAGCGCGACGGCGTGGATGCGGCGACCGCCCTGTTCTCGGAGTCGACCGCGCGCATCATCGTCACCGTTCCTCGTGAGGACGACGTGAAGTTCCGCGGCCTGTGCGAGGGGCGCGGCATCCCGGCCCTCCGCATCGGCGTGACGGACGCCGAGGTCGGCGTGCAGCCGGTGCTCGAGGTGCAGGACCTCTTCACCATCGGCCTCGAGGAGCTCCGCGGCGTGCACCGCTCCACCCTCCCCGAGCACTTCGGCCCCACCGTCGCCTGACCCGCCGGCCCCCGCGCCAACAGTTCCTGAGTTGTTCGGGCGACACGCCGTCGCGGCCCCGAACGACTCAGGAATTGTTGGCGCAGCGGCCCGCTACGTTAGGGACGTGAGGCGCGCGCGGGGAACGGTCGGAGTCGTCGCTGGCGCGCTCGCGCTGGCCGGGGTGATCGGGGCGCTCCGCGCGACACCGTGGCCGTCGGCGCTGGTGATCCGGCGCGTGTTCACGAAGGGCGCACGCCAGACGGTCGCCGAGATGTCGCCGTTCGTACCTACGGGCGTGACGGGGAGCACCGGCATCCCGATCGGCGGATCGACTCGCCGGCTCACGTTCGATGTCTTCCGTCCGGACCGCCACGACGGTCCCCTGCCGACGGTCGTCTGGGTGCACGGCGGCGCATGGCTCTCCGGCTCGAGCTGGGATGTGGAACCGTACCTGCGCATCCTGGCCGCCGAAGGCTTCACGGCTGTCGGATTGAACTACACGCTCGCGCCGGAGGCGGCCTATCCGGTCGCGGTGCGGGAGCTCAACGACGCCCTCGCGCACCTCGTGGAGCGTGCCGACGAACTGGGAATCGACGCCGACCGGATCGTGCTCGCCGGTGATTCGGCGGGAGCGCAACTCGCCGCGCAGCTGGCGGCGCTCACCACTGGTCGGGACTACGCGAGCCTGGTCGGCATCCGGCCCGCTCTTCGTTCGGAGCAGCTCCGTGCGGTGGTTCTCAACTGCGGCGTGTACGACCTGCACGCTCTGGCCGACCTGACCGGGCTGCTCGGCTGGGGCTTCAAGACGGCGATGTGGGCGTACAGCGGCACCAAGGACTGGTCCGCGAGTCCCGCCGGGCACACCATGTCGACCGTCCGGCACGTCACGGGCGACTTCCCGCCCACGTACATCTCGGGCGGCAACGGCGACGGGCTGACCGCGACGCAGTCGGTTCCGATGGCGGCGGCCCTCCGCGCGGAGGGCGTGGACGTGACGGAGCTCTTCTGGCCGGACGACCACGAGCCGGCCCTGCCGCACGAGTACCAGTTCCACCTCGACTTCCCGGAGGCGCACGATGCGCTCGCCGCGACGGTCGCGTTCCTGCGCGCGCGGACGGCGGAGTAACGAAGGAGGAGAGCGCTCGCATCTCCTTCGATTGGCAGTGCTGCGGGAGATTCGAACGGTACCCCGCCGAATCTCCTTCGCTGCGAAGCCGATCAGCGCCGCGCCGGAGCCGCCGGAGCCGCACCCGCCGCCGCATCCGCCGCCGCCAACTCCGCCTGCCGCCGCGTGAACAGCCGCACCCGCTGCTGCGTGAGCAGGATGCCGGCCAGCACGACCACCGCCCCCACCGGCTCGTTCCACGTCAGGTGCTCGCCCAGCACGAGGATGCCGAGCGCCACGCCGACCACCGGGGTGACGTACGTGACACCGGAGGTCATGGTCGGGCCCCAGGCGCGCAGCACGTTCATGTTCCAGATGTAGACGACGCCCGTTCCGAGTGCGCCGAGCGCCAGCAGGGAGAGCAGCACCGGCCAGCTGAACGAGATGGGATGCCACGCGACGATCGGCGTGAGCAGCAGCATCACGACCGCCGCCAGGCCGATGTTGAGGAACGCGCTGGCGGTGGCGGACACCGCGCGAGGGCTGATGAACCGGCGGATGTAGCCGAAGCTGAAGCCGTAGCAGGTCACCGCTCCGAGGCAGGCGAGCTGGCCCCAGAGGCTGCCGCCCAGCGCATCCACCGCCCAGGGACCGACGACGATCACGACGCCGACGATGCCGACGAGCACCCCGAGCACCTGGTCGCGGTTGAGCTTCTCGACCCGGAAGGCCGCCGTGACCAGGATCGCGGTCGTGATCGGCGTGACGGCGTTGTAGATGCTGGCGAGCGACGACGACACGTACTGCTCCGCCCAGGCGAACAGCAGGAACGGGATGACGCAGTACGTCACCGCGACGACGGCGAAGTGCAGGTACACGATCGGCTCGCGCGGCAGCCGGGTGCGCATGAGGAGGGCGATGATGCCCAGCGTGATGGCCCCGAACACCAGGCGCGCCCAGGCGACCTGCCCGAACGTCACGCCCTGGAGCGCGACCTTCATGAACAGGAAGCTGGCGCCCCAGACGAGCCCCATGGCGGCGAACTGCAGAGCGACCTTCACCCTTCGACGCTAGCGGGTGCCACCGACGCGGGACATGCGGGAATCGGACACGGATGCGACAGATGCGGCCACCGTCCCGGTCGGGGATCATGGGGGCGGGAATAGATCCTCCCTCCGTACGTTGTATGCATTTGCATAGAAACGGCGAGAACAACAAGAGGAGCCAGTCATGCAGTACGGAATCTTCTCCGTCAGCGACATCACCCGCGACCCCGTGTCGGGTGAGACGCCGAGCGAGGCGGAGCGCATCGACGCGATCGTGAAGATCGCGAAGCACGCGGAGGAGGTCGGCCTCGACGTCTTCGCGATCGGCGAGCACCACAACCCGCCGTTCTTCTCCTCGTCCCCCACCACCCTTCTCGCGCACATCGCGGCCCTCACCGAGACGCTGACGGTCACCACCTCGACGACGCTGATCACCACGAACGACCCGGTGCGCATCGCCGAGGAGTACGCGATGCTGCAGCACCTGTCGAAGGGCCGGATGGACCTGATGATCGGCCGCGGCAACACCGGCCCGGTGTACCCGTGGTTCGGGCAGGACATCCGCCAGAGCCTCCCGCTCGCTCTCGAGAACTACAACCTGCTGCACCGCCTCTGGCACGAGGACGTCGTCGACTGGGAGGGGCGCTTCCGCACCCCGCTTCAGGGCTTCACCTCGACGCCGCGCCCCCTCGACGACGTCCCGCCCTTCGTGTGGCACGGCAGCATCCGCACCCCGGAGATCGCCGAGCAGGCCGCGTTCTACGGCAACGGCTTCTTCGCGAACAACATCTTCTGGCCGAAGGAGCACTACGCACGCCTGATCGCGTTCTACCGCGAGCGCTTCGAGCACTACGGGCACGGAACCGCCAAGCAGGCGATCGTCGGACTCGGCGGCCAGGCCTTCATCGCGAAGAACTCGCAGGACGCGAAGGACCAGTTCCGCCCCTACTTCAACGAGGCCCCCGTCTACGGCAACGGCCCGACGATGGAGGAGTTCACGGACGCGACCCCGCTCACCGTGGGCAGCCCGCAGGAGGTCATCGACAAGACGCTGACCTTCCGCGAGTGGGCGGGCGACTACCAGCGCCAGCTGTTCCTGATGGACCACGCCGGCCTGCCGCTCAAGACCGTGCTCGAGCAGCTCGACCTGCTCGGCGAGCACGTCATCCCGGTGCTCCGCAAGGAGACCGAGGCCCGCAAGGACCCGGAGACCCCGGACGCGCCGACCCACGCGTCGCTCGTCGCCGAGAAGTACGGCGACCAGGCTCCGCGCCAGCCGCGACCGAACGCGAACCGCGGCGACAACGTGACCGGCGCCTCCCCCTACCAGGACACCGAGGAGCAGTTCCAGGCGAGCTACCCGTCGCTCTGACGGCCGGCCGCAGGAAGAAGGACATGACCATGACCAGCACCCCCAGCGACCGTTCCGCGTCGTCGTGGTGAACGCGGGCGTCAGCGACCCGTCGTCCACCAAGATGCTCGCCGACCGGCTCGCCCTCCGCGTGGAGGCGACCGCCCAGCGCGACGGCCGCACCGTCGAGACGCTCAACCTCGACCTCCGCGAGCTGCTGCCCGAGCTCGGCGCCGCCCTGGCATCCGGGCACCTCGGCCCGAAGTTCACCAAGGCGATCGAGGCGCTGAAGTCGGCGGACGGCATCATCGCGACGGCCCCCGTTTACAAGGCGGGCCCGAGCGGGCTGTTCACCTCTTTCTTCCAGGTGCTCGACAACGACCTGCTCATCGCGAAGCCGGTCGTCCTGGGCGCGACCGCGGGAACCGCCCGCCACGCGCTCGTCGTCGACGGGGAGATGCGGTCGCTGTTCGCCTTCCTCCGCACGATGACGACGCCGACCTCCGTCTTCGCCTCCACCGAGGACTGGCAGGACAAGGCGCTCGGCACGCGCATCGACCGGGCCGCGCGCGAACTCGTCGTGCTGATGGAGTCCGAGGTCGAGTCGAAGATCACGGACACCTCGTGGGACAGCTACCAGCACGAGTTCGGCTCGGCCGGCGGCAACGAGCTGGGGATCGACCTCGGGTCGGACCTGATGCGCCTGGCCGCGGGCGGTACGCTGCCCGGTCAGCGCCGCTAGCGCCGTCACCGGCCGCGGACAGCCTTCTGTCCGCGAACAGGCCCCGGGATCCCCGGGGCCTGTTGCCGTCTCCGGGCGCGCGGGCCCGCGGTAGGGTGCAGGGTAGAACAGGGAGGTCTTGGGGTTGGACGTTCTCAGCGCGCTGCAGTGGATCGGCGTCATCGTGTGCCTGATCCTCGCGCTCACCGGGCTCATCCCCGTGATCGCTGCGGCGGCCACCTTCGTGGTCATCCCGTTCCACGCCTGGATCAACCATTACAGGAAGGCGGCCCCGTACCTTCCGCGGGTCGCCATCGTCGTCCCCGCCTGGAACGAGGGCGCGGTGATCGGCGCATCCATCGACCGGCTGATGAAGCTGGACTACCCGCTCGAGGCGCTCCGCATCTACGTGGTGGACGACGCCAGCACCGACGACACCCCCGAGGTGGTGCGCGACCGCGCCTCCCGCTACCCCGGCAACGTGCACCTGCTCAGGCGCGAGCACGGCGGCCAGGGCAAGGCGCACACCCTCAACCACGGCATCGCACGCATCCTCGAGGACGACTGGATGGAGGCGCTCCTCATCATGGACGCCGACGTCATCTACCTGCCGGACTCGCTGCGCCGCATGACCCGCCACCTCGCCGACCCCGACGTGGGTGCGGTGTCGGCCTACATCCGCGAGGGCAGCACCCACCGCAACTACCTCACCAAGTTCGTCGGCGTCGAGTACGTCCTCTCGCAGCCGGCCGCCCGGCGCGCGCAGAACGTGCTCGGCGCGCAGGCCTGCCTCGCCGGAGGCGCCCAACTGCACACCCGCGAGAACCTGCTGGCGATCGGCGGCCGCATCGACACATCCTCGCTGGCGGAGGACACGATCACGACGTTCGAGACGCAGCTGCTCGGCAAGAAGGTGGTCTTCGAGCCGCACGCGCACGTGCTCGCCGAGGAACCGAACCGCGTCGACGCCCTCTGGAAGCAGCGCCTGCGCTGGGCACGCGGCAACGTCACGGTCACCGCCCGCTACTCGAAGGTGTGGTTCCGCCCCTCACGCACGCACCACCTCGGTGGCATCAGCTTCGGGATCGTGTGGTTCAGCCTGTGGCTGCTGCCTCTGATCATGATCACGTCATCCATCGGCCTGGCGGGACTGCTGTTCCTGCACAGCGACGTCGCGACCGGCGTCTTCCGGGTGCTCTGGATCTCGGCTGCGCTCGCGTACCTCTTCGTGCTGATCCTCGGGGCGCAGACCGACGGCTCCACGACCAAGCACACGCTCGGCCACGTGCTGCTGTTCCCCGGGATCATCAATATGCTCGTCATGGTCACGGCGCTCTTCCCGCCGGTCACGCTGGTCTGGCTGCCCGGCCTCTTCGGCGTGACACTCGATGGTGCGACGCTGTTCGCGCTGACGCTGGCGATCTACGTCTGGATCCCGTTCTCGATGGTCGTCGCCTGGCTGGCGCGGACGTCGGAGAAGACGCGCGCCGGCCGCTGGCTCGCCCCGACGCTGATCTACCTGGCGGGCTACGGTTCGCTACTGTGCGCGATCACCTTCGACTCCTACCTCAAGGAGCTGGCCGGCGCCGAGGCCAAGTGGGACAAGACCGAGAAGGTGGGGCGCGTCGCCACGGGCTGAGGCGTCATACTGGAGGACCACTTCCTGCGGATGACGCCGTGGCCCCAGGATGCGCCGGGCGGCCGATGCCGGCGCCGCCCGCACCCGGCCACGCTGGGAGCATGACCTCAGCACCAGCACCCGGCCCAGCAGAACCCCCGGTCCTCGCGGCGACCGGCCTCACCAAGACCTACGGCACGTCCACAGCGCTCGCGGGCGTGGATTTCCGGGTCGCGCCGGGCGAGTCCGTCGCCGTCATGGGCGCGTCCGGTTCGGGCAAGACGACCCTGCTGCACTGCCTCGCCGGCATCGTCGCGCCCGACGGCGGCTCGGTCGTGCTCGCGACCCCTCAGGGCCCGCTCGAGGTCACCGGCCTGAACGAGGCCGGCCGCTCGCGGCTGCGACGGGAAGCATTCGGCTTCGTCTTCCAGCAGGGCCTGCTCCTGCCCGAGCTGACCGCCGTCGAGAACGTGGCGCTGCCGCTCATGCTGACGGGTACGGAACGCTCCGCTGCCGAGCAGACGGCCGCGATGTGGCTGGCGGCCCTGGGGCTCGCGGGCCTCGAGTCGCGCCGTATCGGCCAGCTCTCGGGCGGTCAGGCGCAGCGCGTCGCAATCGCCCGGGCGCAGACCACCGGCGCCGCCGTCGTCTTCGCCGACGAGCCGACCGGCGCCCTCGACTCGGTGACCTCGGCAGAGGTGATGGATGCGCTCATCCGCTCGACCTCCGACCGCGGCCGCTCGCTCGTGGTGGTCACGCACGACGAGACGGTCGCCGCACGCTGCTCGCGCGTGCTCCGGCTCGCCGACGGGCGGATCGTGGACGGGGTGAACGCCCGATGACGACGCTCCGCCTGGCGTGGCTGTTCGCCCGCCGCAGCGCATCCACCCGGTCGACGTTCCTTCTCCCGGTCGTCGCGTTCGCCGTGGTGACGGCCCTGCTGCTGATCGTCGCCGGCGGGGCGCAGGCGTTCTTCGGCTGGACGGACGAGACGGCTGGGCTGTACCAGCTGCTGGCCGTGATCGCCCTGTCGCTGCTGCTGGTGCCTCTCGCCGGACTCGGCGGTTCGGCGGCCCGCCTCTCCGCGCGGCGACGGGATGACCGCCTCGCGAGCCTGCGCCTCCTCGGCGCGACGTCCTCGACGGTGACGGCGCTGACGGTCATCGAGTCGACCGTGACGGCTCTCGCCGGGGCGGTCGCCGGCGTCGCGGTCTACGTGGTCGTCTCCCCGCTGATCGGGCTGATCCCCTTCCGCGGGGAACCGCTCGGGATGTCCGTGCTGCTCGGCCCGGGGTGGATCGCGCTGGCCGTGCTCGGTGTCGGCGCGCTGGCGGCGGCGAGCGCCGCGGTCGGGCTGCGGGGCGTGATCGTGTCGCCGCTCGGCGTGCGGACCCGTCAGCAGGCTCCGCGCATCCACTGGGTGCGAGCCGTTCTCGCCGCCGGTGCCGTTCTCGTGGTGGTCGGCGCGATCACCGTGGTGCAGCGCGCGGCGGAGGTCGGGGTGATCGTCGGCGTGCTCGCGGCCGGGTTCGCGGGCACCATCGCAGTGCTGAACCTCGTCGGCCCGTGGGTGCTGGGGCTGATGGCCGCCGGGCAGGCGCGCCGGGCGCGGACGGCCCGCCGGCTGCTCGCCGCCCGCAGCATCCTGGAGTCGCCGAAGGCCGCCTGGCGGCAGGTGTCGGGCGTCGCGATGACGAGTTTCGTCGCGGTCATCGCGGGCGTCGGCATCTCGTTCCTCGATCTCGCGGGCGGTCAGGGCGACCCGGCCGCTCGGGAGTTCGTCGCGGACATCCGCACGGGCGTCCTCATCACGGTCGTCGCCTCCTTCGTGATGGTCGCGTGCTCGGCCGGGGTCAACCAGGCGGCGGCGGTCCTCGACCGGCGCGACCTCTACGTGAGCCTCGACCGGATCGGGATGCCGGTCGGGGAGATGAACGCCGCACGCAGCCGGGCCGTGCTCTCACCGCTGCGGATCACGGCGATCGGTTCGGCCGTCACGGCGGCCGTGGTGGTGTTCCCGCTCACCGGGATGAGCCTGCTGACCTCCCCGCTCACCCTCGCGGTGGTGGCGGGAACGCTGGCGGCGGGGATCCTGCTGGTCTGGGCGGCCCTGCGCGCCACGCGTCCCGTGCTCACCCGGGTGCTCGCCGAGCCGTCGCCCAGCCTGTGACGCAGTAGGGTCGGAACATGCCCCAGAACAGCGAGGAGGCGGCCGCGCTCGAGCAGCTGCACAGCATCCGCCAGAGCATCGACAACATCGACGCGGCGGTCATCCACATGCTCGCGGAGCGGTTCAAGTTCACGCAGCAGGTGGGCGCCCTGAAGGCGGCGCACGGACTGCCGCCGGCCGACCCGGAGCGCGAGCAGGAGCAGATCCAGCGGCTGCGAGCCCTGGCCGAGGAGAGCCACCTCGATCCGGCCTTCGCAGAGAAGTTCCTGACCTTCATCATCGCGGAGGTCATCCACCACCACGAGCGCATCGCCGGCGGGAACGGCAAGTAACCGGATGGGCTGGGATGCCACGGCGCTGCCCGACGCCCACGGCCGGACGGTCGTCGTCACGGGCGCGAACGCCGGAGTCGGCTACTTCACGGCCGAGCAGCTGGCGGGCGCCGGCGCCCACGTGGTGCTGGCCTGCCGCGACCCGGAGCGCGCGGAAGCGGCCGTGTCGGCCATCCGCCGCCGGGTCCGGGGCGCCTCCGTCGAGGGGCTGCCGCTGGATGTGACGGACCGGCGCTCGATCGACGCGGCGGCCGACGCGCTGCTCGCCCGGGACCGGGTGGATGCGCTGGTGCTGAACGCAGGCATCGTTCACCCGCCGCGCACGCGTCAGACGGACGAGTACGGGAACGAGCTCGTGCTGTCGACGAACGTGCTGGGGCACTTCCGGCTGGTCGCGCGGGCGCTCCCGGCACTGGCCGGTGCGTCTGGTGCGTCTGGTGCGCCCGGCGCACCTTCGGCCCGCATCGTCACCCTCGGATCGCTGGCCAGCCGGCTGGGCCGCCTCCGCCTCGACGACCTGCAACTCGAGCGCGGGTACACGTCGTGGCGGGCGTACTCCGGCTCGAAGATCGCGGCGCAGGTGTTCGGGTTCGAACTCGATCGCCGCCTCCGTGCCGCCGGATCCGACGTCGCGAGCGTCGTCGTGCATCCGGGCTACTCGACCTCGGGGCGCACGCCCGGCATCCGCGGGGTGAATCACCCGTCGCGGGTGAAGCGTTTCGCGGACAACCTGCAGGCGGCATGGACGCAGGGCAAGGACGCCGGTGCGCACGTGCCCGTCCGCGCGGTGCTCGACCCCTCCGTCAGCGGAGGGGACTACCTCGGCCCGGCGCTCCGGACGAAGGGCGCCCCCGTGCACGCCGCCGCGACGCGCGCCTCCCGATCGCCGCGCCAGGGCGCGCGCCTGTGGCCCCGCCTCGAGGCCGCCGCCGGCCAGCCGTTCCCGCTCCCCTGACGCCCCCGGGCAACAATTCCTGAGTAATTCGGGGCGATCGTGCTCGCGGGCCCGAATTACTCAGGAATTGTCGGCTTCGTCGGCTGGGGCTCAGGCGACGACGATGGAGAGCAGCCGGTGGTCGGCCGGGACCGCGGCACGGAGGGCGTCGCGGGCCGACGCGTAGTCGGCGCCCTCCGCCTCGATCTCGCGCACGGCCGCTGGCCGGATGAGTGCCTTCGCGATGACCCGGCCGCCGCGAGGCATGGCGTTGTGCACCTGCACGAGGTCGAACCCCTCGGGCACTTGCTCCTCGATCAGCGCCCGCGCCGACTCCGCGTCGTCCGCTTCGGCGGTGAGCTCCCGCGTCTCGCTGCTCTGGATGAGACCGCGCACCTTCATGCTCTCAACGCTAGCGGACCGCCGGCGTCTCCTCCTGCTCGGCCCGCTCCTCCACGTGCATCTCCGGCGGAGTGCGCCGGAAGCCGCGCGTGAGCACCGCCAGGTAGACGACGCCGATGACGAGCCACCCGATCCCGAGCCAGAGTGCGATGGGGCCGAGCTGGGTCAACAGATAGAGGTCGACCGCGGCGCCGATGATCGGCAGCACGGCGTACCTGACGACGGACAGCCGCTGCCGTCGCCGCCACTGGCGGACGAAGTGCACGACGACGCACACGTTCACCATCGTGAACGTGAGGAACGCGCCGAAGTTGATGAACGACGTCGCCGTGTCGAGCGACAGACCGAGACCCAGCATTGCGACCGCACCGATCAGGATGAGGTTGAGCAGCGGAGTGTTGAACCGGGCGTTCAGCCGGCCGAAGAACCCGCGAGGAAGCACCCCGTCACGTCCCATCACGTACATGAGGCGGCTCGTGCTGGCCTGGATGGCCATGGCCGACGCGAAGCCGCCCACGATGACGACCAGGTTGACGATATCGGCGAAGACCTTCCCACCGACGAGCACGGACATGGCGTACGAGGCGGTGGATGAGTCCTCGAAGCTGCCGCCCGGGTGGACCAGCTGCATGACGTACGAGACGATCACGAAGATTAGACCGCCGATGATCACGGCGAGGAAGATGCCGCGCGGGATGTTGCGCTCCGGGTTGACGGTCTCCTCACTGAGAGTGCTGATCGCGTCGAACCCGAGGAACGAGTACGCCGCGATGGCCGCTCCTCCGGAGACCGCGGCGATGGTGGTGCTGTCGTTCCAGAGCGGAGCGGTGAACGAGGCCGGCGGAGCCGCCGACAGGTGGCCGATGCAGAGCACCACGAAGGCGGCGATACCCAGGCCGGTCAGCGTCATCAGCGTCTTGTTGACCCGGTCGGCGAGCACGATCCCCAGGCCGTTGACGATCGTCGTCACCACGATGTTGATCAGCAGCCAGACCCAGACCGGGACGCCCGGGAACTGCGCGTTGAGGTACACCGACTGGATGAGCCACGCCACCATCGGCAGGAAGAAGTAGTCGAGCAGGATCGCCCATCCCACCAGGAAGCCGACGTGCGGGTCGATGGTCCGCCGGGCGTAGGTGTACGCGGAGCCCGATGCGGGGTAGATCCGCGCCATCTTGCCGTAGCTGAGGGCGGTCAACGACATGGCGGCGGCGGCGATGATGTAGGCCGTCGGGGTGGTGCCGTTGCTGGCTCCGGCGATGACGCCGAAGGTCAGCATGACGATCGCCGGGGACATGTAAGCGACGCCGAACAGCACGATGGAGGAGAGCGAGAGCTTGGCGCTCAGGCGCGGCGACGTGGCGCTCATGCGGTCACCTCCGCGGTGCTCGCGACGGTCGGGGTCCAGCGCGACGACGCGAGGCGACCCTCGTACAGCGGGAGCTCGAGGTTCGAGACCTCGCCTTCGTACTGCCGCCAGGGGCGGGTCACACCTCCGCTGCCGTATCGGCGCACCGCGGCGACCTCGTCGAGGTCGATCACGTCGGAGAGCACGGTGCTCTCCGAGCTGGCCGACTCGACGCGCACGCGGCCCTGCGGGTCGGCGAGGAGGCTGCGACCGAGACCGTTCGGCGCGGCGGCGTTGACGCTGGCCACGAAGACCTGGTTCACGATGGCGTTCGCCTTGGCGATCGTCTCCTCCTGCGCCCGGTCGGAGGTCGGCGTCTGCACCAGGTTCAGGATGAGCTCGGCGCCCATCCACGCCAGGTGACGGCTGTGCTCGGGGAACCAGGCGTCGTAGCAGATGGAGAGCCCGATGCGCCCGAAGCCGTCCATGTCGAAGACGACGAACTCGTCTCCGGCGGCGACGGTCTCGTACGGCCGCCACGGGAAGACCTTGCGGTAGGAGGCGGCGCGCCGGCCCTCGGGCGAGTAGGCGGCCGTCGTGTTGTAGACACGGCCGTCCTCCCCGCGCTCGTAGAAGCTGCCGGGCACCAGCCACACGCCGAGGTCGCCGGCGAGCGCTGCGAGCGCCCGGTCACGCGGGCCGTCGAGCGGCTCGGCGAGCGCGTCGATGCGCTCGGCCGTCTGCGCCGGCGACGCGTCGCCGAGGCCGGTGAGGTGCAGCTCGGGGTGCACGAAGAGGTGGGTGTCGGTGTGGATGCGGGTGAGGCGTTCGAGGTGGGAGGCGAAGGCTCCGATGTCGTCGGAGGGTGCCGTCGGTGCCTGCACGAGTGCGAGGGAGAGCGGGCGGGTCATCATCAACCGGGTTCCGTCATGGCCGTAGCGGCCGTCGAGTAAATTAAACGCAATTTATATAAAGAATCGCGAGCGTGTCAACCGGCGGCGTGCGGTGTGCGACGATCGGAGGTATGGCACGGCCCAAGGAGCAGACCCGCCGGCGCGAGCAGCTGATCGCCGCGGCGTCCAGCGCCATGCTCGCTCACGGGTCCAGCGAACTCCGCCTGGCGGACATCGCCAAGGAGGCGGGGCTCACCTCCGCCTCCGTGCTGTACTACTACCCCGACGTGCGCGAGCTCTACACTGCCGTCTTCGCGCAGGGCAGCGACGAGTACTGCACGCATCGCGAGGCCCGGGTGGATGCGGCGCCCACTCCCGAGGAGAAGCTCGCCGAGTGCATCGCGTCCGGCATCCCGTGGCCCGGTCGCGCGGCCGAGACCAGCCGCATCCTGTACGAGCTGACGCCGATCGTGCTACGCAACCCGGCGGCCGCCGCCGAGAACGGCGTCCTCATCGCGCGCCAGGCCGCACTGTACGAACGGGTGCTGCGGGCGTGCGAGGAGTCGGGGCGGTTCCGTCTGCTGCAGCCCGCGGACGTGCTCGCCCGCAGTTTCATCGCGCTCGAAGACGGCTACGGCGTCGACGTGCTCACCGGCGACCTCAGCCCGGAGACCGAGCAGCAGTGGCTGATGGACTACGCCCGCATCATGGTCGAAGCGGTCTGACCGACGACCACGAGCGGCGGTGTCACTGCGGACGCACTCCCTGCGGGTAGCCGAAGAACGATCCCGGGTCATACGCGGACTTCACCGCGCGCAGCCGGGCGTAGTTGCCGCCGTAGTACGCCTGCTGGGCATCGTCGAGATACGGATCGGGGAAGTTCTGATACGCGCGCGTCCGCGGCAGCCTCCCGGTCAGCCCGTCAAGCCAGTGGCGGTGACTCTCCAACGAAGAGGGCGGGTCGCTCTCGGCCCAGTTCACGTTGAACTGGGCGATGAACAGCGCGTTCCTATGGACGAACGCGGTCGCCTCCGGGGGACGTCGCTCACCGCTCCCCCGAGGGCGAACAGGGCGATATCGACCCCGTACGGGCTGGAGCTTCCCGGCCAGGCAAGCACGTGCTCGCAGACGGCGTCGACTCGTCATCCGAGAGCGGCGCCGCCAGAACCGTCGACGCCCCGGTGAACGGCCCTGGAGCGACGTCCTCGTTGAGGAGAACGCTCGCCTCAGCGAGGGTGACATCGCGCACGGATGCCGCGTTCTGCGATCGTTCGCTCACGGTGCCGACCGCGAGAGCGGCACCGAGCAGCTTCGTGAGTTCGCTCGCACTCCCGTAGAACTGGCCCGTGGCCGTCACCGCACTGTTCGCGCGCACCTGCTGCGACGTCGCGCCGCTCGTCTCGATCCCGATGCGCATGTGGAGGCGCCGGTCGCTGAATCCCTCCGCACACGCTCGCTGCAGCGCCGAGACCGCAGGGATCGCCGAATCGAGACTCCATCGGAAGCGGTAGTACGCGACCGTCCCGTAGTACTTGTCGTAATCGAACGTGAAGTCGAAGTGGATGCCGAAGTTGTCGCCCGCGCCCCCGCGGACGGCCCAGAACAGGTCGGCGTTGGTCGTGGCGTCGCACGTGATCCATTCGCCGTCGGCCGTGACGATCGTGGTCGCCGTCAGCCGGTCGCAGGTCAGGCCCGCCATCTTGTCGCTGAAGCCGATCCCGCCGCCCAGCACCAGTCCGGCGACGCCGACGCTCGAGCACCGGCCGGTCGGCAGGAGGATGTTGCCGAGCTCGAGATTCGGGTGCAGCAGGCCATTGGTCACGCCGGCCTCCACGACGAGCTGTCCGGCGTTCCTGTGCAGCGTGCCCGTCGAATACGCGACGCGCTCGGAGGGCTCGCCCGGGTACCAGGAGACACCGGTCAGCTGCGACATGACCAGGAGCAGCCCGGTGGTCGAGGAGTACCCGGCGTAGTTGTGCCCGAGGTTCGAGCGCGGCGTGACCGGAACGCCGTTGCCCGCCGCCCAGCGGACCGACGCACGGATGTCGTCGAGGATGCCGACCATGACGATCGCCAGCGGGCGCACGGACGAGAACTGGCGGTTGAACGGCGGGGCGACCGTCTCGTATTCGGCCTGTCCCGGTGTCAGCAGCCGGGCGGCCGGCGAGAGGGATCGACGCAGCGCCTCGAGGTCCGGCTGAGCTGAAGCGACCGCACCGGCGCCCGCCGGCCGTGCCGCCACGCCCAGACCGACGCCGACCGCTGCGCCGAGCCCGGTGCGCACGAGAGTTCTTCTGTCCACGATGATCTCCGTCCTGTTATCTCTTCAGACGACGGACGGCACCGCATCATGACGGCGATCGCGATCGGATGTCCGGCCGCCTGACGGGGTGGCGTGCCTCCCGATACGGTGAGGGGATGGACTTCCTCACCCAGCCCATCGACCCGACCTCCGAGCGCGACCTCTCCGCGGGCGGACTCCGCCTGGCCCTCGTCGACACGACGGACCCGGCCGCCTTCGACGGCTGGATCCGCGCCGACTTCCGTGGGTTCCACGGCGGTCGGCCGAAGGAGGAGGTGCTGGAGGAGGCGCGCGGCTACCTGGGCGGCCGCCGGACCACGGCCGTCTACGACGACGCCGTCCCGGCGCGCGAGCCGGTCGGCACGGTCAACTCGTGGGTGGCGCCCCTGACCGTCCCCGGCGGCGGCCGCGTCGGCGCGTGGGCGATCAGCTCGGTGACCGTCGCCCCGACGCACCGCCGCCGCGGTATCGCGCGGGCACTGCTCGGATCGGAGCTGCGCACCGCGCACGCGTTGGGCGTCCCGCTGGCCATCCTGACCGTCTCGGAGTCGGTCATCTACGGGCGCTGGGGTTTCGGACCGGCTACCTACACGACCGCGTGGTCGATCGACACCAAGCGCGTGCGCTGGGCCGGCGCCGAGACCCCGGGCCGCCTGTCCTTCACCGACCCGGAGGACTACCGCGAGACCGGCGAGGCCGTGCTCGACAAGGCCATGGCCGCCCGTGCGGGCGAGATCGGGCTGGAGCCGTACCTGGCCCACCGCCTGATCGGGCCGCTGAAGGGCGACCCCGACGCGGACAAGTACCGTCTCGTGCGCTACGACTCCCCCACGGGCGAGCCGGAGGGCTTCGTGTCGTACACGGTCAAGGGCGACGACGACTTCACCCGGCACACGATCGAGGTCGGCTACCTCGCGGCGGCGACCGACGAGGCGCTCACCGCGCTGTGGCGCTTCCTGCTCGAGCTCGACCTGGTGGCGACCGTGAAGGTGTGGACGCGCGGCGTCGACGAGCCGCTGCCCGCGCTGGTCTCCGACATCCGCGGCGCCAAGGTCACCGACGTGCAGGACCACCTCTGGGTGCGCATCCTCGACGTTCCGGCCGCTCTCCAGGCGCGCACGTACGAGCGCGACGGCTCACTGGTGCTCGACGTGCGCGACGATCTCGGGCTCGCGGCCGGCCGCTTCCGTCTGACGGTGCGCGGCGGCCAGGCCGAGGTGGTGGCGACGGAGGATGCGCCCGACGTGACGCTGCCGGTCGCCTCGCTGGGCGCGGTCTACCTCGGACACGACGCCGCGCGCGGCCTCGCCATCGCGGGCCGGATCGAGGGCGACGTGGATGCGCTCGACCGGCTGTTCCGCACGGCGGTGCCCCCGCGGCTCAGCACCTGGTTCTAGCCGCACATCCCACGCCGCGGCCCCGCGGGCGCGCTGGCGCGCGGCCCCCGGCCCGCCCCATCCTGCCGAGTGGTGACATCATGTCGCAACTCGGCCCGAATTCGAGCACCGAGTCACCACTCGATCGGCCGGACTCAGTCGATCAGGTCGTGACGCACCACGATCTGGTCGCGGGCGGGGCCCACACCGATCGCGGAGATACGGGCGCCCGAGAGGCCCTCGAGGGCGAGCACGTAGTCCTGCGCGTTCTTCGGGAGGTCGTCGAACGTGCGCGCGCCCGAGATGTCCTCCGTCCAGCCGGGGAACTCCTCGTAGATCGGCTTCGCGTGGTGGAAGTCGCTCTGCGAGGCGGGCACTTCGTCGTGACGCACGCCGTCGACGTCGTAGGCCACTGCCACCGGGATGCGCTCGATGCCGGTGAGCGTGTCGAGCTTGGTCAGCACGAAGTCGGTGACGCCGTTGATGCGCGCGGTGTACCGGGCGACCGGCGCGTCGTACCAGCCGGTTCGCCGCGGGCGGCCGGTCGTGGTGCCGAACTCGAAGCCGCGCTCGCGCAGGAACTCGCCCCACTCGTCGAACAGCTCGGTGGGGAACGGACCCGCGCCGACGCGCGTGGTGTACGCCTTGACGATGCCGATCACGCGGTCGATGCGGTTCGGGCCGATGCCGGAGCCGGTCGCCGCACCGCCGGCGGTGGAGTTGGAGGAGGTGACGAACGGGTACGTGCCGTGGTCCACATCCAGCATGGTCGCCTGGCCGCCCTCGAAGAGCACGTACTTGCCCTCCTCCAGCGCCTGGTTGAGCAGCAGCGAGCTGTCGACGACCATGGGACGCAGGCGCTCGGCGTAGGTGAGCAGCTGCTCGACGACCTCGTCGACCGTGATGGCGCGGCGGTTGTAGACCTTCACCAGGAGGTGGTTCTTCTGGTCGAGGGCGCCCTCCACCTTCTGGCGCAGGATGTTCTCGTCGAAGAGGTCCTGGATGCGGATGCCCACGCGGTTGATCTTGTCGGCGTAGGTGGGGCCGATGCCGCGGCCGGTGGTGCCGATCTGGCGCTTGCCGAGGAAACGCTCGGTCACCTTGTCGATGGTGCGGTGGTACGAGGTGATGACGTGCGCGTTGGAGCTCACCTTGAGACGGGAGACGTCGACGCCGCGCGCGATGAGCGCATCCAGCTCTTCGAAGAGCACCTCGATGTCGACGACCACGCCGTTCGCGATGACCGGCGTGACGCCCTCGGTCAGGATGCCGGAGGGCAGCAGGTGCAGCGCGTACTTCTCGTCGCCGACGACGACCGTGTGCCCGGCGTTGTTGCCGCCGTTGAACTTGACGACGTAGTCGATGCGGCTACCCAGGACGTCGGTCGCCTTGCCTTTGCCTTCGTCGCCCCACTGGGCGCCGATGATCACGATCGCGGGCACGTTGAGTCCTCTCGATGGATGGAACGCTCCGGCGCCACGCGTGACGACCGTTGCACTCGATCCTATCGCGACCCATGAAGTTGCACACGAGTGTGCAAGAAGGGCGTACACTGGACGCATGCCCACTTCGACCACCCGCGCACCGCGCCGCGACGCCACCGCGAACCGCGAGGCGATCCTCGCTGCGGCCGCCGTCGCCCTGAACGAGGACATCGACGCCTCTCTCGAGAGCATCGCCGCGCGCGCCGGTCTCAGCCGTCGCGCCGTCTACGGCCACTTCGCCACGCGTGACGAGCTCCTCGTCGAAGTCTTCACGCGCGGCGCTCGACGGCTCGCGGCGCTGCTCGACCCGGTGTCGCATCCCGACCCCCTGGTCGAGATCGCCCTCTTCGGCGCGACGCTGTGGGCCGAAGTCGAGCACGTCCGGGTGAGCGCGGCCCTGGCCGTGCGCGGTCCGCACCGCCAGCTGGTGGGCACCGCGCTCGACCCGGCGCGCGAGCGCCTGCGCGATACGGTGCGGCGCGGGATGGAGTCCGGCCGCATCCGGACCGACCTCGACCGCGAGACGGTCACCCGGCTCATCGAGAACGCGGCCGTGTCGGTGCTCGACGAGGCCACCCGCGCCGGGCTGACGCCCGAGGCCGGCCACCGGCTGGTCATGCTGGCGGGGCTCGGAGCCGCGGGGATGGGATGGCGCGAGGCCGGAGAGCTGATCGCATTCACCCCCGAGCTGGCGTTCGGCACGGGAGCCGGCACCCGTGACGGCGCGCCCGTCGGCGGCGCGGACGAGGGGAGCCGTCGATGAAGGTCGTCCTCGACCAGGTGGCCAAGGGAGCGGCCCTGCCGGCGACCTCCGCCGCCTTCGAGAGCGGGCGCGCCTCCCTCGCGCGCGCCGAGACCGAGCAGCGGCCGACCGTGCTCGGGCTGATCGCGTCCGGGCGGATGCGGCCCGACGACGGCAGCGTCACCCTCGACGGCACGACCGACTACGGCGCGATGCGCCGACGGATCGCCCTCATCGACGCGCCCGACGTCTCGGAGCCCACCGCCGACGTGACCGTCTCGGGCATCGTGGCCGAGGAGCTCATGTTCGCCGGCCGGGCCTCGCATCCCCTCGCGGTCAGCCGGATGCTGCGCGAGCTGAACGCGTCCGAATGGGCGCGATACGCGATCGGCACCGTGCCGCCGACCGTCCGCATCCGCCTGCTCGCCGAGCTGGCGCTGCTGCGGAAGGGCGTGGACGGTCTCGTGCTCGTGTCGCCCGACCGCCACGGCGGCGACCCCGTCGAGTGGTGGCGGCTCGCCCGAGAGCTCGCAGGTCGCGGCATCGCGGTGCTCGTCGTGGCGGGGGACGCCTCCGCCGCGGCCATCGCCGCCGCCTCCCTGGTTTCGCGCATGGACGAGACCGGACCCCAGACCTTCGACGAAGACCCCGGCCGGGATGACACCGACGATCTCCCGGACCTGATCGTCACCGACCCCTACGTCACCGACCCCTACGTCACCGACCCCTACGTCACCGACCCCACCGAGGATGGCGCATGAAGATCCCGCAGATGATCGCGGCGGAGTTCCGCCGCCTGACCGCCAGCCCCATGTCCATCGTGGCGCTCATCGCCCTGATGTGCGTTCCGGTGCTCTACGGCGGCCTGTACCTGTGGGCGAACCAGAACCCGTACGCCAACCTCGACCGCATCCCTGCCGCCATCGTCGTCGACGACACCGGCGCGACGGTCGACGGTTCGCCGGTGAACTACGGCGACGACGTGGCGGAGCAGCTGGTGAAGGACGGTTCGTTCCAGTGGCACCGCGTCGCCTCGGGCTCCGCGGCGCGCGGCGTCGACGACTCCAAGTACGACTTCAGCATCACCTTCCCGAAGGACTTCTCCTCCGCGCTGGCGTCCGCCTCCGGCACCTCCCCGCACCGCGCGATCGTGACGCTGACCACGAACGACACGAACAGCTACCTCGCCTCCACCATCGGCACCCAGGCAGCGGAGAAGATCCGCACCTCCATCGTCAAACAGGTGAACGAGCAGGCGGCGAAGCAGTTCCTCATCGGGCTCGCCGACATCCGCTCGAACCTGGTGACCGCCGTCGACGGCGCGAACAAGCTCGTCGACGGGAGCGCGTCCGCCCAGTCGGGCGCCGCCCAGCTCGCGGACGGAACGGCGCAGCTTGCCTCCGGTTCACAGGAGCTCGCGGGCAAGCTGGGCGAGCTGGCATCCGGATCGCAGCAGCTGTCGAGCAAGCTCGGCGAGCTCGCCTCCGGTGCGCAGCAGGTCAGCGACGGCGCCGCCCAGGTGGCGGCCGGCAACCGTCAGCTGGCGGCACAGGCCGACCAGGCCTCCGCGGCCGCGCAGCAGATCGCCACGGCCGCGCCGGCCGCACAGCAGGACCTTCTGAACCGGCTCACCGCCGCCGGGGCGACGCCCGGGCAGCTCGCGCAGGTGAAGGCGGTGCTCGGCGACCTCGACACCAAGGCCCAGGCGGCGAACGGGCGGATCCAGGGGGCGGTCGGCCAGATCCACCAGCTGTCGTCGGGCGCGGACCAGGTCGCGAGCGGCGCCTCCCAGGTCGCGGACGGGTCGCAGCAAGCCGCGGCCGGCGCGTCGCAGGTCGCGAACGGGTCGCAGCAGGCCGCGGCCGGGGCGTCGCAGCTGGCGTCCGGCGCCTCCTCCGCCGCGACCGGCGCCGCACAGCTTCGGGATGGGCTCACCACCCTGCACGACGGAACCGTTCAGCTGCGCGACGGCCTCAAGTCGGGCGTGGACCGCATCCCGGACAACTCCCCCGCACTGCAGAAGAAGCAGGCGTCGACCATCGCCGACCCGGTGAACCTGAAGAACGACTCGATCACCTCGGCGGGCACGTACGGCGCCGGCCTCGCGCCCTTCTTCGTGGCGCTCGCGGCGTGGATCGGCATCTACGCGCTGTTCCTCATCGTGAAGCCCGTCTCGCGCCGCGCGATCACGGCACTGCATTCGCCGATCAAGATCACGCTCGCGGGCTGGCTCACGCCGGGCCTGCTGGGTGCCATCCAGATGATCGGGCTGTTCGCGATCGTCGCCGGTGCGCTCGGCTTCCGCATCGACGATCCGCTCGGGATGTTCGGGATGATGGGACTGGCGTCCGTCACCTTCGCCGCGATCATCCTCACCCTGAACGTCTGGCTCGGCAGCGTCGGGCAGTTCCTCGGCCTCGTGCTCATGGTGCTGCAGCTGGTGACCGCGGGCGGGACGTTCCCGTGGCAGACGCTGCCCGGGCCGCTCGCCGCGCTGCACCATGCGCTGCCCATGTCGTACGCCGTTGACGGCATCCGCCAGCTCATGTACGGCGGCAACCCCGCGACGGCGTGGGCGGATGCGGGAGTGCTCGCCCTGTGGATGCTGATCGCGCTGCTCCTCGCCGCGATCGGCGTCACCCGGATGACGCACTTCCGCACCCTGCGCGACCTGCGGCCCTCGCTGATCGGATAGCGCGGGGCACCCCTGGTGGGCGGGCACCCGCTGGCGATAGTGTGACGCCCACCAGCACCGATCGACAGGAGGACGGACCATGGCCGATCTCGAGGTCCAGGCGGCTCTCGCGCAGGCGCGACAGGCGGCGAGTGCCGCGAGCTACGACATCCAGAAGCTCCCCGAGGATTCGATCGAGCGCCAGGCGCTGCACAACCTGATCACCGCGGTCGACTCCCTCATCGAGGCGCTCGACACCGAGTGACGCCGCCGCGAGTGGCGACATCTGGTCACCACTCGGCCGGGATTCGAGCCACGAGTCACCACTCGTCGCCGCGGACGCCCGCCCGCCGCGGCGACGGCGGGAGCGACGGTGGCCGGCGCTAGGGTGGCGGCGTGACCGATACGCTGCGCATCCTGCACCTCTCCGACACGCACCTGTACGGCGACGGACGGCTGCACTACGGCATCGTCGACACGCTGGCCGGGCTCGACCGCGTGCTGGCCCGGGCGGGCAGCCTGGCCGAGGTGGATGTGGTGGTCGCCAGCGGCGACCTCTCCGACGACGGCACGGCCGCTTCGTACCGCCGGCTCAAGGCGACCCTCGACCCCTGGGCGGAGCAGCGCGGGGCCCGGGTGGTCTACGCGATGGGCAACCACGACCTCGCCGACGGCTTCCAGGAGGTGCTCGGCGCGCCCGAGACCGTGACGGAGATCCGCGGTTTCCGCGTCGTCACCGTCGACACCAGCGTGCCGGGCGCCGGCTACGGCCGGGTGTCGGATGCGCAGCTCGAGCGCCTGCGCGAGGTGCTGTCCCAGCCTGCCGAGCACGGCACCGTCGTCGCGCTGCACCATCCTCCGGTCCCGCCGAGCACTGTGCTGTTCGAGCCGCTGCGGCTGGTCGACCCGGAGCCGCTGCTCGACGTGTGCAGCGCGGGGGATGTGCGGCTCATCCTGGCAGGGCACTTCCACCACGGGCTGGTGACCGAGGCCGGTCCTGGGGGCATCCCGGTCGTCGTGGCGCCTGCCGTCGCGAACACGACCGACGTGCTGTGGCCGCCTCCGCGCGAGCGGGCCGTGCGCGGCGCGGGCTTCGCCTGGGTGCGGCTCCCCGCCGACGGACCGGCGCGCGCCGAGCTGGTGACGGCGCCCGCGCCCGACGACGGTGCCACGGTGTACGACCTGGATGCGGCCGCAATCCGGCGGATCGCCGACGATGCGGGGTGGCGCGGATGAGCCCCGACTCCGGCTACTCCGGCACCCCGCTCTGGAAGAAACTGGGCCTCAAGCCCGGGATGCGCGCGCAGGTGCTCCACGCCGACGCCGGGTGGCGCATCCCGCTCGACGACGGTCCGGAGGTGGAGTGGACCGACGCTGGGCCGGCGGGCTGCATCCTGGCGTTCTACCGGTCGGCCGACGCGTTCCTCGCGGAGCTCGACGACCTGGGCGAGCGCATCCGCCCCGACGGGATGCTGTGGGCGGCATGGCCGCGGAAGGCGGCCGGGCACGTGAGCGACCTGAACGAGAACGTCATCCGCGATGCGGCCCTCTTACGCGGCCTCGTCGACGTGAAGGTCGCCGCCGTCGACACCGACTGGTCCGGCCTCAAGCTCGTCTGGCGGCGCACGAACCGCTGACCCAGCGCTGCCCTCAGCCGAAGGGGACGTGCTGTGTGATCCAGGTGTGCATGGCGATCGCCGCCGCAGCCGACGCGTTGATCGACCGCGTGGAGCCGAACTGGGCGATCTCGACCACCGCATCCGCCGCCTCCAGCGCCGCCGCCGACAGCCCGGGTCCCTCCTGCCCGAACAGCAGCACGCACTCCCGCGGGAGCGCGAAGGTCTCGATCCCGACCGATCCGGGGACGTTGTCGATCGCGATCACCGGCAGTCCCTCGCCGCGCGCCCACGCCACGAACCCGTCGACGTCGTCGTGGTGCACGACGTGCTGGTAGCGGTCGGTCACCATGGCGCCCCGCTTGTTCCAGCGGCGGCGGCCGATGATGTGGACGGTGTCGGCGGCGAAAGCGTTCGCGCTGCGCACGATCGACCCGATGTTCATGTCGTGCTGCCAGTTCTCGATGGCCACGTGGAACGGGTGCCGGTGTTCGTCGAGATCGGCGACGATCGCCTCCATGCTCCAGTACCGGTAGCGGTCGATCACGTTGCGGGTGTCGCCGTGCCGGAGCAGTTCGGCGTCGTAGCGCGGGTCGTCCGGCCAGTCGCCCGGCCAGGGTCCGACGCCGTTCGTGGTCAGCTCGTGCGTCGGGTTCGGCGTCTCGTCCACGCCTCCAGCGTATCCACCGGGCGCGCCGGGCCCTCACCGCTGCACGGCCCCGGCCCCTAAGCTGGACGCATCCGATTCCCGGCGAAAGGAGTCCGCGTGACGCGTCGCGACGAGATCGAGTGCTGGCTCACCGACATGGACGGCGTTCTCGTGCACGAGAACCAGGCGCTCCCCGGGGCGTCGGACCTCATCCAGCAGTGGCGCGACCAGGGAACGCCGTTCCTGGTGCTGACGAACAACTCGATCTTCACCCCGCGCGACCTGGCGGCGCGCCTGCGCACCTCCGGGCTGGATGTGCCCGAGGAGTCGATCTGGACGTCTGCCCTCGCCACCGCGGACTTCCTCAAGTCGCAGATGCCCGGCGGCAGCGCCTACGTCATCGGCGAGGCGGGGCTCACGACCGCGCTGCACGAGGCCGGCTTCATCATGACCGACACGAACCCGGACTACGTGGTCGTCGGCGAGACGCGCAGCTACTCCTTCGACGCGATCACCAAGGCGATCCGCCTGATCGGCAAGGGCGCGCGCTTCATCTCCACGAACCCCGACCCGACGGGCCCGAGCGCCGAAGGCCCGCTGCCGGCGACGGGAGCGGTCACCGCCCTGATCACCAAGGCCACCGGCCGCGACCCGTACGTGGTCGGCAAGCCGAACCCGATGATGTTCCGCTCGGCGATGAACCGCATCGGCGCGCACTCCGAGAACACGGCGATGATCGGCGACCGGATGGACACGGATGTCGTTGCGGGCATCGAGGCCGGTCTTCACACCATCCTCGTGCTCACCGGCATCAGCGACCGCGCCGAGATCGAGCGGTACCCGTTCCGCCCGGACGAGGTGCTGAGCGGCGTGGACCAGCTGCTCGCGCGGGAGCCGCTCGAGACCGAGCTCTGAGGCCGCGCGGCCGGGGGATGGACGATGGACGACTTCGCGCACATCCGATCGGCGATCGCCGGCGCCGCGCGCACCGCGTGGACCGCGTTGCGCGAGGAGCATCCCGCTGACGACTTCTACTACTTCGGGCTGTGGACGTCGCCGGTGGCGCACCGGCCTGCCCCCACGGCGTGCTCGGAGCAGGGGCTGCTGCGCGCCGTCGAGGAGCACCGTGCCGACGGCGTCGGGGTGGATGCGGACGCGCTCCGGTGGGCCGTCAACGCGTCGCCGTACGACCTCTTCGGCGACGAAGCCTTCGCCGAGCTCGAGCCGCTCTTCGAACGGGTGGGCGACCCGTACGACCGTTCCCGGGAGGAGAACGAGTCGCTGTTCGAGGCGATGGTCGGCGCGCTCGCGGACCTCGATGCGGAGGGCTTCTTCGGCACCGGAGCGCGGCGCGACACGGTCGTCGTGAACGTCACGATGCCCGCGCACGAGCGACCGCGCGACGCGATCGAGTCGGCGCGGCGGCTGAACCCGCCGAGCGCGCTGGTGCGCTACGAGGCGGACGCCCTGTCGGCGCGGGACGAGTAGCCGCGGTTCAGGACGGACCGGGACCGGCGACCGACGAGGTCAGCGGCTGCCCGCTGGAGCGGTTCGCGAAGCAGTAGTACGACCGCTGGCCGTCCTTCCACTGCTGCTCGGTCGCCGGATACGAGCCGATGACCTGCAGGTCGGGGTAAGCGCCCGCGGCGGCGAGGTCGACGATGCCGCCGGCCGTGCACACCCCGGGCATCTGCTGGGCCAGCGCATCCGCACCGGGGTAGGGCGCGGCCGGGTCGGCGGAGAGCACGTTCGTGTACAGCAGCTGGGCGGTGTGCGGCGCGGCGCAGTCCACCACGGTGAACTCCTCGGCCCAGACGGAGGTGAAGGGCTGAATGCACTCCCCGCCGCCGAGCGCATCCCACGGGTGGACGCCCGGGCCGACGGCCGCGGCGGGCTTCGGCGTCACCGTGGGGACGGGGGCGGGCGTCGGGCTCGCGGACGCCTTCGCCGCGGTCGCGGTGGGCACGGTCGTCGGCTGCGGTGCGGGCTTCTGCCCGCCGACGAGCGAGGGGATGCGCGTGCCGAGCGCGAACAGGCCGATCAGCACCAGCACGACGGCGAGGGCGCTGAGGGCCAGCAACAGGATGCGGTTGTTGCGGTTTCCCCAGAGGCCCGAGCCGCCCGTGCCCTGCGGCGGCACAGGCCCGGCGGGTGCGGCCGGCACTGCGGGTGCGGCGGATGCGGCGGGTGCGGCGGGTGCCGGGGCTGCCGTCGCGGTCACCGGTGGGAGCTCAGCCGTGGGCGCGGGAACCGCGGCGGCGCCGGTAGCCAGCGGGGTGAAGACGGGCGGTGCGGTGCGGCCGTACCGATCGAGTGTCTCGGAGTCCTCTGCAGCGGTCGGAGGCAGGGAGAAGGCCACGGTCGCGGGCAGCTGCGGGCCCTCGAGGTCGGCCGCAGGCTCCGGCTCGGGGCGGAAGCGGTCATCCTCGGCCTCGGCCTCGTCCTCGGGCTCGGGCTCGTGGACTTCCTGCTCCTCGCCGACGTCTCCGAAGAGCGCGGCCAGGCCGTCCGCCTCGTGCTCGTCCGTCTCACCCGGCTCGGCGTCCGCCGGTGCGGCGTCGAACGGCTCGGGAGACGACGCGGCCGCGATGCTCTCCGCGTCGATGGGGCTCGTCGCCGGCGACGGCACGGCGCCGAGGGCCAGTTCGGCCTCGGCGGCCGGGATGGCGGGCTGCGAGGGCAGCACGACCTCCGGCTCCTCGCGTCCCGCTCGCAGCAGTGCCGCGATCTCGGCGGCGTCCAGCGCCTGCGTCGGGGTGTCGGTGGTCGGTTCGACCAGAGCCTCCGCATCCACCGGCGGGAGCACCGGCGGGGCCGGCTCACGGGTGCTCGGCGCCTCGAACGCCGAGGTCGACGGGTTCAGGGCTGAGGGGACGATGGGGATGACGCTCGTGGTGTCGCCGATGACCGACCGGCCGGACGGAGCGCTGGGCTCCGGCTCGCCGAGGCCGAGCAGCGCGGCGAACCCGTGGCTCTGCTCGGGCTCGGGCGGGGCGGCGGGCAACGGGTCGAAGATCGTGCGCGGCGGCTCCGGCTCGGCGGGCGCCTCGGGTTCGGGCGCCGGGATGACCCAGGAGGCGGGCGAGGGCGCGATCGGCTCCGGTTCCGGTTCCGGTTCCGGTTCGGGGGCGGCCTCCACAGAGGAATGCTCGACGGGCACGGGCACGGGCACGGGCGCCGGTGCAGGCGCCGGAGTCTCATCCACAGCCGCGGCAGGCGCGACAGGCTCCGCCACCGGCCGCGGCACGCTCTCCTGCGGCTGCTCCAGCTCCGGCTGCGGCTCCGGCTCGGGCGCCGCCTCGGGCACGAGCGGATCTCCGCCTGCCCCGGGAGTCAGATTCCACGAGAACGAGACCGGGAACTCCGACGCCGGCTGCACCTCGGCCGGCGTCTCGTCCTCGACCTTCAGCAGGTCGTCGAACGCCCCGGCATCACTGCCCGCATGCGGCTGCGCGGGAACTGCTGCAGGCTCGGCCGCAGGCGGTTCCGCACGGACGGGCTCAATCACCACGGGCTCCGGGGCCGCCGGCTCAGCGGCCGGAGGCGCCGGCGGCTCCTCCGCGACGGGGGCGACGGGCGCCGCCGGCTCCGCCGACCGCTCGATCCGCCGGCCGCCGGTCAACTGCTGGAGCAGCCAGTCCGAGCTGCCGAACTCGGGCTCCGCCGGAGCGTCGTCGTCCGGGCGTTCGTCGTCCCCGGCGCCCCTCCCGCGCTCGCCGGACACTACGCCAGCCCCAGGTCCTTCAGGCCGATGGCGGCGAAGTACGGGTAGCCCGCGCCCTCGATGACCTCGCGCGCACCGGTGTCGCGGTCGACGACCACGGCGACCGCGGCGATCTCGGCGCCCACCTTCTTCAGCGCCTCGATGGCCTTCAGCGGCGAGCCGCCGGTCGTGGACGTGTCCTCCAGCACGATGACGCGCTTGCCGGCCAGATCCGGGCCCTCGACCTGCTTGCCGCGGCCGTGGTCCTTGGGCTCCTTGCGCACGACGAAGGCGTCGTACGCCAGGCCCTGCGCTGCACCCTGATGCAGGATGGCCGCGGCGACCGGGTCGGCGCCCATCGTCATGCCGCCGACCGCCACGACGTCGGGGACGTCGCGGATGAGGTCGATCATGACCTGCCCGATGAGCGGTGCGACGCGGTGGTCGAGGCTGACCTTGCGCAGATCGACGTAGTAGCTGGCCTTCTTGCCGCTGGTCAGCGTGAAGTCGCCGTGGAAGACCGCCTCGGCGGCGATGTAGTCGATGAGCTGCTGTCGTGCGTCGGTCACATCCCTGATTCTAGAGGGGAACGCCGGACCGACCGGGAGTTCTCCACAGCCCCTTGACACTCCACAGAACGATGGCTCGGCTCGGGCGACGTCGGCGGCGGCCGATACGATCGGGGCATGCGCGTCGCCACCTGGAATGTCAACTCGATCCGCACCCGCGTGACCCGGGTCGTCGACTGGATGGTGCGCGAAGACGTGGATGTGCTCGCCATGCAGGAGATCAAGTGCAAGCCCGAGCAGTTCCCCTTCGCCGCGTTCGAGGCCGCCGGCTACGAGGTCGTGCTGCACGGTCTCAACCAGTGGAACGGCGTGGCGATCGCGAGCCGGCTGCCGATCCAGGATGTCGAGGTCGGCTTCCCCGACATGCCGGGCTTCCTCAAAGACCACGACGGCCCCGACCTGCCGAAGGAGGCGCGAGCGATCGGCGCGACGGTCGACGGTCTCCGCCTGTGGAGCCTGTACGTGCCGAACGGACGCTCCCTCGCCGACCCGCACTACATCTACAAGCTCGACTGGCTCGCTGCGCTGGCGGCCGACACCCACCGCTGGCTGACCGACGACCCGCAGCTGCAGCTCGCGCTGATGGGCGACTGGAACGTCGCCCCGCTCGACTCCGACGTCGGCGACCCGAGCCTCGTGCCCGGGCTGTCGACGCACATCTCGCCGCCCGAGCGCACGGCGTTCGCTGCCTTCGAGAAGGCGGGGCTGACCGACGTCGTGCGGCCCCTCGTGCCCGACGGCTACACCTACTGGGACTACAAGCAGCTCCGGTTCCCGCGCAACGAGGGCCTCCGCATCGACTTCATCCTCGGCTCGCGCGCGTTCGCCGACCGCGTCGTCAGCGCGAGCATCCACCGCAACGAGCGCAAGGGCGACGCGCCCAGCGACCACGTTCCGGTGCTCGTCGAGCTCTCGTCCGACGCCCCGGCGGAGGACGACGACGACCGCCCGATGATCTTCGGCTGACAGGAGAGCCCGCTCATGGTCACGACTCCGCCACCGGGCTATCCGGCGGCGCCTGCGCCGGCCGGCGCTGCAACCGCCCGGCGCCCGGTGATCGTCTGGGACCTCGTCACCTCGATCGTGCTGCTCGTCGTCGGCGTGGTGGTGGCCGCCGTCCTGACGTTCGCCGCCTTCTTCCTCGTCTTCGCCAGCGACCCGTGCGGCTCGGGCACCGCCTGCGACACCGGGCGGATGGGGATCGGCTTCTTCATCGCGCTGATCGGCCCCGCGGCCGTCACGCTGATCGCGGTGATCGTCGCGATCGTGCTGCTCGTTCTGCGCCGGATCAGCTTCTGGGTGCCGATCGTGGGCATCCTGCTCGCCCTTGGAGTCTGGGCGGGCGGAGCGGCGCTCGTGATCTCGGGCGTGCCCGGCGCGACCTTCTGAGGAGGCCGCCCGGCACGTTCCACGATCCGCCTGGGAAATCCAGGCCCTTACTCCATCCCGACCACGGCCTACCGTCGGGCTCGACAAGAGATGACGACGAAAGGAGCCGATATGGCTGCAGTGACCCAGTCCATCGACGTGAACGTACCCGTGACTACCGCGTACAACCAGTGGACCCAGTTCGAGTCCTTCCCGCACTTCCTCGACGAGGTCGAGGAGATCACCCAGGTCGATGACACCACCAACCACTGGCGCGTGAAGATCGGCGGCGCGGAGCGTCAGTTCGACACCGTCATCACCGAGCAGCTCCCCGACGAGCGCGTGGCGTGGAAGTCGGTCGCCGGCGACACGGAGCACGCGGGGGTCGTCACGTTCCACCGCCTCTCGGACGCCGAGACCAAGGTCACGGTTCAGCTCGAGTGGGCGCCGTCGGACGCCCTCGAGAAGATCGGCTCGGTGTTCGGCCTCGACGACCACGCCGTGAAGAAGGACCTCGAGAACTTCAAGAAGTTCATCGAGTCCGAGGGCATCGAGACCGGCGCCTGGCGCGGCGAGGTGGACCGCGGCGAGACGGTCTGATCCGTCCCCCTCATACGACGACGGCCCCGGTGCATCGCACCGGGGCCGCTGTCGTGCGCGGGTCAGAGGATGGGGCGACCGCCCGTTACCGCGACGCGCGCACCCGAGATGTACGAGCCGTCGTCGCTGGCGAGCAGCACGTAGACGGGCGCCAGCTCGGCGGGCTGACCGGCCCGGCCGAGCGGGGTGTCGCTGCCGAACTGCGTCACCTTCTCGTTCGGCATGGTCGAGGGGATCAGCGGCGTCCAGATCGGTCCCGGCGCGACGCTGTTCGCCCGAATACCCTTTTCGCCGAGCAGCTGCGCCAGCGACGCGGTCATATTGGCGATGGCCGCCTTGGTCGCCGCGTACGGCAGGAGGGTGGGCGACGGCATGTCCGAGTTCACCGACGACGAGCCGATGATGCTCGCTCCCGGCTTCAGGTGCGGAACGGCCGCCTTGGTCAGGTGGAAGAACGCCGAGATGTTCGTGGCGATCGTGTGGTCCCACTCCTCGTCCGGGATCTCCTCCAGCGACTCGCGGGTCATCTGGTAGGCCGCGTTGCTGACGAGCACATCCAGGCCGCCGAGCTCCTCGACGGTCCGAGCGACCAGGTCGCGGCAGTGCTGCGGGTCTGAGACGTCGCCGCGCAGCAGGAGCGCCTTCCGGCCGGCCTCCCGGACCCATTTGGCGGTGTCCTCCGCGTCGTCGTCCTCGTCGAGGTACGAGATGGCGACGTCCGCGCCCTCGCGTGCGTACGCGATCGCCACCGCCTTGCCGATGCCGCTGTCCCCGCCGGTGATGAGGGCAACTTTGCCGGTCAGCTTGCCGCTGCCGACGTAGCTCTTCTCGCCGTGGTCCGGCCGCGGGTTCATCGCCTCGGTCTCGCCGGGCGGCTGCTGCTGTTGCTCAGGAAAAGACATCCATAGCCTCCATTCGTGTGCCTCCCACGCAACACCCGGCGGCCGCGCTGGTCAGGGGCTTAAGCGCGCCGGGTTCTGCGCGTACCGTCCTCGCAATGAACGCCACACCGGACGAACCCGACGGCCACCAGAGCGACGCCGCCCAGACGGCGAAGGACCGCTCGTACAGCCCGTCGAGCGAGCGCGAGACCGAGGCGAAGCAGGAGGACTCGACGGGCGCCAACGTGCGCCCGGGCACGGGCGGCCCCGACGACGTCGGTGACGTGCCGGTCCCGCCGGAGGACGACCTGGACCCGGCGACGATCGTACGGCGCGGCGACCCGGGCCACGAATAGGCGCTACTCCACCGACTCCGTCCGCTCCCCGCGCCGCTTGGCCGCGGCCGCGTAGACGCGCTCGACGACCCAGAGCAGGATGCCGATCGCGAGCAGCCCGAGCGCGATGCCGTACTGGCCCGCCGGGCGCCCCGACGTCCACGGGAAGACCAGGTAGAGGCACGTGATCGCGCCGATGATGGGCAGCGCTGCCGGCGAGCGGAAGTGCTTGTGGTCGACCGGCTGACGGCGCAGCACGAGCACGGCGACGTTCACCACCGCGAAGACGGCGAGCAGGAGGAGGGAGGTGGTGCCTCCGAGCAGCGCCACGATCGAACCCTTCGGGTCGAGCGACACGTAGGTGATGAGCCCGACGGCGAGCGCGGAGGTGAACAGGATGGCCGTCCACGGCGTGCGGCGCTTGGGCGAGACCTTGGCGAGGAACGGCGGCAGCACCTTCTGGCGGCTCATGCCGTAGAGCAGGCGACTGGCCATCATCATGTTGATCAGGGCCGTGTTGGCGACGGCGAACATGGAGATGAACGGCAGCAGGTCGTTGATCGGGAAGCCGGGCGCAGCCGCCTCCACCGCGGTCACCAGCGGCGTCTCGCTGCCGGCGAGCTGGCCGATCGGCACGAGCGCCACCACGGTGATCGAGACGAGCACGTAGATGACCGCCGCGATCCCGAGGCCGCTGAGCATCATCTTCGGGAAGATGCGGCTCGGATCCTTCGTCTCCTCGGCCATGTTGACCGAGTCCTCGAACCCGACCATCGCGAAGAACGCCAGGGACGTCGCGGTGCTCACCGCGAGCAGGACGCCCTTGTCCTCGGGCGTCTCGAAGGCGACGACCCGTGACCAGTCGGCGTTGCCGCCGGCGATCGCCCACATCCCGATGAAGATGACGAGCAGCAGACCCGACAGCTCGACGAGGGTGAGGACGACGTTCAGCCACACGCTCTCGGTGACGCCGCGCAGGTTGACCAGCATGATCAGCACGATGAACGCGAGGGCGATCAGCAGGGTCGTCAGGTTGTCGTCCGGGATGCCGAACCCGATCGTCAGGTTCACCGCGAACGCGCGGGAGGCGGTGGACGCCGACGTGATGCCCGACGTCATGACGATGAAGCACACGATGAACGTGAAGAAGTGGATGCCGAACGCCTTGTGCGTGTACAGCGCGGCGCCTGCGGCCTGCGGGTACTTGGTGACGAGTTCGAGGTACGAGAACGCGGTCACCGTCGCTACGGCGAAGGCGAGCAGGAACGGCAGCCAGGCCGCGCCGCCGACCTCCGCCGCCACCTGCCCCGTGAGCGCGTAGACCCCGGTGCCCAGGATGTCGCCGACGATGAAGAGGAGCAGCAGCCCCGGGCCGAGGGCCCGCTTCAGCTCCGGCTGCTCGGGCTCCACGGTCTTGACCACCTGGGTCCATGACGGATCGCTCACGGTCGGCTCCCCTCGACGATGCGTTCGGGAAGCCACTGTATGTGAGTTCTCACAGAAACGGGAGCCCTCGGGCGGCTATTGCCGCCCGGTGAAGTCCTCCATCGAGTCGTAGACGCCGAACACCCGGCCGGCCACCACATCCCACGCCCGGGTCGGCAGGATGCCGCGCAGCGTCTTCGCCAGACCGACAGTCCACGGCAGCATCAGCATCGGCTTGCCGGCCAGCATCGCGCGCCAGACCCGGTCGATGACGTACTCCGGCGTCATCACCGGGGTCAGGAGCGGGCCGCGCGCGCCCGCGAACATGCCGGTGTCGATATAGCTCGGGGCGACGGTCGTCACCTTGACGTGCCCGTAGCCCTCCTGCACGAGCTCGAGGCGCAGGCTGTCGCTCCAGCCGATGACGGCCCACTTGCTGGCGGCGTAGACGCTCATCCGCGGGTTCGACAGCGTTCCGGCGGCCGAGGCGATGTTGACGATCCGCGCCTCCCGGGGGCTCTGCTGCATGCCCGGGAGGAACTCGCGCGTCACGTACATCGGCGCGAGGGCGTTCACCTGCATCGTCGCGCGGGTGTCCTCGCCGTTGTCGTGCTCCCAGAAGTACTTGCCGCGCACGATCCCCGCGTTGTTGATCAGCACGTCGATCCCGCCGACCTCCTTGCGGACGGCCTGCGCGCTCTGCGCGATCGCGCCCAGCTCGGAGAGGTCCACGACGTAGGGCAGCACGCTCGTGGCCGGCCGCCCGGCGGCGGAGCTCGGCGACCCCTCGGGCGCACCCCACGCGGCGGCCGTGCGCCCCGCGAGCACCTCCCGCCGCAGCCGGTGCGTGAGCTCCATCAGGGCAGCCTCGTCGCGGTCCCACAGCACCACGGCGCGCGCGCCCTCCAGCACCGCCCGCTCTGCGTACAGCCGCCCCATCCCGGAGGCCGCACCGGTGATGAGCACGCGTGCGCCGCGGACCGTTCTCGCCATGCCCCCCATTCTCGCAGGCGACGGGCCCCGCGCCCCCACCTTCGCCGAGTGGAGACATCATGCGGCGAGTCGACGCGGATTCGGGCCACTTCTCACCACTCGGCGGGAAGCGGAGGCGAAAGCGGCGGCGGAAGCGGATGCGGCGGCGTACGCTGCGACCGATGAGCACGGTGTACACGATCGGGCACTCGACCCGCACGTTCGATGAGGTGCTCGGGATGCTGCGTGCGAACGGCGTGACCGCGCTGGTGGACATCCGGCACTTCCCGTCGTCGCGGCGCCTGCCCCAGTGGAATCAGGATGCGATCGTCGCGGCGCTGCCGCCGGACATCGAGTACCGCTGGCTGGAGGACCTCGGCGGCCGCCGGCACACCCCGGCCGGCGTCGTCAGCCCCAACGGGTACTGGCAGGTCGCCGCCTTCCGGGCGTACGCCGACTACATGGCGACGCCGCCCTTCGCCGCGGGCCTCGCCGAACTCACTGCGCTGGCGCAGCGGCGCCGCCCGGCGATCATGTGCAGCGAGGCCGTCCCGTGGCGCTGCCACCGGCGGCTGGTGACGGATGCGCTGCTCACCGAGGGCGTCGAGGTGTTCGACATCCTCTCCGAGACGTCCGTGCGGCCGGCGGTGCTGAACCCTCACGCCACGCTCCGCGACGGGCACCTCGTCTACCCGGCCGACGACTAGCGATTCGCTGCGTCGCGCCGGCATTCCGCGCAGTTTTCCACAGGAATGGACAACAAAACGCTCGCGATCCCCGGATAGGCTCGTCACGTCCACACCACTGCCGCGTGCGAGCGGCCGACCAACGACGGGAGGTTCGTCATGTCCAATTTCGTCCAGAACTACACTGCAGATGCGATTGTCGGAGAGCCCGAGGTCGTCGAGGACGGCCGCCCGGTCCGCGAGGTCGCGAACGATCCCGCGTGGCTGCGCCTCAAGGACGCCGCCGTCGCGCTGCAGGCCCTGCAGGTGAAGGACGGGTCGGTCGAGCAGGAGTCCGACCGCCCGGCCGCCGCCGAGCACGTCCGCACCATCGTCGACTCGATCGCCGCACTCGCACCGGCGTTCCCGCACGACGCGTCGTACCTGGCCGCCCTCCAGCGCGACTTCACGCGCTGGGCGAACGAGGGCTTCGGCATCCCGGACTTCCTGGATGCGCTGAACGAGTTCCAGCCGCAGCAGCACCGCGTGGACGGGCTCGGCCACCTGGTCGTGTTCCCCATGTACACGCAGAACGGCAGCTCCAACCGGTTCGTCGAGGCTCTCCTCGTCGAGGTGATCTGGCCGGAGTTCGTGGCGGAGCTCGAGGCCGGCGAGTACGGCAACAAGCTGTTCGTCGCCCTCCGCTTCGTCGACTTCACGCCCGGCTACGACACGAACTCGGCGGTGCTGTTCCCCGAGACGGTCGCCATGCGCGAGATCCCGTCCTTCACCTGGGGCGCGATCTTCCAGGACCGCGAGGCGGCCCGCTACCGGCGCGTCGTCCGCGCCGCGGCGGAGATCACCAAGCTGGAGCTGCCGGCGGACGCCGCCGCGATGCTGGACGACCAGCACCTCACGGAGGAGACCTTCGTGATGTGGGACATCATCCACGACCGCAGCCACATGCGCGGCGACCTGCCGTTCGACCCGTTCATGATCAAGCAGCGGATGCCGTACTTCCTGTACTCGCTGGAGGAGCTGCGGTGCGACCTGACCGCGTTCCGCGAGTCGGTGAAGCTGGAGCGCGAGCTCAGCGCCCTGCCGGACTCCGAGCTCTCGGAGGCGCAGCGCGAGATCCGCGACCACGCCCACCTGGTGCAGTACGCGGTGATCTTCGACCGCATCTTCCGGTTCGCGATCACCGGCAGCCGCGTGCGCAACTACGACGGGCTCGGCGGCCAGCTCCTGTTCGCGTGGATGCACCAGCACGACGTGCTGCACTGGACCGACACCCAGCTCACCATCGACTGGGAGAACGTCCCCGACGTGGTCGTCGCGCTCAGCGACCAGATCAACGAGCTGTACTGGCGTTCGATCGACCGGCCCAAGGTGGCGCACTGGCTCGCCGCCTACGAGATGCTGACGCAGACGCTGACCCCGCACCCGGCCTCCAACTGGGCGCGCGGGCTGTCGGACGAGGTGCTCGCAGGCGTGCCGAAGGGCTACACCGACCAGGTGCTGGACGATGAGTTCCCGCTCTCGATGTTCTACGAGGCGCTGAACAAGAAGATGGCGGGCGTCATCGAGTCGACGGCCGGCATCACCGGCACGACGGACGCGACCGGCGCGGACGCGACCGGCGCGGACGCCGCATGACGGACGCCCCCACGGCGGACCCGGCGGCCCGGACCTCCTCGGAGGCCGGGCCGTCCGGCGTCGCCGGTCGTCTCGTGCTCATCGCCGGCGCCACCAGCGCGTCCGGCGAGGCCGTCGCCCGCGCGCTCGTGGCGGCCGGCGCCCGCGTGCTGGCCGTCGGCACGCGGAAGGATGCGCTGGACGCGCTCGAGGTGGCGGTCCCCGGCGTCGAGACGGACAGCTGCGACCTGGCGGACCGGGACGCCGTGGCCGAGCTGGCCATGCGCATCCACCTGAAGTTCGGTCACCTGGACGGACTCATCCACCTCGTCGGCGGCTGGCGCGGCGGCGGCGGCATCGCCGGGCAGAGCGACGAGGACTGGGAGTTCCTGGAGCGGGCGTTCCGCACCCTCCGGAACACCAGCCGCATCTTCTACGACGACCTGGTCGCCTCCCCCGCGGGGCGCCTGGCGATCGTCTCGTCGACCGCGGTCGAGAAGCCGTATGCGGGCGGCGCGAACTACGCCGCCGCCAAGGCCGCGGGCGATGCCTGGGTGCGCGCCGTGGCGCAGGGTTTCGCCAAGCAGGCGCCGCAAGCGGCCGCGACCATCTTCGTGGTGAAGACGCTGGAGGGCCTGGAGGCGCGGCTCGGCGACGAGGTCGTCGCGCTGTGGGCGGCGGACGCGGCTGCGGTCAACGGCCGACGCATCCCTCTGGAGCCTGAGAGGATGGATTCGTGACGCTTCAACTCCACGACCTCACCCTGCGCGGCTTCGCCTCGGACAACTACGCGGGTGTCCACCCCGAGATACTCGACGCCATTGCGGCCGCGAACAACGGCCACCAGATCGCCTACGGCGAGGACGTGTACACGGCCCGGCTGCACGAGGTCTTCGCCGAGCACTTCGGCGAGGGCGTCGAGGTCTACCCGGTGTTCAACGGCACGGGCGCGAACGTCGTCGGGCTGCAGTCGATGCTCCCCCGCTGGGGCGCCGTGATCTGCGCGAAGACCGCGCACATCAACACCGACGAGGCCGGCGCGCCCGAGAAGGTCGCGGGCATCAAGCTGCTGACGGTGGAGACGCCGGACGGCAAGCTGACGCCCGAGCTCATCGACCGTGAGGCCTGGGGATGGGGCGACGAGCACCGCGCGCAGCCGCTGGTGGTCTCGATCACGCAGACCACCGAGCTCGGAACCGCGTACTCGGTCGAGGAGATCCGGGCGATCGCCGACCACGCGCACAAGCACGGCATGAAGCTGCACATGGACGGCTCGCGCATCTCGAACGCCGCGGCCACCCTCGGCCTGCCGCTGCGGGCCTTCACGACGGACGCCGGCGTCGACGTGCTCAGCTTCGGCGGCACGAAGAACGGGATGCTGTACGGCGAGGCCGTCGTGGTGCTCAACCCGCAGGCCTCCGAGGGTCTCATCTACCTGCGCAAGCTCAACATGCAGCTCGCGTCGAAGATGCGCTTCATCTCGGCGCAGCTGATCGCGCTCCTGAGCGACGACCTGTACCTGCGCTCGGCCGGTCACGCGAATGCGATGGCGACCCGGCTGCGCACGGCGTTGGAGGCCGGTATCGCGGACGGCAGCATCCGCGGCGTCGGCTTCAGCCAGGCGACGCAGGCGAACGGCGTGTTCGCGACCCTGCCGACCGGAGTGGCCGACCGGCTGCGATCGCACTTCCGGTTCTACGACTGGGATGCGGCCAACAACGAGGTGCGCTGGATGTGCTCGTTCGACACGACGGAGGACGACATCGACGCCTTCGTGGCCGCCCTGAAGCAGGAGTTGGGCGCCGCCTGACCGCTTGCCCCTCGGATTGGGGACGAACCGGGGTACAAAATTGTCCTCCATTCGACCCACACAACGGAGGGTTTTGCGGTAGTCTCAAAGGGCGTCGGAGGAACCCGAATATCCAACCGGCGTAACCCCGAAACGTATGCCGGGCCGTGAGAAGAAACCCTAGTCTTCTCGCAGCCCGGCATCGTGGGTTAAGAGCGGATGCGCAGAAAACGCCGCTCCGCGGACTCGCTAGGCGTCGCCCATCATGAGGCCCTCGATCGTGTGCTTCTGCGTGATCGGCGTGAGCTCCTCCACGACCGGGCACACCAGGTGCCGCTTCACGCGCTCCGGCAGCGAGTCGTAGAAGTCGCGGGTGACCGCCATGTCGTGGTGCTCCGCGTTGCCGGCGCCGGGCGCATCCACGCCGAGCACCAGCACCGGACGCGACAGCTGCGACTGGTTCGCCGTTCCGCGGTGGAGGGTCAAGGCCGAGCGGGCGGAGATGTCGCCGCGCTGCGGGTATTTGCGCACCGCACGCCCGATGAAGCGCGGGTACAGGTGCTTCTCGGGGAACATCTCGTGCTCGAAGCCCTCGGGCAGGTCCCACTGCGTCCCGGGCGCGATCTCGAACGGACCCATGTCGTCCGCGGTGTCGACGGCCGTGACGTTGAAGGCGAGCGAGGTGAGCCGGCCGGTCCGCTGGGTCTCCTCGGGCATCGGGAAGTCGCGGTGCCAGGGCTGGTCCTTCGCGCCCGGACCGGGGACGTCGAAGCCGAGTTCCACGATCTGGTACTCCGGACCGAGCACGGCCTCGCAGACCGCCCGCACCCACGGGTGGTCGACCAGCTCCAGCCAGCCGCGCATCTGCTCCGGGTGGATCTCGACGTAGTAGCGCTTCGTGCCGCGGCCGACCGCTCCGCCCGGGCGCTGCAGCGCGTCGTCGAAGGCGACCTCGATGTCCTCGCGGAGGCGGTCGGCCCACTCGGGGGTGAAAGCGCCCTTCTTGCCGATGATGCCGTCCGTGTAGAGCGCGGTCACCGCATCCCGGATCTCGGGCTCCAGGCCAGTGGTGTCCGGCTGCGCGGGGGTCACGCGGGGAACGTCGTCGTTCATGGGGTTCCTTTCGATTCTCCGGCGAACGCCAGGGCGCCGAGGTGGAGCTGCCGTGCGGTCTCCTCCTCGTTCCACGAGTGGAAGGCGATGATCTCGGCGCCGTCCGGCGCCACGGTCAGCGAGTTATGGCCGGGCCCGCGCAGGCCCTCGCCGCTGCGGAGCAGCGGAGGCTGGCCGACGTGCGACCACGGCCCGAGGGGATGGTCGGCCACGGCGACCCCGACGGCGTAGCCGGGGCCGGTCCAGGCGCCGCCCGAGTACGTCAGCCAGTAGCGCCCGCCCCGCCGCACGACGGCAGGCCCCTCGAGGGTGTGCCAGTCGAACCGGCGGCTGTGGATGAGGCGGTCGCGCTCGTAGAGCTGCCAGTCGGCGTCGGGCGCGAGCACCGGGACAGCGTCCGCGGCGAGGGATGCCATTCCCTCCTCCAGCGGGGCCACCGCGAGATGCGTGCCGGGGCGCTCGTGGTCGAGCACGTCGCGCGCGAAGAAGAGGTACCAGCGGCCGTCGTCGTCGCGGAACGGATGCGCGTCGATGGCGAACAGCTCGCCCGGCGTCAGGTCGACGCCCAGGTCGCGGAACGGTCCGGTCGCTGAGTCGGCCCGAGCGACGCGGAGGTGGTGGCCCTCGATGCCGCGCCCGACCGAGTAGTACATCCAGAAGGCGCCGCCGGCCTCCGCCACCTCAGGCGCCCAGTAGTCGTCGCCGAAGCGGTCCGGCAGCCGCTCGAGCACCGCACCGGCGCTCTCCCAGCGCCCCAGGTCGGGCGACGTCAGCGCCTCGAAGACGCGGTCGCCGTCGCTGCCGGGGTGGGTGCCATAGGCGACGTAGCCACCGCCGGCCAGCCGCAGGACGAACGGGTCGGCGAAGTAGCCGTCCCATACCGGACCCCAGTGGCGGGTGACGCGCACTGCCGCCTCCGTCACTTCGAGAGCTCCGGCAGTCCGTCGCGCCAGCTCACCGGCACGGCGTGCATGCCGCGGTAGGCGAACGCCTCGTCCCAGGAGTGGAACAGCATCCAGTCCTTGCCGTGGAAGGTCACCAGGTCTTCGCCGCCCGGGCCCAGGTAGCGTCCGCCGGTGCCGGGCGTCGAGATCAGCGGCTTCTTCGCCTTCGTGTACGGGCCGAGGAGGCTCTTCGCCGTGGCGACGCCGGTCACGTACGACGAGTTGGCGTAATCGTTGGCCGAGTACAGCAGCACGTACTCGTCGCCGTGCCGGACGATGACGGGCGCCTCGACGAGCGTGCCCTCCCACGACTCCGTCTGCTTGATCAGCTTCGTCGGCTCCCCGGTGAGCGAGGCGCCGTCGGCCGAGAGCGGCTGCGCCTGGAGCCAGGTGTCGTAGCCGCAGCAGTTGCCATCGTTCTTCCACACCAGGTAGTGCCGGCCGCTCTCGTCCGCGGCGACGCTGGCGTCGATCGCTCCGCCCTGGTCGGTCGGGCAGACCAGCGGCTTGTCGGCGGTCGAGGTGAAGGGACCCTCCGGCTTGTCGGCGAACGCGACGCCGATGCACTGGTACCTGCTGGCCGCATCCGACGCCGTGAAGTAGAGGGCGAACCGGTCGTCCGCCAGCCGCGTCGGGCCGGGCGCCCAGGTCTTGCCGGGCAGCGCCCACGAGGGCAGCTGCGGCAGAGCATCCTGGTCGCTGAGCTTCCAGGTCTTCATGTCGGTGCTGGTCGCGAGCTGGACGTTCACCGCCGGGGTGTTCGTCGCGTAGGCGTAGACGCGGTCGCCGACCACGAGCGCACCCGGGTCGGGGAAATCGCTGTCGATCTGAAACGCTGCGACCGACGGCGCGGACGACTCGCTGGGAGCAGACCCCGCCGAGCAGCCGGCGAGACCGGCGACGAGCGCGAAAACGGCGCCGGTCGCGGCGGCTGCCCGGCGGACGGTCATCCCTTGACCCCGCTGGTGGCGACGCTCTCGACGATCTGCTTCTGGGCGAAGAAGAACAGGATGAGTACCGGCACGGAGGCGATCACCGCGCCCGCCATCACGATGGCGTAGTGGGTGGAGTACGCGCCCTGCAGCTGCGACAGACCGGGCTGCAGCGTGAGGTTCTCGGGACTGAGCAGCACATAGACCGGCCACAGGAAGTCGTTCCAGTTCGCCAGGAAGCTCAGCACCGCGAGAGTGGCGAGCGCCGGGCGGGCGAGCGGGAGCACGATCTGCAGGAAGATGCGGAAGTCGCCCGCGCCGTCGATGCGCGCCGCCTCCTCGATCTCCGCCGGCAGGCCGACGAAGAACTGGCGGAGGAAGAACACGCCGAAGGCGCTCGCCGCACCCGGGATGGTGATGGCCCAGATGGTGTCGAGCCAGCCGAGATTCTGCACGATCAGGTAGTTCGGGATCAGGAAGATCACCGGCGGCACGAGGAGCGTCGAGATGATCAGGCCGAACACGATCCGCTTGCCCCAGAACTCGAGCCGGGCGAGCGCGTAGGCTGCCATCGACGCCGTGACGAGGATGATCACCGTCTGCAGCGCGGCCGCGGCCAGACTGTTCAGGAACCAGCGGAACACCGGCTGCTGCCCGCTCGCGAGGGTCGAATAGGCCTCCGTCGAGAAGGGGTTCGGGAAGGCCGAGTACGGGTTGCGGATGGCGTCGCCGTCGGTCTTGAAGGACGTCAGCAGGATCCACAGCAGCGGCAGGACGACGGCCAGCGCCAGCACGATCAGCACGGCGTAGAGCAGGGTCTTCCGTGCAGCGGCCTGCGGCGTCTGCTTGCGGCGGGCGCGGATGGTCCGCGTGGGCGCGGTCGTCTCGGGGGCGGTCGTCGTCGTCATGAGAGGTTCTTCTCTGCGCGCTCCCGCTGCAGGCGGAAGTTGATGATGCTGATGATCGCGAGGAAGGCGAAGAGCACATAGCTCATCGCTGCCGCCGCGGCGAGGTTGTTCTGCGACAGGCCCTGGTCGGCGATGTACATGATCGCCGTGCGGGTCGTGTTGCCTGGGCCGCCCTTGGTGATCAGGAACGACTGACCGAACATGTTGGCGCTCGCCAGGATGGTGATCGTGATGACGAAGGTCATGACCTGGCGGAGTCCCGGCAGCGTGACGCTGATGAACTGGCGCCAGGCGCCCGCGCCGTCCAGTGCGGCCGCCTCGTAGAGGTCGGGGCTGATGCCCTTGAGGCCCGCGAGGATGATCACGGTGTTGAAGCCCATGGTCCACCACACCGTCACGCCGGCGAGGGTGACCCATACCCACGGGACGTCGACGGTCCAGGGCAGATTGTCCGGGAGGCCGATCATCCCGAGCAGGTGGTTGATGATGCCGGCCTGGGTGTCGAGGAGGTACTTCCAGATGACGCTGATGACGGCGACGCCGAGCACGTACGGGGCGAAGAAGACGCCGCGGAAGAACGATCCTGCGCGGATCTTCTGGTTCAGCAGCACAGCGACGAGGAGCGGGATGAGCAGCAGGAACGGCACGCTGGCGAGCGTGAAGATGCCGGTCGCCGCCATCGACTGCCAGAAGTCGCCAGAGGTGGCGCTGCCCGGCGTGAACAGGTCGATGTAGTTCTGGAGGCCGATGAACTTCTGGGTCGCGCGGAACGGGCTCCAGTTCGTCAGGCTGATCCAGAGGCCGAAGACCGCCGGCGCCAGCACGAAGACGATGAAGAGCACCAGGAACGGCGCGAGGAAGAGGTAGGCGACGCCCGTGCGTCGAGGGGCGCCGGGCCGCTTGCCGCGGCCGGAACGGGACGGGCGTGGCGCCCCGGTGTCCCGGGGCGCCACGAGCGATGCGGTGTCAGTCACCGTACTTCGCTTTGTTCTGCTTCAGCAGGGTGTCGGCCTTGGCGGCCGCGTCGTCCAGAGCCTGCTTCGGGGTCTTCTTGCCGGTCACGGCCTCGTTCACGGCGGTGGTGATCGTCGCCTCCACCGTGGTGATGCCCGGGGCGATCGGCTCGTAGTGCGCGTACTTCAGCTCGTCGAGGAACGGCTTCAGGTTCGGGTAGTCCTGCACCAGCTTCGGGTCTTCGCGGACCGAGTTCTTGGCGGGGAGCTCACCGGTCTTGGGCCAGTCGGCCGAGTTGTCGTTCATCCACTTGACGAACGTCGCGGCGGCGGCGGTCTTGTTCTTGTCCTGACCCTTGTTGTTCATGAACATCCAGTGGGTCGAGCTCGACCAGACGGCCTTCTCGTCGCCGATCTGCGGGACGGCCACGGCCTGCCACTTCAGCTTGTCGAACGCGGTGTTCGTGGTCTGCCAGACGCCGTTCCAGTTGAAGGCGTTCTTGCCGGCGATGAGGGCGTTGATGTTGCCGTCCTGCGCCACGTCGGCCGGGCTGTACCCGTTCTTGATGAGGTCGGTCATCCAGGTGAGGGCCTTGACGCCCGCGTCGGAGTTGAAGGTCGCCTTGCTGACGTCCTTGTTGAAGAGGTCGCCGCCGTACTGCCAGAGCAGGCTCTCGAACTCGAAGGTGCCGGTGAAGACGTAGCCGTCCACCCACTCGCCCTGGACGCCCGCCGCCTTCAGCTTGTCGAGCGCGGCGAGGTACGACGCCTTGTCCTGCGGGATGGCGTTGGCGTCGACGCCGGCCTTCTGCAGCACGTCCTTGTTGACGTAGAGGCCGAGCGGGGTGACGCTCCACGGCACCGCGTACTGGCCGCCGTTGTACTTGCCCGCGTCGAGGAGGCCCTCGGGGAAGTCGCTCGCCTTGTAGCCGAGGGACTTCACGATGTTGTCCGACTTGAGCACGAGGCCCTGCGCCGCGTAGGTGGCGATGTCGTCGCCGTGCCCCACCGCGACGTCCGGGCCCTTGCCGGCCTTGACGGCGAGCGGCATCTTGCGGGCGATGTCGGCCCACTCCATCGGGACGTCCTTGACGACGATGTTCTTGTGCTCGGCGTTGAACTTGTCGACCAGCTTCGGCACGAGCACGGGGGCGGCGCCGCCCGTCCATCCGTTCCAGAAGCTGATGTTGACCTTCGGTCCGCTGTAGTCGCCCGAGGAGACTTCCGCCCCTCCAGAGCCTCCGCTGCTTCCGCACGCGGTCAGCGCGAGCCCGAGGCCCGCCGTGACCGCGAGCGCGATCGCGCGTGCGGCGAATCGCTTCTTCATGTGATCTCTCCCTTGAGTGAGCCGTTCACGCGATGCTTCCGCGTGGGCGGGAGCGTGATCGGTGGTGCTGGAGCCGGTACACTCGGCATGTCTGGGAAATTTACAGCGCTGAACACAGCGTGTCAACCCGAGTATGCCTGCATAAGCCGGTCCACTGTAGAGTGACCCCGCGGGGAACCGCATCATGACGCGAAAGGGTGCGCGAATGGCGGTCAGACTTCAGGACGTGGCGGAGCACGCCGGCGTCTCCATGAAGACCGTCTCGAACGTGGTCCGCAACTACGCCCACGTGAGCCCGGCGATGCGCGAGCGCGTACAGCGCGCGATCGACGAGCTCGGCTACCGCCCCAACATCATGGGCCGCCGCCTGGCGACGGGCCGCACGGGCCTGCTCGCGCTGGCCTTCGCGGACGTGACCCTCCCCTACTTCGCGGAGCTGGCGCGGGTCGTCGCCGACGAAGCGGAGCGCCGCGGCTACCGCGTGCTGCTGGAGCAGACGGAGGGCACGATCGAGGGCGAGCGCGCCGTCGTCTCCGCCGGCGAGTCCGGTCTCGTCGACGGCATGATCTTCCAGCCGAGCGTCATGAACTCCGCCGAGCTCGCCCAGACGCGCACCGACATCCCGCTGGTCGTCCTGGGCGAGAACGCGGCACCCTTGACCGTCGACCGCATCATGATCGACAACGTCGAGGCGGCCCGCGTGGCGACCGAGCACCTGCTGGCGCAGGGCCGCAGGCGCATCGCCTTCGCGGGCCACGAGGGCTCCCGGCCGACGCGCACGTCGAAGCTGCGTATCACCGGCTACCAGCAGGCCCTCGAGGATGCGGGGCTCACCCCCGAGCCCGAGCTGCTCATCCCGAGCGTCTCGGTCTCGGCGGGGAACGCCGTGCGCGCCGTCGGCGCCGCGCTCGACGCGGGCCTGCGGTTCGACGGCCTAGTCTGCCGCGACGACCTCGCCGCGATCGGCGCGCTGCGCGCCCTGCAGGAGCGCGGCCTCCACGTGCCCGACGACGTCGCCGTGACGGGATGGGACAACACCCCCATGACGGCCGTCACCTACCCCTCGCTGACGACGATCGCGCCCGACATGCGCGGGCTCGCATCACGGGCCGTCGAGATGCTGCTGGAGCGGGTCTCCGGCTACGACGGCATGGGACGCCATGAGCTGGCCCCGTTCTCGCTCGTCACCCGGGAGAGCGCGCCCGCCATCCCGTAGCGGCGATTTGCCGGCTTTACAGCGCTGCACGGATCGTGCATGCTAAGGGGATGCTCACCGAGGAACGCCGCGTCGAGGCGGCCACCGCACAGGATGGACGCTACCCGCGTCCGCAGCTCGTCCGTGCCGACTGGCTCGACCTCTCCGGCCCGTGGACCTTCGCCTTCGACGACGAGGACCGCGGGCGCCGGGAGCACTGGGAGTCGACCGGTGCCCTCCCCGGCGTCATCGAGGTGCCGTTCCCCTTCGAGTCGGAGGCGTCCGGCGTCGGCGACACGGGCTTCCACCCGGTCGTCTGGTACCAGCGCACCGTGCTGCGCGACGAGCTTCCCGCCGGCGAGCGGCTGCTGCTGAACCTCGGCGCCGTCGACCACGCCTGCGAGGTGTGGGTGGACGGCCGGTCGGCCGGCCGTCACGAGGGCGGCTCGACGCCGTTCTCCCTCGACATCACCGACCTCGTCGGCGACGACGACGTCTCGATCACCATCCGGGCCGAGGACGACCCGGCCGATGTGGCCCAGCCGCGCGGCAAGCAGGATTGGCGGCACCACCCGCACTCCATCTGGTACCACCGCACGACGGGCATCTGGCAGCCGGTGTGGCTGGAGGCGGCCCCGGCGGTGCGCGTCGAGCAACTGCACTGGGTGACCGACGTGCCCGCGGGTGAGGTGACCGCCCAGCTCCGGCTCAACCGGTCGGCGCCGGCCGGCAGCACCGTCCGCATCCGGGTCGCCCTGGGAGCGGAGTCGCTCGCGAGCGTCGAGACGAGCGTCGACGGCCGCGAGATCGAGGTGCCGTTCCGCATCCACCGCCAGAGCAACGGGCAGGCCTACGAGGAGCTGCTGTGGTCGCCCGCGCACCCGACGCTGCTCGATGCGAGCGTCGAGCTGCGGGTTCGGGATGCCGCGGGCGACCGCGTCCTGTCGTACTTCGGGCTGCGCTCGGCGTCGGTCGAGGGCGGCCGCTTCCTGCTCAACGACCGCCCCTTCTACGTGCGGTCGGTGCTCAATCAGGGCTACTGGCCGGAGTCGCACTCGGCCGCGCCGAGCGCCGACGCGCTGCGCGCGGAGGCGCAGCTCATCCTCGACCTGGGCTTCAACGCCACGCGGCTGCACCAGAAGTACGAGGACCCGCGCTTCCTGTTCTGGGCCGACAAGCTCGGCCTCCTGGTCTGGGGCGAGGCCCCGGCCGCCTATGCGTTCAGCCCGGAGGCGGTGCGCCGCAGCATCGCCGAGTGGTCCGCCATCCTCGACCGCGACCGGTCGCATCCCTCCATCGTGACCTGGGTGCCGCTGAACGAGAGCTGGGGCGTGCAGCACATCGCGCACGACGAGCGGATGGTGTCGTACGCCAAGGCGCTGGTGCACCTGACGAAGACGGTTGACCCGGGCCGGCCGGTGATCTCGAACGACGGCTGGGAGCACGCGGCCTCGGACATCCTCTCCATCCACGACTACGACCACGACCCGCAGCGGGTGGCCCAGCGGTACGCGACGCGTGAGGGCATCCTCGACGCGCCGTTCACGCTGCCGGGGCGCCGGCTCATCGTCGACCCCGCGCAGTCGACGGAGGCGCCGTTGATGCTCACCGAGTTCGGCGGCATCTCGTACACCGAGAACGGCCCGGAGGACGCGTGGGGCTACTCCACCGCGACCACCCAGGAGGACCTCGTCGAGCGGCTTCGCGCGCTCGTGGGCGCCGTGCGGGCCGCCGCGCCGCTCGCCGGCTACTGCTACACGCAGCTCGCCGACACCGGCCAGGAGACCAACGGTCTCGTCTTCGAGGACCGTCGGCCGAAGGCGCCGATCGAGCAGCTGCGCGCCATCTTCGGAGCCTGAGCGGGCGGTCGCGCCGCGGTCGGACGTCTGTCCGCGCGACCGCGGACGGCGTACCGTACGTGCCATGACCGACAGCTCAATCGCGGAAGAGCCGCTGACCGAGGCCGAGGTCGCCGGCCTCAGCGCGAAGACCGTCGCGCACGTCATCCACTACCGTCGCAAGACGTACGTGGCGAAGCCCTCCGAGGGGTACGCCCTGCTCAAGCGGGTGCGGACGCTGCTGCGCGACGGGACGACGGATCTGGTGCCGCTGGTGCACCGCGACGGCTTCGTGTGGCTGGCGGTCGGCCCCAGCATCCCGATCGCGATCGACGAGATCGAGACCGACGCCGGCCACAGCGAGAAGCACACGCTGAAGCGGCTCGGGCTCGACTGAGCCGTCGGCGGAAACGGGTGGTCCCGACATGCCGTCACGCGGTCGGGCGTGACGGCATGTCGGGACCAGTGGATGCGCCGGCGGTCAGGCGCCGGAGGTCAGGCGCCGGCGGTGGGCACCAGCTCGCGATCGGGGGTCTTCGCGGGCTTGGGCTTGACCACGACGGGCTTCTCGGCGACGGGGGTCCCGGCGACGGGCGCGGCGGCGACGGGCTTCTCCGCCGCAGGCGCGACCGGCAGCGCCGGCAGCGTCGGGACGGGAGCGGTCTCCGCCGGCCCTGCGGTCGTGGCGAACTCCTTCAGCCACGGCAGCAGGTCGGGGCCGAGGTCCTCGCGGGCGACCGCCAGCTGCACGATCGCCTTGAGGTAGTCGAGCCGGTCGCCGGTGTCATAGCGGCGGCCGCGGAAGATGACGCCGTGCACCCCACCCGTCCAGGCCGGAGCCGTCGCGAGGCCCTGCAGCGCATCCGTCAGCTGGATCTCTCCGCCCTTGCCGGGCTCGGTCTTCTCGAGGATGTCGAAGATCTCCGGGCGCAGGACGTAGCGGCCGATGACCGCGTAGTTCGACGGGGCGTTCTCGCGGCTGGGCTTCTCGACCAGGCCGGTGATCCGCACCACGTCGTCGTCGTCGGTCGTGACGACGGCGGCGGCTCCGTAGAGGTGGATGGACTCCGGCGGCACCTCCATCAGGGCCACGACGGTCGTGTTGAGCGCGTGCTGCACCTCCAGCATGCGGGCGAGGAGCGGGTCGCGCGCGTCGATGATGTCGTCGCCGAGCAGCACCGCGAACGGCTCGTGCCCGATGTGCATCTTGGCGCGGAGCACCGCGTGGCCGAGCCCCTTCGGGTCGCCCTGGCGGACGTAGTGCATGTCGGCAAGGGAGGTGGAGTAGCTGACCTTGAGCAGCTTGTCCTGGTCGCCCTTCTTCTCGAGCGCGTCCTCCAGCTCGGCGTTGCGGTCGAAGTGGTTCTCGAGCGCGTTCTTGTTGCGGCCGGTCACCAGCAGCACGTCGTGGAGGCCGGAGGTGACGGCCTCCTCGACCACGTACTGGATGGCGGGCTTGTCGACGACCGGGAGCATCTCCTTCGGCATCGCCTTGGTGGCGGGGAGGAAGCGCGTGCCCAACCCCGCCGCCGGGATCACGGCCTTCGTCACGTAACTGGTCATGTCGGTTCTCCTTGAATCAGCGGGGTCAGCGGGGTCAGCGCACGGAGGCGAGCGCGGCGAGGTCGTCGGCGAGCGGCGCGCCCTCGGGCAGCGTGCCCATGGCGTAGACGCTCCAACCCGCACGGTTCCACGCCGACGCGTCGAGGCAGTTGCGGCCGTCGATGACCGTGCGCCCGCGGACGATCCCGCCGAGCGCGGCCGGGTCGGCCGTCGTGAACTCGTCCCACTCGGTGAGCACGACCGTCAGGTCGGCGCCGGTCACGGCCTCCTCCATCGAATCCGCGTAGCCGAGGGTCGGATACAGCCGCTGCGCGGTGCTGCGCGCCTGCGGGTCGTAGACCACGACCTGCGCACCGCGGAGGTGCAGCGCGGCGGCCACGTTGAGCGCGGGCGAGTCGCGCACGTCGTCGGTATGCGGCTTGAACGCCGCGCCGAGCACGCCGATCCGGCGGTTGAGCACCGAGCCGCCGAGCGCCTTCAGCGCCAGGTCGATCACGCGCTGGCGCCGCCCCATGTTGATCTCGTCGACCTGCTGGAGGAGTCCGACGGCCGCGTGCGCGCCCAGCTCGTTCGAGCGGTGCATGAGGGCGCGGATGTCCTTCGGGAGGCAGCCGCCGCCGAAGCCGAGGCCGGCGTTGAGGAACTGCCGCCCGATCCGCTTGTCGTGCCCGAGCGCGTCGGCGAGGAGGGAGACATCCGCTCCCGCCGCGTCGCACACCTCGGCGATCGCGTTGATGAACGAGATCTTCGTCGCCAGGAACGCGTTGGCGCTCACCTTCACGAGCTCCGCGGTCGGCAGGTCGGCGACGAGCACCGGCGAGCCCTCGGCGATCGGCTTCTCGTAGATGCGGCGGAGGGTGGCTTCGGCCTTGGCCGAGGTCCCGCCGAAGACGAGCCGGTCGGGAGAGAGGGTGTCCTCGACGGCCTTGCCCTCGCGGAGGAACTCGGGGTTCCAGACCACCTCGACGTCGATCCCGGCGGGAGCCGCGTCCGCGACGATCGCGCGGAGCCGCGCTCCGGTGCCGACGGGGACGGTGGACTTGCCGACGATGAGGCCGTCGTGCGTCAGGTTCTCGGCGATGCCGCGGGCCGCCGCCTCCACATAGGAGAGGTTGGCGGCGAACGAACCCGACTGCTGCGGGGTGCCGACGCAGATGAAGTGGACGTCCGAGACGGCGACCGCCTCGGCCAGGTCGGTGGTGAACGTCAGGCGGCCGGCCGCCACGTTCTTGCGGATGAGCTCGGGAAGGCCGGGCTCGAAGAAGGGAGCGCGTCCCTCCTTCAGCTCCTCCACCTTGTGCGGGTCGGTGTCGACACCGACCACGTCGAAGCCCAGCTCGGCCATGGCGGCGGCGTGCGTCGCCCCCAGGTAGCCGGTGCCGATGACACTGAGGCGCGGGGCGGGCTGGTCCTTGATCTTCTTCGGAGCGGTCATGACGATCGTCCTTTCTTTGTCTGGTGGAGAACTCAGGAGGCGGGGGTGAGGGCGAAGTCGTCCTCCGGCCGGGTGATCCCCGTGATGAAGGCCGAGAGCGAGTCCGCCCGGGAGTCGATGCGCCAGTCGTTGGTGGCGCGCACGCCCTCCACGTAGCTGGTGACCGCGAGGTTGAACCACGAGAACCCGATGATGTCGTCGTTCTCCGGCTTGCCGAGCGCTTGGAAGAAGGAGGTGATCCAGGCGGCCTTGTGGCCCTCCGTCTCCGACGCCCCCACCTCGGCGAGCATGATGGGCTTCTTCGTGATCGACCGGAGCTTGTCCAGGCTCGCCTTGAACGTGTAGTCGAAGCTGAAGTCGTTGTCCGCCTTGTAGGGCGGGCGGAGGTAGCCGGAGAGGCCGACCCAGTCGACGTAGTCGTCGCCCGGGTAGAGCGCCTCGAGGTAGCCGGGGGCCTTGTGCGACGCGGGGAGGTTGTTGACGATGTTCGGCGCCCACACCCACATGACCAGGCTGTTCGCGCCCTCCTGCTGGAAGATGTCGTGGACGTGCCGCCACATCTTCACATAGTCGCCGACGTTGTTGCCGTTGATGGAGTTGCCCTTGCCGTCGGTCTCGGACCACGGGTACCAGATGCCGTTCATCTCGTGGTCGAGGCGGACGGCGAGCGGCAGGCCGGTGGCCACGATGTCCTTCGCGTACTGGTGCAGGTAGGCGTCGAAGTCGCCGCGGATGATGTTGGGCAGCGAGTACTCCGGCGCGTTCACGGCGTCGTTGCGGGCGTCGATCGGCCGCGACTCCCAGGTCATCATGGGCAGGCGCCCCTGCTGCCAGGCGCGGGTGACCGCGTTGGCGCGGAATGTCTCGTCCCAGCCGCTGAAGTAGCCGACGACGTTCGGCGAGACGCCGACCTTCGCGCTGGTGGCGTCGAAGGTGGCCCAGTTGAACGGGGCTTGCTCGGTGTACATGCCGTAGTAGCGCTTGGCCGGGGTGAGCAGCTCGGCACGCGAGGGCGCGGTGATCGGGACGGCCGGGGTGCCCGCGCCGCCGCCGGAGCCCGAGCCCGAGCCGCCCGTGTGACCGCTCGCGACAGACGAGCCGGCGGAGGAGGAGCCCACGCTGCCCTTCGCCTGCGCGGCGGCGAGCTGGGCCTGCACACTGGAGAGCCGGCCCTCGGCCGCCGCCGCCTTCTGCTGGGCGGTGGCGAGCTGCCGCGCGGTGGCGGCCTGCGCCGCGAGCGACGCCTTCTGGAGGGCGGTCAGCTTGCCCTTCTGCGAGGCGATCGTCTCGGTGGCGCGCTGGAGGTTCTTCTTCAGCTCGGCGTTCTGGGCCGCGTACGGAGTGACGACAGTGGCGGCCTCGTCGACCGCCTTGCGCAGCGGCTCACCGGTCGGCGACACCCACACGTAGGCGGAGATGCCGACCAGCACGGCCGTGAGGACGATCGCCGCGCCGGCGGTGGCCTGCGAACGGGACTTGGACTGGGACCACCAGGCGGCGGTACGGGAGGGGGCGGTCTGGCTAGACAAGGAAGAGAGCCTCCAGGGTCAGGATCGCGATGCCGATCAGGTACGGGATGGCGGCGAGCGGGTTCAGGCGTCGCCGCTTCTTGGCGGCGGGCGCGGGAGCGGGGGCGGCGGAGGCCGCCGCCTTCGCTTCGGCCCGGGTGGCCAGCTGGGTGCGGGTCGCGAGCGCGGTCGCGGTCGTCATGCCGCCGACCGAGTCGGGCAGGACGGGCGCACTGTGGCCGGACGGAACGGCGGACGACGTGTGCTGCGCGATCTCCTCCTCGGAGCTGATCTCGCCGGGGCCGCCGGAGTAGGCGCCCGCGCGGGTGCCCCATCCACTGGCGTGCGCCATCCGGAAGAACCCGATCAGGCGGATCGGCATGAGGAAGAACGTCGAGACGATGATGAACACCGGCAGACGGAAGAAGTCGCTCGGCTTCTCGGAGAGGTGGCGGATCTGGCGGATCGACATGCTGATCACCGACGACGCGACCATCAGCGCCACCACGGTGAGGATGCCGCCCTCGATGCCGTAGGACTTCAGGAAGCCCTCGTAGAAGTTGTAGCCGCCGCCGGTGATCGAACGGTAGATCCAGCCGCCGATGACGCCCGCCAGCATGAACGGCAGGATGATGTCCATCACGAAGAAGAACGCCAGCACCGGGGCGTGCCCGAGCATCCAGGGCAGCATCCGGAGGGTGTTGTACTGGCTGCCGCGCGCCCAGCGCAGCTGCTGCTTGAAGAGCTTCTTCACCTTCAGCGGGGCGTCCGTGTAGACCAGGCTGGTGTGCTGGTAGACGGTGCGGTAGCCCTCCTTCAGCGTGAGGTTCGTGAGCGTGCGGTCGTCGGAGACCTCGAGGAAGACGCCGAGGAACCTCTCGGTCATGAACTTGTCCATGACCCGCATCAGGATCGAGCGACGGAAGGCGATCGTGCGGCCGGGGAGGCAGCCGATCTGGCCGACGACGCTCTGCGCCGGCATCGAGTAGAGCGCCCGGGAGTTCTCCAGCCAGTCCGCCCAACGGGTGATCCAGCTGCGGGTGGGCTCCAGGATGCGCTGCTTGGTCGTGACGCCGCCCACGCGCTCGTCGGCGAACGGCTTGACGAGCTCGGCCAGCGTGCCGTCGGTCCAGATGGTGTCGGAGTCGACGAGCACGGTGATCTCGCCGTTCGACATCTTGGTGCCGATCATGACCGCGTTGCGCTTGCCGGGGATGGGGGTGTGCACCCAGCGGACGAGCGGCGCGAACTCCTCGCACACCTCGGCGAGCTCGGGGTTCGGTGCGCCGTTGATGACGACGATGATCTCGCCCGGCTTCTGCTCGACCATGCGGCCGAGCACGTCGCGGAACAGGTCGAGCGGTTCATCCACCACGGGGACGACGACGCTGGTCGTGCCGTGGAACTCGCCGGTGTAGCCGCGGTAGCGGCGCGACATGAGCACCTTGACGATCCAGATGACCCAGATCAGGGCGGAGTAGATGGCGAAGAGGTAGAACTCGGGGTGCCCGCCGAGCATGTGGCGGAGCTGTAACAGGAAGATGAACACGGACGGGACCTCTCACGTGGTGGGTGGGGGTGGCATCCGCGGCGCTGGGGATCTGGACAGGTCGGGTTCGGGTGAGGACAGTTCTACGGGGTGCGGGTCGCGGCCCGCAAGTGGGGGTCGAACCCCTCGTTTCCGCGTGTCGCACCGTCCCCCGGACAGGGGTGTCCGCCGTCCGGCGGACACCCGCCGGAGCGCGACGCGCCGATGCCTCCGGCCGAGCCAAGCCGAGGAAAACGCCAGCTCAGAGGACGAATATTCGCAGGAATCGTGCCGTCCGGCTCGGCGGATTCGACGCGCCCGAGATGCCTGGATTCTGTACCCCGATACCACCGCCTGAATGCATGCTTTGAAAGTTACGAACTGTTACAGGTGCGACACATGCCGTTCACATTCACGCCGCCGACGGGACACCGGGAATAGCGCGGGGAGGTCCATGCGTTGGTATCGATATAGCCCGGCAATGGAGCCGATCCCCTACCACGCATCGCACGAAGGAGACCCATGTCCATCGCCGAAACCAGCTCGCGCAGCGCCGACACGTCCGCGCCGCTGCTGCCCGTGCTCGCGGACCGCTGGAGCCCGCGCTCCTTCGACCCGGCCATCGGGATCGACGACCTGACGCTGCGCTCGGCGCTCGAGGCGGCCCGCTGGTCGCCCTCCGCGGGCAACACCCAGCCGTGGCGCTTCATCGTGGCGCGGCGCGGGAGCGAGGCCTTCGACACGATCGTCGCGAACCTGGCGGGCTTCAACACCGTCTGGGCCGCATCCGCCGCCGTACTCATCGTCGCGGTCGCGGAGGTCATCACGGCCGACGGCGCCGAGCAGCGCTGGGCCACCTACGACCTGGGTCAGGCCGTGGCGCACCTGAGCATCCAGGCCCACCACGACGGCCTCCACGCACACCAGATGGGCGGCTTCGACCCCGAGGGCCTGCGCACGGCGTTCGGCCTCGAGGAGCGGTTCGTTCCCGTCTCGGTCACCGCGCTCGGCGCGCTGGGGGACGCGGAGGCGCTGCCCGAGCCGCTGCGCACGCGCGAGACGCAGCCGCGCACCCGCCGGCCGCTCGACGAGATCGTCACGATCCACGCCTGAGACGCCGAAGGCGCCCGCCGGGATCCCTCCCGGCGGGCGCCTCCTGCGTTCACACGCTACGGACGCACCAGCGTCTTGATCGCGCGGCGCTCATCCATCGCGGCGTACGCCTCGCCGATCTCGTCGAGCGGCACCTCGAGGTCGAACACCTTGCCGGGCTCGATCGCGCCGGACCAGACGTCCTGCAGCAGCTCCTCGACGTAGTTGCGCACGGGCGCGACCCCGCCGTTCACGCCGATGTTGTTCTGGAACAGCGGGCGGACGGGCAGCTCGGGGCCGCCGTTCGGGACGCCGACGTAGCCGACCATGCCGCCCGGGCGGGCCGACCGGATCGCCTGGTCCATCGACTCCTTGGTGCCGACGGCCTCCAGCACGCAGTCGGCGCCGATCCCGTCGAGCAGCTCCTTGACGGCCGCGACTCCGGCGTCGCCGCGTTCGGCGACGATGTCCGTCGCGCCGAACTCGCGGGCCAGCGCCTGACGCGTCTCGTGGCGCGACATCGCGATGATGCGGGAGGCGCCGAGCCGCGCCGACGCGAGCACCGCGCACAGCCCGACCGCGCCGTCGCCGACCACGACAACGGTGCTGCCCTCGGTGACCCCGGCGGAGACCGCGGCGTGGTGCCCGGTGCCCATCACATCCGACAGCGTCAGCAGACTCGGGATGAGCTCGGCGCGCGGATACTCGGGCGTCGCCACGAGGGAGCCATCGGCGTGCGGGACGCGGACGCGCTCGCCCTGGCCGCCGTCGGCGAAGCCGCCGATGCGGTCGTCGGAGCCCCACCAGCCGCCGTGCAGGCACGAGGTGCTGACGCCGTTCTTGCAGTTCACGCAGGTCATGTCGCAGTCGTAGAACGGCGCGATGACGAAGTCGCCGGGCTTGATCGTGCGCACCTCGGCGCCGACCTCCTCGACCACGCCGACGAACTCGTGACCGATGCGGTGCGGCTGCTTCGTCGGCGTCACGCCGCGGTACGGCCACAAGTCGCTTCCGCAGACGCAGGCGGCGACGACGCGGACGACGGCGTCGAGGCCGTCGGCGCCGGAGCCGGTGTACAGGGTGGGTTCGGGGACTTCTTCGAGGCGCACATCGCGCTCTCCGTGGATGACTGCAGCACGCATGGTTCGAGCCTACGCGCACGGAGGGCGCCGCCCGCTCGCGGACGGCGCCCTGTGGACGACCGGGACTACTCGCGCACGGCCTCGATGGCGAGGTGGTCGGTCTCGCGGTCGAGGTCGACGCGCACCAGGTCGCCGTCGCGGACCTCGCCCGCCAGCAGCGCGGTCGCGAGACGGTCCTCGATCTCGCGCTGCATCAGGCGGCGCAGCGGACGCGCCCCGTAGATCGGGTCGTACCCGCGCTCGGCGAGCCAGGCCCGCGCATCCGGGGTGACCGCCAGCTCCAGCCGCCGCTCGGCGAGCCGGGCCATCAGCCGGTCGATGCCCAGCTCGACGATCTCGCCCAGCTCGTCCTGGCTCAGCGCCGAGAACACGACGATGTCGTCGAGGCGGTTCACGAACTCCGGCTTGAAGGCCTGGCGGACCATCTGCAGCACCGCCTCCTCCTTCTCGGTCTCGTTCAGCGTCGGGTCGACCAGGTACTGGCTGCCGAGGTTCGAGGTGAGGATGAGGATGGTGTTGCGGAAGTCGACCGTGCGGCCCTGGCCGTCGGTCAGCCGTCCGTCGTCGAGCACCTGCAGCAGCACGTCGAACACCTCGGGGTGCGCCTTCTCGACCTCGTCGAGCAGGATCACCGAGTAGGGGCGACGGCGCACGGCCTCGGTCAGCTGGCCGCCCTGCTCGTAGCCGACGTACCCGGGAGGCGCACCGACCAGGCGCGAGACGGAGAACTTCTCTCCGTACTCGCTCATGTCGATGCGGACCATCGCCTTCTCGTCGTCGAACAGGAACGCGGCGAGCGCCTTGGCGAGCTCGGTCTTGCCGACGCCGGTCGGGCCGAGGAACAGGAACGAGCCCGTCGGCCGTCCGGGGTCGGAGATGCCCGCCCGGGTGCGGCGCACCGCATCGGACACCGCCTGCACGGCCTTCTTCTGGCCGATGATGCGGCGGCCCAGCTCGTACTCCAGGTGCAGCAGCTTCTCGGTCTCGCCCTGGGTGAGGCGATCGACGGGGATGCCCGTCCACGCGGCCACCACGGCGGCGATGTCGTCGGCGGTGACCTGCTCGTTCACCATGCGCGGGTGGTCGTGCTCCGCCTGCTCGGCCTCCGCCAGCTCGCGCTCGATGCCGGGGATGGTCTCGTACTCGATGCGGGACGCCTCCTGGTACCGGCCGTCGCGCAGCGCGAGGTCGCGCTTCGTCTTGGCCTCCTCCAGCTGCGACCGCAGCTCGCCGACGCGGTTCAGCGACGCCTTCTCGGCGCGCCACCGGGCCTGCAGCTCCTCGAGCTCGGCTTCCTGCTCCCGCAGCCGCTCGCGCAGCTGCTCCAGGCGCTCCTTGCTGGCCTCGTCCTTCTCCTTCTTGAGGGCGAACTCCTCCAGCTTCATCCGCTCGACCTGGCGCTGCAGCGTGTCGATCTCGACGGGGGCCGAGTCGATCTCCATCTTGAGCCGCGAGGCGGCCTCGTCGATCAGGTCGATCGCCTTGTCCGGCAGCTGCCGGGCGGTGATGTAGCGGTTGGAGAGGGAGGCCGCGGCGACCAGCGCGGAGTCCTCGATGGTCACGCCGTGGTGCGCCTCGTACCGGCCCTTGAGCCCGCGCAGGATGGCGACGGTGTCCTCGACGGACGGCTCGCCGACGTAGACCTGCTGGAAGCGGCGCTCGAGGGCCGCATCCTTCTCGATGAACTCGCGGTACTCGTTGAGCGTGGTCGCGCCGATCAGCCGCAGCTCACCGCGGGCGAGCATCGGCTTCAGCATGTTGGACGCCGCGACGGATCCTTCGCCCCCGCCTGCGCCCATCAGGATGTGGAGCTCGTCGACGAAGGTGATGATCTGCCCTTCGGCGTCGTTGATCTCTTTGAGGACGGCCTTCAGCCGCTCCTCGAACTGGCCGCGGTACATCGCACCGGCGACGAGGGCGGAGAGGTCGAGCGCGACCAGCTGCTTGCCCTTGAGGGAGTCGGCCACGTCCCCCGCGACGATGCGCTGGGCGAGGCCTTCGACGACCGCCGTCTTGCCGACGCCGGGCTCGCCGATGAGCACGGGGTTGTTCTTGGTGCGGCGGGTCAGCACCTGGCTGACGCGCCGGATCTCGGCGTCCCGCCCGATGACCGGGTCGAGCTTGCCGCTCTTGGCGATCTCCGTGAGGTTGACGCCGTACTGTTCGAGAGCGCTCTTCGCCTCCTCTTGCGTGGAGGGCGCACCCTGCATGTTCGCCATGTGGTTCCTTCCCATTTCGTTGTGGGCAAACTTGAGTCTACAAGGCTCAACTTTGTCGAGGGAAGCGGAATTCCCGAAATGAGAGGAAATCGTGGCCGGGCAGGGTGCGCCCCGGCGTCAGCCCTCGAGGAGACGCGCGGCCCGCGAGCCGGCCCGGCGGCGACGGGGGACCGCCGCGACGATCAGCCCGGCGACGGCGAGGGCCGCGCTCAGATACAGCCCGGGGCGGAAGTGCTCGAGCTGCGCCGCAGCACCGGCACCGGCCGCGCCGCCCCCGGCGATCAGGGCGGAGGTGACGGCGAGCGCGAGCGCCCCACCGACCTGGGAGCTCGTCTGCACCAGCCCAGCCGCGAGACCCTGCTCGTCGTCGGTCACACCGGTCGTCGCCTGCACCTGGATGGACGGGAACCCGATCCCGAACCCGATGCCCAGCAGGAGCACCGGCGGCAGGATGTCGACCGCGTACACCGGCGCCGTGCCGAGCCGCAGGAACAGCAGGTACCCCGCCGAGAGGGACGCCAGCCCGAGGACGATCAGCGGCGTCGGCCCGAAGCGGTCGATCAGCCGATCGGTGAACGGTGCGCTGAACGCCACGACGAGGCCGGTGGGCAGGAGCGCCAGGGCCATGCCCAGCGGGGACCAGCCGAGGACGTCCTGCAGGTAGAGCGTGAGCACGAACTGGAAGGAGACGTACGAGCCGAAGAGGGTGATCGCGGCAAGGTTCGCGCGGAGGACCGAGGCGACCCGGAAGATGCCGAAGCGGATGAGCGGGTGCCGCACCCGCACTTCGACGACCACGAACACCCCGAGCAGCAGGGCTGCCAGCACGAACCCGAGGACGGTCTGCAGCGATCCCCAGCCGGCGCCGGGAGCCGAGACCACGGTGTAGACGAGCACCAGCATCCCGAGGGCGAGCGTCACCGCGCCGGCGATGTCGTGTCCCGCGCCGCGCTCACGCGCATCCTTCGGCACGAAGAAGAAGCCGAGCACGAGCGCGAGGAGCGCAAGCGGCACCGAGAACAGGAACGTCCAGCGCCAGCTGAGCGTGGTCATCAGCCCGCTCATGATGAGGCCGAGCGAGAACCCGCTCGCGGCGAACGTGGTGAAGATCGAGATGGCGCGGTTGCGCTCCGGGCCCTCCTCGAAGTTCGTCGTGATCAGCGAAAAGGCCGCGGGCGCGGTGAATGCGGCCGCTACGCCCTTCACGAAGCGGCTGGCGATGAGCAGGCCCGCGTCGGCCGAGAGTCCGCCGGCGAGAGAGGCGACGGTGAAGACGCTGAGCGCGACCAGGAGCACGGTGCGCCGGCCGAGCAGGTCGGCGAGCCGGCCGCCGAGCAGCAGGAGGCTGCCGTAGCCGAGGACGTAGCCGGAGACGATCCACTGCAGGGAGCCGGTGTCGAGGCCCAGCTCCTTGCCGATGGAGGGCAGGGCGACGCCGACCATGGAGACGTCGAGGCCGTCGAGAGCGATGACGATGCAGGTGGCGAGCAGCAGGAGCCAGCGCGCCCGGCTCCAGCGCACGCGGACGCGCTCGGGGCTCATGGCGCCGGGCCGGACGGCGGGGCGGGATGCGGTATCGGAGTTCAGCACGAAGGCAACTCTATGACACGGAATAGATTGTGTCAGCAACCTATGCACATTCATCGAAATCACATCCAACGCGAGGTATCGTGAAGACATGAACACGCAGGTGGATGTGGCGGCCCGCTGGCGCGAGCTGCAGGGCCTCTACCTCAGCACCGCCGCCGAACTGGACCGCACCCTGCAGCAGAGCGTGCAGCTCGGGCTGAGCGAGTACGAGGTGCTCGACCTCGTCGCCGGCTACGCCCACGACGAGTGCACCATGCGCAACCTGGTCGACCTGATGCCGATGACCCAGAGCGCCCTCTCCCGCATCGTCGACCGCCTGGTGAAGGCCGGCCTCGTGGAGCGGAACACGTGCGACTACGACCGTCGCGCCCTGTTCGTCGGCATCACACCGGCCGGCACGACCGTCCACGCGGAGGCGAAGCGCACCTACGACGGACTGCTCGAGAAGGCGCTCTCCGGCGCCGCCCCTCAGCCCGCCCAGTGACCGGCCGAGGCAGTACCCTGTCGTCATGATCGACCCCGCCGATGTGCGCGTCGTGCTCATGGACGGCGAGACCGCCGCGACCCTGGCTCAGGTGCTGCCCCTCCTGCTGCTCACCCTCATGGTCGAGCTGCGCCGGGTGGAGGTGCACCGGCGCGGGCACAGCGTGCGGCTGACGCGGGCACTGCTCGGGGTGTTCTTCCTCGCGTTCGGCGTGGTCGAGACGGTGTTCGTGCTCTCGATCGACGGCCAGTTCATCCCGTTCACGTGGAGCGACCTCATCGCCGCCCTCAGCATCTTCGCGCTGATCGCGCTGCTCTTCGTGCTCTCGCTCCTCGACTCCCCCGAGCACCGGAAGCAGCACCAGCGCCCCTCCCCCGACGCGAACAATTCCTGAGTTCTTCGCCCCGACACGCGGTCGGAGGCCCGAAGAACTCAGGAATTGTCGGCTTGGGGCTAGCGCGCGGCGGGGTCGCGGTCGTCGACGTTCGGCGGAGCGGCGGCGTCGAGCTCCTCGGGCAGTTCGAGCGGGCGGCGCGTGTAGTACCCGCGCGCCTTGCGGTAGAAGAGCGCGATCGGCACGACGCCGAGCACGATCAGCCCGAGCCCCAGCACGTTGACCACGATGGCGTCGTCCTGGAAGTTCTGCACGATGCCGAGCACGAAGATCACGCCCATGAAGATCGCCCCGAGCGCCGGCCACAGCCCGATCAGGATGAAGTTCTTGGCCGACTTCATCAGCACCCGCCGGTAGGCGACCACCACGGCGACGCCCGCGAGCGTGTAGTAGAAGGCGATCTGGATGCCGATGGACGCGATCGCGTTCGTCATGATGTCGCCGACATTGCCGATGAAGTTCGAGCCGACGAACAGCACGATCGACACGCCCACGATGACCAGCGTCGCGAAGGCCGGCGTCTTCCACTTGGGGTGGATGCGGCCGAAGGCCTTCGGGATGGTGTGGTCGCGGCCCATGGAGAACAGCGTGCGGGTGACCTGGATGAGCGTCGTCTCCAGCGTGGCGATGGTGGAGAGCGCCACCGCGACCACCAGGATCTTGCCGCCGATGCCCGGCCATACCGCGTCGCCCAGCACCGAGAGGATGTTGGCGCTGTTGGCCTCGATCGTCTTCGCCGGCAGGATGACCATGGTCGCGATCGTGAAGATCTCGAACAGCAGGAAGACGATGATGACGCCGATGATGCCGGCGGAGCCCGCGTTCTTGTGACCGTCCTTGGTCTCCTCGTTGAGGTTGGCCGCGACATCCCAGCCCCAGAAGTAGAAGGCGGCGATCAGCGCGGCCGAGACGAAGACGCCCTGGCCGGTGAGGTGCTGGAAGCCCAGCCAGTCCCACGAGAACGACGGACCGGCGTGGCTGGCGGTGGTCGCCCGCACGATCATGAGCACGGCGAAGAAGATCAGGATGCCGACCTCGATGACGGACATGATCCACTGCGCGCGGGCGGTGACGTGCACCCCGAACAGCACGCACGCCGCCATCACGAGGAACCAGAGGGCGCCGACGCCGGTGATGAGCGGCACGTTGCCCGCCTGCTCCGGCGCGAAGAGGGTGACGGTCATCGCGCCGGCGGGCAGCGCACCCGCGACCATGAAGATCGTGGCCGAGATGACGAGCGCCCAGCCCGACAGGAAGCCGAGGATGGGGTGCAGCGCCCGCGCGACCCACGAGTAGGCCGCGCCCGCGTTCACGTCGAGGCGGCCGAGGTACAGGAACGCCCACGCGATGCCGAGCATCGGGATGCCGCACCAGAGCAGCGCGGCGGGGGCGCCGAGGGCGGCGGCTCCGACGAGCGTCGCCGTGGTGGCGGCGATGGAGTACGCGGGAGCGCTTCCCGCGACGGCCATCACGATCGAGCCGGCGGCGCTGACGCCGTCCGCCTTCAGGGCGTCGTGGTTCTCTCCCGGGGTGTGCTCGGTGCCGCCGTGCGGGGCATCCGGCCGGGAACTGATCTGCGTCATTGCTCTCCCTGGCTGAAGGGTCGCGGGTACGGCGGAATCGGGTGCCACGCCGTTGTGCGACAGGGGGACGTTAGCAACATCCGCCGCCGAGAACAAGCACATTACGACGGAATCGGTTGTGAATTCGTTCAACGGGGCCTGAAAGCGTTGCCGATTCTCCCATCCGCGACGGAAGAAGTCGCGCAGCCCGCGGTGCGACGATCGCTCCACCCCCCGAGTGGGCCGCTTGATCAGGGAGGCGCCGGATGCCTAGGGTTGCCCATGCCCGCCGACGAGGAGACGACACCGGCCGAACCCCGTCGCGTCTCGCGCCGGGCGCTGATCGGCGGGATCGTCGGCGGATCGGTCCTGGCCGTGGCGGCCGCGGTCGGCGGTGGCGCGCTCGTCCTCCCCCGGTTGCTCGGCGGCTCCCCCGACGGCCTCCTGGTACCGGATCTCATCAAGCGCGCCGGCTTCACGGTCGCCCATCGCGGCGGCTCGCGGGACTGGCCCGAGATGTCGATGGAGGCGTACCGCTCCTCCGTGGCGCGGGGCGTGAACGCCCTCGAGATCTCGCTGGCCCGCACCTCCGACGGCGTCTGGTTCGGCCTCCACGACGAGACGCTCGACCGCACCTCCGGCACCTCTGGCTTCGTCGCCTCCGAGCACACCTGGGCGGAGGTACGGCGTCATCGCATCACGGCGGCCGGCACCACGGACCCGCACCAGGCGACGCAGCCGTACCTGCGCTTCGAGGACCTGGTGCGCGCATACGGCCGCAGCCACACGATCTTCGTCGACCCGAAGGTCGTGCCGTCGGAGCACTTCGCCGAACTGTTCGCGCTCATGGGGAAGGTCGAGCATCCCACCCGCACGTTCGTGGCGAAGGGGTACTGCACCGCCGGGGCATGGCCGGTGGATGCGCGGGCACGCGGCTACGAGACCTGGGGTTACTACTACGGCGCAGAGCTCGCCGCCGACCCGACGCAGTTCGCCCGGACCCAGGAGCGCTGGACCTGGCTGGGCCTCGACTACAACGGGGGCGACGAGGCGTGGCGGTCCTTCACCGCGGGCGCCAAGCCGGTGCTGGCCCACATCGTCCCGTCCCGCGCCGCCGCCGACACCGCCCTGCGACTGGGTGCGAACGGACTGGTCGTCTCCGGCGTGCGCGAGGTGCTGCCGGGCTGAGTCAGCGGAGACGAGTGGCGTTGAAACGCCGCCGCTCTGCGGTGGCCCGCCGAACGAAACCGGACGAGACGGGTAGCCACAAGAGGACCGTCCCCACGGCGAGGGCGATGGACACCACGGCATTGAGGATCGTCGAGACCAGGCCGGAGTCATCGGCCCAGGAAGCGAAGCCGTCCGTTGCAAGAGAGGCCAGCATGAGGGCCACCATGATCGTGAGGACTATGCGCGGCCAACGGTAGCCGCGGATAGCGCGAGCGGCGAGGAAGGCCAGGAACGCCGCGACGGCGAGCGCGACGGCGGTCTGGAGCACGACAGTCCCGACGGCGATCGCGGGGGTGACCTCCAAGCGTCGACCGTTCCGCACGAACGAGTGGACCTGGCTGGACACCCAGGCTCCCCAGTCGGTCGTGAGCAGGCGATGAGCCGTGGCGACGACGGTCAGGCCGCAGCGAGTGACGAGCGCCCAGAAGGCCACCCGCACGGTCCATGGCACCGAACCGGACGGGCGGAACCGCTCCCGGCGAAGCGCGGGTTCTGCGAGTGATCGCCCGCGCGGCGGAGCGAGATCGAGGCGCGGCACAGTCGAAATGCTAGCGGCGAGGTGAAGCCGCTCTCGCTTCCTGTCCGCATTCAGGAGGGCTTGCGGGATGCCGTGACCGTGAACTTCGCGTTGCGGGCGATCTGGCGCGTCGGGCCGACGGTGCGCTCGAGGGCCGGCCGGTAGCCGAGGTGCGAGTTCCAGACCGCCCAGAGCTCGCCCCCGGGCGCCAGGACTCGGCCGGCATCGGCGAACAAGCGGTGCGCGATGCCCGTGTGCACCGCGCTGCCGATGTGGAAGGGCGGATTGAGCACCACGAGGTCGGCGGATCCGTCGGACTGGGAAGCGAGGCCATCGTCGCGCACCACGGTCACCCGCCCGGCGACGCCGTTCGCCGCCGCGGTCGCGGAGGCCGAGGCGACGGCCGCGGCGGACTGGTCGGTCGCCACGACGCGCAGCTCGGGACGGGCGACGGCGAGCGCCGACGCCAGCACGCCGGTCCCGCAGCCGAGGTCGATCGCCGTACGGGCAGCCGGCACGGCGCCATCCAGCACGCCGAGGAGGAAGCGCGTGCCGATGTCGACGGCGGTTCCCGCGAAGGCCGCGCCGTGCGCGCACACCCAGAGCCCGGTCTCCTGGTCGAACGACCGCTCCGGCCAGCGGTCGAGCACCGTGGCGGCGGCGGGATGCGGCTCGCGCGCGGTCAGCACGCGCGCCTTCTGGCGCGCCAGCGACGCCGTCACGTCGCCGAACACCTCGGCGAGCACGCCGTTCATCGCGGTGGTCATGTGCTTCAGCATCCCGCCCGCGTAGACCGTCGCATCCGCCCGGGCGTGCTCCGCGATCAGCGTGGCGATCTCGGCGAGCGCGTCGAGGCTGCGCGGGAGCCGCAGGAGCACCGTCCGGGCGCCGCGGACCAGGGACTCGTCGAGCGGGCGGTGCTCGTACGCGTCGGCGAGACCGAGCTCGGTGGCGTTCGCGTCGAGCGCCCGCTCGCCCGTCAGCGCATCCTGATGCACCCGGATGCCGCGCGCACCCCGGGCGGCGGCGGCCAGCGTCAGCGCACCGTACCCGTCGCCGATGACCACCAGCCCGTGGCCGAGGACCGCGTCACCCGCCAGGTCGGCGAGCAGCCGGTCGGCCGCGTCGGAGGCGAACAGGTTCGGCGCCTCGACGTCCGGCCGCCGGCGCAGCCGCTCGTACGGGAAGGAAGACACGCTCCCATCCAAGCAGAGCCTCCCGGCTCAGGACGCGGGCACCTCCTCGATCAGCTCCTCCTTCTCCGAGAAGTCCATCATCGGCGGCTTGCGGCGGAAGCCGCGGGTCAGCACGGCCAGGTAGATGACGCCGAGCAGCATCCACGACAGGCCGACGATGAACGTCGTCACGGTGAGCGACGTCCACAGCCAGACGGTCAGCACGAAGCCGATCGCGGGCAGCACGCCGTAGCGCACCCACTCCCCGGCGGTCGGCCGCTCGCGTCCGCCCTTCGGGAAGAGGTGGTGGCGGATGACGGAGAGGTTCACCATCGAGAACGCGGCCAGCGCGCCGAAGGAGATCATGGTCGCCGCCTGGTCGAGCGTCAGCACGAGGGCGAGCAGCGAAACGATCGAGACCGCGACCGCGGCGACCCACGGAGTGCGGAACCGCGCGTGCAGGGTGCCGAAGATGCGCGGGAGCACCCCGTCCCGGCCCATCGAGTAGATGATGCGCGACACGCTGACCTGGGTGGTCATGCCCGAGCCGAACGCTCCGACGACGTAGACCGCCACGAAGAACGAGGTGAGGAAGGTGCCGCCCACCTTCGCCATGAGGTCGACGCCCGCGGAGTCGACGTTGGAGAACGCGCGCCAGTCCGGGTAGACCAGGGCGCCGAGCCACGATACGACGATGAAGATGGCGCCGCCGATCAGGGTGGTCAGCAGGATGGCCCGCGGGATGTCGCGCTTCGGGTTCTTCGCCTCCTCCGACAGGGTCGACACCGCGTCGAAGCCGAGGAAGGACAGGGCCAGCACCGCGGCGCCCGCGAAGATCGGCCCCAGGCCGCCGGACCCCGGCAGGAACGGCTCGATCAGGCTCGGCGTCTGCGAGGACGGGCTGGTCACCAGCTCCTTGATCGACAGCACCGCGAAGACGACCACCAGCAGGATGGACAGCGCCACGATCGCGATGTTGAGCTTGTTCACAAGGGTGATGCCGAGGACGTTGAACACGAGCACCAGCAGCAGCGACGCGAGCGCGAACACCCAGCCCGGCACATCCGGGAACTGCGTGTTCAGGTAGATGCCGATCAGCAGGAAGTTGATCATCGGCAGGAACAGGTAGTCGAGCATCAGCGTCCACCCGGTCAGGAAGCCCACGTGGCCGCCGAACGTCTGCTGCGTGTAGGTGTACGCCGAACCCGAGACCGGGAAGGCGCGGGACATCGCGCCGTAGCTCAGCGCCGTGAACAGCATGGCGACGAGCGCGACGACATACGCCGACGGGAGGTGGTTGTCGGTGGTCTTCGTGACGATGCCGTAGGTGGTGAACACCGTGACGGGCGCCAGGTAGGTGAGGCCGAACAGCACGAGGGCGGTCGGCCCGAGGGCCCGCTTGAGCCGCGGCTGGGTCGGCGGAAGGTCGGTCGTGGTCATGGAGGTGCAGCCTCTCTCGAGTGGTGCGCGGGTGTGGGGGTGTATCAGCTCCGTACGGTGGCCGCGCGGCGGACGCCGGCGACCCAGGTTCCGAGCACGCGGACGGAGCGCAGGTCGTGCGGGTCCACGTGGCGCGGGTCGGTGTCGAGCCACACCAGGTCCGGTCCGGAACCCGGACGCAGCGCGCCGCGCGCGGTGTGCGCGAAGGCCTGGTGGGCGACGCCGGAGGAGTACGCCTCCAGCGCGTCGGTGAGCGGGATGCGCTCGGCGGGGGTCCATCCGTCCTCCGGCACGAGGGCCTCGGTCTGGCGGGTGACCGCCGTCGCGACGCCCGGGCGCCAGTCGGCGCTGCTGACCGGCCAGTCGCTCCCGAAGGAGACGCTCGCCGACTCGAGCAGGGTCCGGATGGGGTACTGCAGCCGCTCGCGCTCGGGTCCGAGGCGAGGGATGGTCAAGTCGAGCATCATGGGGTCCAGCTGGGCCCACAGCGGCTCGAAGTTGGCGATGACGCCGAGGCGCTCGAAGCGCGGCAGGTCGGCCGGGTCGACGACCTGCACGTGGGCGATGACCGGGCGGCGGTCGCGCGGCCCGTTCGCGCGCTCCACCTCCTCGAAGACGTCGAGCGCGGTCCGGGCGGCGGCGTCGCCGATGGCGTGGAGGTGCAGCTGGAAGCCCAGCTTGTCGAGCGTGACGGCCGCGGCCGTCAGCTCGCGCGCCTCCCAGTTCGGCAGACCGCGGTCGCCCGGGGTGTCGGTGTAGTCGGCGAGCATCGCGGCGGTGTGGTTCTCGATCACGCCGTCGACGAAGACCTTGATGGTCGTGGCGGTGAGGAGCGGATCGCCGAGCTCCTCGACGCGGCGACGCGACTCCACGAACTCGGGCACCTGATCCCGCCAGCGCAGCGGGTCGGCGCGGAGGGCGAGGTTGACCCGCGTCGAGAGGAGGCCGCGGGCGGACGCCTCGAGGTACGCCTCCAGCTCGGCGGGCTCGACCCAGGCATCCTGGATCCACGCGATTCCGAGCTCGGCGTACTCGGCGGTCGCCAGCCGCAGCGCTTCGACCCGCTCGTCGTGGCTGCGGCCGGGCTCGACCGGGATCAGCAGATCCACCGCGCCCGGCTCCTGCAGGATGCCCAGCGGCGACCCGTCCTCACGGCGAGGGATGCGGCCCAGCGCCGGTTCCGGCGTGCGCGCGTCGATCCCGGCCCGGCGGAGCGCCTCGGAGTTGACCCACACCGTGTGGTAGTCCCACGCCCGCAGGACCACGGGGCGATCGGGCACCGCTTCGTCCAGCCAGCGCGCGTCGAACATCCCCTCGGGCGCCAGCGTCGCGTCGTAGCTGCCGCCGTAGATCCACTCCTGCTCGGGATGGGCGTCCGCCCACTCCGCGACGCACGCGACGATCTCGCCGACCGAGGTGCACGAGCGCACCTGCGGGCCGAGCTTCTCGAGGCCGCCCTGCAGGGGATGCGCATGACCGTCGCCGAAGGCCGGGGCGAGTACGCCCCCGAGCAGGTCGACGATCGCCTCGGCGCTGTCGCGGAGGGCGAGAGCGTCGGCGCCGACCGCGACGACGCTCCCATCGGTGACGGCGACTGCGATGTGCTCGGCCGCATCCGCGCGGTAGCTCTCGAGGATCGTCCCGTTGGTGAAGACGGTCGTGCCCATGCACCCTCCGCGTTACAGATAAATGAACGACGTTCTTTTATTTCGTCAGATACTAGGGTGTGATCGAGCCGGAGGGGAAGAGCATGGCCGAGATCGATCGCCCGGCGCGCCGGGTGGGGCGACCGCGGACCACGGTGCTCACCCGCGACCTGATCGCGCACGCGGCGATCCGGCTGCTCGACGAATCCGGCGCCGACGGCTTCACGATGCTGCGGCTGGCGCAGGCGCTCCGCGTGCGGCCCAGCGCCCTCTACAACCACGTCGACGGCAAGGAGGACGTGATCGCGAGCGTCCGCGAGCTCGTCTCCGACCGCATCGACGTGAGCGCGTTCGAGACCGAGCCGTGGGATACGGCGATGCTCGCCTGGGCCCACTCGTACCGCGTGGCGTTCGCCGCGCATCCGCCGACCATCGCACTGCTCGCGACCCTGCCGCTGACCGGCGCGCTGCGCACGATGCGGATGTACGACGCCGTCGTCGCGGCCATGGTCCGCGCAGGGTGGCCCGAGGCGGAGGTGCTGCCCACGATCGTCGCGGTGGAGTCGTTCATCCTCGGCTCCGCGCTCGACGCCATCGCGCCGGCCGACATGTTCGACCCGGCCGGAGCGGAGGATGCGGTGCCCGCGTTCGCCTCCGCCTACCGCGCGCGGTCGGCGGCGCTCGGCGCGACGCCGCCGGCGGACGCGGCGTTCGAGACCGGGCTGACCGCGCTGCTCGACGGCTTGCGCGTGCGCTACGAGAGCGTGCGGGCCTAGATGCAGTGCCCGGGAACGTCGTTCGGCTGCGGCTCACGCGGCTGAACGTCGTCTCGCGCCTCGCGGCCGCGCGATTTGCGCCAAATCGCGGTTATGACGGTCGCAATCCCGCGATTCGGCACAAATCTCTGACGTGCGGGACGGGACTCACGAGGCGGCGACGGCGGCCCGGGACGCGACGAACGCGTCCACGCAGCGGCGGATCTCCTCCTCGGTGTGCGCCGCCGACAGCTGCACCCGGATGCGGGCCCGGCCCTTCGGCACCACGGGGTACGAGAACGCGGTGACGTAGACGCCCTGCCGCTGCATCTCGTCGGCGATGCGGGCGGTCAGTGCCGCGTCGCCGAACATGACGGGGACGATGGGATGCCCGCCCGGCAGCAGGTCGAATCCCGCCTCGGTCATCAGCTCGCGGAACAGGGCTGCGTTGGCGACCAGCTGCGCGCGCAGGTGGTCCGACTGCTCCAGCAGGTCGAGCGCGGCCAGCGTGCCGGCGACGATGGCAGGGGCGAGCGTGTTCGAGAAGAGGTACGGCCGCGACCGCTGGCGCAGCAGGTCGACGATCTCCTGCCGGCTGGAGACGTAGCCGCCGGAGGCGCCGCCGAGCGCCTTGCCGAAGGTGCCGGTGTAGATGTCCACGCGGTCGGAGACGCCGCACAGCTCCGGCGTCCCGCCCCCGTGCGCGCCCACGAAGCCGACGGCGTGCGAGTCGTCGACGAACACCAGCGCGCCGAACTCGTCGGCGAGGTCGCAGATCTCGGCGAGCGGGGCGATGTAGCCGTCCATCGAGAACACGCCGTCCGTGACGATGACCGTGAACCGGGCGCCCGCATCCCGGGCGGCCTCGAGCTGGGTGCGCAGGTCGGCCATGTCGCGGTTCCGGTACCGGAACCGCTGCGCCTTCGAGAGGCGGATGCCGTCGATGATGGAGGCGTGGTTCAGCTCGTCGGAGACGATGGCGTCGCCGCCTGCGAACAGCGTCTCGAAGACGCCGCCGTTCGCGTCGAAGCACGAGGAGAACAGGATCGTGGCCTCGGTCCCGAGGAACCGCGACACCCGGCGCTCCAGCTCGAGGTGCTGCTCCTGGGTGCCGCAGATGAAGCGCACCGACGCCATCCCGTAGCCCCAGTCGTCGAGGGCGGCCTTGGCCGCAGCAACGAGCGCGGGATGGTCGGCCAGCCCGAGGTAGTTGTTGGCGCAGAAGTTCAGCACCTGCTGCCCGTCTGCGGTGATGAGCGCCGCCTGCGGACCGTGGATGCTGCGCTCGTGCTTGGTGAGCCCGGCCTCCTCGATCTCCTGCAGCTGCGTCGCGATGTGCTCGCGGAAGCGTCCGTACATGTCTAGACCTCCGTCCAGTCGAGGATGACCTTGCCGCCGCCGGCCGCGGCCGCCGCGGCGAACCCCTTCTCCCAGTCGCGGGCGGGGAAGCGGTCGGAGACGATCGATGCGATCGCGTCGTGCAGCTCGGCGGAGGTCTGCAGCATGGCGCCCATCGCGTTCCACGTCTCGAACATCTCGCGGCCGTAGATGCCCTTCAGGGTGAGCATGTGCGTGACGACGATGCCCCAGTCCACCGCGATCGGCTGCGCGGGGAGGCCGAGCATGGCGATGCGTCCGCCGTGGTTCATGTTCTCGATCATCGACGGCAGCGCGGTCGGGGCGCCGCTCATCTCGAAGCCGACGTCGAAGCCCTCCCGCATGCCGAGAGCCTTCTGCGCCTCGTGGATGTCGTGCTGCGAGACGTCCACCGTGAAGTCCGCGCCCATCCCCCTGGCGAGCTCGAGCCGCTGCGCGCTGACGTCCGTTCCGACGATGAACCGGGCGCCGACGTGGCGGGCGACGGCGATCGCCATGAGGCCGATGGGGCCGCATCCGGTGACCAGCACGTCCTCGCCGACGACCGGGAACGCGAGCGCGGTGTGGACGGCGTTGCCCAGCGGGTCGAACAGCGCGCCGACCTCGGGCTCGATCGCGCTGTGGTGCACCCAGACGTTGGTCGCCGGGAGCACCAGCTGCTCGGCGAACGCGCCGTCACGCTGCACGCCGACGCCCTGGGTGCGGATGCACATCTGGCGGCGGCCGGCGCGGCAGTTGCGGCAGGTTCCGCAGACGATGTGGCCCTCGCCGGAGACGCGGTCGCCGACCTCGACGTCGTGGACCAGCTCGCCGACCTCGACGACCTCGCCGAAGAACTCGTGGCCGGGGATGAGCGGGGCCCTCACGGCCGACGCCGCCCAGTCGTCCCAGCGCTGGATGTGGAGGTCGGTGCCGCAGATGCCGGTGCGCAGGACGCGGATCCGGACATCCTCCGGGCCCATCTCGGGTTCGGGCATGTCGACCAGTTCGAGACCCGGGGCGGCCTCGCTCTTGTACAGGGCTCTCATCGCAAGCTTCCTCGTGGGAGTCGGTTGTGCTTCATCGCGCGGCCGGTCTCGCCTTGTGAGCGCTCCAGCCGCCGACCAGCCTAGCGCCGTGACTCACCACTCGCGCGCCCGATCCCGGGGCGCTTAGAGTGCAGAGATGAAGCGCGCGCTGATCGTCATCGACCTGCAGAACGAGTACGTCACCGGCAACCTGAAGATCTGCTTCCCGGACCTGATGACGTCCATCCCGAACATCGAGGTGGCGTGGGATGCGGCCGACGACCACGGCGTGCCGGTCGTGGTCGTGCAGCACATCGAGGACGAGGGCGCGCCGGTCTTCGCCCGCGGGTCGGAGGGCGCGGCGCTGCACGAGACCATCGCCGACCGGACGCCCGCGCACGTCATCACGAAGGGCAGCGTCTCCGCGTTCCCCGGCACCGACCTCGAGTCGTGGCTGCGGTCGGAGGGCATCGATACCGTCACGATCGCCGGCTACATGACCCAGCACTGCTGCGCCGGGACGGCCCGGGATGCGGCCGAACTCGGCTTCACGGTTGAGTTCCTGTCGGATGCGACCGGCACGCTCGACCTCGTCAACGAGGCCGGCGCGATCTCGGCGGACGCCCTCCACCGCAGCGTCCTGGTCACCATGCAGTCGGAGTTCGCCGCTGTCGCGACCACGGAGGAGTGGACGCTCGCGGTCGAGGCGGGCGACACCCTCCCGGTCTCGAACCTGTGGGGCAGCACGGGACACGCCCGGCTGCCGGAGAAGCACGCCGAGCTGCACAAGCTCATGCGCGAGGTGCGGGCCGGGATCGACCGCGACGTCGCCGAGGGCGAGGCGCACAACATCCAGAACACCCTCTACGTCGGGCAGGGCGTCTCGTCGCTCTGACGCGCGACACCCCGGGCTCTGCCGACCGCGGCGCAGGTCGAGTGGTGAGTGGACGCTCGAAAACGCGCCGAGTGGCGACATGATGTCACCACTCGGCGGAGAGGACGCAGGCGCGGAGCGGACCTCAGCGCTCCAGCGGGCGCCAGACGACGAGCTGGTTGCTGCGGCGGATGCGGGTTCCCGCCCGCATGGAGACGACCTCGCCCTCGGAGCCGGCCGCGAAGACGCGGCGGCCCGGGCGGTTGAGCAGCTCGTCGGCGAGCGCCGACTCCAGCTCGCGCACGCGGTCGCGCAGTTCGCCCACCTGGTCCTCGAGCTCCAGGATGCGGCGGATGCCCTCCAGGCTGACGCCCTCGGAACCCAGGCGGGCGATCTCCTGCAGCTTGGCGATGTCGCGCATCGAGTAGCGGCGCGACTTGCCGGCGGTCCGGCTGGGGCTGACGAGTCCGAGCCGGTCGTACTGGCGAAGCGTCTGCGGGTGCATCCCCGCGAGCTCCGCCGCGATCGAGATCACGAAGACCTGGCTGTTCTCGTCCATCGTCAGCTCCGGGCCTTAGCAAGGATGTCGTCGCGCGGGTTCTCCTGCGGCAGCGTCGCGGCGAACTCCTCCAGCTTCTGCTTCGCCTCGCCGGAGAGGTGCGACGGGACGGCGACCTGGACGACCGCGAGCAGGTCGCCGGTGCCCTTGCCGGTCTCGACGCCGCGGCCCTTCACGCGCAGCACGCGACCGCTCGGGGTCCCGGGCGCGACGCGGAGCTTGACGGGATCGCCGCCGAGCGTCGGGACCTCGATCGTCGCTCCGAGCGCGGCCTCGGCGAAAGTGACCGGCACGTTGACCCGGAGGTTGAGGCCGTCGCGCTCGAACACCGGGTGCTTGCGGACCGTCACCGTGAGGACGATGTCGCCCGCCTCGCCGCCGTCCGGGCTCGGCTGGCCCTTGCCGCGCAGCTTGATCTTCTGGCCGTCGGCCACGCCCGCCGGGATCTTGACCTTGATCGGCTTGCCGTCGGAGGCCTGCAGCGTGATGGTCTCGCCGCGCGTCGCGGTGACGAAGTCGATCGTGGTGTGGGCGGTCACGTCCCGGCCGCGGGTCGGGCCGCCGTAGCCGCGGAAGCCTCCGCTCGTCTGGCCGAAACGTCCGTTGCCGAAGAGGCCGCCGAAGACGTCGTCGAAGCCGCCGCCCTGCTGGAATGTGTACTGCTGCTGTCCGCCCTGGCCGAACATCCCGCCGAAGACGTCGTCGAAGCCGCCCTGTGCGCCGCTGCCGGGCGCCGTGAACCGGGCACCGGATCCCATCGCGCGGATCTGGTCGTACTCCTTGCGCTCCTCGGGGTCGCTGAGCACCGAGTACGCCTCGCTGATCTCCTTGAACTTCGCCTCCGCGGCGGTGTCGCCGGGGTTCGAGTCGGGGTGGTACTTGCGGGCGAGCTTGCGGTACGTCTTCTTGAGCTCCGCCTCGCTGACGTCCTTGGAGACGCCGAGAACCTTGTAGAAGTCCTTGTCGAACCAGTCCTGGCTAGCCACGGGCGCCTCCCTTCAAGTCGTTGTCGTTCGTGGATGAAGTCTGCATCAGTCGCACGCGCACGGCGAGCGGAGCGGCGGGACGCATGCCCCGCCGCTCCGCCGTGCGCTGGTTCCGGCTCAGGCCGGCACCGAGACGACGACCTTCGCCACCCGCACGGTGGTGGAGCCCAGCCGGTAGCCGGTCTCCACGACCTCGGCGACGGTGTCCGCCGTCACGCCCGGTGTGGGCTGCTGGAAGATCGCCTCGTGGACCTGCGGGTCGAAGGGCTCGCCCTTCTCTCCGTAGGCGGTGAGGCCGAGGCGCTCGACCGCGGTGCGGAGCTTCGCGGCGATGGTCGAGAACGCGCTGCCCTCGCCCAGATCGCCGTGCTTCTCCGCCCGCTCCAGGTCGTCGAGCACCGGGATGAGCCCCTTGACCGCGTCGCCGACCGCACGCTCCCGCTCGATCTCGCGGTTCGCCTCCGTGCGCTTGCGGTAGTTCGCGTACTCGGCGGTCACCCGCTGGAGGTCGGCGAGGCGCTCGGCGGCGAGCTGCTCGGCGGTCGTCTGACCGGAGAGGATGTCGAGGTCGTCGTCGCTCAGGACGGTGCCCTCCTCCTCATCCTCGGCCGGGCCGACGTCGACGAGCTCCTCGTGAGCGAGGTCGTGCTCGCCGGCGTCCTTCCCGGCGTCGGCCGCGGTGTCACCCTCGGGCTGCCGGACCTTCCCGGTCTCGGGGTCGATCCTCCGCTTGTCCCGGATGATCGGATCCTCGCGTTCGGGCTCCTGCGAGCCCCCGTTCTGGTCCGACATGGTTACTTCTTCTCCTCGTCGTCGACGACCTCGGCGTCGATGACGTCCTCGTCGTCGGAGGACGACTCGCCCTGCGGCGCCTCACCGGCGTCGCCGGCCGGAGCCTCGGAGGCCTGCGCCGACGAGTAGATCGCCTCGCCGAGCTTGCCCTGGCTGGCGTTCAGCTTCTCGAACGCGGTCTTCACCGCCTCGTCGTCGTCGCCGGCGAGGGCGGTCTTCAGACCGTCCACGTCGCCCTGGACCTCGTTCTTGACGTCCTCGGGGAGCTTGTCCTCGTTGTCCTTGATCAGCTTCTCGATCGAGTAGACGAGCTGCTCGGCCTGGTTGCGGGTCTCGGCGGACTCGCGGCGCTTCTTGTCCTCCGCCGCGTGCTCCTCGGCCTCGCGCACCATGCGCTCGATGTCGTCCTTCGGCAGGCTGGACCCGCCGGTGATCGTCATCGACTGCTCCTTGCCGGTGCCCTTGTCCTTCGCGGACACGTGCACGATGCCGTTGGCGTCGATGTCGAAGGTGACCTCGATCTGCGGGATGCCGCGCGGCGCCGGGGCGATGCCGGTCAGCTCGAAGGTGCCGAGCGGCTTGTTGTCGCGGGTGAACTCGCGCTCGCCCTGGAAGACCTGGATCGCGACGGACGGCTGGTTGTCGTCGGCCGTGGTGAAGGTCTCGCTGCGCTTGGTCGGGATGGCCGTGTTGCGCTCGATGAGCTTGGTCATGATCCCGCCCTTGGTCTCGATGCCGAGGGACAGCGGGGTGACGTCGATGAGGAGGACGTCCTTGCGCTCGCCCTTGAGGACACCGGCCTGCAGGGCGGCGCCGACGGCGACGACCTCATCCGGGTTCACGCCCTTGTTGGGCTCCTTGCCGCCGGTCTCCTGCTTCACGAGCTCCGAGACGGCCGGCATACGGGTCGAACCGCCGACGAGCACGACGTGCGCGATGTCGCCGACCTTGATGCCGGCCTCGCGGATGACATCCTGGAACGGCTTCTTGGTGCGGTCGAGCAGGTCGCTGGTCATCTGCTCGAACTGGGCGCGGGTGAGCGTCTCGTCGAGGTTGGCCGGGCCGTTCTCGGTCAGCGAGAGGTAGGGCAGCTGGATGCTGGTCGACATGCTCGACGACAGCTCCTTCTTGGCCTGCTCCGCCGCCTCCTTCAGACGCTGCAGTGCGATCTTGTCCTTCGAGACGTCGACGCCGGTCGAGTCCTTGAAGCGCTTGATGAGCCACTCGACGATGCGCTGGTCCCAGTCGTCGCCGCCGAGGCGGTTGTCACCGGCGGTCGCGCGGACCTGGATGGTCGAGAAGTCGTCGTCCTTGCCCACCTCGAGCAGGGAGACGTCGAACGTTCCGCCACCGAGGTCGAAGACGAGGATGAGCTCGTCCTCCTTGCCCTTGTCGAGCCCGTACGCGAGCGCGGCCGCGGTGGGCTCGTTGATGATGCGGAGTACGTTGAGGCCCGCGATCTCGCCGGCCTCCTTGGTGGCCTGACGCTCGGCGTCGTTGAAGTAGGCGGGAACCGTGATCACCGCGTCGGTGACGGTGTCGCCGAGGTACTGCTCGGCGTCGCGCTTCAGCTTCTGCAGGATGCGCGCCGAGATCTCCTGGGCGGTGTACTTCTTGCCGTCGATCTCCTGGGTCCAGTTGGTGCCCATGTGGCGCTTCACCGACGAGATCGTACGGTCGACGTTGGTGACCGCCTGGCGCTTCGCGGTCTCGCCGACGAGCACCTCGCCGTCCTTGGTGAAGGCGACCACCGACGGGGTGGTGCGGAAGCCCTCCGCGTTCGCGATGACCGTGGGCTCGCCGCCCTCGAGCACCGAGACGACGGAGTTGGTGGTTCCGAGGTCGATACCTACTGCACGTGACATGTGTGCTTCTCTCCTTTGTTGCTGAAAGTCTCTGGTCAAGACTTGAGCCTCGACGACTCAAGACTGTCATCCGGGTCGGATGCTGTCAAGAGGGCGAGTCCAAAACTTGAGTACACGAGACTCAACTTTGGGGTGGCGGTCGCTATTCCCGGCGCGGCCGGACGCAGCCGCCGCTAGGCGTGCACGATGCAGCGATCGAACAACGCCTGCTCGCGCGCGTCGGGACGCTCGAAGCGGCGGACCGACGCGTCGAGCAGCTCTCGCGTGATCGGCACCACACCGCGGCCAGGACGCGCGTTCCTGGCTTCCAGACGTCTCCAGAGCTCCTCGATCGGCAGGTCGAAGCAGTGGAGTTCGGTGACGGCGCCGACCCGTCCCGCGAAGCGCCGGATCTCGTCGCGCTCGCGCCGTGTCCACGTCCCGTCTTCCAGGATGACGCTCTGCCCGTGCTCGAGCAGCTCACGCCAGAGCCGGTCGAGACGTGCCTGGATGCGGTCGCGCAGCGGGTCGAAGTAGTCGACTCCTAGATCCGCCATCCACTCGTCCGTGCTGAACCGGATCGCCCCGGTCTCGCGTTCGCGCTCGCGCGCAGCGGTCGTCTTGCCCGATCCGGGCAGACCGCAGAACAGGATCAGCAGCGGCTGAGCCGTCGCGTCGCCCACCGCCGACCAGCCCCTACGGCTGAACGCGCGAGACCGACCACACGCCCTCGTCGTCCCGGACGTAACGCAGCCGGCGGTGCAGGCGGTCCGGGCTGCCGTGCCAGAACTCGATCAGCTCGGGAACGACGCGATAGGCGTACCAGCGCTCCGGACGGCCGATCGGGCCCTCGGCGCCCAGGATGTCGCGTGCGGCGTCGCGCAGCCGGTCCAGGTCGTCGAGGGGAGCATCCTGCTCGCTCACCAGGGTGGCGGCCTGCGCCTCGCGCGTGCGGCGCGCGAAGAGGTCGTCCGACTCGGCCTCGCCGAGGCGCTCGACGCGTCCGGTCACCCGCAGCTGCTGCAGGAGCTCGCGCCAGTACAGCACCACGGCGGCGCGCGGGTCGGCGGCGAGCTGGCGCCCCTTCCCGCTGTCGGACGAGGTGCCGAATTCGACGCCGTCCGCCGTGAGCCGCCGGAGAGCGACCGTGCGCGCATCCGGCGCCCCGCCCTCCCCGGTGGTCGCCAACGTCGCGGCGAGCGCCTCGCGCACGCCTCGCTCCTTCGCGCGGCGGAGCCACTCGTCGAGCAGGCCCCCGGCTCGGCGGGCGGGTCGTCGAACTCCGGCAGGAACAGGTCGGCGTCTCCCGTGAGCGTGTGGGCCATAGCGTCACCATAGGCCCGACCCCGCGGCGGACGGAGCGATTCACACCGAGCCCACAAGCACCGTCGCTAGCGTCGATCGCATGGACACGGATCCCGCCGCCGCCCCGCTCCTCTCCAGCCGCGCGATCGAAGCGCTGCAGAGCATCGACCCCGCCACCATGAGCGAGGTGCAGGCGTTCCGGGACGACTTCGCGCGGTTCATCATGCCGTACAAGTTCGGCATCGACGAGATCTCGACCAAGGTCGGCATCCTGCGCGAGGAGTTCGCCGAACTCCACGACTACAACCCCATCGAGCACATCTCGAGCCGGCTGAAGTCGCCGGAGAGCATCGAGCAGAAGGTCATCCGGAAGAACTGCGAGCCGAGCTTCGACGCCATCCGCGACGCGATCACCGACATCGCGGGCATCCGGATCGTGTGCAGCTTCGTATCCGACGTGTACCGCGTCTTCGACCTGCTGACGGCGCAGGAGGATGTGCGGACGCTGCGGGTGAAGGACTACATCGCGCATCCCAAGCCGAACGGCTACAAGAGCCTGCACGTCATCGTCGAGGTACCCGTGTTCCTCAGCGATGGGCCGGTGCTGGTGCCGGTGGAGATCCAGCTGCGGACCGTCGCCATGGACTTCTGGGCCAGCCTCGAGCACAAGATCTACTACAAGTACGACGGCGAGGTGCCCGAGGGTCTGCTGCGCGACCTGACCGCCGCGGCCGGCACCGCCAACCAGCTCGACGTGACGATGGAGAACCTGCACCGGCAGGTGCGCGGCGACGACCGCGGGACGGTGTACAGCCTCCCCGCGACGATCTGAGCGGGCGGGCTCAGTAGCCGACGACGCCGGTGAAGTCGGGAGACCCGTCGGCGCGGGCGGGCAGCGGCTGGCCGTTGATGTAGCGCGGCCACTCGAGGCGGAGACCGGTGGCGGCGTCGAGGCGGGGGTACGCGGAGGCGGGGGCCTCGGGTGCGGCGGGTGCGGGTGCGGCGGATGAGGCGGATGCGGCGGATGCGGCGGATGCGGGCGCCGGCGCCGGAGCCGCCTGCGGTACGGGCGCAGGCGCGAATGCGACGGGCGCCGGAGGCACGGATGGTGCCGCTTTCGGCCCGAACAGCTGGTACGTGAGCGGGATCAGCACCGTGCCCAGCGCATCCAGGATCGCCACCACCGCGACCAGCCGCCAGTACGTGTCGCCGAAGTCCACGCGCGTCCAGATCAGCGGCGCGGACAGCCCCGCCGTCAGCAGGCCGACCAGCACGAGCGTCGCCACGGTCACCTTGCTCATGATCGGGCCGGTAAACCGCCGCTGCGTGTTCAGGACGAGGTGGATGTGCAGCAGGCCCACGCGCGTCACCAGCACCAGCAGGAACCACGAGAACGGCTCCCACCAGGGCTGCCCGGGGTCGTACGGCTGCGACGGCATCCACACCTTCCACAGGCCGATGCCGAACAGGTACACCGAGGTGATGACGCTCACCGCGCCGAACCAGGCGGCCCTGCGGGCGGACACATCCGCGTCGTACCAGGAGATCAGGGCGAAGAAGACGAACAGCGCGATGGTGCCGATCAGCCGCCAGCAAGTCTCGTCGAAGCGGCCGAGGATGACGGCGTAGACGCCGACCAGCGCCGCGGCGATCAGCGCGCCGATGACGACGCGGGGCAGCAGGTGCCGCACCCAGCCGTACGGATTGGGGGCGGTGGGTGCAGTGGGGGCGGTGGGGGCAGTGCTCACGGGCGACCTCCGATGTCGGTTGTCGCCACGCTAGGGCGAGGGCGCGCCGCGCAGAATCCGTGCGATCACGGAAAGCCGCCGCCCGCGTCGTTCACCGGCCGTTCCCCGCCCGGCCCTACGCTGTCCCCATGACCACCGACCTGCCCGGTCGCGGCACGGGCGACGACGCCCTCGTGAGCACCGCGAGTCCGCTCTTCGCCGACAGCACGACGGACCGTCGCATCCCCACCCGCTGGGTGGTCGCGTGGGCGTCGTGGGACTGGGGCGGCGCCGCGTTCAATGCGGTCATCACGACGTTCGTCTTCACCGTGTACCTCACCAGCAGCCTCTTCGTCGAGCCGTCCGTCGTCGCGGCCAAGAACGCCGAGACCGGCACCTCGGGCCCGGCGCACGCCGCCTACGACGCAGCCGTCGCCGCGCTGTCGAGTGGATTGGCGTGGGGCGTCGGGATCGCCGGCATCGTCGTCGCGCTGATCGCGCCCGTCCTCGGCCAGCGCACCGACGGATCCGGGCGCCGCAAGCTGTGGCTGGGCATCAACACCGGGGCCGTGGTCGTGGTGACGGCGCTCATGTTCTTCGTCGTCGGCGAGCCCGCGTACTTCCTCCTCGGCGTCGCGCTCGTGGCGGTCGGCACCGTCTTCTACGAGATCGCGACCGTCAACTACAACGCCATGCTCGTGCAGGTGTCGACCCCGAGGACCGTCGGGCGCGTCAGCGGACTCGGCTGGGGCGCCGGCTACCTCGGCGGGATCGTCCTGCTGCTCGTCGTCTACTTCGGCCTAGTCACGAGCAACGCCGACGGGACGGGCGGGATGCTGCACGTCCCGACGGACGCCGGACTCAACATCCGCATCATCGCGCTCATCGCCGCGCTCTGGACCCTCGTGTTCTCGCTGCCCGTGCTGTTCGTCGTCCCGGAGATCCCGCCGAACGCGCGGACCCCGCGGGTCGGCTTCTTCGCCTCGTACGCGGTGCTCGTGCGCGACATCGGCCGGCTGTGGAAGGAGAGCCGGAACACGGTCCTCTTCCTCATCGCGTCCGCGCTGTTCCGGGACGGGCTGGTGGGGGTGTTCACGTTCGGCGGCATCCTGGCGCAGGGCACGTTCGGGTTCACCAGCGGCCAGGTGATCATCTTCGCGATCGCCGCCAACGTCGTCGCCGGCGTGAGCACGCTCCTGTCCGGGCGGCTGGACGACCGCTTCGGCCCGAAAGCGGTCATCGTGACGTCGCTCGTCGGGCTCATCGTCGCCGGGCTCGCCGTCTTCTTCACTCACGACCTCGGCGCGGCCGCGTTCTGGGTCGGCGGACTCGTTCTCTGCCTGTTCGTCGGGCCGGCGCAGTCCGCCAGCCGGACGTTCCTGGCCCGCGTGACGCCGGCCGGCCGCGAGGGCGAGGTGTTCGGGCTCTATGCGACGACCGGCCGCGCGGTGTCGTTCCTGGCGCCGACACTGTTCGCGGTGTTCGTCGCGGTCGGCGGCGCGCAGTTCTGGGGCATCCTCGCGATCGTCCTCGTGCTGGCGATCGGCCTCGGCCTGCTGCTGCCCGTGCGGGCGCCGCACCGCGCGCGGGCGCGCTGAGCACCGCGGGGCGCCCGGCGGGCGCGTGGGCGATCGAGTCGTGAGTGGGTGCGCGAAACCACGCCGAGTTGCCGCATCATGTCACCACTCGGCGGCGGTTGGGACGTTAAGTCACCAGTCGGCGCGGGAGACCCCACCCGGCGATGAGGCCCGGCGATCGAGTCGTGAGCGGATGCGCGAATCCCCGCCGAATTGCCGCATGATGTCACCACTCGGCGGGGTCGGGTTCGGGAGGGACGGAGGCGCGTCAGAGGTCGGGGTCGGCCGAGTCGGGATCGGGTGAGCCTGGGCCGGCCGGGTCCGCCGGGTGGGCGGGGCCGGAGTCGGGCGCGGCGGCGGGGCGCGGCCAGGCGCGGACGAAGCGGTCGAAGAGTTGCGCGAACGTACGCGCCTCCTCGGGCGTGAACCCCGCGAGGGCGGTCTCGACGGCGGAACGGCGGTGCGAACGGAGCTCATCGAGTTGGGCGCGCCCAGCGGTCGTCAGCTGGATGAGCGCGCGGCGGGCGTCGGACGGGTCCGGCACGCGACGCACGAGCCCGCGCTCCACGCCCTCCTGCACCAGACGGCTGGCGCGCGGCTGGTCCACCCCGATGGCGGCGGCGACCCCGCTGACGGAGAGGTCGCGGCCGTCGGCGTGCGCGGCCTCCAGCGCCTCCAGCATCCGGACGCGCGCGAAGCGCCCGAGCGAGCCGTCGCGGGTGCGGCGTCCGGGACCGGGTCGCGCCGAGTCGCCGAACGGACCGCCTCCGGCCTGCGGTCCCGGAACACCGCCGAAGGGTCCGCCGCCCATCGGCCCGGGTGCCCAGTGGCCGCCGTGGTGTCCGTGGGCGTGGCCGTGCGGCATCCCCTCCGCCCAGGGCGGACGGCGCCGCGACTGGTCGCGCCGCACGGCGAGCAGCGCGTGCTCGATCATGGCCACGATGTCCGCTTCTGGCGGAACCCCGGAATCGTCTTGACGCCCACCATTCATGCATGTAACTATACATTTACTTGTAACAGTACATGTAATGAAAGGAGAGCCACCGATGACGAACATCGACGACTCCACACAGACGCCGCCCGGATACTGGTTCGGCGTGATCGAAGGCCGGCTGCACGAGCGGATGCGCGACGCGCTCGCCGACCTGGACCTGCGCCGCGGAAGCTGGCGCATCCTCCACACCCTCGCGGACGGTCCGGCCACCCCCGAGGAGCTGGCGCACCGCCTGCCCGACGGCGGGCGACGGCCGCACCGTGCGGGCAGCGGAGATCCCCGCGAGCGCTTCGGCCGCGTCGCACACCCAGGCTGGCGCAGCCAGGAACCCCGCGACGAGCAGGCGTACGCCGAGACCGGCGGACGCCCGCAGACGCAGCCCGACGAGCGACCGACGGACGCGGACGGAAGCGCAGAGCCGGAACGCCATGCGCCCGGGCATGAGCGCGGACACGGACGCCACCCCGAGCACGGCGGCGGGCCCGAGTACCCGCAGGACCACGGACTCGACCACGAGCACGACCACGACCACCACGACCACCACGACCACGGTCACCACCACGACCACGACCACCACGGCCACCACCATTTCGAGCAGGCCTTCGAGCGGGGATACGTCCGCGGCTTCGATCGCGGCTTCGCCTTCGGCGCCGCCCGCGCAGGCTACGGCCCGGCCGCACCCTTCCGCGGCGGTCGCGGGTACGGACGCGGATACGGCCCGACCCCCGGCGCCTCGTTCCCCGGCGCGCACGGCTACGGCCCTTTCGGCGCCGCCGCGTACGCGCCCGGCCGCCCTGGCCATCCCTTCTCCGACGACCCGCACCAGGGCCGCGGACACGACCGCGGGCACCGTCGCGGATACCGCATCCATCGCGTCCTGGCGGACTTCGTCGAGCGCGGCTGGGTGTGGTTCGACGGGGACCGGGCGACCCTGACCGACGAGGGCCGCGCCGCCCATGACCGCGCGTCCGAACGCGTCGCACGCGTCCGCCGAGAGCTGGCGCGCGGCATCCCGGAGGGCGACTACGCCACCACCATGGCGACCCTCGAGACGATGGCCCGCAACCTCGGCTGGAGGCCTGCCGAGAAGGACGGAGGATCGCCGACCGGCGAGCCTAGGATGGACGCATGACGCCACCCCGCGAAGAGGTCGTGCTGCTCGCCGCGGACGGCACTCCGATCGGCACGGCGGACAAGGCCACGGTGCACACCACCGACACCCCGCTGCACCTGGCGTTCTCGTGCCACCTCTTCGACGGGGAGGGACGCATCCTGGTCACCCGCCGCGCCCTGGGCAAGGCGACGTGGCCCGGGGTGTGGACCAACTCGTTCTGCGGCCACCCGGGCCCGGGTGAGGCGATGGAGGAGGCGGTCCGCCGCCGCGCCGCCGACGAGCTCGGCGCGAAGATCGACAACCTCGTGCCCGTGCTCCCCGACTTCCGTTACCGCGCGGTGGACGCCGCCGGCATCGTCGAGTTCGAGGTGTGCCCGGTCTTCACTGCGACCATCGTCGGCGAGCTCGACCCGTCGCCGTCCGAGGTGGCCGAGTGGGCGTGGGCGGACCCGCGTTCCCTGCTCTCGTCGGTGGAGGCGACCCCCTGGGCGTTCAGCCCGTGGCTGACGCTGCAGCTGCCCGCTCTGTACGCGGATGAGGCACTCGAAGCTTCAGGTCAGCTGTGAGTCTGACTCACTATTTTCCACCTGTGTAATTCGTTGTGGATAAGTCTTCCCGCGTATGCCGGAAGCCGCATCCGTGAACGCACGAATCAGTTCGCCCACACCCGGTCGACCGACAGAGTCGGTACGAAACGGTGCTCCGGGTCGCGCTCGTCCGGCCAGCCCGGGAAGTCGAACACGGCCAGCATGAGTTGCAGCGGGTACTGCGGAGGCGCATCCAGCATCCGCACCACGCGGCCGTCCACCCGGAACGTCGCCTCCTCGCCGTCCCAATGCGCCTCGTACGCGTGCGGCTCGGTCACGTCGATCGCCAACCGCATCCGCTCGAAGTCCTCGGCCAGCCGCGGGTCGCGGAAGGCGTGGAACCCCATGCCGACGAGTGCCTGGTCGGGGGTCACGTCGCGGCCGAAGACCTCCATCACGCACAGCTCCCCGCTGCGTTCGGGCGCATCCTCGAAGCCGACCAGCCACAGCGACGCCATCGACCGGGGACCGAGGTAGAGGGAGGCGCGCATCCCGACCGTCCCGCGATCGACGAGGCAGCCGCGGAACTCTGCCTGCTCCTCGCGCACCGTCAGGCCCTCCTGGTACGGCTGCTGCCCGACGGTCGTGCCGACCCGCCCGGAGAAGTTGCCGGTCTGCAGTCCCGACACCCGCAGCGGCGGCTCGTGATCGCCTCCGCACCACAGACCCTGCTCGGGAGGGATGCTCAGCTCGAGGTGCGAGTCGTGGATGAGGTAGCTCGCCCGTGTCTCGGCCAGCGAGCTCCAGGCGGGCAGGTAGTGCGGCAGCCAGACGGTCCGGTCCAGCTCGGGGGACTCGAAGTCGTCGAACACGGCAGCGACCTCACCCGGTGCGGGTCGCGTCGATGTGCTGCTCGAGCCACCAGGTGCGGCCCTCGTCGTCGGAGACCCAGCCGTCCCACTCGAACGAGTCGTCCGTGATGTTCGAGAAGTTCCAGCGGATGGGCCGCCCGTCGGTCTGGGTGCCGTCCTGCCGGATCCCGTCACGGCGGTACGGGGTGGCCACGAGGGTGCAGAAGTCGCCGGCCTCTGCGCCGAACCAGCTGACCCGCCAGGCGCCGAGCGTGGTGTCGTAGACGCGCACGGTGGATCCGCGCCCGCGGGCGCCGTCGGGGTCGCTCTCGTCACGCTTGACGAGCACGTCCTGCACGGCGCGGCCGCCGAGCGTGTACGCGAAGATCCACTCCTGCACGGACTCCGCCCAGACCCCGGTCCGCTCGTCCAGCAGCCGGACGTCGGCGCTCCAGCTTCCGACCAGACGGCCGAACAGCTGGATGCGCTGCGGGTTGTGCTCCATCGGCCCCGAGCTGATCAGGGCCCGCGCGAACGCCCGGTCGGTGGTCTCGCTCATGGTGCCCCCTCGGTCGGCGGTCAGGGATCAGGTCAGGACGGGCGGCCCGCTTCGGTGGTGGACACGTCGGTGCGGTGGAAGTTCAGGTACGAGCGGGATGCGGTCGGGCCGCGCTGCCCCTGGTACCGCGAGGAGTACTCGGCCGAACCGTACGGCTTCTCGGCGGCGGACGACAGCCGGAAGAAGCACATCTGGCCGATCTTCATGCCCGGCCACAGCTTGATCGGCAGCGTCGCCACGTTGCTCAGCTCGAGGGTCACGTGGCCCGAGAACCCCGGGTCGATGAAGCCGGCGGTGGAGTGGGTCAGCAGCCCGAGCCGGCCGAGCGAGCTCTTGCCCTCCAGGCGCGCCGCAACATCGTCTGGGAGGCTGACGAGCTCGAACGTCGAGCCGAGCACGAACTCCCCCGGGTGCAGGATGAACGGCTGGTCGGCATCCACCTCGACGAACCGCGTCAGCTCCGGCTGGTCCTCCGCCGGGTCGATGAACGGGTACTTGTGGTTGTCGAACAGCCGGAAGAACCGGTCGAGCCGCACATCGACGCTCGACGGCTGGACCATCGCCGGCTCGAACGGCTCCAGGGCGATCCGGCCAGCACCCAGCTCGGCTTTGATGTCGCGATCGGAGAGAAGCACGGGGCCAGCCTACCGGGTGACCGCGCGACGAGTCAGGGCGTGCGATTCCCCTCCGGCCCACTTCGGCGTACGTTACAAGGCGAGTTTCATCTCACGAGGAAGACCCGAGGACCACCCGACGCATGACAGGCCCGAAACCCCTAGCCCGGTGCACCCGATGACGAGCACCGACTCCGGAAGAAGACGCGCGCTCTCCGAGTGGAACCAGAAGTTCGTCGTGGAGGAGCGCTACATCCCGGCGGAGGCGCGGCGACGGCTCTACATCACGTCGGTCGTGCTCGTCGCGGTCGGCCTCGCGGCCTTCCTGTTCCTGCTCGTCGGGGTGGCCACCCACACCGGCTTCGAGCGGCTCGACCTGCCGGTGGAGAAGTGGATCAACGCCCTCCGCTCGAACGAGACGACCGGGTTCATGATCGGGCTGGCCATCATCTTCGGGCCGATCGCGATGCCGATCATCGTGCTCGTCGTGGTCGTGGTGTGGATCGTGGCCGCACGGCACCTGTGGCGGCCGGTGCTGCTGGCAGCGGGGATGCTGACCGGTGTCCTGCTCGCGGGCGTGCTGGCCCCGATCGTGCAGCATCCACGGCCGCCGATCGGCCTGATGCTGTTCGGGCCGGACCACTCGTTCTCGTTCCCCTCCGGCCACGTGCTGGGAACCTCCGACTTCCTGCTGATCCTCGCGTTCCTGATCGCGAGCCGCATCCAGCGCCCGTGGGTCACCGTGCTCGCTTTCGCCGTCGCCGTGTTCGGCATCGTGCTGCAGATCGTCAGCCGGCTCTACCTCGGATACCACTGGATCAGCGACACCACCGCGTCCGTCGCCCTGTCCCTCGCCGTGCTCGGCGGGGTCATCGCGCTGGACACCTGGCGCACGGTCCGCGTCGAGGGCGAGCCGATCGAGGACCCGATGTCGCAGAAGCAGGTGCACGGCACATGACCTCGGCCGCGGGCGCCAAACGGGAGTTGCGGCGGGCGGCCCGTACGGCGGGCGACAACAAGGTGCTCGAGGTGCTCGCGCGCGCCGGCTTCGGCGCGAGCGCACTGCTGCAGGTGCTGCTCGGCGCGCTCGCCGTGCAACTCGGCATCAACCACTTCGGGGAGGCGGACCAGACCGGCGCCCTCGAGGCGGTGGCGAAGGTGCCCGGCGGATTCGTCGTGCTCTGGATCAGCGTGGCCGGACTGTTCGCGCTCGCGCTCTGGCTGATCATCCAGACCGCACTCGTCACCGGCAGCACGGAGACGAAGAAGTGGTGGGCGCGGGCGACGAATCTCGGCAAGGCGGCGGCGTACCTCGCGCTCGGGCTGACGGCCCTCGCCTTCGCGCAGGGGCACCCGACCCACGCCCGCCAGACGACGCGCGACCTGAGCGCTGGCATCCTTTCCCTCCCGGGCGGCCCGGTGCTGCTCGCGCTGGTCGGCATCGCCACCGTCGGGATCGGCGGCTACTTCATGTCGAAGGGCGTCCGTCAGACGTTCACGCGGGACATCACGATGCCGAGCGGGCACGCGCGGCTCGGGATGCTCATCCTCGGCACGGTCGGCTACCTCTCCAAGGGCGTCGTCGTCGGCGTGGCCGGGGTGCTCTTCGTCGTCGCGGCGGTCACCGCGCGGCCGGACGACGCGACGGGCCTGGACGGCGCTATGGAGTCGCTCGAGCGGCTCCCGCTCGGGCCCACCATCCTGTTCGCACTGGGCGCGGGGCTGATCGCGTCGGGCGCGTACAACGCGGCGAGGGCGTACCTGGCGCGGTTCTGACGCGGCGCGCGGGGTGCGCGTGCGGCGCCCTCGGCGTCGGCGTCGGCGTCTCAGCCGGCGACCGCGTCGGCCGCCTCGCGGATCAGCGCGACGACCTGCGCCGCCTCCGGGATGCCGACCGTGTGCGATCCGCCCGCGACCTCGACGGTGTGCCGCGACCCCGCGCGTTCCGCCATGAAGCGGTGGCTCTCGGCGGGGATGTTCTTGTCCTCGGAGCCGAACAGGAACCACGAGGGGATGTCGCGCCACGCGGGTGCGCCCGACGCCTCGTTGAGCGCCGCCTCCCGGATCGGACGCTGCGTCACCGCCATGGCCGCCGTGACGTCGGCCGGCGAATCGGCGGCGAACTGGTCGTGGTACCGGCTCTGGACGATGTAGAGGTCGTTGCCCTGCGCGCCGAGATCGACCGCCGTCAGGGTGTCACCGAGGGTGCCGCCCTCGTACTTGCCCGCGAGCTGCCCCGCGCTCTCCCCTCGTCGGGCGCGAAGGCGCCGACGAAGACGAGCGCCTTGACCTGGTCCAGTCCCTTCGCCGCGTTCGTGATCACCGCGCCGCCGTAGGAGTGGCCGACGAGGATCAGGTCCCCACTGACGTCGCCCAGGAGCGTGCGGACGTAAGCGGCGTCGGACGCCACGCCGCGAAGCGGATTCGCGGCCGCGATCACGGGGAAGCCGTCGGCGAGGAGCCCCGCGATGACGCCGTTCCAGCTGGACGATTCGGCGAACGCCCCGTGGACCAGGACGACGGTCGGCCGACCGTTCGGCGACGGTTCTGTGATGCTCATCTGTGCTCTCCTCTGGGTCTCGTCTGCGCCATCGACGGGCGGAAACGGCGCCAGTCTGGCAGCACGGGCGGGCGTGCACCAGTGGCGGCCGGAGGACGTGCCGCGGTCAGTCCACCGCGTGGATGACGCTCGTGAGCCGCCAGTCGACCGTGCTGTGGTCGATCGTGGCGTGCACCGGGGATCCGCCCATCTCGCCGGTGATGCCGTCGGCGCCCCGCTCCGCATGCTCCAGGCTGTCGTAGGCCACGATGTCCACCACCATCCCGTCGTCGCGCACGGAGATGCGGCGCCAGAGGAAGCCCTCCTGCCGCCGCAGGTAGGCGTCGATGTCCTCGTTGGCCGCGACGAAGTCGGCCGGGGTCAGACCGGGGGCGGGGCGGAGGGTGGTGATCTCCAGGATCTCGGGCATGGTGTCTCGTCTCTCGAAGCGGTTCCGGGTACGTCCACAGTGGGGCCCTGGGCGGCCGCCGACAAGGCTCCGCCGGCCGGGGTGTACCGCACCCCCTTCGGCCGCTCGTCACTCCGGGCCGGCGGATGCCAGCCTGCGGAGGGCCGCCTCGCTGCTGCTCCCGGACGCCGGCGTGCCGATCAGCAGCTGCTGGCCCGGCGCATCCACGGTCTCGAAGGTCTGGTAGGTCAGCTCGATGCGACCGGCGACCGGATGCTGGAACACCTTGAAGGCGCGCGTCAGCTTGTTGACGCGGTTGCGCCGCCAGAGCTCCCAGAACTCCGGGGAGGCGCCGGCCATCTGCGAGAGCACGGTCCGGATCCGGGGATCGCCGGGGAACAGGCCGAGGTTCAGCCGGAGCGCGCCGACCGTGTTGGCGCGCAGCTCGTCGAGCCCAGGGAACACCTCGGCGGCCCGGGGATGCGTGAACAGCACCCGCACCATGTTGCGCTCGGTCCCGAAGGGCGCCAGCAGCTCAGCGGCGATGTCGTTGGTGGCCAGCACGTCGAAGGCCCGGCCCAGCACGTACGCGGCCGCTCCGCGCGATGTCGTGAGCACTTCGAGCAGAGCGGGATGCACCTCGTCGGACGGCTCCGGACGGGCGGCCTGCGGAGAGACGCCGGCCAGGCGGAACAGGTGCTCGCGCGCCTCGGGCGGGAGTCGGAGGGCACTGCCGATCGCGTCCAGCACCTGCGGCGACGGGTTCCGTTCGCGGCCCTGTTCGAGGCGCGCGTAGTAGTCGACGCTGACCCCGGCGAGCACCGCGACCTCCTCGCGGCGCAGCCCGGGCACCCGGCGACCCGACGTGCCTCCGCCGCCGAATCCCGCGGCGTCCGGCGTCGTGCTCGCGCGCGTCGCCCGGAGGAACGCGCCGAGCTGCGTCTCGTCGCGGTTCGCCACGGCTCCATGGTACGGGGCCGGAGGCACGACGAAGGCGGCTCCGGCGGCCGCGATGAGACAGGGTGTGCCGCACCCCGGCCACGGCTGCCTTCCACAGCCGCCCCGGCGGTGGTGGACTCGCTTCCCGACTCTGTTCACGCACCACCAGAAGGAAGACATGCTGCCCCCCGAGAAGAAGAAGATCGTGTTCATCACCGGCGCCAGCAGCGGGATCGGCGAGGCCACGGCCCGGCGCCTCGCCGCCGAGGGCCACCTGGTGATCGCGGGCGCCCGCCGCACCGACCGCCTCGACGCCCTCGCCGATGACGTCCGCCGCCGTGGCGGCGAGATCGAGGTGGCGACGCTCGACGTCACCGACTCCAGGAGCGTCCGCTCCGCCATCGACGCCGCGGTGCGGGCGCACGGCCGCATCGACGTGCTGGTCAACAACGCGGGCGTCATGGCGCTCTCGCCGCTGGCCGACCTCCGGGTGGACGAGTGGGAGCAGATGATCGACGTCAACCTGCGCGGCGTGCTCAACGGCATCGCGGCCGCCCTCCCGCACATGACCGAGCGTGGCCGCGGCCACATCGTCACCGTGTCGTCCGTCTCGGGCCGACGCGTCGATCCCACCGCCGCGGTCTACAGCGCGACCAAGTTCGCCGTCTCGGCGCTGTCGGAGGGTCTCCGCCAGGAGAGCCGGGATGTGCGCGTGACGGTGATCAGCCCGGGGCTCACCCGGAGCGAGCTCACCGAGCGCGGCGGAAGCGCCGAGGCCCAGGGCGCGGCGCGGGCAGCTGCCGAGGCGATCGCCATGCCCGCGTCGGCGGTCGCCGCCGCCATCGGATACGCCATCTCCCAGCCGGACGAGGTGGATGTGAACGAGATCGTCATCCGCCCGACGGTGCAGGGCTGACCGTCTCGGCGAAATCCTCGCCGCGGGCCCGCTGCCTCCAGCGACCGGGGGCGATCCCGTGGTACCGGCGGAAGGCCGTGGCGAAGGCGAACGGGTTGCTGTACCCGACCGCCGTCGCGATCTCGCCCAGCGTCGCGTCGGTGTGCCGCAGCGCCTCCTCCGCCCGCTCCATCCGGACGGCCGTGAGGTAAGCCGCGGGCGCGACGCCGACCTGGCGGCTGAACCGGCCCGCGAACCCGGAGCGCGACATCCGTGCGACCCTGGCCAGCTCGGGCAGGGTCCATGGATCCGCCGGCCGGGCATGGATCGCCTCGAGCACGCGGCGCAGGTCCGGGTCCGCGAGCGCGGTGAACCATCCCGGCGCGGTCTCGGCCGAGTGCAGCCACCAGGCGCGCAGCGCGTACACGAGATTGGTGTCGAGCAACCGGTCGAGGAGGGCCTGCTGGCCGGGCGTCTCCCGCGCGGCCTCGTCGGCGAGCAGCTGGATCGCCAGCCGGTGCGTCGGCTCCTGCCAGGCCGGCGGGATCACCACCGGTCGCGGAAGCTCGGACAGCACCGCGGCGGCGACGCTCCCTTCGAGCGTGTAGGCGCCGCAGAGCACGGTCGCCGAGGGTCCGGCCTCGGTGACGGTGCCCGCGACCCGGGCGTCGTGGATGGCCTCGCGCCGCGCCGCGGGCTCGCTCACGATCGCGTACTCCGTGCCCGACGTCATCAGGAGGACGGCGCGCTGCTCGAGTTCGACCGGCTTCTCGCCTTCCTGCTCGAGCCAGGCCCGCCCGTCCAGCAGGATGTGCGCCGTGAGCACCCGGGAGCCGCCGAACAGCAGACCCCACGGTTCGACGCGCCTCAGGACCGAGAAGACCGCACCTCGGGCCCGGGCGCGTTCGAGCACATCGCCGAGCACGTCCATCCATCCAGATTAGACGATCACGTATCGATCGGGGCAGAATGGACATTTCCCGTCCACCGCGCCGCAACTAGCATCATCGGCATGTCAACACTCCTCCTCCTCGGCGGCACCGGAAAAACCGGCCGCCGCCTCGCCGAACGACTCGAAGCGCAGGGCCACACCGTCCGCGCCGTCGGCCGCAGCACCACCCCCGATTCGACTGGCGCGACGAGAGCACCTGGGCGCCCGCGCTGCAGGATGTGGACGGCGTCTTCATCGTCGGCCCCGGCTCCGCGTCCGACTGGAGCCCGCTCCTCGAACGCTTCCTGGCGACCGCGGCCGAGTTGCACGTCGGGCGCGCGGTGCTCCTCTCGGCCCGTGGCGTCGAGTTCCTCCCGGACGGGGCCGTTGCGCGCGCCGAGGCGGCCCTCAGCCGCGGCCCGCTCGAGTGGACCATCCTCCGGCCAAGCCACTTCGCCCAGAACTTCACCGAGGCGATGTTCGTGCCTGACGACGACGGCGCCTTCTACGCGCCCGTGGGCGACGGCCGGGAGCCGTTCATCGACGTGGACGACATCGCCGACGTCGCCGCGGCCGCGCTGACCGGCGACGACTTCGGCGGGCGCATCCTCGAGCTCTCCGGCCCGCACGCCATCGACTTCGACGAGGCGGCGCGCATCCTCACCGAGGTGTCCGGACGGACCACCCGCTACGTCTCCGAACTGGACACCGTCCACATCGAGCGACTGCGCAGCCAAGGACTGCCCGACGGCTACATCGAGTGGCGGATGGCGATGCTCCGCGGGATCGCCTCCGGCTCCGACGCCTACCTCAGCTCCGACGTCGAAGCGGTGCTCGGGCGCCCGGCGACGGCCTTCGAGGACTGGGCGCGGCGGGAGGTGCGCGCCGGAGCCTGACGTAGCCGGAAGCGGTGTTCAGCCCTGGTCGGGCTGGGCGCGCACGGCGAGCGAGCCGTACCGCTCCATCCGGTGCCAGCGCAGCCGGGTGCCCGCGACGGCCGTGAACACGGACTGGATCACCACTAGGTACATCAGCTGGCGGTAGACCACCTGCTGCAGGGGCAGCGTCCACAACGGCTTCAGGCGCTCACGGTCGATCCGGAACGCGTACCAGGCCATCCCGAACTGCACCGCCAGGAACGCGAGCCAGAGGGCGGCGATGCGCACCGGATCCAGGAAGATCAGCCCGTACACCGCGAAGAGGTCCACCACCGGGGCGAACAGCGGGAGGAGCACCTGGAGCACCAGGAGGTAGGTCAGGCCGCGACGGCCCAGCTTGCCCGCCTGACCGCCCTGGACGAGCGCGCCGCGGTGCTTCCACATGGCCTGGATGGTCCCGTAGCACCAGCGGTACCGCTGCTTCCAGAGCGCGCCGAGCGACGCCGGGGCCTCCGTCCACGCACGCGCGCCGTCCTCGTAGACCACGCGCCAGCCGTCGCGGCACAGGGCCATCGTGAGGTCGGTGTCCTCGGCGAGGGTGTCGTCGCTCACCCCTCCGATCCGTTCGAGCGCCGAACGGCGGAACGCGCCGATCGCGCCCGGCACGGTCGGCATGCACTCGGCCACGTCGAAGAGACGGCGGTCGAGGTTGAACCCGACGACGTACTCGATGTGCTGCCAGGAGCCGAGGATCCCCTGCCGGTTCACGATCTTGGTGTTGCCGGAGACGGCGCCGACGGAGGGATCGCTCAGCGGCTGGATCAGCGCATGCACGGTTCCGGGCTCGAAGACCGTGTCGCCGTCCACCATGACCACGATGTCGTTCTGCGCCGCCCGAAGGCCCGCGTTGAGCGCCGACGGCTTGCCGCCGTTGCGCTGGCGGATGAGACGGACCGGCAGACCGAGCCCCGCCACGATGTCCGCGGTGCCGTCGGTCGAGCCGTCGTCCACCACGATCACCTCGACGGGATGCGTGGAGGCGACGAGCGACCGGACGGCCGCCTCGATCCCCGCCGCCTCGTTGTACGCCGGGACGATGACGGTCACCGGCTCCGTGGCCTCCGGCCGGGCGGGCGCCTCGGGACGATGACGCCCGCGTGTGCTCCGGCGGTGCCGCACCGCGGTCGCCATCACGAGCACGACGCGGACGAGCATGACCAGGCCGCTCACGACGAGCGCGATCGTGATGGCGTCGACGACGGCGCCGCTCATCCGGATGCCCCACACCGTCATGGCGGCCGCCACGCGCTCGGGCGCCGAGGCGTTCTGCATCGTCGGTCCCAGGCCGACCGCCCGGCCGACTGTTGTGACCGTGTAGCCCTCGGCGTCCAGCCGGGAGAGCGCGCTGTCGAGCGCCCGCACGGTCTGGCTGCGGTCCCCGCCGCCGTCGTGGAGCAGCACCACCTGGCCGGAGCCGTCGGTCGGCTCGATCGCCCGCTCGATGGCGGGTGCTCCCGGACGTCGCCAATCCTCGCCGTCCCGGGTCGACAGCACGGTCAGGTAGCCGTCCGCGCCGACGGAGCGGATCGCGGTCCACATCCCGTCGGTGACCGCGTCGTTCTCGGAGCTGTACGGCGGCCGGAGCAGCGACGTGGTCTGCCCGGTCGCGTCGACGATCGCCTGCTGAGCGGTCTGGACCTCCAGCCGGCGCCGCCACTCCGGCACCGTGCTCAGGTCGACGTGCGTGAGGGTGTGCACGCCGACCTCGTTGCCGCCCGCCACGACCTGGCGGACGAGGTCCGGATGGGCGATCGCCTCCGTCCCGACCATGAAGAAGGTGGCGTGGGCGTGATGGCGGCGGAGGAGCTGGAGGATCTCGGGCGTCCAGCGCGGGTCCGGGCCGTCGTCGAACGTCAGCGCGATCGTGCGGGGTCGTGGGCCTGCCGTCCGCGGCGTCTCGCCACGGGAATCGATGACCGGGCCGCCGGACGCGACCGCCGACGGCACGCGCCCCGCGGATCCGGACGCCGTCACCGCGTCATCCCCGATGCCGGCGAGGTGCTGCGTGTACCCCTGGACCAGCAGCGACACGGACACCGCGATCAGGATGGCGGCGAGCACGACCCAGTGCGCACGCAGCGGCCCGCGGGCCCCGCGGGGAGCGGCGCGCCTCACGGGCGGGTGGGTCTCTTGCTCTGCCCCGGTGCGGTCGCGCTCTTGCCGGGCGGGGTGGATGCGGGCGACGGCGACGCGGTGGGCGACGGCCGTGAGGACGGCGGTGTGGTCGCAGCGTGCCCGGGAGCGGATGTGGCGGCCGGCTGCGGGGCGGGCGCCGGCGCGACGGCGACCACCGGCTGCTCGGGTGCGCTCGTGGCGACCGGGTCCGAGGCAGGCGACGGCGTCGCCACGGGAGTGGACGGGGCGGCGCCGGGGCCACTCGCGCTGGCGGGCGGTTCCGGCATCGGGAGCAGCGGGATGCCGATCCGCGGGCCCCCGAGGAACGCGCTCACGACCAGTGCGACGTAGAGCGCGACCAGCCCCAACACCACCGCACCCAGGATGCGGACCCGGCGGAAGCGACGCCCCGATGCATCGACGAACACGGGCACGCCTGCCGCGTCGGGCACGCCGGAGCGCGCGAGTTCGTCATCCACCACGCAGAGATTCTACGAGAACGTCCCCTTTCCGGGGGACGCCGCCCACCGCTCGGGTCTGAGACATCGTTCAGAGCCTCCCATCGGATGCTGCGAAAGCCGGTGGGGGTTCAGTGAATGATGTAAGAGTCACGCTCGGCATCGGGCCTGCTTGATGAGCCGGTCGAGTTTGGATACGGAAGCCGCTCTCGTCAACCGTCGGATGCGGATGACCCGGTCTCACCGGGGTGCGGCGTCCCATCGGTCGAGCTCGGCCTCCAGTCCTTCCCGCAGTGAGTCCTCACCCTCGTCTGTGCCCGGGTCTGCGCGGGGTTCTGCGCCGGGAATCAGGCGCAGAAGGCGCTCGTAGTGGGAGGCCGTCTCCTGGTCGGTCGCCGTCGGCAGGCGTCCTGACGAGCTGGCGAGCGCGGTCACCTGCGCGCGGTCGATGAAGCCCGGAAGCGCCGAGGACTCCACGGTGCCGGAGTTCGAACCGTTCGTCTCCCACCGGTCCCACCGGCTGAACGGGGTCCCGCCCTCCACGACGTCGCGTGCCGCGCAGATGTCGCGCCAGGATCCATCCGAGGTCAGCGTCGCCGCCAGACCCGCGTCGGCGGTGTAGCGCTCATCGTCGGTGTCGGAGAGGTAGCGGAGCCACCCCGAGAGGACCAGAAGACCGGCGCGGACTTCGGCGCGGGCCGATCCATCCGGCTGCCGTTCGAAGAGGCGCCGGAGCTCTTCCGCGGCGATCTTCGCGAGGTCCGGCCGGTTCGCGTCGAGAGCGAGCTTGACCAGCTCGACCATCGCCCACGTGCCGCGCGAGCGGAAGACTTGCGGGTCTGCCGCCGACGCGTCGCGGTACACCGCGAGATCGCGTACGCACCCGATGATGCGGACGAGCAGCGCATCGAACTCGGGACCCCCATGCATCAGGATGTCGGACCACTGCCGTGTGAAGCTCCGCAGGCATTCGTCGACATACTCCCCGGAGCCGGTCGCCGCTGCCTCGACGGCTCGGGCGGTCGTCGCTGTGATGAAGACGTGCGCCACTTGCGGGGACAACAGGACGTCCCGCTCCACTTCGACGATGCTCTCCAGGAGTCCGCTCCCCCGCGCGAGTGACGCCCCCCGGGACGCACCTGATCGGTCGAGCTCCGCCATCCAGACCTCGCGCACGATCTGGCCGAGCAATTCCAGCGCCCGCTCCGCCGTCGCCAGAGCGCCCGACCGGAGGTTGCTGCCGATCGCATCCTGCAGGGTGGCTATCTCGTGCTGGGTCTCCTCGTAGGCGGTGACCGCCTCCGGCGCCTCCAGCTCGATGCTCGACTGCAGAAGCTGGACCATCCGTCCGGCGGTCCCGTCGTGGAGCCGGGTCGGCGTCACGATCCGGAACGCCGTGGCACCGAGCAGGGTGCGGTCCCCCGGGTGGACATCCAGCAGGACCTGCGGCGCGACCTCGTACGGGGACGGTGTGGGAGCCGCGGAAGCGGATTCCGGACCGAGCGATGCGATCGCCTCCCGGACGCCCGCGGCCTTGATGGCCCGAATGACGCGCCCAGCCTGCGGCACCGGCACGTGCAACGTCGACACCGAGCGGGTGGAGGTGCGCGCCGTGTCCGTGGTCAGGATCTCCTCCAGCCCGCGGCTCGCGTCCGCGTACCGGCGCGCCATTTGGCCGAACCGGTCCGACAGGGTCTCGACGAGCGAGGTCCGCACCACTTCGTCCAGCCGGGACGGATGCCCGAAGAGGTGCGTGAGCCTCGATGTCGAGACCAGCAGCAGCACCGCGGTGGCGACGAACCAGGCGAACGCGATCACCACACCGGTCGCGCTCGGCAGCCAGATGGACTCGATGGCCATGACCGCGTTCGCGGCGAGCCCCACGGTCACGAACCAGCTGGCGCCGATGTACGCCAGGATGCGCTTCCGGGACGTCCCGATGGCGAGGGGAGCCTCTGCGAACAGTTGTGCCGCGATCGTCAGCCCGGCGAAGCCGACCGACAGGAACGTCGTCTGGACCTGCCAGAGCGCTGCGTCGGAGCCCTGCGTCGGGGACAGGAAGCGGCGCACCCAGGCGGGGTCGCCGGCAGCGTGGAAGACGACCAGGAGCACGAGGCTGACCAGCAGCGCGCACGTGACGATGGTGAGCTCCCGCCGCCACGGGGCCGCTGAGCTCCCGGAGGTTGCGCGTTCGTCGGCCATGACGCGGCGACCGCGTCAGTCGCGTTGTTCGTGTTTGACCGCGAGGAGGTCGACCGTGCGGAGATCGGGGTCCTTCGCGAGGAGGGCCGGACCCTGCTCGCCCAGTGCCCGTGGGATCGCGCCTCCCAGGTGTGCCTTGCGCGCATCCTCGTCGGGGAACGTGTCGAAGATCCCGAAATGCGTTTCGTCGATCTGGAAGGCGTACCAGGTGCGCGTCCCCGGCTCCGAGTCGACCACGGCTTTGCCGCCGATGAGGAAATCCTTGACTTCCGCTGCCTTGTCCGGTTTGGCTTCGAGCAGTGCCAGTACGCCGAGCGTGAGTTCCATGTGAGTCTCCTTCGCCGTCACGACGCCTCACTGCTCCCCAGAGGTGTCACGGGGGACGTTACCCCTGGACTGGCGGGTATTCCATCGCCTGCGCTGCCTCGTCGAGTGCTGTCGCCAGGTAGGGGGCCGATGCGCTCGTGGTCGGGGATGGCGCGAGCGGCTGCGAGGATTCAGTGGCGGGAGCCTCCGGTTGCGAGGTGGTCGTGCACCATCTTCACGACGCTCGCCCCTTCTCCCACCGCCGCGGACATCCGTTTGACCGATCCGCTGCGCACGTCGCCGATGGCGAAGACGCCCGGCACCGAGGTCTCGAAGGGCTGGGCTCGCGAGCCGGTCTCGCCCGGGCGCGACCCGGTGAGGAGGAAACCACGCTCGTCGCGCTCGATGTCGTGGCCGAGCCATGCCGTCGCCGGGACCGCCCCGATGAAGACGAACAGGTGGGCGGTGCCGACCTCCTCGCGGCGGCCGGAGGGGCGGTGCTCGACCGTGACCGATTCGAGGCGGTCGCCTCCCGACGCCTCCACGATTTCGGACCGCGTGTGGACGGCGATCCGCGGGTGGCCCTCGACCTGCACGACCAGATACCGAGACATGTCGCGGCCGAGGTCGGCACCGCGCACGACGAGGTGGACGCAGGATGCGGTTCCCGCGAGGAACACGGCCGCCTGCCCGGCCGAGTTGCCGCCGCCGACCACCACGACCGGATCGGTTCCGCACTCGCGCGCCTCGTTGACCGTCGCCGCGTAGTAGACGCTGGTGTACTCGAACCGATCGAGGTTCTTCACCTCCAGGCGGCGGTACTCCATCCCGGATGCGACGACAACGGCTCCCGGAGTGACGGTCGTCCCGTCGGAGAACCGGACCGTGAGCGCGCCGCCCGCGACATCGAGGCTGGCGGCGTCCGCGGGGGCGACGACGGATGCTCCGAACTTGACCGCTTGCAGACGGGCCCGCTCGGCGAGTTCAGCGCCCGAGATCCCCGCCGGGAATCCGAGGTAGTTCTCGATCCGGGCGGAGCGTGCGGCCTGCCCCCGGTGGCCACGGCGTCGGAGAGGACGACCGACAACCCGTCCGAGGCTGCGTACACCGTGGCCGCGAGTCCCGCCGGGCCGGCGCCCACCACCAGCAGATCGCACGTGGGCTCGGGCAGCCCGCGCCCGATGCCGAGCAGCTCCGAGAGCTTCGCGGTGGACGGATTGCGGAGGATGCGCGAGCCTCCGACGATGACGACCGGGAGGTCGGTGACGTGCAGGCGCAGCCGCCGGACGATGACCTCGGCCGCGTGATCGCCGTCGAGGTCGAGCAGGCGGTGCGGTATCCGGTTGCGGGCGGCGAAGTCGAGCAACCGGCGGGTGTCCGGCGAGAAGCGCGAACCCACGATGCGGAGCCCGGCGCCGGCGCCGATCGCCAGCGACCTCCGGATGAGATACGCGCGCAGGATGAGGTCACCGATCGTCGGGTCGCTGGTCACGATCCGCTCCAACGCCGGTATCGGCACGGCGAGCACCCTGCCTGCTTCGAGAGCGGTCACCGTGGCGAACGAGGGCTGCCCTTCCAGGAGGCCGATGTCGCCGACGAAGCGGCCCGGTCCGTGCACCTCAGCCTGTGCTCCGCGGCCATCCTCACCGCCGTCGTCGACCCGGAGGCGACCGTGGAGCACCGCGAAGAACGACCCGAGCGGCTCCCCCGCGCGCGCCAGCACCTGCCCCGCTGCGACGGGCTCGGTGGTGCCGTGCTCGCTCAGCGCCTGCAGCTGCGGCGGTGTCAGCCGGGGGTACGCCCCGAACACATCCGGGGTCTCGGCAGGTGGCTGCTCGGGGGCCGGGGAGGCCATCACACGTAGTCCTCGTCCACGTAGCACCACCGCCAGCTCTCGCCGGGCTCATGCGACTGGACGATGGGATGCCCGTCATGGAGCGCATGCGCCCGCGCGTGCCGCATCGGCGAGGCGTCGCAGCAGCCCACCTTGCCGCACGTCAGGCACAGCCGCAGGTGCACCCACGGCGTGCCGAGCCTCAGGCAGTCCTCGCACGCTCCCGGCGTGCGCGGGATGACCGGACGGATGTAGACGATATGGGGATCCCTACGCTGGCTCACGGAGCACCCCTCCTTCCTCGCCGTCGCCGGCGCTCTCTCCCGGCCGCGGGTGCTCCGCCCACCGCTGCTCCGCCCGCTTCCGCTGGCGCTGCGCCATCGTGTCGTCGAACCAGCGGCGCAGGACGGCCACGGGCGCCGCGCCGGCCTGCCGGGCGATGACCTCCCCGTGGTCCAGGATCATCAGGGTCGGCACCGCCTTAACCGAGAAGCGCGAGGACAGCCGGGGCGCCCGGTCCACATCCACTTTGACCAGCTTCACCTCTCCCGCCCGCTCGGTGGCCAGCTCCTCCAGGACCGGACTGACCATCCGGCACGGGCCGCACCAGGCCGCCCACATGTCGACGATCACGGGGAGGTCCGCGTTGACGGCGATGTCCTGGAAGGTGTCGTCGAGGGCGTCGACGATCCACGGGAGCGGCTTGTGGCAGTTCCCGCAGCGGGGGTGTCCGCTCTCGGCCGCGGGGACGCGGTTCTTGCGCCCGCAGTTCGGGCACCGGATGACTCTGGTCGCGGCGTTCATACCGGTGCCTCCGCTTCGGCATCCGACTCCGCCCGGGCATCGACGACGTCGACGACGATGTCGCCGTCCCGCACATCGATGCGCACCGTCGAGCCGTCCTGGACCGACCCCGAGAGCAGTGCCCTGCCCAAGCGGGTCTCGATGTCGTGCGAGATGTAGCGGCGCAGCGGCCGCGCACCGTAGAGCGGGTCGTAGCCCCGTTCCGCGATGAGGCGCCGCGCCTCCGGCGTGACCTCGAGCCGGATCTGGCGTTCCGCCAGGCGGCGCGTCAGGTCGCCCATCAAGAGGTCGACGATCGACTCGATCTGCGTGAGGCCGAGCGGGGCGAACACGATGATGTCGTCGACCCGGTTGAGGAACTCCGGACGGAAGCGGCCGCGCAGCTCGGCGAGCACCAGGTCCTTCACATCCTCGGGGATCGCTCCGTCGCTGTCCCGGGACCCGGTGAGCAGATGCTCCGCCCCGATATTGGACGTCATGATCACGATGGTGTTGCGAAAGTCGACGGTGCGGCCCTGGCTGTCGGTGATCCGCCCGTCGTCGAGCACCTGCAGCAGCGTGTTGAACACGTCCGGATGCGCCTTCTCGATCTCATCGAAGAGGACGACGCAGTACGGCCGGCGACGCACCGCTTCGGTCAGCTGCCCGCCCTCGTCGTACCCGACATATCCGGGTGGGGCTCCGACCAGCCTGCTGACGGTGTGGCGCTCCTGGTACTCGCTCATGTCCAGCCGGATCATCGCGGACTCGCTGTCGAACAGCGCGCTCGCCAGGGCCTTCGCGAGCTCCGTCTTGCCGACACCCGTCGGTCCCAGGAAGATGAACGAGCCGATCGGCCGCCGAGCGTCGCGGATTCCCGAGCGCGCCCGGATGATCGCGTCGGTGACGAGCCGCACCGCTTCCTCCTGGCCGACGACGCGTTCGTGCAGGATCTCGTCGAGTTTCAGCACCTTCGCGCGCTCGCCCTCCTGCAGCCGCGCGACGGGGATTCCCGTCCAGGCCGCCACGATCTCGGCGATCTCCTCCTCGGTGACGACCTCGCGCAGGAGCCTCTGCCGTCCCTGCTTCTCCTGCAGGCGCTGCTCCTCGGCGGCGAGCTGCCGCTCGAGTTCGGCGAGCCTGCCGTAGCGCAGCTCGGCCGCCTTGTTGAGGTCGTACCGGCGCTCGGCGTCCTCGGCCTCGCGGCGCACCTGCTCGAGCTCGCTCCTGAGCTGCTGCACCTTGCGGATGGCCTGACGTTCCGCCTCCCACTGGGCACGCTTCGCGTTCGCCTCCGCCCGCAGGTCGGTGAGTTCACGCCGCAGCTCCTCGAGACGGACACGGCTCGGCTGGTCCGTCTCCTTCTCCAGCGCCGCCTCCTCGATCTCGAGACGCGTCACCCGCCGGGTCAGCTCGTCGAGGTCCGCGGGCATCGAGTCGATCTCGGTGCGCAGCCGCGCGCAGGCCTCGTCGACGAGGTCGATGGCCTTGTCCGGCAGGAATCGGTCGGTGATGTAGCGGTGCGACAGGGTCGCGGCGGCCACGAGCGCATTGTCCTGGATGCGCACCCCGTGGAAGACCTCGAGCCGCTCGCGCAGCCCGCGGAGGATCGAGATGGCGTCCTCGACGCTGGGCTCATCCACCAGCACGGTCTGGAACCGCCGTTCGAGCGCTGCGTCCTTCTCGATGTGCTGCCGGTACTCGTCCAGCGTGGTCGCGCCGATCAGGTGCAGCTCTCCGCGGGCGAGCATGGGCTTGAGCATGTTGCCAGCATCCATCGCTCCCTCGGTGGCCCCCGCGCCGACCAGGGTGTGGAGTTCGTCGATGAACAAGAGGATGCGCCCCTCGGCGGCCACGACCTCGGCAAGCACCGCCTTCATCCGCTCCTCGAACTCGCCGCGGTACTTCGCGCCCGCGACGAGAGCCGCCAGATCGAGCTGGAAGACCGTCTTGTCGCGGAGCCCTTCCGGAACGTCGGTGTTGACGATCCGCTGGGCCAGCCCCTCCACGATCGCCGTCTTGCCGACACCGGGCTCGCCGATCAGCACTGGGTTGTTCTTCGTCTTGCGGGACAGGATCTGGATGACGCGGCGGATCTCGGTGTCGCGGCCGATGACCGGGTCCAGCCGACCCGCGCGGGCGTCGGCCACCAGGTCGCGGCCGTACTTCTCCAGTGCCTCGTAGGTCTGCTCCGGGGTCGCCGAGTTCACGTGCTGGTTGCCGCGAACGGTCGTCAGCGCCTGGAGGAAGGCCTCCCGCGTCACACCATTGGCCTGCAGGACACGCGCGGCCGGGCCGCCGCTGGGGTCGTCGGCCAGCGCGAGGAGCAGGTGCTCGACGGACACATACGAGTCCTTGAGGCGCGTGGCCTCCCGCTCGGCGCGGTCGAGGGTGGCCGACAGCGTGCGGGAGAGGTACACCTGTCCGGGCGTCGCCCCGGCACCTGTCGTCCGGGGTTTCCGCTCGATCGCCTGCTGCACCTCGGTGAGAAGGAGGGCCACGTCGACGTCGGCCGCTTCGAGCAGCCGAGGGATCAGGCCGCCCTCCTGCGTGAGCAGGGCGAGCAGGAGGTGCTCGTTCTCCGTCTCCGTGTGCCCGTTCCTGGTCGCGATGCTCTGCGCCTCCTGCAACGCCTCCTGAGACTTCTGGGTCAGCTTGTTCATCTCCATGGCGGCGTCTCCCTTCCTGGACGGATGACCGTTCGCTGCGCCTCGAGCGCGTCGATCCGCGCGAGCAGGTCGATGACGAGCGCGATGCCCGCGTAATTCAGTGCCAGGTCGGCGTGCAGGCGCACGATCCGCCGCACCTGTTCGGGCGCGTCCGGCGCGAACCAGAGCCGACCCGACGCATCGACGGCGGCGGCGATGAGCCCGAGCTCGACGAACCGCCGGACCAACTCGGGATGCACGCGCGCCCCGACCGCGACCATCCCGATGTCGAGGCGAGGCGGGATCACCGGGAGCAGAGGAGAACTCATGACGACGACCTCGGATCGAAGGTGGATTCGCGCTGCAGCTGCTCGAACAGCTCGCGTTCACGGCTGGTGGGGTGCGGGGGGACCATGATCTTCACCTTCGCGAACAGGTCGCCGGGCTTCCCTCCCGGCTGCGGCATCCCCTGGCCCTTCAACCGCAGCCGCCGCCCGCTCGACGAGCCCGGAGGGACGCGCACGGTGATGGGGCCGCCGGGAGCGCGCGTCGAGACGCTTGCGCCGAGCGCGGCCTCCCACGGCGCGACCAGCAGGTCCATCTCGATGTTCTTGCCGTCGAGACGGAGCCGCCGGTCCGGCTTGACGCGGAGCGTGATCACGAGGTCGCCGGACCCGGCGTCCTGCCGCCCGGGCTGCCCGCCGCCGGAGACGCGGATGCGCTGCCCGTCGAGGGCGCCGGGCGGGATCTGTAGCTCGAACGTCTGACGGTCGCCGTCGGGGCCGGCGAGGACGACCGTCCGAGGGCCGCCGCGGAAGGCCTCCTCGACCGTCAGCTCCAGTTCGGCCTCGGAGTCCATCCCGCGCCTCGAACCGAAGACGTCGCCGAAGAGGTCGTCCCAGTCGACCGACGCACCCCCGGGCCCGCTCCGGCCTGCGCGCTCGACCAGCTGAACCCCGACGGTCCCGGCCGGGCGCGGGTGCGCCCGGCTCCGCGCGCGCTGCCGCCGGCACCGCCGGCACCGCCGGCGCCCTGCGAGGCGTACTCGCGCTCTGCGTCCGCGTAGCGGCGGAACTCCGGTCCGAACCGGTCGTACTGGGCACGTGACTCCGGTTCGGCGAGCACGTGGTACGCCTCGCTGATCTTCTTGAACGTGTCCTCGGCGCCCGCCTGCTTGTTCACATCCGGGTGATACTTCCGCGCGAGCGCACGGTAGGCACGCTGGATCTCCTTGGAGTCCGCGGATCGTGAGACCCCGAGCAGCTGGTAGAAGTCGTCCGCCACGAGGTCACTCCCGCGCCGACGTGACGACGACGCTCGCGGGTCGCAGCAGCTGTTCCGGGGTGCCGAAGCCGAGCCGGGCGACCGCGACCACCGTCTGCGGAGGCACGTTCTCCTGCTCGATCACCGACACGGCCTCGTGGATCCGTGGGTCGAACGGGACGCCGACCTGGTCGATGCGGGGATACCCCAGGCGTTCGAGGGCGACCACCGCCTGTTCCCGGATCGACTCGATGCCTTCGGTCAGCGGATCCTTCACCTGCCTGGCGTAGGCGAGCGCGTCCGTGAGGCCGTCCACGACGGCGAGGAAGACGGACGCCGCACGCGCTCGCTCCGTGTCGCGCACCAGGGCGAGCTCGCGGGTGGTCCGCTTTCGCGCGTTGTCGAGATCCGCTGCGGCGCGGCGCCAGCGATCCTCCAGCTCGGCGAGACGAGCGTCCCGTTCGTCCGGAGGGGCCGCAGGCGGCTCAGCCGTCGCGTCGGCGGGGGCGCCGACGTCCGGCTCCTCCGCGTCCGCAGCCCTGCGCGTGTCCGAGGTGTCCATGTCCCCGCGTCTTTCAATTGCGGTCGAAGTCGGCGTCGACGACGTCGTCATCGGAGTCGTCCGAGCCGCCGGGACCGGCCGCGGCGTCCGACGAGGTCGACCCTTGGGCCGGGTGCGCCACAGACAGCGCAGCGTCCACTTGCCGTAGTTCGCTGGTCAGGTCACGCGCCTCCGACGCAGGAGCCTCCCGCTCGACGACCTCCCTCGCCTGCTGCACCAGCAGCTCGGCGCGCGACCGCTCGTGCGCAGGCGCGGCGTCGCCGTGCTCCGCGAGAGCCCGCTCGACCCGGTAGGCGGCGGCATCCAACTCGTTGCGGGCATCGATGTCCTCGCGCAGCCGCTGATCCTGCTCGCGGTTCTGCTCGGCCTCGCGCACCATGCGGTCGATCTCCGCCTGGTCGAGGTTCGTGGTGCCGCTGATGGTGATGCCCTGCTCGGCCCCGGTGTCCTTGTCGCGGGCGGTGACGTTGAGGATGCCGTTCGCGTCGATGTCGAACGTGACCTCGATCTGCGGTTCGCCCCGTGGCGCTGGCCGGATGCCGGTCAGCGAGAACCGGCCGAGGACGCGGTTGTCCGCCGCGCGTTCGCGCTCGCCCTGGAGCACCACGATCTCGACCGAGTCCTGGTTGTCCTGGGCGGTGGAGAAGACCTCGCTCCGGCGTGCGGGGATGGTCGTGTTGCGTTCGATGATCGGCGTCATCACGCCGCCGCGCGTCTCGACGCCGAGCGAGAGCGGGGTCACGTCGAGCAGGAGGACATCGTTGACTTCCCCTTTCAGCACCCCGGCCTGGATGGCGGCGCCGATGGCTACGACCTCGTCCGGGTTCACGGTCATGTTGGGGTCCTTGCCGCCGGTGAGGCGCTTGACCAGCTCCTGCACCGCGGGGATCCTGGTCGAACCGCCGACGAGGATGACCTCGTCGATGTCGTTCTCGGTGACCTTCGCGTCCTGCATCGCCTGCCGCACCGGGCCGAGGCAGCGCTCGACCAGGTCGGCGGTGATGTTCTCGAAGGTGGCGCGCTTGAGCGTCGTGGTCAGGTGCTTCGGGCCGGAGGCGTCCGCCGTGATGAACGGCAGGCTCACCTGGGTCTGGCTGACCGAGCTGAGTTCGACCTTCGCCTTCTCTGCAGCCTCGAACAGCCGCTGGAGGGCCTGAGAGTCGTTGCGCAGGTCGATGCCGTTCTCCTTCTGGAACTCGTCGGCCAGGTAGTCGACGATGCGGCGGTCGAAGTCGTCGCCGCCGAGGTGCGTGTCCCCGGCGGTCGAGCGCACCTCGACGACGCCGTCGCCGACGTCGAGCAGGCTGACGTCGAAGGTGCCGCCGCCGAGGTCGAACACCAGGACCGTCTCGTGCTCCTTCTTGTCCAGCCCGTAGGCGAGGGCGGCCGCGGTCGGCTCGTTGATGATGCGGAGCACCTCGAGACCCGCGATCCGGCCTGCGTCCCGCGTCGCGGTGCGCTGGGCGTCGTTGAAGTACGCCGGGACGGTGATGACCGCCTCGGTCACCTTCTCTCCGAGGAATCTGGCGGCGTCGTCGGCCAGCTTCCGCAAGACGAGGGCGCTGATCTCCTCGGGGGCGTACAGCTTCCCTCGCACGTCGAACCGGGCTTCGCCGTTGGGGCCGGGCACGACGTCGAAGCCGACCGCCTTGGCCTCCTCCCCGATCTCGTCGAAGGAGCGCCCGATGAAGCGCTTCGCCGAGGAGATCGTCCCCTTCGGGTTCAGGATGGCCTGACGCCGGGCGAGCTGACCGACGAGTCTCTCGCCGGTGTCGGTGAAGGCGACGACGGACGGGGTGGTGCGGGCGCCCTCGCTGTTCGGGATGACTCTCGCCTCACCGCTCTCCCACACCGCGATCACGGAGTTCGTGGTGCCGAGATCGATGCCGACTGCCTTAGCCATGGAAGCTCCTCCTTCGAAGTCCCGTTTCACTCGCCGGACGGCACGTCGCCGTCTCGGTGTTCCCCGCCGCCCGGCTGGGGCGAGATGTCCACGTGCCGCGATGCGCTCGACTCGTCCACCGGGACCAGCAGCGTCAGCACACCGTCTCCCAGGTGCGCCGTGAGCTTGGAGTCGTCCAGGCTGTTCCCGAGGAAGAGCCTGCGGACGAACTCGCCACGGGGGCGCTCATCGATGAGGACCATGTCGTCCGGGGCGAATTTCGCGCGTCGCTGCACCGTGATGGTGACGACATTGCGTTCGACGTGCACATCGATGTCCCGGATGTCCACTCCCGGGGCGTCCGCGATCACGATGTACTGGCCTCCCCGTCGGTACGCCTCCAGCGGCACGGCGTAGGTGCGCCGGTTGGCCCCGAGGGCCTCTTCGACGGCGCGGTCGACGTCGCGGGGCGCGTCGAAACGCATCAGGCTCATGGCGTGCTCCTCACCGACCGGACGGCGCCGGTTCGAGGTGAACTCTCCGCCCCCGGGGTGGTTTCATCTTGGGCCGCCCGGAGCGAAGATTCCGACCCCCGTTGCACTGCCAGGGTCAGTCGAAGAGGGCTAACGTTGCCAGCGATGGACGCCTCGAGCTCTTCGAACCGGGTCGCGCACCCCGGCCTCGATGCGAACGCACCGGCCGGCCTGTACGACATCTTCAGAGTGGGCTCGGCGATGTTCGAACGCCCCTCCACCCGGCGGACGTTCCGCCTGGTGGAGGCCGCGGTACGGGAGATCGCCGGATGCACGGTCCAGTCCGCCTATGTCGTGTCGCACGGCCGTCTCACCCGGTACTCGGGTGCGGAGGACCACGATCTCGACCTCCTCGTTGAGGCATGCCGGGGTGTCAACGGCGTGCTCGCCCACGGTGCGGGATGGATCTACGCGCTGTTCTTCCGCGGGACCGGTACGGTGCGCGGGGCCCTCGCGATCCGGGCGGACCACACGCCGACGGGACCGGAGGTGGACCTCCTGCTGGCGCTGGCGGAGCCGACCGGGGCCGCACTCGCCGTGGCCGACCTGATCAGCCGGGAACGTCGTCAGGCGCGGGAGCTGCGGAGGCTCGGCCAGGCGCACGAGGCCTCCAACCGGGCACTGGCGGCGACGATCGTCCAGCTGAACGCGCAGCAGTCCATCCGCGATGCGATCGTCACCGCGGCCGGGTCCGGTCGCGGCGAGGACCGGATCGTCGAAGCCGTGAGCACCGTTACCGGGCGCCCTGTCGTCCTCCAGGACTCCTTCGGCAACGACCTGGCGCTCGCGGGTGCCACGGACCCTGCCATCGTCCCCGTCGGAAACCTCTCCGCGGCCGGGTCCCCCCGCCGGCTGGCGAGTGGCGTCGATCCGTTCACGCGGGGAGACGCTCGGCGCCATCGGCATCTACGATCCGGACGATGGCCGCAGCGACGACGACCGGTTCGCGATCGAGTACGCCGGCGCGACGCTCGCGGTCGAGCTCGCGCATCGTCGCAACGTCGCAGAAGTCGAACTGCGGCTCGGTCGCGAGCTCGCTGACGACCTGGTCTCTGGCGCCGGACCCCCGACGCGCTCGCGCGCGCCGAGGCCCTCGACTTCGACCTGGGGCGACTCCACCGGGTGGTCCTCTTCGCCTGGGAAACGCCCACCCCGAACGGTGTCGACGTCAGCGCTGCGGTCCGGCATCAGCTCGCCACGATGCACGTGCCGGCGCTGATCTCGCGGCGCGCGCAGGTGACGCTCGCCGTGGTGGCGGACGGTCATGACCTGTCGCAGCTTTACCAGGGAGTGTCCACAGCGCTGAGCAGCACGCGGGGCACGATCGGCGTCGGCGGTAGCTGCACGGCGAGCGACCTGCCGCGCTCCTTCGCCGAAGCGACACGGGCACTCCGCATCCGTATGGAGTCGCGGCAGCCGCTCGGTCTGTCGAACCATGATGAGCTCGGCCTCCTCCGTATCTTCGACATGTCGGAAGATGGGGTGCGGCTCGAACGGTTCATCGACGAATGGCTCGGCGTCCTCATCGACCACGACCTTCAGCACCACACGGACTTGGTCCGCACTCTGACGGCCTATCTCGACTCCGGCGGCAACTACGACCGCACCTCGGCCGCTCTTGTCATCCACCGGAGCACATTGCGCTATCGCCTCCGCCGGATCCGGGAACTGTGCGGTCTGGACATCAACGACCCGGAGGCGCACCTGAATCTGCACATCGCCGTCCGGGCACGCGCCGCACTCAACGACTACCTCCGCTGAGCCCCGCACCCGACCTCCCCTTATGCCCGTTCCAGATCCGCGTACCGTGATCGGCAATCACCGGAGCATCCGCACCGATCGAAGGAGGAAATGGTGGCTATCGACGACAAGGCCGAAGCAAAGGGCGACAAGCTCAAGGGCAAGGTCGACGAGGTGATCGGCAAGGTCACCGACGACGAGTCGCGCGTCGTGAAAGGAAAAGCGGAGCAGGCGGAGGGGAGCATCAAGGACACCGTCGCCGACGCCAAGGCGCATCTGAAGGACACGGCGAGCAAGGCGCACGACGACCGCCGCGACGAGACCGACGTGCTCTAGGAGCACCGGAGCACGACACGACGAAGGGGCGCAGCATTCGCTGCGCCCCTTCGTCGTGCACTCCACCTCGGCGGCCACAGGAGCAAGTCGAAGACCTGCGTGGCCTGGTCCCAGTGGCGGGTCTACGGATTCTTCACCTTCTCGTCGAGGATCCGGAACGTCCGGGCAAGCGCCACCCCGAGGCCGCCGGCGATTCGCGGAAGCCTCTCCTCGGTCTCAACGCTGTACGAGAGGTCGAGTGGAGGCCGACGTGTCAGCTGTTCGAGGATTCTGTCCATCGACACCTCCTCATCGATGGACTCGAATGCGTTGATGCATTCCTGCAGACCCTTCGTGATCGGCAGGTCCTGCGGCTCCATGACGTCACGACCGTTCGCCTCCGCGTTGGCCACTCCACGCAGGAGGAGGTCGTACAGCTTGTCGTTGACGAAGTCGTCGAAGCGCCGCAGGTCATCCTTGTCGACGTCGAGGCTCGCGGCCGCGCGGAAGAAGCGTTCGAACGTGGCGATGTCTAAGAGTTCCATGATTCTGCGCTCCCGGTCTGCGGCTCAGCCGCGCCGGTCGGATGCACCGTCGTGCGGGCGCTTGAACTTCTCCGCCAGCTTTCTGGCCATCCCCTTCGTCTCCGCTTCGACCCGCTGCGCCAGTTGCTGGAGCTTACGCAAGGGTCGGATGGCGTCCGCCTTCCGGTGATTCGGCTCCTCGCTCGTCTCTTCGAGCGGCACGATGAACTCCTCATCGGCGACCGTCACGACGTAGCCGGAATCGTCGTCGTTCAAGACGATGCTCACCGGCACCGCCTCCCCGGTGTCCGGGTCGACGCTGACGGCGTTGATCGCGATGTCGACGTGCGAGCCGTCGTCGGTCTCGACGATCTCGACATCGGCGAGCGGACCGCTCTCGATCGCGAGGACGAAGTCGTCCTGTGCGGACGTGAGGTCCGCGTCGTCTCGTGCTTCGGCCATGATCGCTCCTTCGTCGGCAATGGGTGGTAAAGCCGCACGCTACGCGGAGCACCGAACCCGGACTATGTCCTGCCCGGCCGAAAGACGGCCCGCTTCTTCGCCTTGGGGGGAGACACGCGAGAAGCTGGTGGCCGTCTTCAACGTCCTCGCACGAGAGACCGCCAACGCCGGCTACCGCGGGTGCCCCATGCTGAACGCCGACGCGGAGTACCCCGACGGAGACCACAGAGCGCCAGCGCGGCGGGGTGGTCATCCGCGGTCGGGCCTTCCCGCGGCGTCGCGTTCCTCCACCTCGACCGGCAGTCCCGAGTCCTAGACGAAGACCAGTCACGCGGGGACCTCGCCGGCCAGCACGCTCGCCACAGCGGCGTTCACGTCGCCTGGTCCAACCCCGTTTCCGCGACGCCAGGACGATCCCCCGCGGACCAGCCGTACGTTGTCATGTTCCGATCGCTCTTCGAGCAGAGGGCCGTTGCTCATCGTTCGATCTTGAGTCGTCAACTCCAAAGCGGTGACTAAACGGTGAGTTTGGCCAAAAACCATTGACCGGGTAGTCTGGGCCGCAGCCTTAGTTCCCAGTGTTTTACTGGGATTCCGGGCCGCGCGAGTGTAGTTCAATGGTAGAACCTCAGCTTCCCAAGCTGATAGCGCGGGTTCGATTCCCGTCACTCGCTCCACGTGTCACTTCTTGAGCAATGTGGGCTTTTCTCGTTCTGCTTGGGCATGGGCGCCGGCCTCCGTCTCGTTCATGTGCTTCGGCGCGCCGTGTGCTGTGCTCGCAATGTCGAACTGCCCCCACAAGAGCGGATGCTTTCCCCAGGCCATAAGCGACTGAGTTTCGCAACCGGGTAGCGGTCATTGCTCCTGCAACGACGCCACCGATCACACTGATTCCGCACCTCCCCGCGGCGAAGCCTTCGGAATCCCTCCGTGCCTCCGAGCACATGCGACTCTTTCCGTTGCGCGGCGGATCGCTTACGATGAGTTCGCTCACCGAATAAGGAGTGCCGATTGCCCGACGTGCCCGCCATCCGGTTGACGCAGCTGACCAAGCTCTTCGGCTCGGTCTCCGCCGTCGACCACCTCGATCTGGAGATCGCCGCGGGCGAGTTCTTCTCGATGCTCGGCCCGTCGGGTTCGGGCAAGACGACGGTGCTCCGCTGTATCGCCGGTTTCGAGCAGCCGACGTCGGGGACGATCGAGCTGTTCGGGCAGGATGTGACGGGCAAGCCGGCCGCATCCCGGCCCGTGAACACGGTGTTCCAGGACTACGCGCTGTTCCCGCACATGTCCGTCATCGACAACGTCGCCTACGGCCTGCGTGTGCGCGGGGTCGGACGCGCGGAGCGACGCCGGCGCGCAGCGGAGGCGCTGGCGCTGGTGCAGCTCGAGGGTTTCGGCGACCGGAGGCCGGCCCAGCTCTCGGGCGGCCAGCGACAGCGCGTCGCGCTGGCCCGGGCGACCGTCGTGCAGCCGAAGGCGCTGCTGCTGGACGAGCCGCTCGGCGCCCTCGACCTCAAGCTTCGGCAGCAGATGCAGGTGGAGTTGAAGCAGCTGCAGCACGAGCTCGGCATCGCCTTCGTCTTCGTCACCCACGATCAGGATGAGGCGCTCACGCTCTCCGACCGCATCGCCGTGTTCAACAACGGCCGGATCGAGCAGCTCGGGACGCCGCGGGACCTCTACGAGAGCCCGGTCTCCCGCTTCGTCGCGGACTTCGTCGGCACCTCGAACCTGTTCGATCGCGAGCATGCGCAGAGCGTGCTCCGGCGCGACGGGGAGTACTCCATCCGACCCGAGAAGCTCACGCTGAGCACCGTGGCCGACTCGTCGGGCGGTCCCAGTGCGAGCGGCACGCTCGTCGAATCCGTCTACGCGGGCAGCAGCATCCGCCGGGTGGTCGACCTCGACGCCGGGCCGCGCATTTCGGTGCTGGAGAGCAACGACCGCACGCACCGCGGCGAGCTCGACCGGGGCACGCGCGTCCACATCTCGTGGCACGACGACGACCTCCGTGAGCTGGTGAGCACGCGACCGGCCGCGCCGGGCGGGGAGGTCGAAGCCGAAGCCGCACCCGACCACAGCGATGTACCTCACAGCAGAGGTGAAAAAGAGAGGCAAGGATCATGATTCGTGCAACGAAGCGCGTCGCGCGCTCGACCGCCGCGCTCGCGGCCGCCTCCGCGGCCCTCCTGGTGCTGGCGGCGTGTGCCGGCGGCGGCTCGGGCGGGGGCAGCACCGCATCCGTGCCCGACGTGCCCATGGCGAAGAAACTCGGGGCCAACGAGGGGCAGCTCAACATCATCGTCTGGGCAGGCTATGCCGAGGACGGCAGCAACGATCCGAGTGTCGACTGGGTCACGCCGTTCGAGAAGGACACGGGCTGCCAGGTCAACGCCAAGGTCGCCGGCACGTCGGATGAGATGGTGCAGCTGATGCGGACGGGCGGCTACGACGGCGTCTCGGCCTCGGGCGACGCCACCCTGCGACTGGTCTACGGCGGTCAGGTCGCGCCGGTGAACACGAAGCTCGTGCCGAACTACTCCACGATCTCCGACTTCCTGAAGAAGAAGGCCTGGAACTCCGTCGACGGCCAGATGTACGGCATCCCCCACGGCTGGGGCGCCAACGTGCTGATGTACAACAAGGCGACCGTGACGCCGGCTCCCGACTCGTGGTCGGCCGTGTTCGATGACGCGTCGAAGTACACGGGCAAGGTCACCGCGTACGACTCCCCGATCTACATCGCGGACGCCGCCCTCTACCTGAAGGCGCACGACCCGTCCCTGGGCATCAAGGACCCGTACTCGCTCACCGAGAAGCAGCTCAGCGCGGCCATCGACCTGCTGAAGAAGCAGAAGGCGAACGTCGGCGAGTACTGGTCGGACTACACGAAGGCCGTCCAGTCGTTCGAGTCGGGCAGCAGCGTGGTCGGGACGTCGTGGCAGGTGATCGCCAACCTCATCCAGAGCGACGGCAAGGTGCAGGTCGGCACGACGGTTCCGAAGGAGGGCTCGACCGGATGGTCGGACACCTGGATGATCTCGTCGAAGGCGAAGCACCCGAACTGCATGTACCGGTGGATGGACTGGATCACGTCCGCGAAGACGAACGCCCAGGTCGCCGAGTGGTTCGGTGAGGCCCCCGCCCAGACGAAGGCGTGCGAACAGACCACCGACCCGAACTTCTGCACCACGTACCACGCGACCGACGCGGACTACGCCTCCAAGATCCACTACTGGACGACGCCGCAGAAGAAGTGCGTGGACGGCAGCGGCACGAACTGCACCGCGTACAGCGAATGGGTGAGCAAGTGGCAGGAGATCAAGGGATGAGGGCTCGCCTGGGCCTCGTGCTCGGGCCGCCCCTCCTCTGGCTCGTCGTCATCTACCTGGGGTCGATCGCCGTCCTGCTGGTCTCGTCCTTCTGGACGGTGGACGGGTTCACCGGCGCGGTCGTCCCCACGTTCACCCTGGAGAACTACGCGACACTGTTCACCGACCCGCTGTACGGGACGGTCGCGCTGCGCACACTCCTGGTGTCGCTCGGTGTGACGCTCATCGACGCTGTGGTCGCCTTCCCGATGGCGCTGTACATCGCGAAGGTGGCCCGGCCGAGCCGGCGGGCGCTGTACCTCGTGGCGGTGACGACTCCCCTGTGGGCCAGCTACCTGGTGAAGGCGTACGCCTGGCGCATCCTCGTCGAGCCGGGCGGGCCGATCGCGGTCGCGACCGGCGGGTACACGCCCGGCTTCGGGCTGCCGGCGACGATCATGACGCTGGCCTACCTGTGGCTGCCGTACATGATCATCCCCGTCTACGCCGGATTCGACCGGGTTCCGGACTCCCTCTTCGAGGCGAGCTACGACCTGGGCGCATCGACGTGGCGCACGATCCGGACGGTCGCGTTCCCGCTCGTGTTCCCCGCGATCGTGGCCGGCTCGATCTTCACCTTCGCGCTGAGCTTCGGCGACTACATCGCGGTCGGGATCGTCGGCGGCAAGACGCAGCTGCTCGCCAACCTGATCTACGGGCAGCTCGTGACCGCGAACAACCAGCCGCTCGCGGCGGCGCTGTCGGTGATCCCGCTGGTCGCGGTTGTGCTGTATCTGCTGGCCGTCCGCCGCACCGGTGCATTGGAGAACGTGTGAAGCTCTTATCGACGCCCGCGCGCATCCTGGCCGGGGTCTGCATGCTGTTGGGGCTGGTGGTGCTCTACGTGCCGCTCCTGCTCATCGTGCTGAACTCCTTCAACAGCTCGCGCACGTTCTCGTTCCCCCCGCCCGGCTTCACGCTGCAATGGTGGGAGGATGCGCTCCACTCCCGCGGCGCGGCCGACGCCCTGGCGACCTCCGTCGTCGCCGGCCTCTGCGCGGCGGGAATCGCCCTGGTGCTCGGCACCATGGCGGCGTTCGCGGTGCAGCGCTTCCGGTTCTTCGGGCGGCAGAGCATCAACTTCCTGGTGGTGCTGCCGATCACGCTGCCCGGCATCGTCACCGGCATCGCGCTGGCGTCGACCTTCACGACGGTGCTGGGCCCGGTCGGCGTGACGCTCGGGCTCGCCACGGTGATCATCGGCCACGCGACCTTCTGCATCGTCATCGTCTACAACAACGTCCAGGCGCGGTTGCGGCGGATGGGGACTTCTCTCGAGGAGGCGTCGGGCGACCTCGGGGCGCGCGGCTGGCAGACCTTCTTCTGGGTGACGCTGCCGCAGGTGCGCGGCGCGCTCGCGGCCGGCGTGCTGCTCGCTTTCGCCCTCAGCTTCGACGAGATCGTGGTGACGACGTTCACGGCGGGTCCGACGGTGCAGACGCTCCCGATCTGGATCTTCCAGAACCTGTTCCGGCCCAACCAGGCGCCGGTCGTGAACGTGGTGGCGGCGGTGCTGACGATCATCGCGATCATCCCGGTGTGGCTATCGCAGCGGCTGGCGGGCGACTCGGTCACGAGCCGGGTGTGACGACAGCCTAAGGGTCGGAGAGGGTCGCGATCGCGTCGCGGAGATAGGCCTCGGCCAGCCCTTCGGCGGGACTCCGGTGGAGGGTGCCGGGCCGCCAACTGCGGTACAGATGACCAGAGACGATTCGCGGCAGCACGTCGTCGAGGAACTGCTGTTGCAGCGCCGGCACCCCCATCAGGCCTCCTCGGGATCGATCCCTCACGCTAGCGGACGACCCATCTCGTCTCTACACGGCGTACCCGCGCCGCATGGTCGGCGGATGCAGCAGTACCCACACCACGCTCACGCGCCGGCCGGTCAGGTCGACCGCGACGGCGGCCGAGGTGCGGCCCTCGTCGGTCACGATGAGGCCGGGGCCGCCGTTCACCGGGCGCTCGGCCACCTCTCGCCCGTCGAGCGCGCCCAGCCCGCGCGCCAAGAGCAATGAGGCGTCGCCGGCGCCGCGGACGACCCGGACCTTCGCGTGGTCGGGCTCGCCCGAATCCACCACGACCGCCACGTCGGGATCGAGCAGGTCGCGCAGCCGGCGCAGGTCGCGGTCGGATGCGGCAGCGCGCAGATCGCGCACCCTGCTGCGGCGGCTGCCGCGCACTGCGGGCACCCGAACTGTCATGGACATGATGTCTCCTCATCGTCGCGCCGGCCGGGAAGGGCCGGTACCAGCTATGACCACGCGCGCGGGCCGGATGTGACACCGGGTCTGTCACAACCACGGGCGGTGCCCGGTCATAGCTGGCGAGTGCGCGCATCCTGCGCGCCGGAACGGAGAAGAGAATGAGGATCGTCGTCATCGGAGGCACCGGCCTGATCGGCCGGAAACTGGTGGAGCTGCTGCAGGAGCGCGGGCACGACGCGGTCGCCGCATCCCCGTCGACGGGGGTGGACACGGTCACCGGCCAGGGCCTGCTCGAGGCGCTGCAGGGCGCGGACGTCGTGGTGGACGTCGCCAACGCGCCGTCGTTCGAGGACGGGCCGGTCATGGAGTTCTTCCGCACCGCGACCGCGAACGTCGTCGCGGCCGAGAAGGAAGCGGGCGTCGGCCACCACGTCGCGCTCTCGATCGTCGGAGCCGACCGGATGACGGACATCGGCTACATGCGGGCGAAGGTGGCGCAGGAGCGGATCGTGCGCGAGAGCGGCGTGCCGTTCACGATCGTGCGCGCGACGCAGTTCTTCGAGTTCGTCGGTGCGCTGACGGACGGCGCCACGCGGGGCGACACCGCCGTGCTGTCGAACGTGCTCATGCAGCCGATCGCCGCGGCGGACGTCTCGGCGACGCTGGCGGATGCGGCCGTCGAAGCGCCGACCGGCGGGATCATCGAGCTGGGCGGACCGGAGCAGCTGCGGCTCGACGAGCTCGCCCGCCTCCTGCTGGCTGCGCGCGGCGACTCCCGGACGGTCCAGACCGACCCCGGCGCCGGGTACTACGGCGGAAAGGTGGACGACCGCTCCCTCGTGCCGGGCAACGACCCCGCCATCGCGGAGCACCGCTCCGGGACCATCACGTACTCCCGCTGGCTGGAGGATGCTCGCTAGCATTCGAGCATGGCCGGGGCGACAGGGCAGACCGACGAGCTTCAGGCCGCCGCGGACACGTTCGCGGCGGCCCGTCCCCGTCTCTTCGGCATCGCCTACCGGATGCTCGGAACGGTGGCCGACGCCGAGGACATCGTGCAGGACACCTGGGAGCGCTGGCAGAACACCGACCGCTCTGTCGTGCGGGAGCCCGCCGCGTTCCTGGCCACGACCACGACCCGGCTGGCGATCAACCAGGCGCAGTCGGCGCGGGTCCGCCGCGAGTCGTACGTGGGGCCGTGGCTGCCCGAGCCCGTCGACACGAGCGCCGATCCCCTGCTGGGCGCGGAGCGCGGGGAGGCGCTCGAGTTCGCGGTGCTGGTGCTGCTCGAGACGCTGTCGCCGACGGAGCGCGCCGCCTACGTGCTGCGGGAGGCGTTCGACTACCCGTACCCGCAGATCGCGGAGATCATCCAGGGGTCGGAGGCGTCGGCCCGTCAGCTGGTGAGCCGAGCGCGCAAGCACCTGGCCGAGCAGCGGCAGGTGCGGGAGGTCGACCACCAGGAGCAGAAGCGGATGCTGGAGGCGTTCCTCGACGCCGCGCAGTCGGGCGACATCGCCGAGCTGGAGCGGATCTTCACCGCCGACATCGTCAGCTACTCGGACGGCGGCGGGCTGGCGCGCGCGTCGCGCATCCCCGTGCTCACGCGGGAGACCGTCGCCAAGTACGTGCATGCGTTCCACGACCGGTTCTGGGTGGGCAGCATCCACCTCGTCGAGGCGAACGGCGCCCCGGCCGCGGTGCTGGTCCGCGACGGAGCGGTCGTGGCGTTCGTCGCCTTGGACGTGACGGCCGACGGCATCCGGCGCCTCCAGTGGGTGCTCAACCCGGAGAAGCTGGAGCGGCTGCCCGTCCCGGCGTAAGGCTCCCGGTCCCGCCGGCGCGGTCTCAGCCGGCGGCTGCGGCCGTCACCGCCAGCCGGCGTAACGGTCCGCGGGCCCGCCGGCGACCGGTTCGAAGCTCACGTCGCGCGAATCCACTTCGCGGCCCTCCTCGTCGACGAACGCCACGCCGATGCGCCCGCCCGTGGCGGTGTCGCGACGGATCACGGTCGGGCCGTCGTCTCGGGGCGCGTGCACATCGCCCCACTGCTGGAGGGCGCCGAGAACGAGCTTCAGGTCCTCGCCCGCGGGGGTGAGGTGGTAGTCGGTGCGGGCACGGGCCCCCTCCGCCCGGTATTCGCGCCGTTCCAGGATTCCCGCCTCGACCAGCCCGGTGAGACGGGCGGTCAGGATGTTGGGAGCGATGCCCAGCAGGTCCCGGAAATCGGCGAAACGGGTGATCCCGTTGTGCGCCTCCCGGAGGATGAGGAACGACCAGCGGTCGCCGACGAGCTCGAGAGTCCGGGCGATCGAGCAGTTCGGCGCCGGACGGTTCTTCGCTGTCATCTCTTCTCCTCACGGGTTGCGCGCCTGACGATACCCGCAAGGAGGAACGCGGTCACGGCCAGCACACCGATCGCGACCGCGCCGATGACGAGCGCCGTGCCCAGGCCGCCTGCGGTGGCGATCGCCCCGAGGGTGAACGCGATCGCTCCCTGGAAGACGTAGGCGACCAGGTAGACGGCGGAGATCGTCCCGCCCCGGTGATGCGCGGGCGCGTGCGTCGCGATCAATCCGAGTCCGCCGGAGAAGAGGAGTCCGTAGCCGGCCCCCGCGAAGACGGTCGTGACCATGAACAGAGGCAGCGAGTGCGTCTGGGCCGAGAGCACCAGCAGCGCGAGGTCGACGACCGTGATCAGTGCACCGGCGATGACCAGGCGGCCGGGGGCGAAGCGCCGGGCCAGCACCGCCGTGACACCGATCATCGTCGACATGATCGCCAGCACCAGACCGGTCACGAGGACGTTGTGCGAACCGATCAGATCCTTCGCGACGTCGGCGCCCAGCGCGAGGAAGACCGACCCGAACGCGTAGGCGGCGGTCACAGCGGCCGCAGCTGTCGCGTAGAGCAGGCGGATGCCGGCGGGAATTCGGATGGGACGAGGGCGCCAGGTGCCTTCGGCGGCTGCTGCGCTTCTACGCGGCAGGAAGGAGACCATCACCAGGACAGCGGCGACGACGACCAGCAGCACCCAGAAGTCCAGGTGGAGCGGCAGCGGCGCGTATTGGATGAGTCCCCCACCGACGATCGTCGCCAGGGACAGGCCCACCGCCGTCGCGGCCGTGACGGTGGAGGAGGCGCGTCCCTCCTGGCCTGTCCGGCTGAACTCGACAGCAGCTGCAGTGGCCGGGGCGAGCGCCAATCCGACGCCCGCGCCCATGAAGGCACGACCGGCGAAGACCCAGCCGACCGAGGGCGCGACCGCGAAGAGAAGGACGCCGACGAAGAGTGCGCCCACCCCGATGAGCATCGCGTTGCGCCGACCGATGAAGTCGGACACCTGACCGAAGATCACGAGGAAGACGACCAGGACGATCGGGTACACCGCGAAGATGGCGGTGGTCACCGCCGACGTGAGGTGCCAGGTGCTGGCGTAGAGCGGGTACGTGGTGGTCGGCGCTGCGCTGGTCCACAGTGCGACACCGGCGACCGCCGCGGCGGTCCAGAATCGGGCCCGCGCGGGCAGGGTCGGCGCTGTGGCACGTCTCGTGACAGGAAGGGCGCTCGTCTCGAGGGTCATGGTTCCTCTTCTTTCGGTTCGGGCTGAGTATTCCGTTGCAACTCAGGCCGAACGGCGAATATTCCTCCGGGCCGTGATCGACCCGGTCCCTTCTCCGTGTCACAAACCGGCGCGCTGTCTTGTCATAGCTGGTGAAGGCATCCGCTGACGAGGCAGGAGGCAGCAATGCGCCGGATCCTGGGGTACATGACCGACGACCGCGAGCTCGTGGGGAGGGCATGATGCCCGTCCATCGCCGGGTCCGCCCCTCCGCGACCGCGCGGCTGTCCCGTCTGGTCTCGGGAACCTCGGCCGTCCGGCGGGCGACGGCGCTGCGCGAGGAGCTCAGGATGCGGCGAGCGCCGCTCCACTGGACCACCATGTTCGGCGTCGTCGCCCTCGCCTGCGTCGTCGTCCTGTTCGTGACCGGCTTCATCCTGATGTTCGGGTACACGCCGTCGAGCGAACGGGTCACCTATACCGGCCCGTACCTCCTCTCGCCGGAGCGGAGATGTCGAAGGCGCTGCAGTCGACGCTCGCCATCTCGTTCGAGCTGCCGGGCGGCCTGCTGGTGCGGCAGGCGCACCACTGGGCCGCCCTCCTGCTGCCGGCCGCGCTCATCCTGCAACTGGCGGTGACCTTCTTCACCGGGGCGTTCCGCCCTCCGCGCCGGCTCGCCTGGCTGCTGCTGTTCGGGCTGCTGCTGACCGCGCTGGCCGGAGGGTGGAGCGGGTACGCCCTGCCCGATGACATGCTCTCGGGCACCGGCTTACGGATCGTGGAGGGCATCGTGCTCGGCATCCCGGTCGTGGGCACGTGGCTGTCGGCGCTGCTGTTCGGGGGCGAGTTCCCGGGGCGGATCATCGAGAACCTGTACCCGATCCACGTCGCCGTCGTCCCCGTGCTGCTCATCGTGCTCATGGCGGCTCGAGCACGGAGCGCGTACGTGAACGGTCCGGCGCAGTTCGCCGGCCCGGGCCGGACCGAGGAGCGGATCGTCGGGGTGCCGGTCTGGCCGAACCTCGCCGTTCGCGCCGGCGGGCTGCTCGCCCTGGTGACCGGCGGCATCCTCCTGCTCGCCGCGACGGTGACGATCAGCCCGGTGTGGCTCTACGGCCCCTCCTCTCCCGGCGACGCCTCCGCGGGCAGCCAGCCCGACTGGTACACCGGCTTCCTCGACGGCGCCCTGCGCCTGGTCCCCCCGGGCTGGGAGGTCGAGTGGCTGGGCCGCACGTGGACGCCGGCGATCCTCCTCCCGCTGCTCGTCGTCGGCCTGTTCCTGCTCGCGATCGCGGTCTATCCGTTCGTGGAGGAGTGGGTCACCGGCGACCACGCCGAGCACCACCTCCTGGACCGGCCGCGCAACGAGCCCACGCGCACCGGCCTGGGCGTCGCCGCCCTGGTGTTCTACGGTGCCCTGTGGGGCGCGGGCAGCGCCGACCTGGTGGCGACGCACTTCCATCTCACCGTGGAGTCGGTCGTCGCGTGGTACCAGGCGATGGTCGTCCTGGGGCCGTTCGTCGCTTTCCTGCTCACCCGCCGGGTGTGCCTGGCGCTGCAGAAGCGCGACCGCGACATCCTGCTGCACGGCTACGAGACGGGACGCATCGTGCGCCTGCCCGGCGGCGAGTACGCCGAGGTGCACGGGCGGGTGGATGCGGTGGAGCGCTACCGCCTCGCCGGTCCCGCCGCCGCGCACGGGGCGGCGGCGCATCCGGACGAGAACGGGCGGCTCCGCTGGTCCGAGCGGATGCGCGCGGCGCTCGCCCGCGTCTACTTCGAGGACAGGCTCCAACCGCTCGGCGACGGCGCGGTGGGCCCGCCGGAGCGCTTCGGAGCGGCGTGAGCCCGGCGCGGCGGTGGTGGGTGGCGGCGTGGCTGTTGCAGCGGTCGGCGGGCGAATCGGTCATCAGCCGGGCGTGAGCTCTTCACCGCCCGGCGGACGGACGTGCGTCAGCTCTCCGGGCGGCGGTCCGTAGTGGACAGGTCTCGCGAGCGCCACCGCACCCGCTGCGAGCGCCAGCACCGTTGCGACGGTGCACACGCGGGCGAGCACGGGCGCCGTCCGCTCGCGAAGCCCGCCACGCGCAACCCCGAGCACCGCCCAGCCGAGGACCGCGCCGGTGGTGTTCAGGATGACGTCGGTGACGTCCGAGCTGCCGACCGCGAGTGCGAACTGGAGGGCTTCGAAGCCGACGCTCACCGCCGCGGCCGCGGCTGCGGCCCGCCACCAGCGCGCGTGCGGAGCGATCAGCCCCAGGCAGACGCCGAACGGGACGAAGAGGGCCACGTTCGCGAGCATCTCGGGCATGCTGTTGACGCCGTAGCCGTCACCCGCGACGAACGGCACGAGCTTCACGGCGCGGGTGCCGCCGTGAAGGGATGGCATCCCCAGCTTCCAGAGCACCGCCCACGTCAAGAGGCCGAGGTACACCGCGAACAGTGAGCGGAGCAGGATGCGGTGGTCGCGAGGGCGATGCGGGGCGGCAGGGATGGCTGTACTCACCCTCCGACCGTACGAATCCGTCCCCTGCTGGCGGATCGGCCGCGAGTCGCAAACCGGTACGACCCGAGAATGATCGACGCAACCGGAGCCGCCAGTCCGCTGAGAGCGGGCGGGCGCGGCGTCACGATGTCGGACTTCGCGCGTCCTTGAGGACGAAGAACCCGAAATCCGCGTCGCGATTTTCCGTCGCGCCCGACGAAAGGAACCCGCATGCCCGATCAGATCGAGGACGCCACGGAGGCCCCCGTCGAAACCGCACAACCGACCCCGGCCACCCCGCTCGCCGTCCCGGCTCCGACCGCCGATCGGATGAACGTGCTCGCCATCGTCGCGTTCGTGCTGTCGTTCTTCGTCGGCATCGTCGGGATCGTGTGCGGCCACATCGCGCTGCGTCAGATCAAGCGGACGGGCGACCGTGGCCGGGGCCTCGCGCTCGCTGGAACCATTCTGGGCTACGTCTTCACCGCGTTCGGTCTCTTCATCGCCGTGGTCGTCGTGCCGGTCCTCATCATGGCAGCGGTCGATGCTGCCGAGTACGCGGGCTACTGAGCTCCGACGAGAACGCAGGAGGGCGGTGCCGCCCGGCGTCCCGCCCTCCCGCGTCTCTCACCGCCTCACGTCGGTGAGCGCCCGCTTCGTCGCGGGCTCGGCGGTGGCGCTCGCCACGTTCGCCAGCGACTCCGTCTTCCGGTCCAGGTACCCGAAGCTGTTGCGGTGCTGCCAGTACTTCGCGATCCGGTCGACCATGTTCACGATGTTCGTCCAGACGCTCGACGTGATCTTGTCGTTCCACGCGGAGTGGAGGATCGGAGCGTGACCCGTCACCGCGCGCAGCCGCTGCTTCGCGTACCCGTCGGAGCCGAACTGGATCGCGCCGAACCGGGGCGCGCGCGGGTCGGTCCGCGAGAGACGGCCCCAGCCCGCCAGCCCGTCCTTGCGCGCCTCGGAGACATACACCGCGCGGGCGTGCAGGTCGGACGCCCGCGGGATGGACGTCTCGATCCCCGCCGAGCCGAGCATCACGAAGGCGTTGACGCCGAGGTCGGCGCGCGCGAGCGCATTCGCCGCGGTGGTCGTCCCGTACGAGTGCGCGACGACGTTCACGATCGGGGCGTCCCGGGTTCCCCGGCTGGACGCGAGCCCGGTCATGTCCCGGATCAGGTTCGGCGCCCCGGCGCGCGCGTACTCGCCGCGTGACGCCTCGATGCTCGGGGGTGGCGGCGGCGGCGTGTAACCCATCCAGGCGATGACGGCCCGCTTCTTCGGCGCTCCCACTGTTCCCTGCACATCCCACACGTTCTGCGCGGCGAGCGCCCACAGCTTCATGTCGGTGGAGTAGGTGCCCATGCCGGGCACCTGCCAGGTGACCATGTCGGCCGCATCCGGGTCGCCGACACTGATGGCGGCGAGGGGCGGCAGGTCGCCGGTCAGCGACATCAGGTACCGGCGGGGCGAGCGGGGTCTGAGCGCGCCGGCGATGGCCTCATAGGCCTTCACGGCCGTCCGTGCCGCCTCGTCGTTCCGCTTCTTCATCAGCTCGAGCCGCTGGGCGAGCGCACGTCGGTTCAGCCGGTCGCGCACCCGGTAGGGCAGGCCGTCGAGGTTGCCGGCGACGACCGGCAGCGCGGCGGTCACGTGCGGGCGGACCTCCGCAGGCAGCGCGCTCCACTCCTCCGCAACCTGCTCGGGAGTGGCGGAACGGACCGCATCGACCCACTCCTGCACCTGCGGACTCTGCCGCTTCAACCCCTTCAGCGAGAGCGCATCACTCGAAGCCGCGAGCGGCAGCGGCGCCTTACTGGGCGAGAAGACGGTGATGCCGGCCGCGGCCGCTAGGCAGAGGACGCACGCGAGGACGCGACGCACCAGACGCGAACGGCGAGGCACTGGGGATGAGGACACGAGTTCCCTCACTCTCGGGGGCAGCAGGGCCGGCGGACGGCTGCGATCGGGGTTCCACTGATCTAGACGCGCCTGGGGCGCATCCGTGACGCCGCGAAGGGACGACGCGTCGACCGGGGCCGCGGGCGGCGGGCGGGGACCGTCCACGGCTGGACGAACTGGACTGGTCGGGGCACCGATCCACCCCCTCCTACTCGGACAGCAAGCTGCTCATCGAGGCGCTCGCCGCGGACACCGGCGTCCGCTGGTAGCCGCAGGCCCGGCGGATTCCCAGCCGCGACGGCCGCTCCGCCGGTAGGGTGGGGCCATCAAGGGGAGTACTCCCGCTTGCAGTGAGTCCGTCACTACGGATGCGTCATCGCATCCCGGGCCGCTGGTCCCACAGCCGTAAGGCCGGGGCGGAGGAGACCTTGGCGAGTCGCTACGCCTATCCCCTTGGAGTCCCGGTGCAGGTCACCCCGCTCATCTGGATCATCACCATCGCGGTCACGATCGCGTTCTTCGTCTACGAGTTCTTCGCCCACGTGCGCAGGCCGCACGAGCCCACCATCGGCGAGTCCGCCCGCTGGTCCGCGTTCTACATCGGTCTGGCGCTGCTGTTCGGCGTCGGCATCGGCATGGTCTCCGGCTGGACGTACGGCGGCGAGTACTTCGCCGGCTACCTCACCGAGAAGGTGCTGTCGGTCGACAACCTCTTCGTCTTCCTGCTGCTGATGTCGGCGTTCGCCGTGCCCAAGGCGTACCAGCAGAAGGTGCTGATGATCGGCATCATCATCGCCCTCGTGCTGCGCGGCGCGTTCATCGCGATCGGCGCCTCCCTCATCGAGAACTACTCGTGGGTGTTCTACCTGTTCGGCGCGCTGCTGCTGTTCCTGGCGTGGCGTCAGGCGTTCGGGTCGCACGACGCCGACCCGTCCGACAACCGGCTCATGCGGTTCGTGCGCCGCCACCTCCCGGTCACCGATGACTACCACCGTGACCGCCTCACCGTGAAGAAGGACGGCCGCCGCTTCGTCACCCCGATGCTGCTCACCATCATCGCGATTAGCCTCATCGACGTCGTCTTCGCTGTGGACTCGATCCCGGCGATCTACGGGCTCACCAGCGAGGCCTACCTCGTGTTCACGGCGAACGCGTTCGCGCTGATGGGGTTGCGCCAGCTGTTCTTCCTCATCGGCGGCCTGCTCGAGCGGCTGGTCTACCTCTCGCAGGGCCTCGCGGTCATCCTGGGCTTCATCGGTGTCAAACTCGTGTTCCACGCGCTGCACGTCAACGAGCTGCCCTTCCTCAACGGCGGTCAGCCGGTGACGTGGATCCCCGAGATCCCGACCTGGTTCTCGCTCGCCTTCATCGGCGCGACGATCGCCGTCGCGGCGGTGCTGAGCCTCCGGAAGACGCGGAAGGACGCGCGCGGCGCCGAGGTCACGACGGGCGCGGCTCGGCAGAGCTGAGCGGGGAGGCGCCCGGGTCGCGTCGCCAGGCGCGCAGGGTGTGCCGGAAGCCGACGATCTCGTGGCCGACCACCTCGATCACCGCGCCGAGGGCTACCAGTCCGATCACGATGCTCAGCGCGGTCAGCGTGCCCGGCTCTTCGAGGTCGATGCCCTCGCCCGGATGCGTCACCGCCCCGACGACGACGGCGGCGGCGAGCGGGACGAGGGTGACCAGCAGGAGCGGCAGGTGCGTCAGGTCGAACGACCGCAGCAGCACGCTCCAGGTCAGGAAGATCAGGGCGATCGTCACGGCGAGCGGGACAGCCAGCGCAAGGGCGACGCCGAGCATCGAGACACCGCCGCCCTCGATGGCGATGGTCGTCAGGTGCAGCCCCGCGCCGATCGCGGCGATCGACCCGAACAGCGCGAGATGCGCGTAGCGCCAGGCGAAGGCGCGCTCGCGGCGCCGCTCCAGGATCAGGCGCGACGGCACCAGGAAGTAGGTCCACCAGACCGCCGCCGCCGTCACCAGCCCCGAGGATGCGACGAGCACCGCCTCCATCGACCAGCCCTCGTTCTGGGTGAGCACGCCGACCGCGGCTGTCGTCCCCGCGATCACCTCGCCGATCGTGATGATCGTCAGCAGGCTGAACCGCTCCGCCAGGTGCCCGGCGTTCCACGGCGAGAAGCCGTAGCGACGGGTCGCCAGAACCGGTGCGGCCATCTCGAACAGAGCGAGCACGATGAGGGCGCCGACGGTGACGCCCACGGGCAGCGGGATGACCGCGGTCAGCAGCCAGCCGACCTGCGCGATCGAGATGATGATCACGTACGAGACGGCGTTGCGCCGATGATCCGGATCCTCCCGGGCCGCCCGCAGCCAGAGCAGGATCTGCGGCACCCGCATGATGATGTAGCCGATCACCATGAGCAGGTTGTTGGGGCTCTCGCCGTGCGCCGCCCGCTCGAAGCTGACCGGCAACCCGTACGCCAGCACGATGACGCCGATCATCTGCACGATGGTCGCCAGCCGGAACAGCACGTCATCGTTGCCGTATGCCGAGGCGAACCAGGTGAAGTTGAGCCACGCCCAGGAGACCGCCCAGATCGCGAACGCGTAGGCGCCGAGAGCCGGCCAGACGTCCCCGTGCGCGAGCTGGCCGGCCAGCTGATCGGAGGCGGCGGCGAAGGCGACCACGTACGTGAGGTCGTAGAGCAGCTCCAGCGGTGTGGTGCTGCGTCCACGTTCGTGCGGGTCGCGCCCGCGCATCGGCCGCACCCGGTGCCGCAGCTCCGACCTCAGGTCGTCCGTCATGTCGGTCATGCCGCTCCCTCCCGGTCTCGCGCCGAGTCTGACGCATCGGCGGCGGACGTGGAAGGGTAACGGGAGCGTCTGCGCGCTCAGACGCCGCCGATCCTCTCGGCCAGCAGCGTCAGCAGCGCCTCGGCCGCGCGACCCGGACGCGCGCGGGCGATCGCGCTCAGCCGCCAGTCGACCGGCTCGCGGAGCGGACGCACGACGACACCCGCGGCCGGGATGATGGTCAGTTCGGGCAGGGCGGCCACCCCGAGCCCTGCCGCCACGAAGCGCGGGATCTCGCCCAGATCGGCCAGCTCCGTGGGCACCCGGCGGGAGAGCCCGAGGGCGGAGAAGGCGCGATCGAGGGTCACGCGGTTGCCGAAGCCGGCCCGGGCGTCCACCCACGGCTCCCCCGCGAGGTCGGCGAGCGAGACGGCGCCGCGACCGGTCAGTGGATGCGCCTCCGGCAGCACCGCGAGGAAGGGCGAATCGGCGAGCGGACGCGTGAGGAGGTCGGGCACGGCGTCGGGGAGACCGTGGAACGCGATGTCGAGGCGGCCCTGGCGCACGTCCTCCACGAGGCCGGTGGAGCCGCTGGGCGACGGACCGAGGCGCAGGTCGACCTCGGGGTGCCTGCGGTGGAACTCGCCCATGACGCCGGGGAGGTCGACGGTGGTGAGGTTGGTGAAGATGCCGACGCGCACGGTCCCGCGCAGCGGCCCTTCACGGTCCGCCAGTTCGCGCATCCGCTCGACCGCCTCCAGAGCCGCCCGGGCCTCGGGCAGCACGGCCTCGCCCACCTCGGTCAGACGCACGCCGTGCGCGTCGCGCTCGAACAGGGGCGCGCCCAGCTCGCGCTCCAGGCTCTGGATGCCCGCAGACACCGTGGACTGCGCGGCGAAGACACGCTCGGCGGCTCGGGTGAACGTGCCTTCCGCCGCGACCGCGGCGACGTATTCGAGCTGGCGCGTGTCCACGGGACAATCGTATCCTTCGATTCTCGCCATCGGCTATTTCCGTTGGACTCGATAGCTCCGGAGGAGCATCCTTCAACCATGACCACCATGCTCGAAGCCCCGACCACCGATCGCCGCCCCTTCCGCCTCCGTCACGGGGCCGGCTTCTGGGTCATCGCCGCGGCGTTCCTCGCGGTGATGGCGTTCTCGACCATCCCGACGCCGCTCTACGCGCTGTACCAGGCGCGCGACGGCTTCCCCACCTGGGTCGTCACCGTCATCTTCGCCGCCTACGCGGTCGGGGTGATCGCGAGCCTGTTCCTCATCGGGCACCTCAGCGACTGGGCCGGCCGCCGGCGCATGGTGCTCATCGCGGTGCTCGTCGAGATCCTCGCCGCCGCTCTGTTCCTGGTCTGGAACGACATCTCGGGGCTGATCGTCGCGCGCACCCTCTCGGGCATCGGCGTCGGCGCACTGACGGCGAGCGCGACGGCGCACCTCAGCGAGCTGCGGGCGGTCGCCCGACCCGAGGAGGGTCCGCGCCTCGCCGGCACCGTGTCCACCGTGGTGAACACCGGCGGCCTCGCTCTCGGCCCGCTGATCGGCGGCGCGTTCGCGCAGTTCCTGCCCGCTCCCCTGCTGCTGCCGTACGCGGTGTTCCTCGTGATCCTGGCCGTTGCCGCGGTCGCCGTGGCGCTCGTGCCCGAGACCGTCGAGCGGGCGGAGGAGCGCCCGGCGTACCGGCCGCAGCGCATCTCCCTGCCCGCCGAGGCCCGTGGCGCGTTCTCGGCCGCAGCGGTGGCCGCCTTCGCCGGGTTCGCCGTCTTCGGTCTCTTCACCTCCCTCGCGCCGAGCGTGCTCGCCGGGACGCTGCATGAGACCTCCCACCTGCTCGCCGGCGCCGTCCCCTTCGCGGTCTTCGCCGCCTCGGCCGTCTCGCAGATCGTGTTCGGCCGGCTGTCCGCCCGCGCGCAGCTCGTGCTCGCCCTCGTGCTCATGCTGCTCGGGCTGGCCGGACTCGCGGCCGGTGTGCTGCTCGCCTCCCTCGGGGTGTTCGTCGTCAGCGGCGTGCTCGCCGGCGCCGGCGTCGGCCTCCAGTTCCGATCGGCCATCGCGGCCGCCGCGTCGCTGGCCGCCCCCGAGCGTCGCGGCGAGGTGCTGGCCGCCATCTTCCTGATCGCCTACATCGGGCTGGCGCTGCCGGTACTGCTGGTCGGCGTCGCGCTCGTCCTCTGGCCGCTCGTCCCCGTACTGGTCGTTTTCGTGGCAGCGATCGCCCTGCTGTCGGTCCCGGCCGGGCTCCGGATGCTGCGCCGGGCCTGACGCGCCCGCGTAGGCTCGGAGGATGACCGCATCCGCCCACTCCGCCCGCCCCGTCGCCCTCGTCACCGGTGCGTCACGCGGCATCGGCCGGGCGATCGCCGTCGAGTTGGGACGATCCCACCACGTGCTCGTCGGCGGCCGGGATTCCTCGGCCGTGGAGGCCGTCGTCGCGACCTTGCCCTCCGCCGAGCCGTACGTGGCCGACCTGGTCGGCGCATCGCTCCCCCGCTGCCGGGGCGACTCGACGTGCTCGTGCACTCGGCGGGCGTGGAAGACGGCGGGACGGTCGAGGAGACGGACCTGGACACGTGGCGGCACGTGTTCGAGGTCAACGTGTTCGCCGTCGCGGCGCTCACCCGCCGGGCGCTGCCCGCGCTGAGGGCCGCGCAGGGGCTCGTGGTCGCCATCAACAGCGGGTCCGGGCTGGCCAGCGGGCCGGGTGGCGGCGTCTACGCGGGATCGAAGTTCGCGCTGCGGGCGCTCACCGACGCGCTGCGCGAGGAGGAGCGGCCGCACGGCGTACGCGTGAGCAGCATCCACCCGGGACGCGTCGACACCGACATGCAGCGGGCGCTCGTCGCCCGAGAGGGCCTCCAGTACGACACGGCGTACACGATCACGCCGGAGATGGTGGCCGCGACCGTCCGCGTGGCGGTTGACCTGCCCGCGTCGGGCACGGTCGAGTCGCTCAGCGTGCGGCCCTTCCGCCGCCGCTGAGCCCCTCGACCGCGACGCTCGCGCGGCTACTTGCCCTGCGCGGCCTTGCTCTCGTCCGGACCGCCGCCCGAGGTGGTGTCCTCGCCGGGCTCCGGCGCGCTGCCGTCCGAGCCCGACCCGTCGGGCAGCTCGTCCGCATCGGGGCGCTGGTTCTCGTCGCTCATCGCGTCATCCTTCCGTTGGGTCCTGACCGCGCGACCGTACTCCCGTCCCCGCGGCTGGTCCATCGGGCTCCGTCAGCCCACTAGGAGAACAGCGGGAGCGGATCGATGATTCGCACCCCGACCGTCATAAGAAGCGCGAGCGCTCGTCTGAAGAAGACAAGGGCTTCGCGCCCGCTAACGGAAAGGCCATCGCACGTGATCCAACTCGAGAACCTCACCAAGAGGTACGGTGACCGGACAGCGGTCGACGACGTCACCGCCACCATCTGCCCCGGCCGGGTCACCGGCTTCCTCGGCCCGAACGGTGCGGGCAAGTCGACCACGATGCGCATGGTCATGGGCTTCGATCGACCGGATGGCGGTCGCGCCACCGTAGCGGGCCGCGAGTACCGCCGGCTCGCAGCCCCGCTTCGGGAGGTCGGGGCGCTCCTCGACGCGAAGGCGGCACATCCCGGGCGCAGCGCATACCATCACCTCTCCGCCCTGGCGGCGACGCACCGCATCCCCCGCGGACGCGTGGACGAGGTCATCGGGCTGGCCGGGCTCTCCTCGGTCGCGGGCAAACGAGTCGGCGAGTTCTCGCTCGGCATGGGCCAGCGCCTCGGCATCGCGGCGGCGCTCCTCGGGGATCCGGGCGTGCTCATCCTCGACGAGCCGGTGAACGGCCTCGACCCCGAGGGCGTGCGATGGGTGCGCGGCCTCGCGCGCAGCCTCGCGGCCGAAGGTCGCACCGTCTTCCTCTCGTCGCACCTCATGAGCGAGATGGCCCAGGTCGCCGACCACATCATCGTGCTCGGCCGGGGCCGGGTGCTCGCCGACGCCCCGGTGGACGAGATCATCGCGGGGGCGTCCCGCGGGTCGGTCCGCGTCCGCAGCCCACGACTGTCCGAGCTCACTGCGGCCCTCGACGGCACCTCCGTGAGCATCATCGACGACGACTCGGCAGAGGTGTCGGGCACCACCCCGGAGGCGATAGCCGACATCGCGCTCGACCTCCGCATCCCCGTCTACGAACTGACCCCGGTCGACCCCACGCTCGAAGACGCGTACCTCGCGTTGACGCGGGACGACGTCGAGTACCGGACGGAGGGAGCACGATGACCACGGTCAACCCCTACCTTCAGAACTCGCGACTCGCCTTCTCCGGCGTGGTCGCGTCGGAGTGGACGAAGCTCTTCACCCTCCGCTCCACGTGGTGGGCCGTGCTCGCGGCCCTCGCCACCAGCATCGGCGTGAGCGTGCTCGCGCTCTACGGCGTCTCGTCGATGGCGGCCCAGGCGGCAGCGGCGCCCGAGGGCTCAGCACTGATCGCACGAACCGCCACCCTCGGCTGGCGGTTCGGGCTCCTCGCCGTCGGCGTGCTCGGCGTGCTGACGATCACCGGCGAGTTCGGCACCGGGATGATCCGCTCGAGCTTCGCTGCTGTCCCGACCCGGCTGCCCGTGGTCGCGGCGAAGGCGCTGGTGCTGTTCCTCTCCGGCACGATCATGGGCCTCGTGTCCGCCGCCGCCACGTGGGCCGTGTCCCTTCCGATCCTGTCCGCGCAGCACATCGCAACCGATTCGGGGAAGCTTCCACCGACGGTGCTCTGGTCCGTGTTCGGGACGGCGGCCTACCTGGGCCTCTGCGCGATGTTCGCCCTGTTCGTGGGCGCGATCCTCCGCAGCACCGCGGGAGCCGTGGCGACGGTGGTCGGTGTCTTCTTCATCCTGCCGCTCGTCATGAACCTTCTCGCCCAGCTCACCCAGGCGGAATGGGCCGCGTCCGCAGCCAGCTACATGTTGGATGCGGCCGGCTCGGGGATGTCGGGCGTCGCCAACGGCGACCTCCAGTCGTGGCAGAGCGCGCTCGTCGTCGTCGCCTGGGCGGCCGTAGCGGGAATCGTGGCGGGCGTCACGACAGCGACGCGCGACGTCTGACGGCTCGGAGGGCGCGGCCGCAGCCGCGAACGGCGCCCTCCGAGCCTCACCGTCTCGTCGCCCGGCTCCCGTACACTTCATCCGCACGCCGTCGAAACGTCGTGCGGAGAAAGGTCGGTCTGTCACGCCGTGAGCGCAGCATCCACTCCACCCGCCGACGCCCTCGCGCGGCGGCTCCGTCTCGGCGACGCGATCACCATCGGGCTCGGTTCGATGATCGGCGCCGGGGTGTTCTCGGCCTTCGCCCCCGCTGCGGCGGCCGCCGGGGCCGGGCTGCTGATCGGACTCCTGCTGGCGGGGATCGTCGCGCTCTGCAACGCGACCTCCTCCGCCCAGCTCGCCGCGCAGTATCCGACCTCGGGCGGGACCTACGTGTACGGCCGCGAGCGCCTCGGCGAGTGGCCGGGCTTCCTGGCGGGATGGTCGTTCGTCGTCGGCAAGACCGCCAGCTCGGCGGCGATGGCGCTCACCTTCGCCACGTACGCCGTGCCCGGTCCGTGGGTGAAGCCGGTCGCCATCCTGGCCGTCGTCGTGCTCACCATCGTCAACACGCGGGGAGTCACGCGCACCGCGCTGCTCACGCGCATCCTCGTCGGCGTCTCCCTGATCGCGCTGACGGTCGCCGTCGTGATCGGTTTCACGCACACCGCGGCGAGCGCGAGTGCGCCGGGAGCGCCGGTCTCGCTGTACGGCGTACTCCAGTCCGCCGGCCTGCTGTTCTTCGCCTTCGCCGGGTACGCGCGCATCGCCACGATGGGCGAGGAGGTCGTCGACCCGGCGCGCACCATCCCGCGCGCGATCACCTCCGCCCTCGGGATCGTGCTGGTCGTGTACGCGCTCGTCGCGACCTCCGCACTGCACGCGCTGGGGCCGGCGGGGCTGGCCGGAGCCACCGCCCCGCTGAACGCCGTGGCCGAGACGAGCGGGGCCGCCTGGCCGACCGTGATCGTGCGGGTCGGGGCCGCGGCGGCCGCCCTCGGCGCGCTGCTCGCGATGGTGGCGGGTATCGGCCGGACCAGCCTCGCGATGGCCCGCAACCGCGACCTGCCGGTGTGGCTCTCCGCCGTCCACCCGCGATTCCGCGTGCCGTACCGGGCCGAACTCGTGCTCGGGCTGGTCGTCTGCGTGCTCATCGCGGTGACCGACCTGCGCGGGGCGATCGGGTTCTCCTCGTTCGGCGTGCTGCTGTACTACCTCATCGCGAACGCGTCGGCCTGGACGCAGGACCGAACGCACCGCCGGTACCCGCGCGCCTTGGCGCTGGTCGGTGCGGTCGGCTGCGTCGTGCTCGTCGCCACGCTGCCGGTGGGGTCGGTCGTCGCCGGGCTGCTGGTCCTCGCGGTCGGAATCGGCTACCGTCTGGTGCGGCTGCGAGTGGCACCGGATGCTGCGAACAGGCGCGACCAGGCAACGCGATGAGGGATGGGGACGAGACCATGAGCGACGCGACCAGCACCGGCGGCATCGACCCTCAGGCCGCCCCGACCGGACCCGGCTGCGCCGAGTGCATGCAGACCGGCGACTGGTGGCTGCACCTTCGGCGCTGCGCCGAATGCGGGCACATCGGATGCTGCGACGACTCGCTGAACACGCACGCCTCCAAGCACGCGGAGAGCACCGGGCACCCGATCATCCGCAGCTTCGAGCCCGGCGAGGACTGGTTCTACGACTACCGCACCGGGTCGTTCATCGACGGCCCGGAGCTGGCGCCGCCGGTCAGCCACCCGGTCGACCAGACCGTTCCCGGCCCGGCCGACCGCGTCCCGCGGGACTGGGAGCGGCAGCTGCAGCAGCATCGTTAGGCCGCAGCGGCGCCGGGGACGACGACGACCTTTCCGCGCAGGGCACCCGAGGCCGCCTCGGCGTGCAGCGCGGCCAGGTCGCTGAGCGGAACCCGCCGGTCCACCTGCACGGTCAGTTCGCCGCGGTCCACGAGGCCGACGAGCTCGGTCAGCTGATCGACGTCGCTGCGGACGAAGACGTCGACCGCGCGCACCCCGCGCTCCTCATCGGCCGGGGCCGGCATCCAGGCCGTCGTGCTGACGACCACCCCGCCGTCGCGCACGCGGCCGACCAGCGCGCGGAACTCGTCCGGTGAGATGGGCGCCAGGTTGAGCAGCACATCCACCGGCTCGCCCACGGCAGCGACGACCTCGGTGTCGGTGTGGTCGATCACCTCGTCGGCGCCGGCCGCCAGTACCGCGGCACGGCTGCGCGGGCTCGCGGTCGCGATCACGTACGCCCCGGCCCGCTTGGCGAGCTGCACCGCGTACCCACCGACGGCACCGCCCGCGCCGCTGATCAGCAGCCGCTGACCGGCTGAGAGTCCGGCGTCGTCGAACAGGGCCTGCCAGGCGGTCAGCCCGACCGAGGGCAGCGCCGCCGCATCCACCAACGGGATGCTCGTCGGCGCCGGGGCGAGGGCGTCGGCCGGCGCGACCACGTACTCCGCATCGGCGCCGTCGGCGACCATCGGCAGGAAGCCGATCACGGCATCCCCCACCGCGAAGCCGTCGACGCCGTCACCGAGTGCATCCACCCGACCGGACACGTCGTAGCCCGGCACGTGCGGCAGCGAGACGGGGATCGCCTCGCGCAGGTTACCGCTCCGGATGCCGTTGTCGGCCGGGTTGAACGCCGCACCGGCGACATGGATGCGGATCTGGCCGCTGCCCGGAACCGGCGCCTCGACGTCTTCGTAGCTCAGGACCTCGGGGCCGCCGTACTGGTGGAATCGCGCTGCCTTCATGATGCTTCCTCTTCTCGTTATCTGCTTCGAATTCGAAGCAATAGGCCGACTCTAGCACCGCTTCGAATTCGAAGCAACGTATACTTGCCGGATGGACGACGCCTCCCCCGCCCTCGACCCGTCCGAGCTCGGCGCCTACTTCGCGCTCATCGAGGCGACGAGCCTGCTCCGGCACGCGGTCGAGCAGCAGCTGCGGGAGGCCGGCGACCTCAGCTACGTGCAGTTCCAGCTCCTGGCGCGGCTCGGCGACGCCCCCGACGGCAGCCAGAACATGACCGAGCTCGCCGACGGCGTGGTCTACAGCCGCAGCGGCCTCACCTACCAGGCCGGCCTGCTCGAGAAGGCCGGCCTCGTCACCCGCGCGCCCTCGGCGGACGACGAACGCGGCACCACCGTCACCATCACCGACGCCGGACGCAAGCGCCTGGCGGCCGTCTTCCCGGGGCACATCGACGTGCTGCACCGGATGTTCCTGGATGCGATCCCGCGCGACGACGTCCGCACGCTCGAGCGCGTGCTCACCCCGGTCGTCCAGCACATGCGCGCGCTGCCGCCGCGCTCCGCCGCACGCCGCAAGGGCCGAAGCGCCTCCTAGCGCCCCTGGCCCGGCGGCCCCGACGCGAATAACGTGGCGGCATGAGCCCGTCGTCGAAGTCCGAGACGTTCCTCGAGGTGGAGGGCGAGGAGGTGCGCATCTCGAGCCCGGACAAGGTCGTCTTCCCCGAGCCCGGGCTGACCAAGCTCGACCTCGCGCGCTACTACGTCGCCGTCGCCGAGGGGCGCTGCGCGGCGCGGGCGGTCGGCCGATGGTGCTGAAGCGCTTCGTGAAGGGGCTTTCGCAGGAGCCGTTCTTCCAGAAGCGCGTGCCCGAGGGCCACCCGCCCTACATCGACACGGCGACCCTGCGCTACGCGCGCGGTACCTCGGCCGAGGAGACCGTCGTGCGCAACGCCGCCGGCCTCGCCTGGGTCTCGAACCTGGGCTGCCTCGACCTCAACCCGCACGCTGTCCGGGCGGAGGACCTCGACCATCCCGACGAGCTGCGCGTCGACCTCGATCCGATGCCGGGCGTCGACTGGTCGCAGATCGTCGACGTGGCGTTCATCGCCCGCGACGTGCTCGAGGACCACGGCCTGGTCGGCTGGCCGAAGACGAGCGGGTCGCGCGGCCTCCACATCCTCGTCCGCATCCGGCCGGAATGGAGCTTCGCCGACGTGCGGCTCGCGGCCGAGACGCTGGCGCGCGAGGTCGAGAACCGCGCACCCGGCATGGCCACCGCGCGCTGGTGGAAGGAGGAGCGCGGCGAGAGCGTGTTCGTCGACTTCAACCAGAACGCGAAGGACCGCACGGTGGCCTCCGCCTACTCCATCCGACCGCTGCCGGATGCGCGCGTCTCGACGCCGCTCGACTGGGACGAGGTCCGCTCCCGGCGGCCGGAGGAGTTCACGGTCGGCTCGGTGCTCGAGCGGTTCGCCGAGCGCGGCGACCCGCACGCGGGCCTCGACGAGGCGGTGGGATCACTGGATGCGCTCCTCGCCCTGGCGAAGGAGCTCGGCCCCGCCGAGAAGCCGCCGCGGTCGGGCGACGGCGAGGGCCGGCGCGTGTCGCAGATGCCGCTGATCGAGATCGCGCGGACGAAGACCAAGCCCGAGGCGATGGATGCGCTGGCGCAGTGGAAGGACGCCCATCCCGACGCCGCAGCGCAACTCCACCCCGCGGACGAGCTGGTCGACGGGATGCGCGGCGCGAGCTCTCTCTGGTATCGCGTGCGCATCAACCTCCAGCACGTGCCGGAGGCGGAGCGGCCGGAGCAGGGGGCGCTGCTCGCCGACTACGACCCGTGGGCCGGCCGGGCGTGAGCGGGGAGGCGGGGTACTACGGCTGCGCCGGCAGGCTGATGGCTCCGGTCGCGGGGGCGGACGGGGTCTCCGCCGCCAGAGCGAGATCGGCAACGGGCAGCGTGCGCTCGATGTGATCGCGAAGCGAGCTCATGAGGTTCCTATCGTGAAGGGGGCAACTGAGAAATCTTGCGCCACTTCTCCTGGGAGATCGCAGAGCAAAACGCCGAACTGCCCGGAAACGTCACGCGTACTGGGGGTCGGGGCCCGCAGAACGAGAGGAACAGGATGAAACTGCTGTTGACATCCGGCGGTGTCACGAACGCATCGATCCGCGAAGCGCTGATCGGCATGCTCGGCAAACCGATCGCCGAGAGCGACGCCCTCTTCATCCCGACCGCGCAGTGGGGGCAGCCCGCGTGCGACCCGCGGAGCGTCTGGCTGTCGACCGCAGGCCGTCGCGACGACCCCGGGCTCGTCGGCCTCGGCTGGAGATCGGTCGGCGTGCTCGAACTCACCGCGCTGCCGACCGTCGCCGAGGAGCGGTGGATGCCGTGGGTGCGCGACGCCGACGTGCTGCTGGTCGATGGCGGCGAGGCCCGCTACCTCTTCACGTGGATGCTGCATTCGGGGCTCGCGGCGATGCTGCCCGAGCTCGCCGGCACCGTCTGGGTCGGGGTCAGCGCGGGCAGCATGGTGATGACCCCGCGGGTGGGCCGGGAGTTCCTCGACTGGCAGCCGGACGGCCCCGACGACACGCTCGGACTGGTCGACTTCTCGCTCTTCCCGCACCTCGACTACCCCGGCTGGACGAGCAACACGCTGGAGGCCGCCAGGCGCTGGGCGGAGCGCATCCCGGGCCGGTCGTACGCGATCGATGAGCAGACGGCGATCTCGGTGATCGGCGACCGGGTCGAGGTGATCAGCGAAGGGCACTGGGAGCAGTTCGACAGCTGAACGCCCGCGATCACGCCCCTCGTCCCGGCCGGGGCCCCTCCGCCTCGATCACGAGCCCGAGATCGCGCAGCTCGCGCTCCGACTTGCCCGCGATCTTGCGCCCGAGAAGGGGCCTGCCGTCGCTGTGCTTGTAGACGCCGGCGGGTTCCCTGGCGAGCGGCTCCTCCCACCCGCGGTACAGCGCGACCATGCGGAGGACGTAGCCGACGACGAATGAGATCCCCGCGGCCCACCAGGTGTTCAGGCCGAGAGCCGTGCAGCAGATCCAGACGATCCCGGTCAGCGCCGCGATGCTGACGAACCACTCGCCCTGGATGAAATGCTTCGGCGTCACGCCGCTCGACACATCCACGAACCAGCGTCCCGCCGTCGGGCCGATCACCGCGAGCGCCAGGACGCCCAGGATCGGCAGCCCCACCGACTCGCCTTTCTGCGCGCCGACGATCGCGTACAGCGGCAGGGAGAACGAGGTGAAGAACTGGAACACGCCCTCCCGGAACAGCTGCCCCTGCCCGTAGGCGAGCAGGTAGCCGATGACGCCGAAGACGAGCGCCAGGGTGATGTACGCGGGGTTTGTGAGCGCGCCGGGCACCTGGTTGACGATCACGTCGCGGGTGATGCCGCCGCCGAGGCCCATCAGGAGCGCCATCCCGAGCACCCCGATCACCGTGAAGTTCTTGTAGTGGTCGGGGCGCCGGGCGAGCAGGGCGCCGTTCAGGGCGTTCGTCGAGGCCGCGATGAGGTCCAGGGTGGTGAAGTCACCCGTCCACTTCCAGCCGCCGATGGTGATCGGCGACGCCGCGACGACCTGCTCGAGCATGATGCTCACGCCCCCGCGTGGCCGGTCATGCCGTGGTCGGGGTGGTGATCCTTCACATCCACGGCCGCCGGTTGCGCCTCGTGCAGCGTCGTGACGTACTGGATGATCGGGCCGATCTGCAGGTGCTCCTGCGGCACCAGCGTGCCGGGCTCCGGCGGCGTGTACGGGTCCGGGGTCCCCGGCTTGATCGGCGGTTCCAGCGCGAGCGATTTCAGGAACGCGCTCGCCGCCGCGGCCATGGGATGCACCGCCCAACCGTGCGGGAAGTCGATCTGATGCTCCTCCCGCGGATCCCACTCCAGGTTGTGGACGTGCGGGAAGCTGTATGCCGACCACGTGGAGTAGAAGTCGTCCTGCTGGAACAGGTGCACCTTCCACTGCCGCCACTTGATCGCCTGAAGCCGGTTGCCCTGGATGCAGAGGACGGTGTCGCGGCCGGACTCGTCGGCGTCGCCGAGCAGGAAGTCGCGCATGTCCATCCCGTCGATCGTCCGATCGCCGGGGACCTCGCCACCTCCGGCGAGCACGAGCGTGGTGAAGAGGTCGACCTCGTGCACCATCTCGTTGCTCACCCGGCCCGCGGGCACCTTGCCCGGCCAGCGGACCATGCACGGCGTCCGGTTGGAGCCCTCGAGCGACGTGAACAGGGAGCCGCGCCACGGCCCGTTGAAGCCGTTCCAGACTCCGCCCACCGGGTCGGGGTCGCTGTTCGGGAAGTGGTAGGTCGAATCCGCGCCGTTGTCCGACGACCACACGACGATGGTGTCCTCGGCGAGCCCGAGAGCCTCCAGTTCGTCGAGGACCATGCCGGTGAAGTCGTCCATCTGCGTCAGGATGTCGGCCCAGTTGCCGTGCTTGGTCTTCCCGGCGTACTCGGGGTCGGGGATCGTCGGCGCGTGCACCTGCGTGTACGGCAGGTACATGAAGAACGGCTTGCCGTCGTCCTTGCTGCGGCGCATGAAGTCGATCGCCCACTCGGTGATCTTGCGATCGAATCCGGCGCGCCATTCCGGGTCGTACGGGGAGACCGGCACCGGGTCCTCGCCCTTCTTGCGCGAGTAGATGGTCTGGTACTCCATCGGGATCTCGGTGTCGCCCGCGTACGGCTTGGCACTGACGGTGCCCTTCGGGAAGTACGACTGCGCGGCCCAGAACACTTCGTCCGCGGTGCGGGGCGACCACACCGCCTCGTCGAAACCGAAGTCGACGGGTCCGCGGTGCGCGGGGTCGGACCCGAGGTGCCACTTGCCCCACATCCCGGTCGCGTAGCCCGCATCCGACAGCGCCTGGGCCATGGTGACCTCCCAGCGCGTGAGGCCGTCCGGGCCCACGACGGCGACCGCACCGGTTCCCGAGCGGATGGCGTGCCGCCCGGTCAGGAGCGACGACCGGGACGGCGTGCACTGCGACTCCACGTTGAAGTTGAGCAGCCGGAGGCCATCGTCGGCGAACGCGTCGATGCGGGGCGTCGGAGCACCGCGGAGGACACCTCCCCCGTAGCAGCCGAGCTCACCCCAGCCGAAGTTGTCCCAGAAGAAGACCACGATGTTGGGCTTGTCAGGCATTTCCGTGCCGTCCTTTCGTGTGTGCGGGTTCGTGCGTGCGGGCCGGACAGACGGACTATGACACCGGCCCGTGCCGCGTGGATATACAGTTGCTGCGCTCAGAGACCGCCGCTGCGGACGACGGCGCCTGAGCCCGACGGGACGAAGTCGACGATGGCGTGCTCCGAGGCGATGTCGGAGAGCGAGTCGAGGACCGGCCCGGGCGGCCGGCCGGAGGTCCAGGCGAGGATGGCGGAGCTTCCGTCGGGCAGGAGCGACGAGATGCTCCGCAGGCGCCGCGCGGAGACGCTGCGGCCTGCCCACAGCCCGTACAGCGCCCCGGCGAAGATGCCGAAGACCGCCCAGCCGATGCCGGTCGCGAGACCGGTGCGCAGGATGCCGCCACCGAAGGCGCCCGCGATCGCCCCGCACACGAGGCCGAACAGCCCCCAGCTCACGATGTTGCCGCGGACCGTGGCCGCCACGCCGAAGGATGGATCGGCCACATGCCTGCGCCCTCGCGGGTCGGTTCGGATCACCAGGTCGAGCTGCGCGGCCTTCGCCACCGCTCGATCCGACTTCACCCGTGCGGCGATGGCGCGTGCGGTCTCCGGCTGGCGGTACCGCACCAGGATCATGCTGAGAAGCGCTTCCGCGGCGCCGCCGGCGACCGGAGGCGCCTCACCGGTCGCCGCCGCCGACCACGTCGATCCCGCGACGCTGAGGTCGTCCGCGATGCCGACGACGCTGGCGCTCTCCGGCGCGAGCCCGGCGGCGCGGGTCAGCATGCCCTCCGGGTCCCGCGTCTCGACGAACAGGAGAAGCGCCGAGGAATCGGCGGGCAGCTGCTGCCCGATCGTGGCGAGCTCCGCCTTCGACGCGAGATGGAGGCTGTAGTAGGTGTTGAGGAAACCGCAGAGCGCGCCCACCGGACCCCAGATCGCGGCGCCGACCCAGCCGCTGGCGACGAGACCGAAGAGCCCCCAGGTGACGAACGGGACCACCGTGCCGGCGACCACTCTGCGGGGATCGTGCACGGTCGCCCGGTGCCGCTTGTTCACGGAGAGCACCACGGCATCCAGCACAGGGGCGCCCGTCGAGCGGAGTTCCGCATCCAATCGGCTGCGGGCCTTGCCCGCGCCCTTCGCGTCGGAGAAACAGGCCAGGAGGACTGCGAGTGTGCTGCCGTTCATGACGTGACCTTCTTCGCATCCGGTGCATCCGGTGATCGACCAAAGGTAGGACCGGCCTGTACGCGTCCGATATGCAGTTGCCTGCTCGCGGGGGCGCGATCACCGGCGGTAGCATCCGCGCATGGGGGAGATGGTGCGCATCGAGGGCGGGACCTTCAGCATGGGATCCGCGGAGTTCTATCCCGACGAGCAGCCGGTGCACCGGCGCAGGGTCGAGACGTTCCTGATCGACCGCTACGAGGTCACGAATGCGGAGTTCGCCTCGTTCGTCGACGCCACCGGCTACGTCACGGTGGCGGAGCGGCCCTCGAAGCCCAGCTCTTCCCCGAGCTGAGCGACGACGAGCGGATGCCCGGCTCGATGGTCTTCACGATGACGCCCGGACCCGTCGACCTCCGGGAGTGGCGCAACTGGTGGCGGTGGGAGCCCGGCGCGGACTGGCGGCACCCCGAGGGCGCCGGTTCGTCCATCGAGCACCGCATGGACCGGCCGGTCGTGCAGGTCGCCTACGAGGACGCCGTCGCCTACGCGGCCTGGTCGGGCAAACGGCTGCCGACCGAAGCCGAGCACGAGTTCGCGGCGCGCGGGGGCGTCGAGGGCGCGCGGTTCGCGTGGGGCGAGGAGCCTTATCCCGGCGGGGAGGCCCGCGCCAACTCCTGGATCGGGCGCTTCCCCTACGACAACCGCGGGCGGTTCGGAGCGGCGCCGGCTCCGGTCGGCTCGTATCCGGCGAACGGTTACGGCCTCTTCGACATGATCGGGAACGTGTGGGAGTGGACGAGCGACGTCTACGCGCCGCGGCACGTCATCCCCGGCGAGGCAGCTGTGGAGGCGGGATCCCGCCCGAACCTGCTCGCCGCAGGGGCCTCCGATCCGGCTGCCTCGCCGCGCCGCGTCCTCAAGGGCGGCTCGTACCTGTGCAGTCCCGAATACTGCCTGCGGTTCCGTCCCGCTGCGCGGTCGCCGCAGTCGGACGACACGTCGACCACCCACATCGGGTTCCGCTGCGCGAAAGACGCGACGGCGTAGACGCAGAAGATGAGAGACGCACCGAGGCGTCTCTCATCTTGCGCGGCGCCTGAGGCTAGGCGGCCTCTTTCACCGACATCTGGTCGAACGCGGCTTCGAGGGCGTCCTCCGCCGCGTCTTTGTCGTCCTGGACGTCGGCGGTCACGACCTTCTTCTGGGCGTTCGTCAGCAGCGCCCCGATGTCGACGCCCTTCGGATCCACCGCGACGATGAGCAGTCCGGCGTTCCCGGACTGCAGGAGCGCCCCCATCTGCTCGATGGTCTCCTTGGGGATGTTCCGGTGGAAGTGCCCGATGATGCCACCTGCGCCGGCGAGCACGCCGGTCGTGGTGCCGGCGGCCAGCGTCGCGATCCCGACGGGCGGGACGATGACGGTCAGTGCGGCGCCGAGGATGGCGCCGCCCCAGGCGAGGTGCTTGGCGGACGAGTCGTGGCGGTCCACCTTCAGCTCACCGTTCTCGTCCTTGACGATGACGGCGATGGCGATGTGGTCGAGCTGGCCCTGGTGCTTGGCGCCCCGGACCACCTCGTAGTCCTCCACCGCCGCATCCCTCGTGGCGTACGTCGCAACGGCCACGGTCGCGGGTTTCGTTGACATGGTTCCTCCTGTCTCGTGTGGGAGGTCGGGATCCCGGCCTTCGGTCACCGTAGGGCGGAGGCGCGGCCGGGCAATAGACAGTGCCCGCGACCCGGCCTAGACCGCGACTCAGAGCTTCGCCAGGCGCTCCCGAACGCCAGGGCTCGAATCGACACGGTGCTCCTTCTGACGAGCCGCTAGCGGTGGGTCGCTTCGCCGCGCAGCGCAGGGGTCTGCGACGAGTACAGCTGGGCGAGGAACGGGTTGCGCTCGGCCTGACGCTCGTAGCCGGCGCTGTCGCGCGTGCAGTCCGGGCACCAGTGGCCGCCGGCGAGGATGAGGAAGGGGCTGGCCGCGAAGATGTGCCCGAAGGCGCAGCTCCAGATCAGCGGCTCACGCGGACGCCCGTCCGGGACGACCGGCGAGACGAGCTCGCCGCCGCGGAACTCCGCGGCCCGTGCATAGTCGGCGCGATCCCACGCGCTCGGCGGCTTGCCCTCGTCGAAGCCGTGATCGAGGAACGACGGCGTCCGCGACGGCTGCGGGACGGCGAACGTCGTCCAGTCGCCGATCGCCCGCCACTCCTCCAGCGAGCCGAAATGGGCCCGGATGGCGGCCTCGTCGTGGTGCGCGATGGCGTGCATCGTCCCGCGCGGCTTCCGGGTGAGCGGCCGCATGACCAGGTTCTTCACGATCCACCCCGGTACCCGGCCGGCCGACCGGACGGAGTCCGGGAGCGTCGCGACGGCGCGTTCGAGTGCCTGGGCGAAAGTGTCGCGGCGGAACGGGACGAGCGCGTTCAGCCGGTCGCTGTCGGTGTACCAGTGACCGTGGAAGTTCCGTGTGGCGAACCAGTTGCGGTTGTACCAGCCGCGCACATCCGACACACCGAGGGCGCCGCTGATCGCGGTCTGCAGCTGCCAGTTCGTCAGCCGCCACTCCTCGCCGCCGCCGATGTTGTAGATCCCGCCCCAGAACTCTTCAGGAAGGTCGCGTTCGGCGATCCCGGCGAGGAGCCGCGCGGAATCCTCGGCGGTCGCCCATTCCATGACGCCTCCCAGGGTGGAATGGGTCATGATCGGGTCGCGGAGGGCGAGCATCCCCGGGTGGAAGATGCCGGTCTGGCGCAGCCACGCCCACTTCGGGAGCCGCGATTCGATCAGCAGCTTCTCGGCGACGACCTTGGTCTGCCCGTATTCGTCGAACTGCGACACCCGGAGCGGGTCCCCGACCCGGCCCCAGTGGATCGGCGGCGTGCGGTCGCCCGTCTCCGCCACCGAGCCGATGCCCACCACGCCGACCGAGGCCGGGTCGGGCAGCGCAGCGACGGCCCGGATGATGTTCTGCATGCTGCCGATGTTCACGCGCTGGGCGAGGGCCGGGTGCTCATCGGCGACCGGCGAGACGACGGCGCCGACGTGGAGGACGAGATCGACGTGCTGGATCGCCCGCTGGACGTCGGCGTAGTCGAGCAGATCGCCCCAGAAGACCTCGAGGTTCTCCATGTCGGCGAACTCGCCCAGGACGGCCCGGTCCTGGGGCGTGTCGAGCGCGAACGCGACGACGCGCATCCTGTCGCCGCGCTCGCGGAATTCGCGGAGGGCTGCGCGGCCCCAGTTGCCGGTGGCTCCGGTCAGCAGGACGCGGGTCCTCGGATCGACGGCCGTCACTGCTGCGCTCCCGCCAGGTCGGCGTGGGCCGCATCGGCGTCGGTGCTGAGCGCGATCAGCTGGTCGAGCGCCTCGTCGGGGATCTCGACGCCGGGGAAGCGGGCGAACTGCCCCATCGGCATGGACTCGACCATCCTCAGCATGTTGCCGTTGGACTCGGCGGCGGCGAGCTGCTCCGCCGAAGCCCCCGCCATCATCGCCTGCATCAGCGCGGGACCGACCACGGGATGGCCGAACCAGTCGCCGACGGTCGACTCGAGCGACAGCACCTGCGGCGCATCCACATCGCCGTCGAGCTCGATGGTGCGCTCGGCGACGATGTCCGCTGCCGAGGCGCCGAGCTGGACGGCGTAGCCGCCCGGCGCGACCCACCAGCGGGAATTCGGCGTGTCCCAGAACGCGAAGGCGCGGCGGCCGAGCGGCAGCTCGACGGTCGTCGAGGCTCCCGGCTCCAGCGAGACCTTCGCGAACCCGGCCAGTTCACGTACCGGCCGCCGTACGGGCGTATGCGTCGGCGCCGCGTAGAGCTGGACCACGTGGGCTCCGGCGACCGGGCCGGTGTTCGTGACCGTGACGCGCGCTACGGCGGAGTCGGCGCCGGTGACCTCCACCTCGAGCCCGGACGTGAACGTCGTGTAGCTCAGGCCGTGCCCGAACGGGTAGCGCACCTCCCGGCCCACGGCGGTGTAGTACCGATAGCCCACGAACACGCCCTCGCTGTAGCGGACCACCTCGTTCTCTCCCGGGAACGAGAGGTACGACGGGGTGTCCGCAAGCCGCAGCGGGATCGTCTCCGCCAGCCGGCCGGAGGGATTGATCTCGCCCGTGAGCACGCTCGCGAGCGCGGAGCCGACGGCCTGGCCGAGCGCCCATCCTTCGACGATCGCGTCGACACTGTCGTGCCACGGTTCGAGCGAGACGACACCGCCGTTCGAGAGCACGACGACCGTGCGGGCCGCGACGGCCGCGACGGCCGTGATGAGGTGCACGTGCGACTCGGGCAGGTCGATGTGCGTGCGGTCGAACCCTTCCGACTGGTCCTCCTCGTACAGGCCGGCGAAGACCACGGCGACGTCCGCGTTGCGGGCCGCCTCCACCGCCTCTCCTCGTAGACGCTCATCCGCTTCCGCGTTCTTACGGTCGTAGCCCGCGGCGAAGACGACATCGTGCCCGAGCCGCTCGCGCAGCTCTTCCAGCGGTATGTCGAGCCGGGTCGGGTTCACGTGCGAACTGCCGCCGCCCTGGAACTGGGGCTCCACCGCCAGCTGCCCGAGGACGGCGACGTGCTGCCCCCGCCGGAGCGGCAGTGTCGCGTTCTCGTTGCGCAGCAGTACCACCGCCTCGCCCGCCGCCCGGCGGGCCAGGTCGTGGTGGGCGTCCGCGTCGATGGCGCGGCCGCCGCCGTCGTCCCCGGCCGCGGCAGCAGTGCGCTCGGCGAGTCGCGCCAGCCGGGCGACGCTGCGCTCGACGACGGAACGGTCGAGGCGTCCGTCGCGGACGGCGGCCAGGATCGCCTCGGTGCCCTCGTCGCCGGTCCCGGGCATCTCCAGGTCGAGGCCGGCCTTCAGCGCCTGAACCCGGTCCTTGATCGCGCCCCAGTCGGAGACGACCAGCCCCTCGAAGCCCCACTCGTCGCGCAGCAGCTCGGTCAGCAGCCACTCGTTCTCTGAAGCGAACGCCCCGTTGATCGCGTTGTACGCGCTCATCACCGTCGCCGGCTGCGCCTCCGTCACGACCTGCTCGAAGGCGGGCAGGTAGATCTCGCGCAGCGCGCGGTCGTCGACCTGGGCGTCCACGCGCATCCGGTCCGTCTCCTGGTTGTTGACGGCGAAGTGCTTGAGGGATGCGCCGACGCCCGTGCTCTGGAGGCCGTGGACGTACTCGGTGGCGAGGGCTCCCGTGAGGCGCGGGTCCTCCGAGAGGTACTCGAAGGTGCGGCCGCCGAGCGGCGACCGCTTGATGTTGATCGCCGGGCCGAGCAGCACGTCGACGCCGAGGGCGCGCGCTTCGCGGCCCAGCGCCGCACCGACCTCGCGCACGAGAGCGGGGTTCCAGGTGGAGCCCAGGCCGACTCCGGGCGGGAAGCAAGTCGAAGGGATGCTCTGGTTGAAGCCGAGGTTGTCCGCGGTTCCGGCCTGGCGGCGGACTCCGTGCGGGCCGTCGACGAGCACCAGGGATCGGATGCCGTCGCCCTCCCTCGTGGACCAGAAGTCGCGTCCCGTGAGGAGGGCCGCCTCACGGGCGAGTGTGTCGTCGTCCGCGGTCGGCTCGGGCGAGGAGAGCACGTCGGCCGGGATCGGCTCGCCCGCGCTGACGGCCGCGAAGCCGCGCTCCAGGTCGGCGAGCACGGCATCCGGGCCGGGGAGCATCCCCGCGATCTGGCGGGGCGTGGTCGCCTCCTGCCCGCGGAGTCCCGACTCCATGTGCTCGGCGGCCTCCGGGATGTGCTTGGTGATGACCCCGGTGAGAACGGCCATCGCCTCCGCGCTCTCGATGAGGGTTCCCAGCGGGGTGTCGACGGTGACCGTCAGCTGCGTGTCCTGGTCGGACTCGAACGGCTCGGCGAACTCGTGCTCGCCGTGGCCGACGACATGGTGTGCTCCGGAGGGCAGCACGACATCCGCGGTCACGCCGACCGGCACGCGGACGGCCAGTCGCAGGTTGCCCTCCTCCAGCACCCAGCCGCTCTCCGCCGTGCCGTAGGGCGTGTCGAGCCGGGCGGATGCGGAGGTCAGTCCGCGCCGGGGCGGCTGAGGCGCGACGGCGATGCGCCGGTAGCCCGGGGCCGCCGGGGCCAGGCCGGCGACCACGCGGTGCAGCCAGTCTCCGATCGCGCCGAACGCGTAGTGGTTGAACGACGTCATACCGGAGGGGTTCACCGTGCCGTCGGGGAGCAGCGAGTCCCACCGCTCCCAGATCGTGGTGGCGCCCTGGTCGACGGTGTAGAGCCAGGAGGGCGCCTTCGTCTGGAACAGGAGCTTGTAGGCGGTGTCGAGGTGTCCGTTGGCCGACAGCGCGTCGCAGATCAGCGGGGTGCCGATGAAGCCGGTCGCGATCGTGAACCCGCTCGAGCGCACGATCTCGGCCAGGCGATCGGCGGCGCGGGCCCGGGCGACCGCGCCCCCGACGAGGTCGAACTGCAGCGCGAGCGCGTACGCGGTGGCGGAGTCCGACAGGAGCCGGCCGGACTCGGAGACGTACTCGCGGCGGAAGGCGGTGGCGACCTCGTCGGCCAGTGCCCGGAACCGCTCCTCCTCGGGCCGCCCGAGAAGAGCCGCCGCGTCGGCGACGATCCGCGTCGAGCGCGCGAAATACGCGGTCGCGACGATCTCGGGATAGGTGGCGGACGCCTCCGGGCGCCCGACCGGGGCGGAGGGGTCGAGCCAGTCGCCGAACTGGAAGCCGGCCGACCAGATCCTGTCGGGGCCGGCGGCTGCCTCCACCTCGGCGACCCACCGGGCCATCGAGTCGAACTGGCGGCCGAGCACCTCGAGGTCGCCGCTCGCCTGGTACATCGTCCACGGCACCACGGTGGCCGCGTCGGCCCAGCCGGCCATCGGACCGGTGTAGCCGGTCGTGATCGCGGGGACCACCATCGGCGTGCCGCTGTACCGCTGCTGCTCCGCGGCCAGGTCCTTCAGCCAGGACGTCAGGAAGCCGCTGGTGTCGAACAGGTACTCGGCCGTCGGGGCGAAGACCTGGAGGTCACCGGTCCAGCCGAGTCGCTCATCCCGTTGCGGGCAGTCCGTGGGGACGTCGACGAAGTTGCCGCGCATCCCCCACACGATGTTCTGGTGCAGCCGGTCGACCTTGGGGTCCGACGCGGCGAACCATCCCGTCCGATCCAGGTCGGAGTGCAGCACCTCGGCCACGACCGCCGACGGGTGGAACTCGCCGGGCCATCCGGTCACCTCGGCGTAGCGGAAGCCGTGGAAGGTGAACCGCGGGGCCCACTCCTCGGTGCCGCTCCCGCGGAGCACGTAGGTGTCGGTGGCCTCGGCGCCGCGCAGCGGCTCGGTGGCGAGCTCCCCGTTCTCGAGCACCTCGGCGTGCCGGAGGACGACCGTGTCGCCCTCCTCGCCGGAGACGGTGATCCGCAGACGGCCGACGAGGTTCTGACCGAAGTCCAGGATGGTGCGGCCTGACGGCGAGACGATGACGTCTGCCACGGGAACGGTCTGGGTGACCCTCACGGGCGGCCCGTCGGGGGCGACCAGCAGACCGGTGTCGAACTCGGAGACGGTCACCGGGGTCCACCCGTCCGCCGCGCCGCCGTTCGTCGCCCCGCCGAGCGTAGACCAGCCGGGGTCGAGCAGCCGGGCGTCGAAGTGCTCACCGTTGTAGAGGTCGGCGGACACGATGGGCCCGGCGGAGCTCTCCCACGCCGCATCCGTCGCGATCACCCGCCGGTCGCCGTCCTCGAACTCGACCTCCAGCTGGGCGAGCAGCCCCAGTTCGGTGCCGTACCACTCGCGGCGGCCGTCCCAGCCCAGGTAGCCCCGCCACCATCCGTCCGCGAGCCACGCGCCGATCGTGGTCGTACCGCCCTCGACCAGGTCCGTGACGTCGTAGGTCTGGTAGCGCAGGCGGGAATCGTAGGCCGTCCATCCCGGCGCCAGCTCGTCGTCGCCGACGCGCCGGCCGTTGATCTCGAGCTGGTACAGGCCGTGAGCGGTGGCGTACACGCGCGCCCGGCGCACCGGCTTCGCGGGCAGCTCCGTCGTGCGACGAAGCAGTGCCGCGGCTCCCGGAGCCGGGGTCACGAGCTCGGCCGCCCAGTCGGCCGGCTGCAGGAGCCCCGCCTCGACGTCGGACCACTCGGACCACTCGGAGGTCGTGCCGTCCTCACCCGTCACGCGCACGCGAACCCGCACGCGCTCACGCGACGCCAGTTCGGCGAACGGCCACGGCACGAGCACCGATTCGCGGCTGCTCACGTGAACGGATTCGCCGGACGCGGTCTCCACCTCGTAGGAGGCCTGCGCCCAGTCGCTCGGCGCCTCCTCGACGATCCAGCTCAGCCGCGGCGCGGCCTCGCCGATGCCGAGGGCGTCGCGGTGGTGTTCGAAGCGGACGGGGGTGACGGTGACGGTCATGGCAAGCCTTACGGGATCAGCGGACAGAGCGGATGCGGAGGACGACGAGCCCGCCCAGGAGGACGAGGGCCGCCGCGATGACGAAGAGCAGCGTGTAGTTCTTGTGATCCCCGGTCACGCCGATGAGGAGGATCGCCGAGGCGACGAGCGGTGCGACGGCTTGCGGGATCGACGTGGCGAAGCCGGTGATGCCCATGAAACGTCCGGCGTCCGTGTCCTTCTCGGGCAGGACGTCCAGGAGCAGGGCCTGGTCGACGGCGGCGAAGAGGCCGATGCCGAGCGAGACCACGAGGGAGCCCGCGATCAGGACCGGGAGGGAGGCGGAGAAGGCCATCGTCACCATGCCGACGGCCATCACGAGGCCGCCGACGACGAGGAACAGCCGGCGACGGCGCAGCCGGTCGGAGAGGAAGCCGCCGCCCAGCGCGCCGGCTGTCGTGGCCAGCACGCCGATGCCGCCGAGGGCCGCGATGACGCCCGCCACCTTGTCGACGCCGACGCCGAGGCGCTCGGCGAAGAAGAAGGCCGTGAACGTCGTGTTCAGCGTCAAGCCGAAGTAGAAGAGGAAGCGCGCGAGCCAGTTCCACGAGAAGTCGGGGAACTGCGCGGGCTTGTAGACGTACTTGCTCAGAAGCCGCCCGAGGGTCAGCTGATCCTTCGGCAGACCGCGGCTGTCGTCTTCGTGCACGAGGGTCACGAAGAGGGTGACCAGCACTACGCCGACCGCGCCCGGCACCAGGAAGAGCAGCAGAGCGTCAGCGGTGAAGAACTGCGCGATGACGACACCGAACACCGGTGCGATCTGCGTCGCGAAGCCGTTGAGGCCTCCGACCTTGCCGCGCTGCGACTCCGGGAGGCGGTCCGCGGTGGAGATCTGGAGGTTGCTCAGCACCGTGCCCCAGCCCCATTGGGCGATGATCCAGCCGACGCCGAGCAGCAGGACCGAGGGCGCGACGGCCATCCACACGAGGGACACGACTCCGACGACCATGCCGCCGATCATGAACGGCCGGCGACGGCCGATGCGCGTACGCGTCCGGTCGCTCCAGACGCCCATGAACGGCGCGCTCAGCATCACGAATAGAGCGCCCGCGCCGGTGATGTACCCGAGGTACTCGGCGTGGCCCGGCGCGAGCGCCTGGATCCGGATCGCGAGCGAGATGGCGATCGGGGTGATGAAGGCCATGAAGACGCCGAACTGGGCCAGCACCATGAACCAGATGTAGCGGGCGCTGACCTTGGGAAGCTCGGGCGGGATCTGGCTCTGCTCGGCGACCACGTCCGGGTGGACGGTCGGGCTCGGGATCGGCGTCGGCAGCGCTGCGACGACCGGTTCGTCGCTGGTGGGATTCGTCATCGCGGTGACTCCATCGTCAAGGGGAAGGGGCTAGCACGAGCTAGTGCAGCTACTATAGAGGGCACTGGCTAGCACGTGCAAGTAGAAGATAGAGTCAGGGAGTCGAAGGAGTGCGCGTGCCGAATTCAGAAGCGCTGAAGCGGGTCACCGCGGCCGATGTCGCGCGGGCGCTGGGCGTCTCGCGCGCCACCGTCGGCTTCGTGCTCAACAACACGCCCGGCCAGACCATCTCGCCGGCGACCCGTGAACGCGTGCTCACGGAGGCCAAGCGCCTCGGCTACCGGCCCCACACCGCAGCCCGGGCGCTGCGCAGCGGGCAGAGCCGCATCGTGCTGCTCATCCTCCCGGACTGGCCGATGGACTACAGCATGCGGACGCACCTCGACGAAGCATCCCTCGTCCTGGACCGGGCCGGTTACTCGCTCGTCACCATGACCCCGCACCCCGGAGGCCAGGCGCAGCCGCTGTGGGAGACCCTGCGCCCGGACGTCGTCGTCGGCATGGCCCCCTCCCCCGGAAGATGGTCGCCGAGATCCGGGAGAGCGGCGTGCAACACCTGATCGCCGCGGTCCGGGAGGATCACGCGGAAGCCGACGAAGTCGGTCTGCGGTACACCGAAGGCCCCCGGCTGCAGGTCGAGCACCTGCTCGCCGCCGGCCGTACGGCGTTGGCCTTCGCCGGCTCGGCGGATCCGCGGGTCGCCGACCTGGTGCGCAGTCGTCGGACCCTCGCGGATCGCACGCTCGTCGAGCGGACCGGCGCGGGCTTCGCCGCCGACGCGGATATCGACCCCGGCAACGCGGCCGACGTGGTCGCGACCTGGCTGGCGGGCGGAATCGACGGCGTCATCGCCTACAACGACGACATCGCGGCACTGGTCGCCGGCGCCGTCCTCCGCTCCGGGCACTCCGTGCCCGGAGACATAGCCGTGGTCGGCCACGACGACAGCCCCCTCGCTTCCCTCTTCGTCCCCAGCCTCACCAGCGTGCGCATCGACACTGCCGGGCTCGGACGCTACGTCGCAGAACTGGCGCTGAGCGCGGTGACCGACGCATCGCCGCCGGAAGCGGGGCCGGAGACCGAGGCGCAGCTCGTCGTCCGCGAGTCCACCGCAGCGGCTCCCGACTCCTGAAGAACGTGCTGCCAGGGAGTCAGGGCGTCCAGTCGCGTGAGACCTGGTCTTCGAGCTGCTTGAGGTGGTCGCCCAAGGTTCCGCTGACCGGAGGGTAGCCGCCGACGGGGTCGGGGGCGGTGTGATCCGTCGTCGACAGCGTAGCGACGGCGGCGACGATCGCGAGGACGGCCATCAGCGCATCGACGGCCAGCACGAGCGTGAGCGCTCGAGGGCGACGGAAGGCGGGCGCCGGACCCTTCTCCGCGCGAGGCTCGGCGGCGAGCGGCGCGAGCGGGACGGTGGGCGGCGGGGCGTCCCCAGCGGAGGTCGGGAGCAACAGCGTCGGGCCGGTGCCGGTAATCGCCGTGGTCGCGTGTTCCATCCGCGCGGTGGCGACATCCGCCGGGTCCGCGGCTCCGCCGATCCACGCCTCCTGGTCCAGCAGCATCCGGAGCTCGGAGGCGACACTCTGCGCCGTGGGCCGCTGCTCCGGTTCCCGCGCCGTCATCGCAGCGAGGAGCGCACGCCACCGCGGGTCGAGCGTGGCCGGGATCTCCGGATCGCGGGTGAGCCGGGCCGCGGCGGACTCGGCCAGCCTGCCGCCGAATTCCCGGCGCCCGGTCAGGCACTCCAGCAGGACGAGGCCGAGCGAGTACACGTCGCTGCAGCCGCTCAGGGGCCGGCCGAGCGCCTGCTCCGGGCTCAGATAGCTCGCGGTGCCCATCACCGAACCGGTCGCGGTGATCCTCCCGTCGTCGACCAGCCGGGCGATGCCCAGATCGGTGAGCTTGGCGGCGACTCCCGTCGACGGCGACTCCGGCAGCAGGATGTTCGCCGGGGAGATGTCCCGGTGCACCACGCCCTGACCGTGGATGTACGCCAGGGCCTTGGCGATGTCGAGGCCGATGGCAGCGACGATCGGGCCGGGGAGGGGCCCGTCCGCGAGACGCGCGCGGGCGTCGCTGCCCTTGACGTACTCCAGCACGAGCACGCCGCGCCCGTCGCCGTCGGGGGTGGCGTCGAACAGGGTGACCAGCGAGGGATGCGACAGGCTGGCGAGCAGACGCACCTCGCCCTCCTGGCGGCGCAGGTCCTCCGCGGAGGCGAGCTCGGGACGGAAGATCTTCAGCGCCACGTCGCGGCCGAGGGCCTGGTCCTGCGCGCGGAACACCTCGGCCATCCCGCCGTGCCCGATCCGCTCCAGGATGCGATACCGGTCGGCGATCAGCCGGCCGGCGCCGTCCGCTGCGGCCGCCGGGATCTCATCGGTGGTCGACATGCTCAGTCGCCTCCCTTCCCGTCGCCCTTCTTGCCGCCGTCGCCGCCCTTGTCGCCCTTCTTGCCGTCGCCTGGTTGCTGCTGCTGTTGTTGCTGTTGCTGCTGAAGCTGCTGGATCTGCTGCTGCAGCTGCGCCTTCTCCGCCGCATCCTGCAACCGGCTCAGGTCGGCCCTGATCGTGGCGATGGATGCGGCGATCGCGTCATGCCGGGCCGTGCTGATGGAACCCTTCTTCAGCGCCGCATCGTTCAGCTGCTCCAGGGCGGCCAGCTTCGTCAGTGCCCCTGCGTAGTCGTTCGCGCGGGCCGTGTTCGCCACATCCAGCACCGCGTGCTGCAACTGACTCGACGTCTGTGGGGAGTACGTCTCGCCGCTGCTGCACCCGGTCAGTCCCAGAGCGAGCAGGAGCGCGGCCGCGACCATGCGGATGGGTCCGGCCATCTCGACACTCCATTTCACTTCAGGGCACGCCGAACGGGCGGCGGTTTGGGGGTCCTTGCCACGGTAACCGCGCTCCACAGCCTTGTCGACCCGGCCCGGCAGGCCGCCGCGGGGTGGCGATGCGCGCCATTACCCCGGCTTCGATTCACCGTCTACCCCGCGGTGGTGATCCCGGAAATGCCGGAAAATACTGAGGTGAACAGACCCGAGACCCCGGTTCCGCTTCTGCTCGGAAGGTACCGCCCGGAGCGGCTGCTCGCGCGCGGCGGCACCTCAATGGTCTTCCGCGCTCGGGATGAGAACCTCGGCCGCGACGTCGCGGTCAAGCTGTTCTCCTCCGGAAGCGAGGACGACGTCGCACGGTTCCGGGCCGAGGTCGGCGTGCTCGCCGGCCTCCGTCACCACGGCGTCGTGTCGATCCTCGACGCGGGCGTCGACGACTCGTCACCCAGGGACCCCCGCCCGTTCCTGGTCATCGAACTGGTCGACGGCAGCACGCTCCGCGCGGTGCTGCACGCCGGGCCACTGACGACCCGGCAGATCGGCGAGATCGCGTTCGAGGTCGCCGAGACGCTCGAATACGTCCACGCGCGCGGCGTCATCCACCGGGACGTGACGCCGACGAACATCATGATCGTCGACTACGGCACCCGGTTCTCACGGCCGCGGGCGAGGCTGACGGACTTCGGCATCGCCATCCACGCGACGCACCCGCAGGAGTTCACCGAGGAGACGTTCGGCACGGCCGCCTACCTGAGCCCCGAGCAGGTGCGCAACGAGCCCCTGACGCCGGCGTCGGACATCTACTCGCTGGGCCTCGTCCTGCTGGAGTGCTTCACGAGGACCGTCGCGTTCCCGGGCACGCCCGTCGGCTCCGCTCTGTCGCGACTGAACCGCGACCCCGCGATGCCGGACGACATCCCCGACCGCTGGGGTGCGCTCATCCAGTGGATGACGCAGGCCGACCCGTCGCGGAGGCCGTCCGCCGCCGACGTCGCGACCGCCGCGCGCGGGCCCTGCGGGCGGACCGGGAGGCTGCTGTTCCCTCCTAGGCCCAGCCGCGGAGGCCCCCTACGCGCTCAGGCGCGGATAGTTGCCGGTCTCGCCGGAGCGCGTCCGGGTGAGCGGCGCCATGACGACGCGGTTGGGGAGGCGGAGGTCGCCGAGCGAGACGGGAGAGAACAGATCCATCGAGGGGTTGCCTTTCGGTGTGGGGACGTGGACCCCAACGGTCCGCGGGACCCGCGCTATTCCGCCGGGACGCCCGGCCTGTTCGCTGAGCGAGGAGGTTGCGGGTTCGGGGGTCGCCGTCAGTTCCCGACGAAGGACCGCAGTATCGACAGCAGCTTCGGCCTCTCGGCGCCGATCCAGAAGAGGTGGCTCGGCGAGGCGAGTTCCACGAGCTCGGCGTCGTGAATGATGTGAGCGAAGTCGACGGCGTGCGCGAAGGACACGCCGCCGTCGTGTCGCGAGGCTGTAACAAGCGTCGGGCAACGAACGCGCTCCATCACGGCGCGTCGTACGTCGGCGTCTTCGGAATGGCCTTGCCGGAGGTCGTTCGTGAAGCCGAAATCCGAGCGCATGGACCGGAACAGTCCGCGGGCCTCTTCCTTGTCCGCCGCGCTCATCCGACCCCACCACTGACTCACGGGCAGGTTCGAGAGCGGTGACATCATCATGCGCAGTCCCGCATCCCATCGGACCGCACCGCGAATCGCCGCCCACACCAGGCCCTGGAGCAGCACGGAGAACACCACCGGCCCGAAGACGGCTTCAGCCCGGCTGTCGGGATACCTCAGGCTGGACGGCGCGCAGCTGTGCAGAATCAACCGTTGAACCGCCAGGGGCTGACTCGCCGCGACATGCACGGCCTGCAGTCCCCCGAATGACACACCGACCGCGGCAGCGACGGAAGCGATGCCGAGTTGGTCGCACACCTCGGCCACGAGCGGGGTGAACTCGGCAGCGGTAAGGCGACCGACACGTGTGCGGCCATACCCCGGGCGCGAGAATGAGAGCACCTCATGCCCCAGGTCGGCATACAGGCTCCAACCGCAATCCGTCGCCGCGCGGCAATGTCCTCCGGGAAAGAACAGCACCGGAGGCTTCTCGCCCGGCACGTGCACGGTCTCGACGACTCCACCGGTCGTCCTGATGAGTTGCGGCCCTGCCATTTGCCCTAGTGTTGCGCCATGCGGCAGCGCCCGGCACTCCGCCGGTCCGCGCAGCGGCGCGCGCACCGCTACATCCCGATGCCGCGCGAGCGGATGGCGCGCGACGGGTGCATCTGGGCGGTATTCCAGCCGTAAGAATCAGCTGGCAGGGGCGCCGGTGCTGTCCCGCACCTTGAGCTGCGGCTGGATGAGCGGGATGGTGGCGGGTGTCTCGCCCCGCAGGGCGCCGAGCACGCTCTCCACCGCCCGACGTCCGACTTCGGTGAAATCCAGCCGGACGGTCGTCAGCGCGGGCTGGAAGTAGGCAGACTCGTCGCGGTCGTCGAAACCGACCACGCTCACGTCCTCGGGCACGCTGATGCCGCGGTCGTGAAGCGCCTTGATGACGCCGAGCGCCATCACGTCGTTGATGGCCAGCACGGCGGTGATGGATCGGTCCGCGGCGATCTCGAGGCCGGCCCGGTAGCCCGACTCCGGCGACCAGTCGTCGGATGCGAACACGGCCGGGACGGATCGGCCGGCGAGGGCGAGCTCCGTCTGCCACCCGCGTTGACGCGCCTCGGAGGCCATCCATCCCGCCGGGCCCCCGACGAAGTGGACGGTCTCATGACCGAGGTCGAGCAGGTGCCGGGTCGCCAGCTGCGCGCCCAGGGTCTCGTCGATCGAGATCGTGGCGGGGCCGGCGGGTGAACCCTGTTCGAAACGCACCACGGGCACGTCGGCGTCGAGCCGCTGGAGCACTTCCGTCGCCGCCGTCATCGGCGCGAGGACCACGATGGCGTCCACGCCGCCGTCGACCAGGGAGTCGAGACCCGCCCGGATGCTGGCCTGGTCGACCTCCGCGACGCTGACGAGGCTCGTGGAGTACCCGTTCCGCCGGGCCTCCTCGGCGATGCCGAACAGCGCGAGCGCGGGGCCGTGCACGGAGAGGGCGTAGCTGAGCACGCCCAGATTCATCGAGCGGCTCGTGGCGAGCGCCCGCGCCGCTGAGTTGCGGCGGTAGCGCAGCTGCGACATGGCCGCCTCGACCCGGTCCCGGATCTCGGGAGAGACGTTGCTGTGACCGTTGACCACGCGCGAGACCGTCTGCTGCGAGACCCCGGCGAGGCGGGCAACATCGACCATGCGCGCCGCGCGCGGCGCACCGGTTCTCGTCTCCGTCATCCCCCAATTATGGCCGGGACCGGCAGGGCGCTGGTCAGCGTCCGGCCGGTCCCGTGATCGGCCGGCGGCTCAGCGGTTGCCGTAGCGCAGCACCGCGGGGTGCTGCTCGTACGGCCACTCGGCCTCCGGGATCATGTACTCCAGCGTCGTGTAGCTGCCGTCCATCGTTGCGGCCAGAGACGGGGGCCCGGGGAACCCGATGACGCGCCAGCCGACGCGGTTGTCGTTCCCGCCGTAGACCGGGTCGCCGTAGAACCCCTGGCGGGTGTTCAGCACCAGGAGCGGGAAGAACTCGAGGAAGTCCTCGTTGACCGGCTGGTTGCCCGCCGGCGCTCCCCCGCTGCCCTGGCCGTCCGACTCGGCGAACACGAACTTCGCCGGCTTCTCCTTCCGGGAGATGGCCTCCAGGACGGTGTCCTGCTGATCGTCGTCCAGGTCGACGAAGTCGGCGCCGAACTTGTCGGCGGCGATCCCGTCCAGCTCCACGATCCCCTCGCGGTAGAACTTCTGGCGGCTCTCGATGCGCTCCTGCCAAGCCTTCTCCTCGAGCGCCTCCATGCGGAGGAAGCCCTTTCCGTCAGCCGCGGGGAAGACGAACTGCGTCCCCGCCAGCATCCGGTCGATGAACCGGACCACTCCCGCCTCGCGGGCTCCCGGGTGGTGGTCCGTCGGAATGATGCGCGCAGTGGCGGCCTCGACAGTCGCCCACTCGTGCTCCGTGAAGAACAGCGGCCCATCCGTGTCTCGCGTCGAGATCGGAACGGTGACCCATTCTGCCTGTCCCATTGTCTTCGTCGTCTCCTTAGAGGTCGCGTGGATGTCAGTCGGTCCAGCCGTGGCGGTCCACGGCGATGATCCGGTCGGCGCAACGCCAGGCGTTCGCCATGATGGTGAGCGCCGGGTTGATGCCGGTCGCCGTCGGGAAGAAGCTGGCGTCGAACACGTAGAGGTTCGGCACCTCGTGCGAGCGGCACCACTTGTCGACGACCGAGGTCGCCGGGTCGTTGCCCATGCGGGCCGTGCCGAGCTCGTGCGACGTGTTGCCGGTGATCCGCTCCATGTTGACCGGGACGACCTTGGATGCGCCGGCCGCCTCGAGGATCTCGCCGTTCTTCTTCACCTGCCACTTCTCCTGCGCGAAGTCGTTGGCGTGCGGGGTGTGGGTGATGCGGGCGACGGGGAGGCCCCAGGCGTCCTTCACGGTCGGGTCCAGATCCACACGGTTGGACTCGACGGGGAGGTCGTGGAGCAGGATGCCGATCTTCATGCTGTAGTTGAAGAGGTCGCGGTCGGCGTCCTTGGCGGCCTGGCCCCAGGTCGGGCGGCCGGGGAAGCTCCAGTTGACCGGGTGTCCCAGCATCGACGGGAAGATCAGCGAGCCGAGGATGTGCCCCCGCGACTCGTCCGTCTCGTAGAAGTCGAACGAGCACAGGTTCATGTAATGGCCCGACCAGCCGTACAGCGGGTCGTGCAGCTCCTTGTCGAAGAGCCCGACCGAGAACGAGTACTGGTGGAAGGTGGCGTTCTTGCCGACCTGACCGCTGCCGTTGCCCAGACCGTCCGGGAACAGCGCGGACTTCGACATCAGCAGCAGACGCGGGGTCTCGATGCCACCGCCGCAGACGATGACGGCCTTCGCATTCTGCACGAATTCGTTGCCGTTCTCGTCCTGGTAGCGCACACCGGTCGCCTTGCCGGTCCCGTCTACGAGGATCTCGCTGACGTAGCAGTCGGACCGCAGGTCGTAGAGCCCGGTGTTGATGGCGTCCGGGATGAAGCTGATCAGTGTCGAGGACTTGCCGTTGCCCGGGTCCGGGTACTGCTGCCAGAACCCGTTCTCGCTGAACGGCTTGCGGCCGCGGTACGGCTCGGTCACCATGCCTTGCGGCATCGGGAACGTGCTGTGGCCCATCTTGTTCATCGCGGTCGCGAACTTGCGGCCGATCTGGCTGAGTGGCGCAGGCTTGGTCGGGTAGTCGCGGCTGCGGCGGCCCTCCCAGCGGTTGGCGCCCCCGAGCCCGGAGGTGCCGAACTCCCACTCCACTCGCGTGTAGTACGGCTCGAGGTCGTCGTACGTGATCGGCCAGTCGACCAAGCTCGCGCCCTCGACGTCGCCGTGGATCGAACGGAGACGGAAGTCGTTCTCCGTCATCCGGGGAACCATGCCGCCCCAGTGCGTGGTGCCGCCGCCGACGACCTGCGGCGTCGCCGAGAAGTTCGTGATGACGGCTTCCTCGCTGTCGTTCTGGCGGTAGGTACGGGGCTTGAGCTTGGGGTCCTGCCAGATGAAGTTGCGGTTCAGGAACTTGAGCTCGTCACCGGAGGCGTGCTCGGGCTTCAGCCACGGGCCGCGCTCCAGGCCGACGACGCGGAGGCCCGCCTCGGTCAGCACTTTGGCGGCGGTCGCCCCGCCGGCGCCGGCGCCGGCGATCACGACGTCGACCGGCTCGGGGTTCTTGAGGGTGGTCATTGTCTGTCCTTCCTTGTGACGTTCTGTTGGGGGATGCGTCGCCTAGGCGAGCACCCCGGCGCGGCCCAGGCGCGCGATCGGGAGCAGCTCGTCCCACAGCGCCTCGGGGATGTCGAACTCGGCGAGCTCCACCGTCTGAGCGACCCGCTTGGGCTCGGACATGCCGACGATCGTGGAGGTGACGCGCGGATCGCGCAGCGAGAACTGCAGCGCCGCGGCCGCGAGCGGGACGCCGTGCTCGACGCACAGCGCCTCCATCCGGCGCACGCGCTCCAGCACGTCGTCCGCGACGGGGCCGTAGCAGTAGGTGGGGACCGCATCCGGGCCCTTCACGAGCATCCCACCGCCGAAGGGCGCTGCGTTCACGAAGGCGACCCCGCGGGCCTGCGCGTCGTCGAGGAGCGGCTCCGCGGACTGGTCGACCAGGGTGAACCGGTTGTGGCTGATCACGGCGTCGAACGCCTCGGTGGCGAGGTACTGCAGCTCGAGGTCGATCGGGCCGCCCGCGACGCCGAGGTGGCCGATCACACCCTGGTCGCGCAGGTCGATCAGCGCCTCGAGCGGGCCGCCGGGGGCGACGCCCTCCTCGAAGCTGATCTTCTCGGGGTCGTGGAGGTAGACGAGCGGGAGGTGATCGAGGCCGAGGCGCTCGAGGCTCTCCTCTACGGAGCGACGCACCCGGTCGCCCGAGAAGTCGGTGGTGCCCGGGATCGGGTCCACCTTGGTGGCTACCAGGTAGCCCTCCGGAACCCCGCCGTTCTCGCGGATGGCCTGCCCGATGCGCTTCTCGCTGTCGCCGCCTCCGTACTCGTTGGAGGTGTCGATGAAGGTGAACGGGCCCTCGAAGACGCGCCGGATGGTCGCGACCGCGGTCTCGGTGTCCACTTCATAGCCGTACTGCGCGGGGAAGCTGCCGAGGGCGCTGGTCCCGACGCAGACGTCGGAGACGGTCAGCCCGGTGCGCCCGAGTTGTTTGGTAGTCATTGCGCTTTCGCTTTCTTTCAGCTGTTCGGTTGTCTTACGGGGTTCGTGAGGGTGGCGCCGTGCTCTGCCGCACGATGAGCGTCGGACTCACCCGCGGCAGAGGGTCGGCCTCGCCGCCGCGCATCAGGTGCAGGATGCGGTCGACCGCCAGGCGCCCGACCTCTTCGAAGTCGAGGCGGACCGTGGTGAGGGCCGGCCGGTAGTACGGCGCCTCGGGGACGTCATCGAAGCCGACGACGCTGACGTCCTCCGGCACCCGGAGGCCCGCGTCGGCGAGCGCCTTGACCATGCCGAGGGCCATCTGGTCGTTGGCGACGAACACCGCCGTGATGGTCGGGTTGCCCGCGATCTCGCATCCGGCGTGGTATCCCGAGCGGGTGGACCAGTCGCCGACGAACGCTCGGTTGGTCACCCGACCCGCCGATGCGAGGGTTCTGGCCCAGCCTCGGATCCGAGCGTCGCTGCCCAGCCAGCCGCTGGGACCGGCGACCTGCCAGACCGTTTCGTGTCCCAATTCCAGCAGGTGCCGAGTCGCGAGCTCGGCCCCGGCGACCTCGTCGGTCGCGACGCTCCGCGTGCCCTCCGCCGCCCCCGGCTCGAACACGACCAGCGGAACGCCGGCGTCCAGTCCGGTGATGGCTTCGAGGGCCGCCTGCACCGGGGCCAGGACGACGATCCCGTCGACCGAGTCCTCGACCAGATGTTCGAGGGCCGCTTTCATCCCTGCGCGGTCCACGTCGCCCAGGGTGACGAGGTTGGTGGCGTAGCCCGCCTTCCTCGCCTCGTCCGCGATCCCGCTGAGGGCGACGGACGGACCGTACTGGGCGAGGCCGAAGCTGACGATCCCGATGTTCATGGTCCGGCCGTTGGCCAGGGCCCGTGCGGCGGGATTGCGGCGATAGCGCAGCTGCTGGATGGCGGTCTCCACCCGGTCCCGGACGTCCGGTGCCACATTCGGGCTTCCGTTGACGACGCGGGAGACGGTCTGCTGGGAGACCCCCGCCAGCCGTGCGACATCGATCATCCTGGCACCGCGAGTCGTCGTCTGCTTGTCGTTCCTCGATGGTGCCGACACGGTCTCAGCTCGCTGCCCGGGCGGTCCGGCGCCCGAAGTGCGATCGGAAGAAGCCGGAGATCCGCTGCACGCCTCCCGCGCTGGAGAGGAAGACGGCGATGACGATCACGGCGCCCTTGATGACCAGCTGCGGCTCCGACGAGATGCCGACCAGATTCATGACGTTGATGATCGTGGCGAGCACGAACACACCGATGACCGCGCTGATCGGGTCGCCCTTGCCGCCCATGAGCGAGGCGCCGCCGACCACGACCGCCGCGATCGCATCCAGCTCGTAGCCGACGCCGATGAGCGAGCTGCCCTGCCGCAGCTGGGCGGCCGCGATCAGGCCGGCGAGGCCCGCCAGGAGGCCCGACATCGTGTACGTGATGATGAGGTTGCGGGCGACGGGGAGGCCCGAGAGGCGCGCGGCCTCCGGGTTGCCGCCGATCGCGTACAGCGAGCGGCCGAAGGTCGTGAACTTCGCCACGAGCGCCGCGAGGATCATCACGATGAGGAAGATCATGACCGGGTTCTGCAGGCCGAGGCTGGTGCCGCGGGCGAACAGGTCGATGAAGGTCTGATCGGTGATCTGGATGAGGCTCGTCGACTGGATGATGTAGCTGAAGCCCTTGACCGCGCTCATCATCGCGAGAGTCGCGATGAACGGGGGATCCGCAACCAGACCACCAGGAGCCCGTTGATCAGTCCGGCGACCCCGCAGCAGAACAGCGTGAACGCGACGGAGAGCCCGGTCGCCATGCCCGCCTGCAGGGTGAGGGCGACGATGACGGTCGACATCGCCAGGATGGAGCCCACCGACAGGTCGATGCCTCCCGTCAGGATGACGAAGAACTGACCGACCGCCAGCACCGCCACGATGGATGCCGCCGCGATCACGTTCTCCGCGTTCCGCAGCGTCAGGAAGTCGCCCGAGACGTAGTAGCCGATCACGATGATCACGACGAGCACGAGCAGCAGGTAGCTCTTGGGAAGCAGGCGCTTGGCCACGCCACCCCACGTGGATCGCGTGGGCGCGGCCGGGGAGGTCCCGGCGGACTGCGCCGGCTCTTGGAGGGTCTTGTTCGACATTGTCTTTCCCGTCGTTGGGTTCTGTCAGAGGTGTTCTGGGGTGAGGACGGCTCAGGCCAGCAGCTGGAGGATCCGCTGCCCCTGGGGGTCGATCTCGTCGTGGTCGAACTCGGCGACGACGCGGCCGCGCGCCATCACCAGCACGCGGTCGCACATCATCGCCTCGGAGATCTCGGAGCTCGCGATGACCACGGTCCCGCCCGACCGGGCGAAGTCGCGGATCAGCTCGTACATGTCCTCCTTGGCTCCGACGTCGACCCCGCGGGTCGGCTCGTCGCAGATGAGGAGGCGCGACGAGCGCACCAGCCAGCGGGCGAGGATGCCCTTCTGCTGCGTCCCGCCGCTGAGCGTCTTCATCGGCTGGTTGACGCTGGAGACCTTCATGCCGAGCCGGGTCACCATGTCCTGGGCCGCGCGCTTCTCGCGCTTGCCGTCGATCACCGAGAGCCGGCTGAACATCGGCATGCTCGCCAGGGTGATGTTGCCGGCGACGCCCATCTCCGGGATGAAGCCCTGCGCCTTCCTGTCCTGCGGGAGGAGGCCGATGCCGCGGCGGATGGCATCGCGGGGTGAGGCGAAGTCGACCTTCTTGTCGTCCATCCGCAGCTCGCCGTCGGTCTTCCGGCGGGCGCCGGCCAGCAGGCTGGCCAGCTCGGACTGGCCGGAGCCGATGAGGCCGGCGATGCCGAGCACCTCACCCTGGTAGAGGTCGAAGTCGATGTCGGCGACCCGGTCGTCCTCGCCCAGCCCGCGGGCCGAGAGGAGGACGGTGTCGGTGCGCCCGGCTCCGAGGCGGGGGCTGCGCTCGCCGCGCAGGGCCGCATCCGCGATCGAGCCCTCGAGGCTCTTGCCGACCATCGCCGTCACCACGTCGGCCGGCTTCGACTCGGCGGTGCTCAGGTTGGCCGCGGTGACGCCGTCGCGCAGGACGGTGACCGCATCGCACAGGCTGTACAACTCGTCCATGCGGTGCGAGATGTAGAGGAGCGTGACGCCCTCGGCCGCCAGGCGGCGCAGCACGGTGAACAGCCGCTCCACGTCCGGGAGGGGAGCGTGGAGGTGGGCTCGTCGAGCAGCAGCACGCGCGCATCCTTGTGGAGGGCCTTGGCCAGCTCGACCGCCTGCTGCTCCGCCACCGAGAAACTGGAGACCGGCTGCCGCACGTCGAGGTCGAATCCGACCCGCGCGAGGGCATCTCGCGCTTGGGCCTGCATGGCGTTCCAGTCGACGACGGCGCCCTTGGTGGGGAGCGTGCCGAGGAAGATGTTCTCCGCCACCGACAGCGACGGCACGAGGCTCAGCTCCTGGTAGATGGTGTGGATGCCGGCGGCCTGCGCATCCGTCGGTTCCTTGAACCGCATGACCTCGCCGCCCAGGCGGATGGTACCGCCGTCCGGGGTCTCGGCGCCGGAGAGGATCTTGACGAGCGTCGACTTGCCGGCGCCGTTCTGTCCGGCGAGCGCGTGGATGCTCCCGCGCTTGACCGAGAAGCTGACCCCCTTGAGCGCCTGGACGCCCAGGTAGCCCTTGGTGATGCCCTCGAGCTGAAGCTCGTCCATGTTTCTCTGCACTTCCTCGTGACGTGTGCGGTGGAGCCGGCCGCTGCGCCCGAACCGATGACATCGGGCGCAGCGGCGGCTGCTGATAGCGCGAGAGCGCCTAGTCGTTCGCCCGGACGTAGGTGTCGCTGGGCTTGTAGTAGTCCTTGGCGTTCTCCGGCGTGACGACGGTGGTCTTGATGAAGACCTCCTTCTTCGGGCACGCCTTTGTGTCGCCGTTGTAGGCGGCGACGGCCATCTTCACGGCCTCGACGCCCTGATCCCAGGGCTGGTTGGAGGCGGTCGCCTGCATCGGACCGGTCGGGTTGTCGACCATCTCCTTGACCACGTTCATGCCGCCGTCGTAGCCGGCGACGATGACGCCGTCGCCCCAGATGCCCGCCTGCTGGAGGCCCTGTTCGATGCCGCCCTGCATGACGTCGCTCATGCTGTAGACGATCTTGAGGTCCGGGTTCGCCGTCGCGACGTCGCGGATGGGAGCGAGGGCCTTGTCGGGCTTCCACTCGCCGTACTTCGTCTCGAGCTTCTTCGTGGAGACGCCGGGGTGGTCCTTCATGACCTTCTCCCAGCCCTTCATGAAGCCGTTGAAGCGGAGGTCGCTGAGGACGTCCCCGGGGAACCCGCCGATGCCGACGATCTTCATCTCGCCCGTCTCGCCGAACTTGGCGAGGGCCTTCTTGGCCGCCACCTCGCCCGCGAGGGACCCCGTGTAGCCCTGGTCCTCGGCGACGTAGCAGTACATGTCCTGCACGAGCGACTTGTCGAGGTTGGAGTTGACGGTGACGAGGGGGACGCCGGCGTTCTGCAGGGCGGCGACCGAGGCGCCCACGCCGATCGGGTCGTTGGGGTTCATGATCACGACGTCGACGTTCTTCGTGATGAGGGTCTGGACGTCGGCGTTCTGGCGCACGGTGTCGCCGTTGGCGTCGAGCAGCTGGATCTTCGCGCCGAGCTTCTTGGCCTCGGCCTGGCCGCCCTCGACGAGGGTCTTCCACCAGTCGCTTCCGCTGATGCCGCGCTGGCTCCAGCCGATGACGAGGCCCTTGCCCGTCTTCTTGTCGTCTGCCGAGGCGGCGCCGTCGGTTCCGCCGCGCGCGCATCCCGTGAAGAGGACGGCGGTGACCGCCGCGATGCCGGCGACTTTGAGCATGGTTCGGGAACGGGTGCTGATCATGTTTCCACTTCCTTGTGAGGTGATCGGTGCAGGGTGTTGCTTCGGGGTGGGGCGGGTGGTGCCGTGGTGCGAGTGATGCCTGTGGTGCGGGATGGAGCGGATGGCGGCGGCGCCCCGATGGGGAGGACGTGATGTCCGCGGGACGCCGCCGCCGAATGCTCAGTCGAGCGGGGTGAACACCCCGCGCTCCTCGAGCAGCTTGATGTTGCGGGCGCGGGTCGCGCGCTCCCGGGCCAGCCAGTCCTCCCCGGGAGGGGCGTCGAGGTACTGGTTCTTCGGGTAGATGGGCTTCTCGTAGATGGCCGCGTACTGCTCCGTGCGCATGTCCTTGAAGCCGTTGAAGACGCCGTTCGCCTGACGGTCGCGACGCAGCGCGTCGATGTCGATCGTCGTGCTGACGAAGGTGTCGCCCGCCGTGACGCCGGGGGTCTCGGTGATGATCTTGCCGCGCTGGTTGACGATCATCGAACGGCCGCCGAAGAGGTCGTTGATGACGCCGTCCGGGCCGAGCTCCGGACCGAGGTTCGGGGCGACGACGATCGCGTTGTTGAACAGGGCGTGCGCCTTGTTCTGGACCTCCCACATGCCCTGCGAGGTCTGCGGCTCGATGAGCGTGGCGCGGATGATGATCTCGGCGCCATTCATGGCGAGGCCGCGCGCGATCTCCGGGTAGGCGCCTTCGTGGCAGATGACGTAGCCGATGTTGCCGATGTCCGGGGTCTTGGCGACCGGGTAGATCGCGTCCAGGACGTTCCCGTTGCCCTTCTTGACGATCCACTCGTCCCACAGGTCGTGGGGGTTCGTGGTGCCCAGGGTGCCACCTTCGAATCCGTCCGAGGTGGCCTTCGCGCGACGGTAGATGACCTCGCCCTGCGGGTTGATCATGAACGCGCAGTTGAAGTACCGGTCCGGGAAGTCGTCGTCCGCGACCAGGTAAAGCTCGCCGGCGATGTAGGTGTTCAGCTCACGAGCGGCCTTGCCGAGCTCGTCGGTCTCGGGACCGGGGATGGTGCGGGCGAACTTCTTCTCATATTCGCGATCACCGGCGTGGAAGGCCATGTGCATCCCCTGGATCGCCATCTCGGGGATGACCACCAGCTTGACCGGGTAGCCCTCGGTCGATGCGACGCCGACCGCCGTCTTCATGAACTGGATGATGCGCCTGGTGTTCGTCAGCGCGTCTTCCGGCTCCACGATCGGGATCTGCAGCGGCGACAGCGCTACGACTGTGTACGGCTCAGTCACGTCCAACTCCTTCGTTGTTTGGGTTCGTGTTGGCCATGTTAGCGCACTATCAGAATCTGTCAAACGAAAGTTTTTGGCCTGTAAACCCGGGGATAGTGCACATCGTGGCGACGAGTGAGCGCACTCTTACCTAGAGTCAGCCGTGGTGCAGTTCGCGCCGGGTCGCCAGGGTCGCGCGTGGATGCGGCACGACGTCCTCCAGTCCGAGTTCGACCAGCGCGAGCCGGGCACGCAGCACCGTCGAGCGGGGAAGACCCGTCGCCTCGGCGAGCTGATCGGTACTCAGAGACGAGATCCCTCCGGCCGATGACCGGCTCACCTCCACACGCGCCACGCGGCGAACCGCGTCGGGGTATATCTCATCTCGCTCCGAGTCCACGCTAAGCGGGAGCGGACGGCGGGGATATCCGGTCAGCGAGCACGGCTGTCCGATGTGCGCGCGGTGGACGCGCTGCAGCGGTCGAGGATTGTCAACCCGGTCCCATCGGAAAAGTTCCGCCTACGTTGCGTGCGGTAGAGGAGCGACGCCCCGAGCGGGATCAGCGAGCGCCGCCCCCGTCCTATCGATTCGACGGAGGGAAGAACAATGAGAGCAGTGGTGTACGACGGGCCGCGTCAGGTCAGCGTCCAGGATGTCCCGGATGCGCGCATCGAGCGGCCCACGGACGTGCTGGTCCAGATCACCTCGACCAACATCTGTGGATCGGATCTGCACATGTACGAGGGCCGCACAGACTTCGAGACCGGACGCTGGTTCGGTCACGAGAACCTGGGCCGCGTGGTGGAGGTCGGTGACGGCGTCGACAAGGTTCAGGTGGGCGAGTACGTCGTCCTGCCGTTCAACGTGGCGTGCGGCCACTGCAAGAACTGCGAGCGCGGACTCACGAACTACTGTCTGACCGCACAGCCCAAGGACGAGTGGGCCGGCGCTGCGTACGGGTTCGCCGACATGGGCCCCTGGGCCGGCGGACAGGCCGACCTGCTGAGGGTGCCGTGGGGCGACTTCAACTGCCTGCGGCTGGGTGAGGACGCGGCGGAGAAGCAGTCGGACTACGTCATGCTGGCCGACATCTTCCCGACCGGCTATCACGCCACCGAGATGGCCCGGGTGCAGCCCGGCGACCAGACGGTCATCTACGGCGCCGGCCCGGTCGGCTGTATGGCGGCCTACTCCGCCGTCCTCAAGGGGGCGAGCAAGGTGATGGTCGTCGACCGCCACCCCGACCGGCTGAAGCTGGTGGAGGAGATCGGCGCCATCCCGATCGACGACTCGAAGGTGGATCCCGTCGAAGCGGTCAACGAGATGACCATGGGCCTGGGAGCCGACAACGGCTGCGAGTGCGTGGGCTACCAGGCGCACGACGTCGAGGGCAACGAGCACCCGAACATGACGCTCAACCGTCTGGTTCAATCCGTCCGGTTCACCGGGACCATCGGGGTGGTCGGGGTGTACATCCCACAGGACCCGGGGGCGTCGGATGAGCTGGCGAAACAGGGCGAGGTCGTGTTCGACTACGGCCAGTTCTGGTTCCGCGGACAGACGATGGGCAGTGGACAGGCGCCGGTGAAGAAGTACAACCGGCGGCTGCGCGACATGATCGCCGGGGGCAAGGCGAATCCGTCCTGGATCGTCAGCCACGAGCTCTCGCTGGATGAGGCGCCCGACGCGTACGAGCACTTCGACAACCGCGACGACGGCTGGACGAAGGTCATCCTCCACCCGTCCGGGGCGAACGCCTGACAGCAGCGCGGCGGACGGCGGCGTCCTGGGCTACCGGACGCCGCCGTCCACCCCGCCTCCGTCGGGAGCAACCATGGCAGGACGGCTTCTCTCCGCCCGCCGCACGTTGATCTGCGTGGCGATCGGCGTCGTGACGGGAACCGTCGCGGCGCTCGCGGTCGACCCGCGGATCGGCCCACTGGCCGGATGGTGCACGGCCGGCATCATCGACCTCGCCTGGGTTTGGCGCATCTGCTGGCCGAAGGACAGCGCCGGCACCGAGCGTTTGGCGCGCGAGGAGTCCACCACGCACGTCACGGACAACGTGATCGTCGCCGCGTGCCTGGGCAGCATCGCGGCCGTCGTCGTCTCCGTCGTGCAGTCCAGCAACCGGAGTACGGACCTGGCCTCGGTCGTCCTGGTGCTCCTGGGCATGATCGGCACGATCGTGGCCTGGGCCCTGGTGAACACGGTCTACGCGTTCAAGTACGCACGCATGTACTACGTGGACCATCACGGGAACGGCTTCGACTTCAACCAGGAGTCCCCGCCCACCTACAGCGACTTCGCCTACCTCGCGTTCACCATCGGCATGTCCTACGGCGTCTCGGAGGTGGAACCGAACGCGATCGGCACGCGCCGCAAGGCACTCATGCACGCTCTCCTGTCGTACTTCTTCGGGACGGTGCTGATCGCCGTGGCGATCAACCTGGTGACGAGCCTCGGCGGCCAGGGCTGACGCTCGCCGAGCCTCACCGCGGTGCGGTGAACAGCCACGCGGCGAGCGCGCGCACCTGGTGCACCAGCCATGCCGAGGGCGGAGGCTTCGTGACCGGCGGGGGCACGGGGCCAGCGGCCGGTCCCGGGAGGAATTCGACGAAACCGCACCGCGGGCAATCCGACAGATGCTGATGGACGGCGAGACCGACTCCGTAGTACGGATTGCGAGTAACGCGCATGCGGCCTCCGCAGTGAGGGCACCAACGTGGGCGCGTCAGCTGAGTCGGCTCGATCATCGTGGTCCAACGGCTTCGGGCGGGCGGATGGGCGGGCCGGCACGGTGGCCTTCCCCACCCGAAGAGGAGGACCACCGTGCCCATGGGTCGGTCGGACACGTCGACCGTGCATCCACGCTAGGTCGGCCCCGGGCGGTGGGCTATCCGTCAGGCGAACACCCGTGTCCTCTTCGCGAACGATCCGCCCTCCGCCCGGCTCGGTGGCGCCGCGAGACCTGCTTACAATCGCGGCATGCTTCGGGACCCGGGGGAACTCTTCGCCACGCGCCGCGTGGCAGCGGGTGACGGCGTGGAGGAGGCCCGGCAGGCGCTCTCCCGGGTGTTCCTCCCGGTGGATTTCCCCTCGGCACGGGCCTCGGGCGCTGTCGCGATGACGCTCAACGCGCTCGATGTCGGCCGGGTCACCTGCGGCTTCATGCAGTTCCGCGAGGAGGTCCGCATCGAGACGGCGGAGGCCGAGAACTACCATCTCGACATCCCGGTCAACGGCCGCGCGGTCATGAGGGCGGGCGTCGGGCCGGAGATCCACGCCACATCGCGTACTGCGGGTGTGTTCATGCCGGGAAAGCCGGTGCGGCTGGACTGCAGCGCATGGTTCTCGCAGCTGTCCGTCATGATCCCGCGCGCCCAACTCCAGCTCGAATTGGAGCACCTGCTCGGCCGGGAGTCCGTGCGCTCCCTCGAGTACACGAGCGAACTCGATCTCACCGGGCCGGGTGGCCGGATGCTGCTGCAGGCGCTGCGGACGATCGATGAGGCCTCCGCGATGGAGGACGGACCGCTGGCGCACCCACTGGCACGGCTGCGGCTGGAGCAGACGCTCATCCAATCGCTGCTGTTCGCTCAGCCGCACAACCACTCGAGTGCGCTTCGCGCTCCGGCGGCCGACCCGGGTGCGGTGCCGGTCGCCCGCGCGGTGGATCTCCTCCGGGCCGACCCGGCGCACCCGTGGACCGTCGTCGAGCTCGCCGCCGAGGTCGCGGTGAGCGCGCGCAGCCTTCAGCAGGGCTTCCGACGCTCCCTCGACACCTCTCCCATGGCCTACCTCCGCACGGTACGCCTGGAAAGGGTCAGGGAGGACCTCATGCGAGCCGATCCGGCGACGGCCAGCGTGACCGACGCCGCCACCCGGTGGGGCTTCGTTCACCTCGGGAGGTTCGCCGCCATGTACCGCACGGCATTCGGCGAGCACCCGTCGCAGACGCTGCGGTCGTCCTGACACCGGGCCCCCGGGCCGACCGGACCGGCGTGTCACGCGGCCCCGGACCGCGGCGTCTCTCCTTCTTCCTCCTCCACTTCGAGGGCGGCGGTCTCGGGATCGTTTCCTCTGGCTACGCGCACCATGGCGGAGACCATGGCGTTCCCGACGGCGATCAACGGCACCGCGAACAGCGCGCCCGGGACTCCCGCCAGGCCGGTGCCCGCGGCGACCCCGACGACGACCGCCAACGGGTGCACCTTCACGGCCCCGCCCACGAGAAGCGGTTGCAGGACGTGCGCCTCCAGGAGGTGCACCAACAGCACGCCGGCGAGCATGATGAGCGCCTGCACCGGACCGGCGAACACCAGAGCGATGAGGACGGCGATGATGCCGGACACGATCGCGCCGATCACGGGGATGAACGAGAACAGCAAGACGATGACGCCGATCGGGATCGCCAGCGGGAGACCCAGGAAGAAGGCGACGAGGCCGATCCCCACGCCGTTGACGACAGCGACGAGGATCTGCACCCGCACGAACCGGGTGAGGGTGCTCCACCCGGCCTCCCCTCCGGCCTGAAGGGCCGGCCGGCCGCGGCGGGGGAACAACCGTGTGATCCACCGCCAGATCCCGGCGCCGTCGATGAGGATGAAGATCGTCGCGAAGAGCGCGATCAGGGTGTCGGCGAGAATCCGCCCCGTCGTGGAGCCGACGCGGAGAACGCCGCCGATCAGCACGCCGCTGTCCTTCTGGGCGAGCGTGCCGGTGTTGCGGACATAGCCGGCGAACTCGGCGTCGGTCACGTTCCACGGCGGCTGCCGGAGAGCATCGCGCGCCCGGCTGAACGCGGCGGCCGATTGGTGCTCGAGCTGAGGGAGCCCCGCGCGCACCTGCCACACGACGAGCAGGACGAGACCGGCGACCACACCCCCGAATACCACGAGGCTCACCAGGATCGCCGCCCACTTCGGCCAGCGGTGCCGCATCAGCAGGGCGACCGCCGGCTGGAGCAGCGCCGCGATGAGCAGCGCCACCAGCACGGGCACCACGATCTCGTGGAACGTGAACACCAGATAGATGACGACACCGGCGAGCGCAGCGATCGCGAGCAGCCGCCACGCCCACTCCGATGCTGTGCGCACTCCGCGCGGAACAGATGACTCGCGCTCGGTGCGCGAGGAAGCAGACGATGCCACGGCGACTCTCCCAGGGATAGGTCGCCCGAGCATACGCCGGGGCCCGCATCCCGAGACGGGCTTGCCCGACGCCAGCGCCTGTGCTGCGCGGCAGCGGTCAGCCCATCGCAATCGCGCCGATCACGAAGAACCCCAGCAGCAGCCAGAGCGGCAGGCCGGCCATAGTCTCCTTTCCGCTCGGCGATTCACATCCGCTCCTTGATTCCCGCCCGGACGAGCAGCCAGTTGACCGGGAAGCTGGTGGCGAAGCCCGCGAGCATCGCCCACTGCATGGCGAACCAGAACTCGGGCGAGTCGACCGGCGCGCGCCCGCCGCACCAGGCGGGGAACAGCACCAGTTGGATGAGGGCCATGAGGCCGAACATCCCGATCTGCCATGCCGTGATGGAGGCCGCGTCCGCCTTGATCGCATCGAGCAGGCTTCGCCCTGCGCTCTGCTTCCGCATCGGCGCGATCGCGAAGTATTGGAAGGCGATGCCGATCACAAAAGCGAGCGCGAAGTCGATCACCCAGACGGCGAACATCTTGTCCTCGAAGATCCACCCCCAGCCGCCCAGCACCGCCACAGCCGGGATCGCGAAGGCCAACCATTCCGCTATGAGGTCGCCGAGAGCGCAGCCGGCTCCGCAGTGGCTGGTGCCCTTCGCGACGGAGACGGCCATCGGCGCATCCTCGTCGCGATCCGCGCCCGGGTCGCCGCTCGATCGCCCCCGGGACAGATAGAAGGCGAGCCCCAGCAGGCCTCCGAAGAGCATGGTCACCGGCCAGACCACCGACATCACCCGCATCGGCTGCGGGTGACGGATCACATCGACCGCCACCCAGACCGCGCATGCGACACCTATGACGAGAGAGGTCGCCGCGACGGCGGAGAACCAGCCGGGGAAGTGCGCGAGCGGTGGCGTGATCGGGTCCTTCCGTCGGGGAGAGCGAGTCGTGTGGAGTTGCAACTGTTGCATGAATGCATCAGTTAGGGTACCCCGACTCCTCTCCGGGGCAATGCCTCCCGCCGGTCCCGGTGCTGATGCCGCCCCTCGCAGGCCTGATCCGCCATCCGCCATCCCGGCGCATTCGCCTCACGTGCGGAAGTCGGGCAGCTCGATCCGGTCGTACAGACTGCGGCCGACCGCGAGGTCCGACACGCCGGGCAGCGTCATCAGCCGCATCACCGTGTTGCGCAGCTGGAGCAGCGCTCGGCTGCGCGGCGCGAACGCGCCGCCCATCCGGGTCGCACCCTTCTGCTTGGACCCGATGAACGTGCCCAGCCGCTCCTGGTACGCCGCGAATGCGGCGACGTGGTCACCTCCGGCCGCATGCAGTTCCGCCGCCAGCACGTACGCCTCGATCATCGCCAACGCCGTGCCCTGGCCAGCCAGCAACGAAGGGGCGGCGGCGGCATCGCCGACCAGGACGATCCGTCCGCGACTCCAGGACGGCATCCGGATCTGGCTGGCTGAGTCGCAGTAGAACGTGCGCGCCCGCGGCAGCGTCGCCAGGATCGCCGGCACCTCCCAGCCGAGGCCGCCCAGCCGTTCGCGGAGCAGCGCCTCCTGAGCCTGGACATCGTCAAGCGGGATCGGACCCTCATGGCGGAACGTGAACACGAACATCGAGACGTCGTCGTCGAGGCTCAGCCGCAGCGTCTGCGCGCCGACCTGGGTCCGCATGACCGCGACCAGTTCGTCTCGCGGCCGGTAGCCGACGACGTCGAACACCGCCACGGCGATGCCCAGGCTGCGCTCGAACTCCGACTCCGGCCCGAACGCCAGCCGCCGGACCGTGGAGTGCAACCCGTCGGCGCCGACCACGAGGTCGAAACGCCGGTCGCCGCCGCGGGCAAGTCGCACCGCGACGTGGTCGCCCTCGTCGCGGAGCTCCTCGACCGTGTCGCCGAACACCAGCTCGACGTCGTCCGGCAACGCGTCGACGATGATCCTGGACAGATCCGACCGGCCGACGCTCACGTAACGGGCCCCGTGCCGGCCGATCAGCTTCACCGGGTCCAGTGACAGGATCCGGCGGCCGTGCTCGTCGACCTCGCGCACCTCCCGCATCCGGTAACCCGCCGCCTGGACGCGGTCTGCGATGCCCATCCGGTCGGCGACCTCGAAGCCGGCACCCCAGAAGTCGACCAGGTACCCGCCGCGCCGCAGCTCGGGCGCAGACTCCAGCAGCACCGGCTCGTGCCCGCTGCGGCGCAACCAGTACGCCAACGTCGGGCCGGCGATCCCGGCTCCAACGATCAGCACCTTCATGACGACCTCCTCGCCGTCTCGCCCCTCACCACACGAGGGATCCGTCATCGCATCTCTCTTCTGGTGAGGTGAAGACCGTGTCCCCACACGGCCGGGGGCTCAGAGTCCCAGCGTCAGCAGGTCCTCCGGAGTGGGCTCGCCCGCAGCCGTCGAGAACAGCTCCAGGGCGTCGATGATCTGCTGCTGCTCCTCGGCGCCCAGAGAGGTGAGGACGGACGCGACCTGGCGGCGGCGACGCTCTGTGACCTGGTCCACAAGGCGACGCCCGTCATCGGTGAGGTCGACCAGGATCTCGCGGCGGCTCTGCGGGCTCTCCTGGCGCGCCACCCAGCCACCGTCGACCATCCGGTCGATCGTCCGGCTGAATGTCGACGGCACCGCACCGACCCGGGCGGCCAAAGCGCCCATCCGCATCGGCCCCGATCCGGCCAGCACGACCAGCACACGGAACTGCGGCAGCGTCACCTGCTCCAGCGCGTCGGCCACCGACCGCGCGACGATGCCGAGCAGCGCCCGGGACGCGCGAAGCGTCGCCTCGGTCGCCTCGTGCGGGAAGCCGTGGTTCTGCATGGTTCCTCCAGTGTTACCCTATTGATGCACTTCTGCAACAGTTGCACTTCTACACGATTGGAGCCCCGTGTCGGCCATACCGGCGAGCATCCGCGGAATTCTCACCGGATCCCAGGCAAGCATGGCGCACTGGTGGCGCCGAGCGCTGGCGAGTCCCGCGCCGCTGATCACCGCGGCGGTCGTCGTCGGCGCCGGCGCAGGTCTTGCGGCCGTCGTCTTCCGCTGGCTGGTGCAGACCGCCACGATGATCTTCACCGGCGCGACGGACTACGCCGCAACGACGGGCCATCCCGCCAACCCGTGGGTCCCGTGGCTCGGCGGCGCGTTCGTCATCCTCGCCCCGGCCGTCGGCGGCCTCATCTACGGGCCGCTCGTGCACCGCTTCGCCAGGGAGGCCCGCGGCCACGGCGTACCGGAGGTCATGTACGCCGTCGCCCGGCGCGGAGGACACATCCCCGGACGCGTCGCCGTCGTCAAGGCGCTCGCCTCCGCCATCACCATCGGCTCCGGCGGCTCCGTGGGACGCGAGGGACCGATCGTGCAGATCGGGTCGGCGCTCGGCTCCACGCTCGGCCGGATCACCCGCATGTCCGAATCGCAGCTTCGCACCCTCGTGGCCTGCGGAGCGGCCGGCGGCATCGCCGCGACGTTCAACGCCCCTATCGCCGGCGTGTTCTTCGCCCTGGAGCTGATCCTCCGCGACTTCGCCACCCGCTCGTTCGCCGCGGTGATGCTCTCGTCGATCACGGCCTCCGTGGTCGGTCGGGCCGTCTTCGGCGACCACCCCTTCCTCGCCCTGCCCACCTTCACCGTCACCAGGCCCGGCGAGTACCTGCTGTTCGCCGGTCTCGGCCTTCTGGCCGGCGCGGTCGGCGTGCTCTTCAGCAAGATCCTCTACGCGATCGAAGACCTGTGCGACTGGGCATGGCGCGGCCCGGAATGGCTGCGCCCCGGCGTCGGCGGCCTCCTCCTCGGGCTCCTGCTCTTCGCCATGCCGCAGCTCTACGGCGTCGGCTACCCCGTGCTCGAAGGGAGTGTGGCCGGGAAGTACACCATCGGTTTCCTCCTGCTGCTCGTCGTCGCGAAGATGGCGGCCACCAGCCTCACCATCGGCATCGGCGGCTCCGGCGGCGTCTTCGCCCCCAGCCTCGTGATCGGCGCCGCCTTCGGCGCGGCGGCAGGCGAGGCCATCGGGCTGGTCATTCCGGGCCTGTCCGGGCAGGCGGGGACCTTCGCCCTGGTCGGCATGGCCGCTGTTTTCGCCGGGGCGACCCGGGCGCCCATCACCGCCGGAATCATCCTCTTCGAGCTCACCGGCGAATACACGATCATCCTCCCGCTGCTGCTGGCCGTCATCGTCGCCACCGGCGTATCCCGGCTGCTCAGCCGCGACACGATCTACACCCGCAAACTCACCCGCCGCGGTGTCGACCTGTCCGCGCCCGCACTCCCCGCGCTCACCCGCGTCCCGGTCGCCGCGGTCATGTCCCCGCCGCCGCCCACCTTCAATGCATCGGCCGACGCACACGAAGCCATCACCTGGTTGGCCGACTCCCGCCGGCGAGCCGCACCCGTGGTGAACGACGCAGGAGAGTTCGTCGGCATTCTGACGGCCTCGGATGCAGCCGAAGCCGTGCGCACCGACGACGACGCGAACACACGCCGTGTGGCCGAACTCATGGGAAGCGCGCAGATCGTGTCCGCCGATGCGCCGGTCGCCGATGTCCTCGGCCGCGTCATCGAAGCCGAGGCCACAGACGGTGCGCCGGTCGTCGCGAACGGCATCCTCGTCGGTTGGCTTGCACCCACTGACATCCTTCGCGCCACCGCGGGCTGAGTCGAGGCGATCGCCGGAGCTGGTCCGCCGACGGAAAACCACCGGAATCACTGGGATTCCGGGGGTTTCGATCGGCGGAGACGGAGGGATTTGAACCGTGACGGCGCTCCTCAATCGACCTTGAGAAGCCCGCAGCGCCGCGGAACTCTGCCGCTGTTCGCTGACATGAGTCGGTGGCGGATGACGGCGGTTGTGGGGTTTCTGTGGGGTCAGCATCACGTGCGAATTGGTGGTCTTCCTCTTCGCGTACTCGACGAGACTCGGCGCAAGTGGTTTCTCGAACACTCCGCGTAGGCTCGCATGCGAAAAGGATTAACTGACCCGGCCGACCCGCCTTGGTCGGCACAACGCGAATAGGGCTCCCTCGACTGTGGCTCCGCTCACGTGACGTTGTCGCGGAGGATTGTGGGCAGGAACCCCACCCGGTCTAGCTGGTAAATCAGGTGCACCGTGAGATCGCTAGGTGCAAACACCAACCGATAGCTGCGCGGTCCGTCAGCATACGTGAGCAGGCCCCGGTCGAGTAGCCTGCGGATCGCGTGGCTTCGGTTGGCGGGGGCCCCGGGGAACGCTGACTCCAAGTCTCCAGCACGGACCGTCGATTTGTCGGCGACAATCCGCAGCGCGTTTCGCTCACGTTTCGCTATTCGGCCCGCGTCGTGGAGTCTGTCGATTGCCGGCCGCAGCAGTTCATTGGTGACGAAGGCGTTGTCACGGAGCGACCGCAACCGCTCCAAGTCGGTGTTCAACCCATTGAGAACGTAGGTGCACCAAGCGATGAGCCCGTCGTTGTCGAGACGATCGGCTCGTGCGAGGTTGTCGTAGTATCCAGTGCGGTCTGCTCCGAATACAGCCGTCGGGTTGACTGCCCGATAGCTAGTCGTCGAGATGAATCCCTGCCGGATGAGCATGGCATAGGTCAGCAGCCGGGCTACTCGGCCGTTGCCGTTCCCGAAGGGGTGAATCCAGAGGAAGCGATGATGGACAATCGCGGACTGAAGCAACTGCTTGTGCGGTTCTACTTCCTCGTTCGCGAAGTCCAGAAGCTTAGTCATGTCGGTGAGCACATCGGAAGGGAAAGGCGGTCGGTGCTCCGCCTGCCCGATGGTGACTTCCCCGAGCCGATACGCTCCCGGAGTCCGGTCACCCTCCCGGCGCAGCCCGTCGACCACCATGCGGTGAAGCTCTCGGATGAACAAGTGCGTGAGCGGCCCGTCGCTGGCGTGCTCTTCAACGAACGCCATCGCCTTTTGAATCTTGAGGATCTCCTCAACACCCTCAGACGGTGTGCTCTGCGGGTTGCGTCCCTCCATCGCTCCGGCGACAGCGTCCAGCAACGACGTCCGGTTTCCTTCGATGCGTGCAGACATGATGCTGGTGAGCAGTTCGAACAGTTCTTTGAGCTGGAAGAATACGATCGGTGGCGTGGACCCGAAGTCAAGCTCCGCACGCGCGCGCTCTAGGTTGATGACCGCTCTGCTGAGCTCTGAGTCGAAATCGAACCGCGGGTAATTGATCTCTTCCATTTCTCCGATTTTCGATTCGATTTGCCGCCATTTTATCTGTTGCGGCAGAAAGTCCTGGTTAGCCCGAGTTATTTGCAGCGACGTTGATTCGCACAATTATCACACGATCACTTCCGTTTTTGACATTGACTTCAGCGCCGGCTTACTTTCGACCATTTGCGCTCCCAATTCCTGCGGCTTTTCTTGCTGCTGTAGGAGCAGAGTTGCTGCGAGGTCTTCTTCCCCACAATGAGGACGAATCGAAAGCCCACTAGGGTGCGCTATACGGCATCGAAATGCCCTCCTTCCTTAGCAGGTCCCAAAGGATGCCTTTCCGGCGCGCTCATTTACCAATGGCACCAGCGCTGCCATCATCGATAACGACTTCTAACCGCTATAACGCCACAGAGCCGAGCCGACCTCGGTGATTTGGCCGCATGCTCCAAATCACCACACTCAGCGGCTGCCCAGGGGCAGTCAGCACGCGTGAGCCGACTGTCGTCCATTCCGGCCGAACCGCGTGGCCCGCGAGACGCTCATCGCCGCGCAAGAACTGCTTGGAGAGGCTCAATCATGCGCCGGTTCGACGCCACCGACGCTGATTCATTGACGAGCGTATCAACCGATTGCGGGGGCTCGACCATCGCCAGATCCCGGCAGTGGCGCGGGCTTAACGGGCAAACCGGCTCACGCCGTAGTAGCGGCAGCTGGGGGCGATGTTGCCGCTGACTTCCTCGACATGCCGGAGCAACGCGAGCTTGTGATTCGCCCGCCGCTCGATCGCCCGCTGAGCTGCAGCGGAGAGTGCTTTCGTCATGCAGTCTTCCTCCCAAGTGGAAGACCCGACTGTCAACAACCTCCGTCAGTTTTACATTCAGTGGAGCACCTCGCCGCGCCCGGATAAACAGGGGTCGCGTGTAAACCAGGTCGCATGGCAAACCGGGAAAATCCGGCAACGGACATCACGCGAAAATGTCGTAGGTGAGACGGTGCCCGTCTGCGCGCAGTCGCCTACTAGTGACGAGTTGCGTCTCCAGAAAGCGTGTCCCGCGCAACCGCAGGAGTCCGCGACGTTACTGCTGAAGTTCGACGTCGACTCCGAGAGGCGTGCACGCCTGGCGCGCCTCTGCAGCCGCGGCCTCGACCGCAACGATCCCGATCCCAGTGGTCGGTGAGTCGTTATCGAGGTAGGAGAGCAACGACGCCTGCGCCTTGGTCAGGGTCCGAGCCAGTGGAGCCCAGGAGGGGTCGGCCGCCTGAGCGGAGTCGGCCGCTTCCGTCACCCGAGCGCCGGCTGCGCGCGCGGTGTCCTTCATGTCCTGCTCGCTCGATCCACGCCCCATGAACATCTGCGCGAGCTGCTCACAGCCACGAGTGGCGTCCGCCTGCCCAGGAACAATCGTGGTGGTGGGCGTAGGTGTCGGGCTCGGCGTGGGGGTGCTGGTCGGGGTCGGCGTCGGAGTGACGGTGGCAGCCGGCTGCTCGCCGAGCAGGCCGGTCCCGAGCGCGTAGGCGACGCTACCGCCCGAGATGGCCAGTGCAAGCACCACGAGGGCCGCTACGAGGGCCGTGCGCTTACGGCCGCTCGCAGGACTGGGGTGTCCGGCCGCGTGCGTCACCACAAGCTCGCGAATCGCCGCCTTGCGGCGAGGGTCGAAGGTGGGCTCGCTCATCGCTCTCCTCCGTTCAGTGCGGCAGCCAGGCGTGCTTTAGCCCGCGAAAGGCGAGATTTCACGGTGCCGTGCGAAATGGCGAGCGCTTCGGCGGCCTCGGCCGTACTCAGCTCCTCGAACACGCAGAGGGTGATGATGTCCTGGTCACGCTTCGGGAGCTCCGCGAGTGCAGTGCGCAGCGCGGACCGACGCGCGTCCCCGTCCAACCGGTCGTCCACAGCATGCGAGTGGTCTGGCGCGTCCTCAGGCGCTGGCAGGTGGGCGAGAGCTTCGCGATACCGTCGCTTCGAGCGCAGCTGATTGCGGAACACATAGTTGGTCGTCACCAGCAGCCAGCCAACCACCGACCCGTCGACCAACCTCATGCTGTCGCGCCGCCGCCACGCCTCGAGGAAGACCACCGCGGTCACGTCCTCCGCGTCGTGCAACGACGCGGTCAGCCGCAGCGCCTGTCGGAACACGCGGCCGTGATGCAAGTCGAACAGCACCCCAAATGCGTCGGCATCCCCGTCACGGACGCGGCCGAGCGCTTGCTGCTCGTCGAGAACAAATCCCCTCACATCTTCATAGTGTCCGGTCGCGGGGCACCGGTTCCCGATTAGAGGGGCAATTCGAGATCACCGACCATGGTCTCGAGGGTCACGACACTCCTCGTCCGCCCCGCACGAAGCACTATGGCGCTTTGAGAGGCCGAGTCAAGGGTGCAGCTCCGCTGCATCGCGCAGCGAGTTCCTCGTCCGCCAACTGAAAACCCCCGAAATCACTGAGATTCCGGGGGTTTCGATCGGCGGAGACGGAGGGATTTGAACCCTCGGTCCCCTTACGGGGACTCCACCTTAGCAGGGTGGTGCACTAGGCCTGACTATGCGACGTCTCCAGCGCGACCGCGAGCGGACGCACGACGACCATCATAACGGACGATGCCGGGCCGTCCTGACACCGCGTTCTCAGGCGCCAGGGGGACCTGGGTGGAGAGCGTGCCCAGGATCTGCGCGACGAGCGTGATCGACCAGACCAGCGCGATGACGAAGCTCGCAACGGTCACGCCGATCGCGACCCACATCGGGGCGAGGCCGCGGCCGCCGGCGACTCCGCGCACCACGACGCTGCGGCCGATCGGGTAGACGATGCCGAGGAACGACCACGCCCAGTGGAAGGGGCGCTCGACGCCGCGGCGCACGAGCTCGCGGTAGTCCAGCCACGAGAAGACGATGCAGGCGGCCGTGATCAGCCAGCCGATCCCGATCACGAGGAAGTAGACCGGGCCGCCGAGGAGCGCCATCGGGTCGGTGACGACCACCCGCGACGGGGAGCCGGACGTGGACGCGAACACGGGCTGCGGGTGCAGCAGGAACAGCAGGAGGGTGCTGACCAGCGGCAGGGCGGCGACCAGCCAGATCCAGGGCGTGTAGATCGGGGTGTCGGCGGGGAGCGGACGGCGGCGGGCAGGGGCGTACGGCGCCCCGTACGGCGACGGACCCGCGGCCGCAGGAGCAAAAGCCGGAGCAGGAGCGGGCACAGGCGCCGCGTGCTCCGTCCAGTGGGCGCCGTCCCACCAGCGGAGGGCGCCCGAACCCTGCGGGTCCGGGTACCAGCCGGGTGCGGGGGCGTTCTGGTCGGTCATGCCGGTCAGGACTCCCGGCCGACGGCGGGCTCGCCGACGAACTGGTGCGACTCGGAGGCCAGCTCGGGCCAGTCCTCGGCGTCCGCGATCCGGACCCAGGCGCCCTTCGGCTCGCTGCGGCCGGCGGGGACCGCGGCAGCCACCTCGCGCTCGACCAGGTCTGCGGCGCGGTCGGCCGGCAGGTCCACCGCGAGCTCGACGCCGTCGAGGTAGGCGAAGAGGCGGCCATGCACGTGCAGGCCGGTCGCGGTCACCGACACGTCGAGGTCCGGGTCCTCCAGGAGCTGGGCGGCGAGCACTTCGAACGCGGAGACGGGGCTGTCGGTCATGCGGGTCCTCTCGATCGGCAGGCAGAGGCACGCCGAAGGCGTGCGTTCCGCACTCTATCCCCTCCGCATCCACCCGCACCCGCTGACCATCGCCGCATTCCGGCCGATAGTACGGGTATGCGCAGAGTGATCGCCTCCCTGATCGGCGCAGCCCTGGTGTCGGCTGCGCTCGTGTGGGCGCCGACGGCTCCGGCCGCCCGCGCCGCCGACGTCCCCGCCTTCGGCAGCCGCCTGTATGTCGACCCCACCAGCGACGCCCAGCGGGTGTACGAATCCCTCCTCGCCCAAGGCGATACGACCCGAGCGGCACTCATCGGCCGCATCGCGAGCCAGCCGACGGCGGTCTGGCTGGGCGACTGGTACACGCCGACCCTGCTGCTCAGCGTGATCCAGCGGCACCTGAGCGCCGCCGCCGCCCAGGGGGCGACACCGGTGTTCGTCACGTACGCCATCCCGGATCGCGACTGCGGCGGCTACTCGGCCGGCGGCTACACGCCCGACCAGTACTTGGACTGGACCCGGCAGGTCGCCGGCGCGCTGGCGGGCAGCCACGCCGTGGTGCTGATCGAACCCGACTCGCTCGCCATGCTGTCCAGCGCCAAGTGCGCGGGGGTGGCCGCGACGCGGCTTCCGCTGCTGCAGTCCGCGGTCGGCATCCTCGCGGGCGCCGGGCTGTCCACCTACCTCGACGGCGGCAACGCCCGGTGGCTGACCCCGGATGCGCAGGCCGCCTACCTGAAGTCCGCAGGCGTCGCCGGCGCGACGGGATTCTTCACCAACGTCTCCAACTTCGACACGACTCAGGCCGAGCGCGATTACGCGGGCAAACTCTCCTCGCGGGTGGGCTGGAAGCACTTCGTGATCGACGTCTCGCGCAACGGCAACGGCTGGACGGGCACCTGGTGCAACCCGCCCGGGGCCGCGCTCGGTCAGAACCCGCAGATCACCCAGTCGGCGACGAGCAAGCTCGACGCCCTGCTCTGGGTGAAGCACCCCGGCGCCAGCGACGGACCGTGCAACGGCGGCCCGGCTGCCGGTGCCTGGTACGAGAGCGCGGCGGAGGCCCTCGTGCTCAACAGCACGGCCGGCGCGGGGACGACGTCACCCCTCGGCTCCGGACCGGGCCCCTACGGCCGGCGGGCGCCCGGGCTCGCGGTCAGCCGGCCCCACCGGTGATGAGCGCATCCACGCGGGGAGGGACCGGAGTCGCAGCTCATGCCGGCATTCCGAGATCCGCCGCCAGAGCGAGGGTCGCCCGGGCGCGCGCCAGGGCGGGGAGGTAGCTGCCGTCGATCGTGGAGGGGTCGCTCGACCCCTCCACGGTGTCCCGCGCCCAGGCCAGCTCGTCGGGCGACGGGCTCAGTGCCTCGTTGATCGGCTCGGCCTGCGTTGAGCGCAGCATCAGCTTGCCCGTCATCCCCAGCACACGGGAGGCGCGGGCCGCTTCCGAGACGCCGGCCGCCGAGTCCGTGAGGGTGGGGCCGTCGATGGGGCCGGGCAGCCGGGCCGCGGCGCTCGCGACGACCAGCCGCGAGCGTGGGTACGCGAGGGCGACGGGGTCGTCGTGCATGCCGGTGTCTCGACGGAAGTCGCCGGATCCGAAGGCCAACCGGAACGTTCCCCGCTGCCGGGCGATCTCGGACGCGGCCTCCACGCCCTGGGCGCTCTCGATCAGCGCCACGATCCGGGTCCCGGGCGGCAGCGACAGCGCCGTCCGGGCCACGTCGGCGGCCGACTCCGTCTTGGCCAGCACCACGCCGAGCAGGCCTTCCGAGGCTCCGACGGCGCGGATGTCCTGGATCCAGTGCGGAGAGGTGACGTCGTTCAGCCGCACCCAGGCGGATCGGGACGCCAGGTAGGCGGCGGCCGAACGGCGGCCGCCCTCCTTGTCGGCGGCCGGAACCGCGTCCTCGAGGTCGAGCACGACCGCATCCGCCCGGGAGCCCGCGGCTTCGTCGGTGCGCAGCGCGGAGACGAGGTGCCACGATCGCGCGAGCCGCGCGGGCACCGCGGAGGGTGCGATGCCCGCGGGGCTCTGGGCGAGACGGGTCATCGGGTGCGCTCCGCCGTCGGCTCCTCCACCGCGGATTCCTGCGGGGTGGTGCCGACGATCGCGTGCAGGGACGCGGTGGAGGGGACGGGTTCCGCGTCGTGGCCGACGCCCATGGTGGCGTCGTCGAACGGCCGGGCGCCGCTCAGCGTCAGCCGCACCTGCTCGGTGTCGATCTGCCGGGTCCAGCGTCCGATCACCAGCGTCGCGACGGCGTTGCCGGTGAAGTTGGTGACGGCGCGCGCCTCCGACATGAACCGGTCGATGCCGACGATGACGCCCACGCCGTTCACCAGGTCCGGACGGTAGGTCTGCAGGCCCCCGGCCAGCGTCGCGAGTCCGGCGCCGGTGACACCGGCCGCGCCCTTGGAGGCGACCACCATGAACAGGAGCAGGCCGATCTGCTCGCCGAGGGCCAGCGGGGTGCCCATGGCGTTGGCGATGAACAGGGAGGCCATCGTGAGGTAGATCGCCGTGCCGTCCAGGTTGAACGAATACCCGGTCGGCACCGTGATGCCCACCACCGAGCGCGAGACGCCGAGGTGCTCCATCTTGGCGATCAGGCGCGGCAGCGCGGCCTCGGAGGAGGAGGTTCCGACGATGAGCAGGTACTCCTGACGCAGGTACTTCAGCAGCGAGAAGATGCTGACCCCGGTGACGACCTTCAGCAGGAGGCCCAAGACGACCACGATGAAGACCGCGCACGTGATGTAGAAGCCGACCATGAGGGTCGCGAGGCTCACCAGGGCCTGGGGCCCGGTGCCGCCGACGACCGCGGCGATCGCCCCGAAGGCACCGAGGGGCGCGAGCCACAGGATCATCGAGAGGATGCGGAAGACCACCGCCTGCAGGGTCGTCACGGCCTTCACCACGCGGGCGCCCCGCTCACCGAGGCTCTGCACGGCGAAGCCGACGAGCAGCGCGACCAGCAGCACCTGCAGCACGCTGCCCGAGGTGAGTGCGGAGAAGAGGGTGACCGGGATGATGCCCAGCACGAAGTCCGTGCCGGATACCGGTTCGCCGGCGGCCTTGAAGGCGACGCCGTGGAGGTGGAGGCCGCTGCCCGGGTGCAGCAGGTTGCCCACCACCAGGCCGATCGCCAGCGCGAAGGTGGACATCACCAGGAAGTAGCCGAGCGCGAGGCCGCCGATCTTGCCGACGGTGGCCGCCTTGGCGATCGAGCCGACGCCGATGACGATGGTGCAGAAGATGACGGGGGCGATCATCATCTTGATGAGCGCCACGAACGCCGTGCCGATCGGCTGGAGCGTCACGGCGAACGCCGGTGCGACGATCCCCACGATCGCTCCGGCGATGACCGCGACGATGACCGCGAGGTAGAGGTAGTGGTTTCGGTTGATGCGGCGCCGCGCGCCGGACTTCTTCAACATGGATGATTCCAATCGATCGGAACGTCGTTGTGCCTGATTCACTGGGTCGTGATGCACCCTCAGCTTGCGGATGGCGATCCGGCCGTCGCTACTTGAGGTCATACTGTTCATCGGAGGAACGAGGTCGCAGTGGACTGGATACGGCGCTGGAGCATCGCCAGCCGCATCTTCGCCCTCCAGCTGATCGCCGTCGTGGTGGTCGCCGGGACGCTGACGCTCGTCCTGTGGCTGAGCTCGCGCCAGGACGCCAACCAGACCGCCACCCGCGTGTCGATGGCGGTCGCCGCGACGCTCGCCCACGACCCCGCCGTCGTCAGCGGCGTGCAGTCGCCGCAGGCGACCGAGCAGCTGCAGCCGGTCGCGATCGAGGAGATGCGGGCGACCGGCGTCGACTTCGTGACGATCATGGACCCGACGGGCACCCGCTTCACGCACCCCGACCCGGCGCAGATCGGCAAGAAGTACCTGGGCACCATCGCACCGGCGCAGCAGGGACGATCGCTGACCGAGACGTACACGGGCACCCTGGGGCCGTCGGTGCGCGCCGTCGTCCCGGTGATCGACCACCGGAAGGTCGTCGGGCTCGTGGCGTCCGGCGTCACCGAGAAGAAGGTCACCTCATCCATCGCCGCGCGCATCCCCTACGTGCTCGGCGGCGCGGTGCTCCTCGTGCTCGTGGGCACGCTCGCGGCCATGTTGGCCCGGCGCTTCCTGTCCCGGGTGACCGGCACCATGCCGCCGTCGGAGCTCTCCACGGCGGTGACCTACTACCAGGCGGTGCTGCACTCGGTGAAGGAAGGCCTCATCCTGACCGACGACCGGCGCCGGGTGGTGCTCTACAACGACGAGGCCGCCGACCTGTTGGACCTCCCGCCGGCCTCCGGCGACCTCCGGCCGACGCCCGTGACCGAGCTGGACCTGCCCGACGAGATCGCGCAGCTGGTCGTCGACGGCGGCCGGGTCACCGACCAGACGTACGTCGCCGGACGACGGCTGCTCGTCGTCAACCAGGAACCGGCGACGCCGGCCGGAGGATCGCGGCAGACAGTCGGCACCCTCACCATGCTCCGGGACCGCACCGAGGTGCAGCGGCTCGCGGGAGAACTGGAGTCGGTGCGGACGCTGACGGCGGCCCTGCAGTCCCAGAGCCACGAGTACATGAACCGCCTGCACACGGTGCTCTCCCTGCTCGAGCTCGGACGGCGGGACGAGGCGATCTCGATGATCGAGGACCAGGTCGAGCACAGCCAGTCGCTCGCCGACGACATCCTGGGCGCCGCGAATCAGCCGGCGGTCGCCGCGCTGCTGCTCGGCAAGGTCGCGCAGGCGGCGGAGCGGGGAGTGGACCTGCAGGTCGCGGTGGACGAGAGGCTGCCGGACTCGCTCCTCTCGGCGGTCGACCTGGTGACGCTGGTGGGCAACCTCGTCGACAACGCGATCGATGCGGCCGCGGAGAACCCGGGAAGCCCGTGGGTGCGGGTGGAGCTCACCGCCGATCCGGACGGCGGGATGCTGGAGCTGACCGTCGCGGACAGCGGCGCAGGGGTCGATCCCGCCGTGTCGGAACGGATCTTCGATCGCGGCTTCTCGACCAAGCCGTCCGGTCCGCTCGGCCGCGGCTTCGGGCTCGCGCTGGTGCAGGAACTGCTGGAGACACACGGCGGCAGCATCCAGCTGCGGCCGGGGCCGCCGACGGAGTTCGTGGCGCGCTGGCCGGTCGCCGCACGGGCGGCCACGTCATGATCCGCACGCTCGTCGTCGAGGACGACCCGCTCGCCGCCGAGGCGCACGCCAGTTACCTGAGCCGACTGGACGGCTTCGCGGTCGCCGGCATCGTCGGAACCGCCGCGGCGGCGCTCGCGGCCATCCGCGCATCCCTCGCCACCGAACCGATCGAACTGGTGCTGCTCGACATGAACCTCCCGGACGGCCACGGCATCGACGTCGCGCGGCGGCTGCGGTCTGCGGGCATCGCCGTCGACATCATCGCCATCACCGCCGTGCGCGACACCGACATGGTGCACTCCGCGGTGTCGGTCGGCATCGTCCAGTACCTCGTGAAGCCGTTCGCCTTCGCCACGTTCGCGGCGAAGCTCCAGACCTACCTCGACTACCGGCGCCGTCTCGAAGCCCGGTCCTCGCACGCGAGCCAGGACGACGTCGATCGGATGCTCGCGTCCCTCCGGACGCCGGTCGACATGCCGCTCCCCAAGGGTCTCTCCGAGCCGACCCTCCAGGCGATCGTCGACCACCTGCGGAGTGCGGACCGGCCGCTGTCCGCCGCCGAAGTGGCCGAGCCCCTCCGGCTCTCGCGGGTCACCGCCCGGCGCTACCTCGAGCACCTCGCCGACACGGAACGGATCTCGCGGGCGCCGCGCTACGGAACGCCGGGACGGCCGGAGCTCGAGTACCGCTGGCTGCCGTAGGGCGCATCACGAAGCGGAGGGCGTGGGATTCGAACTCTAGCCGGGCCCGCGCAACCAGGGGATCTAACACAGGAATCCGCGAAAACTCGGGCGTCTTGGGTGACCTGGGCGTCCTTGGGTGCTCCCCGATTTCGTTGAAATGTTGTCAAATGGTTGTCACGCGACTTCCATGCAGTTGCCTGCCCTTGACTAGAAACGAGATCTGGTCCAAAGGTCCTCGTACACAACTATTCAGCCGTCAGTGTATAGTCATCGGATGCTGACTCTTGCAGACCGACTTGATGTGATGAACCGGCTCGGCCGGGCGATGGCGGATCCCACTCGTTCGCGCATTCTTCTGACCCTCCTTGCCGGCCCGAGCCACCCGGCCGTGCTGGCCCGTGAGCTGGGGCTCTCACGCTCGAACGTCTCGAACCACCTCACCTGTTTGCGCGGGTGCGGGATTGTGGTAGCCGAGCCCGAAGGTCGCCAGACCCGATACGAAGTCGCCGACCCACACCTTGCCCGCGCCCTGACTGCGCTGGTCGAGGTGACGCTCGCTGTCGACGAAAGCGTGCCGTGCGTGGACCCAGACTGCGGCGTTGAGGGTTGCGTGGCTGGAGAGGCACGGGCATGAGCGCGGTTACAGGTTCCGAGCTCGAACACGTCGACCTTGACGATGACGATGATGATCGGCCCTGGTATCGGAGTCCGAGCGTCCTGATCCCGATCGCTTCCGGCGTCGCATTCGTCGCTGGTTTGGTGTGCGAATGGACTGGCGCGGAGACCGCCGGCCTGGTGCTGTTCTGGATCGGTCTGCTGCTGGGGGTGTACACCTTCGTGCCCGGCGCGTTGCGCAGACTTTTCACCAAGGGCAAGCTCGGCATCAGCCTACTGATGACAATCAGCGCCACCGGTGCGGTGATCCTCGGCTACGTCGAGGAGGCCGCGGCGTTGGCGTTCTTGTACTCCATCGCGGAGGCGTTGGAAGACAAGGCGATGGACCGAGCGCGCGCAGGGCTTCGGGCGCTCTTGAAACTCGTGCCCGATACCGCATTGGTCAAACGCGGCGACGCCACGACCGAGGTCGAAGCGAAGGACCTGCGCGTCGGTGACGTCCTCGTGGTGCGTCCGGGCGAACGGATCGCCACTGACGGCATCGTGCGAGCCGGGCGGAGCAGCCTGGACACCTCCGCAATCACGGGCGAGTCGATACCCGTCGAGGTCGAGCCCGGCACCGGCGTGTCGGCCGGGTCGATCAATACCACAGGCGTGCTCGAGGTCGAGGCCACTGCGGCCGGCACCGACAACTCACTCACTACGATCGTCGAGCTGGTCGAGCAGGCGCAGACCGAAAAAGGCGACCGAGCCCGCCTAGCCGACCGGATCGCCCGTCCCCTGGTCCCCGGTGTGATGATCCTCGCCGCGGTAGTCGGCGTTCTCGGGTCGCTGTTGAGCGGCGACCCCGATTTGTGGATCACCCGTGCCCTGGTCGTGCTCGTTGCTGCCTCGCCGTGTGCTCTGGCGATCGCCGTGCCGGTCACAGTCGTGTCCGCGATCGGCGCCGCCTCCAAGTTCGGCGTGGTCGTGAAGTCCGGGGCCGCGTTCGAGCGGTTCGGCGGCATCCGCCACCTCGCCGTCGACAAAACGGGCACCCTGACCCGCAATGAGCCCACCGTGACCCGTGTCGTCACGACGGGCGCGACCGAGGATGAGGTGCTGGCCTGGGCGGCGAGCCTAGAGCGTCACAGTACGCACCCTCTCGCCACAGCGATCACCAAGGCGGCACCCGACGCTCCCGCCGCTGAAAACGTCGCCGAGACCGCCGGGCACGGCATCGAGGGCACGCTCAATACTGCTCGTCTCGCGGTAGGCAGCCCGAGGTGGCTGGATGCTGGCACGCTGGGCGATGAGGTGCAGGCGATGGAGTCAGAGGGAATGACCGTCGTCATCGTCCACCGCAACGATCAGCCGGCCGGGGCGATCGGGGTGCGGGACGAGCTCCGCCCCGAGGTACCGGAAGTGATCGCCACGCTCAACCGCCGCGGGATCGGAGTCACGATGCTCACCGGCGACAACGCCCGCACCGCCGCGGCACTCGCCGCCCAGGCCGGCATCAACGACGTGCGCGCCGAGCTCCGTCCCGAGGACAAGGCCGCCGCCGTCATGGACCTGTCGAAGTCCAAGCCCACAGCCATGATCGGAGACGGTATCAACGACGCCCCGCTCTCGCGGCCGCCGACGTGGGCATCGCGATGGGAGCTAAGGGCGCCGATGCGGCGATCGAGTCCGCCGATATCGCCTTCACCGGCCACGATCTGCGCCTCATTCCACAGGCCATCGACCACGCCCGTCGCGGACGTAGCATCATCAACCAGAACGTTGTGTTGTCCATCGTGATCATCGCGGTCCTGCTGCCGCTGGCGATCACCGGCGTTCTCGGGCTCGCTGCAGTCGTGCTCGTGCACGAGGTCGCGGAGGTCGTCGTCATTCTCAACGGGCTCCGCGCAGCACGGCGGGAGAAGGCATGACTGGCTCCGCTCTCATACCGCCGGGCGCGGATTCCGTTGAGCTACGCTCTCCCCGCATTGATGGGGCGACGGTGCGGCGGGCATTGTTCCTTCTTGCCTGCGGCGTCGCGGGCGGCGGCGCGCTGCTCGACCAAGCCAGCAAAGCCCGCGCCGCCGTCGAACACAGAGATCACCGCATCGCGACTGTGGGCTCATGATCCTGTCGTCGGTACTGCAGGCGATCGGCCTCTTCATGGCCACGAACATTGACGATATCATTGTGCTTTCGCTGTTCTTCGCCCGAGGCTCCGGCCAGCGAGGAACCACAAGCCGCATCCTGATCGGACAGTACCTCGGATTCATCGGCATCCTGAGCGCGTCCGTTCTTGTTGCACTCGGCGCTGGGACATTCCTCCCACCACAGGTCATTCCCTACTTCGGACTAATCCCGCTGGCGTTGGGTCTGCGGGCTGCATGGCAGGCCTGGCGCAAGCGCGAAGACGACGATGACGCAAAGGTCGAGGGTAAGAAGGTCGCTGTGTGGACCGTGGCCGGTGTGACCTTCGCAAACGGCGGCGACAACATCGGCGTCTATGTCCCGGTCTTCCTCAGCGTCGGTCCAGCAGCCACCATTGCATACTGCGTCGTGTTCCTGGTCCTAGTTGCTTCCCTCATTGGCCTAGCCAAGTTCGTCACCACCCGCCGACCGATCGCGGAACTCCTCGAACGATGGGAACACGTCCTGTTCCCCGTCGTCCTCATCGGCCTGGGGATCTTCATCCTCGTGAGCGGCGGCGCTTTCGGCATTCCGACGTAGATCCTAGGTATCCAGTCCCTATCGACCCATCGGGCGACCCGGCCTGCGCGGCTGCCGGCAACCACCGCGAGTTCACTTCACCGACCGCGTCGCCCCCGTCTCACGCGAAGGCAAAAGCTGAATGGAGCCGCGAGCGGCACCTCGTTTTTAGATTGTTCGTCTGCCTGGCCGGTTGATCGTAGTTCGCTCCCGCGGGCTACGTGCCGGGCTTTCGCGGCATATCCTCACTCGCTTCGCTCCCTCCGGTATTCCACGGTCCCGGCACTGCGCCCCGCACCCGCTCACCCTCGATCCCCTTGCCAGACAGGCGAACAAGAACAGTTGAAGGGATCACAGAACCATGAGCGACACACCCACCGCGGGCACCATCGAACACCTCAACCCGCACACCCTCACCCTTGAGGACAACGTGCGCCCCTCCGCACCGATCACCCCGGCGTTCGTGCAGTCAATCAAGGAGAATGGGGTCCTCACCCCCGTACTTGCCCACCGCGACAGCGACGGCCAGGTCACCGTCCGTGCCGGACAGCGTCGAGTCTTCGCCGCCCGCGAAGCAGGACTTACGACCATTCCCGTCTACCTCGTAGACGCCGACGAGGTCCCTTCGGAGCGGATCGTGCAGCAGATGGTCGAGAACGACCAGCGCGAAGCCCTCACCGACAGCGACCGGGCCGCCGCGTTCCAACAACTCGCGTTCGAAGGCCTCTCCGTGACCGCGATCGCGCGACGTACCGGGACGAAGCAGAAGGAAGTCAAGACCGCGTTGGCTGTGGTCGAGACCAGGCTGCGGCGTCCGCGATCCAGGAGCACCAGCTCACCCTGGACCAGGCGGCGGTGCTGATCGAGTTCGACGGCGACGCAGAAATCCGTGCCGATCTGATCCAGGTCGCAACCACCGACCCCGCCCAGTTCGTCCACGCGGCTCAGCGGGCACGCGACGAGAAGGCCCGCGCCAGAACCAAGGCGGACGCGGAAGCAGACCTGGTCGCACGGGGCTACTTGATCCTGGACTCGGACCCCGGTTACTACGACACGGAGTACACCCGAATCAGCGAACTCCTGACCACCGACGACCAACGCGTCACCGCCGAACACATCGAGAACCTGGACGGACGAGCCGCCCACGTCCGGGTCTACGCAGACGGTGACGCCAACATCAGCTACTTCCTCCGGGACGCGAACGCGGCCGGGTTCCACACCTACGGCGGGAGCCAGCCCAAGTCCGGCCCGATGACCGACGAGGAGAAGGCCGAGCGGCGCACACTGATCGCCAACAACAAGGCGTGGGCATCCGCCGAGACCGTCCGCCGCGAATGGCTCGCCACACTCCTCTCCCGCAAGGCCCTCCCCAAGGATGCGGCGGTCGTGATCGCGAAGGGTCTCACCATCCACCGGCAGGCGATCAGCACCGCCACCCGAGACGGGAACGAGCTCGCACACCACCTGCTCGGGCTGGAGCCGTCCGGCTACTTCGGGAACGACAAGCTCGCGGCGCTGATCGAGCAGTCCCCGGCCAAAGCACAGCACGTCGCCCTCGCAGTCGTGCTCGGAGCGTGCGAATCCGTCACCCGCAAACAGACCTGGCGGTACCCGTCGTCCACCGACGCCGACTATTTCACCCTGCTCGCCGGCTGGGGGTACAACCTCAGCGACGTTGAGCAGATCGTGACCGCTGGCGAGTCTGCCAATGCGGAAGGAGACGCAGCTTCGGTCAACGCGGAGCCGAGCGCAGGCGACTGATCACGCTAGACGGAAGCGGGCCCCGCGAACCGGGCCCGCTTCTCGTTCTGAGCGGTCAGGACAGTTCTCTACTTGTCGCCCCGACCGTCGAGGGACCGACGACCGGACCTCCCCGCTGCGCCACCCGGTTGAAGGCCACGAACGGCACACACGCCGTCTCGGCCGTCAGCGCCGCCAGCCGGCCGATCGGCGTGCGCGGATCGGAGGCTATCGCCCATCCATCGACGGCGTACCGGCCAACCGTCTCGATGCACTCCCGCTTCTCCTCCGCCGACGGGCTCGTCGAGCCAACCACCCCGATCAGTCCGCCCTGCAGGTCCGGACCCATGTTTCTCGTGTCGATGATGAATACCCGCATCCTGATCACTCCCCTGGTCGATCGTTTTGTTTGCCTTTCCGGCGGGGAGATCAGTGGCGAGTGGAAGGTGCCGAAGTGCCGGGACCGTGGAATACCGGAGGGAGCGCAGCGAGTGAGGATATGCCGCGAAAGCCCGGCACGGAAGCACCGGGAACGAGCTACGATCGGGCGGCGGAAAGACACACAAACCGTCAAAGGCAGCGCCGCCGGAGGCGGCTCCACGCCTCGTTCAGCCAATAGACGCACGAGCACTTCAGCGGCGACCTCCGACGCCCCTGAGTGCTTATGTCGTGTGAGGTCACCTGCAAGCGATCGACTGTGCTCAACGCCAGTACCATTTCGGGCGCTCGACCACCGCTAACGGAGGGGACGTTCCGGGTCAGCTAGCGATCGTGCTCGCTTGGGCCCTCAAGCACCATCCCGACGGACGTCGCACAGGCGTCGCCCTTCCACGCCTCGAGACCTTCACGAACGGCAAAGATCGCGATGACCTGGGCCACGATCGCGTCTGCCCACCACCAGCCAAAGGCGGTGTTCAAGAGCAGCCCGATCAGGACGGCCGCCGAAAGGTATGTGCAGATCAGTGTCTGCTTCGAGTCGGCGACAGCGGTCGCAGAGCCGAGTTCCCGCCCGGCGCGGCGCTCGACGAGTGAAAGGAAGGGCATGATCACGACGCTGAGTGCAGTGAGAACCATCCCGACAACCGAGTGCTTAACATCGACCGCGCCGACAAGGGAGAGCACCGAATTCACAGTCACGTAGACCGCAAGCGCGAAGAAGGCCACAGCGATAACCCGCAGGGTGCCTTTCTCCCATCTTTCCGGGTCTTTTCGGTGAATTGCCATGCGACTGCCACCGCGGAAAGCACCTCGATGGTGGAGTCCAGGCCGAAGCCGACCAGTGCGGCCGAAGATGCGGCGCTACCTGCGATGATCGCCACGACGGCTTCGACGAGGTTGTACCCGATCGTGACCGAGACGATCCATCGGATCCGACGATGCAAAAGGTCGCGGCGGGAATCAGTGAGTGCGGTTGTCGTCGTCATGCGCAGTTGCACTCCGCACCCTCGCAGCAGCCGGGCTCAATGTAGAGGACCACGCGAAGTAGCTCGTCGAGTGCAGGGGCGATGTGTCCGTCGGCGAGCCGATACCAGGTACGGCGGCCATCTGGGATCGCCTCGACAAGGCCGCAGCCGCGTAGACAGGCCAGCTGATTCGACATGACCTGACGGCTCACGTCTAGGGCATCCGCGAGGTCAGAGGGGTATGCCGGCGCCTCCCGCAGGGCCAGAAGGATGCCCACGCGGGTGGTGTCAGACAGCGCGTGTCCGAAGCGGGCGAGAGCGGCGGTGTGCGTGATGGTCGCCGCCGGTGTAGCGATGCTCATTACATGAGCGTACAGCGAAGCATGAATTAACGCATCGCTGTACTATTCCGTTCTGCGCGGCGGCTCTAGAGACCCGAGTAGGTGTGGAGGCCCTTGAAGAAGACGTTGACGATGCCGAAGTTGAACAGCACCGCCGCGAAGCCGATGATCGCGAGCCAGGCGGAGCGCGATCCGCGCCAGCCGCGGGTCGCTCGGGCGTGGATGTAGCCGGCGTAGATCACCCAGATGATGAAGGTCCAGACCTCCTTGGTGTCCCAGCCCCAATAGCGCCCCCAGGCCGCGGAGGCCCAGATGGCTCCGGCGATCAGCGTGAATGTCCAGGCGATGAAGCCGACGATGTTGATCCGGTAGGCCAGGTTCTCCAGAGCGACAGCACTGGGGAGAGTGGCCAGGAACTTGAACTGTTGCGGACGCGACTCCGCTACCTGCCGCTCACGCCGGTACTGCAGCAATTGCAGCCCGGACAACGCGAACCCGAGAGCGAAGAACGCCGTGCCCAGCACGGCCACGATGATGTGGATCACCAGCCAGTACGACTGCAACGCCGGCTGCAGCGGGACCACCGGGACGTAGTACCGCAGGAGCGCGATCCCCTGGAGCACCAGCACCAGGCCGACGATGAACGTGCCGAGGTACTTGATGTCCCACTTCAGGTTGGCGACCAGGAAGACGCCGATGATGACCAGCGTGCCGGTCATCGAGAACTCCCACATGTTCGCCCACGGGACCCGGGCAGCGGCGATCCCGCGCAACCCTGTTGCCACGAAATGGAACGCGAAGCCCGCGATCGTCAGCCCGAACGCCCAGCGGAGGACGCTGCGGGCAGCACGAGTAGGTGCATCTGTCGAGGACTTTGGGAGATCGGCGGGCTCTTCGCCGATCACGAGCGCGGTGCTCGGCAGTGTCGCCGCAGTGCGCCGCGCGACCACGCTGGGGACGGTCGCTGTCGCGTCGGCTCCGCGTCTGGCCAGGTCGGTGGAGAAGACCACGAAGGAGGCGGTGTACAAGCCCATTGCGACGTAGAGCGCCACTGTCGAGAGCGCGGACAGGACGTCGGTCATGAGCCGGCCACCGCGCTCTGGTCGGCCGAGGCGTCGATGACAGGGCTCTGGGTTCGGCGGTGTTGGAGCGTCGCGACCAGCAAGGCTGCTGCGATGCCGCCGACGGTGAGGACGTCGGCGAGGTTGAAGATGGCGAACCAGCTGATGGAGAAGTAGTCGACGACGGCACCGCTGAGAACTCCGTGCTCGCCGCGGAAGGCGCGGTCGACCATGTTCCCCCAACCGCCACCGACGGCGATCGCCAGCAACACTGTCAGGGTCGGGTTCTCTCCTCGGATCACGCGTCGGACGATCCAGGCAGTGAGGACGGTGAGGATGATGAGGATTCCAGCTGCCAGCAGCGGACCGACTCGGGCGCCGAGTCCGAATGCAGCACCCGGGTTCAGAACCAGGCGAAGGTCCACCGTTGGGATCACCGACGGCATCGGCTGGCCATACGGGAGTGTGAGGATGGCGATGCCCTTGGCTGCTTGGTCTGCGGCGATCGCGAGAAGGCCCGCGGTCAGCGTCCGCAGCGCCAATCGTCGCCGATTCACGACGCGAGCGCTCGTCGTCGCTGAGGCTTGGTTAGTCAACATAGGGTGGTCAGCGCCTTCATCTGTTCGGAGAGCTTCTTGGTGAGGACGTCGGAGCTGGTGCCCGTTGTCGACCCGATGGACTCGGCCTTCAGCACGGGAATGAGTTGGTCGATCGTGTCGACCACGTTCTGAACAGCGGTCTTCTGCTCGCCCACGGGGATTTGGTCAGCGATCGGTCCCAGAATCGTGCGGGCGGCTTTCAGCTGATCGATGGCAGCAGCAGGGTCGAGTACCGCCGACTTCAGGGCGGCATCGATGTCGGCGGCTACCTTGTCGGTGATCGGCGTGACCAAGGAGCAGGCAGCGTTCTGGGCCTGTTTGGATACTGTGTCCCCGATCGAGCAGCCGGAGAGGAAGAGCGGTGCCGTCAGCGCGACCGCTGTCGCGGCGACGAGGACTGGCCGGGTGGGAGTGGACATGGCTTGTCTCGATTCAATGGGTTGGTCGATGACGCTTGATGATCCGGATGAGCGTGTCGATGTCGTCGCTTAGTCCTTCGAGCTCCGCTGCAGAGGCGGTGGGTCTGCGGCGGAAGACCTGAAGTTGAGCGGAAGTCGCGGTTGCGGCCTCTATCAGCTCCCGATAGACAGCCGGTGGGATGGTCTCGTGAGCTTTTGGCGTCTTCCATAACCGCAGCATCTGGCGACGAATGCGGCGATTCCCCAACCTCATCGCCGCCACGCCTTCTCCAGTTCGCTGGCGAACTGCTCTTTGGAGGTCAGTGTGAGCTTCTCACCGTTCAGGAAGAACGTTGGCGTGCCCGCCACCCCCAGCTGGACGCCGTCGGCCTGGTCCTTGGTCACCCGGATCCGGAGCGTCGGGTCGGCGATGTCTTTGTCGTACTGGGTCATGTCCAGGCCAATCGACGCGGCCAGCGATCGCAGCGCAGGCGACTGGTCATCTTGTCGTTCAGCCCACTGCGTTTGTGTCTGGAAGAGCTTGGAGTACATCTCGGTGAACTTGCCTTGGCGGCCGGCTGCCTCGGCGGCCATCGCGGCGTTCATGGCGTTCTTGTGACTAGGGATGGGGAAGTAGCGTGCGATGAATGTGACCCGACCCTTGTACTGCTCGCGCAACTGCTCGACCACCGGGTAGGCGGCCCCGCATGCTTCGCATTCGAAGTCGAGGAATTCGACCACCGTCACCTTGTCCGTGGTCGCTTTCTGCAGGATCCGGCTGTCCGCTCGGGTGACGGCGGGCGCGGCGGCCTGTTGCGACGCCGATTGGGCACGACCGACGAGCACGATGACGATCACGACGATGAACGCGAGCGCGATGATGATTGTGTTGGCCCAGAACCGGATGGAGAGGCGGCGGGTGGGTTGAGGCTGCTGACGTGGCTGTTTCGACATGGCCGGGCTCATCTCGCTCGAGCTCGGAGCCAGGAGTACGGGTCGATCGGTGTTTCCCCGTTCGCCCAAATCTCCAGATGGAGGTGATTGCCGGTGCTGGCACCCGTAGTGCCGACCCGTCCGATGATCTGGCCGGCGACAACGCGGTCTCCGGCGCGGACCTGGAGCGACCCGAATTGCATGTGCGCGTAAAGGCTCGCGAATCGTTCACCATTGACCCGGTGGTCGATGATCACGTTGACGCCGAACCCGACATCGGACTCCTCCGCCGAGCGGACGACGCCGTCGGCGATCGCGCCGATCTTGGTGCCACCGCCGGGGGTCATGTCCAAGCCCTTGTGGTTGCTGGAGCATCCGGAGCAGGGCGCAGAGCGCGACCCATACCCATCGCTGATCGGGACGTCACCGGGGAACGGCCATTGGATGGGCCCAAGCGTGTTGCCAACCAGGGTCCCGGCCGGGTCGGTTCGCGCCGCGGCCGTGAGTTCGGCCTCGGACGTCGCTGCGAGCGTGTCACGGTTGACCGGGACAGGCGCGCCGCCGGTCTCTCCGATTGCTTGTGGTACGCCGGTGACGATAGTGTCGGCCATCGTTTCGAGTGCGCCGTCCGGCTGTACGGCCTCGGCGGGGACGGACGTCGCCACACTCAAGGACATTGCGAATAGGGCTCCTACAAGGGGCAGCAGCAGGGAGCGGCGGGCACGTTGGCCACCGCTACGGGGACGGCGGCGCTGGCGCGGATTCGGGAGGCTCCGTTCGGCCGCGAGGGCTTCGCGGCGAGACCGGGGTTCGATGGGGGTTGGAGTGAAGGTTGCGCGACGAACCGGCCGCGCGCGGCGGGAAAAGGTCATTCGGGGGTTTCCGGACTCGGCCCATTGCGGGCGCGGACAAGGACGACGGGGCACCGACGAGGGTGCGCGCGAGGTCCTCAGGTCCGGCTTATGGCCAGAGATTCCAGAGAAGGCGCAAGGGGTCGCTCAAGCGTCAATGTCGCACCCAGGCGTCGCACGACGAGCGAGAGAGTCAGGCGGTAGTCGCGGCGCAGCAAACTCACGAACAAAGCGAGAGCCAGGGCGGCCGCAGCCAGCCCGAGGACGCACCCCAATACAAGCATCTGGTCGTGAGGGATGCCGTTCTCCGACGAAATGACCGAGGCAGCTGCGGCGTCTCCCACAGATGAAACGGCGTCGTCCACGATTGCAGACGCCGCGGGCCCGGCACCTTCGTCAGCCGGATGTGCCGCCTCGAACATGTGCGCCAGCAACAACGCGAACACGACGGTGAGCGATGCAACGGCGAGGACGACCCAGCGTCGGATTCCTCCGCGATTCAGCGCGCCCACGTCACCTCCACGGTCACAGTTCGATAACGGCCAGCTTTGATGGGAAGCGTAGCAAACGGCGCCTGATGGGCGCATCTGAGTGGTAGCGGCGGTCAGCCGACTCTCAGACGAGGTCCCTACGCTCCGGCAACCATACCAACCAGAAGGGTACGAACCATGAAATGTCCCGTTGACGGCGAGACGCTGCTGCTCTCCGATCGCTCCGGAATCGAGATCGACTACTGCCCAACATGCCGTGGCGTTTGGCTGGATCGCGGGGAGCTCGACAAAATCATCGAACGCTCAGCGAGCCAGAATCCATCAGCGGGTTACGCTAACCCGACCGACCCGCAAGGATGGTCCGACTCGAACCGATCCGGACATCACGGCAAAAGCGGACACGGAAACTCCGGAAACGGTAACTCCGGCCATAACGGCTACAGCAACAAGCGCCGCGGAGGCTGGCTGGGGGATCTCTTCGGCGACTAATCGCCGCCCGGCTGAGCGTGACCAAGGTGCAACAACGCCTGGTCGAAGAACTCGACGACGTGGTCATCGAACAGCCGGTAGGTGATCGAGCGTCCGTCTCGGTCGCCGATCACGAGCTTCGCCTGACGGAGGATGCGCAAGTGGTTCGACAGCGTCGCCTGTCCGATTTCGAGCTCCTCCGCCAGCGCCGTCACACTTGATGGGCTCCGCCGAAGCCGAGCAAGCACGCGCAATCGCGTCGGCGACGCCAGGCCTTGGAAGACCTCCGCCAGCTCGCCGGCGCTCTCGATGTTCAACGTCAGTTCGTCCACGACTCGCTCCTCGACTCTCCATCGTACCGAGAACGGTTCTGATTACGGTTCTCAACTACATTAACTAGTTTACATATGCACATGTATTGACGTAAGGTGGGGCGTGAGGAAAGGAGGTCGGATGGACGGCCACGACCACGGCAGCACAATGGAGCTCTTCGGCGAAGCGGCCAAACGCCATCGCGTTCGCCTGTCGATCGCGTTCGGCATCACCTTCGTCATCCTGATCGCTGAGGTCATCGGCACGATCCTCACCGGCTCCCTGGCGTTGCTCGTCGACGCGGGGCACATGCTCACTGACACGGCGGGACTGGCGATGGCCCTCGTGGCCTCATATCTGAGCACCAAGCCGGCCACGAACAAGCGCACCTGGGGATACCGACGCGCTGAGGTGCTCGCCGCGACCGCGCAGGCAGCAGTCCTCCTCGCCGTTGGCGTGTTCGTGTTGATCGAAGGCGTCCGCCGGCTGTTCGAGCCGCCGGAGATCCCCTCCACCGAACTGTTGATCTTCGGCATCATCGGCCTTCTGGGCAACGTGGCGTCTCTGACCGTCCTGGCCTCCAGCCGAAGCGAGAACTTCAACCTCCGCGCCGCCTTCCTCGAGGTGATGAACGACGCGCTTGGCTCGGTGGCCGTCATCGTCGCTGCAATCCTGATCGGCCTGACCGGATGGGGCGCCGCGGACGCGCTGGCCGGAATGTTCATCGGCGTGCTCATCCTCCCGCGAGCGTTTAAACTGCTCCGGGAAACCACGAGCGTGTTGCTGGAGTCCACACCTCCCGGGCTGGACCTGGACGCGGTCCGCAACCACGTCTTGGAGCTGCCGGAAGTGGTCGACATCCACGACCTGCACGCCACCCAGATCGCGACCGGATTGCCGGTCCTGACAGCGCACGTCATCGTGGAAGCCGATACCTTCGAGAATGGGCGCCTGCCCGAGCTCCTGGACAAGCTTCAGGACTGCGTTGCAAGCCACTTCGACGTCAGCATCGAACATTCCACCTTCCAGTTCGAGCCGCCACAGCACAGCCGCCACGAGCATTCCGCACACGAATAACCCAGGGACCATTGATGACTGCCCCCAGCTCCTCCGCCGACCCCAGCCGTTCCCTGTGGAGGATCCTTGCTCTTTTGGCCGTGGTCGCACTCGCCTTCGTCGCTAACTGCCTCACCGCGCCGCCTGCGGAAGCGCACGACGCCCTCGCAGAATCCAATCCCGCCCAAGGGCAGACTGTCACCGAGAAGTTGGATCAGATCGTGCTGACCTTCAACGAGGCGCCACTGAGCGGCCTACAAGGGGGCATCGTCATTCAGGCAGTCGGGCCGACCGGCCGCGAGGCCACCACCGGCGAACTCCGCATCCAGGACCGGACCCTGTCGCGGACTGTCCTGATGACCGAGCAGGGCGATTACACCGTCTCGTGGCGCACGGTCTCTGCCGACGGGCACCCCATTGACGGGAGCTACACCTTCAGCTACGCCGGTCCCATTCCGGCCTCTCCCACCGCGACGTCGACTCCCACCCCTTCGGCAGCGCCGACCACTTCCGCAGTCGCCTCGCCCACAAGCACCCCGACTGCAGCTAACACGTCATCTGGCGCACCGATCGCATTCGTCGTCGTGATCATCATCGTTGTGCTGCTGCTCGCCGGCGGCGGCCTGTGGCTCGCCACGGAGCTCAACCGTCGCCGCACGACCAAGCCGTAGCTCGGTCAGCGGCGATTCAACCTCGCCAGCCATGCGTTGTAGGCGTCGAGCTCCGCGTCGCCCTCCACATCTTTCCGGCGGTCTGCCGCCTCGGCTTGGCGCGTATCGTCGGAAGCCCACGCGAAGAGCAGGATCAGAACGATGATCAGCGACGGCAGTTCGCCATACGACCACGCCAACGCGCCCGCGATGCGCTGATCAGCAACCGCATCGATGTTCCAGGCCGCCGGCGACTCCGCGAAGAAGCTCACGAGCGGGATAGTCGCCATCATGGCAATCACCCCGAAGAACGCGTGAAGTGGCATCTCGATGAACATGTCCAGCAGGCGTCCGAGGTGCGACTGACGTCGCGGCAATGGGTCTGGAGAGATAAGCGGAATTGTGAAGAGGATGCCAGCGGCCAAGAACACCACCTCGAGTGAAAGGTGCCCGAGCACCGATCCGAGCAGTGTTGATGCCAAGCCGCTGAAATAGAGGCCGTAGAACACCATCAGGAACAGCGGGACCATGAAGCCCGGATGCAGCAACAAGCGCGCAAAACGGGAACGCAGCCCGACGAGGGCAAACCGCCGAATGAATCGCCACTGCCCCCTCGCTGGTGCCGCCTTCAAAAGAAGCTTGCCCGGCGCTCCCAGGATCAGCAGCGGCGGGATCGCCATCATCAACGTGAGCTGCTGAAACATGAACACCGAGAACATGCGGTAGCCGTAACCCTCGAGTCCCGTCCCCGTCAATGCAACCAACACGCCGCAACCAGTCAGGAAGAGCGTGGTGCGCCACCACGGCCACGCGAGCCGCAGCCGGAGCAACCGCCACACACCGCATAGATACGCGAGAGCGAGTACGACGCCCACGATCGGGAGCAGAGGAATCGGTTGTGGGGACCACACCAGGAAGGCCGCCAAGCGCGGCGCCTGGTCGGGCAAGTACGCAGGCCCATCCATCTCAGACCGTCCCCGGACCCGGATCCTCTGATCGAGATTCGACAACCCGCTGGCCCAACACCAACAGGAGCACGAATACGGCGACCGCAGTGATCGCCCACAGCAGCACGGCCCCGATCAGTTGATCAACCGCAGGCGTCACACCCAGCGCGGGCAACGTCACCCCATACCAGGCGGGGAGAACGCCGCCGGGGACGAAAGCAACGACGACCGCGAGCAGGCCCGCTGCCAGAACCACCATCATCGCGATCCCCACCACCTGCACCACTAGTCGCTGTCCAGCGTCGGCCTTACCGAGCAACGACGCAGCGAACAGTGTCGTCACCCCGAACACAACCAAGGTCGTGAACGCTCGACCCACAGGATCCTGCACCGCCCAACCCAGCCACGGCGAGAGAAGCACGGTACCGAGGAACACGACCAGAGCACCCGCCGACATCCACGGCGCCCTCAGGGGCAATTCGATCGCTCGGCTCCCGAGCACCCACCTCGTCCACTCGCGCGCGCCGAGGCTACCGTCCCCTCGGAGCCGTACTACGGTCTCAAGCAACCGAATCGGTTGCGCTGCGACGACAAGAACCGCAGCGAGAACTCCGCCTAACACAAGCAATGCCGTGTACGCCGTGAACGAGAACGTTGCATACGCCCCGGGGAGCGAACAGAACGCGAACACGATGACAACGGCGGCGCCGACCCCGGCGAGCGTACGCGACCGCGGCCATCCGCCGTTTCGCTGTGCCGCGAACACACCGTAGAGGTAAGAGCCGAGGCCGAGCAGCACGACGAGGACAGCCGCGGCGTCGAACACCCACGTGTCAACGAGCCGTGCGATTCCCGGCGCCGGTGGTATCCGGTCACCCGTGAGCTGCTCAGCCTTCGTCGCCAACAGGATCTGACCACCAGGGGTCTCCGTCCGAGACAACGTTGCTCCTGCTCCCATCGCCACGCCCAAGACCAGCAACTCCCAGAGCACGAGTGATCCGAATACGAGCCGGCGCCGCAGCGCGGGCATGTCCGTGGAACCGAAGCGGCGAATCACCCACGTACGCTGTGCCCACCCGAACCCGACCAGCAGTAGGAGAGCGACGATCTTCAAAGACAGCAGCCGACCGTAATCCGTCGTGAGGAGCTGTACCGGATGCGACAAACGGACGAGTGCGCCCGCCATCCCGGAGATGGTCACGGCGCACAATCCCGCAAACGCAATCGCCGAGAAGCGACGCACCAACGGCACGAACGCGCGCTCGTCGAAAGCCGCAGCGTAGGTCACCGCGGCCAAACCACCAACCCACACCGCCGCTCCCGCGACATGCAGCCAGAGCGCGACCGTCGCGGCCACGTGGTTCCCAGCGCCAGCGGCATGGCCCTGAAGCGCCAGTGGAACAAGCGCAACCAATGCCAAGACGAGAGCTGCGGCCACACCTGTCTGCCCACGGGCCGCGAACGTCAGGACACTGATCGTCGCGGTCATCAGGATCGTAGCTAGCCAACCCTGGCCGACCGCAATCTGCGTGAAGAACTGCGCAAGGCTGGAACCGAGCATGTTCGCCTCAACCGGCCCTGTCAGGCTGATCGACGTCATGACTGCTGCAACACAGCTTGCGACCAGCCAAGCGGCAGAACACCAGGGTGCCGCATCCAGGAGCCTGTCCCATGCCCTCAACCCGACGGGCACGCAGACGGCTGCAACTACCAGCGCGCCAATCGTGGCCGCGGCCGCTAGATCGACGACAACTTTCATAGCCGGCAAGCCGTATGTCACAAGCGGCCCCGGGTTGAAGATCGACCCGTCCGGCCGGACCGTCAGCATCGCCAGTGCCAGCGCAGCAACCACGGCCGCGATGATAAGAGAGGCAAGCGCGAATAGCGCACTCCGCGTCGAGCCTGATCTCGTCGACGTTGCGCCGGTCACGACGGATCCTGCTTACCAGCCAGCTCGGAACCGGCCGTCGACCCGCGCTGGGAGCGCTCCCACTTGTCCTCATGTGCGTGGGCGGCACGTTCGCGCTGATCGGCGCGGAGAATCGCGCGCAGCGCGAACCAGAAAATGAGTCCCACCAGCACCGTTGGCGTCAGAGACCACAGAGCATTAGTCCAATAATCGTCCATCTTCACCTTCACAAACCATCGAGTACGCGGCTCGCCGAACGTGGGCGTGCGCCTGCAGAATCGCGGAACGGAAGGTGATCAGATTCGAAGTATGCCCAGCAGGCCCAACCGTGACGGCGCCGTCGGCGACTCGTGTTGTGGAATGGCGACCGCGGGTGGCGCCGGGTGCGCGGTCTCGAGAAGTGTCTCAACCGCGACCGTCGAATCGTGAACCGGGGTGGCAGCACCGGCCGTGGCGCACAGTGCCGCACAGAATTCGGCACCGCTGTTATCGGGATTCGTGTCGCCTACGCCCACCTGCTGTGACCACGAAGCGCTCAGGTTCACGTGTGCAGCATCGGAACAGTGTCCGAACCCGATGCCGGCGAGCACCGCAGCGACGAGAACGAGAAAGAAGACGGGCACGACACGCACGCTGTGCAGCGCTCCACTCATCCGACCTCCCCTGTTGGACTCAGCGTATCCACTCGAACTGTGAGAGATCCTGCGCAGCCCTCACTTCAGCAGTCCGGGTCGACGCGAACTCTGCTCTTGCCACACCGGAAGCGCGAACACATGATGTGACCCATGACCGATCGTGGCTCACTGAGCCAACCGGGGAGTGCCCCGACAGACGATGCACGCCGCACGTTGTGGCGGCACATCGGCACCCCGGCAGCTATTTACGGGACGATCGTCTACGCGAGCGTCGTTGCTGCTACGTCGATTGGGCTCAAGAAGTCAAGTTCAGCGTGGCAGGTGCTCATTTTCGCCGTCGTCACCGTAATCGTTTTCTGGGTGGCCCACGTCTATTCGACTGCACTCGGGTCCCACGGCCACGCTGACCACATCAGGGACCGGATACGTGATTCGATCGGACAATCGCTGAAGGAATCGAGCGGGATGCTTGAGGCGGCCATCATCCCATCTATCCCGCTACTGCTGGCGGCGTTCGGTGCGATGCCGGTCGATGCCGGAATATCAGTCGCCCTCTGGTTCGCCGTTGTCATGCTTGCGCTACTGGGCTACCTCGTCCTCTGGCTTCGCTCTCGACCATGGTGGGCCTGCGTAGCCGCAGCACTGACAAGCGCTCTCTTCGGTCTCCTGGTGATCTTGCTCAAGACAGCGTTGTATTGATCAGTAGCTGAGTCGGACGGCTTTGGCGTCGCCACTCTGATCGGCTTCACCTGCGATCTGAGCACCCCCACTCAAGTGTTCAGACGTCCGCTGCGCCCCTCCGCCCCGATCACCCCCGCGTTCGTGCAGTCGATCAAGGAGAATGGGGTCCTCACCCCCGTACTTGCCCACCGCGACAGCGACGGCCAGGTCACCGTCCGTGCCGGACAGCGTCGAGTCTTCGCCGCCCGCGAAGCAGGACTTACGACCATTCCCGTCTACCTGGTCGATGCTCACGGCGTGGCGGCGGAGCGGATCGTGCAGCAGATGGTCGAGAACGACCAGCGCGAAACCCTCACCGACAGCGACCGGGCCGCCGCGTTCCAAGGCTACGAATGGCACACACGCCGTCTCGGCCGTCAGCGCCGCCAGCCGGCCGATCGGCGTGCGCGGATCGGAGGCTATCGCCCATCCATCGACGGCGTACCGGCCAACCGTCTCGATGCACTCCCGCTTCTCCTCCGCCGACGGGCTCGTCGAGCCAACCACCCCGATCAGTCCGCCCTGCAGGTCCGGACCCATGTTTCTCGTGTCGATGATGAATACCCGCATCCTGATCACTCCCCTGGTCGATCGTTTTGTTTGCCTTTCCGGCGGGGAGATCAGTGGCGAGTGGAAGGTGCCGAAGTGCCGGGACCGTGGAATACCGGAGGGAGCGCAGCGAGTGAGGATATGCCGCGAAAGCCCGGCACGGAAGCACCGGGAACGAGCTACGATCGGGCGGCGGAAAGACACACAAACCGTCAAAGGCAGCGCCGCCGGAGGCGGCTCCTCCCGTCGTTGCCTGAGCGGTATCGCACGACGGGGCCGTCCAGTCGATCTCCGACGCCCGTCACCGACTTATTTCTTCGAGATCGGCTGGTCACAACGGCGCCGGTCGACCACCGAGGCGCGAGTATCCCACGGGCGAGCGCGCTGACAACCGACTGGGGGGAGGCGGCGTCAGATGCGACGGCACCATACCCGGAGGTTCGCTAAGAATCCACCAAGATCAGGGCCGCCATGTGAGCTGCCAGCCTTAGTTGACCTGGATTAGCGGACTTCCGAAAGAGTTCGCGTTCTCCATCAGGGGTGCGCGAGCGCATTCGCGACCGCGGTCTGCGCCTGGGCGTGCGTGCCCAGCCCGTGCGCGGCGAGATAATGCTCCGCATCTAGGGCGGCAGCGCAGCCGGTGCCCGCGGCTGTGATGGCCTGCCGGTACCGACGGTCGACGAGGTCGCCGCACGCGAACACGCCGGGCAGGTTCGTCTCGGTGGTCGGATGCTGAACCTTCACGTAACCGTCGGCGTCCAGATCGATCTGACCCGCGACCAATGCGCTGCGCGGGTCGTGACCGATCGCCACGAACAGGCCGGTCGCATCCAGGGTGCCCGGCTCGCCCGTGACGGTGTTGCGAACCGTGAGCCCGTTCAGCTTGTCGTCACCGTGGGCTTCGGCGATCTGGGTGTTCCAGCGGATGGTGATCTTGGGGTTCTCTTGCGCCCGATCCTGCATGATCTTCGATGCGCGCAAGGCATCACGCCGGTGGATGAGGGTTACCGAGTTGGCGAACCGGGTGAGGAACATGGCCTCCTCCAGCGCCGAGTCGCCGCCGCCGGCGACCGCGATGTCCTGATTCTTGAAGAACGCGCCGTCGCAGGTGGCGCACCACGATATCCCGTACCCGGAGAGCCGATCCTCTCCCTCGATGCCGAGCTTGCGGTGCGCCGACCCCATCGCAAGGACCACGACGTGTGCCTCATACACGGTTCCGCTTCCGGTGGAGATCGACTTGATGTCGCCGGTCAGGTCGACGGCGGTCGCATCATCGTAGACGAGGCGAGCGCCGAAGCGCTCGGCCTGCTGGCGCAGGTTCTCCATCAGGTCCGGGCCCTGGATGCCGTCGATGAAGCCGGGGAAGTTCTCGACCTCGGTGGTGTTCATCAGCGCACCGCCGATCTCGACCGAGCTGGTCAGCACGATCGGGTCAAGGCCGGCGCGGGCCAGATAGATCGCGGCCGTGTACCCGGCGGGGCCAGAGCCGATGACGACAACGTTTTCGACGCTCACGCGGGCGTCACCTCCAGACTCGTCAGCAGCTCGCGCACGTGCTGCTCCACCTCGTCGCGGATGACGCGGACCTGCTCGATGGACTGGCCTTGCGGGTCTTGCAGTTCCCAGTCCTGGTAGCGCTTGCCGGGGTAGATCGGGCAGGCGTCGCCGCAGCCCATTGTGATGACGACGTCCGCGGCCTGAACGACGTCGTCGGTCAGCGGCTTGGGGAACTCGCGGCTCATATCCAATCCCATCTCGGTCATCGCCTCGACCACGGCCGGGTTCAGCTCATGGGCGGGCATCGACCCGGCGGAGCGGACGTGGATGCGGCCGCCGGAGAGCGCCTCGGTGAGGACGGCGGCCATCTGGGAGCGGCCGGCGTTCTGCTCGCACACGAACAGCACCTCGGGCCAGATCACCGGCAGGGCGCCCTTGGCTTGGGCGAGCGCGGTCAGGCGTTCGGTCGCGAAGTGAATGGTGCGGGTCGCCAGGTGCGCCTTCACGGTCGCGGTGCGCAGCAGCGCCGTGTACGACTCCAGCACGTACCGTTCGACGGTCTCCCGGTTGAAGATCCCCTCGAACTTGGCCGCCAGATCGTCGGCGAGACGGCGCAGATACTGTTCCGGGTAGGCGAGTTCCGGCTGGGCTCGGCGCCCCGTCGCGTCGATGGTCATGAGCGTCACACCGCCGCTGGGAGGAGCTCGGCGAGCAGGTTCTGGACGCGCTGCTTGATATCGTCGCGGATCGGACGGACCTCGTCCACAGGACGCCCGGCCGGGTCGGTGAGCTCCCAGTCCTCGTAGCGCTTCCCGGGGAAGATCGGGCACGTGTCGCCGCAGCCCATGGTGATGACGACGTCGGACTCCTTGACCGCCTCAGTGGTGAGGATCTTCGGCTGCTCGCCCGCGATGTCGATGCCCTCCTCGGCCATGACCTGCACGGCGACCGGGTTGATCTGGTCTTTCGGCTCGGAGCCGGCGGAGAGGACCTCGACGCGGTTTCCGGAGAGCTCGCGCATGTACCCGGCGGCCATCTGGGAGCGGCCGGCGTTGTGGATGCAGACGAACAGGACGGTGGGCTTGGTGTCAGTCATGGTTCTCCTCGGTTCTCAACGATCTTCGTTAAGCATAGATGTAGGTCAATGCTTTTTCCAGTCGTCTATCGCCGAATTCGGCAATCGTTCACTTTTCGATCCGCTCGAGAAGGTCGCGGACGCGACCCTCGATGTCGTTTCGGATCTCGCGGACGCGGGCGATCGGTTGCCCGACGGGGTCGGGGATGTCCCAGTCCAGGTACTCGCGGCCGGGGTAGATGGGGCAGGCGTCGCCGCAGCCCATAGTGATCACGTAGTCGGCCGCGCGGACCGCTTCGTCGGTGAGCGGCTTGGGGAATTCGCCGCCGAGCGGGGTGCCGATCTCGTCCAGCACCGTGACGATCGTCGAGCGCACCGCCTCCGCCGGCTCCGAGCCGGCTGTACGGACGATGACCCGGTCGCCGGCGAGCTGGCGCAGGATCGCCGAGGCGAGCTGGGAGCGGCCGGCGTTCTGCACACAGACGAACAGCACCTCCGGCACGGTGTGGATGGTTTCGTCGGCCCGTAGGAGCGCATCGAGCCGATCGATCGTGAAGCTGCTGGTCTGCGACGCTCGGGTCGGATGCGATCCGTCGCGCTCACCGAGCATCCGGTAGCTGTCGTGGACATACGAATTGACGGTCTCCGGCGCTAACACCCCTCGGTACCGCGCCGTCAGGTCGGCGACGATGCGCTCCAGCGCGGGTGTGTCATCGCGTGTCTCGCCGTCTCGGACCAGGTCGGCGACGCGGTCAAGCTGGGAGGGTGTGATCGAGTACCACGCGGTCCGGCCGATCTGTTCGCGCTCGACCAGGCCCTCGTTCTTGAGCATCCGCAGGTGGTGCGAGACGGTGGGCTGGGTGAGGCCGAGGGCTTCGGCCATTCGGGTCACCGAGCCTCTGCCTTCCTCTGAGTCGAGAATGATCCGCAGCAGAGCCGCACGCGTCGGATCGCTGATGCGCTTGAGGCTTTGCAGTCCGGTGACGTTGGCGACACTCATAGACGTGAGTCTATGCGCCTTGCCGCCCAGCCGTGTCCGGTGCGCCGTCATCCTCGTCGAGCAGCATCCCGACCGAGGTCGCACATGCATCGCCCTTCCATGCTTCGATGCCCTCACGGGCGGCGAAGAAGGCGATGACGAGACCTGCGATCGGGTCTGCCCACCACCAGCCGAGAAGGCTGTTCACGAGCAAGCCGACCAGCACAGCGGCGGAGAGATATGTGCAGATCAGCGTCTGTTTGGAGTCCGCCACGGCCGTCGCCGACCCGAGTTCTCGCCCGGCGCAGCGCTCGGCGTAGGAGAGGAACGGCATGACGACAACGCTCAGTGCGGTCAGGACGATCCCGACCGGAGAGTGCTGGACGTCGATCCGCCCAACGAGCGAAAGTACTGAGCTGAGGGTCACGTAGACGGCGAGCGCGAAGAACGCGAGGGCGATGACGCGCAGGGTCGGCTTCTCCCAGCGCTCGGGGTCGCGGCGAGTGAACTGCCATGCGACGGCAGCCGCCGAGAGCACCTCGATGGTCGAGTCGAGGCCGAAGCCAATCAGGGCCGTCGAGGAGGCAGCGCTGCCAGCAGCAATCGCCACAACGGCTTCGATGAGGTTGTAGCCGATGGTTGCTGCGACGATCCATCGAATGCGGCGCTGAAGAACCAGAGCCCGGTCGGCGGAGGCGGCCACGGTCATGCGCACTGACACTCCTCCCCATCGCAGCATCCGGGTTCCACGAACAAGGTCACCCGCAGGAGCTCGTCCAGCGCGGGCGCGATATGACCGTCGGCGAGCCGGTACCAGGTGCGTCGACCTTCGGGGATGGCCTCCACCAGACCGCAACCGCGCAGACACGCGAGCTGGTTCGACATCACCTGGCGGGACACCCCAAGTGCTTCGGCGAGATCGGACGGAAAGGCGGGCGCTTCCCGCAGTGCGAGCAGGATGCCGACCCGGTGGGGTCGGAGAGTGCATGCCCGAACCGCGCGAGAGCGGCAGTGTGCGTGACGGTGGCGGCCGGTGCGAGTGTCGTCATCGCTCGACCTCAGTGAGTGAGAGCGAAGGCGGTCAGCTGCTCCGCCGTCCCCGAGACGATCAGTCGGAGATCGTCGTGCGTGTCATCGATGTCCCAGTCGACGAACGCACAACAGGACTGTTCGGCGGTCACGAGGTCGCGCAGCTCCGCAAGGGAAGTGTCGTTCTTGACGTAGCCGACGGTGATGTTGCCGTCGCCGTTCTCACGACTGATGCCGTACCGCTCATCGAAGTCGTGCCAGCGTTTCACTTGTTCCCTGCCAGTGCTGGGAGACAGTGTGCAAGCGATCGGGAGTCCGTTGAGGGGGCCGACATGCGTCATGTTCTGATGATACAGCGATTGCTGTACTAACGGAACGTTCGCACGCGGCCACCCACGCGTCAGCCCGCTAGGAGCAGCACGAGGACCCGCTCGCGCCGGTCGAACAGACACCTGTGGCCGGGAGCACGAGTTGCACGTTGCGTGCCGACGCGATGTCGCCGGCGAGGTAGGCGGTGATGGATCGGACCTGCTCGTATCCGGTGGCGAGGAGGAACGTCGGGGCGCGTCCGTAGGACTTCATCCCGGCGAGGAAGAAGTTCGGTTCCGGCTGCTCCAGCTCGGCGAACCCGTGGGGCTCGACCGTGCCGCAGGAGTGGATGTTGGGGTCGATCAGCGGCGCCAGCCGGACGGGAGCCTCCACGATCTCGTCCAGGTCGAGCCGGATCTCGCGCAGCATGTCCAGGTCGGGCCGGAAGCCTGTCGCGTTCACCACGATGTCGGTGTCGTGCTCGACGAGCTCGCCCGCTCGCTGGCCGATCAGCTTGACGCCGTTCTCGGTTGCGGCGAGGCGGAGGATTTCGAACCGGTCGAGCTGCTGGATGGCGCCGGTACCGATGAGGCGGTCGACGCGCTTGCCGATGGCGGCGCGCTCGATCAGCTGGTCGTTATCCGAAGTGGCGACCCGGACGGCGCTGGCGTTGCGGATGAGCCAGGTGATCTGCGTCTCCGGCACCTCGCGCTTGAGGGCGGCGAGGTTCAGGAGGGTGTTCGCTGCGGAGTGGCCCGCGCCCACGACGGTGACGCGCTTGCCGGCGAACCGGTCGCGCTCGCGCCCAATCACATCCGGCAGAGCGTGCGAGACGTGCCCGGCGACCGACGGCAGTCCGAGGGGTCCAGCCCGGACGAGGCCAGACTGTTCGGGGTCAGGTAGGTGCCGGACGCGTCGATGACGGCGCGGGCCGTGACCTCCCGCACGCCGTCCGCATCGCTGATGCGGAGCAGGAACGGGGTGTCGTCGCGGCCGGTGCTGCGGGTGCGGTCCATGCCCTCGCGACTGACATCGGTGACCGTGACGCCGTAACGGATGTGCGGACGGATCGAGTCGAGTGCAGCCAGCGGCGCCAGGTAGTCATCCAGGAATTGGCCGCCGGTGGGCAGCTTCTTCTCGTCGGGACTCGCCCACCCTGTTTCAGCCAGGAGCCGGGCTGCGGCCGGGTCGACGAGCATCTTCCAGGGCGAGAAGAAGCGGATGTGCGCCCACTGGGAGACGGTGTGACCGGACGCGTCGCCGGTCTCGTAGATCTCGAACGGGATGCCGCGTTCGATCAGGTGGGCGGCGGCCGCGAGCCCGATCGGCCCGGCGCCGATGATCGCCACCGGGAGCCCGTCGAGGCGGCTGCTGCGGACCGTGGGTACGGTCAGGTCGACGAGGGTCATCCGTCATTCTCCATTCATCGAAGGTTTTCGATTTATAGTGTGCATGCTTCATCGAAATCTGTCAATGTATGGGTACACTAACAGCATGGCCGTTCTCGAAGCACTCCCGATCACACCCGTGAATGCCTGCTGCACTCCCGTGACGAGCGAGACCCTCTCGCTCGACGAGGCGGAGTCGATGGCCACGGCGTTCAAGGCGCTCGGCGACCCCACCCGGCTCCGCCTGCTCTCGATCGTGGCCAACTCCGAGGGCCAGGAGGCGTGCGTGTGCGACCTGACCGAACCGGTCGGGCTCAGCCAGCCGACGGTGTCGCATCACCTTAAGCTTCTGCTGGACGCGGGCTACATCACCCGATCGAAGCGCGGCACCTGGTCGTACTACAAGCTGGTCCCGGGAAGCCTGGAGCGCGTGTCGAAGGTGCTCACGACGGCACTGTGACCGAGCTCGCCCAGCCGCCTGTCGCAACGAGGCAGCCATCGCGCTGGAGTCTCGCCGCACTGTCGGCCGGCCAGATCCTGAACTGGGGGATCCTCTACTACGCCCCGGTCGTAGAGCATCGGGTGTCTACCGTGGTCCGAACCCGTCGGTTCTGGGTGCTGGTGGGCACGATGTCGCTGATCACCACCAGCCTGTATGCGGTGACCCTCGCGATCATTCCGCTCTTCACGGAGAAGGGCATGAGCTACGGCGTCGCCGCGCTGGCCCTGGGGTTGGTGGGCGCCGGACAGGTGATCGGCCGGTTGCTGTTCTACCTGACCCCTCACCGCTCGAAGCCGTCGCTGCCGATCGCGGTCATCGCTCTCGGGTCGACCGTTGGGCTGCTCGGGCTTGCCCTGATCCCTGGCCCGGTGTGGCTGCTGATTCTCGTCGCGATCCTGGTCGGCGCGATACGCGGCGCTCACACACTGGTTCAGGCGTCCGCTGTCGCCGACCGTTGGGGAGTCCACAACTACGGGTCGATCAACGGTGTCTTCGCCGCCCCGATCACTGTGCTGACGGCGCTCGCACCGGCGCTCGGGCCCCTTATCGCCAACAGCGTCGGCAGCTACGCGGGGATGGCCGCGCTCATGGCCGGCGTGGCCTTGGCAGCGTTGGCTCTCTCGCGGGCGACCTAGCTCGGCGTCAAATGCGCTGCGAGGGAGTCGATCCTGCGCGCGATCTCCTGGAAGGCCGACTCGAACGCCTGCGCACTGCCGTCTAACACCGGGTCCGGAATCGACCAGTGCGCACCTCCCAGCCCCAGCTCCTCGTGTGCGCGGTCGCAGACGGTCACCACATAGTCGCCGTCCGCGATGACGTCCGCATAGAGCTTCGGCCGACCGATCAACGCCACGCCGTGGTGCGCCGCCACCTGAACGGCGCCCTCTGCGACGCGTGCCGCCGGATGCGTACCGGCCGAGACGGCCGGGACCGTGCTGGTGCGCGACCAGAGCGCCTCCGCCAGTTGCGAGCGTGCCGAGTTCGCAGTGCAGACGAAGACGACGCGGTGCGCTGCGGCATCGGCCGACGGCCCCAGCGCCGCGAGCGCGGCCGGCCGGAGGCGCACGTACGTTCTCCGGCGATCTCCCTCCGAGCGCTCGCGCACGATGATCCCTTGACGCTCCAGGACCGCGAGATGGTGCGCTAGCAGATTGGTCGACACCCCGAGCTCCGCGACGAGCTCTCCCGGTGTCAAGTCGCCGATCACGAGGAGGTCCAGGACCCGCAGGCGCAACGGATCGGCGAGGGCCGCGTGCAACGCAGCCCGCTCCTCCAAGGGATTTCGCCCACTGTTCATTGCCTCAATCTTGACTGAGGTAACTTGCACCGGTCAAGATGAACGCGATGAATACGCGCCTCCTCTCCCGACTGCTCGCTGAATTCCTGGGAACCGGACTCCTCGTCACGGTCGTCGTCGGCTCCGGGATCGCCGCCAGCCGCCTCTCCCACGACACCGGCCTGCAGCTGCTCGAGAACAGCATCGCCACCGCCCTCGGCCTCGCCGTGCTGATCCTCCTGTTCGGCTCCGTCTCCGGAGCCCACTTCAACCCGGTCGTCTCACTGGTCGACTGGATCGGCGGCCGATCCGCCCGCAACGGACTGACCCTCGCCGAGGCGGGGGCATACATCCTCGCGCAGGTCCTCGGCGCCATCGGCGGAGCCCTGCTCGCCAACGCGATGTTCGAGCTGCCCACGCACGTTGCCACCACCGAGCGGGTCACTGCCGGGACGCTCCTCGGCGAAGTCGTCGCGACGGCCGGGCTCATCATGCTGATTCTCGCGCTCGCCCGAACCGGACGCAGCGCCGCTGCCGCCCCCGCGATCGGCGCCTACATCGGCGCCGCCTACTGGTTCACCAGCTCCACCTCGTTCGCGAACCCCGCCGTCACCATCGGCCGGATCTTCTCCGACTCGTTCGCCGGCATCGCCCCGGCGTCCGTCCTCCCCTTCATCGCCGCCCAACTCGTCGGCGCCGCCATCGGCGTCGCACTCACCCTGGCGCTGTTCCGCTCCGAGAAGGTGCTGGCCCAGGCCGCGGCGGACGTCGTCATCCCGCAGACCACCGATCGCTGAACGGAACCGTCCCATGCATCTCGTCGCCATCGGCGGCAGCGACGCCGGAATCTCCGCCGCGCTGCGCGCCCGCGAACTCGACCCGGCGACCGACGTCACCGTCGTCGTCGCCGACGAATACCCCAACTTCTCCATCTGCGGCATCCCGTACTACTTCTCCGGTGACGTGCGCCCCTGGCAGTCGCTCGCCCACCGGACCCACGCCGACCTCGAAGCCACCGGAATGTCGCTGAGGCTCAACACGCTCGCCACCAACATCGACGTCGCCGGTCAACGATTGAACGTCCGGGCGGCGGACGGAACCGAGTCCGTGATCGGGTACGACGAGCTGATCGTCGGCACCGGCGCGCTCCCCTCGCACGCGGGCATCACCGGACTCGACCAGCTCACCCCCGCCGATGGGCTGCACGTCATCCACTCGATGGGCGATACCTTCGCCCTGGACCGTGACCTTGAAGCACGCGACCCGCGCACCGCGATCATCATCGGCGCCGGCTACGTCGGCCTCGAGATGGCCGAAGGATTCACCGCGCGCGGCATCGACGTCACCGTTCTCCAGCGCGGACCCGAAGTCCTCTCCACGCTCGACCCGGAACTCGGGTCCTCCGTCCGCGAGGAACTGACCAGCCACGGCGTGCACGTGCGCACCCGCACCGTGGTTCGCTCGGTTGAGAAGGACACTGACGGTCTCCTCGTCCGCGCCGACCAGGATGGCCAAGCCGTCGACCTGCGAGCCGACATCGTGCTCGCTGTTGTCGGTGTCCGCCCGAACACTCAGCTCCTGGAATCCGCCGGAGCCACCCTCGGCGCCGGCCGCGCGGTCATAGTCGACGAGCACATGTGCACCGGACTCCCCCACGTCTACGGTGCCGGCGACGGGGTCGTCACCCACCACCGGCTGCTCGGGGTCACCTACCTCCCGCTCGGGACGACCGCGCACAAGCAGGGACGCGTGGCCGGGGAGAACGCCCTGGGCGGCGACGCCCGCTTCGCCGGCTCCGTCGGAACCCAAGTCGTCAAGGTCTTCGACCTCGTCGCAGCGCGAACCGGCCTTCGCGACCACGAAGCACGCGCCGCCGGCTTCCAGAGCGTCACCACCCAGACCACCGCCGACGACCACAAGCGCTACTACCCGGGCGCCCAGCCGATCAGCATCCGCATCACCGGGGACGCCGAAGACGGACGCCTCCTCGGCGCTCAACTCGTCGGCCGCCTCGGCACCGAGACAGCCAAACGCGTCGACACCTACGCGACGGCGCTCTTCGCCGGGCTGACCGTCCAGCAGATCAGCGACCTCGACCTCTCCTACACGCCGCCACTCGGCTCACCGTGGGACGCCGTCCAGGCGGCGACCCAAGCCTGGACCCGAGCCACCATCGAAACCGAGATCACGGTATGAACGACGCCCCCACCGTCCTCTTCCTCTGCACCCACAACGCCGGCCGCTCGCAGCTCGGATCCCACCTCTTCCGCCACGTCGCCGGCGACCGCGCCCACGCCACCAGCGCCGGCACGGCGCCCGCTGACGGGCCAAGCCAGCCCGTGGTTCAGGCTCTCGCCGAGCTCGGCATCGACAGCTCCGGCGCGCAGCCCCGAGCGGTGACGGCCGACGACCTCGCGACCGCCGACATCGTCGTGGCCATGAAGCCTGGGCTCCAGCTTCCCGGCCCCGTGGCGGGCCAGTTCGTCCAATGGGCGTTCCCCGACCCGGCGAGCTGGGACCTCGACGGCGTGCGGGAGCTCCGGGACACGATCCTGGTGCAGGTCGAAGAACTAGTGGAGTGGGTCGCGCCCGCACAAGAATGATTCAGTGACCACACTGGAAGACTCGACAGGCAAATGATCATCCGACCACTCACGCAGACCGACTGGCCCGAGGTCGAGCGGATCTATTCCGAGGGCATCGCGACCGGAAACGCCACATTCGAGTCCACGCCTCCGTCGTGGGATCGCTTCGACGCGGGCAAGCTGCACGTCGGTCGACTGGTCGCGGTCGATGAAGGCGGCCTCGCCGGCTGGGCAGCCGTGTCCCCGGTCTCCTCACGCGAGGTCTACCAGGGCGTCGTCGAACACTCCGTCTATGTTGCTGACCGCGCGCGCGGCCGCGGACTGGGACGGCTGCTCCTGAACGAGCTGATCAGCGCGTGCGACAACGCGGGCATCTGGACGATCCAGTCGAGCATCTTCCGCGAGAACACGGCCAGCCTCCGTCTCCACGAGCACGCCGGTTTCCGAGTCGTCGGCCATCGCGAACGCATCGCCCGGATGACCTACGGGCCGTGGGTGGGGCAATGGCGCGACACCATCCTTATCGAGCGGCGACGGGAACAGTAGTCCGCACCCCTGGCGCGGCGCTACCCTGGGCGCACCGGAGGGAGGCCCCCTCATGCGCACGGAACCTCTGCTCGGACTGGACGTTGCCTCGCTCTCCGCCGTCTTCCTGGTCCTGCTCGGAATCCACGTCGCGGCGGCTCTGGTCGCCATCGTGAGCGGACTCGTTGCCATGTTCAGCCGAAAGGGCTCCGGCCGACATGTCGTCAGCGGCCGGTTCTACTTCGGAGCGATCCTGATCGTCTTCGCTTCCGCGTGCGCGATGTCCGCCTTCCGGTGGCCCGCCGACCTACCGCTCGTTGCTCCCGGTGCTGTCGCGGCCGTCGCGGCCACCTACGGGTTCATCTACCGTCGGCTCCACCGACCCGGCGACGCTCCACACATCATCGCCATGGGAGTCTCTTACGTCGCCATGCTGACCGCGTTCTACGTCGACAACGGACCTCACCTGCCGATCTGGCAGCTCCTCCCGTCCTGGCTGTTCTGGTTCCTGCCGGCGATCATCGGGACACCCCTTATCATGCGTGCGGTACTGCGCCACCGTCGGATGCGATCGGAGCGGGCGGCTGCGCGGACACCATAACTTTAGCTAGCGGGTGGCTGCGAAAAAGGGCCCTGGATGGCACCGACAACCACCGCGGTGAGCCTGTCTACGGCGGAATGATCCGATGCGGTCGCGGCGGCTCCCATGGCGTGAACGGCGAACGCCGCGAGATCGTCTGCTGGTATGTCGGTGCGTGCGCGCCCGGCGCGGGCATCCTCATCAATGAGTTCACGCACCATGTCAGTCAGTTCGAGCTCGGCCGGCGAGATCCGCTCCGGAAGGTGCAGGACACCATCATCCCCATGTTGGTGTCGACGCAGCCGCGCGTACGCCTGTAGCGCTTCGCTCAGGCGGGATTCGGCTGGACTATCGTGCGCAATGCTGCGCAGCTGTTGGAGGTGACGCCCTATCTCTCGCTCCTGCCAGCCGGCCACCGCGGCGGCCACATCGGGTACGTACTTGTACAGCGTGGCGCGCCCTACTCCGCTGGCCTCTGCCAGGGCGGTCATCGTCAGACCGGTGATCCCCTCCCGATGAACCAGCCTCCCCGTCGCGTCGAGGATCGAATCGAGCACGGCCGAACGGTGCTCTTCGATCGTCTCGCTCCACAGCTTCGGCATGATTCCACTATAGCCGTTTGGGAGACGCTTTGACGTTTACGCGACGTTCTGTATAGATAAAGGCGTGACAGACAACAGGAACAGGCCCCCGCGCTGGGTGCTCGTCGTATCCGCAACGATCGTTCTGGCGATAGCCGTACTTCTCGTCCTGCATCTCACCGGTAACGGCATGGCGCGGATGCACGGATGACGTCGCCGCGAGCTCGAACGGCGATCGTCGCGTGGCACGTGGGGCTGTCGATCGGCTGGGTCGGCGCAGTCGCTGCCTTCGCCACCATCGCAACACTCGGCTGGACGACCGCCGAAGAGGATCTCTGGGCAGGAATCTATGCGGCGCTTCGGGCGACCATATGGTTCGTGATCGTTCCTCTCGCGGGTGCCAGCCTGATAAGCGGTATCTTCGTCTCGCTCATCACCCGCTGGGGATTGACGCGTCACTATTGGGTCCTGTTGAAGCTGATCCTGACTGTTGTCGCTACCGCCGCCCTCGCACTGCACGCACACGTCTCCGACATCGCCGCGCACGCGGCGGTGACAACCGGACGAGATTTCGCGGCCGCTCGCGTCCAACTTGTCGTCGACAGCGTCGCAGGGCTGATCGTGCTCTGCGCGATCGCGCTCCTGAGCTTTATCAAACCCCGAGGGATCACGCCCTGGGCCGCGCGAGAACGAGTCCTGCAGCGAAGTTGATGCTCCGCAATTACCTCGGTCGATAGATCGATGTCGCTCTCGATGCGGCTCAACTCAGCCGCACGGGCAGTCAATCGACGTCGTCACGATCCAATTGGGACAACAGTGCGCAGGAGCCGACCGTGGGGGCGTGCGCGGAATGAGCCGCCATGAGAATGCGCGTGGGCGTGCGCCATCGAACCTCCGATCGGGGGTGGGTGGCCGCGCCACTGTAGTACGGCGATCTCGAACGACAGAGAAGAGCCGCTGCGAAAACCACCATGTTGCGCGACGACGGACATCCAGGGTTGCAGAAATACCACCTAGGGGTATCATTTTCCAAGACAGCGATACCCTCCGAGGGTATCCCAGCAATCATGGAGGACTGATGGAAACGATCGAGTACCAGGTGACCGGAATGACCTGCGAGCACTGCGAGCGGGCAGTGTCCACCGAGGTGGCCCAGGTCGCCGGCGTCGAGAACGTGAAGGTGTCCGCGTCCGACGGCGTTCTGCATGTCACCGCCGCGACCGGCGTGGACGACACCGCCGTACTCGCCGCGGTCGACGAGGCCGGCTACGCCGCCGTCCGGAAGTAGGAACCGCACCGCCGTCCGAACCTGAGGAGCACCACATGACAGCATCTCCCTCGCCCGCAGCAAGCAGCGCCACCCTCGAGCTCGAGGTCGGCGGAATGACCTGCGCGTCGTGCGCAATGCGGATCGAGAAGAAGCTGAACCGTCTGGACGGCGTCACCGCGACCGTGAACTACGCGACCGAAAAGGCACGAGTGTCCCTGCCGGACGGCATGGATGTGGCCACCGTGATCGCCGAAGTCGAGAAGACGGGTTACACAGCCGCGCTCCCGGCTGTCGAACTCGAAAGCGAGCCGGCGGACGCCGACCCGGAACTCACTGGACTTCGCAACCGGCTCATCGGCAGCGTCGCGCTGTCCGTTCCGGTCATCGCATTGGCGATGATCCCGCCGCTGCAGTTCACGTACTGGCAGTGGCTCTCGCTCACGCTGGCGGCACCGGTCGTGGCGTGGGGAGCGTGGCCGTTCCACAAAGCAGCGTTCATCAACGCCCGCCATGGAGCGGCCACGATGGACACCCTGGTGTCGATCGGAACCCTGGCCGCATTCGTCTGGTCGCTCTACGCCCTCTTCTTCGGAACGGCGGGGATGCCCGGGATGACTCACGGGTTCAGCTTCACGGTGACCGCCTCGGACGGAGCTGGCAACATCTATCTCGAGGTCGCCGCTGGAGTCACCACCTTCGTGCTCGCCGGCCGCTATTTCGAGAAGCGATCGAAGCGGCAGGCCGGCGCAGCCCTGCGGGCGCTCCTTGAACTCGGCGCCAAGGATGTGGCAGTGATCCGCGACGGCCTGGAGGTGCGCATCCCAATCGAGACGCTGCGCACCGATGACGAGTTCGTGGTCCGGCCCGGCGAGAAGATCGCCACCGACGGGATCGTGGTCGACGGTTCGAGTGCGATCGACATGTCGCTGCTCACAGGCGAATCCGTGCCCGTCGAGGTCACGGCCGGTGACGCCGTTGCCGGTGCCACGGTGAACTCCGGCGGCCGCCTCCTGGTGCGCGCCACCCGGGTCGGCAGCGACACGCAACTCGCGCAGATGGCCAAGCTCGTCGAGGACGCCCAGTCCGGCAAAGCAGCGGTGCAGCGTCTCGCCGATCGCATCTCCGGCATCTTCGTCCCGATCGTTCTGGGCATCGCCGTAGTCACCCTGGCGGCCTGGATACTCACCGGTCACCCGACCGCTGCGGCTTTCACGGCCGCCGTGGCGGTACTGATCATCGCCTGCCCCTGCGCGCTCGGACTCGCCACCCCGACGGCGCTCCTGGTCGGAACCGGACGTGGAGCGCAACTCGGCATCCTGATCAAGGGACCCGAAGTGCTGGAGTCCACCCGCACCGTCGACACCATCGTCCTGGACAAGACCGGCACGGTCACCGCCGGGAAGATGACACTGCTCCAGGTCATCACCGCGCCCGACGTCGAGGAGTCCACACTGCTCCGGATAGCCGGCGCCGTTGAAGCTGCTTCCGAGCACCCGATCGCCCGAGCCGTCGCCGCCGCGGCCATCGAGCGCGTCGGCACCCTCTCCACTCCTGAATCCTTCGTGAACATCGAAGGCCGCGGCGTACAGGGCGTTGTGGACGGACACCTGGCGCTCGTGGGCCGCCAGTCGCTGCTGGAGGACTGGTCCATCGTCCTCGATGACAGGCTCGCAACCGCCAAGAACTCTGCTGAAACTGCCGGACAGACCGTGGTCTGCGTCGCATGGGACGGGAAAACGCGAGGGCTGCTCGTCGTCGCGGACGCGATCAAGCCGACCAGCCGAGAAGCGGTGGCCGCGTTCAAGCAGCTCGGACTCACCCCGATCCTGCTCACCGGAGACAACGCGACCGTCGCTCGGGAGGTTGCTCGCGCGGTGGGCATCGAGACCGTGCTCGCCGAGGTTCTCCCCCAAGACAAGGCCGATACCGTGCGCCGGCTTCAGACCGAAGGCAAGACGGTGGCGATGGTCGGCGACGGGGTCAACGACGCCGCAGCCTTAGCGACCGCCGACCTGGGACTGGCGATGGGAACCGGTACGGATGCCGCCATCGAAGCTGCTGACATCACGCTCGTCCGCGGTGACCTCCGGGCTGTCGCCGATGCCGTCCGGTTGGCCCGGCGAACGCTGGGCACGATCAAGACGAATCTGTTCTGGGCATTCGCCTACAACGTTGCGGCGATCCCGCTGGCAGCGTTCGGCCTGCTCAATCCGATGATCGCCGGAGCGGCAATGGCATTCTCCAGCGTGTTCGTCGTGAGCAACAGCCTCCGCCTGCGCGGCTTCCGCTCCAAGACCACCACGACCCGAACGGCCGCCTGAACGCCGGCGACCGTGCTCGAAACCGCATGACCACTCACGAAAAGGACACATCATGAGCGACAGCTGCTGCAACACCAGCACCACCAGCGACCACCACCACGCCGCCACCATGCCGACGGGAAGCACCAACCTCCTCGGCGGGACGGGCGCCGACGATCTCACCGAGTGCGTCGTGATGAAGGGCAGCACCGTCAGCAAGGCGAAGGCAGAGGCACAAGGCCTCTACCGCGACTACAACGGCGAGCGGTACTGGTTCTGCTGTGCCGGCTGCGCACCCCGTTTCGACGCCGACCCCACGGCATACATCACCGCATAACCGCCACCGCCCGGTACAGGCGGCCAGCAGCACATCACCCAGGTGAAGGGCTAAGCATGAACGACCACACCGAGCACGACGGGCGCGACCACCGCGCCCACTCCACCTCGACCGAGACCGCCGAGAACCACGAGGCCCACGACGTGGGCGAGCACGCCGGACACGACATGGCCGGACACGCCGGTCACGGCGGAATGGGTGGGCACGCCGGCCACGGCGACCATGTCGGCCAGTTCCGTCGTCTGTTCTGGATCATGCTCATCATCGCCGTCCCCGTCGTCGGCTTCTCCTCGATGTTCGCGATGATCCTGGGGTACCCGCTGCCGGACGCCGCCTGGGTGGCGTGGATCTCGCCGATCCTCGGAACGGTCATGTACGTCTGGGGCGGTCGCCCATTCCTCACTGGCGCCGTCGGTGAACTGCGGGCGCTCAAACCCGGCATGATGCTGCTGATCGCGTTGGCGATCACGGTCGCGTTCCTGGCGTCCTGGGGTGCGAGCCTGGGGATCCTGGATCACGAACTCGACTTCTGGTGGGAGCTCGCCCTCCTCATCGTGATCATGCTGCTGGGCCACTGGATCGAGATGCGGTCACTGGCACAGACCACCTCCGCCCTCGACTCACTGGCAGCGCTGCTGCCCGACGAGGCCGAACGCGTCGAGGGTGACAGCACGGTGCAGGTCGCCCCCGCCGACCTCGGGGTCGGCGACGTCGTCGTCGTCCGCCCCGGTGGCCGCATCCCCGCCGACGGACGCGTCGTTTCCGGCTCGGCGAGCATGGACGAGTCGATGATCACCGGCGAATCCAGCACCGTGCGCCGCGACGTCGGAGACGCCGTCGTCGCGGGCACCGTCGCAACCGACTCCGGTCTGCGCGTTGAAATCACCGCGGTCGGCGACGACACCGCGCTCGCCGGTATCCAACGCCTGGTCAGCGACGCCCAGAATTCCTCGTCCCGCGCCCAGCGGATCGCCGACACCGCCGCCGGGTGGCTGTTCTGGTTCGCCCTCGGCGCGGCGATCATCACCGCGGTCGTCTGGACCCTGCTCGGCCTGCCGGATGAGGCCGTCGTGCGCACCATCACGGTTCTGGTCATCGCCTGCCCGCACGCCCTCGGTCTGGCCATCCCGCTCGTCGTCGCCATCTCGACCGAACGCGCCGCCCGCGGCGGAGTGCTCATCAAGGATCGGCTCGCCCTGGAGAGCATGCGCACCATCGACACGGTGCTGTTCGATAAGACCGGCACCCTGACCAAGGGCGAACCCAGCGTCACCGCGATCGAGACCACCGACGGCACCACCTCCGATCGACTGCTGGCACTGGCCGCCGCCGCCGAGGCGGACTCCGAGCACCCGCTGGCACGGGCCATCGTCAACGCCGCAGCCGCTCGCCATGTGACCGTCGGCGCAGCCGCAGGTTTCGAATCCTCCCCCGCGGTCGGAGTGTCGGCCACGGTCGACGGCCACCACGTCCAGGTCGGCGGCCCGAACCTGCTGCACGAAGCCGGAGTGGACGAACTCCGGATCGCCGACGCCTGGCGAGAGGACGGCGCCATCATCCTGCACGTCCTGGTCGACGGACAGGTGGCCGGTGCGCTCAAACTTGCCGACGAGATCCGCGAGGAGTCCCGGCAAGCGGTTGACGCCCTCCACGCTCAGAACGCGCAGGTCGTGATGATCACCGGCGACGCAGACGCCGTAGCCAGATCGGTCGCCAACGAACTCGGCATCGACCGGTACTTCGCCGGAGTGCGGCCAGAGGACAAGTCCGCGAAGGTCAAGGAGCTCCAGGCGGAGGGACGCAAGGTGGCGATGGTCGGCGACGGCGTCAACGACGCCCCCGCTCTTGCCCAGGCCGACGTCGGAATCGCCATCGGCGCCGGCACCGACGTCGCGATCGCCTCCGCAGGAGTGATCCTCGCCAGCGACGACCCGCGTTCCGTGCTGTCGGTCATCGAACTCTCCCGCGCAAGCTACCGCAAGATGAAGCAGAACCTGTGGTGGGCAGCCGGGTACAACCTCATCTCCGTGCCGCTTGCCGCCGGCGTGCTCGCACCAATCGGGTTCGTCCTGCCGATGTCGGTCGGCGCGATCCTCATGTCGTTGTCCACGATCGTCGTCGCCCTGAACGCTCAGCTGCTGCGCCGGCTCGACCTGCGACCAGAGACCAGCGCCCGCGTTGCCCTCGACCGAAATCGCACCCAGCCGGCGACGCCGGCACCCGCATCCCGAACCTGACCGCCCTTGGAGCCTTAATGAACGACACCACGACCACCGCCGAGCACGAACACCAGCACGGCTACATCACCGACAAAGCCGGATACATGCGGCGCCTCAGCCGGATCGAAGGGCAAGCCCGCGGAATCGCGCGAATGGTCGATGAAGAGCAGTACTGCATCGACATCCTCACCCAGATCTCCGCCCTGACCTCCGCACTCAAGAGCGTCGCCCTCGGCCTCGTCGACGACCACCTGAAACACTGCGTCACCGACGCCGTGCTACTGGGCGGGGACGAAGGCCAGGCCAAGATCCAGGAAGCCAGCGACGCCATCGCCCGACTCGTGCGTTCGTGACGGGTCCCGTGGGCTCAGCTTCCAGAACGACCCAACTCGTCCCGACGCCTGGCGTACTCGTCGTGGTCGATCTCGCCTCGGGCGTACCGTTCATCGAGAATGTCCCGAGGCGACGGACGCCCTGGCTGAACCGCACCACTACCGGCGGACGGACCACGCCGGCTAAGAGTGACCACCAGCACGATCACAACCGCGATGATCAGCAACGGCACAATCAGCCAAATGATCCACCACGCCCCCATGCCGCCCATCATCCACCCGTACACGTCCGCCTCCTCAAACGATTTCTCCATTCAGCTTGGACGCGAATGTGGAGACGGATGGGGCATTAGGTCCCGTCAGCGTTAAACCCCCGGCGGGTATCCAGACTGCGCCGGTAGTTTGTCTCCCGGAAGGAGGAGAAATGCTCGCCGACAGCATCTCGATGCGCACCCGCACCTGGCGCTGCGTGCTCGTCCTCCTCTTCGCGGTCGCGGGCATCGTGACCGGGATCCTCGCCATGCACGTTGTCAGCACGCCTATGGGCGAACCACACGGGTTCGTCGCGGTCCAGCCAGCGGTATCCGCGTCGACAGTGTCACACCCAGACCAATCGCACCCTGCAGTTTCCAGCCAGGCGATGTCCGACACCAGGGCGGGCGGGGGATGCGCTATCGACGGCTGTGATCCGATGCACGACACGACTGCCATGATCTGCACGCTCGCGCTGCTCGCCGCGACGATCCTCCTGATCGCCCCGGTACTCAGCCGGGCGCTCCTCGGCCTGGGCTCCCGGGCTGCACCCACGACCCTGGCCCGGATGATCACGCGCAGGGTCGGATCATCACCACCGTCTCTTCTCGCACTGTCTATCGATCGCAGATGACGCACACCGCACACCGCGCATCGCGCGGTGTTGCTTCAGCGTGCCTACCATCCGCAGATTCATACGACGAAAGAGACCCCACAATGAACATCCGACTGATCGCGATCGCCTCCGGCGCACTCCTGACCGCCGCCGCCTTGGCTGGCTGCACCGCGGGCGCCTCCGGAAAGGACCCAGGCATGGGCAGCATGTCCGGGATGACCCACGGGAGCTCGAGCCCCGCCGCCACCTCCGACCACAACCAGGCCGACGTCACCTTCGCCATGAGCATGGTGCCCCACCACCAGCAGGCCATCGAAATGTCCGACACGCTCCTTGCCAAGCAGGGCATCGACGCCCGGGTGACCGAACTCGCGCAGAAGATCAAGGCCGCGCAGCAGCCGGAGATCGACACCATGAATGGCTGGCTCGACACCTGGGGCCAGAAATCCGACATGGGCGGCATGGACATGGGCGGCGACGGCACGATGTCGCAACAGGACATGGACGCGCTGAGGAACGCGTCCGGCGCAGACGCGTCGAAGCTGTTCCTCACCCAGATGATCCAGCACCACCAGGGCGCCATCACCATGGCCACGACCGAGACCGAACAGGGCACGGCCACCGACGCCGTCGCGCTGGCGAAGAAGATCGCCGCCGCACAGAGCGCCGAGATCGCCACCATGAAGCAGCTCCTCGCCAGCCTCTGAACCGGTCGCACCAGACGCGGGCGCCGTCACCCTCCCCCTCGTGGCGGCGCCCGCCCCTCCCCACTCCTCACGGCCCTCTAGCCGCTTCCTCTCTGGACATCTGATGAACTCTTCGAACCTCACCCGGCGCAGCCTTCTCCTCGGCGGCGCCGGGGTCGCCACCGCCTTCGCCCTGGCCGCCTGCACCGGCGGACCGAACCTCCTCACCGCGACCAGCAGCCCCGTCACCGCTGCCGAAACGGCCCGGCGGCGCACCGGGCGAACAACCCGCGTCCAGCTCACCGCCGCCAAGACCGACATCGACCTGGCCGGGCGCACCGCCTCCACCTGGGCCTACAACGGTGAAGTCCCCGGCCCCACCATCCGGGCACATGTCGGTGACATCATCCGCGCGCACGTCACCAACCAGCTCCCGGACGACACCACCGTCCACTGGCACGGCATCGCCCTCCGCAACGACATGGACGGCGTTCCCCCGATCACCCAGCAGCCGATCGGCCCCGGAGCTTCGTTCGACTACGCGTTCACCGCCGACGCCCCGGGAACCTATTGGTACCACCCGCACGTCGGCCCGCAACTCGACCGCGGCCTCCAGGGCCCGCTGGTCATCGAAGACCCCCGCGAACCCCTCAACTACGACCACGACTGGGTACTCGTGCTGGACGACTGGCTCGACGGCGTCACCGCGACACCCGACCAGGTACTCGCCGACCTCAAGAAAGGCATGAAAGGCATGGGCGGGATGGGAGGAATGGGCGGCATGATGGGCGGCGGCCAGGACGGCACCCCGACCCGCGCCGGCAACCTGCTCACCGGAACCGGCTCCAACCTGCTCGGCGGCGACGCCGGAGACGTCTACTACCCCTACTACCTCATCAACGGACGCCCAGCCGGAGACCCGGCCACCTTCACCGCCAAGCCCGGGCAACGGGTGCGGCTGCGCATCATCAACGCCGGCGGCGACACCGCCTTCCGATTTTCGGTCGGCGGCCACCGGCTCACCGTCACACACACCGACGGTTACCCGGTGAACCCGGTCGAGGGCGACAGCATCCTGCTCGGGATGGGCGAACGCTACGACGCGATCGTCACCGTCGCCGACGGTGCCTTCCCGATCGTGGCCGAGGCCGTCGGCAAAGCCGACCGCGGCTTCGGCGTCCTCCGCTCCAACTCTGGGAGCCCCACACCCACCGCGAACGGTTACACGGCCTCTGACACGTCACCGGTCACAGCGGCGGTACTGAGCGCCACCTCTGCAGACACCCTGCAGCGGCGCAGAATCGACCGCCGCATCGACATCGCCCTCACCGGCGGAATGATGAAGTACGACTGGGGCATCAATGGCAAAGCCTTCGACATGAACAACCCGCTCGACGGCGCCTACACGGTCCGGGAAGGCGAACGCGTCCAGCTCACCATCGCCAACCAGACCATGATGTGGCACCCGTTCCACGTTCACGGCCACACGTTCCAGCTCGACGGCGGCCCGCGAAAGGACACTGCGATCGTGTTGCCGCACCGATCTCTCACGGTGCTACTGGATGCCTACAACCCGGGCCAATGGATGACGCACTGCCACAACATCTACCACGCCGAATCAGGGATGATGGCCGTCCTCGGCTACGAGAAGAGCTGAGTCAACGGGCTACAGCCCGCGCCAGGATCCGGGTAGCAGTGGAGGCATGACGCCTCCCCACGCGATAACGCCTGCCCTGGGCGATTTCCCCACCTGGCTCAACGTCCTCGCCTGGACTTCCCTCGGGATCGGCATCGCCTGCACCATCGGCGTCGCCGTCGATGTGATCCGACGACCGCAGAAGATGGCCGTGATGAACGTCGTCTGGCCCGTCTCCATGCTGTTCGGAGGATTCCTCTGGCTCGGCGGCTACCTCCGCTGGGGACGCACACCCGCACCTTCACAGAATGCGGACGATGCGGAGACGCCCATGGCGGTGGCCGTCGGCACCGGTACCAACCACTGCGGGGCCGGCTGCGCGCTCGGGGACCTCATCGCGGAGTGGGTCGCCTTCCTCATCCCAGCCGTCGCCGTCGCGTTCGGCTGGGGTTGGCTCTTCCAGGACAAAATGTTCGCCGTCTGGATCCTCGACTTCATCCTCGCCTTCGGACTCGGCATCATCTTCCAGTACTTCGCCATCGCCCCCATGCGCGGGCTCGGACTCGGCAAAGGCCTGATCGAAGCGCTCAAAGCCGACGCCGCCTCCATCACCTCCTGGCAGGTCGGTATGTACGGGGCGATGGCGCTGATCCAGCTCGTTCTGTTCCCCGCACTCTTCGGCGGCCGCGCCCCGGTCAACTCGCCCGAGTTCTGGTTCGCAATGCAATGGGCGATGCTGCTGGGATTCGTAACGGCGTACCCGGTCAATTGGCTGCTCATTCGAGTGGGCATCAAAGAGCGGATGTAAGGCCGAGGGCACTCCAAACGTCAATCACGATCGGCATTGGCCTGGGAGAGGTCAAACATTGAGGGGATCGCGTCATCGCAGGCGCAAAGGGCATCGACCGAGAGGTGTGGGAGGCCGACGAGAGAGAAGAACCAAATATCGACAGACAACGAAATGAGAGAGCCAGCCCAAGAGAGAAGAACTGACACGAGGAGACAAGAGAGGCCAGGGCAAGAGCAACAGGAGAGACAAGAGATAGACGATGCACGTAGGCACTCTTTGAGTGTGCGCGCCCCGTGAGCGCCCAATTGCGCGCGAAACCGGAAGTTCTAAGTGTGAGAGGCGGAGTGGCGCGTTGGAAGCGCGGACAGGCAGCCCAGGGGGTCAAGCAGGCGGTCCGCTACGCCTTCGGCGGCGTCTGCGACGCCACCCTGACAGCTAAGACTGCCGACGGCGCACTGGCGGCCGCGGGCTATGCGGATGCCGTGATGACGCGGTACATCGTCGAGAATGGCGCCATCCGTGACGACCTGCTCACCCGCTCCCAGCTGAAGGATTGGGTCGATGGTGTCGACCCGCTCACCGGCGAGCGTCGGGGGCGGGATCTGGAGTCGCCGGTCGCGGATCTGATCTTGGATGCGACGATCAACGCACCGAAGTCGTTCTCGATCGCGGCGATGCTAGACCCAGAGTTGGCGGCCGCCTACGAGGATCTGCAGGACCGGTTGCGTGACCGGATCATCAAGCTGTGGCAAACCGAACTCAACGCCCGCCGAGGCAAGCAGGGCGCCATCCGCGAGGACCTTGCTCGCATCGAGATCGTCGAGCTCCGACACGAACGATCGCGCTCGCTAGACCCGCACAAGCACCGCCACCTCTGGCTGAACGTCAAGGTCCAAGGACTCGACGGGAAGTGGTCCAACGTCGACACTCGCGTCGCTCTCCGGTTCCAGAACGTCGTGAACGCCGAAGGCGACCTCGCCTCAAGGACCGACCCAACGTGGATCGCCGCGCTGGCCGCGAAGGGCTTCACGCTGGACTCGGACGGGGAGATAACACAGCTGCAGCATCTGGTGCGGCCGCTTTCGAAGCGCTCCGCGCAGATCGAAGCGAACAAGGCCGCTCACCTGCGGCAGTGGAAGGAGCAGCACCCTGGCGAGCAGCCTTCCCCCATAGTGCTGACTCAGATCGATCAATGGGCGTGGGCGGCGGGTCGGCCAAATAAGCCGGGCCAATTGGATGAGGAGGATTGGGCGTCGATTGTGATGGCCGAGCTTCTTCATGCCGATCCGGAACTCAGTCGACCGCGAAGCGCGGTCGCGGCTCGATCGATGGTCATCGGCGACCTAGACATCGACCTCTTCGCAGCCATGGCGATTGTAGATGCGGATGCCAGATCGACCGGTTCTGGAGGCAGATTCAGCGATTTGGATGTCCGAGCCGGAGCGATTCGCGCGATCGCTGCTTCCGGCGTAACCGCAGACCGTGCTCGGCTGGAGGCGGTCGTCGATGAAGTGATCACTCGTGCCACACGGACGCACACGGTGACACTTTTGCCTGAGCCGAATATCCCGGCGCACATCAAACGCCGGATGGCGACGTCCACGGCAACGCTGAAGGCCGCTATCGCTCAACGAACAGAGTCTCTAGCCTCGCCGGGCGCGGTTGTCCCCGCCGCAGAGATCACGGCCGTTGCACATGCAATCGAGCCCTCTAGGTCACTCGATGAAGGGCAATTGGAAGGCGCCTCAGCGATCGCCGGCTCGGACCGAATCGTCGTAGTTGCAGGCGCGGCTGGTACAGGTAAGACAACGATGCTCAAAGTCGCCAATGCCGCGCTGCGACAGCGGGGTCGCGTCATGATTATCGTTGCGCCGACTAAGAAGGCGTCCGCTGTGGCCGGGCGTGAGACGGAGAGCGCCTCGTCATCGCTGCACCAGCTGCTCCACGACTACGGATGGCGTTGGAAGAGCAACAACGCCGGCGCGAGCGAATGGTCATGTCTCGGAAGTGGTGACTTCGACCCAACGACGGGCGCCCAATACGAAGGTCCACGAATCGCGATTCGACCCGGTGATCGCATCGTCGTTGACGAAGCCGGCATGCTCGACATGGAGGCGGCCAATGCCCTGCTGGACATTGTCGCCCGGACAGGAGCAGGTGTTGCACTTGTAGGGGATCAGTACCAGGCGCTTCCAGTGGGACACTCGGGCGCTATGGCCCTCTTCTGGCGCAGAGCCACGCGCCAAGTCGAACTCCTCAATATTCATCGCTTCAAGGATCCTGCGTGGGCCGAGCTCAGCCTCAAACTTCGCCGGTCGGAGGGCCGCGAGCACGCGGAAGAGATTGCAAGCGAACTGGTCCAATCGGGCCACGCTGTCCTAGCGAGCTCAGAGCTCGAGGCTCGCGAGGCAATGGTCGACGCGTGGTTCGACGCCAACCACAGGCATAAGACCATCTCCCTGGTCACGGCTACCCACGCCGAGGCTCAAGCGATAAGTGAGGATATTCAGAGCCGACGCGTCGTCGACGGAAGCGTCGACATCCGTGCGGCCGTGTATGGACAAGAAGGACAGGCAATCTTCGTCGGCGACGTCGTCCAGACAAGACGCAACGACCGCAACACGGACGTACAGAACCGCCAAAACTGGGTAGTGAGGGGTGTCACCACTCAGCATGTGATGCTTGCTGCATCCAACGATTCGACGGACCTCCGGAGGATCACTCACGAGTACGCAGAGTCACACCTTCACTTGGCGTATGCCACGACCGTTTATGGCGTGCAGGGCGAGACGACAGATCTCTCGTTCGTCGGACCCAGTGTCGATGCAGCTGGCCTTTACGTCGGACTTACGCGGGGCAAGGACAACAACAGGGTTGTCGTAGTAGCCGCGACAGAAGTGGCGGCCACAGCTCAACTCGTTGACACAATGCAGCGTGCGGTCGTTGAGGAGACGATCGACAAATCACGCTCGGCGGCCCGTATGGAACTCCGGCGAGCAGCCCTACCCGAGGCCGGACAAGTTCGAACTGGGTCGCCAGCGCATGCGTCCGGCCTGGGTGCAAGCTGACATCCGGCGACTAGCTGGCTGCGAGTCCGTTCGTTCGAATTCGGCGGCCCGCAAGATTCGCCCCGTCGAGATCGGCGTTGCGCGCATCAAATCGCAGAAGCGCGACCCCCAGCTCATCGGCCCGATCCTGCGCAGTAGGTAGCACTCCCCCTGGCACGAAAACCAAAGGACGACGTCCATCGCCGGCAGCAACGTTCGATGCCCGCTCCACCGTTTCGATACTTAGATTGCGCTGTCGGTTGTCCACCCATGCAAGGTAGTGACTGCTGTAGAGGTCGCACGTCTGAAGTGCGACACCTGAGCTTGCGACCGCATCGTTTGCACCGAGATAGATCATCCACTCTAGGCACAGTTCGACGGCATCTTGATTCGAGGCTCCCCAGGGTCTCGGTAACGGCGGCAGACCTTGCATGGTCTCAGTGTCTACCCGACCACCGCTCGCATCCAGCGTCGCGGGCCTTGGCAGCGTCGAAGTGGAACGCGCACCCCACTCCGTTGAACTGGTTAACGGAGGTCTAGCTTTCGCTATCCGGCCTTCGAAAACTCGGGCCCAGATAAGCTCCCCGGCTCCGCTGGTTGGTCCCACGCCTGGCGTATTCGATGTGATCGACAGCGAGGTCGACATGTCCACCCACCGACCAACTCGTCACGCCTCGACGCCGAAGATGGTTCTTCCGAAAGAACCAGTTCGCGTCGACACCAGTGTGACTTGCCATCGCATTCGCGAGCGCGTCTGCGAGTTCAAGCGCTGAACCCGCGACCGCCATCACCGCCTCAGAAGTAGTCGTTAGTGCTTCGGTCTCTACCGTCTCGACGAGTCCTGAAAGTAGCCATCCTCGGCCGTGAGTCGCGCCCGAACCCAACTCCCACTGCCAGGCGCTTGCCGGAAGATATCGCTTGTATGCATCGGTCGCGTTGAACGCTAGGTTCTCCCGCTGGCCGTCGAACATCAGGCTTGCCGTAAAGGGCGTGGTCTTGGCCGCGGCGCGCGCGAATCCGTTGTCATAAAGCTGAGCGTGTATCTCGGTGATGGCTTCTTCGGCTCGCGCTTTAGCGGCCGCTGCAGATGGTCCGAACGCCTCAGCCGTACGAAGGTTCCCTTCGACTGACTCCAATTGATAGGCAGCCATGCGCAATATTGTTCGCGCTGGTGGCACGCCAGCATCCAGGATGTAGCAAATCCGCATGATCGCCTCGCCAAGCGCTCGCTCAAGCACGAACGGTGCAACCCGGACGAGCGAACCTGAATCGAAGGCTAACGCGATCGCTTCCGCAAGCTCCTTGCAGGTGCGAAGCAGCCGTTCGATGGTCTCCATGTTGGTTCCGAAGATGGCCCCATATACGAAGTCGCGCCGCGGGCTGGCTCGCATGTACTGGTCTAACGCGGCGATGCCGGAACCCCGACGCCGCTGGCCACCGGCCTCCAGGGCCTCGTCAAGTAGATTGTCGACGTCAAAGATAGTGGCGCGGAGTAGCCTCGCAGCGTAGATCCCTGGGCCGAACGGTTTCGGATCCATTGCCGATGCGCTCTCAGTACGTGAAGACATCTCCCGCACCCGAAATGTCGAGGGCCGCGCGAGTCGGGATGTACTCGAACGAACGCTCCACAAGCTCCCACACCCCGTGTGTACGCCCACGTGCTTGCAGACGCTCGAGCAGCGGCTGAAGATAGGCAACGTCCCTCGCAGCGTACGCAAGCTGCGTGTCGCTCAAGTGGTGCCGAGACCAATCCGAAAGTCGCTCAGTCTTATCGAGCTCAATGCCCAGATACATCTTCAGCGAAGACTTAAGGCTGTATGAGTCATTTGGCAGCCCGGGGCTGACAATCTTCGCTGCGATCTTGGTGCAGGCCACGTTCTGCGCGCGAACGGCCCAGTGCGCAGTCATGAAACGTACATCGAAGGGCGCGTGGTGGAAGAGTTTCGTGACTTTTGGTGCCGCGAGCAGACGACTCAGGTTGTCCGGATGTTGGTTGCCCAGCAACTGGACCACAAACACCTCGCCAGCGAAAGAGAGCTGGCAAGTCTCGATTGTCGCAGAACGCCAGTCAAGGCCAGTCGTCTCAATATCCCAGGCCACGACTGCCTCATCCATCGCGCGCGAGAGAATCTCAGCAGGTATGTCCCGCTCCACCACATTTGCGGTTAGTGACTGCATCGACCTTCCAATCCTCACTGGACCGGCGTGCTCTGCCTCAGAATCGCTTCAATGTCTGAGGTCACGAACTGCCGAATCATGCCATCGCCTACCAAGAAGGTTGGCACGGACCCCCGACGTTCTTGCGAGTGCGAATAGAGAGTGAGTACGGCCTTGTGCTCGAAGTTGTAACAACTGAACACGGCGTCGCCAGCCCGCACGTGAACTTCGCCGCCGAGCTCCTTGAAATCAGCAATCGCCTCGTTGATCTTGTCTTTCAGCGATTGCTCAGACATCTTGAATCGCTGGGACAAGGTGAACAACGTTTCCTTATCCTCCGGGTCGGGCAAGAAGACCCTTAGCCGGCCTCCAGGCTGAGCCGCGAGTTTCTGAAGGCGAACGCGATGCGCGTTCCTCCAGGTGGACGCGTATGCGACCACAACGTCGAGGGTCTTAGAGCCCTTAAATAACTCGTCCCACTCGACCTCCTGGAGGTACTCGTCGGTGACGCGCTCAAGCCCAGCCGAGACGACGTCGGATCGAAGTTGAGCCTTTGAAAGCACCTCCGCCAGAAAGGAGCGCTTTCCATACAATTCCCACGCGATGGTAATCAGGCCGGTCGCGACGAGTAGGCCGCCCAACTGACCGAGCAGCCCAGCAATCCACTGATCGGCTGGCGCAAACGGACGACTTGAAATGATCAGCAGCACCAACCCGGGAACTATGAAGACGATCGCGACGAGCGTTGATGAAAGATTCGTTGTTCGTCGTGCTTCTGTCGCGTCTCCTCTTGGCACGAGACAGATACTATTGAGCACCTTCTCGTATCGTCGGGTAGGCCGCGCGGCGATTCCGTTCGGCACGCAAGGTACACTTCCGGGTCGAGGCAGAGCCAGCATCCGGCTCTGCCTCGACGATCGCGCTCATCGAGCAAGTGTCGAAGGAGAAAGTGCTCTCGCGGCTGTCGAAGGGCCGGAACTCGACGCCTCCGGGCCGTCAACTTTTGGGCGCCGGGTCACCTCCGCTGCGCTGTAGCGGAGCGAGGGGCCGACGCTATCGGCGACGACTTCGGTGGCGGCTCGGGGTTCGCCGGTGGCCTGGTCGGTCCAGTGGCGGAACTCGAGGTTGCCGTTGACGATGACGGTGTCGCCCTTGGCGAGGCTGGCGCGGACGTTCTCGGCGGTGCGGCCGAAGACGGTGGTGCGGTGGTACTGGGTGTCGCCGTCGACCCATTTGCCGTCTTCGAGCTTGCGGTCGGTGACGGCGACGGTGAACTTGGCGAACTTGGTGCCGTTCTGTGATTCGCCGTAGTCGGGGTCGGCGACGAGGTTGCCTTCGATGCTGATCGGGACTCGTGTACTCATCGTTCTTCCTTTCCATTTTGGCGACCAGCTATTGGGTCGCTTTCACTTAGAACTTCCGGTTTGGGGTCGGAAAATGCGCGCGGAGAGCGCGCAAATCAGCGGCGTTCCGCCTGCGGCTTGGCGTGGCTCTCGCGAATCCAATCGACCCACTCCGCTGGGACCGCGTCGCCGCCGGTATGTAGTAGTTCGGTGTGGCCGTTGTGGCATTCGCCGTTGTACCAAGTCGCCAGTCGGGGGATGGCGACCGCGAGGCGTTCATGCCAGCCGATGGGTCCGTAGCCGGCATCGAGACTGTCGTAGGACACCAGCCATGCGGTGTGGAGGGCGGAGAGTTCTTCGACGAGGGCGCCGTGCTTGAACCAGCACGGCGGGATCTTCCGCGAGGCGAGGTTGTAGCGGTGGGTGAACCAGACCACCCATTCCCGGAGGTCGGTCCAGACCTCCGGGGCGTCCGCGTAGTCGAGGGTGCGCCAGTTGATGACACGGATGCCAAGCATCCCCGGACTCTGCCGCGGCGCCTGGTCTTCCCAGCCCTCGGCGAGGGAGGCGACGAGGTCATCGAGTGGGATGTCGTCGGTCACTGCTGCTCCAGGAAGGCTTCGATGTAGTGGGCGATCTTGGCCTGCAGCCGGGCGATCGCTTGGACGGAAGCGGTGCGGCGTGAGACGAACCCCGAGAGGGCGCGGTCGCGCTCGATGAGCTGGTGGACGTACTCGTGGCAGCGCGGGTGCAGGGCGGTCAGGTCTTCGTGCGGCTCGTGGGCGGTCCAGCCGTGCGGGGTCTGGGTGACGCCGCGGTAGTCGAGGTGGTGCAGCTCGAGGCTGCGGGCGCTGCCAGCACCAAGGCAGAGAGCGCAGCGGATGGTGCCGATACGGGACCCTTCCTCGAGGAACCATCGGTCGCGGCGGGCGAACCATGCTCCTGAGTGCAGGTAGTTGCTGCGGTAGGTGTTACCTCGGGCGGGACGGCGACGGTTTGACATCAGTTCCCCTCTCCCGCTGATCCTCGGCGATCGAGCGCGGCTTGATACTGTTCGGCGAACACGACCTGTTGATCGAGTTCGGTGAGCTTCTTTCCGGCGCTGACCTGGTGGGCGTCGTCGCGATCGGTCCATCCGCGGAGGTCGAGCAGGATGCCGCGCCGGTTCCGGTATGCGAGGAGTCCGACGGTGTCGGGCATGCGTCGGATCTCGTCGATCGTCATCACCGGCACCTTCTCGTTCTGCACGTTCGTGGACGACCCGTTGTCGTTGTACGAGTGCCCGGTGGTCCGGATCCGGCGAAGCCCGAGAAGAGATTCGATGTCGCGGAGATGGTCGACGTCGGACGCGCCACCGAGGAGGAGCTTGGCGGTGGCTGCCGACCAGATCGTGTCCGCCTCCGACCGCGACCATGCCGTCTCGGCCTGTGAGAGCGCCTGCAGAACCACGACGGTGGAGATGCCGATGCCGCCGCCGTCGGCCATGATCCGCGGCAGCGCGGGCCAGGAGAACATATTCGCGATCTCATCCAGGATGAGCGCGAGCGGCAGATCGAGCCGGGAGCCTGGCGAGGCGAGGGCTTTGCGGCGGGCGGTCTCGACTATGTCGTCGAGGATCGCGCCGAGGAAGCCGCCGACCGACCCGGCGCCGGCGCCCGTGCCGACGAGGTAGAGGCTGTTCGACCCAGCGAGGAACGCGTCGAGGTCGAACTGCTCCCCCGGACCCGGCGTCATCGCCTTCCGGATCGATGGAATGGACAGCGGTCGGAGGGCACCGAAGACACCGAACCAGGAGTTCGCCAGCAGCTTCTCGTCGCCGTTGATGATCGCGTCCAAGTCTTCGGACCAGCCAGGCGACCCCTGGTTGGCGAGCACCCCAACCGCCTCAAGCGCGAGGCGGGGGTTGGACCCCCAGCGGGCGAGCGCGTCAATGCCTCGCCCGGAAACGGCGGCCGCGTGAAGGAGCCGGGACAGCACGGAGGAGGACACCTGCGCCCATTCCTGGTTCGTCTTGGATACGCCGAGCGCGGTGCCGGCGATAATCGCTTGCCCGCGCTGGTCCGCGATCAGAGGATCCTCGCATCCGGCGACCGGTGAGATCCGCAGTGCCGAGCGCACCCCTGTGAGTTCCTGCGGGTCGAACACCGTCACGTCCCCGACACGAGCGCGCTCGCGCATCGTCGCGGAGAGGTTGTCGTTGCGGGTGGAGGTGGTGATCAGCGGTCCGTCCCAGTCGAGGATGGCGTTGATGATGAACCGGTAGCCCTTGCCCGACCGGGGCGCGCCCTCAACCACGATCGAGTCCTCGATCGATACGTAGACGTCCTGCCCATGGGCGCGCCCGACCTTCCAGCCAGCCGCTGACGGCGCAGGGTTGACCAACGACGGCCGAAGGGTCTTGGCGCGATGAAGAGCGGTGCGTGCGGAGGTGTGCTTGCGGACTTCTCCGGGCTTGGCGAGCCCGTCGCGGCCGCGGAGGTCGTTGATGAAGTGCCGATCCGACTGCCAGTAGCGAAGCCACCAGACCGCCCCAACAGCGATCCCGCTCAGAAGGAGGATGACGGTCAGCAGATCAAGGACCCGGATGAGGGTGACCGGCGCCACGCACCCCGGCACCAAGCTGAAGCCGGAAGGGTCTCCGCCCATGGCCAGTTGCAGACCGGCGAAGACGCTATCTGGCTGGCCGCCGCCGCAGCTGGCAGCGAGGGTCGCGGTCGCGACCCCGGTGGTGATGGTGCCGGCGACGACGATGGCGAAGAGGCTGTAGAGGGCGACGTGCGTCCAAGAGGAGCCGTGGGTTCTCATGCTCGTTCACCGCCCATCGCGTCGGTGCGGAAGATGCCGAGTTCGTAGTCGGTGCAGATGTTGCGCACCTTCGCCACCCGGTCCTGGCCGATCTGCCAGAGCCCTTCGCCCTTGTGAAGTTTGCGGACGAGGTCGGCTTGGGTGTCGTTCCAGCCGAGGATCTCCCGCGACCTCGCGATCTCACCGGAGTGCTGCGCGTAGGAAATGCGGGTTTCGCAGTCCGCGAGCAGGCCGAGCGCGCGCGAATGGAGGGCGCTGTTGCGGTCACCGAGCGCGTCCAGGTCCGCGACCCGGTGCAGCAGATACCAGTTGGAGGTGCCGAGGTGGCGCGCGACCTTCTCGTCCTCGACTCGCTCCGCGAGGCCGTCTCCGCCGGAAACATCGTTTAGCAGCTCAACTGCAGCCTCCTCGTGGATGATCACCCGCGCCTGCCGATTCGCGCCGAGAGAAGAACGGCGGATCCAGTTCGCCGTCGCCAGCCTCGCTAGCGCTTGCGCCTCCGGCGACGCCCCTTTCAGCGCGGAGGTGTCGACGACCATCATCGGGGCGTCCGCGTCGAACCGGACCGTGGAGGGTCCGTCGAAGAACCCGGTGAGATCGCCAGAGACCATCCGGCGCAACGAGTGCGCGAGTCGGTGGCCCGCTTCGACCACCTCGAGTGGCTGGCTCTGCCCGGGATCGACGAGACGGTCGTACACATGGGTGATGGTGACCGTGGACTGACCGCGGAGAGCATCGAGAGCGACGTCGAGTGCGGTGTGCTCCACCGGTTCCAGATTCCCGCCTTCGCGGAGGCGACGGATGATCGTTTTCACCGTCGCGCGACGGTACTGGAGCACGTTCAGGTTCCAGTCCTCATCCGAGAACGACGGATCACGCGGGCCTTCATCGAGCAGATTGATCCGAGCGGCCTTGCCCGGGCCGACGCTAATCGACTTCCCGCCGACGTACGCGGCGACGCGCACCCACTCCCCATTCGGGTCGTGCGGCACCGCGACCTTGCGCCCCAGCCGGGCCAGCCGGGAGGACCAGGACTTCGCCAGCATCGACTTGCCGGTCCCCTTGACCCCGAGGATGGCGACGGAATGGGAGCGGACGGCCTCGGCGGAGTACGCGTCCCAGGGGTCGAAGCAGAACGGGGCCCGCGAGAGGAGGTTCTCCCCGATGTACGCGCCGGTGAGGATGTCCCCGGTCTCGGCCAGAAACGGATACGCGCCACCCAGCACTTTCGACGAGCAACGGTGTGCAGGTGGGGTGGCGCGCAGTGGGCCGCGCAGGTTGTGCGGCTGCTTCCAGCCCCACGCCGGCATCTTCGAGGCCGGGAGTTCCGCGGACTGCAGCTTCCAGGTGGAGTTGTTGTCGGTGGCGGTGGTCTGTCGGTGGCGTCCGTTGGCGCCGAGCTTCTCATTCGCCGGGATGCGACCAATGACAGCTGACTGCTTCATGTCATTCCCCTTCCAGCGGCACCGGTAGCGCCGCGGTGACGAACCCGGCGGCCTGCTGCCCCGACATCGACGCCAGCACGAGACGGGCCGGATGCGACGCCTGCTCGATGTCGGTCCGCGCCTTGGCGAGAGCGTCCTTGGACTCAGCGGAGATCGTCACGAAACCGCGGTACTGAACATCCCCGAACCCGTCGACGAGGTCGTGCTCCCGCACCGCGAGGTCCTCCTCCTCGCGCAGGTGAGTGAGCGGGATTCGGGAGGACAGCTTCATCCGGATGGTTGCTGCGGTTTCCATGTCCGACTGGGCGCGGTTCAGCTGGGCCAGCGCTTTGTGCGTGGCGACCGGTCGAACCTGCAACGTGATCACCCGGGTCGCGTCCCCGGCGTAGAGGAGCGGCTCGAGGAACCCGGTGCGCACGTCGGTGCGCGGCCATTCGGCGACCCAGAAGGTCTGGTGCCAGGACTCGTCCACCCGCAGCGCATCCCAGCCTTCGTCGATTCCCATCACCGGCGACGGCGCGGATACGATCCCGGAGTCCTGCTCTCGCCGGGTCGCGGCGGCCACGGGGTCGGCCGACAGGGCGTTCAGCTCGTCGAGCTCGTCCGAGGTGAGCCATCCGGCCGGGGTGAGCCGGGCGTGCTCCATCGACGTTTCGATGCCGGCGACCCTCTCCTTGAGCACGGCGGCAAGGCCCGTGAGTCCTCTCCCCGCGTCCCGGATCGCGCTGTTGAGCGCAGCGGTGTCGAAGGTGAGGGTGATGTAGTTGGTGAACCCCATCGACCGCTTCGAGGCCGCCTGCGTCAGCGCCCAATACTGCTCGCGCAGCTCGGCGGTGACCTGCGGGTCGTGCTCGTTCTCCCGCACGACCAGGTAGTCCCGCAACTCATTCGAGGAGGCGCGGTCAACGCGGATCCGGATCGTGGTCTCCCGGACACCGGGCAGGTTCTCCAGCGAGCTGAGCCATTCCACGAACCCGTCGTACGCGGCTTCTTGAGTACCGTTGTCGCGCAGCGCCCACGCCCTCGATCCGACCTTGACGGTGACAGAGGCGAGCCTGCCACGGGCGTTGTAGATGAAGCCGCCAGCACCGGGGATCTGGATGATCTGCGCGTCCCCAAGCGCACCAGGGAGGAGGAACTTCGAGGTCACGACAGGGGTGACGGCGGCGACCTGCGCGTGCCCCACGTCGAGGGAGGCGACGCTCACACGGAGCCAGACATCTCGGCGGAAGAGCGTTTGCCCAGTCAGACTGCGACGCACGTAACGCGCAGCTTGGGCGACGATCACGATGACCGGTTCGCGCCGGTAGGTGGCGAGGGCGAAGAACACCACGACAGCGACGATCGGGATCATCACCCAGATCGCGTTGGTGTCGATGAACAGGGTGGAAAGCAGGACCGCGACGGCGGCACCGATGACGACCAGTTGCAGGAACGTCAGGCCGAGGAAGATCCCTCGGCGTTCCCTGGCGGCGAAGCGGACCCGGGGTGCGCCTTCCTCGGTGATGATCTGGTCTGCGGTGAGGGTGGTCATGAGTTATCTCCCAACCTTGACGACTCGTGCCGCGGTGCGGACGGGTGCGGCGGCGGTGCTCGCGCGCGAGAACTGGTCGCGGACGGAGAACCGGTGGTGGAGGGCGGTGCCGACTTCGGCACCGGCGAACGAGACGAGCTTCGTCGCCCACAACGGGCTGAACGACGCGGCGATCACCGCCCCGGCGGCGACGAGGATGACGCCGATACTGAGGCTGGCCTTGGTCAGCTCCACGGCCAGTAGGACGACGCCGGCGGCGAGTGGTTTGGCGATGAGGAGCCCGACAGAGAGGTTCAGCCATCGTTGCGCCCAGGCCGTGAGCTTGGGCTGGCCGATCATCATCAGCCCGACCGGTGCCATCGCGGCCAACGCGAGGAGTCCGAATTCGCGGATCGACATGGCGATGAACAGGAACAGCGACGCGATCATCATCAGCCCGACGATGAGCAGCGCCATCACGTATTCGCCGACGGACCCTGGTCCTTGTGCCCCTTGGGTGGCCATGCCCCAGATGACGCCGTCTTGGGAGAACTGCATGGTCTTCATCACGGCGCCGTAGATCTGTTTCGGGGCGTCGAAGAGGCCGACGACGCGGAGCAGGCTTTGGCTCAGGTCGCCGCCTTGAACGGCGGTGGTCAGCGCGCGCGTGATGTCGTCGGTGATGCCGGAAGCCTTCTGCATCCCCCAGACGCAGATCGCGCTGAACGGGATGGCGAGGGCGGCGCCGGCGGCCGTCCGGCCGATCCTGCCCCAGTCCTGAAGGATCATCGCGATGCCGATCTGCACCAGGGCGACGATCAGGATGACCGGGGCGGTGACGGCGATCCAGAACAGGAACTGCGAGTGGGCGATGTTCCAGCTGCCCTGGTCGATATTCGTGTTGAAGGATCCGGCGATCATCGTGGCGATGAAGTCGCCGAGGTTCTTGATCGTGGAGCCCATGAACTGGGCGACGGTTTGGGATGCCTGGCAGCCGAAGTCGGCGACGAAGCATCCGTAGTTCGGGGTGAACGGATCCGACGGTGCGGTAGCGACAGTGGCGATCATGATGGTCACACCACGTGGAGCGACTGGCCCCAGTTGATCAGACCGGCGATGCTGCCGGCGACAGCGACACCGGCGAGGCAGCTGAGCACACCGATGATCCCGGCCTTTTGGACACGTCCGTTGCTGGAGATGTGGCCGACGACGATGAACCCGGCGGCGATCAACCCTCCGATGATGGCCAGGATGAGCACGATGGCGAACACGACGTTCGCGATCGTCTGCAAGGCTCCGACCCCGGGACCGGAGAAGTCCGGGCTGGGGTTCGGGACGGCCGCCACGGTGATGATGCGGGCGTGGACGGTGACGAGGGCTTCGTTGAGGGCGTTCATGATTCTTGGTTCCTTTCCGTGGGATCGGTCGACGGTTCGGGTTCTTGTGATTCGCGCATGCGCCGGGCGGCGAGGTAGCCGGAGGCGGCGATGCCGAGCAGAGCGATGGAGATCAGGGTCAGCAGGCCGAGCAGGTTGAGGATCAGGTCCACGACACTCATTCCCCGTTCGCGTTGGCCGCGCGGGTCGCGGAAGTCGGAAGGGGGACGGTGAGGATGTTCGCCTTACCCTCGGACGGGATGTTCACGGTGAGTTCGAGTTGGTCGACTCCGGCCGGGACGTAGTAGGCGACGGCGAACGATCGGCTCTTCTCGTTCGGGATCGTCCAGGTCGACTGGCCGTGGAAAAGCCCGGTGGGCAGCCAGGGCAGGCTTGCTGCCTTGGCTGCGGCGGGGCCGTCGGCGGTGTCGAGGACGGCGGGTTCGGGGCGGCCGTCGAACTGTGTGCCCTTCAGGGTGGCGCCGGTGACGTCCTGGAAGTCCTGGTTGCCCTGGGAAGGGATCCACTTGCCGGTCATAGTGACCTTCAGCAACAGCACCGGTGTTCCGACTGGGAACAGCTCCGAAGGCGAGTTCGGGAGCGTGCACGGGCAGCCGTGCTTTCCCTTGACTGTGGTGCCCGGGTAGACGTCGACCCAGACGCTGCTGACGATGCCCGATGCCGCCGGCATCGCGTCCTGCGCGGACGTCGACGTCGGCGTCGGCTTGGCCGGCGCGACCGTCGTGAACGACGGGTTTCGTGTTGGCGCCGCACCGGCGCAGCCGGCGAGGGCCAGGCATGAGAGGAGGGCCGCGAGTGCGATCAGCTTCTTGTTCATCTCAGTTCACCTCGGCTTCGTATCCGCCCTTCACTTAGAACTTCCGGTTCCGAGCGATTTGTGGCGCGCATCTTGGAGACTCGTTTGGTCAGGGCACCTGAATGTGCTGGTGGTTGCAGGTATCGGGAAAGTCGCTGGTGAAGTTCGTAAGCACGCCGAGCGTCACGTGAGCGCGAGACCGGCAGTCGCTTTGACCGGCCGTTGACCCATGCGGGGCGTACGGGTCCAGGACGTGGATCAGCTGGACGGAAAGCGGGTCCGCGCCGGTCAGGGACTGTCGGTTGATCGCGTAGAAGTCGACAGCCTTGCCCTTCCAGTGCGCGGACGCGGTTCCCGCCCCTGGGGTCATGCCGGTGCAGCGTCGGTTGAGGTCGCTGACTCCGACCTGCTGGAAGGACTGGACGGCGACGACGATTAACTGGAGGATGTGCGGGTCGATGGTGCAGTCCGGCGTGGCGGTACCGTCAGCCATGTTGAAGATCTGCTGCTGGTAGCGGGGTTCGAGGAAGTTGAGCTTCTTCGCCTGGATCGCACCGACCAGGACTGCGGCGGCCGCGCGAGCGTCCGCTGGCACCTGACACGCTCCGGCGCTTGCTCCCGTCAGGGCGGCGAGGAGCTGCGCGGCGGGCGTCCAGAACGGGGCGTAGTGGTTCGGGTCGGCGTTGATTTGGACCGCGTGTGCGACCAGGGTCGGGGCGAGGGTCTGCCAGTCCGGCACATGCAGCATGCGCGAGTAGAACGCGGCGGCCGCGGTCGCTGGGTCCATCCGCTCTGCAGGGGTGCCGTAGCTGGCGCCTTGCTGGAAGACACCGATTGTGGTGTTGTCCACCGCGTCGCCATGGTCCAGGTTGCGGAGGCCGGACTCACCGATCGCGACCATCAGCGCGAGGGTCTGCCCGTGCGGGGCCACGCTCATCTTCTGGCCGACGGTGATGATCGTCGCGGCGATCTTCAACTGATCTGGCCCGTACCCGCCCACATTCTGGCCCGCCTCCACCGACGGGACGGATCCACCACACACTCCGCCGCCACCGATTTCGTTGGCTCCCATCGCGAGCACCAAGGTGACCGGAACGGCGACGAGCGTGATGGGGACGACCAGCACGATGACCGCCGCGACGATCAGGAGGTTCCGTGTCGTCTTTGGATGCGACACCGCATGAGCGGCCGCGGCGCCGGCGCCGATCATGCCGCCACCTCCAGCTCGAGGACGTCCCGGGCGATCATCAACAGTCGTTTCGCGGTCGCGATCCGTGCCCGCGCCGATCCGGGATGGATGTGAAGGGTCGCCGCGATTGTGTCCGCGTCGTCGCCGATCATCCCGGCGACTTCGCGGAATCCACCGATCTCGGGCACGCACGACACGATCACGGATCCGGTCAGCGGCAGCCCCGCGTCCGCGGCCGCAAGGGCGGCCAGAACAGTTCGCGCGGTCTGGCACACTCGCTCGCGGATCGTGCGGACACTGCGCTTAGACAGGTGATGGGCTTCCGCCACGCGCTCGGCGTCACCGCTTGCCAGGCTTAGGTCGCTCATCACGTGCCAGTCGGATGCGCCGACGTAATCGGCGACCAGCACCATCCACCGGTGCGCATCAAAGCGGCGAATCATCGCCTCGAGGGGGTCGATGTCCGATTCGGACGCCACGTCGCAGTCGACAGTGACGTCGTCCGTCGGGCCATACTTCCGCTCGATCTCCCGAAGCACTACATGACGGGTGATCCCGAACACGAAGGCGTGCGGCGACCCACGCTCTGGGTCGAACGTCGAGCAGCGGTGCCAGACCGTCTCTCGGGCGATCTGGAGAACGGCGTCGACCTCATTCGGCCAGCCGCGGAAGTGGAAGCGGACGTACGGGCGCAACATGTCGACTTCACGGAGCAGTTCCGTGAGAAGGGCATCCGTCCGCGTGCGGACGTGGGTTCCTCCAGCCACGTGATCACAACCTTCCTTGCATGGAAGTGGCTACTGCGAAGGACCGGGTTCGAGCCGAGGACGGCTCGTCAGAACAGGGCTATGTCAGCGCGAATGGGCGCACACGTGCCCTGGTTGGAGAGGAAGGTTGGATTTGCCGAGGTGCGCCGGGATATCGGCTTCGGGCGGCGCGCCCGGATTCGGTGATGGAGAAGCGACTTCGACTCTGAAGTTCGGGAGTCTCAGCCACGATGCGTCACCGCCGCCCTGACTCGCTTAGCGAGGCCAGCGTTACGGTGAAGAGGGTAAGAATCAGCCGCTCCATTTGGTGCCGCACGCTACCCCCGAACAGGGGTGGCGCTTGGGCGGCACGCCGGGGTGAACCAGCTGTTCTACTCACAGCTCTCGCACTGCAGGTCACCCATCGGATCCACCGGGACGAGGTATCCGTCCACGAAGTCCTGAATGACGCCGGGAAACTCTTTCGGCGGCTCGACTACGCGTACGCTCCCGTCCTCGTCTGCGCGCTCGCTTCCAGCCATGCCAACACCTCCGTCCGCTTGTAGAGCACAGTGCGTGGGGTCGGCTTGTAGAAACGCGGGCCCTTACCGTGATACCGGAGTTGGGCGAGCGCTGCGATCGACAGCCCGGTGAGTTCAACCACCTCAGCGGGCTGAATGAATTCTCCTGTCATCTCATCTCCTCCGTTTCGACAACTCAGGAGTTCTGCAATTGTTGAAACGACCATAGCAAGAATTCCGTGACTTGACAACAGAAGTGGCGATAGGCTGTCGAAATGGCAGACTTTCGATCGGAGACCAGCATCGGTGCGCGCATCAGACTGGCGCGACGTGAACGTGGATTTCGCACGACGAGCGACCTGGCAGAGGCGATTCCTGGCGGGAACATCACCCCCGCGATCCTGGAGAACATCGAATCCGGCAGGAAGGCCGACATCAGCGTTTGCCAGCTCCTGAACATCGCGCGGGGCCTCGACGTGCCGATCAGCATGCTGCTCTCGCCAATCGGGCGGCCCGACGACAAACTCGACCTACAAAACCTCGGCGAAGACTTCGACGGAATGACCGTGGCCGAATTCGATTGCTGGCTTTCAGCCACCCCTCGAGTTCATATCGGCCCCGATTGGCCGCCGAACGCGTGGACATCTCCGTCCTGAACTCGCTTCGCGAACTCGGGACCCTTCGACGTGAGTTCGACCGCCTCCGGATCGTTCGCGACGTCGGAGCGGCGTCCGGAGACTCTGATCTCACCTTCGACTCAAACGTCGAGGCGCGCCTGGAGCTGGTCGAGCGCGAGCTGGAGCGCGTCGCAGCGCTTCTCACCTCTGCGGGCATCGAAGAGGTGGCAGCACCCTAAAGAGGAGGGCGAGATGGGCAGCGTTCTGTCGTATGAGTCTGCCGGTGGTCGACGCTATCGCGTCATGTACCGCACCCCTGATCACCGTCAGACCACGAAGCGCGGATTCAAGACGAAGCGAGAAGCCGAGCTCTACTTAGCCACGGTCGAGACGAACAAAGCGCGCGGCGAGTACATCGATGCAAGTGCGGCGAGGGTGACGATCGCATCCCTCGGCGTTGAGTGGCTAGCCAACCAGACTCACCTCAAACCGTCCTCGCTCCGACCGCTCGAGATCGCGTGGCGACTCCAGGTCGAGCCGCGTTGGGGACGCGTCCCTGTCGGTGATGTACGACACTCGGATGTCCAGGCCTGGGTTTCGTCTTTGAGCGCTGAAAGGTCCGCTACGACCGTCTTGCGGGCGTTCGGTGTGCTTGCCGGAATCCTGGACATCGCCGTGAAGGACCGGCGCGTGCCGGTCAACGTAGCCCGCGGATCGCGATTGCCCCGTAAGGTTCCTCGCGCTCACCGATACCTCACCCACCAACAGGTTCACGACCTCGCCTACGCCAGCGGCAAGCACGAAGCCCTCGTTCTCCTACTGGCTTACACCGGCCTTCGCTGGGGCGAAGTCATCGCCCTCCGCGTGCGCGACGTCGACTTCACTCGCCGCCGACTCGCCATCTCGGAAAACGCGGTAGAGGTTGGTCCTGCCACCATCGTCGGAACCCCGAAGAGCCACAAGCGTAGGTCGGTGCCGTTCCCGGCATTCCTCCTCGACGCGCTGGCCGGCGCAGCCGCAGGCAAGGAGCCGAACGAGCTGCTGTTTTCCGGCCGGTTCGGTGAGCACATGAAGCGCGCCACACGGGGTCAACGGACATGGTTCAAGAGCGCACTCGACAGGGCCGGCCTTGACCCGATGACCGTCCACGACCTGCGGCACACCGCCGCCAGCCTCGCCGTGAGCGCGGGAGCCAACGTGAAGGCGGTCCAAAGGATGCTCGGCCACGCCTCAGCCGCGATGACGCTGGACGTTTACGCGGACCTCTTCGACGACGACCTGGACGCGGTAGCTGAAGCTCTGGACGGCGCAGCCAGACGTTCTGTGGCACGACCGCATCTCGCGGAGCGGCAGACTTCAGTGGTGAGCAGACCAGTAAGCGCCGCCAACGTACTTGGCTAGCTTGCCCAATCCTTTGACGCCGGCCCCTAGGACAACGACAGCGAGCACGAAAACGAACCACGGATAGGCGATGACGTCTGCCACGATCGCGTTCCAGATCATGACGATCGCTTCCCACCGGGCAGCGCGCCACGTATCGAGAAGCCAGCCGACATCGATCATGTCCACATTGAAGCGGTAGCCGCTGACAATCGGCCATTTGCGACGCCCGCGATCGCAGAAAGACGCCCCGGATCACCAACTCGCAGCGGCGCTTGTTGTCAGTTTGTTGTCAAGTCGAGCGCCGCAGGTCTGGCAGCAAAGACTCGATCCCAGTCATTTACTGGGATCGAGGCCCCCATTCGTTGGCGGAGGGCGTGGGATTCGAACCCACGAGACATTTCTGCCCACCAGTTTTCAAGACTGGCTCCATCGGCCACTCGGACAGCCCTCCCGGCGCCGGGGCGAACCGGCGTCGCCCGATTCTAGCGTCCGTCGCGTCACGATTCCGGGGGAACGACGTCATTACTGGTGTAACCAAGCGAGTTGCAATCCAGAGAAGGAGAACCATGTCCCTGAAGAAGAGCCTCATCGTCCCGGCAGCTCTACTCGCCGCTCTCACCGTGGGTTCGCTCACCGCGTGCGTCAGCCAGACGACGTCCGACGTGAAGACGACGAGCTCCTCCGCCGCGGGCGGCGGCCTCAACCTCGAATGGGGCAAGAACCAGACCATCTCCGGCCTCCCGACCGAGATCCCGTACCTCACGCAGTACTCGAACGCTCACGCGACCGGCGACGAGGCGAAGGGCACTTTCGAGCTGACGATCAACGGCTCGAGCAAGGACGCGCAGGCGGACGCCTCGAAGAAGCTGACCGAGGCCGGTTTCACGGCTGCCGACGAGGACACGTTCACGAGCTCGAAGTGGACCGTCGACCTCAGCGGAACGGGCGGCACGGTCGTCTACAACATCAACAAGAAGTAACCGAACCGGCGATGCCCCGTCTCCGAAGGAGGCGGGGCATCGTCATGTCCGGGAGTGGCGGAAGCGCTCAGTCCTGGAACGGCTTGGAGCAGGTGTACTGCGCCGCCGTCTGGCCGTGCACATCCGAGGGCAGCTGGACGCCGGAGCCGTCGCCCGCCGCCTGCGTCGTGCCGTCGGTCGGTGCCTGGGTGGCCGGCGCCTGGGTGGCCGGTGCCTGCGTAGCGGGCGCCTGCGTGGCCGGTGCCTGGCCGGCGGCGTTCGGGTCGGCCTCCGAGCCCACGCCCGTGTCACCGGTCAGGGTCACGGGCTGGTCGTTCTTGAGCGCGCCCATCAGCTGATCGGCCGCATCCTCCGTCGGCACCACACCGTCGCCCTGGTAGTGGTTCGGGTACTGCACGAAGACGACCTTGCTGATGTCGATGTTCTTGAGGGCCATGGCCATCGAGACGATCGTGGTCGGGCTGTTGAGGCTGTCCGACAGCGTGATGTTGCTGGTGGCCGCCTTGGCGATGCCGTACAGCTTCACCGGGTTGGTCAGCACGTCCGCGCTCTTGATGGTGCGCACGAGCGACGACAGGAACACCTGCTGGTTGCTGATGCGGCCGAGGTCCGAGCCGTCGCCGACGCCGTGACGCGTGCGCAGGAAGGCGAGCGCCTGGGCGCCCTGCAGCGTGTTCTGACCGGCCTTCACGTTCAGGCCGGTGTACGGGTCCTCGATGTTGCCGGCGACGCAGACCGGCACCCCGCCGACGGCGTTGGACATCTCGATGACGCCGTCGAACTGGATGACACCGGCGTACGGGATGTCAAGCCCGGTCAGCTTCTCGACCGTCAGCACGGTGCAGGCCAGGCCGCCGTAGCTCAGCGAGTTGTTGATCTTCTGGCGGCTCATCGCGTCGTAGCTGCCGCCCTTGGGGTCAGGGCACGACGGGATGGCGACGTACATGTCGCGGGGGAAGCTGACGACGGTCGCGTTCTTGTGATCCGCGGAGACGTGCAGCAGCATCGTCACGTCGTTGAGGTTCTCTTCGCGGTCGCCGTAGGCCGCGTTGCCGCCGCCGGAGTCGCTACCCGCCAGGAGGACGTTGAACGCGCCGTTCATCGCGCCGACGCTCGGCGTGACCTCATGGCCCTTGGCGTCGACCAGCTTCACGGACTTCTTCACGCTGGACGCCACATCCACCGCCGCGTAGGCCGCGAGCGAGACGCCGGTGATGCCGAAGACGGCGACCACCGCGACGAAGATCTTGAGGAGTGCCTTGAGCGGGTGATGCTGCTTCAGTCGTCCGTGACGGACCGCTGGTCCAGCCGTCTTCTCCTGCGCTCGCGCTTGCGCGCGGGTGGGCATCTCGCTCATTCACTTCCTTCCGGTCGGGCCGCGTTCACGTTCACATGCGCGCACCGGAAAAAGGCGCACGCCGTCGTAAAGCTTGACACGGGAGGCTGGAAATGCTCTCAAAGGGCGCGTTCAGAGCGCGTCGAGCACGTGCGCGAGGCCGTCCTCTACGACGGTCGCGGTGGAGCGGGACGCTGCCGCCTTGACCTCGTCGGGCGCCTGCCCCATGGCGACGCTCAGCCCTTCGGCGCCCGCCCACTCGAGCAGTTCGAGGTCGTTGCGCCCGTCTCCGACGGCGACCACGCGGGAGGCGGGGATATCGAGCGCGTGCCGCACCCGCTCCATCGCCGTCGCCTTGCTCACGCCGTCGGGCGAGATGTCGAGCCACGCCGTCCATCCGATGGAGTAGCTGACGCGCTGGAGGCCCATCCGGTCGACGATGGAGAGGAACTCCTCCGTGTCGTGCTCGGGCGACACCACGACGACCCGCGTCGCGGGGTGCTTCAGCAGCTCGTCGAACGGCACCTCCTCGGCGTTCACCAGCTCCCAGTCGGTCATGCCCTCGGTGTAGCGGCGGAAGCCGGTGGGGCCTTCGACCATGAAGCTGCCGCTGGGCAGGTGCGGCCGCATGGTCTGCAGCACCTCCGACGGGTCGAACACCTCGATGAACTCACGGCGGTAGCCGCCCTCGATAGAGGCGTCGCGCTTCATCGTGAGCGCTCCGTTCGCGCAGACGACGAACTCGCTGGTCAGGCCGAACTCCTCGTGGATGGGCCGCGCGGTCTCCCAGCTGCGGCCGGTGGCGAGCATGACCTCGTGACCGGCGTCGCGCACCCGGTCGACGGCGGCGCGCACGGCGTCGCCGATCGTCTCGTCCTCGTGGATCAGGGTGCCGTCGACATCGAGCGCGATGAGGAGGCGGTCGTCGCCGCTCACCGGGAGATCGGCTCCAGCAGTTCGAGTCCGCCGAGGTACGGGCGCAGCGGCTCGGGGACGCGGACCGATCCGTCCTCCTGCTGATGCGTCTCGAGGATGGCGACCAGCCAGCGCGTCGTCGCGAGCGTCCCATTGAGGGTCGCCACCGGCGCGGTCTTGCCGCTGTCGGTGCGGTAGCGGATGTCGAGGCGGCGCGCCTGGAACGTCGTGCAGTTCGAGGTGGAGGTGAGCTCGCGGTAGCGTCCCTGCGTCGGGATCCACGCCTCGACGTCGTACTTGCGGGCGGCGCTCGAGCCGAGGTCGCCGGCGGCGGTGTCGATGACGCGGTAGCTGAGCCCCAGCGCCTGCATCATCTCCTCCTGCCAGCCGAGCAGGCGCTCGTGCTCGGCCTCCGCCTCCTCGGGCCGGGTGTAGACGAACATCTCGAGCTTGTCGAACTGGTGGACGCGGATGATGCCGCGGGTGTCCTTGCCCGCCGAGCCCGCCTCGCGCCGGTAGCAAGTGGACCAGCCCGCGTACCGCAGGGGCGCGTCCACCTCGATGATCTCGTCGGAGTGGTAGCCGGCGAGGGCGACCTCGCTGGTACCGGTCAGATACAGGTCGTCGTTCTCGAGGTGGTAGACCTCGTCGGCGTGCGCGCCGAGGAAGCCGGTGCCCTGCATGATCGACGGCTTCACCAGGGTCGGCGTGATCATCGGGATGAAGTCGTTCTGCAGCGCCTTGTCGAGCGCCATGTTCATCAGCGCGAGCTCGAGGCGCGCGCCGATGCCGCGCAGGTACGAGAAGCGGGCACCGGCGACCTTCGCGCCGCGGGCCATGTCGATGGCACCCAGCAGTTCGCCGAGCTCGAGGTGGTCGCGCGCCTCGAAGTCGAACGCGGGGATGTCGCCGACGGTCTTGAGCACGACGAAGTCGTCTTCGCCGCCCGCGGGCACGCCCTCGACGATCGGGTTGCCGATGCTGCGGACCAGCTGCTCGAAGCGCGCATCCGCTTCGTTGGCGGCCTGCTGCGCCTCCTTGACCCGCCCGGCGAGCTGCTGCGCCTGGGCGACGAGCTCCTTCTTCTGCTCCTTGGGCGCTTTGGCGACGGTCTTGCCGAACGCGTTCTGCTCGGCGCGGAGCTCCTCGAACGCCGTGATGGCCGCGCGGCGCTCCACGTCGGCCTGGATGGCCTCGTCGACGAGCTGCACGGAGTCGCCGCGGGCCTCCTGCGAGCGGCGGACGACATCGGGGTTCTCGCGGAGGAGCACGGGATCGATCACCTGACCAGCTTATCGACCGGGGCCGAACAGGTAGCGTGATGGGGGTGAACGGACGGGGCGGGCGGGGTCGCACGGTGGTGGCCGTCGTCTACAACCCGATCCGGGTGGACGTGCCCCGCGTTCGGGCGGCCGTGGAGGCTGCGGCCGCTGCGGCCGGCGCGGTGGACGCGGCCGGCGCGGCCGGCGAGCCGAGCGGTGTCGAGCTGCTCTGGCTCGAGACCACTCCGGAGGACGGAGGTCAGGCGCAGGCCCGGGAGGCGCTCGCGCGCGGCGCGACCCTGGTGCTCGCCGCGGGCGGCGACGGAACGGTGCGAGCGGTCGCGGAGGCGCTGCGGGATCAGGATGCGACCCTCGCGGTCATCCCCGGCGGCACGGGCAACCTTCTCGCGCGCAACCTCGGCATCCCGTTCTCGAGCGTGGAGAACGCCTGCGCCGTGGCGTTCGGGAGCGAGACCCGGCGCATCGACATCGGAATCGCCGAAGCCCGACGTCCCGACGGCTCCGTCACCGAGCACGCGTTCCTGGTGATGGCGGGCGTCGGGATCGATGCGGCGATGATCGAGGCGGCGAAGCCCGGGCTGAAGCGCCGCTTCGGCTGGCTCGCCTACGTGGATGCGGCGTTCCGCGCCTTTCCCACGTCGAGCAAGGTCCAGGTGCGGTACCGCCTCGACCGCGGCCACGTGCGGTCGGCCCACGTCAGCACCATCCTGATCGCCAACTGCGGCGCGCTGCCGGGCAACATCGAGCTGATCCCGGACGGCGCGATCGACGACGGCCTGCTCGACGTCGCGGTGCTGCAGCCCGCGACGGTGTTCGGCTGGCTGGCGATCTGGCGCAAGGTGACCTGGGAGAACCGCGTGCTGCGCAGGTCCTCCGTGGGCCGCCGGATCATCCGCTTCACCGACCGCGCGGTGCGCACGCGCCTCAGCTACCTGCGCGGCGCGTCGGTGCAGCTGGAGGTGGATGCGCCGGAGCCGTTCGAACTCGACGGGGACGCCTTCGGCGAGATCCTCGCCCTCGACCTCCGCGTCGATGAGCGAGCGCTGCGGGTGAAGGCGCCCGCCGCCTCGAACTGACGGCTCCGGCGCACCGGACCTACCTCGTCAGCTTCTGGATGGCGCCGGAAGCCGTCCGGAGCTGCACGGAATCCCCCGGCTTCAGCGTGAGCGACTGGTGGTAGACGCGACCGTCGCCGACCTGCCGCACCCCGAGATACCAGCCGAACTCGCCGCTCACGTGCGAGAGGTAGTAGCCGTTCAGCTGGGCGGTCACCTCCGGCGTGGTGAACAGCGTCGCGTTCGGAACGGTGATCTGCAACTCGAACTCGCTGCCGCCCAGCGGCACCACGATGCCCGTGACTCCCTGGAAGCCACGCGGCGCCGCGAGGACGTTTCCGACGGCCTGGCCCGCATAGGCGAGCCCGGTCGCGTTCGGGTGCAGGTTCGCGGGCGACGCGCTCAGGCCGGACAGCTCGACCGGATTGAGGTACGGGCTGGCGGAGCAGCTCGAGTGGTCGAACGTGTTGCCCATCAGCGACACGTAATCGGCGCCGGCGGCCTCTGCCGCAGCCTTCGACTGCACATCGAGGGTCGACTGCACGCTGTTCATGTAGGCGAGGTCGGCCGTGGCGTACGGGAAGCTCGTCCCGAAGAGTTTGAGCGAGGCGAAGCATCCGCCGGCGGGGGTGTGAACCGCATCGGGCATCAGGGCCGGGTAGCCGACCACGACGACGCGCGCGTTCGGCGCCTTGGCGCGGATGCGCGTCACGGCGTCACGAAGCGCCGGGGCCACCCGATCCGTGACCTTCTTGCTCAGCGTGTCCACGCCGCCGACGGTGTACTTGGCCCGGCAGGACGCCTCACCGCTCAGCAGTGGACCCTGCGCACTCGCGGCGAGGCACGACTGCAGCACGGAAGCGAAGCCGAGGTCGTTTCCGCCGATCGTCAGCGAGACCACCGACGTCGACGCGCTGAGCGCATCCGTCTGCGCCGGAACATCTTTCTTCGGCGCGAAGAGGTCGGCGATCGTCGCGTCGGTGCAACTGACGTCGGTCAGCTCCAATCCCGCGCGAGCGGCTGCCGTGTGGGGATAGTTCTGCATCGTCTGCAGGCAGCCCGCGTGCGAGCCGGTGGCATCGCCGACCCCTGGCCTGCCGCGTACGAGTCGCCCAGAGCGACGTACGAGCCGGACGCCGCAGCCGCACCCTGAGCGGGCATTACTGCGACGCCGGCGACGACCGCCAGGGCGGCCGCTGCGGACCATGCGGCCCGGACCCTCCGCCGATCGACCGATCGTTGTCGTGCGCTCCGGGCGCGCGTGGGGTTCTGCATCGTGACTCCCTACTGTCTGGTGATGCTCTTACCTAGACAGATGCGTCACGACTGAAATCATGACGCGGGAGCAAAGAATTCTTAGAACTCACCCTCCTCGGAGCCGCTCTCGCGCGCGCCGCGCCCGGCGAGCGCGTTGAGGAAGAGCAGCCCGACCACGGTGAGCAGCCCGACGGTGATCAGCGGCCCCGCGAGCATCCAGCCCAGCTGGGCGAAGACGAGCGATCCGACGTCGCTGCTGGGGGTGGGGCCGCTGTACGACGAGGTGACGGAGATGCAGTAGAGCACGATGCCGAGCACCACGAAGCCGACGCCGACGATCCAGAGGGCCAGGATCAGCACGTTGCGCCGCGGGCTCACCTCGAGACGGCTCAGGATGCCGGGCTGAGCGACCACGACGGCCGCGTTCGTCAGGGCCGGGGCCTCCTCCGGCGCCCAGGAGACCGCGTCGATGGGGTCGACCGAAGCCACGGACGCCTCGCGCTCGAACGGCGCGGGTTCCACCATGGGCGTCTCGGCAGTGCGCAGCGCCGGCGCGGGCCGCCGGTATGACGGATCCGGAGCCTCGCCGCGGACGCGGGTGCGCGTCCGCTCGCCGGGCTGCGGCTGGTAGCCGCGCTGGAACGACGGGTCGAAGCGCGGATCGAATCCGCCGGCCCGACCGCTGTCGTCATGCTCTTCGGCGACCATGCTGACCTCCCGATCGTGCTGCTGCTCCGCAGCCTACGCCGACCGGGTGCCCTCCGGGCCGTCCTCCGTGAGCGACGCGAGCCACTCCCGAGCCTCGGTGAACACCTCGTCGCGGTAGCGCTGGTCGAACGCGACCGGGACGCCGTCTGCGCGGGGATACGACCCGAGGAACATGACCGACGGACTGAACCGCCGCAGCCCGAGCAGGGCGTCCGCCACCCGCTCGTCGCGGATGTGCCCGTCGGCGTCGATGACGAAACGGTAGCGGCCCAGGGCGTCGCCGACCGGCCGCGACTCGATGAGGCTCAGGTTGACCCCGCGCGTGGAGAACTGCTCCAGCAGATCGAGGAGGCTACCGGGCCGGTCATCGGGCAGCTCGGCGATCAGGCTGGTCTTGTCGGCTCCGGTCGGCTCCGGCACGCTGCGCGTCGTGCTCACCAGCACGAAGCGGGTGACCGCGTTCTCGTTGTCGCCGATGTCCTCCGCCAGCACGACCACGTCGTGGTGGTCGACGATCCCGGGCGGCGCGATGGCCGCATCCGCCGCGCTGCCCTCGAAGAGCGAGGCCGCGGCCGCGACGTTGCTGGAGGCCGGCAGGTGCCCGTGGTCGGGCAGGTGCGCGTCCAGCCACTGGTGGCACTGGGCGTACGCGACCGGGTGCGCGTTCACCGTGCGCACGTCCGCGAGCGTCGTGCCGGGGCGCGCCACGAGGACGAAGTTCACCGGGACGAGGTACTCGCCGATGATCCGCAGGCCCGGGATGGTGGCCAGCGCGTCCTGGGCGACCGAGACACCGCCCTCGATCGAGTTCTCGATCGCGATCATGGCCGCGACGCTGCGCCCTTCGACCACATCGGCGAGCGCCTCGCCCAGGTTGTTGACCGCGCGCCACTGCTTGCCGCGCGCCTCCGGCACCTGCTTGAGCGCCGCCTCCGTGAACGTTCCGGACGGCCCGAGGAAGCTGTACACGTCGTCCAGCGAGGCGGGCAGCTCGGCGGGCGCACCGCCGCGGTCGTCGGCAGGGGCGGGAGACATGACGCTCAGCTTAGCGAGGCCGTTGGCTCGGCCCGCGCGCCGTGGAAGAGTAGGGGCATGGACGAACGAGCCGGAACCCCCGCCCAGCCTTCCGACCTGATCGACGTCGACGCCCTGCGGCGCGCGTACTACGAGCTGAAGCCGGATGTCAGCATCCCGGAGCAGCGCGTGGTGTTCGGCACCTCGGGTCACCGCGGCTCGTCGCTCGACACGGCGTTCAACGAGGACCACATCGCCGCGACGACGCAGGCCATCGTGGAGTACCGCAACAGCCAGGGCATCACCGGCCCGCTGTTCATCGGAGCGGACACGCACCTCCTCAGCGAGTTCGCCACCACGACCGCACTCGCGGTGCTGGTCGGAAACGAGGTGCGCGTGCTCGTCGACGAGTTCGACGACTGGGTGCCGACGCCCGCGGTGTCGCACGCGATCATCCGCTACAACCGGCAGGGCCATGGCGACCAGGCGGACGGCATCGTCGTCACCCCGAGCCACAACCCGCCGCGCGACGGCGGCTTCAAGTACAACCCGCCGCACGGCGGCCCGGCCGACACCGACGCCACGAGCTGGATCGCCAAGCGCGCGAACGAGATCATCGCGAACGGGATGACCGAGGTGCGGATGGCCGAGCCGTCCGGTGTCGAGACGTACGACTTCCGTGGGCACTACGTCGACGACCTCGAGAACATCATCGACGTGAAGGCGATCAAAGACAGCGGAATCAAAATCGGCGCCGACCCGCTGGGCGGCGCGAGCGTGCACTACTGGCAGGCGATCGCCGAGCGCTACGACCTCGACCTGACCGTGGTGAATCCGGAGGTCGACCCGGCCTGGGGCTTCATGACGCTCGACTGGGACGGCAAGATCCGCATGGATCCGTCGAGCCCCTCGGCGATGGCCTCCGTGGTCGCGCGGCGAGCCGACTTCGACATCCTGACCGGCAATGACGCGGACGCGGACCGGCACGGCATCGTCACGCCCGACGGCGGCCTGATGAATCCGAACCACTACCTCGCGGTCGCGATCGACTACCTGTTCCGCACCCGCACCGAGTGGCGGAAGGATGCGGCGGTCGGCAAGACCCTCGTGTCGTCGTCGATCATCGACCGGGTCGCCGAGTCGCTGGGCCGCCGCCTGTGGGAGGTCCCGGTCGGCTTCAAGTGGTTCGTCCCGGGCCTCATCGACGGGACCGTCGGCTTCGGCGGCGAGGAGAGCGCCGGCGCGTCGTTCCTGCGCTTCGACGGCACGGCCTGGACGACCGACAAGGACGGCATCCTGCTCGCCCTGCTCGCCAGTGAGATCCGCGCGGTGACCGGCAGGTCGCCGTCCGAGCTGTACCGCGAGCTGACCGAGCGCTTCGGCGACCCGGTCTACCAGCGGGTGGATGCGCCCGCGAGCCCCGAGCAGAAGGCTGCGCTGTCGAAGCTCGACGGAGACGCCATCACCGCGACCGAGCTGGCCGGCGAGCCGATCACCGCGAAGCTCAGCCGCGCGCCGGGCAACGACGCTCCGCTCGGCGGCGTGAAGGTGCAGACGGAGAAGGCGTGGTTCGCCGCGCGCCCCTCCGGCACGGAGAACGTCTACAAGATCTACGCCGAGTCGTTCGCGGGCGAGGAGAACCTGCGCGAGGTGCAGGAGGAGGCCAAGCGGATCGTGGGGGATGCCCTCGGCGGCTGATCAGCCCGGGTAGGAGGTGCCGCCCGGGATGCCGAAGAACTCCTCGAGGGTGGTCACGCCCGTGCGGTGGAGTTCCGTCGCGAGCGGGACGCCGATGTAGCGGAAGTGCCACGGCTCGTAGGTGAACCCGGTGACGGCGACCTTGTCGGCGGGATACCGCAGCAGGAAGCCGAAGCGCCACGCATTCGCCGCCAGCCAGCGGCCCTGCGGTGTGTCGCCGAAGCACGCGTCGAGGGAGCACTTCGCGGGGATCGCGCTGATGTCGACCGCGAGGCCGGTCTGGTGCTCGCTGTGTCCCGGCCGCGCCGTGTCCGTGTCCGCATACGCTTTTCCGTTGTGCGCGACGTCGTCGTCGTACACGCGGGTCTGCGACTCGAACGAGCGGTAGGCGCTCTGCACCGTGAGGTCGAGCCCGGCCTCCGCCTTGCCCGCGTGGAACATCGAGACGAGCGCCGCGGCGGTCGCCTGGCGCATCGGCTGGTGGTTGATGTTCGGCACGTCGGGGTACGTCAGGTCGGGCGGGACGTATGTGACCGGGCTCAGAGCCCGCGGCTTGTTGACGACGACCCACAGGCTCGCGGGGTCGCTCGTGGACTGCGCCGCCTTGTCGAAGCCGGCCGCTCCGGGCGTCGGCGTGGCACCGGCCGGCGGCGTGGGGCTGGGTGAGGACATGGTGGGCGCTGGACTCGCGGTGGGCGTCGGCGACCCAGTCGGCCGCGGCGACGACGCCGAGCGCGACGGCGTCGGGCGGTGGCTCGCCGGCGCGGCCGACGGGCTCCCCGACGCACAGGCCGCGAGCACCAGCACGGCCGCCAGCGCGCCGCCCGCGCGGGCCAGGCGCGCTGCTCCAGCCCGCCGTTCGCGGGCGCCCCCAGACTCACGGGGCCGAGCCTAGCCCACCCGATCGACGACCGGATGGACGCTGACCGGATGCCGCGCTCGGCAGCACGGTTGCTACTTCGACAGGCTCCAGAAGTGGCCGATGCCGCCGGGGTGGTCGACGGTGATCGCCTCGTCGAGGTCGCGGTAGTCGCTGTCCTCGTTGTGGCCGGCCATCTTGATCTTGATCTGGCCGTTGACGTTCTGCACAGCGGAGACGAGCTGCACATGGTCGAGCGAGTCGTTGTCGTTCCAGTCGAACATGACGATGTCGCCGACCTTGATCTTGTCGCGCTGGTCCAACGGGTACTCGGTGAGCCCGAGCGACGCCGCGTTCTCCCGGAAGTAGTTGTCCATCGCCGGCACGTAGCCCCACGCGGGGCTCCAGTCCTCGGCGGCGTCGTGGTTGTACCACTCGGAGTTCATCTGCCAGCCGCGGGCGAGCAGGGTCTGGCTGACGAAGTTGGCGCAGTCGCCGCCGACGGGGTTCAGATCGCCGAACTCGGCGGTGTTGTAGTTCTTCCAGTAGGTGAGCGCATACGCGAGCTGCTTGTCGACCGGCGTCTGCACCTGGTACCCGTAGGTGCTCGCGGACGTCGTGACGGGCTTGCCGCTCTTGTCCGTCACGGTGACCGGAACGTTCCCCGCCTGGAAGTTCGCCGCGGCGGGCACGCTCACGACGACCTTGTCGTCGGTCGCCTGGGTGACGGTGGCGGGCTGCCCCCGATCGTGACGGCGCCGACGTTGTCGAGGTTGGTGCCGGTCAGGGTCACCGTTCCGCCCGAGACGCTCCCGGTCGCCGGCTGGATGGACGACACCACCGACGACGCCGATGCCGCCGAGGGCGCAGCCGCTTGAGCGATGGCCTTGGTCACGGGCGACGGCTCGCCTGCGCATCCACTGAAGACGAGCGCGGCGGAGGCGGCGACGGCTCCGAGCACCAGGGTGCGGCGGACGAGAGGACGGCGGGTGCGGCTGAGAAAACTCATACAACCTTCGGGGCTGATTCGGAGGCGGTCGGGATCGGCGTCCACCACCGTACGCGCGCATTATTTGCGTCACCTGGACGGGGGCCATTTTCATTCGTTTTGCGCGCGTCCGCGGTGCATGACGGCCCTGCCCCAGCTGGGACGCACGATGGCGTTCGCCACTGGCGAACGGTGCGCCCGGATGGGGCGCGACGGCGTTGTGACGCCCGTGGCAGAGGGTGTAACTTTGCAGTCTCCGCAAAATTCTATTTGCCCCACACCGGTGTGACGCTCCGCGTGCCGGGCGTCCCCACACCCGACTCTTCACACGGAGACAGATGTCCAGTCAGACCGCCGCGGCGACCGCCGCACCCAAACCGATCATGTCGCATCGCGAGATCCTTCTCGTGATCTTCGGCCTCATGGCCGGCATGTTCCTCTCCGCCCTCGACCAGACCGTCGTCGGAACCGCGATCCGCACCATCGGCGACGACCTCCACGGGCTCAGCGAGCAGGCCTGGGTCACCACCGGGTACCTCATCCTCTCGACGATCTCGACGCCGATCTACGGCAAGCTCTCCGACATCTTCGGCCGCCGGCCGCTGTTCGTCATCGCGATCGTCATCTTCATCATCGGCTCCATCTTCGCGTCGTTCTCGACCTCGATGCTCGAGCTCGCGGCGTTCCGGGCCATCCAGGGCCTCGGCGCCGGTGGTCTGATGTCGATGCCGCTCGCCATCATGGGCGACATGCTCGCACCGCGCGAGCGCGCCAAGTACCAGGGCTACTTCCTCGCCGTCTTCGGCATCTCCAGCCTGATCGGCCCGCTCGTCGGCGGCCTGTTCGCCGGCGCGGACGAGATCCTCTGGATCACCGGCTGGCGCTGGGTGTTCCTCATCAACGTGCCGATCGGCATCATCGCTCTGGGCATGGTCCTCCGCTTCCTGCACCTGCCGAAGCGCGAGCGCGGCTCCGCGCGAATCGACTGGTGGGGTGCGGCCGGCGTCATCGTGGCGCTCGTCCCGCTGCTCCTCGTCGCCGAGCAGGGCCGCGAGTGGGGCTGGGACAGCCCGGCCGCCATCGCCTGCTACGTGATCGGCGGAGTGGGGATCATCGCCTTCATCCTGATCGAGATCGCGATGAAGGACGACGCGCTCATCCCGATCAAGCTGTTCCGCTCCAGCACGTTCTCGATGGCCACGGTCATCGGCGTCCTGGTCGGCTTCGGGATGTTCGGCGCCATGCTCACCCTCCCGCTGTACCTCCAGATCGTGCTCGGCTCCAGCCCGACCGTGTCGGGACTGCAGCTGCTGCCGATGATCCTCGGCCTGATGGTGTCGTCCATCGTCTCGGGCCAGATCATCGCCCGCACCGGGCACTACCGCCAGTTCCCGATCATCGGCACGGCGATGCTGGCGGGCGGGTTCTTCTACCTGACCTTCATCCACTACGACGGCTCGTACTGGTTCATCGCCGGCGCCATGCTGCTCATCGGCCTCGGCCTGGGCCAGCTGATGCAGACGCTGACGATCGCGAGCCAGAACTCGGTCGGCCTGCGCGACATGGGTGTGGCGACCAGCTCATCCACGTTCTTCCGTCAGATCGGTGGAACGCTCGGCACGGCCGTGCTGCTCTCGCTGTTGTTCACGGTGTTCCCGACGAACATCAAGACGTCACTGACCGACACCCAGACGCTGACCTCCGCCCTCGACGCGGCGTTCACGCCGTCGGTGGCCAGCGCTCCCGAGAACAAGCAGATCATGGAGCAGAGCTACAACAAGATCGTCGACCAGACGACGAAGGCCACCCAGTCGGCCCTGCAGGCGGGAGTGACGAAGGCGCAGGATGCCGCCAAGGCCGCCGTCGCCGCGGGCGTCGCATCGGGCGCCATCCCGGCGCAGGCGCAGGCCGCCGCCGAGGCACAGGCGGTCGCGACCGCCAACGCCAAGGCCGGAGCGGCGATCGAGCAGAAGGCCCCCTACGCGAAGGTCGCCGCAGACGGCACCGTCACGCTGGACTTCTCGGACGAGGCGGCGCGCTCGCAGTTCGTCGACTCCATCGTCCCGAAGATCCAGGACACCCTGAAGAAGCAGAACACGTCGGGAAACAGCTCGGCGACCAACGACACGTCGTTCCTGAACGGCGCCGACCCGCGGCTGACGAAACCGTTCCTGGTCGCGTTCAACGCCTCGGCGGTGCAGGTGTACTGGGTCGCGATGATCGTGGTGCTGGTCGCCTTCATCCTGTCGCTGTTCTTCAAGACGCCGCCGCTGCGCGCCAAGTCCGCCCTGCAGGAGGCGGCGGACGACGCGGCGGCAGCCGACGCCGCGAAGGCCGCCGAGCGCGAGCCGGTCGGCGCGTACGCCTCGCTCTCGGAGGACGACGACGAGGAGTACGACACGGGCCTCCTGGCGAACCGCGCCGCGAACGAGTTCGGCGCGCTGGTCGAGCCGGGAGCCGACACCGCGTCCACCCGGGCGCAGCGCCCACGGCCGGCGACGGACTGACCGCACCTCACCAGGCGAACGGCCGTCACCTCTCCGGAGGTGGCGGCCGTTTCGCTTTTCCGCATCTGGCCGCGAAGAGACGCAACTGGCCACCATCCGGCCACGGTCGAGAGTCAGGGAGCGCGAACGAGGTCGCCCCCTGGCGATCCCTGTCACCGCCTCGCCTGCGCCGGCCTCCGCGCTGGCCCGCGCGCCTTTCAACGGGGGGTTAGATCCGCTGATATCCCCTTGGGGCCCCGGGGCAGAATTGACAGTTCACCCGTTCGCCACGAGCGTCGACATTGCCTTCCAACGATGAGCGAAGAAAGAACATCCCAATGATTCCCCTCGACAGGATCACTCGTCACGCCGCGATTCGGCCGAACGCTATCGCGCTCGAACACGGCGATGTCTCCATCGCCTGGGAGCGGTACCGCGAGGAGGTCCGCAGGACACTCGCCTGGTTGAATCAGAACGTCAGTGCGCCGGACGCCTCGGCGGTCTTCGAGGTCCCTGCTTGCATCGACGCGTTCGTGATCGGCAGCGCGTTGGCGAGCGCTCGGATTCCCTGGGTCGCGCTCGACGCGAGCCGTAGCCCAGAGGTGAGGGCGCACCAGATCGACCGGCTGAAGCCCGCTTTGTCTGTGCGACATGGCGACCGGGGCGCCGTCCTCGTCCACCTCACGGGTACGGATAGAGCCGCCGAGTTCGCCAACCTCCGCGAGGAGGCCGGTGGAACCGTCATCCCGCGCCACAGTCGTCATCGGGCAAGCCGATGCGACGGACATCGCCCGGCAGCTCACGACGAACGCGATATCCGCCAGCCTCATCGTTCCCCCGGTGCTCACGCAGGTTGTCGATGCTGTGCGCGACAGATACGGCGACACTCTGGTGTGCCGACAGGTGCGCTTCCTTCTCACCGGCGGACGGCACCTCGCGCCTGCGCTTGTCGGCGGGGTGACTCGCACAATCGGACCGGTGCTGCACTCCTACTACGGCACGACCGAGACCGGCGTGAACGCGATCGCGGACCCGCTCGACCTCACGATCGATCCCCGGACCTCCGGAACGATTCTTGAGGGCTCAAGCATCGTGGTGGTCGACGGCGAAGGAAGCGAGGTCTCGCCGGGTGTCCCCGGCCGAGTCGCCATTGCGTCGTACATGAACGCGGAGGCCTATGACAGCGGCCCGATTCCGAGTGTCCAGATCGATGGAGTGCACTACATCCTCACGGCGGACATCGGGATGTTCGCGTCCGACGGCGCCCTGACAATCCTCGGACGGGCGAGTCTGGATGCGGCGCCGAGCGCGTGCGGTGATCTAGTCGGGTTCGAGAACGATCTGCATCTTCTTTCTGGCGTGGAGGACGCCGCTGTCGCCGTGGAGGCCAGCAACACGGTTACCGCATTGCTCGCCAGCGCGACGGCCGATATCGACCCCTCCCTCTTGGAGTATTTGGCGATACGCGTCGGACGGCTCCGCGGCGTGGATCTGCCGATCAGCGCCCATGTGGTACCGCGATTGAGCTACAGCTCCACCGGGAAATTCGACCTTGCTTCGAGCCTTTCCACTATCCGAGATGAAAGCGCACTATGAAGAACTCACACGTCCGGGCCCTCCTGCTCTGTCTGATCCCTCCACTGATCTGGGGAGGCATGTTCCCCATCGCCGCAGTGCTCGAGCCCACCGTCAACATGTTCGCGATGACCCTCATCCGTTACAGCGTGGTCGCTTTGATCCTGGCGGTGATGCTTCAGCGGGCCGAAGGGACGGCCGCCTTCCGGCTGGAGGGCCAGGGTTGGCGGCTCTTCCTCCTGGGGAGCGCTGGGTTCGCCGGCTTCGGTCTGCTCGCTTTCACCGCGCTGACCTATACCTCCGCTGCGAATGTGAGCCTGATCATGGCCATGATGCCCGCGATCGGCGCCGTCATTGCAGCGGCTGCCACCAAGAAGCTGCCTCCCGTGTATACGATCGTGGCGATTCTCATCGCCTTCTTCGGCGTCTCCTTGGTATTGACCAAGGGCGACTACACGCACCTCATCTCGGCCCGCGACAGCCTCGGCGAGCTGCTGGCGTTGCTCGGCGCCATCTGCTGGGTGGTCTACACGCGCGGCGCGGCCAGCGTTCCCGCGTGGTCCACCCTGCGGTACACGACACTCACGACCATTCTCGGCTGCCCAACTATCGCGATCGCGACGATCGTCGCCACGCTCACGGGCTTCGTCACGCCTCCTTCACTGCCGGCCATCATCGCCGGATGGCCGGAACTGAGCTACCTGATCGTTCTTGCCGGCGTCGTCGCCGTCCTGTTCTGGAACCAGGGCAACAAGATGCTCGGTCCGATCAACGGAACCTTGTTCATGAACCTCGTTCCCATCACCACCTACTCCATCGTGACCATCACGACCGGAGTCCTGCCCACCACTGCGGCAGTCGCGGGAGCCCTCTGCGTCATCGCAGGATTGCTCGTCAACAACGTTTGGTCTCGGCGGGCCGGAGCCAAGGCGCGCAAGAACAGCCGCGAGGAGGCCGAATCCAGCCAACCCGTCCGCTGACGATGGGCTCGCACCGACCTACACCCGCTCTGCAGAAACGGCCGTCACCTCTCCGGAGGTGGCGGCCGGTTAGGCTTTCAGCGGCAACCTCGCAAACACGCCGATGAGAGCGCGACCACGCAGGACTTGACACGCGGCCGGGACGCGATCTAGATTCTCCCCCAAGCAGTGAGAGCGCTCTCACGTCTAGCGAATGAGAGCGCTCCCACGCTCTACAGGCGCACACAGACCCACGCACAAAGGAGTGAACCCGTGAAGCTTTCACGACGCACCAGGATCGCCGCGGCCGTCGCCGGCGCGGCGTCCTTCGCCCTCATCGCCGCCGGATGCTCATCCAGCGGCGGCAGCGGATCCAGCTCGGACCCGGTGACGCTCACCGTCACCACGTTCGGCACGATGGGATTCGACAAGCTCTACTCGCAGTACGAGAAGGAGCACCCGAACATCAAGATCAAGGCCACCAACATCGACACCGGTGACAACGCGCTCACCGACTGGCAGACGAAGCAGGCGGCCGGCAGCGGCCTGCCCGACGTGCAGGCCGTCGAAGAGGGATGGCTCAGCAAGGTCATGCAGGTCAGCGACCAGTTCAACGACCTCAAGGACTACGGCGCCAACGACATCAAGAGCCGCTGGGTCGACTGGAAGCTGAAGCAGGCCACCGACAAGAGCGGCCGCATCATCGGCTACGGCACCGACATCGGGCCGGAAGGCCTCTGCTACAACGGCAAGCTCTTCGCCGCGGCCGGCCTGCCGAGCGACCGCGACTCGGTCGCGAAGCTCTTCGGCGGCGACAACGCCACCTGGGACGACTTCTTCAAGGTCGGCGAGCAGTACCACGCCGCCACCGGGAAGGCCTGGTACGACCAGTCCGGCTTCATCTGGAACGCCATGGTGAACCAGCAGCCGGAGGGCTACTACACCAAGGACGGCAAGCTCAACATCAAGGACAACAGCGACCTCAAGGCGCTGTGGTCCAAGCTCGCCGGGGGCGCGGCGGCCGGCCTCTCCTCCAACCAGACCCAGTGGGACTGGGGCAAGGGCAAGGCGTTCACCGACGGATCCTTCGCCACGTTCGTCTGCCCCGGCTGGATGCTCGGCGTCGTGCAGGGCCAGGTCAAGGCGGGCGGCGGCGACGCCACCACCGGCTGGGACTTCGCCAACGTGTTCCCGGGCGGCGCAGCCAACTGGGGCGGATCGTTCCTGACGGTCCCGAAGCAGTCGAAGCACCCGAAGGAGGCCGCGGCCCTCGCCGCGTGGCTGACCACCGCCAAGTCGCAGGTCCAGACCTTCCAGGCGGCGGGCACGTTCCCCTCGGTCACGGCGGCGCAGACGGATGCCGGCGTCACGGGTGAGAGCGACCTGACGAAGTTCTTCAACAACGCGCCGATCGGGCAGATCCTCGGCGAGCGCGCGAAGGGCGTCGTGGCCCAGTACAAGGGACCGGACGACTCGGTCATCCAGTCGCAGGTGTTCGGGCCGTCCGTCCAGGAGCTCGACTCCAAGAAGGCGAACGGCGAGCAGGCATGGAACAACGCCATGAAGCTGCTCGACCAGCTGGTCGTCAACAAGTAACCCGAAACCGACACCGGGCCCCCGCTGCACCACGCGCGGCGGGGGCCCGAACCACGGGAGAACCGCAATGACCACCACCGCCACACGGGAGACCGCACCCGTCACCCCCGCGACGCCGCGCGGGCGCTCGGGCCGCGGCGACCTCAGCTTCAAGCAGCGGCTGAGCCGCTTCGATGTGAAGGCGTCGCCCTACTTCTACGTGGCGCCGTTCTTCGTCCTGTTCGGGCTCGTCGGCCTGTTCCCGCTCATCTACACGTTCGTCGTCTCGCTCAACAACTGGAACCTGCTGACCGGTCCGGGCGAATGGGTCGGCTTCAAGAACTACGCGACCGAGCTGAGCGATCCGTTCTTCTGGAACTCGCTGTTCAACACGATCAGCATCTTCCTGCTCTCGGCCATCCCGCAGCTGATCGCCGCCGTCTTCATCGCCGCCGTGCTCGACCAGAACCTGCGGGCGAAGACCTTCTGGCGCATGAGCGTCCTGCTCCCCTACGTCGTCACCCCGGTCGCGGTGACCCTGATCTTCTCGAGCGCGTTCGACGAGAAGTACGGACTGATCAACAACCTCCTCCAGGCGTTCCACCTCGACCCGGTGATGTGGAAGACCGAGACCTTCCCGTCGCACGTCGCCATCGCGACGATGGTGAACTGGCGCTGGACGGGCTACAACGCGCTCATCCTGCTGGCCGCCATGCAGGCGGTGCCGCGTGACATCCACGAGTCCGCCGCCCTGGACGGCGCCGGGTCGTTCCGCCGCTTCTTCTCGATCACGCTGCCGAGCATCCGCCCGACCATGATCTTCGTCATCATCACGGCCACGATCGGCGGCCTGCAGATCTTCACCGAGCCGAAGCTGTTCAACCCGTCGAGCGCGGTTCCGGGCGGTCCCCAGCGGCAGTACCAGACGACTGTGCTCTACCTGTGGGACATGGCGTTCAACCGGCAGAACTTCGGCAAGGCGTCGGCCATCGCCTGGATGCTGTTCCTGCTGATCGTGATCTTCGGCGTCCTGAACTTCCTGATCTCGCGCCGGATCGCCTCCACCGAGACCCGGCTGCACCGCAAGCGGACCGCGAAGCGCCTGCAGGCGTCGCGCATCCTGGCCGCATCGAGCGAGGAGAAGAACCTGTGACCGCCACCCTGCGCACCGCATCCACCCGCACGGCTCCCGCGCCTGCCCCCAAGCGCAAGGCGCTCGGCATCGACCGGCGCCCCGGCTTCCTGACCTACGGTATCCTGCTCGCGATCTTCATCGGCGGCGCGTACCCGCTGTGGTGGTCGTTCGTCGCCGGATCCAGCAACAGCACCGTTCTCACCTCCACGTGGCCGCCCCTGCTGCCGGGCGGGCAGTTCTGGACGAACGTGGGCCAAGTGCTCGACACGGTCCCCTTCTGGCTGGCGCTCGGCAACTCCATCATCGTGGCGTCGGTGATCACGCTCTCGGTCGTCGCGTTCTCGACGCTCGCCGGCTACGCGTTCGCCAAGCTGCGGTTCCGCGGCCGCGAGGGCCTGATGGTCTTCGTCGTCGGGACACTCGCCGTGCCGACGCAGCTCGGCATCATCCCGCTCTTCATGGTGATGAAGCAGTTCGGCTGGACCGGGACGCTCGGCGCGGTGATCGTGCCGACCCTCGTGACGGCGTTCGGCGTCTTCTTCATGCGGCAGTACCTGGTGGATGTGATCCCGGACGAGCTGATCGAGGCGGCCCGCGTCGACGGCGCGAACATGATCCGCACCTTCTGGCACGTCGGCGTCCCGGCCGCGCGGCCCGCGATGGCGATCCTCGGCCTGTTCACCTTCATGACCGCGTGGACGGACTACCTCTGGCCGCTGCTCGTCGCGCCGCAGAATCCGACGCTGCAGGTCGCGCTGAGCCAGCTGCAGTCGGCGAAGTACGTCGACTACTCGATCGTGCTCGCCGGGGCCGTGCTCGCCACCATCCCCCTCCTGATCCTCTTCGTCCTCGCCGGCCGGCAGCTCGTCTCCGGCATCATGGCGGGCGCGGTGAAAGGCTGAGAATGAACCGCACCTGGCCCACCGGCTTCCTCTGGGGCTCGGCCACCGCCGCCGCGCAGATCGAAGGCGCCGCCCACGAGGGCGGCAAGGAGGACTCGATCTGGGATGCCTTCGCGCGCGTCCCCAACGCGATCGCCGGCGGCGACACCCCGGAGGTGGCGGTCGACCACTACCACCGCATGCCGCAGGATGTCGCGCTGATGGCGTCCCTCGGGCTGCAGTCGTACCGCTTCTCCACGTCCTGGGCGCGCGTGAAGCCGGGGGACCGCACGGTCAACCGTGCCGGTCTCGCGTTCTACGACCGGTTGGTGGACGAGCTGCTCGGCGCGGGCATCCTGCCGTGGCTGACGCTGTACCACTGGGACCTGCCGCAGGCGCTGGAGGAGAAGGGTGGATGGGCGAACCGTGACACCGCGTACCGGTTCGCCGACTACGCGGTCGCCGTGCACGACGCGCTGGGCGACCGGGTGGACCACTGGACGACGTTCAACGAGCCGCTGTGCTCGTCGCTGATCGGGTATGCGGGCGGTGAGCACGCCCCCGGCCGGCAGGAGCCGCGCGCCGGACTCGCGGCGCTGCACCACCAGCACCTGGCGCACGGGCTCGCGGCGGCGGCGATCCGCTCGCGGGCGGCGCGCCCGGAGGAGCTCCGGCTCGGGATCACGCTGAACCTGACGACGGCGGTCCCGAACGATCCGGCCGACCCGGCCGACCTCGAGGCGGCCCGCCGCATCGACGGCCTGTGGAACCGCATGTACCTCGAGCCGCTGCTGCTCGGCGCGTATCCGGCCGACGTGCTGGAGGACGTGCGCGAGTACGAGTTCGACGAGCTGGTGCGCGAGGGCGACCTGGACATCATCGCGCAGCCGCTCGACTTCCTCGGCGTGAACCACTACCACGACGACAACGTCAGCGGGCATCCGGCCGGGGAGGACCAGCCGGAGCCGGTCGTGCCGACCACGCGGCCCACCTCCTCGCCGTTCGTCGGGAGCGAGTACGTGACCTTTCCGACGCGGCACCTGCCCACCACCGCGATGGGCTGGGAGGTCAACCCCGACGGGCTCCGCGCCCTGCTGGTGCGGCTCACGCGCGACTACCCGACCCTCCCGCCGCTGTACATCACCGAGAACGGGGCCGCCTACGACGACGTCGTAGCGGAGGACGGCCGGGTGCACGACACGGAGCGCGCGGCGTACATCCTCGCCCACATCGACGCCGTCGGCCGCGCGATCGACGAGGGTGCGGATGTGCGCGGGTACTTCGTGTGGTCGCTGCTCGACAACTTCGAGTGGGCGTGGGGCTACGAGAAGCGATTCGGGATCGTGCGCGTCGACTACGGGACGCAGGAGCGGACCGTCAAAGACTCAGGCAGGGCGTTCGCTCAGGTGATCGCCGGAGCGCGGACGGGGGCGCCCTGCCTGAGGCCGTCGCGTCGCGCGTCTAGCATGGACCAAAGCGACGAGGAGACGCGATGACGACCGAGCAGATCGCGGGCCGGGTGGTCCCGACCCTGGAGGCCGTCGCCGCGCGCGCGGGGTGTCGCGCGCGACCGTCTCCCGGGTGGTGAACGGGTCTCCGAAGGTGACCGCGGAGGTCGTCGCGGCCGTCGAGCGGGCCATCGCCGACCTCAATTACGTCCCCAATCGCGCCGCCCGCTCGCTCGCCTCGCGGCGCACGCAGGTGGTGGCGCTGGTGGTGCCGGAGTCGACGGCGAAGGTCTTCGCCGACCCGTTCTTCGCGTCCATCGTGCAGGGCGTCGCGCTGAGCCTCGCGGACACCGAGTACACGCTCAACATGGTCATCTCGTCGGAGACGAACCCCGACAAGACGCGGCGCTACCTGATGGGCGGCAACGTCGACGGCGCGCTGGTCGTGTCGCACCACTCGGGCGATCACTCGTACGCGCAGCTGGGCGCATCCCTGCCGATGGTCTTCGGCGGACGGCCGGTGAGCGAGACGGAGCACCTCTCGTACTACGTGGATGTGGACAACGTCGCCGGGGCCCAGGTCGCGACCGACCACCTCATCCAGAAGGGCCGGCGGAACATCGCCCTGATCACCGGCCCCCAGGACATGCCCGCCGGGCTCGACCGCTACACCGGCTGGAAGTTGGCGATGGATGCGGCCGGGCTCGATGCGACGCGGGTCGCCTACGGGGACTTCTCCCCGGCGTCGGGCCGGGAGGCCATGCGTCGCCTGCTCGCGGACGGGCGCCCGATCGACGGGCTCTTCGCCGCGAACGACCAGATGGCGGCCGGCGCGTACGCGGCCATCCACGAGGCAGGGCTCAGCATCCCGGGCGACATCGCCGTGGTCGGCTACGACGACGACAGCTTCGGCCTCATGTCCACGCCGCCGCTGACGACCGTGCACCAGCCGTCGATCGGGCTCGGCGAGGCGATGGCGCGCGTGCTGGTGCGCCGCCTCGCCGGGGAGGCGGTCGAGCGCGTCACGCTGCTGCCGACGGAGCTGGTGATCCGCCAGAGCACGTGAGGCGGGCGGCTGCGCCCGGCGCCGAGTCGCGACATCATGTCACCACTCGACGCGCCAAAGCGCATCCACTCACCACTCGACGGGCGGACGGGCGGGACGGGCGGTCGGGCGGTCAGGCGGCTGGGGTTCGGCGGCGGCGCGCGCGGTAGGCGGCGGCCTTGGCGCGGTCGCCGCAACCGGACATCCCGCACCAGCGGCGGTTGGATGCGCGGGAGACGTCCAGGAACGGCCGGGTGCAGTCCGTCCCCTCGCACCACTTGAGGTGGGAGGCGTTCTCGGGGCGGAATGCGTCGACGGCCGCACGTGCGACGGCCGCCAGGCAGGCGGACAGATCACCTGAGGTGACGACCGCGCGGTCGGAGCTCAGCGTCGCGACGGGAACGGGCCGCGCGGCGTAACGATCGAGCTCGCGCACGGCGTCGTAGTCCAGCGGATGCGCCGCGTCCGTGGTCAGCAGCGCCCAGATCGTCTCGCGCAGGCGGAGGGCGTCGCGGTGACCGGCCCCGTCGACCGCGGGAGGCGCATCCACCACGCCGGCGTCGGCGAACCACTGCGCCAGCGCTGCCGGTGTCGGTACGCGTTCCACCGCCGTCGTGCGGCGCTCGGCGACCGTCGCGACGAAGTCGAGGGCGAGATTGCCCGCCACGAACTCGAAACCCACGTCACCATCTTGACAGGTGACGCGCGAGCGGGCAACGTAGCGGCAATGAGGGGGCGGACCGGCGGTGTCTTCGTGTACGCGACTGCGGCGGTGGCGGCTCGGTCGGCCGACGCGGGAGCGATCGTCGCCGCTGTCCTCGCGGGCACGGCCGTGGCGGGTCCTGCCGCGGGCGGACTGCTGGCCGCCGCCCTCACGGTCCCGCATCTCGTCGGACCCCTCGCCGGACGGTTACTGGATGCGCGACGCCGGCCCGGGCCGGTGCTCGCCGCCGCCTTCGCCTGGTACGCCGTGTTCGTCGTCCTCGCGGCCGTTCTCCTTCCGGTCACCGTCGCCGGCGCCGCGCTCGCGCTCGCCGGTGCCGGATGCGCCGGTCCTCTTGTGACCGGCGGGCTGAGCAGCCGGCTCGCCGGGATCGTGCAAACCGAGGGACGCGCCCAGCGGCGGGGTCATGCACTGGATGCGCTGACGTACGGCGTCTCCGCAACGATCGGGCCCGCCGCGGTGGCGGTCGCGGCGACCACAATGAGCCCGTCGGGGGCACTGGCCGGTACCGCGCTCCTGCTGACCGTCGCCGCCGTCGTGGTGCTGTGGCTTCCGTCGGGCGCGAACGCCGCTTCGCGCGCTGCGTCGGGCAGCGTTCTGCGTCTGCTCGTGGTCCACGCCCCCTTGCGGCGGACGACCATCGCGACCATCGGCTCGGCGGCCGCCCTCGCCGCGGCCCCGGTCATCGCGACGGCGTTCGCCGCGCAGCGCGGGTCCGACCCCGCGGCCGCCGCCGTGCTCATGTCGCTCTACGGCGCCGGCGGTCTCGTCGCATCCGTCGTCCTCGTCGCACGCCCGCTCACGGGGGATCCGGAACGCCTCGTGCGCGTCGGCGTGGCGTTCGCGGGCGCCGCGCTGCTGCTGCCCCTCCTCGCTCTGCCGATGCCGCAGGCGGGGACTGCGATCGGCGGCGTCGCTTTCGCGCTGATCGGGGCGGCCAGCTCTGCGCTGCTCGCCGCGACGCTGGCCGCTCGCACGGAGTACTCTCCGCCGGGCGCGGCCGCCCGCGTCTTCGCGACCGTCGCCGGGGTGAAGGTCGGCGGGAGCGCGCTCGGTGTCGCAGCCGCCGGTCTCGTCGCGCCGCTCGGGCCGGCCGTCGTGACGTCATGCGCCGCCGCGGTGTGCGGGCTGACGCTCGTCGCCGTCGCGGTGGACGCCGCCCTCGGCCGCGAGTTGCGACATCATGTCGCCACTCGACGCGCGAAGGAGCATCTACTCACCACTCGAGGCGCGAAGGAGCACTCGGAGGCCGACCGATCCGCCACTGGACGCGACGACGACGCCGGTTGCGCTGCGCGGGGGCGGGCGTACCGTCGCGGCATGCCAACGTATACCGCGACACGGCCGCTCGAGGGCGACGCCGACGAGTACTTCGACTACATCTCCGACCCGGAGAACCTGCCCGCCTACTTCCCGCGCGTGACCGAGGCGCACGAGCTCCCGGACGGCAAGGTCGAGACGACCGCACATGTCGACGCCGACCGCGACGGCAAGGATGAGACGGTCACCTCCGAGGCGGAGTTCGACGTCGACCGCGCCGCCCGCGAGGTGACCTGGTCCGCTCCCGGGCCGCACGACTACCACGGCTCGCTGCGGCTGACCGACGACGGGGTCGAGCTCACCATCCACACGACACACGAGTTCGACGGGATGCAGCAGGCGCTCGACGGCTCGCTGGCGAAGATCGCCGAGAACCTGCGCGCCCAGGCCTGACCTCCCACGCCGACGTGTTCGAGGGTTTCGAGGTCGCCGACGTCGAGGTCGGGGATGCGCGCATCCACGTCCGCTTCCGCGGAGACGGTCCGCCCGTAGCGCTGCTGCACGGCCACCCGCGGACGGGCGCCACCTGGCACCGCGTCGCGCCCGTGCTCGCCGGGAACGGCTTCACGGTCGTCGTGCCGGACCTGCGCGGCTACGGCCGGTCGACGGCGCCCGCGCCGCGTGCCGACCACTCCCAGGCGTCGAAACGGGCGATGGCGGACGACGTCCTCGCCCTGATGCGCACGCTCGGCCACGAGCGCTTCGGCCTCGTCGGGCACGACCGCGGCAGCTACGCGGCGTTCCGCCTGGCGATGGACCACCCGGAGGCGGTGGATCGCGTCGCACTGCTCGACTGCATCCCGATCGCGGAGCACCTCGATCGCATGACGCCCGAGTTCGCCACGCAGTGGTTCCACTGGTTCTTCTTCGCCCAGCCGGACGTGCCCGAGCGCGTGATCGGCGCCGACCCGGACGCCTGGTACCGCGGCGACCCGGATGCGATGGGGCTCGAGAACCTCGCCGAGCGGCGGGAGGCGGTGCACCGCCCCGCGGTCGTGCGCGCGATGCTCGAGGACTACCGCGCCGGCCTCACCGTCGACCGCGCCGACGAGGAGGCCGACCGGGCTGCGGGACGGAAGCTCACGATGCCGCTCCTGGTGCTGTGGTCGCTGCGCGACGACCTCGAGCAGCTCTTCGGCGACCCGCTCGCCGTCTGGCGCGACTGGGCGGTGGATGCGCGCGGCCACGGGATCGAGAGCGGCCACCATGTGGCCGAAGAGGCGCCAGACGAGCTGGCCCGAGAGCTCGAGGCGTTCTTCCGAGCGTGAGGGTGAGTGGCGCGACGCGCCTGCGCTGATCCGGTCAGGCGAGCCGGCGGTACAGCCGGTTGCCCAGCGCCGCCAGCACGAAGCCCGTCGCGACGATCGCCGCCACGCCGCCGGCGTACGCGATGAACAGGTGCTCCGTCCCCGACTGCGTCGAGAAGTACGTGACGAGCAGGGCGATGATGGACCCGGCAGCGCAGACCGCACCCACCCAGACCAGCGGCCAGAGCTTGCTCCGCACCGGCGGCTCGGCGCCCGGCAGGCGCAGCCACGACAGCACGATACCCGCGAGGCACCCCCAGAACGCGACGACCAGCATCCCCGCGACCACATCGCTCGGCCGGTGCCACTGCTCCACGAGGGTGGACGCGCCGGCCGCGATCGTGAACACCGACCCGATCACCGCGGCCAGCGGCCGATAGCGCGGCGAGGCGAGCAGGAAGACGACGAGCGCGGCGGACGCGGCGACCGCGGTGTGACCGGACGGGAGCGAGTTGGCGAGCCCTACATCCACCCCCTTCTGCGGTCGCGACAGGATGGTGTACTTCAGCAGTTGCGTGCTGACATTGGCCCCGACCGCGGCTCCGACGGCGACCGCGAAGACCAGCCAGTTGCGCCGCACGAGCACGATCGCGAGGGCGGCCAGGGCCCCGATGGCGACGGATGCGGCGGGCAGCGCGTCGAGGAAGCCGCGCGCGAAGTCGATGACGTCGCCCTTCCAGGCATCTGCCCCGGCGAACGCCCGCTCGTCGATCACCTGCCCGATGTAGCTCTGCACGAAGACCAGGTAGACGGCCGCGAACAGCCCGGCCGAGACGAGCGCACCCCAGAGGAAGGGCAGGGCGCGGAGACTCGAACGCATAGTGCATCCACCCTTCCACAGACGACCCTGAGATTCCCGGACGAACGCCCAGGAAGGGGTAGAACTACGCTCGACGGCCGCCCGCGACCCGGCGTAGACCGGGCGCATGCGACGCATCACGAACACCATCGACATCGCGGCGCCGGCGCACGACGTGTACCTCGCGCTCCGCACGCTGGGCGCCTACCCGCGCTGGCTCCGCCACTCCCTCGTCTACCGCGGGACCCGGGTGGATGAGCGCGCGGGCTACGTGGATACGACCACCGTCGGCCGGATGCGCGGGCGCCTGCTCGACGAGGATCCCGACCGTGCCTTGCACTTCCACCAGGCGCTGCCATCCGGAGCACTGGATGCGGACATCCGCTACGACGTCGCCGCAGCGAGTCCGGGTGTCACGCACGTCACGCGGGTCGGCGAACTCGCCACACGGGGCGTCTTCCGGGCGATGCAGCCGATGCTCGTGCGGATGGCGGCGGCCGAGAGCAGGAGGACCATGCGGGCGCTCAAGGCACACGTCGAGCATCCGGGATGAACCGGACGATCAGACGACGAAGCGGACCTCGGGCTCGGCTCCGGCCAGCCGGTCGCGCATCACGTCGATCGCCGCAGGGTTGCTGTCGACCAGCAGGAAGCGACGGCCCAGGGACGCGGCGACCGCCCCGGTCGTGCCGCTGCCCGCGAAGAAGTCGAGCACCCAATCCCCCTCGCGGCTGGACGCCTGCACGATCCGGCGCAGCACGCCCTCCGGCTTCTGGGTCGGGTACCCGGTCTTCTCGCGCCCGGTGGGCGACACGATGGTGTGCCACCACACGTCGGTCGGCAGCTTGCCGAGCTGCGCCTTCTCGGGGGTGACGAGGCCGGGCGCCATGTACGGCTCGCGCTCGACGGCCGCCGAGTCGAAGTGGTAGGCCGCCGGATCCTTCACGTAGACGAGGATCGTGTCGTGCTTGGCCGGCCAGCGGTTCTTGGGCTTGGCGCCGTAGTCGTAGGCCCAGATGATCTCGTTGAGGAACGACTCGCGGCCGAACAGCGCATCCAGCAGCACCTTGGCGTAGTGGGACTCGCGGTAGTCCAGGTGCAGGTACAGCGTCCCGTCGTCGGCGAGCACGCGCCAGGCCTCGATGAGCCGCGGCTCGAGGAAGCCCCAGTAGTCCTCGAACCGGTCGTCGTAACGCAGCAGGTCGCCTTTGATGCGCTCGTAGCTGCGGCCCTTGAAGCCGATCACGCTGCCCGCACCGCCCTCCGAGCGGACGGAGGTGAGCGTCTGCCGTGCCTGCGGCCGCCCGGTGTTGAACGGCGGGTCGAGGTAGATCAGCCGGAAGGATGCGTCGGGCAGCCCGGCCAGCACCTCCAGATTGTCGCCGTGCGCGACGGTGCTCGGCGCATCCGGATGCCACAGCGGTCGGGCTGCGGGGACGGGCTGCGACATGCGTCCATTCTCGCAGCGGAGAGAATGGACTGTGCACAATCTCGGACTGCTCTTCGACGTCGACGGCCCCCTCGCGAGCCCGGTCACCCGCACCATCGCCATCCGCAGCATCGTGACCGACCTGGTCGCCATCGCCGCCGCGGGCGTGCCGATCGCGTTCATCACGGGCCGGTCGGGCGACTTCATCCGCAACCAGGTGGTGAATCCGCTCTGCGACGCGGGCCTCGGCGACGCGCTCGAACAGCACGGGGCACGCATGTTCGGCGTGTTCGAGAAGGGCGGCGCCTGGGCGCCCATCACGGGCGACGGGATGGGCGAGGTCACGGTCGACGAGACGGTCGCCTTCTCTCCCGAGGCGGTGGATGCGGTCCGCCGGCTGGTGCGCGACCGTTTCGCCGACACGATGTTCTTCGACGAGACGAAGCGCGCGATGATCTCGGTGGAGCAGCGCACCGACGTGGATGCGGACACCTACCGGGAGGCGCAGGGGCGGTTCGAGGATGCGGCGTTCGACGTGCTGACCGGGCTCGGCGTCGGCCTCCGCTACGGCTCGCGGGAGACGCCCGATGCGGACGGCGCGGTCCCGTTCCGCATCGACCCGACCATCATCTCGACCGACATCGAGTCGGTGCTGCTCGACAAGGACCGCGGCGCGCAGCGCGCCTTCGACTACTTCGCCGCCCGCGGACCGCTGCCGCGCCGCTGGCGCTCGGTCGGCGACTCGCGGAGCGACTACAAGATGGCCGACTACGTGCACGACGCCGGCTACGAGGTCGCCCACGTGGATGTGCGCCCCGCGGACGGCGTGCTCGACCGGCCGTACCAGGTGATCACGATCGGCGACGCGATCCACGACGACGCGGGGGCGGAGTTCCTGGCGCACTGGCGCCGCGAGCTCGGGCTCGGCGAGGAGTAGGGCGGAGGCGGGCCGGCCGGCCGGTCGGTCGGTCGGAAACGGAGGAGTGCCGGGCCGTTGGCGCCAGCCGTCTCCTCCCTATCCCGACGTCATCGGCGTGTCGCGGCGCGGCTTCCTCCCTTTCCGCGGGCGCAGCGGCGGAGAGAGGCGCGAGGCCGTCAGCCGATCTCGCGCCCGCGGTTGCGGCGACGGATCTCGCGCGGCGGACGCCCGGCGAGGAAGGACCGCGCCGGGTCCACCAGGAAGCCCTGCCGCAGCGCCTCCCGGCCCACCAGCATCCGGAACCCCATCTGGTCGCGGTTCGTCAGCGTCGTCTCGGCCGTGACCCTCCGCTGCCCGAGCACCAGCTCGAGCAGCACCACGACGCGCTCCTCCGTGTGACCGGACGAGCTGCGCACCACGCGGCGGTCGTGCACCGCGCACTCGGTGGTGACCGCATCCCGGTCGGAGTCCTGCCAGGGGTGCACGCTGAACCGCACGCGGTCGCCGGGCAGCTCCTCGATATCGAAGGCGTGGAGGGAGGAACTGCGGGCTCCGGTGTCGACCTTCACCTTGATCCACGGCACGCCGATGCCGGGCAGGCCCACCCACTCGCGCCAGCCGACCGTGTCGGTGTTTAGATGGGTGTCGGCCATTCCCCCATCTTCGCAGGAGCTCCCCCGTGAAACTCGCCATCCTCTCGCGCGCCCCGCACGCGTACTCGACGCAGCGCCTGCGATCGGCCGCCGAGAGCCGCGGGCACACGGTCAAGGTCCTGAACACGCTGCGGTTCGCGATCGACCTCTCGGGCGACGAGCCCGACCTGCAGTACCGCGGCCGTCTGCTGTCGGACTACGACGCGATCCTGCCGCGCATCGGCAACTCGATCACGTACTACGGCACGGCCGTCGTGCGGCAGTTCGAGCAGATGGATGTGTACACACCGAACACCGCGAACGGCATCACGAACTCCCGCGACAAGCTGCGCGCCACGCAGATCCTGTCGCGCCACAACATCGGGATGCCCCGCACGGCGTTCGTGAACAGCCGAGCGGATGTGCGCATGGCGATCGAGCGCGTCGGCGGTGCCCCGGTCGTGATCAAGCTGCTCGAGGGCACGCAGGGCATCGGCGTCATCCTCGCGCCGGAGGCGAAGATCGCGGAGTCCATCATCGAGACGCTGCATTCGACGAAGCAGAACGTGCTCATCCAGAGCTTCATCTCCGAGAGCCGCGGCCGCGACATCCGCGCGCTCGTGGTCGGCGACCGGGTCGTCGCGGCGATGCGGCGGGTGGCGAGCGGCGACGAGTTCCGGTCGAACGTGCACCGCGGCGGCACCGTCGAGAAGGTCGCCCTGACGCCGGAGTTCGAGGAGGCGGCCGTGCGCTCCGCCCAGATCATGGGTCTCCGGGTGGCGGGCGTCGACATGCTCGAGGGCAAGGACGGGCCGCTCGTGATGGAGGTCAACTCCTCGCCCGGGCTCGAGGGCATCGAGCGGGCGACCGGGCTGGATGTGGCCGGCGCCATCATCGACTTCATCGACAACCAGGTGGCGTTCCCCGAGATCGACGTGCGCCAGCGTCTCAGCGTCTCGACCGGGTACGGCGTGGCCGAACTGCTCGTGCACACGAACGCGGACCTGGTCGGCAAGATGCTGCGCGACTCCGGCCTCGCCGACCGGGACATCTCGGTGCTGACGCTGCACCGCGGCACCTCCGTCATCCCGAATCCGCGCAGCGGCGTGGTGCTGGAGTCGGGCGACCGCCTGCTGTGCTTCGGACGCCTGGAGGAGATGCGCTCCATGATCCCGGACCGCCGGAAGCGACGAGCCAAGGTGCGCAAGCTGCCGAAGGAGGCGCAGGAGGCGCTCACCGAGGACTGAGCGCCCCGGAGTGGTCTGCGGCGTCAACCACGCGCTGCTGCGTGGTGCTGCATCCGGCATCCTGAGCACCGACGCCCGCCGACGCCCACCGCACGAGTGGTGAGTAGACGCGCCTTCGGCCGCCGAGTTGCGACATGATGTCGCCACTCGGCGGGAACCGGAGGAGGACGTCAGAAGAGGGCGCGGAACGCCGCGACCTTCTCCGCGACGAGCTCACGCAGGTCGAGGCGCTCGTCGGAGGTGACCCACCGCACGAACGCGAGGTGGAAGGCGGCCATAGCGGCTTGGGCGGCGACATCCGCCTCGGCAGGGCTCGAACCCCGGGCCTGCAGTGCGCGGGAGGCGGCGGACGTCACTGTGGCGAGCTTCAGGAGTTCGCGCTCCTGGAGGCTGGGATTCGCCGCGATCACCGCCGCGCGGAGGCGCGGGAACTCGGGGTCTCCGCTCTCCTGCAAGAGGGTCGCCGCAGCATCCACTCCCGCGGTGGCCGCCTGGAGCGCCGAGGCATCGGAGGGCGCCGCTTCGATGCCTGCGAGCACGCCCGCCTGGAAGTGCGGCGAGCCGGCGAAGAGCACCTCGCGCTTGTCCGCGAAGTAACGGAAGAAGGTCCGCTCCGTGACGCCGGCGCGCTGCGCGATGTCGGCGACGGTCGTCTGCTCGTAGCCCGGGTCGGCGAAGAGCTCGAGAGCGGCTCGCGACAACCGCCCCTGCGCGTCCGGCTGCCAGCGTCCCATGCTCCCCATTGTAGTGATGACAGTCGATGACATCGGTGCTAATGTGACGACAGTCACTGACATCAACGGAGGGAGCGCACCATGCGCGTATTCGTCACCGGAGCATCCGGATGGATCGGTTCGGCCGTCGTGCCGGAACTTCTCGCGGCGGGCCACGAGGTCGCCGGCCTGGCGAGATCCACGGCGTCCGCCGAGCGCCTGCGGGCCGCGGGCGTGGAGCCGGTATCGGGGGATCTCGACGACCTCGACACCCTGCGCCAGGCGGCGACGACCGCCGACGCCGTCGTGCACCTCGGTTTCAAGCACGACTTCAGCGACTACGCCGCGTCCGGCCGGACGGAACAGGCGGTCATGACGACCTTCCTCGACGCGCTCGACGGAAGCGGCAAGCCGCTGCTCTTCGCCTCCGGCATCGCGGCGCTGGCGCCCGGGCGGCTCGCGACGGAGGAGGACCCGTCGCCGTTCAGCGGGCCGGACGCCCCTCGCGGCGGCGTCGAGCCGCTCGCTCTCGAGGCCGCCGCCCGCGGCATCCACCCGGTCGCCCTGCGCTTCGCGCCGACCGTGCACGGGGCCGGCGACCACGGCTTCACGGCGGCGCTCGCCGGCATCGCCCGCGAGAAGGGCGTCGCCGGGTACGTCGGCGACGGCACGAACCGCTGGCCGGCCGTGCACCGCAGCGACGCCGCGACGCTCGTGCGGCTCGCCCTGGCGGACCCCCAGGCGTCACCGGTCGTGCACGCGATCGCCGAGGAGGGCATCCCGGCACGGCGCATCGCCGAGGCGATCGGCGACGCGGTCGGCGTGCCGGTCGCGTCGGTGGACCCGGGCGACGTGGACGATCACTTCGGCTGGATCGGGCGGTTCTTCTCGGCCGACATCCCCGCCTCCAGCGCACTCACCCGGGCTCGCCTCGGCTGGGAGCCGACCGGGCCGACCCTGCTCGAGGACCTCGCTGCGGGTGCCTACGCCGCTCCCGCCGCCGCCTGAGTGGTGAGTAGACGCGCCTTCGCCCGCCGAGTCGCGACATGATGTCGCCACTCGGCGGGACGGAGGAGCGCGAGTCGGAGCCGGCCCCGAGGGCCTCAGGCGGGGGCGGTCGGAGCGGGCGGCGCCGGCGGGGCGCTCGATGTCCCGGGCTGGGCGGTCTCCGGCGCCGTCGCCCCGGGGTTGACCAGCACGTCGTCGAAGGCGGCCTTCTCCTGCGCGGTCCGCTGGTCCCAATGGGGCTTGCGCATCGCGTAGAAGATGAGCGGAGGCACGCCGAGGATGATCACGACGACCGCCACCAGCAGCGGATACGCCCATCCCGGCGCCCCCTGCGCGAAGCCCTCCGGCGGCACGAATCCGAGCGCGAAGGCCGCGAAGCAGGCGATGAAGCCGATGGTCGCGATCAGCCCCATGGCCGGAGTGCGGTACGTCCGGACGACCTGCGCGTGCGTACGCCGCAGCCGCATCGCCGCCGCGAACATCATCATGTACATGATCAGGTAGAGCGCGGCCGCCATATCCACCAGCAGGATGAACGCCGTGTTGATGTTCGGCACGAAGATGAACAGCGCCGCCAGCAGCGTCACGACGATCCCCTGCACGTTCAGGATGCCGACCTGCACGCCCGCCTTGTTCCGCCGCTGCAGGAACGTCGGCAGGTACCCGGAGCGCGCCGCCGCGAGCAGACCGCGGGACGGACCTGCGATCCACGTCACGACCGAGGCGAAGGCTCCCAGCGCGATGAGCAGCGAGATGACCGGCGTCGCCCATCCCATCCCCCAGGCGTCGAAGTACGTCTTGAACGCCAGGTTGATCCCCGTGGTGAGCCCCAGCTCCGACGACGGCACCGCGACCGAGATCGCGATCGTCGGGAAGATGAAGATGCCCAGGATCAGCAGGGAGGCGATGAGCACCGTCTTCGGGTATCCGCTCCCCGGATTCTTCAGGTCGTTCGCGTGCACCGCGTTGACCTCCATGCCGGCATACGCGAGCACGTTCGACACGATCAGCACGATGGAGGCGATGCCCGTGAACGGCGGGATGATCGCCGACGCGGTCAGCGGGGTCTGGCTGCCCTGGCCCGTCCCGAGCCAGATCGCCCCGAACACGATCAGCAGCAGGCCCGGAAAGATCGTGCCGGCGAGGCCCGACCACGAGCCGACCTTGGCGAACAGGTTGCCCCCGCGCAGGGTGATGAACGTCGAGAACCAGTAGATGACGAGGATGACGATCGCCGTGTAGAAACCCGAATTCGCCAGATTCGGATCGAGGAACACGAACGCCAGCGACGCCGCGATGAACGCGATCTGGGTCGGGTACCAGACCACGTTCTGCACCCACTGCAGCCAGATCGCCTGGAACCCCCACTTCTCGCCGAACGCCATCCGCACCCAGGTGAAGACGCCGCCCTTCCAGCCGGTCGCGAGCTCGGCCGCGACCAGGGCGACCGGGATCAGGAAGAAGATCGCCGGGATGATGAACAGCGTCACCGACCCCAGGCCGTAGCCGGCCATGGCGGGGAGGCTGCGCAGCGAGGCGACGGCGACCACGGTCAGCATCGCCAGCTGCGTCAGGCTCATGAACTTGGTGGCGGTCGTCGCGGGCGAGCCGATGGCGGGCTTGTGCGGCACCGAGGCGAAGGGATGCGGCTTCACGTGCTCGGGCGACGGCGCGGTCGTGCCGTCCGCCCGGGTCGGCGCGGCGCCGGCCCTGCCGGGTTCGCTGATTGCGGTCATGTTCTTTCTCCCGCTCTGGTGGGGGCGCGCGTGCGCCGATTGTTCCGACCGCCCATGCGGCGATCAGTGGGTGAAGGAGCTCGTCTGGCCCTCCGTGGGCATCGGGCTCTCGAGGCGGTCGAGGTAGTCCACGGCCTCCTGGATGTCGACGACGAGCGACTCGGCCAGGTTGCGGCTGAGCCCGTTGCGGACGACGATGCGCTGGACGGTCAGGTCCGTCAGGTCGTCCGGCATCGGGTAGGCGGGGATGAGCCAGCCCTTCAGCCGCAGCCGCTCGGACAGGTGGTACAGCGTCCACTTGTCGGTGTGGCCCTTCTTCAGCTGCCAGGCGAACACCGGGATGTCGGAGCCGTCGTTCCACAGCTCGAAGGCCGGCATCTTGGCGATCTCTCCCGAGAGATAGAGGGCGACGTCCTGCGACGCCTTCTGCACGCGGTAGTAGCCGTCCCACCCGAGCCGGAGGAACAGGTAGTACTGCAGCAGCACCTGTGCGCCGGGCCGCGAGAAGTTGAGTGCGAACGTGGGCATGTGGCCGCCGAGGTAGGTCACGTCGAACACCAGGTCCGCGGGCAGGTCGGCGGCCGTGCGCCACACCACCCAGCCGAGTCCGGGATACACGAGGCCGTACTTGTGGGCCGACGTGCTGATGGAGACGACGCGGTCGACGCGGAAGTCCCAGGCGAGGTCCTTCTGCAGGAACGGGGCGATCATGCCGCCGGACGCGCCGTCGACGTGGATCTTGATGTCGAGACCGGTGTCGGCCTGGATGCGGTCGAGCGCCTCCGAGATCTGCTGCACCGGCTCGTACATGCCCGTGTAGGTGACGCCCATGATGGCGACGACCCCGATGGTGTTCTCGTCGACGTACTTCTCGAGGTCGTGGCCGTCGAGCACCTTGTGCTCCAGGCTGATCGGCACGTACCGCGCCTCGACGTCCCAGTAGTTGCAGAACTTCTCCCAGCAGACCTGCACGGCGCTCGACATGACGAGGTTCGGCTTCTCGGTCGACTTGCCTGCCGCGCGGCGGGCCTGCTGCCAGCGGCGCTTCAGGGCCAGGCCGCCCAGCATGCACGCCTCGGACGAGCCGATGGTGGAGGTGCCGATCGCCTTCTCCGGGTCCGGCGCGTTCCACAGACCGGCGATCATCTTCCAGCAGCGCGTCTCGATCGCCGCGGTCTGTGGGTACTCGTCCTTGTCGATCATGTTCTTGTCGGCCGACTCCGCGTAGAGCCGGGCGGCGTAGTCGTCCATCCAGGTGCCGACGAACGTCGCCAGGTTGAGGCGGGCGTTGCCGTCGAGCATCGACTCGTCGTGCACGATCTGGTACGCGGTCTCCGGCAGCGACTCGTCATCCGGGATGCGGTCCACGGGCAGGTCGGTGTCCTCGCCCGGGCGGGCGAAGATCGGGTTGAGCTGGGTCCGGTCGCTGATACCGGTGTAGGCCGTGGCGGGCAGCTGGTCCGACGCGGTCCGCTCCTTCGACTCCGCAATGGTCATGAGCTTCACTCCTCCGACGGCACGGGAAACGGTTCGTGCGATGCGGGCTCGCGCCGCTCCGCCGCGCCTGTCGTGCCGTCGCCGGGCGTGGCAGGGCACACGCTAATCACCCGGTGAACGCTCGCGCTAGACAGAGAATCGGCTACCGCCGGTGGGCTCTCACGAGCCGGAGCGCTTGAGCGTCCCGATCGTGCTGCCGCCGTCGTCGAGGACCGTCATGGTGCTGCCGGAGACGTTCCCGGTGGCGGCCTTGCTCAGCCAGGTGTCGACGCCCTCGCACGCCTTCATGGTGGAGGCGATGGCCCCGAAGGTGATCTGGTCGCCGTCGATCTGTCCCTTCCCGGTGAGCTGGTTGCAGCCGTCGGTCCCGGAGAAGGTGCCGTCGTTCTGGATGTCGAGGTTCGGCTGGCCGGACGCGGTCGACCCCCAGCGGCCGACGACGGCCGCCCCGCTCGGCGTGCCGGCGCACCCCGACAGAAGGAGCACGGCCGCGAGGACGGCGGCGGCGCGGTGGACGCGTGGGTGCTGCAGCATGGTCCCTCCCGGGTCTCGCCCGAAGGGTAACGCCGCGACGGCGGGGCGCGACAGGGGTCAGTCCGCCGGGGCGAGCACCTCGTCGACGATGGCGAGCAGCTCCGGCCGTGCGAGGATGCGGAAGTGGCCGCCGACGTCGAGCTCGATGTTGCGCGCACCCTCCAGCCGGCTGCCCTCGGGCACGTGCGGGTCGAACCAGCCCCAGACGGAGGTGATCTGCGCGTTCACCGCGCGGCTGAGCGCGAGCCGGAGCAGCCCGGGCGTGTTCGGCATCAGCGCACGGACGCTGGAGAGCGGGATGAAGCGCGCCAGCGACGAACCGGCGTACGGGGTGGCGACGGTCAGTGCCGACCGGATGCGCGGGCCGGAGTCCGGCATCCCCATCAGGTACTTGGCGACGAGCCCGCCCTTGCTGTGGGCGACGATGACGACGCCCGTGAGGTCGTGCTCCTCGAGGTGCCGGGTGACCAGGGCGGCGGCCTCGGGCACCGACATCCGGTTGTCCTCCAGCGCCGTGACGACGTGCACCGGATGACCGGCGGCGTGGATGTGCTGCGCGAGCGGTCGGAGGAAGCGCCAGGTCTCGAAGATGCCCGGCAACAGCACGACGGGCGCGCGGTGCCCCTCGCCGGCGACCAGCGCATCCGGTGTCCCCCGGTCGAGCAGCGCGCGCAGCTGGTAGCGGCCGGCGTAGAGGTAGTCGAGGGCGAAGACGCCCGCCCTCCGCAGCCAGGTGCGTCTCATCGGGCGACCGCCACACCGGCGATGAGGGAGGCGGTGCGCCACGGAGCGCCGTGCATGACCAGGTGCGCGACATCCGGGACGCTCGCCGCACCCCCGCCGGACCGCTGCGCAAGTTCGCCCACCCAGTCGTCGCGGGCGATCGGATCGCGGCCTCCGCGGACGACGACGACCGGCACCTGACAGCGCTCCAGCTCCCGCTCGGTCTCGAACCCGAGCATGCCGGGCAGCGTGGCCAGGTACCAGCGGAGGCCGCAGTGCAGGTAGTCGCCGATCACGATCCGGTTGCCGCGCGCGTCCTCCCGGAAGATGTCGATGCCGAGCAGGAGGCCGGCCTTCAGCGGATTGCGGTCCTGCGGGGCCATCACCGGCCCGAGCAACGCCAGCCCGCGGACCAGGTCGGGACGTCGCTCGGCGAGACGGATGGCGATCTGGGTGCCCATCGAATGCCCGACGATGACAGCGTCGGTGACGCCCAGCGCGTCCATCGCGAACGCCACCGAGTCGGCGAACTCCTCGAGGGACGGACCGCGCCGCGGCCGTAGCGGGCGCGCTTTGCCGAAGCCCGGGAGGTCGACGGCGATGACGCGGCCCTCCTCGGCGAGCGCCGGCACCAGCCGCTCGAAGTACCGCGAGCTGACGCCGATCCCGTGCACGAGCACGAAGGCGGGCGCGACGGACGCCGTGTCGCCGGGCTCCGCCGTGTCGACCGTCACCACGGCGACGGGCTTCGGCGCGGGCTCGCGGTCGTCGGCAGTCACCACTCCAACGTACCCACCCCGGTTGAAAAGCACCGGGAGAGGGGTAGCTGTGGAGAAGTACTAGCCCCATCCGCACAGGAAGGAGTACCACAGGATCATGCCCGCATCACAGGAGCTCCCCTCCACCCTCGAGCGGTCGGAGAAGCACGCGCAGGCACTCTGGTCGAAGGCGCACGACTCCGCGGTGAAGGAGTACGGCGAGGGCGAGCGCGCCCACCGCACCGCGTTCTCCGCGTTGAAGCACGAGTACGAGAAGGTCGGCGACCACTGGGAGCGCAAGGCGAAGAACGGCCCGTCCGACACCAAGGCGGCCGGCGGCCGGGGCACGAAGGCCCAGACGCAGGAGGGCGTCGACGCGAACGCCTCCAAGGCGCACCTGCTGGATGTCGCCAAGCGCCTCGACATCTCCGGCCGCACCCGCATGACCAAGGACGAGCTCGTCGACGAGATCAAGAAGGCCAACCGGCGCAAGACCGCCGCGAAACGAAAGAAGGGCTGACGACATGGGCGACGTGATCGCGTTCATCCTGTGCTTCCTGCTGTTCCTGGTGGGGATCTTCCTGCTGGGGCTCGCGGACACGCTGCCCGCCTTCCAGGGGCTGGTCTTCTTCGCCGGCATCCTCTGCATCGCGCTGTCGTTCGGCATCCCGGTGCACGTGCTGGGCCACGCCGACTGAGCACAGGTCGTTCTGCCCATTGTCAGGGCACCGCTGTAGGTTGAGCCCCATGTCCGACATCACTCGGCTGCAGAGCCGCACCACCGACCCCGCGGAGGCCGACGCCCTCCTCGCCGCGGCCGGCGGGCGGTTCGCCTTCGCGACCGAGCCCGACGCCGGTTTCTCCTTCGACGTCGACCAGGTGACCGACTCGTCATTCTCGGTCGCCCGCTACGCGATCGGCGGTCAGTGGGAGACCTCAGGCGAGTTCGAGGACTTCTGCATCGTCACGGTGACCCGGGGCGACTACCGGTGGGACATCGACGGGGAGCGCGGCGTCGCCACGCGGACGCCGTTCCTGATCCGGCCGGGCCACGACTTCGCGTGCGAGGCGGAGGAGAGCGACATCGTCGACGTCTTCCTCTCCCCTCCGTGCTGCGGGATGTCGCCCGCACCGCCTACGGCGACGAAGACCTCGCAGTGGTCTTCGACTCCCCGCGCCCGATCAGCGATCAGCACGCGGACTACTTCCTCACTGCCGCGACCGTGGCCGCCGAGTACATGGACGCGGGGACGTTCCGTCACCCGCTCGTCCGCGCCAGCCTGTTCCACACGCTCGCGCTCGCGACCCTGAAGTGCTTCCCGCTCACCGGTGATCCGCGTGAGCGCACGCTCAGCCCGGCGGGCCAGCGCCGCCGCTACGAGCTCGGACGCCGCTACGTCGAGGACAACGCCTCGCTGCCCATCACCGTCGGCGACATCGCCCGCGCGGCCGACGCCACGATCGCCCAGCTGGATGCGGCCTTCCGCACCCACGCGGGCACGAGTGCGCGCGGGTACCTGCTGCAGGTGCGCCTCTCCGCCGCCCACGCCGACCTGCTGGTCTCGGACTCCACGTCGAGCGACCTCGCCGACCTGGCCGCCCGGTGGGGCTTCCCCGACGTCGATCGCTTCGCACGCCGCTACCGCGACGCGTACGGCGAAGCGCCGACCATGACACTCGCACACTGACCTCGCGCGCCGAGGGCACGACGGCAACCCCTGCCCCAGCCCGGGAAGCCGGTGTACCGAGAACGGTATGGATCACAACGAAGCGCCCGTGCTCGACGCCCTCGCCGAGTACCACCGGCTCGACCGCTACGGTTTCACGCCCCCGGGCCACCGGCAGGGCCGCGGCGCGGATGAGCGCGTGAGCGCCGTGCTCGGCGGAGCGCTGCGCGAGGATGTGCTCGCGACGGCCGGGCTCGACGACCGGAAGTCGTCGAACGGGTACCTGGCCGCGGCCGAGGAGCTGATGGCCGACGCGGTGGGCGCCGACAGGGCCTTCTTCTCCACCTGCGGCAGCTCCCTCTCGGTGAAGGCGGCCATCCTCGCGGTCACCCGCGGCGAGGGGGAGCTGCTGATCGGGCGCGACGCGCACAAGTCGACGGTGGCCGGGCTCGTTCTCTCCGGCCTGCAGCCGCGGTGGGTGCACTCCCGTTACGACGAGGAGCAGCACATCGCGCATCCACCGGGACCGGAGGAGTACGAGCGGATGTGGCAGCGCTACCCCGACGCATCCGCTGCGGTGGTGACCAGCCCGACGCCGTACGGCACGTGCGCCGACCTGCAGGCGATCGTCGACGTGTGCCACTCGCGCGGCAAGCCGGTCATCGTCGACGAGGCGTGGGGTGCGCATCTCCCCTTCCACGACGACCTGCCGACGTGGGCGATGGATGTCGGGGCCGATCTCTGCGTCGTCAGCGTCCACAAGATGGGCATCGGGTTCGAGCAGGGATCCGTCTACCACCTGCAGGGTTCACTCGTCGACCCGGTCCGGCTCTCCCAGTGCGCCGACGTGCTGGCGACCACCAGCTCCAGTGTGCTGCTCTACGCCGCGATCGACGGCTGGCGGCGCCAGATGGTGCAGCACGGAACGCAGCTGCTCACCGAAGCGCTGGCCCTCACCCAGCGGACCCGGGATGCGATCGAAGGCATTCCGGGACTCCACGTGCTCCGGGACGAACTGCTCGCCGAGGAGGCCTCGCACGACCTCGACCCGATGCACGTGCTCATCGATGTGAAGGGGCTCGGGGTCTCGGGCTACCAGGTGGCGGACTGGCTGCGGGCCGAGCACCGGATCGACGTCGGGCTCAACGACCACCGACGCATCGAGGCCACGCTGTCGATGGCCGACGACGAAGAGACGACCGGGCGCCTGCTCGACGCGCTGCGCGAACTCCCGGATGCCGCGGCGAGTTGGCCCGAGCCTCCGGCGGTCTCGCTTCCGACCGCGCGCGAACTCCAGCCCGTCATCGCCCAGTTGCCCCGCGACGCGTTCTTCGGCCCGGTGGAGACGGTGCCGGCCGCCGAGGCGGTGGGGAGGGTCGCCGCCGAGCAGGTCACCCCCTACCCTCCGGGCATCCCGGCGCTGATGCCGGGCGAGGTCATCAACGGGGCGATCGTGGACCACCTGCGCACCGGTCTCGCCGCCGGGATGGTCATCCCCGACGCGGCGGACGCGAGCCTCGAGACGTTCCGCGTGACGCGGAGCCTGCCGCCCGGGGCGTGACGCGCCCTCTCCGCCGTCATCGAGTGGTCCCGTCGCGCCGCTACGGATGGTGCCGTGACGGCGTGTCGGGACCACTCGATGCGACCGTCAGCGGCGTCGCTCGCTTTAGACGGCCGGGCGCGGGCGGAGGCCCGGAGCGAGGGGCAGCATCGCCGCGACGACGGAGGCCGCGGTCGCCGCGAGGAACGGCCCCGGCGCGCCGACCGCATCCCCCAGAACGCCCGCGATCGCGGTGCCGGTCGCCGCTCCCATGAGGCCGGCCGTGTTGAGCCAGCCGAAGGCCTCCGGGGTGGACGACTCGGGCAGCGCGGCGGACACCATCGCGTACAGCGCCGCGAGGGACGGGGCGAAACCCAGCCCCGACAGGAACAGCACGCCGTAGAGCAGCGGGATGCCGGGCACCAGCCCCGCGGCGGCCGTCGCGACCGCGACCCCGCCGAGCACGGCCGCCAGCCCGCGCGGTCCGATACGCCGGTGACCGAACGCGATGCCCCCGATCAGCGAGCCGAGGCTGGACACCGCGATCGCCAGGCCAGCGAAGACGCTGTCACCGTCGAACCGCGCCACCAGGGCGATCTCGAGCGCGGCGAAGGAGGCGATCAGCGCGAAGCTCGCGGCGGCGGCCAGCCGGACGGCGCGGGTCAGCAGCACCCGGCCCGGCCGCGACTCGCTGCGCGGGAGACGGACACCGGCGATGTGCGGCGCGAGCAGGAACCACACCGTGCCGCCGAGGGTCACCGCCGCGGCCAGCACGAGCGGCGCCTGCGTCGAGACGGCGCCGCTGAGCAGGGTCGCGGCGACCGGTCCGGTGATCCAGATCAGCTCCTGCGCCGACGTGTCCAGCGCGAACAGCGCCGGGACGGTCCGCCGCGGCACCAGCCGCGGGTACAGCGCCCGCACCACCGGCATCAGCGGTGGGACGGACGCGCCGATCACGACACCGAGGCCCACCATGAGCAGCGGAACCGGCGGGCCGAACGCGAGCAGCAGCATCCCGGTCGCGTTCAGCAGCGCCGCCGCCAGAACCGGCGGCCGGATGCCCAGCACACCGACCGACCGGCTCACCAGCGGCATCGCGACCGCCTCCCCGGCGCTCACGCAGGCGACCACGAGCCCGGCCAGCGCATACGACCCGCTCGCGTGCCGCACGTGCAGCAGCACGGCCAGCGACAGCATCCCGAGCGGGAAACGCGCCACCAGCTGCGAGACGGTGACCCGCAGGACGCCGGGGACGCGCACGAGCTCCAGGTACGTCCGCACCCCGTTACTTGCCCACGCCGCCGGCGAGACCGCGCACGAAGTACCGCTGGCACAGGAAGAACAGGATCACCATCGGGAGCGCGGCCATCACCATGCCGGCGAAGACGACCGGATACTGCGTTCCGTTCTTCGACATCATGTCGGCGAGGCCCACGGGCAGCGTCTGCACGCCCGTCCCGCTCGTGAAGATCATGGCGAACAGGTACTCGTTCCAGTTCTGGAGCACGTTCAGCACGATGGTCGTCGCCACGATCGGGAGGCTCATCGGCAGGATGATCCGCCAGAACGTCGCGGCACGGGAGGCTCCGTCGATCGACGCCGCCTCATCCACCTCGCGCGGGAGATCGAGCATGTACGCGCGCATCAGGAACACGGTGAACGGGATGCGGAACGCCGTGTACAGGATGAGCAGGCCGAAGAAGGTGTCGTACAGTCCCCACGCCTGGAACAGCTTCACCAGCGGGATGAGCGCGACGGTCGGCGCCAGCATGAGGCCGGCGAGCACGACGACGGTGAAGGTGCGGTTCAGCGGGATGTTCACCCGGGTCAGACCGTACGCCGCCCAGGCGCTGATCAGCTCGGTGATGAGGGTCGCCAGCACGGTCAGCGAGACGCTCGTGAACACGAAGTCGCCGACGCCCTGGTTCCACGCCTTGCCGAAGTTCTGCCACAGCCACTGGCTCGGCAGCGCGAACGGGTTGCCGAACAGCTCGGCGTTGGTCTTCAGAGCGTTGGTCACCATCCACAGCAGGGGATAGAGCACCAGCACCGCGAGCGCGACGAGCAGCGCCCACATGAGGGCGACGCGGACGCCGCGGCCGAGACGGGCGAGGGCTACCATTCGACTCTCCTCTTGCGCGAGTAGCCGAGCTGCGCCGCGGCGAGCAGCAGCGTGATGACGAAGATGGCGACGCCGATCGCTGCCGCCGAGCCGAAGTCGTTGGTGACGAAGCCGGCGTGGTACAGCCACGTGCCGAGCACCTGGCTGGAGTTGTTCGGTCCGCCGCTGGTCATCACCATGACCTCGTTGAAGACCTGGAAGGCGCCGGAGATCGTCACGATCATCATCAGGCCGGTCATCTCGCGCACAAGCGGAAGCGACACCTGGAAGAAGCGGCGGATCGGGCCGACGCCGTCGAGGTTCGCCGCCTCGTACAGCTCCTGCGGGATGCGCTGGAGCGCCACCGAGAACAGGAGGACGCTGTAGCCGAAGCCCTGCCACTGGCTCATCGCGATGATGGCGAAGATCGCCGTGCTCTCGTGACCCAGCCACGCCTGCGAGAACTGACCGAGGCCGAGGTCGTCGAGGAAGACGTTCAGCAGGCCGGTCTGCGGCTGGTAGATGAAGTAGAACAGGAGGCCCGCGACGGTCAGCGAGATCGCCGACGGGATGAAGTAGATGGCGCGGAACGCCTTGCGCCAGCGGTCGCTGCGCACGCTCTCCACGATCGCGGCGAGCACGAGGGCGCCGAACACCTGGAACACGATCGACAGGGCGGCGTACCAGGTGTTGTTGCCGAGGGCCCGCCAGAAGATCGGGTCCTGAGCGAGTTCGGCGTAGTTGTCGACGCCGACGAAGGTCTGCTCGCCGCTGTAGATGTTCCACTTCAGGAAGCTGAAGACGAGGTTCTGGATGAGCGGCCAGTAGACGAAGACGGCGAGCACCGCCAGTGCGGGGACGAGCCACACCAGCCCGCGCCAGCGCTCGGGGCCGCGCTTGGCGGCCTTCGGCGCGACGTCGCCCGGGGCCGGGGCCGTCCGGCCGCGGTCGAGCCGCGGCCGGACGGGCGCCTGGGGTGCCTGGGTGGTGGTCATTTCGCCTTCTCGGACGCCTGTCGCACGGCCTTCAGAGCGGCCTCGGGGGTAAGGCTTCCCGAGACGAGACCCTCGGAGACGGAGACCCACGCGTCGCCGACATCCGGCACGTTCGCCATGTCGAGCCACACGACGGTCGACTTCGCGTCGTTCACCAGCTTGGTTCCCTCGGCGACGGCCGGGCTGGACGTCTGGTCGGTCACCACATCCTTCACCGCGCTGGGCTGGCCGTAGGGCGGGGACGAGAGGGTGGTGGCGTTCTTCTTGTCGGTCACGAACTTCATGAAGTCGAGCGCCAGCGCGGCGTTCTTGCTCTTCTTGTTGATCATGTAGCCCTCGGGAGCCGCCTCGAGCGTCGACGTGTCGCCCTTCGCGTCCGCCGCGGCAGGCAGCGGGAAGATGCCGAAGCCGTCCTTGGAGAGCTGGCTGTCCTTCGTGTTGACGGAGTCGAACTCGATGAGCTCCTGGTAGTACATCGCCGCCTTGCCGGTCGCCTGCTGCTGCTGGGCGGTGGTGTAGGTGACGCCGTTGGAGTTGCCCGCGTCGCCGGTGCACGAGGTGACCAGGTCCTGGAACTCCTTCATGCCCTGCACGTAGCCCTCGTCGGTGTACTTCGCCGTCTTCGGCAGGAGGTCGGCCTGCAGCGTCTTCTGCGGGACGTCGTAGGCGAACAGCTGGCCGAGGTAGTGCAGGCCGGGCCAGCCGTCCTTGTTGCCGAACGCGATCGGGACGATGCCGGCCGCCTTGATGGTCTTGCAGTCGGAGATCAGGTCCTCGAGCGTCTTGGGCACGCTGAGCCCGAGATCGGCGAAGACCTTCTTGTTGTAGCCCATGAACTTGCCGTCGACGTACTGCGGGATGCCGTAGTACTTGCCGTCGTACTTGAAGGCGTTGAGCGATCCCTCTCCGAAGGTGTCGCCCCAGGTGGTGCCGGGCGCGATGACCGAGCTCAGGTCGACCGCCAGGCCGTTCGCGGCGAAGTTCTCGCCCCAGTTGCCCGCGTAGCTGAAGTAGATGTCGGGGAGCGACTGCGACCCGATCAGGACCTTCTCCTTGTCCTTGATCGCGTTGTCGTCCGTCTCCTGGGAGAGCGTGATCTTCACGCCGGAGTGGAGCTTCTTGTAGTCCTTCACCAGATCCTCGAAGTACGAGCCGAGCGGATCGCCCGCCGCCGCGGTGAGGATGCTGATGCTGCCGGAGTAGTCCGGCTTCGCCGTGATGTCGGCACTGGCGCCGCCGCCCGAGGAGCAGGCGGTGAGCGCGAGCGCCATGACGCCCGCTGCCGCTGCCGTGATGGTCCTGGTCTTCTTCACGCTCATCTCCCGTCGTGCGGGTCGTGCGGTCGGGTTCGTCCGCTGACCCGTCTTTGGATCGTGGGCCGCTCAGTGCGACCGATTGCGATGACTATACGGGATTTTGGTACCGGTATCAACACTGACCAATCGGGCGCGCGCGTCGAGTGGTGAGTGGATGCGGGAATCGGCGTCGAGTGGCGTGCAGATGTCACCAATCGGCGGGCTGCCTCACCCAAGGCAGCCCGCGGCCCTGACAGCGGCCCCTCCGCCACCCGGCTCCGCGTCGAGCGGTGAATGCATGCGCGAATCCGCGTCGAGCGGTGAGTGGATGCGCGAATCCGCGTCGAGTGGCGTGCAGATGTCACCACTCGGCGGGCGCGCGGCCTCCGGTCGGTATCGAGTGGTGAGTGGATGCGCGAATCGGCGGCGAGTGGCGTGCAGATGTCACCACTCGGGAGAGCGCGACGACGGGCGGCCGCGCGACGGGCGCCGGCTACGCGCGGGCGGGTGGGGCGGCCACGGAGTCTCGCTCGATGAAGTCGGCCTCGAGGACGTGGGTAGCCACCGGCGCCTCGCTGCCGGCGACGCGGGCGAGCAGGCACTCGGCGGTCAGTTCGCCGAGCTGGTGCATCGGTTGCGCGACGACCGACATCGGCGGCGTCATGACGCTCGCCCACGAGCTGTCGTCGAATCCGATGAGGGACACGTCGTCCGGGCAGCGGAGACCGCGCTGGCGCATCGCGCGCAGGGAGCCGGTCAGCGCATCTGTCTCGGTCGCGAAGATCGCCGTCGGCGGATCGGAGAGCGACAGCATCCCGAGCACCGCCCGCGTCGCCTGCGACTCGTTCTTCAGCACGTGCGTCACGAGCGACGTGTCGAACGGGATGCCGGCCAGCTCCAGCGCCTCCAGGTACCCGAGCAGGCGTTCGCCGTCGGACCACAGGGCGTGGTCGAGGATGCGGCGCAGGTCGTCCGCATCCGCCGCCGGCTCGTTCGTCACCGGGCCCCAGACGAAGCCGATGCGCCGGTGGCCCCTCTCGATGAGCGACAGGACGGCCTGCCGCGAGGCTTCGCGGTTGTTGATGACGACCGCGTCCGCATCCACCGTGTCCACCAGGCGGTCGAGCAGCACCAGCGGGATCTCGCGCTTGGCGACGATCTCGAGGTGCGGCAGCGACGCGGAGCGGCCGGCCGCCGGTGCCAGCGCGATGCCGTCCACCTGCTTGTCGACGAGCACGTCGATCGCCGCCGCCTCGAGCTGCAGGTTCTCGTCCGTGCTCAGCACCAGGACGTCGTAGTCGGCCTTGCGCGCCGCGTCGCTGATGCCGCGCAGAACCCCCGCGAAGAACGGGTTGCCCACGTCGGCCAGCACCACGCCGAGCGTGCGCGTCTCGCCTGTGGTCATGCTCCGGGCGATCGTGTTCGGCCGGTAGCCGAGCTCCTTCGCGACGGCGAGGATGCGGTCCCGCGTCTTCGGGCTGACCGAGCCGTAGCCGCCGAGGGTGCGGGCGACGGTCGCACGGCCGACGCCGGCGGCCGCCGCCACCTCCGAGATCGTCGGCGAGGGAGTGCGGTGGTCACGCTCCGTGGACATCGCCACCCCTTCCTCATCCGGGGCGGCCTGCCCCTTAGCCGGCGTCGCCCGCCGCCACCGGCGGCAGCGAGCCGACCCGCACCGCCCCGTCGACCGCTCGCCCGTGACCGAACGCGCCCTCGACCGTGCACTGCCGCGCGGCGAACTGCGCCGCGCGCCGCATCGAACGGTGCAGCGCTGCGCCCGCGGCCCGCGCATTCCTGCGCCAGCCGGACCGCAGCAATTCAACCACGAACGCGCTCACGTAGGCGTCGCCGCAGCCCATCGTGTCGACGAACGGACCCGGCACCGGCGCCGCATCCGAGTAATAGTAGGCGTCGCCGTCGAACAGCACGGCTCCGCCCTCCCCCAGTGTCCCCAGCACCAGCGACGGCCCGTGCGACGCGATCCGCCGCAACTCCGCCCAGGTGTCCGTGCGCGACAGATCGCCCAGCGAGACGAGCGCGAGGTCGACCCACGGGCCCACCGCATCCAGGTACTCCGCCGTGCGGTACTCCGGCTCGGACGAGAAGTCGTACGAACGCAGCGTCCTCGTCGCCGCCAGCTTCGGCAGCTCCGGGATGATGCCCGAATACGCACTCGAGTGGATGATCGAGAAGCCGGATGCGTAGCGCACGTCCTCCTCGCTCAGCCTCACCGGGTCGCTCAGCGTCACGCCGCCCTGGTTCCAGCCCAGGAAGCGCCGCTCGCCGTCGACCGTCTCGATCTCCGTGACCCCGTTCGGGCCCGGGCGCACCGAGGACCGCGAGGTGTCGACCCCGCAGTCCTCGATGGCCCCACGCACGAAGCGCCCCTGCTCATCGTCGCCGAAGACCCCCAGATACGCGGCCTCGGCGCCGAGCTGCCGGGCGAACACCGCGACGTTCACGGCGTTCCCTCCCGGATACTCGACTCCGCGATCGACGAACCGGTCGACGATGTTGTCCCCGAGACCGAGGACGCGCACCGTGCTCATCGGTGCCTCAGTACGCCACGACGCGGTAGTAGCGGCGCAGGTCGAGCGAGTGGTCGCGCACCTGGGCGAGGTGCTTGCTGAACCGGTCGACGACCGCATCCACCACGATCGGAGCCAGCAGGCCGCGGAACTCGTCGCTGACACCCGGGAGCGCGTAGTCCTTGGTGTCGATGACGGTGACGTCGTCGCTGTACTCCTTCGAGAAGGAGATGACGCGGTCGGTGAGCGGCCGGGTCTCGTCCTCACCGGCGAACACGATGATGCTGGTGTCCTTCTCGATCAGCTCGAGCGAGCCGTGGAAGAACTCGGCGGCGTGCACGCGGGTCGTGGTGAGCCACTGCATCTCCTCGAGGATGCACATCGAGTAGAGGTAGGTGAAGCCCCACAGCTGGCCGGAGCCGGTCAGGAAGTGGTAATCGGTCTCGGCGTGCTTCTCGGCGAAGGCCTTACCGATGGGGTCGGCCTGCTCGGTGACGGCGATGAGGGCCTCGGGCAGCGCCTCGAGGTCTGCGATGAGGCGGTCGTAGCCGTCGAACTCGCCGCGCAGCGACAGGAACTTGGCTGCGAAGGTGAGGAACTGCACGTCGAACGGCCACGCCTTGGGCGCCGACAGCAGCACCTCGTCGACGGCGGATGCGATCGGGCTCTCCGGGTAGCCGGTGAAGCCGACGGTCAGCGCGCCCTTCTCGCGGGCGAACTCGACGCACTCGAGGATGTCCTCGGTCGTGCCGGACACGGAGGCGAAGATCGCGACCGAGTCGGGGCCGAACTGCGGGTCCGGGGCGAGGATGAACTCCTTGCCGATGACGGCGCGCACGGGGAACGCGGAGTGCGTCTGGAAGAAGCGCTCGTACGGCAGCGCCGCGGCGTAGGTGCCGCCCGCGCCGATGAAGTAGATGTTCTTCCAGCGGCCGGCGCTGACGCGCTCGGCGAGTTCCTCGGTCTGCGGCCGGAGCGCGACGGTGCTCCGCACCTGCTCCAGGTATTCCTCTTCGTTGAAGCCCAGCATGTGTCTCCCTCCACCGATCCACTTTTTGGTACCGGTATCAATCCGTCTCAATGCTGACACATGGCGGGGCGCGACGCAACCGGCTACCCCTGAAGCCGCATGGATGCCAGCCCCGGGACGCGCGCCCGCGTGCGTGCTTGCGTGGGGGCATGCCAGAGAACCAGTTCACCTTCGACAATCCCGTCGACCGCTATCCGACCATCCACCCGGACGAGAAGCAGGTGCCCGAGCCCGGGCTCGAGAGCGACCTGAACCCGTCCGCCGACCTCGGCGAGGAGAGCTACGTCGGCTCCGGCCGCCTGACCGGCCGCAAGGCCATCGTCACGGGCGGCGACTCCGGGATCGGCGCCGCAACCGCGATCGCCTTCGCGCGCGAGGGCGCCGACGTCGCGATCGTCTACCTGCCGGAAGAGGAGGAGGACGCCCAGCGCATCGCCGGGCTCATCCGCGAGGCCGGCCGCACCGCGGTCACCATCCCGGGCGACCTCAAGGAGCGCGCCTTCAGCGACGAGGTCGTCTCGCGTGCGGTCGAGGAGCTCGGCGGCATCGACATCCTCGTCAACAACGCGGGCAAGCAGATCGCCACCGAGAGCCTGACCGAAGTCAACGACGAGCAGTTCGACCACACGATGAAGACGAACATCTACGCGATGTTCTGGCTGACGCGGGCGGCGCTTCCCCACCTTCCGGCCGGGTCGACGATCATCAACACCACGTCCATCCAGGCGTATTCGCCGAGCGAGACCCTTGTGGAGTACGCGACGACGAAGGCGGCCATCAACGCCTTCACCAAGGCGCTCGCGCAGCAGTTGGCGCCGAAGGGAATCCGCGTGAACGCGGTGGCACCGGGCCCGATCTGGACGCCGCTGCAGGTCAGCAAGGGTCAGCTGCCGGAGGCGATCCCCGAGTTCGGCCAGCAGACCCCGCTGGGACGCGCCGGGCAGCCGGCCGAGCTCGCCCCCGCGTACGTGTTCCTCGCGTCGCCGGAGTCGAGCTACGTGCTGGGCGAGACGCTCGCGGTGACGGGCGGCATGCCGACGCCGTAGGCGACCGGGAAGCGACGAGCAGCGGGAGGCCGGGACGCGATGAGCGCGCCGGCCTCCCGATCGTACGTCAGGAGGCCCAGGGGAGACGGAGCAGCTCGGTGCGCTCGGCCCGGGTCAGGGCGAGGTGCGTCGCCGTCGCGATGCCGCGCAGCATCCCGGAACGCTGGTGCGGCACTGCGACCGGGACCCCGCCCTGGACGGTGCAGGCGACCGCGCGCTCCCGTCCGTCGGAAGCGCGCGTCCCGGCCGGTCCGACCGGACACAGGATCGGCTCGGACCCGTCGGAAGCGCGCGTCCCGGCCGGTCCGACCGGACACAGGATCGGCTCGGCCGCCGGCCGCCCGAGACGGCCGCGCAGCAGCGGCCACCCGACGAGCAGCAGCGTCACCACGGCGGCGAGCGGGTTGCCGGGCAGTGACAGCACGTGCCGGCCGTCGGGCAGCGCGGCGAGCAGCATCGAGCCGCCGGGGCGAACGTCCATGCCGTCGATCAGGATGTCGGCCCCGAGCACGGCGAGCGCGGCGCGCAACGGGTCGGCGGGCCCGTGGGCTGTTCCGCCGGAGGTGATGATCGTCTCCGTCCGGGCACGGAGGATCGCGGCCGCGACGTCATCCGGGCGGTCGAGCGCGCGGACGGCGGTGGCGCACCGGCCGCCGAGAGCGGCGAGCAGCGACGGCATCGCGGGCGTCAGGCTGTCGGTGACCCGTCCGGGATCGGGCTCGGCACCGGCCAGCTCGTCGCCGATGGCGACGAACGTGACGAGGGGCGGCGCGGAGACGTCCACCTCGGTGACACCGGCGGCCGCGAGGAGCCCGAGCGCGGGTGGCGTCAGCACGGACCCGGCCGCCAGGAGCAGGTCGCCGGGGGCGGCCTCCTCGCCGGCACGGCGGATGTCGCAGCCGGGGTCCGGGGTCGCCAGCGCGTCGATCAGCACGGCGTCGCCATCCACCTCGGGGATCGCGTCCTCCGACCGCACGACCGTGAGCGTTCCCGGCGGCACCGGCGCCCCGGTCGCGACGGGTCGCGCCTCGCCCGGAGCGAGCGGCAGCGTCGGCGGTGCGTTCCCGGCCAGCACCGGCTCGCCGACACGCCACGGGCCGTCGCCCGCGACCGCCCAGCCGTCCATGGCCGAGTTGTCGAAGCGCGGGAGGGCGCGCGCGCAGCGCACGTCCGACGCCAGCGTGAGACCCGCGGCGCGCCCCACCGGCACGGTGAGCACGCGCGTCGGGGCGGCGCGGCCGAGCTGTTCGGCGATCCGCTGGGCGTCCCGGCGCGACGTCATGAGCCGCGCTTCTCGATCGCCGCCACGAGCGCGGCGACGGCCTCGAGACAGCGGCTGACCACGTCCCACGGCGATGCCCGCGATGAACGTCGTGAGCGGGGCGGCGGGACGCGCGATGCCGTGGGCGGCGTCGCGTGCCAGGTCGAGCACCGCGGCGACGTCGCCGGGCTCCAGCCGCGTGCCCACCACGGCCGCCGCCTCGGCGGCCCAGTCGTCGAGTTCAGACGGTTCCATGCGCAGGCTCCTTCGAGTGGATGCGGCCGGCGGCGTCCGCGTCGGCCGGAGTGTCGATGTCGGCGCAGGCGGAGACCGGCGCGGGGTGACGGCTGTGCAGCATCCCGAGCATGTCACGCGCGGGCCGCCCGGCAAGAGCCCCGGCGCCGCGGAGCTCTGCCGCCCGCGCCTGCAACGCCGGGATCGGGCCGCGCGCCAGCAGCCACTGCGGGATGCCGTCCTGGTCGGTCAGCACGCCCTCGTCGACGGAGAGCAGCGCCGCGAGAGCCGCTTCGGGGTCCGCGAGGTCGGCGGGCAGGATGAGCGCGTCGCCGGATCCGCTGAGCGAATCCATCGCCGACGCGATCGCCGCGCACGGGCCGCCCCACCGCGGGTTCTCCGACACGGCGACATCCACCCCTGCGGGTACCTCTCCCGCCGTCACCAGCACCACCGGCCCGCAGCCGACCGCCGCATCCAGCGTGCGTTCGAGCAGGGTACGGCCGCCGAGGCGGTGCTGCAGCTTGTCCGACCCGAACCGGGTCGACCGGCCGCCCGCGACCACGACCACCGCATCCACCCGGCTCACCGGACCGCCCCCGGCGCTCACTTCGCGGCGATCAGGGCTTGCGGCGCGGCCTGCTTCATCCGCGTCATCAGCCAGCTGAGCTGCACGGAGGTCTCCTTCTCGCAGCCGCCGACGACCTCGAGCAGCTCCGAGTCCTGCAGCGCCTGGCCCGCCTGCTTCACCATCGTCCACGTCACGTCCGTGAGGCTCGCGAGCAGGTAGAGGTCCTGCAGGTCGCGGAGCAGCCCGAGCGGTCCCGAGCGCGGCTCCTCGATCGCGTCGGCGTGCAGGCGCTCCGGCTCGTCGCCGCCCGGTGCGGTGCCGTAGCGGTCGATCACCGGCTGCAGCCGCTGCCGGTGCTCGGCGCACTGCTTCGCCAGGCTGATGCAGAGGAAGTGCACGTCGGGCTCGTCGCCGTGCGCCTCGGCGACCTGCAGGAAGGAGCGCCCGAGGGTCGCCTCCGACTCGCTCAGCAGCGCCAGGTAGACGGGCAGCTTCACGACGCACCTCCCGGCAGCGGGCTGACCTTGACGGCGGCCGACTTGAACACGGGCTGCTTCGAGACCGGGTCCCACTCGGTGATGGTCAGCTCGTTCGCGGCGGTGGGACGGCGTTCCGCGGCGCCGGGAGGCGCATCCCAGTACCCGTAATGGAACGGGGCGAAGACGGTCCCGGGCCGGATGGCGCTCACCCGCACCGGCGCGACCAGCCGACCGCGGCGCGAGACCACCTCGACGAGTGCGCCCTCCTCGATGCCGCGCTCCGCCGCGTCCTCCGCCGCTAGCTCGACCCACACCTCGGGCGCGGCCGTGACCAGCTCGGGGCTGCGTCCCGTCTTCGTGCGGGTGTGGAAGTGGTACACGCTGCGCCCCGTGGTGAACCGCAGCGGGTAGTGCTCGTCCGGCGGCTCGTGCGGGCCGGTGAACGGCGCCGACTTGAGCATCGCGCGCCCGTCCGGCCGCAGGGCCTTGTACGACTCCTCGCCGACGCTGCCGCCGGTGAGCAGGTCGTGACCGTAGCTCTCGCAGTAGTCCGCGTGCGACGGGAACTCGAAGTCGCTGTAGAGCCGAAGCGGGCTCTCGGTCTCCCCTCCCTGCGCGGCCAGCGGATGCCGGACTCGCGGCGCAGGTCGTCGTACGAGATCCCGGTGTAGTCGCACGGACGGCCCCGCGACGCGTCCTGCCAGGCGCGGTACGCGTCCTCCGGCCCCTCCCACTCGAGCAGCGGGCGTCCGTCGTCGCGGCGGAAGTCCATCCGTTTCACGTAGTCGAGGAAGATGTCGAGGTCGGCGCGAGCCTCCCCGGGCGGCTCCACCGCCTTCTCGGAGAGGTGGACGGTGCGGGTCGCGTTCGTGAACGTCCCCGTCTTCTCGCCCCAGCCCGCCGCCGGCAGCACGACGTCGGCGAGCTCAGCGGTCTCGGTCAGGTAGAGGTCCTGAACCACCAGGAACAGGTCCTCCTTCGCCAGCAGCTCCCGGATGCGCGGCAGCTGCGGCAGCGAGACCGCCGGGTTCGTCGCCGAGATCCAGAGGAACGAGATCGAGCCCTGCTCGGCGTAGCGGAACAGCTGCATCGCGTGGGTCGGCGGCGCCCAGTGCGGGATCTTGAGCGAGTCGACCCCCCACAGGTCGGCGAGCTGCTGCACGTGCTCCGGGTTCTCCCAGTTGCGGAAGCCGGGGAGGTCGCCGTCGGCGCCGCACTCACGGTTGTTCTGCGCGGTCGGCTGCCCGTTCATCTGCAGGATGCCGCCGCCCGGCTTGCCGATCATCCCCCGCAGCAGGTGGAGGTTGTTGACCTGGCACGAGGACGCGGTCGCCTGCGGCGCCTGATAGAACCCCTGCAGCACGGTCGAGAGCACGCGGGGCGACTCGGCGAAGATGCGGGCGGCGCGGCGGATGTCCTCCGCGTCGACGCCGCAGACCTCGGCGGCGTGCTCGGGCGTCCACTGCTCGACCTGGCCCTTCAGCTCGTCGAGGCCGAGCGTGTGAGCATTCACGAACTCCTCGTCGATCCAGCCGTTCTCGATCAGCTCGCGCTCGAGGCAGAGCAGCAGCGCCAGGTTCGTGCCGGGCCGGACCGCCAGGTGCACCTCGGCCTTCTCGGCGGTGGGGGTGCGTCGCGGGTCGATGACGACCAGTCGGGGCGGATTCGGCCCGGCGAGGCGGTCGAGCACGCGTGACCAGGTGACGGTCTGCGTCGCGGCGAGGTTGTGGCCCCACAGGAACATGGCGTCGCACTCGTCGATGTCCTCGTAGCAGCCGGGCTGCCCGTCGGCGCCGAACGTCTCCTTGAGCGCGGTGGCGGCGGTCGCGGTGCAGAGGCGGGTGTTCCCGTCCATGTGCGGGGTGCCGACTCCGGCCTTCCCCAGTACGGCGAGCGCGTAGTACTCCTCGATGAAGAGCTGACCGGACGTGTAGAAGCCGTGGCTGAGCGGGCCGACCTCCTCCAGCAGCTGCGTGCTGCGCTGGACGATCGCCTCCATCGCCTCGTCCCACGTCGCCTGCACCAGCTCGCCGTCGCGGCGGACGAGTGGATGCGTCAGCCGGTCGCGCCCGCGCATCCCCTCCCAGCTGGCGTAGAGGCCCTTCGGGCCGAGCCGCCCGTGGTTGATGTGGTCGTCGGCGCGGCCTCGGATACCCACCATGCGACCGTCTTTGACGGCGATGTCGCAGCCGCAGCCGTTGCTGCACAGCACGCAGGCGCTGCGCACCCACGTGTCCACGTCGGCCTCGGTCAGTCCGGCCTCCAGGGCCTGGTCGACGCGCTCGGGCCACTGCCCGCCGCGTGGGTAAGGGGTGCGCGCACCCCAGACGTCCTCGATGCGCGAGGGATCCCCCGCGGACGGCACCGTACGCTGATCCATAGTGCGAGGATGCGCCGCCCGAACGCTCCGCTCAACCCCTTGCGTCAGCGCAAGGAGAGGTGTGGCGGGCGGGTGTGCGCGAAGCGAACGGGCGCCGGCGCTCAGTGGCGGGCGCCCTGGCGGCGGAGGCGGCCGCGCAGTGCGAGGGGCAGCGCCACCCAGATGACGAGCACCACGACGAAGACGATCCCGGCCGCGATCAGGCCCGCGGGGTGGCCGAGCAGGAAGTCGACGATGAAGAGCACGATGCCGGTGAAGAGCAGGGATGCGGCCGCCAGGCAGATGATCAGCAGCACGTTGGCGAGGCCCACCAGCTCGGCCTTCGCCCGCTGCCGGAACAGGAGGCGGTGCAGGGCGACCGGCGCAAGCGCCAGGAGCGTCACCGAGACGGCGAGGAAGACCAGCACCAGGTAGATGCCGACGTCGAACGGCGGCAGCTTCGTGAAGCGCTGCTGGAACGGCAGCGTCAACAGGAAGGCCGCCAGGATCTGCGTCCCGGTCTGGAAGACGCGGAACTCCTGCAGCAGCTCGTTCCAGTTGCGGTCGGCGCGCTGCGTCGCGGTCTCGTCGCGGCCGTCGCCCGGGGCGGCGTCGGCGCCCTCGGTCATCTCCGCGCCTCCTCCAGGTCGCGCGCGAGCGCCGCGAGCGCCGCATCCACCGTCGCGTGGACGACCTCCTCGGGGTCGCCGTCGAGGTGCAGCTCCTCGATCATCAGGGCGTCGGGGCGGCCGTGCGCGAGGAACACCGTGCCCGCTTCACGCCCCTCCTCGGGGTCGGGGCCGCCGGCTCCGGTCACCGCGGCGACCATCCCCGCGCCCAGCAGCCGCCCCACCCCGGACGCCATCTGCTCGGCGCAGGAGGGGGTGATCACCGGGCCGGGCGTCACCCCGAGCACCTCGAACTTGACGTGCTCGGAGTACGCGACCACCCCGCCGGCGAACCAGTCGGCCGCCTGGGGCGAGGCGCCGAGCGCCGACGCGATGGCGCCGCTCGTGAGCGACTCGGCCACCGCGACGGTCACGCCGGCGGAGGAGGCGAGGTCGGCGATGCGCTCGCCGAGGTCCGTGGCTTCGTCCGTCATCCGCGACCCTCAGCCGTTGTCGCTGTCGCCCTCGTCGCCTTCGGCTTGCGACGGCTTGTCGACGATCTGCTGCTCCGCCTCGGTGTTCTCGTCGTGGCGGTCGCCTTCGGTGTTCCGGGGGTCTGACATGGCGTTCCTCTTCTCTAGACGTCGGTGCGGAAATGCGCCGACTTGTGGCTGCCGTCGCAGAACGGCTTGATGGTCGAGATGCCGCAGCGGCAGAGCGCAACAGTGCGGCGGTGCTGCTCGATCGGCGTCCCGTCCGGGGTCGTCAACTGGATGTGCCCGCGCACCAGCAGCGGACCGTCGGGGCAGGCGACGATGACCGGCTCCTCCTCGTGCGCGCTCATGCGGCCACCGCCACCGGCCGGCGCAGCGAACTGCGTCCGGCCTCGAAGCTCTCGAGCATGTGCTGTCCGGCGAGACCGTCGACGTAGAGGCAGGCGGCCGCGCCGAACACGATGTCGGGCAGGAGTTCGGGATGCTGCTCCGCGAGCCCGCCCGCGAGGTCGCGGCCGGCGATCTGCTCGTGCACCGCATCCGCCTCGACGTGCTCGTCGTAGTACCAGGTGACGTCGTCGCCGTGGCCGAGGCGGCGGAAGCCGTTGCCGTAGAACCGGTTCGGGATGGACGAGGTCATCTCGAATGCCGCCAGGTGCCCGGTGATGGCCCCGCGCAGGCTGCGGTTGAGGCCGAACATGGACATCATCGTGAACGACGCGAGCGTGATCGCCGGCACGTTGTCGATGTAGGCGCCGTAACTGTCGTCGAGCCCCAGGTTGCGCATCGTGCGCCCGAAGATCTCGGCGTGGATGCGCTCGGGCCGGCCCGCGCCGTACTCGTCGGACTGCACCTCGACCAGTGCCGCCTTCGGGCGGCCGGTGAGGCGCGGGATGGCCCACGAGTGCGGGTCCGCCTCCTTGCGCGTGTAGATGGAGCGGTGGATGACGAACTCGGCCGCCTGCTCCTCGGTCGCCTTCTTGGCGAGGTACCGCGAGAGGCTCGGGCCGCCGTCCTCGGCGGTGAGGTCGAACAGGTAGGCGGCGACGGCGTCCGCGGTGGGCTCGGGCAGCTCTCCCACCTCGACGCGCTCGCGCAGTCGGCTCTCGAACGCGCGCTCGATGTCGCGGCGGGTACGCAGGAGCTCGGGGTTCCACTCCCATTCGTCGTCGGCGTCGACTGTGTCGCCGTAGTGGAGCCCGTACAGCAGGAACAGCGTCAGCTGGAGGTCCTCGTCGGTGAGGAGGTCGGGCTGCGCGTCGAGTGCGCGGGCGGCGTTGCCGGAGAATCGTCGGATCTGCTCGGAGGCCGCGGCCGGTTCGGCCTGCAGCGCCTCCAGCAGCGCCTCGCTCACCGGCCCCCGCGGGGTGATGCGTGGTGTCATATCCCGAGCGAACCTGCGGTTCGGCGGTCGGTCAAGTGGTTGCCAGGGCCGCCGTTGCGTGCCTGGTCCTGTTCTACGGGGCGCAGTCGGCGGCGCAGTTCGCGCAGCGGGGTGGCGGCGCGGAGCAGCCGGCCGTCCGAGTAGCGGACGCCCCCGCGCATCCGTTCCACGACCGCGAGCCAGACGCACACGGACCGCTCGGCGAGCCAGGCGGGCGCCCACAGCGGCGCCGTCGCGGGGAAGAGGCGGTGGCCTCCCGCGCGGCGCCGGCCCACCTCGGCGAGCGCCACGACCGCGGCCGCTCCCGCGAGGATGCGACCCGGGCGCCGCAGCGACGCCAGCACGAGCGGCAGCACCGCCAGCTCGGCGAGCAGCCGCGCGGGCTGGGCGAAGTCGTCGTAGGCCTGACGCACCCGCTGGCGCAGGAAATGGCCGAGGGTGGGAGGGCGCCGGGCGACGCCGATGCGGTCGGCCGCCACGACCCGGCCACCGACGGCCAGCACGGTGCGGATGAGCTCCAGGTTCTCGAACAGCACGTCGCCGTCGTACCCGCCCGCGTCGACGAGCACCCGGCGGCGGACCGCCAGCGTGCCGGGGTAGTCGTGGCCCAGGGCGCGGTTCAGGAGGCTGCGCCCGGTGTCCCAGCGTGCGTGCCAGGGGGCGGGGACGAAGACGTTCTGCGGGCGGACCAGGTCGGCCGAGTCGAGCATCCCGACCACCGCCCGGAGCGCGCCCTCGTCGTAGCGCACGTCATCGTCCGCGATCACCACGCGCTCGTGGCGTGCGGCGTGGATGCCGCTCATCACGCCCGCGACCTTGCCGTTGCGGCCGGGCCGCGGCTCCACCGGCAGGTGGCGGACGCCCGCAGGCAACGCCCGGGCGTGGGCGGAGAACAGGTCGGGCGGGGAGCCGTCCACCACCGTCACGTCGACGAGCTCGCGCAGCCCGGTCAGGTACTCGACCAGCTCGGCCAGGCCCGCGTCGTCCGCCCAGCGCAGCGGCAGGACGTACTCGGCGTCCACCGTCATGCGGCGGCTCGCTGGACGGCACGCAGCCCGGTCACCACGAAGCCGCTCTCGGGCCGCGCCGGGAAGGTGCGCAGGCTCACCCGGAGGTCCTGCTCCGGCACGTCGTACGCCAGTTCGCGCGTCAGCATCCGGATGCCCTCGTCAAGCAGGCCGAGGGTGACCGGCTCTCCCGGGCAGCGGTGGCCGTCGTGGTAACCGCCGCCTCCCTGCGGGATGAGGGTGTTCTGCTCGACCACGAGCCCGTCGAAGCGCTGCGGCAGGAACCGGTTCGGCTGATCCCAGAGCGCCGGATCGTGCGACGTGCCGTACAGGTCGAGCAGCACCCAGTCGCCGCGGCGCACCTTCTCGTCCCGCCACTCCAGGTCACGCGTGGCCCGACCGCCGATGAGCGGGAAGAACGGGTAGAAGCGCCGCACCTCCTGGGCGAACCAGCGCACACCGATCTCGTCCCCGCCGGCGAGATCGTCGCGCCAGCCCGGGTGCCGGTGCAGCGCGAGCGCCGCGAAGGTGAGGTAGCGGCCGACGGCGACGGTCGGGCGCAAGAGGTTCAGAAGCTCGACCGCGGCGACATCCGGCGAGAGGAGGTGCTCCCGCGGAGCCGCGCCCGGTTCCGGCTCGACGCCCGGGATCGGCTCGGTGTATCCGGCCACGACGGTGAGCGGAGACCCTCCGGGCGCGGCGTGCATCTCGCGCTCGCGGCGCACGGCGTCGGCGAGCAGCTGTTCCGCCCGTGCCCGCCTGCGCCGGACCGCCCAGTTCTCCGGCCCGACGGTTCCCGCCGAGTCCACCATCTGGGCCAGCACCTGCGTCTCGCGCAGCTCCGCGGCGACGTCGTCCGGGAGGCCCGCCCAGCTCGAGACCGCCCGGGTCAGCACGTCGTGGAAGAAGTCGAGCAGGACGACGTCGCCGCCGGCCACCGCATCCACTCGGCGCCGGAACTCCCCGCGGAACCGCTCGACCAGGGCGTCCCCGGACGGGCCGGTCAGCAGCCCCAGGAAGAGCTCCTTGCGCCGCCGGTGCGCCTCGCCCTCGAGCGACTGGACGCTGCCCTCGTCCTGCAGCAGCTTCAGCACGGAGCGCGGCATGGCGCCCGCGCGCTCGAAGCGTCCGCCCTCGTAGAAGAACCGGGCCGCCTCCGCCCCGCGCAGCACCAGCACGCGCCGGCCCAGCAGCCGGGTGCGGAAGTGGTCGGCTCCGGAGGCGCGGAAGCCCCGCGTCCCGAACAGGTACCCGTCGCGCACGAACCTCAGCGTGCCGTCTCCCCTGGCCATGCTCAGACCCGGGTGGCCGGCCGGTCTACCCCCGCGCCCCGCGGGCTGAGGAAGATGCCGAGCGCGATCATGGCCACCGCGAGGAACAGGTGCAGCCAGTTGTCGGCGGAGTTCACCGGCACGAAGTTCGCCGGATGGTCGCCGCTGAAGAACAGGCCGTACAGCCAGATGACGGCGTACACCAGCCCGCCGATGACGAGGAAGTTGCGCGACCCCAGCCGGGTGGCCGCGAACGCGACTCCCGCCACCCCGTAGAGGAGGTGCACCAGGTTGTGGAGGACGGAGACCTGGAACACCCCGAGCAGCAGCGCGCCCGAATCGTGTCCCGCGAATGACAGGTCCCCGTAGTTCGTGGTCAGCCCCGGGATGAACCCGGCCAGGCCGACCACCAGGAACACGATGCCGGCGATCAGCGACGCCTTCTGGACGGCGGTGCCGGCGTAGCGGCGGTCGTCCCGGTCGGCGAACCGGTGGTCGGACGGATCAGCAGCGGTGGACATGGCGACTCCCTTCGGTCACTCAGCACGGAACCAGCGCCGGGGATGCGTCGGCAGCCCTTGACATCTCCTCAGGCCCCGGTCTCGGACAGCCGTGGCGAGTACAGGGTCGCCCCGCGGCGCAGGCGGAGCACGCCGTCGTCGCCGAACGAATCGAGGTCCTTCCACAGCACGAGGAACGATCCGCGGGCGCGCCAGCGCAGGAAGCGCGCGATCAGCGCCGGTGCGTCCACCCCCGTCCGCTCGTACCCCGCGAACGACTGGTGCGCGTGCGGGCTGACCACCAGGCCGTACAGGCGGGCGGCGGCGAGCAGGCCGTCGGGCGGTCCGTCGAGGACGAGCCGCGCATCCACCACCTGGCCGAGACGCTCGCCGTCCGCCGCGAGCACCGGGCTGCCGAGAAGGTCACTCAGGATCATGGCGTCCTCCCGGGATACGGCCGATGACGTGATCGCGCATCCACCGCTCGGTCCAGCTGGCGTCGAGCGAGTCCGCCGCGACACCCAGGGTCACCACGATCCCCGGGTCGGCGACGACCTTCCAGGGGATCCGGATGAAGCGCGAATCGGGCAGGCGCCCGCCGAAGATGCGGGTCGCCAGGATCGGCCCGGTGAGGAGCGCCTCGACGATCGGAGGCGTGTCCGGATCGAGGTGCGCCGGGTCGGCCGGCGTGGTCAGCTCCACGTCGTCGACCGTGCTGACCGGGACGCCCTTCGGGTCGAGGATCTGCCGGTCCAGCAGATCGAGGTCGGCGTCGAGGACGCGTCCGGCCACGGGCGGCGGCGCGGGGAGGTCGCGGTGGTCCGTCATGCTCCTGCTCCCGTCACGATCATGAGGGGGATGGCGGCGATCGACGCCACCAGGATGATGCCGAGGAAGATCAGGCCGAAGAAGTTCGTGACCTTTCCGTTGACGCGGTCTCCCATGTACTTCGGGTCGTTCGCCACGATCAGGATGGGCAGGTAGGTGAGCGGGAGCGCGATCGCCGAGAACACGACCGAGAACTCCGTCACTTGAACCGGGTCCACCCCCGTGAACAGGATCCCGAGCGCGACCACCAGCGAGAGGATCATCACGACGTGGAACCTCGACGCCGAGGCCGGACGCCGGAACTTGCCCCACGGCCAGCCGAAGAACTGGGCAAGGGTGTACCCGCTCGACAGCGTGACCTCGAGCGAGGCGCCGAAGGTCGCGGCGACGAAGCCGAGGATGGCTACGATCAGGCCGATCTTGCCGAACGCTTGCGCGACCGGCAGAGCCGTCTCGAACAGCGACGTCACCGCGATGCCCTTCGGAAGCAGCACCACCGCCGCGCACGCCGCGATCGAGAGCGAGAGCAGAGCGCCGAGAGGGAAGCCCACGAGCACGTTGATGCGGGACTGGGCCAGGTCCTTCGGCTTCCACTTCTCCTCGATGGCCCCGGAGGAGAAGAAGAAGACCTCGTAGGGCGTCATCGCCGCGCCGAACAGCGCCACGGCGTAGTACCAATACGTCGCCGGCGACTCGCTCGTGTGCGGGGACGGCTGCAGCAGTGCCTGCGACCCGAGCGCCGACCAGTCGGGGTGGAGCGCGAACAGCGCGACCGCGAAGACGACGAGAGCGAGCCCGAGCAGGCCCGTGACGTTCTCGAGGATGCTGAACTTCACCCGCCAGATCACGATCCAGACCGCGATGGCCGCCACCGGGAACCACAGGGTGGGCTCGATGCTGGAGGCGAGCTGCAGCGCGAGGGCGATGCCGCCGATCTCTGCTGCCAGCGTCAGGAGGTTGATGAGGAACGACGCCGACAGGTTCGCCACGGCCATCCGCGCCCCCAGGCGCTCCCGGATGATCTCGAACGTCGCGCGGCCGCTCACCGCCGCCACGCGGCCGGACATCTGGGCGAAGATGCAGATGCCGATCGTTCCGAGCACGAGAACCCAGGTCAAGGTCAGGCCGAAGCGGGAGCCGACGACGCTGCTGGTGACGAGGTCCCCGATGTCGACGAAGCCGCCGATCGCCGTCAGGACGCCCAGGGCGACCGCGAAGATCGCTTTCACTGGCCCTCCAGCCGCTTCGACGTCGCGTCCAGCTTCTTCGCGAGGCGGTCGAGCTCCTGCCGCTGCCTCTCGAGCGCCTTCCCGGAGTCGTGGCCGGCGGCCGAGGCCTTCTGAGCGGATGCCACCGCATCCTGAGCCGCGCGGATGTCCGCGAGGACGCTGTCCCGCTGAGCGCCGATCCCTCCGATGGCCGTCATCGTGGCGACCGTCGACGCCTCCTGGGCGAGGTTGGTGGCGGAGTCGGTCAGCCCGGTGTCCATCACCGTCGGCAGCAGCCGGTCGTTCTCGTTGAGCCCGAGGACGAGGCCGGCGGACCGGGCGGTGGCGGAGGCGGAGCCCGCCGATTGGGACAGGCTGCTGCGAGCGTTGCTGTCGGCCGAGCATCCCGCGAGTCCGGCCGCGAGCGCTCCGCCGAGCAACAACGCCGCGGCGCGTTGAACGGGTGGTCGAGGGATCACGCCCAGGACTGTACGCGCCCTGTGAGAAAGGTGACAGTAGCGAGTGCGCAACTACCCCGGCGCGACTACCCCGCGGGCACCGACGGCTGCGGCTCGTCGCGGCGATAGCCCGCGGTCGCTTCCTCGTAGGTGGTGTGGCGCCGGGCCGGGTGCGAGTCGGCGGGCGGCGGCACCTCCGTCTTGCTGAGGGCGTGGAGCACCAGCTGCTCCACGAGCGTTGCCGCGGTGGTGTCGCGCGAGCGCGCGATCCTGACCAGGGCGGCGAATTCGCGCTCACCGAGTCGGATCGTGAGGGGCATCCCGGCCGGCGCACGCCCCGGCCCGTGAACGGATGCCGGCTCTGTCCGTTCCGCTCCGTGAGATTCCTTCATGTCTGGCAGTCTCGCATGAGGGCCGCCCGTTCGTCATTACACGTTTTGTTCGCGAAGCGCACATGCCCGAGGCAGCGCCGTTGCCGACGGATGACGGCGGCTTGGAAGATCGAACCGTCGCGCGCGCGGCGCCACCCCGTTCCCCCCGGTCCACGGTTGCGCCGCCGCGACACCTAGTCGGCGGGATCCTGGTCTTCGGGTGGCCAGGATCCCGCCGCCCCCAGCCGCAGCCCCTCGCGCAGCCGCTCGACGATATCGGCCGTCGGCACCACGCCGTCGCCCAGCGACAGCGCCATCGAGGCGGAAGCGGCGGCCCCCACGATGTGATGGATGCGCGGCTCGCGCGCGTCCTCGCCCAGCGCCCGTTGCGACTCCTCCGCCGCTGCGGCCAGCCGGGTCGCCAGGTCTGCCCGCTCCTCCGGCGACGGAGCGCCGCTCAGCACGGCGACGGCATCGCGGAGCACAGGGACGAGCGCGCTGCGGAGGACCGCGTCGGCGTCGGTCACGTCAGCCCCTCCGGAGCGCCGAGCGCCCGGCCGGCGAGCGCCGCGTCCAGCGCCGCCAGCAGCTCCGCCGGGGTGAACGGTTTCGCCAGGAACTGCGCGCCGTCGCGTTCCACGGCGTGCCTCGTGCCCGGACCGGGCAGCATCCCGCTCATGAGCACGACCGCCGTGTGCGGCTGCTCGGCGGCGAGCCGGCGCGCGATCGCGTCGCCCTGCACGCCGGGCATCATCACGTCGGTGAGCACCGCGTCGAATCGCCGGCCCTGCATGAGCAGCTCGAGCGCCTCGACGCCCTGCGCCACCTCGGTGACGAACCCGCGCTGGTCGAGCGTCTGCCGTACCAGCTCGCAGATCGCCTCCTCGTCGTCGACCACGAGCACGCGGCGACCGCGGCCCGGACCCGCGACGGGGACGTCCGCCGCCCGCGGCCAGGGCGGCGCGACGGCCAGCCCGGGCAGCTCGAACCCGATCGCCGTGCCCGCGCCGGGCGCCGAGTCGACCTCCAGCTCACCGCCGTGCGCCTTCACGATCGCGGCCGACGTCGGCAGCCCGAGGCCGGTGCCGGTCGCCTTGGTGGTGAAGAACGGCTCCAGGATGCGCGAGGCGGTCCTCGCATCCATCCCGCAGCCGGAGTCGCGCACCTCGAGCCGCACCCCGTGATCGCTCTCGGACGCCCGGATCGTCAGGACACCCCCGTCGGGCATCGCGTCGCGGGCGTTCGTGACGAGGTTGACCAGCACCTGGAACAGCTCCGTCTCATCGCCGGAGATCGCGGGCAGCCGATCCGGCGACTCCACGCGCACCTCGATCGACTTCGGCAGCGTCTCGCGGCAGAACCGGCCCAGCTCCCAGAGCAGGGCCACCACATCCACCGGCGCCCTCCGGCCCTCCGACCCGCGCGCGAACGACAGGACCTGCCGGATCATGGCCGCCCCGCGCTGGGCGGCGGCGTCGAGCGCGTCGAGCATGTCGCGGCGGCGGGGATCCTGCTCGTCCTGCCGCAGCAGCTGCACCGACATGAGGATGGGCGTCAGCACGTTGTTGAGGTCGTGGGCGATGCCGCCGGCGAGGGTGCCGAGGCTCTCCATCCGCTGGGTACGGATGCGCTGCTCCTGCTCGCGGCGGTACTCCGTGATGTCGGAGTTGACCGCGAACACGGTCACCTGCCCGTCCTCACCGCGAGACAGCTGCCACCGGCAGTCGGCGACGATGGGCGACCCGTCCGCCCGCCGCTGGCGCAGCTCGCCCACCCAGTAGCCGTCGCGCAGCAGGTTCGCGTCGGCGGCGTCGAACTCGACCGGGTCCTCGTACAGCAGGTCGCGGATCGAGCGACCCACCGCCTGCGCCGCGGGGATGCCGTAGATGGTCTCGGCGCCTCCGTTCCAGTAGCGGACGGTGCCGCGCAGGTCGCGCACGATGATCGCGTCACGGGCCGCGTCCAGCAGCGCCGCCTGTGCCTCGACGCGCCGGGTGTACTCTTCCAGCTTCTCGCGCGACCGCTGATCCTCGGTCACGTCGCGCACGATGATCGCGATGCCCTCCTCGGTGGGATGCGCGTCCACCTCGAACCAGCACCCCCAGTCGGGCACGAACGCGCGCGCCGTCCCCGCGAGGCCGCGGTCCATCGCCTCCCGGTAGATCCGCTCGAACGGCCCGCCCATCGTGGTCGGGAACATCTCCCACAGCGTGTGATCGCGCAGCCGGCCCTCGTCGATCCCGGCGAGCTGCAGCGCCCACGAGTTCGCGAAGGTGAAGCGCCACTCGCGGTCCACGAACCCGATCGCGTCGTGCACCTGGTCGAGCGAGCTGCGCAGCAGCCGGGCCATGGCGCGCTGCTCCTCGCGGTGGCGGACAAGCGCGCTGACGTCGTGGAAGGCGCCGTGCACGCGCACGATCCGGCCGCTCTCGTCGCGTTGCGCCTCACCGGCCAGGTGGGCGTGCATCGGCTTGCCGGAAGCGTCGATGACGGTCGCGTGCAGGTCGAGCGGGTCGCCGTGCTGGATGGTGCGCTCGAAGGCGTCCCACACCGCCCGGCGATCCTCCGGCTGGAAGAGGGCGAGCGCCTCCTCGTCGACGGGCACGCGGCCGGGCTGCAGACCGACGAGGCGGAACAGGCCCTCGCTCCACTCGATGCGGTTCGTCTCCACGTCGACGAACCACCCCGCGAAGCCCGCGATGCGCGCGGCCATCCGCAGGAGCGCCTCGTTGCCCGCGGCCGCCGCGGCGGCGCGCTCCACGTCGCCGATGTCGCGCGCGATCGCGAGCACCGCCGCGACCGCGCCGTCGTCGCCCCGCAGCGGGATGATCGTGACGTCGAGCGGGCGCACCGCGCCCTCGGGCGTGACGACGCGGGTCACGTACCGCCGGTTCGCGCCGGCGACGGCCTCCCGGAACCGCGCCATGGTCGCCTCGACGGAGTCCGGATGCAGGAGACTGTCGAAGCGCATGCCCGCGAGCTGCTCGGCCGGGTAGCCGAGCAGCTCCACCAGTGCCGCGTTGATCTCGACGAACGTGCCCGTGACGTCGACGACGCACACCCCATCGGGATGCCCGTGGAAGAGGGCGTCGAGGCCGTTGAGCCGGAGGGCTTCGGACGGCGTGCTCATGGGCGCGGCACGATCGGGCGGGGCATGCAGGGATTGTAGGCGACCGGCGGCCTACACTGACCGGCATGGACACGGACAGGGCCGACCGGAGCCTCCTGGTCGTCGACGACGACCCGCTGATCCGGCTCACCTTCGAGGCTGCTCTCGCCGGTCACGGCTACCGCGTCACCACCGCAGGCGACCTGCAGGCCGCGGCGGAGGCCGCCTCGGCCGGGGCCGATCCGGACGCCGTGCTGCTCGACGCCACGGTTCCCGGGTGTTCGCTCAGCGAATCCCTCGACCTGCTCCGCCGCCGGCCGGACGGCACGCTCCGGCCGATACTGGTCATGAGCGGCTCCCTCACCCGACCCGCGGAGCTCGCCGGAACCGGGATCGGCTACCTGACCAAGCCCATCCCCCTCACCGAGCTCCTGGACGCCGTCACGGAACTCCTGGCGTCCGTGGCCGGGACGGCGGCGGACGGAGCGGAAGCCGGAAGACGATGACCGACACCTCCGCGCGCACCCGCACCCTGAGGGCCGTGGTGGCCGACGACGACGTGTTCACCGCGTCCATGGTCGCCTCCGCCCTGCGCTCCACCGGCATCGAGGCCTCCCAGGCGACGACCGCCGCCGAGGCGTGGGGCATCATCCTGCAGGTGGAGCCCAACGCGGTCGTCACGGACCTGGACTTCGGGGCGGGCAGCGACTCCGGCGCCGAACTGCTGTGGCGGGTGCACCGCGAGCTGCCGTGGGTGGGACTCGTCGTGCTGACCTCGCACCTGTCCCCCGAGCTCGCCGTGGGCGACGACGCGCTGCCGCCGTCCGTCGTCTACCTCGTGAAGTCGCAGGTGAAGGATGTGGATGTGCTCGTCGCGGCCGTCGACGCCGCGATCGTCGGCGGCGACCACCGCACCGCGGAGCCCACCGGGGATGTGCGCACGGTCACCCGGGCGCAGGCGGAGGTGCTGCGCCTGGTCGCGTCGGGCGCCTCCACGCGGCGGATCGCCGCCCAGCGCGGCACCAGCGTGCGTGCGGTCGAGACCATGCTCGCCCGGCTCTACCAGGCGCTCGGGGTGGATGCGGACGAGCAGGCCAACCCGCGCGTCACGGCGGCGCGCATGTGGCAGCAGGGCCGCGTGCGCATCCGCTAGCCCTGGCCGAGCCGGCGCAGAAACCGCCGGAAGACGCCGGCCGGGCCGGGGGAGACAGCCTCGACGCCCCGCTCCACCTCGGGATTGGCGGCGTACCCCGTGTAGCCGCAGGCCTCGCAGACGAGCAGGTCGGCGTGCACCGCGAGCCCCGCGCCGTAGTAGGGGTTGCGGACGAGCCGCGCCACCCCACGGCACTGCGGACAGCAGGCCTCACGCATAGCCGCCCCCTTCCGACACTCCATGATGCGCCCGGGGAGCCGCCTGCCCGCTTCCCCCTGTTCGCGGCGCGAACGGGGCCTCAGCCGAGGGCGTCGCGGAGGAACTCGTCGAGCGAGAGCGGGCGGCGGCCGGTGATGCGCTCGACCGCGTCCGTCGGGCCGGCCAGCTCGCCGGCGGCGATCGCCGTGTAGGTGGAGACCCAGGCGTCGACCTGCCAGTCGGGCGCCCGCCATCCGGCGCGGGACGCGTACGCCTCGGGCACCGTCTCGTCGTGGAACGAGACCGCACGGCCGGAGTGCGCCGAGAGGGTCTCGGCGACCTCCGCCAGTGTCAAGTCGCTGGGGCCGGTCAGGTCGTAGGTGACGTCGACGTGGTCGTCCGGATGCAGCAGCACCTCCGCGGCGACCCGCGCCACGTCCGCACGGGCGACCATCGCGGCGCGGCCGTCGCCGGCGGGGCCGCGGATCACGCCGTCGTCGCCCACCAGGTTGCGGGCGAAGTCGAGGTACAGGTTGTCGCGCAGGAAGGTGTGACGCATGCCGGAGGCGAGGATGCGCTGCTCGGTCGCGTGGTGGTCTCGCGCGAGCGTGAAGGTCGCGTCCGGCGCCGCGCGGAAGAACGACGTGTAGACGATGTGACCGACACCGGCGCGGGCCGCCGCGTCGACGAACGCGACGTGCTCGCGGAGGCGCTCGGCGTTCTCGGCGGCGGACACCATGAGCAGCGTCTCGACGCCGTCGAGGGCGGCGAGCGCAGCCTCTTCGTCACCGTAGGAGGCGCGGGCGACCGAACTGCCCGGGAAGCGCGGGGCGCGTTCCGGGGAGCGCGCCAGCATCCGGAAGGGCACACCCGCGTCGGCCAGCGCGTCCGCCGTCATGCGGCCCACCGCGCCGGTGACTCCGGTCACGGCCACGCGGGGACGTTCGTCGCTTCTGTCGGGCATGACACCATCCAACTCGACGCCGCCCGGATCCGACAAGGAGTCAGCGGCCGAGCCGCTCATCGAGCCAGTCGAACATCCGCTGCTCGGTGAGCGCCCGGGCGAGCGGCTGCACGTGGAAGTCGGCGCCCTCTGCCTCGGTGAAGCGCAGGAGGGTCGAGACCTCCGGAGTGAGCGCGGCGAGCTCCTCCGACTGGCCCGGCCAGAACTGCTCGTGCTCCGGGTCGGTGATGAGCAGCGGCGTCGTGATCTGCGCCGCCACGTCCTTCACGGTGTACTGGAGCACCGCGCGCATGGTCTCGGCGTAGCCGGTCGTCCCGTACGGCCGGGCGCGGAACCGCCAGGTGTAGGCCAGCTCGTGCGAGAACTTCGCTCCCATCGCCATGTCCCGGTCGAACTTCTCGTCCTCGCCCTCGTCGAGGAGCTTCCTCATGTTCGCCGGCAGGTGGGTGGTCCACGAGGTCGAGACGTCGACCACTCCGGGGTCGACGATGGCCGCGGCGAAACGGTGCTCGAAGGCGAGCGCGCGGGGCACCCAGTACCCCGCCTGGCTGATGCCGTAGACGGCGACGCGGTCCGCATCCACCCCCGGCAACGCGCGCACGAAGTCCAGCACCGGCGTCAGCACGGCCTCCCAGTCCGGCCGGAAGGGGACGCTGCGCTCGAAGAGCATGGACTGCTGCCCGGGCCCGTCGAAGACGAGGGCGTCGTAGCCGCGGCGGAGCGCTCCCGAGACGGCGCAGGCCCACAGACTGGTCAGCGGCCCGTCACTGCCGTTCACCGCGACCAGCAGAGGGCGGGATGCCTCGCCCGCCGCGGCTGCCGCCACGGGCGCACGGAACAGGTAACCGGGCATCGCGGTGTCCTCGTACGGGATCCGGACGGGCGCGACGTCGACATCCGTCAGCTCCACCCAGCGGTCCCACGCGGCACGGTGCTTGCGGAAGGTCGGCAGCAGCTCGTCGTCCGACTCCAGGGTGGCCACGGCGTTGACCGCCGTTCCGTAGTAGGACGCCGCGCGGAGGAGGCGCTCGCGGCACTCACCGCGTGACCGGCGGCTGCCGACGCCTCGCCCTCCGCCGCGATCCGGTCGCCGAGCGCGAGCCACGCCCGGAACCAGCCCTCGTGGTCCTTGTCGCCAACCCCGTGCACGGCGGCGATCACCTCGCCGATATCGGCCGCGCCGCTGTACGCCTGGCCGATGGTGGTGCGGATCTCGAAGTCGAAGTCGGGGTTGCCGGAGAAGGAGAACTCGTGCGTGCGCGCCATGCCCACAGCCTTGCCGCCGGATGTGCGCCGCCGCCAGCCCTCGATCGGGGTGGAAGCGGACCCCGCCTCAGTCGATCAGGCCGAGGGCGACCAGCCGGCGCAGCACCTCGAGGCCCGCTGGTGGGCAGCGGTCCGCGTCCACGCTCGACGTCCAGTGCACAGCGCCCACCTCGCCCGAAGGCTCCGGCTGTGCGTCGGTGCGCCCGAGGAACACCCGCATGTGCACCTGGCGCCCCTCCGGCTCGCCGTGCGCCTGCGTGCGCACCTCGAACAGCTCCTCCAGCTCGTCGGGCCGGAATCGCAGCGCGACCTCCTCCAGCGCCTCCCGGGCGGCGGCCTCTGCCGCGGTCTCGCCGGCGTCGACCTTGCCACCGGGCATGTAGTAGACCTCCCGCTCGCGGGCGGTCACCATGAGCACCCGGCGATCGCGCACGACCGCGACAGCGGAGACGATGAGCGGGGCGGAGGTCACCCGTCCACGCTACCGGGAGCATTCCGGCGGGCGGCGCTCCATGGCAGGATCGGGGCGTGACCGGCCGAACGATGCTGCTCGACAGCGCCTCCCTCTACTTCCGCGCGTTCTACGGCGTGCCCGACACGGTGAAGGCTCCGGACGGTACGCCCGTCAACGCGGTGCGGGGGTTCCTCGACATCATCGCGAAGCTCGTCACCGACTACCGGCCGGATGCCCTGGTCGCCTGCTGGGACGACGACTGGCGGCCGCGCTGGCGGGTGGACCTCATCCCGAGCTACAAGGAGCACCGTGTCGCCCGTCTGGTCCCCGGCGGCGTGGACATCGAGGAGGTTCCGGAAGCACTGGTCGCGCAGGTGCCGCTCATCCGCCAGGTGCTCGATGCGGTGGGCATCCCCATCGTGGGCGCTCCCCTCGCCGAGGCCGACGACGTCATCGGAACCCTGGCGACCCGCGCCGATGGGCCGGTGGATGTGGTTACCGGCGACCGCGACTTGTTCCAGCTCGTCGACGACGAACGCGGCGTCCGGGTGATCTATACCGCTCGCGGCATGAGCAACCTCGAGCTCGTCACCGGCGAGGTCGTCCTGCAGAAGTACGGCGTGCGCGGCGACCAGTACGCCGACTTCGCCGCGATGCGCGGCGACACCTCCGACGGGCTACCCGGGGTCGCCGGCATCGGCGAGAAGACCGCCGCGGCGCTGCTCGCGGAGTATGGCGACCTGGGCGGGATCGTTGCGGCGGCGGAGGATTCCGCAAGCGGCATGAAGCCGGCCGCCCGGGCGCGCTTCGCCGCCGCCCGCGATTACCTCGCCGTCGCGCCCCGTGTCGTCGAGGTCGTCCGGGATCTCGACCTCCCCGCCGTGGAGGCGCGACTCACCACACCCTCCGAGGAGCAACGGGCGACCCTGGCCGCCCTCTCCGAGAAGTGGGGCCTCGGCGGCTCGCTCGACCGGCTGCTCATCGCGCTGGAGCGCTGAGCGGCAGCACCGACGAGGCGCTCAGCCCTGCGGCACCCAGCGCCACAGTTCGCGTTGCGCCAGGAGGGCCAACTCGCGCAGCACGTCGAGGTCGGCTTCGCCGTCGGCGCGCTCACGCGGCGTGCGTCCGAAGACGCACAGCGCCCCGATGCGCGTGCCGTCCGGCGCCTCCACGGGATACCCGGCGTAGTAGCGCAGGCCGGCCGGCCCCGTCACGAGGGGACTCGCGGCGAACCGGACGTCCTCGACGGCGTTCGGCACGACCATCCCATCGGCCGTCTGGATGGTGTGGATGCACGCCGACTGCTCGATCGGGATGTGGTCCAGAACGGCGCCCGCGGAGGCCAGCGGCCACTCCTTCTGCTCGTCGAGCACGGTGAACATCGCGATCTCGGTGCCGAGCGTCCGCTTCGCCGTGCCGACGATGTCGTCGAGGCGGGTGTCCCCTCCGCGCCGGCTCAGCTTCAGGCGTTCGATCGCCTCCGCCCGCTGCGGGCCCTCATGCCCGGCGATCGGATGCGGCGTCTCCCGTTCCTGGAGCGCCGGCGCGAGCGCGTCGACGATGCGCCGGGCCCAGGCGAGGTAGTCGGCCGGCGTGCGGCGCCGCCGGGACGCGTCCGCATCCGGTGCGTCGAGGCCGACGTAGAGGGCGCCCGTCTCACGGCACACCTCGCCGGCCAGCGCGTTGAGGCGCCGGGCGTGCACATCGGCGATCCGCCCGGCCGGCGAGTCGTAGGGGCGGATGGAGCGGATGGGCTGGGCACCGAGCCAGACCACCGGGCCGGAACCGCGCGACCGGGCGTACGTCAGCAGCTCGCGCAGGCGCTTGGCGAACGCCTTCGGCTCCTCCAGCCGCATCGCGTCCGCCACCGCGCCGCTGATCACGAGCGCGTCGTAGCGCTCGACATGGGCGTGAGCGAGCAGACCGCGCAGCCTCCGCACACCGGCCGACGGATGCGGCAGCACGTCGACGACCGCCCCACGGCCCGTGGCCGCGGCGAGCGCTCGGGCGACGGCGCCCGGCAGGGCGAGGTCGTGGCTGCCGACCCCCACCCGACGACGGGGCCGGAGCCGACCAGCAGCACGCGGACGGCACGGCGGCCGGCCGCGTGCGCCTGACGGCCGTCGAGCGGTCGCACCAGGCGCGAGCGGACGGTCGCGACGTGCAGACGCCAGGCTCGCATCGCCACCCGGCGGGGCAGCGAGAGCCGTTCGTCGTCCACGCTCCGACCGTATCCCGGGCGCGAGCGCATCCCAACTCGACGCCCGGGCGACTGTTCGCTGGCTACGGCAGCGTGTGTCCCGCCGACGTGAACAGGCGGTACCATTCCTGCCGGGTGAGCGGGATCTCCGACCCTGCCGCCGAGTCGCGGACGCGCTGGGCGTTGGTGGTCCCGAGCACGACCTGCATGCCCGCGGGGTGGCGGGTGATCCAGGCGACGGCGATCGCGGTCGGCGTCACGGCGTACTTCTCGGCGAGCTCGTCGATGGCATCGTTCAGCTCGGCGTAGTTCTCGCGGTCGCCGAGGAACACGCCGTCGAAGAAGCCCTTCTGGAACGGCGACCAGGCCTGCAGCACGATGTCGTGCAGGCGCGCGTAGTCGAGGATGCCGTTGTCGCGCGAGATCGACTGGTCGAGGCCGGCCATGTTCGCGGCGACGCCCTGGGCGATGATCGGCGCGTGGGTGATGCTCAGCTGCACCTGGTTGGCGACCAGCGGCTGCGAGAGCGACCGCTGCAGCAGCTCGATCTGGCCCGGCGTCTGGTTCGAGACGCCGAAGGCGCGCACCTTGCCCGCGCTCTGCAGCTCGTCGAAGGCGAGCGCGACCTCGTCCGGCTCGACCAGGGTGTCCGGGCGGTGCAGCAGGAGGATGTCGAGGTAGTCGGTCTTGAGGGCCTCCAGGGACTCGTCCACCGTCCGGACGATGTGCTCGCGCGAGAAGTCGAAGAAGCCGTCGCGGATGCCGACCTTCGACTGGATGATCACCTGGTCGCGCTCCGAGGCGGGCACAGCGCCCGCGTCGCCGAACCGGCGTTCGCAGCCGTGGCGCTCGGTGCCGTAGATGTCGGCGTGGTCGAACATCGTGATCCCGGAGTCGCGGGCGGTGCGGACGAGGGTGCGGATCTCCTCGTCGTCGAGGTCGGAGATGCGCATCAGTCCGAGGACGATGTTGGACGCTTCGATGTCGGTCCGGGGGAAGGTGAACGTTCTCATGCCTTCCATCTAACCCCTCGTCAACCCCCTGTGCGGCGTGGGTTTCCACGCCTACCGTTGGCGAGGCTAGAGAAGGAGCCACCGATGACCATGACGCCCGACTTCCGTGTCGCTGTCGACGACTTCGCCGAAGAGACGGGCCTCCGGCGGCGTAAGCCCGCGGTCACCGGCTACATCGTGCACGCGCTGGGCCGCGACTTCCGCGTCACCGACGAGATGGCCCGCATCTTCCTGAACCAGGTGGAGCGGGTCGCTGCCACCGACTCGTCCGCCCTGGTGGTGCTGCGGCACGAGCACGGGGTCGAGTTGCTGCTCGTCACCGACGACAACTCCTTCTCCATCCGTACCGCCTCGTAGGCTCGTCCCGTGGAGCACGGGACGGACGAGGAGGCTGTCGCGCGCATCCGTGCGGACCTGCGGGATGCGGTGCATGCGCTCACCGCGGCAGGCGCCCGTCAGGAGGCGCTGGCGGAGTTCGTGCCGGCGCGGCGGCAGTTCCTGATCCGGCGCGAGCCCGCGCTGAGGCGGATCGGTGCGGTGTGGCGGCTGGGGGTGTTCCTGCTGGATGCGGACGCCGTCCTGCGGGCCACCGGTTCGCTCGTGCGGGCGACGCCACCCGGGCGGCCGCAGGGCCTGGCGCGGTCCATGGAGGAGCGGCGGGCGCTCCGGGCAGCCGCCCAGCGCGGCGGCTTCCGCGACGGCGAGACGGTCGACTTCGATGCCCCGGTCATCCCGCTCGACCCGGCGTCGCTTCGGGATGCGGACGGGCCGCTCTTCCTGCGCGACGGGCGGGCGCTGGTGCGTTGGAGCCCCGCCGCCGCCGATGCGGACGCCCGGGACTTCGGCGGCTACCTCGCAGAGCGGGTGGACCTGCTGGCCCACCCGCCCGAAGGGGCCTGACGGTTCCGCTCAGACGGCCGGGGCCGGGGACGCGGGGCCCGCGTCCGTGCCCGAGTCCGTGCCGGCGCCCGAGGCGGAGGTCGAACCCGAGCTGGAGCTCGACGCGCTCTTGCCGGTGACCTGGTCGATCTTGCTGGTGGCCTTCTCGGTCACCTTGCTGACGGTCTCACTGACCTTCTCGCCCACGTCGGACGCGGCGCGCCCGGCGAATCCCTTCACGTCGCCTTTCACGTGCTGCACGGTGTCGGAGTCCGTGAACCCGCGCCACTTGCGGCGCAGATCCTCGTAGGCTCCGCGGCCGGCGCGCGAACCGATGATGAACCCGACGGCGATTCCTGCGGCAAAGGTGATGATCTTCATGGCCAGCACCGTACGCGCCGGGGGCCGACCGGAGAAGTGCTGGAAGCTGGGCAGGAGCACAATGTCAGCGTGACCCCACAGCCCGAACGCGGCGCCGCCATCCTCGTCGAAGGGGCGAGCGACCGCGCGGCCGTGCTGACCGCCGCAGGGCTGCTCGGGGTCGATCTGGCGGCGGCGGGCGTCGACGTCGTCCCGATGGGCGGTGCGATGAGCGTGCGCCGGTTCGTCGGCGAGCTGGGTCCCGGCGGAGCGGGCCGGCGGCTGCGCGGGCTCTGCGACGCCGGGGAGGTGCGGTTCTTCCAGCGCGCCGGCCTCGCGCCCCACGCGGTCTTCGTCTGCCGACCCGACCTGGAGGCCGAGCTGCTGCGCGCACTCGGGCACGCACGGACGGAGGAGGTGCTCGAGCGCGAGGGCGACCTGCGGTTGTTCCGGATGTTCCAGCAGCAGCCCGCCCAGCGCATCCGCACGCTCGACCAGCAACTGCACCGCTTCCTCGGGACCACCTCCGGACGCAAGGAGCGGTACGGCGCGGTGCTCACCGCCGCCCTGGGGGCTGAGGAGCTGCCCGTGCCGCTCCGCGAGGTCGTCCTGGCGCCCGGCTAGGGTGAGGGGATGCCGACCACCGATCCCGCCCTGCTCGACCGGCTGCACGTCCTGTTCGAGTCCCGCGACCGCGACGACATGGCACCGACCATCCACGCCCTGCTCGCGGTGCAGGCGGAGCATCCCGACGACCCGAACGTCTTGTACGAGGTCGGCGGCGCCTACGACACCGCCGGCGAGGAGGAGACGGCCGCCGGCTACTACGAGCGCGCCCTCGCCGCCGGGCTCGAGGGCGACACCCTGCGCCGCTGCCTGCTGCAGTACGGCAGCACGCTACGCAACCTCGGGCGATTCGACGACTCGCTGGCGGCCCTCGACCGAGCGCTCTCGCTGTTCGCCGACTCGCCCTCCGTGCGCGTCTGGCACGCGCTGTCGCTCCACGCCGCCGGGCGCAGCGACGCGGCGGTGGCGGAGCTGATGGAGGTCGCGGCCGATGAGATCCGCACGCCCGATCTGCAGCGCTACCAGGCGGCGATCCGCGGGAACGCCGAGTACCTGCGCGAGGTCGACGCCGCGCGCTGAGGGCCGCGGCTGCCGAGGACTAGCGCCGACGCGGAGAAGAGCCGCGAGCGACGCGCACCGCGAGCGTCACGAGCAGTATGAGGGCGGCGGCCGCGAAGGCGGTGATGGCGACCGGCGCGGACGGTAGCGAGCCGGTCAGCCGCGAGACGCCGATCCAGGCGAGACCCCACGCCGAGGCGATCGACGGGGCGAAACGGCCGCGGTCCCACACGGCCAGCGCGCAGCCGATCACGGTGAAGAGGGCGAGCATCCCCATCGCCCAGGCGTGCGGGCTCGCGCCGAACCCGTCGAACCCGAGCGTCTGCAGCCACGATGTCGCGTTGGCCACCGTCGCGATCATGACCCAGCCGAGGTAGAGGCCGATCACGCCGTCGAACAGCACGGCGTCGGCGGTCGACTCGGCGGGGTGACGGCGCAGGATGACGAAGGTCACGATGAGCACGGCGAGCAGCGCCACGATCGCCGCGACGGAGACGCCGAGCTGTCCGGCCTGCACCGAGAGGATCCACGCGGCGTTCAGCAGCAGAGACGCGAGCACCCAGAAGCCGGCACGGCGCTGGCGCTCCCGCGCGGCCTGCGACGGCAGCGCCTGCCAGATCGCGTACGCGACCAGCCCGGCGTAGATCACCGACCAGATCGCGAAGGCGGGGCCGGCGGGGGCGAGGAGAGTCGCATCCGCACTGAGAGCGCCGCCGGCGACCTCCGGGATGGGCGTACCGCCCGCGGCGCCCGACCCGATGAACGCACCGACGAGGGCGACCACCGTTCCGGCGATGACGAGGGTCTGGCGGACGCGGTCGACCGGCATGGGCCGCGCGGCGGCGAGCGTGCTCATGCACCGCACGGTAGTCCCGAGCAAGGCGGGGGTGAAGGGACGGATTCAGCGCGGTGCGACGGCCAGGACGACGGTCGAACCCCGTTCGTCGTCCGTCTCGATGCCGGTCGAGAGGCCCGCGGCGGCGAACAGCCCGGCGGAGACCTCCGCCTGCTCCATACCCGCCTCGATCAGGAGGGTGCCGCCCGGCGCCAGCCACGCGGACGCCTCGGCGGCGATCCGCCGATGCAGGTCGAGCCCGTCCGCGCCCCCGTCGAGCGCCGTGGCGGGCTCGTGGTCGCGGGCCTCCGGCGGCATCAGCGCGATCGCCTCGGTCGGCACGTAGGGCGCGTTGACGGCGAGGACGTCGACGCGCCCGCGCAGCGCGGCCGGGAGCGCGGCGAACAGGTCACCCCCGAACACACGGTCGGCGGGAAGGTTGCGCCGGGCGCACCGCACGGCGGCGAGGTCGATATCGGCGGCGTAGACGTCGGCCGCCGGCACCGCATCCCGCACGACGGCCCCGATCGCCCCGACGCCGCAGCAGAGGTCGACCACGACGGCTCGGCCGTTCCGCTGCGCGGCGTCGCGGGCGAGGCCGGCCGCCCGTTGCGCGAGGAGCTCGGTGCGCGCGCGGGGGACGAAGACCCCGGCGTCCACGTGGAGGCGCAGGCCGCAGAACGCCACCCAGCCGAGGAGCGGCTCCAGCGGCTCACCGGCCACCCGGCGCGCGACGAGCGCTTCGAGTTCCGCGTCCGACCCGGCCGCCTCGATCAGCAGACGGGCCTCGTCCTCGGCGAAGACGCATCCCGCCGCCCGCAGGCGCGCGACGATCTCGGGGTCCGGTGCGGGCACCCGGCCATGCTAGCCGGGGCCGCGCAGCGCGGCGGCGTCGTCCGGGCGGGGCGCGTCGGCGCCGAGTCGCGACATCATGTCACCACTCGACGCCCGAAGGCGCATCCACTCACCACTCGAGCGGCGAGCGTCTCGAGCGGCGCGAGCTCAGAACGGTTGCGCCGTGAGCAGGCGGGCGAGGTGCGCCGCGTTGTTCGCCACGACGGCGTTCTGGCTGGCGACCGCCTCCGGCGTCTCGTCGAGGTCCTTGTAGTCGACCGATCCCATCGCTTCGCCGTTCCAATACGTCGAACCCTGCGACGGGATGCTGAAGCCCACGTCGTTGAGGCCCTGGAAGAGGTCGGCGATGATGGCGTGGGCGCCGTCCTCGTTGCCGACCACTCCGACGATCGCGACCTTGCCCTCCACCAGCGGCCGGCCGTCCTCGTCCGTCTCCGAGAGCTCCGCGTCGAGGCGCTCCAGCGCACGCTGCGCGACGGACGAGAGGTGCCCCATCCAGGTCGGGGTGACCATGACGAGGATGTCGGAGGCGATGATCTGCTCGCGGATGTGCGGCCACTGGTCGCCCTCGCCCTCGTCCAGCTCGACCCCCGGCTTGATGTCGTAGTCGGCCAGCCGGACGGCCGTCCCGGTGACGTCGTGAGTGGCCAGTTCGTCGAGGAGCTGGCGTGCGAGGAGCTGGCTGCTCGACTCGTTCGGCGACGGCTTCAGGGTGCAGACGAGCGCGAGGGCGGTCAGGGGACGGTTCTCATCGGTCATGGTCGCGAGTGAACGCGCGGCTTCGAGTATCCGCAAGGCTTCGCAGCCGACCTTGACCTCTCGTGCAGGAGATCGTATGGATGGGTGATGAAGCGCATCCACTATGCCAGCGGGTCCCTCCTCACCGGAGACGACATCGCCGACGTCATCGTGCGCTTCGCCGCCGCCCTGGCGCACAACAACGAGGCCGCCGAGGTGGAGGCCCCCGCCGTGCTCGAGGACGGGCGCGCGGGAGAGGTGCTCCTGCTGCTCGGTCCCGCCAGCCAGATGATGGCGGAGGAGGAGCAGTACGACGGGCCGGAGCTGCGGGACGAGGGCTTCGTGACCGCATTCGAGGAGAAGATCGCGGCGCTCGGCCCACGACGCGCCACCTTCGTGTCGAACGGCACGGAGGATCTTCCCGACATGGACTACGACCTGCTCTGACAGGTCCCGTTTCATTCCCGATACACGAGTGCACTGGTGCTCTCCGGCCCACCGCGTACTATCGGGCGAGTAACCGACGACCGGGAGAGGGTAATGCAGGTGTTCCACGTCTACATTGACGACCTGAGGTTCACCTTCGTCGACCGTGCGCCGGTCGAGGAGTTGAAGAGCAGCGTCGTCCAGGCAAGCAGGAACGACGGCGACTTCGTCTCCATCACGCAGTCGAGCCGGCCGCCGAGCGAGATCTTCGTCACCGCCCAGACCAAGGTGCGAATAGAGACCGCGACCATCCCGCGCGACCCGGTGTCCTCGGGGGCCGCGTCGGGCGAGGACGACGACGACGCCTTCTGGTTCGACTTCGATTCGCTCGCGTAGCGAACCCTGCGCCCCGTCGACCGCTTCCGCCCGGAGCCTCGGCGGGGGATGCTCGTCTCATGCCGACGACGTCCCTCTGGCTCCAGACCTCCCCTCACATCGCCACCGACTCCTTCGAGTGGGACGGCGAGTACGACACGATCGTCGTCGGCGCGGGCCTGACCGGGCTCGCCACGGCGCTCATGCTGTCCCGCTCCGGGATGCGCGTGCTCGTTCTCGAAGCGCGCACGGTCGGCGCGGTCACGACGGGCAACACGACCGGCAAGGTGAGCCTGCTGCAGGGCACCACGCTCTCCTCCATCCGCCGCCACTCCTCTGAAGCCGTGCTCTGCGCGTACGTGGACGGCAACACCGCCGGGCAGGGCTGGCTGCTCGACTTCCTGGAGGAGCAGCGGGTGCCGTTCGAGATCCGCGACGCGGTGACGTACGCGACGACGCTGGATGGGCTGGACAAGCTGGATGCCGAGCTCGCCGCCGCCCGCATGGCCGGCCTCGACGCGGTCGAGGAGCGCACCACGGAGCTGCCGTTCCGGGTGGAGGGCGCTCTGACGCTCGCCGCGCAGGCGCAGGTGCATCCGCTGAAGGTGCTCGCCGCCCTGGCGTCCGAGCTGCGCCGGCTGGGAGGGCGGATCGTCGAGGGCGAGCGCGTCACCGACGTCTCGGCGTCGAAGCCGGCCGTCGTCACGAGCACCTCGGGCACCTCCCGCGCCGACCAGGTCGTCATCGCGACCGGCACGCCCATCCTCGATCGCGGCCTGTACTTCGCCAAGGTGGAGCCGACCCGCTCCTACGTCACGGCGTACCGCGTTCCCGGCAGCATCCCGCAGGGGATGTACCTCTCTGCGGATGCGCCCACCCGGTCGCTGCGCACGGCGGCGGGTGCGGACGGCGACCCGCTGCTGCTCGTCGGCGGCAACGGGCACCCCGCCGGACGCGCCGATTCGCCCGCCGAGAAGCTCGCTGACCTCTCCGCATGGGCGGAACGCACCTTTCCCGGCGCGGAGCGCACGCACTGGTGGGCGGCGCAGGACTACCGGTCGGCAAACCGGGTGCCGTTCGTCGGCTGGTTGCCGCGCGGGCGCGGGCGCGTCTACCTGGCGACGGGATACGACAAGTGGGGCATGACGAACGCGATCGCCTCCGCGCTCAGCCTCACCGCGGACTTGACGGGCGACACGTTGGAGTGGGCGCGCGTGCTGCACCACCGCGTCACCCGCCCGGTCGACATCGCCTCGGGCGTCGCCATGAACGCCGCTGTCGGCAAGGCGGCCGTGTCGAAGTGGGCCGCTGCGCAGACGGCGCCCGAGCTCGACGACGAACCGGTCGCGGAGGGAACCGGCACCGTCGGCCGCCGCGGGCGCACCCCGGTCGCGGTCTCGACGGTCGACGGGACGACGTGCGCACTGACGGCGGTGTGCACGCACCTCGGGGGCGTGGTGCGCTGGAACGACGCCGAGCTCTCCTGGGACTGCCCTCTGCACGGCTCCCGCTTCGCGCCCGACGGCACCGTGCTGGAGGGGCCGGCCACGCAAGCCCTCGCCCCGGCGCCGGCCGTCCGGGCGGAGGAGCCGGCGGCAGGGGCGTCCTAACGGGCCCGGGCTCCGGATACCAGGCCTAGTCAGGCCGTTCTCGGCGGGAGTAGGGTCGCGCCATGACGAATCCTGACGACGAGAGCACGCCGCGCCCCGCCGGAGCCGGCGGGGCGGGCGAGCCGTACACCCCGCCGCCCGCTTCCCCGGCCGCAGGCGAGGGCTTCCCCGCCGCTCCGCCGCCCCCGCCCGCGTACCCTGCCGGCGCCACGCCCGCGTATCCTGCGGGCACCACGCCGGACGGCGCAGCCGTCGCCGCGCCGACCGAGCCGCCGCGCACGGTGAACATCGCGTTCTGGCTGTTCATCGCCGGAGCGGTGCTCAGCGTGATCAGCGGCATCATCACGATCGCCACGATCGGCTCGCAGCGCGCGCAGTTCCTCGACGCCATCCGCAACTCCAGCCAGGCCAACACCGGCAATCCGCAGAGCCTGGCCGACGCGGTGATCGCCGGAGCGACCACGTGGGCCGTCGTCACGCTGATCTTCTGGGCGGTCGCGTTCGTGCTGTTCGCGTTCTTCATGCGCCGCGGCGCGAACTGGGCCCGCATCGTCCTGACCGTGCTGACCGTGCTCTCGCTGCTCAACATCATCAACGGCTTCGGCACCGGCTTCCTGCAGTTCGCTGCAGCGGTCGTGGCGGTCATCCTGATGTTCCTCCGTCCGTCCAACGAGTACTTCGCCGCGGTGCGCGCCTCCAAGGCACCGCGCGCCTGACACCAGCACCCCGGCGTCCGACGCCGGCGCGGCCCGCGGACACCCGTCCGCGGGCCGTCGTCGTGTCCGGCGGGGCCCCCGCGTACACTCGCGGCATGGACCTGCGGGATGTCGCCGGCGAGCTCTACGCCGCCGAGCCGGGCGACTTCATCGCCCGGCGCAACGCCGCCGCCGCTCAGGCCGACAAGCCCACCGCGAAGGAGATCAAGGCGCTGCGGAAGCCGTCGGCGTCGGCCGCTGCAATCAACGCACTCGTGCGCGAGCATCCGGATCTCATCGGCGACGTGCTCCAGATCGGCTCGCGGATGCGCGACGCCTTCGCCTCACGCGACCGGTCGGAGATCCGGTCGCTGACCCAGGAGCGGCAGCGGCTGCTGCAGCGGGCGACGGAGGGACTCGACCTCAGCCCCGCGGTGCAGCGCGAGGTGGAGGAGACCCTGCAGGCGGCGGTCATCGACCCGGCGGCCGCGGCGGCGGTGCGCAGCGGGATGCTGCTGCGCGCACTGGAGTCGACCGGGCTGGAGCAGGTCGACGTGTCGGAGGCTGTCGCTCTGCCCGTCGAGATCGAGGACTTCCCGGCGCCGACGCGGTCGCGGCGGAAGACGGCGGAGGCGCCGTCCGGCGCTCCGGCGCGGAAGGACGGCGGGACGGCGGACGAGGAGGCGGCGGAGTCTGCGGAGGGGCTGGAACCGCCCGCCGAACCGGTGGAGAGCGCAAGCGAACGTCGCGAGCGTGAGCGCCGCATCCGTGCCGCCGAGAAGGCCGTGGAACGCGCGCGGGCCGACGCGGACGCGCTCGACGACGAGCTCGACGAGACCGTCGACCGCCGGGGCGACCTGGAGGCCGAGCGCGACCGCCTGCAGCGGAAGCTCCAGCGGGTGGCGGACGACCTCACCGAGACGCGCGCCTCGGAGCGCGAGTTGCGCGGTCGCCTCAACGAGGCGCAGCACGCCCTCCGTGATGCGGAGCGCACCCTCCGCGACGCCCGCGACGACTGACCCCCGCGGAGATCTGTGCCGAATCGCGATTATGCGGCCGCGATAAGCGACATTTGTGCCAAATCGCGCCAGGTCAGGCGACCCAGCGGGTGAGCAGCGCATCCCAGTCCGCCTGGAACCGCCCCAGCCCGAACCGCTCGAGCGCCCACTCCCGCGCGCGCTCGCCGGCCTCCGCCCCCCGACCCGGGTCGTCGACGAACGCCCGGACGGCGTCATGCAGCTCCGTCACGTCGGTCGAGACCGCGCCGACGCCCGGAACCACGGCGCGCCGCGCATCCGTCGCGTCCAGGGCCACCACCGGCACCCCCGCCGTCATCGACTCCAGCAGCGCCAGCCCGAGCGACGTCCACCGGTTGGGATGCACGTACACGCGTCGCCGCCCCACCTCCTGGAACAGCCGCGGCGCCTCGATGTCGCCCGCGGCCACCACGCGGTCGGCGCCGACACCGAGCGCCTGCGCGAGGCCGTCCGCCTGCATGCCGAACACATCCACCGGCGCCACCGCGCTGAACCCGCCGAGCAGGTCGGACCCCGTCACCCGCCACCGGCGCACCGGCTCGTTGATGACCGCGGCCGCGCGCGGCAGCTCACCGGTGAAGAAGTTGCCGTAGTCCACCACGCCGTGCTCGATCACCGCGGTGCGGGTCGCGCCGGTGTCCCAGAACAGCGCGTTGAAGTGCGTCACGTGCGCGATGATCAGGTCGTCGCGATCGGCGAGCGGATGCCGGGAGTTCGGCACCCCCTGCTGCGGCGTGTTGTGCTCGACGAAGATGACGGGCACGTCGATGCCGGGCTTGCGCCCGGTCAGCCGCTCGACCAGCTCGAACTCCTCCAGCCGCTGCAGCACGACCGCGTCGAACGGTGTGGACGCGAGCTCCGCCTCCGGCACATCCACGACGTTCGCGGGCCACGGCCGAGCGCCGACGCCGCCCTCGCCCGCCGCATCCACCGGCAGCAGGTACGTGTGCCGGCCGCGCACGAACGCGTCCATCCAGCCGCCGTGGACCTGCCAGACCAGCAGCCGCAGAGCGCGGCTCACAGCTGCGTCCCGGAGCCGGGGTGTCCCAGCTCCAGCGGACCCGTCAGCGGCGCCGGCTCCTGCTCCTGCCCGGCCGCGACGCCCGCGTGGGTGTGCCCCGCGACGCCGTGCGCCGCCGTGTGCGGCTCCTTCTGCGGGCACAGCTTTCCGCAGTACGAGCAGATGTAACCGTCGCCGAGCTGCGCCTCGCCGTGCAGGCGGTACTCCAGCACCTCGTCCAGGGACTCCAGCGCGAACTCCACGAACGCCGGGCGCTCCAGCGAGGGGATGGGCACCCGCATCCGCTCGAACGGCCGGCCCTCGTCGTCCAGCGGCACCCACAGCTTCTCCGGATTGGGCCCGAAGATCGACCCCGCCTTGTCCACCCGCGCCGGCCGGTGGTCGCCGCGGACGTGCAGGATGTGCCCCGCCCGGATCATGTCGCGCGGCAGCGCCTGGTACATCTCGGGCACCCCGTACGCGATCGTTCCCCGGCGCAGCCGCGAGAACCCCTCCTCGGAGTCGTCGCCCATCACCACGAACGGCGGCGCCTCCGGGCGGCGCAGCAGGATGGCCGTGCCGCCGGACGGACCGTCGGAGATGAGCTGCAGCACCGCGGTCGCGTCCACGCGCGACGCGGTGCCCCGGCCTTCGACGTACTGCTCAGGCATGCGCCACCGACACCAGCTCCGCCTCGCGACGCCCGAGCTCGGCGTCGAACCGCGCGCCCCAGACTCTGTCGGCCTGCTCGATCAGGCACTCGGCCAGACGGCCGACCACCTCGACATCCGCGATCAGCGCCTCGCCGTCGGCAGCGTGCCCCACCTCGCGCCCGCGCAGCAACCAGGCGAAGCGCTCCGGCCGGGAACCGTCCTGCGGCGCATGCCGCGGCGCGGGCAGCCGGCTGATCTGGCGCGCGACCCACTCGGCGCGGGGCAGCGTCCACCACGGCTCGGGGTCGAGAGGATGCGCGGCCAGGCCGGGCAGGGGAGGCCGCTCTCCGCGTCCACGGACCCGGCCTCGAGGTCCGGCCCGTAGCCGGCGGAGAAGCGGACGTACAGTCCGGGACCGTCGGCGAGCAGCGCCTCGACCTCAGAGAGCTGATAGAGCACGGGAACCTCCGGTGGGAAGAGCGCCGCCGGACTCGGCCACGCGATAGCGGCACTCCATCCGGGTGCGCGACACGAGTTCGAACTCGTGCCAGGACGGCCGATCCAGCGACGGGACGGGCACGCTGATGTGCTGCGGGGCCTCGCCGTCGTCGTCCAGCGGCACGAAGACGACCACGTCCGACGCGCCGAAGACGGACGCCGAGCAGGCGAACCGCGCCTGCACGTGCCGGTCGGACGACACCACGACGGCGGGATCGGACTCCACCGGGAAGTCGTCCCGGTGCTGTTCGCGGTAGGGCTCGCCGAGACCGTGGACGCCCGGACCCCGGCGCATCCGCACGAACAGGTCGCGGCCGCCGAAGACGTCCAGCCGCAACGAGGAGGGGACCGGACCGTCGACCAGCACGGCGACCGGCGTCCGGGCGCGGCGGGGCAGCATCATGAGCACCGCAGTCGCCGTCATATCGCCCATGCAAGCAAAGCTAAGGCGCTCGCACCCCGAAAAGCAGGGGATTGACGAACCCTCCGAACGGTGCAGCCGGGGTCAGGGGATGTGACGCGAGACCTCGTCCTCGGGCATGATCACCATGCCGCCGGTGCGCTGCGAGGTGTGCATGAGCGCCTCCAGCCACTGCGGGTTGATGGCCGGGGGACGGCTGCCGCTGAACTGGAAGGCGAGCGGGACCTCGCGGCTGATCCAGAGGGAGACGCGGCCCGAGCCCTGCTCGACCGGCACATCCCAGTTCAGAAGGAAACTCTCGTGCCGGCGGAGCTTGGCGACGATCGCGAGCTTGACGTGGCTGAGCACGCGGTCGTCGAGGTCGTACTCCTGGCCCGCTCCGTAGACGAGTTTTCCCATGCCTTCATAGTGCCCTAACGGAGGCACCGAATTCCTGTCATGTCAGGGGGATTGACACCGGTACCACTCCGTGGTTATGCGACCTGGAGCCGCTGCCCACCCGCCCGTAGGCGGTCGGTGAGGAGGCCGAGCGGCACATCCTGCACCGGCCGTCCCGCCGAGGCAGCGAGCGCCGCCGCGACCCCGGCGGCCTGGCCGAGCATCATGTACTGCGGCTCCATGCGAACGGACGCGAAGGCGACCGCGGACGCCGAGAGACAGACCGGCACCAGGAGGTTCGCCGCATCCTCCCGCTTCGGGGTGAGGGCAGCGTACGGGATGCCGTAGACGGGCACCGGCACGGAGAGGTACCCCTCGGTGAAGACGGTGCCGATGGGCTCGGGATGCTCGTACACCCACCGCCACACGCGCTGCACCTCGCGCACGTCGATGTGGTACGACCCGAGGGCCACCGTGTCGGCGGGGACGACTCCCGCCAGAAGGTCGTGCTCGGTCAGCACCCGTTCGCCGACCATCCGCCGCGCCTCGCGCACGTACAGCTGGTGGGGCAGATGCCCGGTGTCGGCGAACTCGCCGCGCGGCAGACCCCACCGCGACAGCTCCTGCCGGATCGTCCGCGGGACATCGGCGTCATGCGAGAGGAAGTACAGGAAGCCGCGGGTGTGCGACTCGTGGTGCCGGCGGAGCTCCTCCCGCCGCTGCGGGGAGGCGTCGGGGTACTCCCACGCCGAGCCGTCGAGCACGCTCAGCGACAGGGGCCCCAGCGAGTTGCCGTCCGCCATGCCGCCGGGGAGGTTCGGCTCGAGGCCGAGCATCCCACCGGCCTGGCGCTCGACGCCCGCGCGGCGGTCGCGGTCGAACAAGCGGCGGGCGAGCTCCCAGTACTCCTCGTCGTAGTCGGCGGGGCGCTCGAACGGGATGCGGTCGGCCGCGGTCGTCAGGCACACGCGGTGGCCGTACGACATGACGCCGCCGTCGCCCTCGCCCACTGCGGCGAGCGGGCGGTCGTGCAACTGGGCGAGGATGCGTCCCGGCGATCGGCCCATCGCGTCGCCGGCGAACGGCGAGACCCACGGCGGCATGTTGTGCATCCCGGGCACGAGCTCCTGGCGGCCGGCGAAGCGCTCGCCGTACAGCTCGCGGCCTTCGCGTCCCACCCGGTACGGCACGCCCGCCCCGGCCAGCAGATCGCCTTCATAGCTCGCGTCGACGAAGACCGCGGCCTCGATCCGTTCGCCGCCGGTCACCGTGACGGAGCGCAGATCCCGGCCGTCGCGACCCTCAGCGGCCTCGACGGCGGTCAGCGCGGCGTCGAAGACGACGTCGACGCCCGCCTGTTCCAGCCAGCGCCGGAAGATCGCCTCTGCCACGTGAGGCTCCGGACCGGCGTAATGCCCGGGAGCGGTGCCGTAATGGTCGGCGATGTCGGACCGCAGGCGGGCGGCCGCCCCGCCGAGCGCGCGCACGTCACCCACGTCGGTGTACCCCAGGCCGCCGGAGGTCATGCCGCCCAGGTGGCGCCCGGGCTCGACGAGCACGACCCGCGCGCCGGCCCCCGCCGCGGCCGTCGCTGCCGCGACACCGGCGGACGTCGCGCCGTACACCACGACGTCGGCGAAGCGGGTCATGCGCCCGCGTTCGGAGCGAACTGCGGCAGCAGGTCGGCCCCGGTCTCGAACAGGCCCCGCTCCAGTGCGGTCACGAGATCCCACTGGCCGACGAGGGGATGCGCGAGCAGCGCCATCCGCACCAGCCGCCGGTCGCCCGTCACCGCCGCGCGGGCGGCGAGCCGCTCGTACGCGCTGACGTGCTGGATCAGCCCCAGAAGCTCGGGCGCGACCGGCTCCTGCGGCAGCGGAGTCGCACCGGACGCATCCACCCGGCACAGGGTCTCGATCACGTCGTCGTCGGCCAGGCCCGCGATCAGGCCGTTGTTGCGGACGTTGACGACGTGGTTGTCGCCCGTCCCGGCCACCAGGGAGGCGAGGAGCGCGGTGGCCGCCTCGCTGTAGAAGGCGCCTCCACGTGCCTCCAGCTGCGGCGGCTTGGTGTCCACGGCCGGATCCGCGTACAGCTCGAGGAGCTCGCGCTCCACGTCGGCGACCACCGTCGCGCGCGGAGTGGATGTGTTCATCTCGGTCACCGTCGCATCGTGCGCGTAGTAGTACTTCAGGTAGTACGAGGGCAGCACGCCGAGGTCGCGGATGAGCTCGCCCGTGACGCCGCCGCGGCGCCCGAGCTCGTCGGAGCGGTCGGCGATCATGCCGGGCAGCACATCCACCCCGTCGACCCGGATGCTGCGCACCCACGACAGATGGTTCAGCCCGACGGGGTACACCTCGACACGGCGCGGCTCCACGCCGTGCTCGCGGGCGATCCAGCGCTGCACCCCGATCGCGAAGTTGCACAGCCCGATCGCCTTGTGTCCGTCGTCCAGCAGCGCCCGGGTGTTGATGCCGACCGGGTTCGTGAAGTCCACGATCCACGCGTCCGGGTTCGCCCGCTCGCGCGCCTCCCGGGCGATGTCGAGCACCACCGGCACGGTGCGCAAGGCCTTCGCGAGCCCGCCCGCGCCGGTCGTCTCCTGGCCGACGCATCCACACGCGAGCGGGAAGAGCTCGTCCTGGAGCCTCGCCTTCTGGCCGCCGACCCGCAACTGGATGAGGACCGCGTCCGCCCCCTCGATCGCCGCCGTGCGGTCGGTCGTGAGGGTGACCGGGACGTCGGCGCCCTGACGGGCCAGCATCCGGCGCACCATGCCGCCGACGATCTCGAGGCGAGGGCCGTCCACATCCATGAGCCACAGCTCGTCGACCGTGAGACGCTCGCGCTCGTTCCACAGGCCCGAGACGAGCTCGGGCGTGTACGTGGAGCCGGCGCCGATGACGGTGATCTTCATGCGGATCCTTTCGGGGTCGCGTGCGGGGGTGTCTGGGCGGCGGGCGCGGCGGCGGGGGCGGCGTCGCGCCCGCGGAGTGCGCGGACCAGGCCGTCGACCGGGCGGAACTCCAGCGGCCGCGGGTCGAAGCCGCGCTCGTGCAGCCCGGCGGCGACGGCCTCGCGGAAGCCGGGGTCGCCGAAGAGGCCGCCCGCCAGCACGGCCGGGGTGCCGGGCGGGATGGATGCGTCGGCTCCCCAGGCGGCGCGCGTCACGACGTCGGCGAGGCGCAGCGCCTCGTCGGCGGCACGGGCGACGAGGTCCGCGGCCACGGCGTCTCCCTCGGACGCGGCGCGTGCGACCGTGGCGGCCAGGGCGCCGACCTGCCGCATGCTCGTTCGGCCGTCGCGGATCGCCCGGGCGAGTCCCACCGTATCGGCGGCCCCCGTCTCGGCGAGCACCAGCGGCAGGAGCGACGTCGCCGGGCCACGCCCGTCCTCCGCTCGCGCGGCGGCCCGGACCGCCTCGCGGCCGAGCTCGTCGCCGCCACCCCAGTCGCCGCTCGCCCAGCCGAGCGCAGGAACCGTGGCCACGCCGCGGGGCCCGCGCGCCACCGCGTTGAGCCCGGCGCCGCACACGATCGCGACCGCGCTTCCGGCGCCCCCGCCCGCCTCCAACACGGCTACGGCGTCGCCGACGACATCCACCTCGGCGTTCGGGAACAGTTCGGACAGCGCAGCGCGGTGCGCCGCCTCGTCGCCGGGGAAGTCGAGCCCGGCGACGGCCGCGGAGACCCGCCGTGCGGCCCGCGGGTCGAAGCCGCCCTCGGCGAGAAGCGCCGAGACCGCCACCACGACCGCCTCGGGACCGGCGCCGCTTCCGGCGCCGATCGCGCGCCACCGCTCGGCGAACCCGCCCGCCGCGCGCTCGAGCACGACGACCTCCGTCTTGGAGTTGCCGCCGTCGATCGCGACGGCCAGCCCCGGGTCGGCCTGTGGGTTCGTGGATGTGTTCAGCGTCGGTCCTCTCGCCGCGCCCATCCTGCCGCAAACGTGGGATCGTTTCCACCCCGGTGTCGTGAGTCGTGACTAGACGCGTGAATCCGCGCCCAGTCGCGACATCATGTCACCACTCGGCGGGCAGCGCAGGGCACCGCGGCGCCCGCTGCGCGCGCGACGAGCGCCGAGTCGTGAGTAAACGCGCGAATCCGCGCCGAGTCGCGACATGATGTCGCTACTCGGCGGGCAGGCCAGCGCACGCAGGGCCGCGCAGCGGACGGAGGCGCGCGACCCGCTACAGCGCCCGCGGCGCGGCGGTCGAGCCGCGCGGGAGCACCTGCGCCTCCAGCACCGTCGTGTGCGGGTCCGCCGCCGGGGCCTTCAGCCGCTCGAGCAGGCGGGCGAGCGCCGTCTCGCCGAGCGACACCGCATCCTGGGCGACCGCCGTGATGCCGGGGCTCACCATGCTCATCCACTCGGAGTCGTCGAACGAGACGACGCTCACATCCTCCGGGATGCGGAGCCCCAGGTCGTTCGTCGCCCGCCACACGCCCTCGGCGAGCAGGTTGTTCGCGGCGAAGATGGCCGTCGGGTGATCCCGGCGGGCCAGGATGTCGATGGCGGCCTTGCGGGCGCCGTCCGCGTCCCATCCGGTCGAGATCACGAGCGACGGGTCCGCCGGGATGCCGGAACCCTCCAGCGAGCGGCGGTAGCCGGCGGCGCGCTCTCCGCCGGTCGTCCACGTCGTCTCGTCGATGAACAGCGCGATGCGGCGGTGACCGAGGTCGATCAGGTGGTCGGTCATCCGCTTGGCCACGCCCGCGTTGTCCACGATGACCGCGTCGCAGCGTCCGGCCGAGAACTGCCGGTCCGCCTCGATGACGGGGATGTGCTGACGCATCAGGTACTCGGAGACGTCGCCCGACAGCGGGGTCACGATCACCCCGGCGACACGCGTCGCGACGAACGCGCGCGCCGCATCCATCTCGGCCTCGGTCGAGCCCTGGTCGTCGACGAGCATCATCGTGTAGCCCTCGCGGCGCGCCCGGGCGGCGATGCCCGCGGCGAGGTCGGCGTAGAAGGCGTTGCGGAGGTCGGAGACGAGGACGCCGATCGTGCGGCTGTCCTGCTTACGGAGGCTTCGGGCCATGGCGTGCGGCACGTAGCCGAGCGACTCCGCCGCCGCCAGGACGCGCTCGCGCACGCCCGCAGCGACGTATCCTTCACCGCTCAGGGCGCGCGACGTCGTCGACTGCGACACCCCCGCCGCCAGCGCGACATCCTTCAGCGTCGCGCGGCGTGGAGCCCCCTCCGCGTCGTTCTCGATCATGGCACCTCTCCCCCGGGCGCCTCAGCGCCGGTCGCCCCGGCGAAGTCCACCCTAATGGTCGCCGGAGCCTCCCTGCTCCCACCCATCCGGAGGGCGCACCGCTCCCCCGTGACTGTGAGCCCCCGCAGGTGTACCGTGCGCTGCACACAGGCAGATCCCCCGCCGGGCACCGCCCACATAGCCGCATACGGGTCGCCCGAGCAGGCCCGCCCCGCCCGGGAATGATCTGGGCGCGGTTGCATGGCCCGCTCGGGAGGACTTATAGTCGCTGCTATGTGGTAACGATGCCACACCGCGCCGACGAAGGCGGGGGACGGATCGAAAGGGTGGCGATGAGGATCACCGAGCTCGATGACGCGACACGGGGAGGCCGCTGATGGCCGTCCTCACTGATGCGTCACGCGGCAAGACCCGAACGGATGACCGCAAGCCGGCCAAGAAGCGGGCCTCCAAGTACAACCGGCGGGAGGCGATCGCGGGCTACCTCTTCATCAGCCCGTGGATCATCGGCTTCCTGGTGTTCACGCTCGGAGCGATGCTGTACAGCCTCTACATCTCGTTCAGCAACTATAATCTCGCGACGAACAGCGCCAGCCCGGCCGGTTTCGACAACTACTCCGAGCTGTTCAACGACCCGAAGGTCGCGCTCTCGCTCGGCAACACACTGTTCTACGCGGTGATGGCCGTCCCGCTGGAGATCATCTTCGCGCTGCTGCTCGCCCTCCTCCTCAACTGGGTGGGACGCGGCGCCGGCGTCTTCCGCACCATCTACTACCTGCCGAAGATGACGCCCGCGGTGGCCACCGCATCCATCTTCCTGCTGCTGCTGAACGGCAACACGGGCGCGATCAACCGCTTCCTGGCGCTGTTCGGGATCGAGGGCCCGCAGTGGCTGATCGACCCGAACTGGGTGAAGCCGTCCATCGTGCTCATGACCCTCTGGGGCGTCAGCGGCACGATGGTCATCTTCCTGGCGGCGCTCAAGAACGTCCCGCAGGACCTCTACGAGGTGGCGTCGCTGGACGGGGCGGGTCCGATCCGCAAGTTCTTCACGATCACCATCCCGATGATCTCCCCGGCCATCTTCTTCAACGTGGTGGTGCTCACCATCGCGGCGTTGCAGGTGTTCGACCAGGCCTACCTGCTGTTCTGGCGAGATCAGACGAACGCGTCGCCCGACTCGTCGTTGTTCTACGGGGTCTACCTCTTCCAGCAGGCCTTCCGGCAGTTCAACTTCGGCTTCGCCGCCGCGATGGCCTGGCTGCTGTTCGTGATCATCCTCCTGATCACGCTCGTGCAGGTGAAGGTCAGCAACCGCCTCGTCTACTACGAAGGAGACAAGTGATGTCGTCAGCGACCCAGTCCGCTCCGGCCGCGGCGCCGCTCGCCTCCGAGCTCCAGGCCGCCGAGGCCCAGACCGGCAAGACCCCCGGCAAGGGCGGCGACAGGCCGGTCGGCAACCGGTGGTACAAGCCCAAGTCGATCGTCGGCAAGACCCTGCTGTGGATCCTCGCCATTGGCTTCACCCTGCTGTTCCTGTACCCGTTCGCGTGGCTGCTGGCCGCGAGCCTCAAGCCTCGGCAGGAGGTCTTCGACAACTCCCTGTGGCCGAAGACGTTCACTCCGCAGAACTACGTCGAGGTCTGGAACCAGCTCCCGCTGATGTCGTGGATCGGCAACAGCGTCATCATCGCCATCCTCGCCGCCGGCCTGGTCGCCATCTCGAGCTCGATCGTCGCGTTCGGCTTCGCGTACTTCAAGTTCCCGGGCCGCACCCTGCTGTTCGGCCTGGTGCTGGCGACGATGATGCTGCCCGGTGCGGTGACGATGGTGCCCCAGTACCTCATCTGGAAGAACCTCGGACTGATCGGCACGTGGATCCCGCTGTTCGGCATGAACCTGTTCGGGTCGGCGTTCTACATCTTCCTGCAGAGGCAGTTCTTCATGGGGCTGCCCCGTGAGCTGTTCGAGGCCGCCCGTCTCGACGGCGCCAGCTACTGGAGGCTGTTCACCAAGATCGCGATGCCGCTCAGCATCCCCTCGTTCATCATCATCTTCCTGTTCGAGTTCCAGGCCAGCTGGAACAACCTGCAGGCGGCGCTGATCTACCTGAACGCGGGAGGCGTCGACGGCTTCACCGTCCCGCTCGGCATCTCGTACGCGATGACGACCTTCAGCCCGACGAACGGCGGACACGGCGACTACCAGTTCGTGATGGTGGCTGCACTCATCGTGACGCTGCCCATGCTGCTGCTGTTCGGATTCGGCCAGCGGTACTTCATCGAGGGTGTGGCGACGCAGGGCCGAAAGGGCTGATCGGCACCCCGGACACCGGGCGCGGGTGGACTTCGGTCCCCGCGCCCGGTAACGTTCTAACCCCCTAGCGACGATCTCCGGGTCGAGCCGGCGGGTGGGAGGACCACCCGTTCCGATTCGAAAGGCCCCCGTCGTGACCTCCTCTTCTTCGTCTCCTGACTCTTCTGCCGCGCTGTTCGCGTCGCGCGACTTCCGTCTGCTGCTCGCCGGGCAGACGACCAGCCAGCTCGGCGCCCAGATCTCCGGGGTGGCGCTCCCGCTGCTCGCGGTGGTGACCCTGCACGCGACCGCTTTCGAGGTGGGTCTGCTGGGCGCCGCATCCACCATCGCCTTCGCGGTGCTCGGCCTGCCCGCGGGCGCGTGGGTCGACCGGGTGCGACGGCGTCCGCTCCTCGTCGCCTCGGATGCCGTGCGCTCGGTCCTGCTGGCGACCATCCCCCTCGCGGCCGTGTTCGGCATCCTGACGATGGGGCAGCTGCTGCTCGTGTCTCTGCTGGCCGGGGTGGCCCGGGTGTTCTTCGACGTCGCCTACCGCAGCTATCTTCCGGCCGTGATCGGCCGCGAGCGGGTGCTCGCCGGCAACTCGTCGCTCGAGTTCGTGCGCGCATCCGGCCAGGTCGCCGGTCCTGCGCTGGGCGGCATCCTCGTGACATTGATCGGCGCGGCGTCCGTGCTGGTTGTCCAGGCCGGGACGTTCGTTGTGTCTGCGCTGTGCCTGATCGGGATCAGGGCCCGGGAGGATGCGCCGACGGCGCACGCGGACGGCCGTCGGCGGCGCATGCGCAGTGAGATCGCAGAAGGACTGGGGTTCGTGTTCCGCTCGCGCGTGCTGCGCGCCACGGCCGTGGCGAGCGCACTGAGCAACTTCTCGTTCGCGATCGCATCGGCGGTGAACATGGTGTTCCTGTCGCGGACCCTCGGCCTCTCGCCGGCGCTGATCGGCATCGTGATCGCAGTCGGGTCGGTGACAGTGATGATCGGCGCGGCGTTCACCACGCGGCTCTCCCGTGCGGTGGGGTCGGTGCGGATCGTCTGGCTGTCGCTGGCCGTGACGGCGCCCCTGTCGCTGCTGGGGGCCTTCGCCCAGCCCGGATGGTGGACGCTGCTCATCGTCCTCGGCATCGCCGCCGGCGAATTCGGGCAGATCGTGTACGCGATCACGCAGGTGAGCGTGCGCCAGCAGGTCTGCCCGGACCGCATCCTGGGCCGCGTCAACGCCACGATGCAGGTGGTCGTCATGGGCCTGTTCCCGGTCGGCGCGATCGTCGGAGGACTGCTCGGGGACGCGATCGGTGCGCGCTGGACGCTGATCGTCGCGGGCGGACTGCTGCTTGCGTGCCCCGCGGTGCTGTGGGCGGCGCTGCGCGGACGGCGCGAGGTGGCGGACCTGCCGGAGGCGGCCGCCGTCGCCCGCGGCTGAGGCGCGGGATCCTCCGAAGCGCCAGCGCCCAGCGCCGGCTCGGGCGCCGAGAGGTGAGTAGACGCCCAAATCCAGCTCCAGTGGCGACATCTGCTCACCACTCGGCGGGACGGCCCGCCCTGCGGCCGCCAAGGCGCGAAGCGCCCGCATCGCGAAACGTGAGTAGATGCGCCAATCCGCGCCGAGTAGCGACATCTGCTCACCACTCGGCGCGGACGCAGACGGACGGCGCCTGCCCCGCCGCGGCGCAGCGCCGCCCCGGCGCACGCAGAAGGGGCGGTCTCCCGAAGGAGACCGCCCCGTATTGCGAGCGACGTTACTTGCTGCTCTTGGTGGCCTGGTCGTACGCCTTCATGGCCGAGGCCTGGGCCTGCTTCAGGGCCTCGCTGGCCGACGCGTTGCCCAGAAGGTACTTCTGGATCGCGTTCTGCAGCTCGGTCTGGATCTGCTGGCCGGCCGGCGAAGCGCCGAACGACTTGCCACTGCCGACGACGTCGTAGTAGGTCGAGATCGCCTTGTCGAAGCCCGCGTTGCCGGACGGCTTCACGTACTTCTCACGGAGCGTCTTGTCGGCCTCCGGCGAACCGGTGAAGAGACCGGTGTTGATCGCACCCGGGGTCTTCTCGATCGTCTTGGCACGGGCGGCGCCAGCAGCCTCCCACGCCTTGAGGCTGGTCAGGTTGAGCGCCCAGGCGCACGCGGCGTCCTTGTTCTTGGCACCGGTCGGGATGACGAACGACGTGCCGGAGGCGACGGTGAACGGCTGGCCCGAGTTGTCCTTGAACGGCACGGCGCCGATGTCGACCTTGTCGACGAACGGGGTCAGCACGTTGACGTACCACTGGGCGTTGACCTCAGCGCCGACCTGGTCCTTCACGTACTGGTTGTTCTCGCCGAAGAAGTCGAAGGAGTCGGTGAAGCTCTTCATCTTCGCGTAGCCGCCCTGGGCGTCCGCGATCTGCTTCAGGATCTCCAGACCCTTCTCGTTCTTGGGGTCGTCGAGGGTCGGCTTGCCGTCGGAGCCGATGACCTGGCCGCCGTTGGCGAGCAGCCACAGGCCCGCCTGGCCGCTGGCCTGCGGGTCGAAGCCGAGCACGGACGGGTTGCCGCCCGAGGCCTTGTACATCTTCTTGACCGCGGCAACGAGCTGCTCCGGCTTGGAGGTGTCGATGTCGGCGTCGGTGACCCCGGCCGCCTTCATGACGCGCTCGTTGGTGATGATCGCCGGCGGCTGGTAGAACTGCGGCACCGCGTAGATCTTGCTCTTGTAGGTGATGTCGTCCATGACCGAGCCGTAGTACTGCTTCTGCGGGTCGACGTTGTGCACCGAATAGCACTGGTCGAGCGGCTGGATGAGGCCCTGCGCCGCGTAGGTGGCGACGAACTGGCGGTCCATCTGCACGACATCCGGCACGTTGCCGCCGGCGACGCGGGTGGTGAACTTCTGCGCGTCGAACGGCGTCTGGTCGATCTTGATCGTGACGTCCTTGAGCTGGCTCTTGGCGTAGTCGATTCGGGAGGTGCCGACCTCGTCGGCGTTGTCGAAGCCCCAGGCGTTCAGGCTGCCCTTGGCGTCCTTCGAGAAGTTCCCGCCGGAGGAGCTGCCGCCGCTGGAGCTGCATCCGGCGAGGAGCGCCACCGACGCGGTGATGGCCAGCGCGGCGAGGGCGGTGTGCCTCTTGTTCATCTGATTTCCCTTCAGTGGTGTCGCAGCGGGCGTCCTCGCCCGAGCGAAGAGGTACGGGATCCCCTACTGCCGGGGTTCAGAGGCGACAGTATGGAAACCTTCCCACATCGCACGCTAATGCAGCGGCGTGGCTCTTCACAAGGGGACCGGGTACACGGAGCCGGTTTTCGTTACTTGATCGTTTCTTACGCTTGAACGGGGCGCTTCTCAAGTCCTAGGGTCGTATGGCAACGATGCCATATCGACTTCGAGGAAGGCCCTGATGCCCCGCATCCGACGTTTGCTGCTGCTCGGTCACACCCACCACGACGTGGGGTACACCAACAGCCCCCGGATCATCGACGGGATGCACGCCCGCATCGTGCGCGAAGTGCTGCGCCTGGCCGACGAGGACACGACGACCCCCGACGCGCCGGACCGCTTCCGCTGGACGTTCGAGGTCGCCCGGCCCGTGCTGAACTTCCTCCGCGACGCTGCCCCGGCGGAGGTCGCACGCCTCCGCGAGCTCGTCGCCGACGGCACGCTGGCCGTCACCGGCGGCTACCTCAACATGACGCAGCTGCCCGACCTCCCGGAGTTCGAGGCGGGCTACCGCCCGCTCGGCCGCCTCCGCGACGCCGGCATCCCGATCCGCACCGAGCAGCACGGCGACGTGAACGGCATCGCCTGGGGTGTGGCCGACGCCATGCTGGATGCCGGCGTCGACCGGCTCGTCATGGCGCTCAACCCGGACCACGGGCGGGCGCCGCTCGAGCAGCCGAGCGCTTCTGGTGGGAGGCGCCGTCCGGGCGCTGCGTGTTCACGCTGCTCTCGACGCATTACGGCTTCGGCGAGGAGTGGGGCATCGTCGACGGGGATGCGGAGCTCGCCGAGCGCAGCATCCTCGAGTTCGTGGAACGCCTGGACGCGCGCGACGACTACCCGTTCGACACGGCGGTCGTCCACGCGGGCAACGACAACCGCTGGCCGACGGCGCTGTTCACGCAGGTCGTGGGCTACTGGAACGAGCGTCATCCCGACCGCCCGATGCAGACCGCCACGATCGACACGGCGGTGGATGCGCTGCTCGCGCAGGCCCCGGACGACCTGCCCGCGCTCCGCGGCGAGTGGGCGGACTGGTGGTCGCACGGCCACGGCTCGACGGCTCGGGAGGTCGCCGTGTACCGCGAGGCGCGGCGGTTCGCCCGGTCGGCACGCGAGGCCTTCGCGCTGGCGCAGGAGCGCGGCGAGGGGCGGCCGGCGCTTGCGACCGTGCTCGGATACCGCCGCGGCCCGGTGCGCCTCCGCGACGATGCCGAGCTCGCGGAGGCCTTCGACCGCGTGGACGAGGAACTGCTCCTCTTCGGCGAGCACACCTGGGGCTCGTGGGAGACCTACTCCAAGCCGCACTCGCACTTCAGCCACTCCCACTGGAACGCCAAGGCCGGCTTCGCCTACGGCGCCTGGGACCTGGCCCGCGATCTGAACGTGGAGGCGCTGTTCCGCCTGGCCGCGTCGGGCGCGCATCCCAGGGCGGCGGAGGGCGTGCTGGTCGCCAACCTGGACGACCGGCCGCGCAGGGAGGCGGTGGAGGCCGAGGTCGGCGGCTCCCGCCGGGTGACGCTGGTCGCCGACCTCCCGGCGCGATCGGCGGCCGTGCTGCCGGCCCCGGGCCCGGAGCCGGAGCCGGAGGAGCGCGCCACCGTCGAGGCGGGGCGCTTCCGCGCGACCGTCGACCCGGCGCGCGGCGGCGTCGTGTCCCTGCTCGATCTCGCGACCGGACGTGAGCTGGTGGACGCCGCGACCGCCCACGGCTTGGGCGCGATCGTGACGGAGTCGGTCGCCGAGGCCGCGCGGTCGCACGCGATCTTCGCGGACCCGAAGAACTTCAACCCCGGTTTCCCCGGGCCCGCATTCGACCGGATGCACGCCCGCTCCGACGCCGCCCCGCGCGTGATCGGGACGGAGACCTACGCGCGCATCCAGTGGACGAGCCGGCTCGACGGCGCGCTGGAGGCGACGCACACGCTGACCCTGTTCCGCGACCTCGACGACATCGAGCTGGCTGTGCAGATCGCGAAGCCGGAGCGGTTCGGCCCCGAGAGCGTGTTCGTCGCGTTCCCCTTCGCCGTGGCCGATCCCGAGTTCCTGCTGGAGACGGCCGGCGCCGTCTTCGCCGCGGAGACCGAGCAGCTGCCCGACACCTCGAAGGACTGGTACTCCATCCAGCACGCCGTCGGGGTCCGCGGGGGCGATCACGCCGTCCTGTGGGCGTCGATGGATGCGCCACTCGTCCAGCTGGGCGGCTTCCACACCGGCGAGTGGGCGCGGACGCTCGACGCCCCGGCCGGGCACGTCAACAGCTGGGTGATGAACAACCTCCACTTCACGAACTTCCAGGCACGGCAGGAGTTCACCGGGACCTTGCGCTACCGGTTCCGTCCGGCCGCACCCACCGGCCTGCGGGAGGCGGTCGCCTCGTATGGAGCCGCCGCCGCCCTGCCGGTGCAGGCACGGTCTTATGCCGGGCCGCTGGGTCGCTGAGGCCGGTCGGCCCCACCGCCGCGCCGAGCCTGGGAAACGGCTCAGAAGGGGGCCGAACCCGCATCCGCCTCCCCCGATGCCTCCGAAGGAACCCCTGGCGGGCGGGTCCCTCCCCGCCGATCGATGGATGCGGCACGCCGATCGCGACCAGGGGCGCGCGGCGTGCCGCATCCGGCATCCGAGGCTCGGCGTACGTGCCGGATGCGCTGGCCCAGCGTCCGCGGCCGCCGATAGGGTGGTCGCACGGCCGCCCGAAGCGCGCGACCGCGACGTGAGGGGGAACGCGTGGCCGACGATGACGGGCGTGCGATCAGGATCCGGGGACTGCACAAGCGGTTCGGCGAGAAGATCGCGGTGGACGGGATCGACCTGGATGTGCCGTCCGGCAGCTTCTACGGGCTCGTCGGCCCGAACGGGGCCGGCAAGACGACGACGCTGAGCATGGCGACGGGGCTGCTGCGTCCGGACGCGGGTGAGGTCCTCATCCACGGCGTCGACATGTGGCGCCGGCCGCTGGTCGCGAAGGCCATGGTGGGGGTGCTCTCCGACGGCGTGCGCCTGTTCGACCGGCTCACCGGCCAGCAGCTGGTCGAGTACGCGGGCCTGCTCAGCGGGATGGATCGGCCGACCGCCCAGCAGCGCACCGCCGACCTGCTGCAGCTGCTCGACCTGGAGTCTGCGGGCGGAACGCTCGTGGTCGACTACTCGGCCGGCATGACCAAGAAGATCGCACTGGCCGCCGCCATGGTTCACGCGCCGCGCGTCCTGGTGCTGGACGAGCCCTTCGAGTCGGTCGATCCGGTCTCGGCGGCGAACATCCGCGACATCCTGCGCGCCTATGTCGACGGCGGCGGCACGGTCGTGGTCTCGTCGCACGTGATGGATCTGGTCGAGCGGATGTGCGACCACGTCGCCGTCATCACCGCGGGCCGCGTCGTGGCGGCCGGAGCGGTGGACGACGTGCGCGCCGGCTCCACGCTGGAGGACCGCTTCGTCGAGCTCGTCGGGGGACGCCGGGTCGGGGAGGGGCCGGAGTGGTTGCGACACTCGTAAGGCTGCGGCTGCTCGTCCTGTGGAACTCGTTCCGGCGGAGCACCAGCCAGCTCGTCGCGGTCATCATCGGGGCGCTCTACGGCACCATCGGGCTGCTGGTCGTTCTGGGCGCCCTCGTCGGGCTCTCCTTCGCGCCGATCGAGGTGGCGACGACCGCGGTCGTGCTCGCCGGTTCGGCCGCGGTGCTCGGCTGGGCGGTCTTCCCCCTGCTGCTCTCCGGGGTCGAGCAGACCCTCGATCCTGGGCACCTCGCCGTCTATCCGATCGCGCTCCGCCCTCTCATGGTCGGGATGCTGCTGAGCGGCGCCGTCGGCATCGCCGGGGCCGCGACCCCCATCGCCTCGCTCGGGACCGCCCTGCCGTGGCTGCGGTCCCCGGGCGTCGCGCTCATCGCCCTCGTGACGGGCGTCCTGGGCGCGGCGACCTGCATCGTCGTGTCCCGCGCCGTGACCTCGATCGCCAGCGGGCTGGCCTCGGGTCGCCGCTTCCGCGAGGCGAGCGGGCTGCTGATCCTGATCCCGCTCATCCTGGCCGGTCCGATCGTCGTCGGCATCTCGTCGGGGCTGCGCAACTCGGCGGACGCGCTGCCCGCGGTGGCGACCGGTCTCGGCTGGTCGCCGCTGGGCGCCGTCTGGGCCGTGCCGGGAGCCGTCGCCGCCGGCGACCCCATCGGCGCGCTGCTGCGGCTGATCATCGCGCTGGCGACCTTCGGAGTGCTGTGGGCGGTGTGGCGCTGGGGCCTCGCCCGGTCGCTCGTGACGCCGGCGCGTGCGTCCTCTCGGGTCCGGGCGCCCGGGAAGTCGGGGCTCTTCGGCGTGCTGCCCGGCACGCCCGGGGGTGCGATCGCGGCGCGCTGCCTCACGTACTGGTTCCGCGACCCGCGCTACCTGCGCCAGCTGCTCGTCATCCCGCTGCTGCCCGCGGTCATGTGGTTCTACGCGAGCATCAACCACTCGACCGGCTACATCTTCGCCGCCGGGCCGGTCGTGGCGTTCTCGCTGGGCATCGGGATGATCGCGGACGTCTCGTACGACTCCACCGCCTTCGCCCTGCACGTGTCCAAGTCGGTGCCCGGCCGTGCGGACCGGTGGGGGCGGGCTGCCGCCCTGCTGACCTTCGCCGTGCCCGCGGTCGTCGTGGTCACCGTCGGGGCCGCCGCGCTCGAGGGCGACTGGCTGCCCGCGCCCGGCCTGCTCGGGCTCTCGCTCGGGATGCTGCTCGCCGGGGTCGCCGTCTGCTCGGTCACCTCGGCGCGGTTCGTCTTCCCGGTGCCGGAGCCCGGCGACAACCCGTTCCGTTCGCGGCCCGGCGCGAACATCTCGCTGCTCGGCCCGACCTTCGCCGCCTGGGGCGTCATCGCGGTGCTCAGTCTGCCCGAGATCGTGCTGCTGGTGGTCTCCCTGGTGACCCGCGAGGCGGTGTGGGGCTGGCTCGGGCTCCTGGCCGCGGTCGTGCTCGGCGGGGTGCTGCTGGTGGTGGGCGTCCGCGTCGGCGGACGGTTGCTGGATCGACGCGCGCCGGAACTGCTGCAGCAGCTGCGCAAGGACGGCTGAGCCGGGCGCGCTGCGCCGGCATCGATGGGACGCAACACGCCGTTACGCGCGCGGGTCGACGGCGTGTTGCGACCCATCGATGAGTGCGCGCCGGGGTGCGGCTGGGAGAGACTGGTTCGGTGGCGCAGGAGCGAGCGGACGACCGGATCCCCGACTGGCGGCCGGTGGTCGCGGCCCTGGCCAACCGGGATGCCCGCACGGTGTGGGCGCGTCTCGTCGCGGGGGGCGTGCCGGGCGATGCGGAGCTCAGCGCGGCACGCGAGGGCCGCGCCCTGACGCTGCTCGAATCGGCCGGTCTGGTGCGTCACGAGGGCGGCGCCTTCGCGGCCGACGAGGAGGTGTTCCGGCGCCTGCTGGAATCCGCGGCGGCGAACCGCCCACGGCCTGCGGGCGTGCAGCGCTTCCTCCGCCCGGACGGGCGGATCGACCGCTACCCCGCCGGTGCCGACGACCGGCTGGAGTTGCTGACGCACGTCGCGGACGCGGTCCTTCCGCCTGGGCAGACGGTCGCCGAGCGGGAGCTCACCGAACGGCTCGCCGCACTCGGAGACGACCCCGTCTCCCTCCGCCGCTACCTCGTGGATGCCGGGCTGCTGCTCCGCACGGCGTCCGGGTCGGAGTACGCACGCCCGGCGGGAGAGGCGTAGCCCGGCGCCGAACCACGGGTTCGCCGGGATGTCCCCTGGGCGTTCTGGGGCCTCCACCGCTGACGCGGACGTCGACCCCACCGTCCCGCCTTCGCTCCCCGCGTGGGCGCCGAGTGGTGACTCGTTGCTCCTATTTCCGCCGAGTTGCGACATGATGTCGCCACTCGGCGGTGCGGAGACCGGCTCACCCCGCTAGCGTCTGCTCGCACGCCAGCAGCGTCACCCCGACGCTCCAGGCGTGCGACAGCGTCAGCAGCATCCCCTTCGGCTGGAAGCACGCGGTCTGGTAATACCGCTCGCTCACCATCCCTCGGTAGGCGTTGAAGTCGCCGTCCTCCCGCGCGATGAACTGCCGGAAGCACGCCAGCGTCTCGTCAGCCCGCTCGGCATAGTGCGGGTCGTCGAGGGCGGCCGAGAGCTCGCGCAGCTCGGCCGTGCAGACGAGACCGTAGGCGTGCAGGTGCTGGTTCGACGGTGAGGCATTGTCCGCCCCGCGCGTCCGGAAGCCGTAGGCGCCGAGAAGCGTGTGCGCCGGGAACGCGACGTCGTACGTGTAGCGGAAGGTCAGCATCCAGTCGGCCGCCCGCCTCGCCATGTCGAGCCAGTGCGTGTCGCCGGTCGCCCGGTGCAGCGCCACGTAGGCCATCACGGCGGCGTACCCGTCTTCCGAGGTCGGCGCGAGGTCGACATCCTCCGGGGCGCCGTGCAGGAATTCCCGGTCGACGAACTGCTCGTAGTACCGACCGGCGGCCACAGCGGCCGGAAGGTACCGCTGGTCGCGGTCGGCGGCCTCGACCAGCGCGGCGATCCAGGTCAGCCCGGAGGCGCCCGACCACGACAGCACCTCCCCGGTCTCGGCGTGGTGCACGGAGCCGAGGTTGCCGTCGGCGCGCTGCCGCCCGACCACGACATCCAGGTTCGAGCGGATGGCGTGCTCCCACTGGTCGTGACCGTCGAGCGCCTGCGCCCGCAGCAGGAACAGCGTCGCCTCGGCGAGGGTGCGCGAGTGGAGGCCGCGCTTCAGCTCGGTCCAGCTCTGCGTCCAGCCGTGGTCGCGGTACCAGACGCCCCAGAACGTGCCGGAGGGCGAGAGGGATGCGGTGATGAAGTCGATGACCCGGCGCGCCGCGTCCACCTCGTCCGTCCGGCCGGTGCGCAGTCCGTGCGCGAGCAGCGCGTACGCCCACGGGATGCCGCTCACCCAGCCGACGTGCATCGCCTGCCGGTCGACGGTGAGGCCGTCGCGTCCGCTCACCTCGCGGTCGAAGCCGACCGTCTCGAGCAGCACGCCGGGGTCGGGGTCGTAGTGCCAGGTCAGCAGCCCCTCGGCGGTCAGGTCGGCGGCGGTCGCCACATCCACCCACGGATCCTGCGGCGCCCGCGCCGCGGACTCGGCGTGCAGGGCGCGCAGGATGGGCGCGTAGGCGTGCCGGGACGCGTCCAGCCCGAAGACGCGCACGGCCAGCTCGACCGTCTCGCCGGGCACGAACCGGTGCGTCGACACGTCGGCGGGTCGCGGCCGCGCGTCGCCGTAGTACGTGACCGGGAACTCGCGGTACGGGAAGCGGAGGCTGACCGTCGCATCGCCCCAGGCCGCGTCGTGCGCGAGGCCCAGACCGGTGAGGCCGAGCGCGGAGGTTTCGTCCGCGGCGAGCGCCACGCCCCCACGGCCGGGTCCGGCCCACGCGAACACCGCCGGCGTCGCCGCACGGTCGGCGCGGAACTCCCACGTGTCGCTCACCAGTGCGTCATGCTGCTCCGCCGTATCCGCGGCGATCTGGAACCGCGGGAAGGCGCGGGCGTTCTCGGCCGGACGGTTCTCGCCGTAGAACGCGCCCGGGATCAGCCACCACGGGTCGTCCGCTCCGCGCACCGGAGCCTCGACCAGCACGGAGCCGTCCGCCGGCGCAGCGCCCGTGTACGTAACGCGCAGCCTCAGCCGCCACCCGGGCTCGGCGTCCGTCCACTCCTCAACGACCTCGACCGTGTCCGCCGCCGGGCCGACGACGGACACCCGGACCTCGGGGCGCGCGCTCACTGCAGTAGGCGCTCGATCAGGTCGACCTCGCGCACCGGCTCCGCCGGGTCGGCGGGAACCACGAACGTGCGCAGCTGCGACGGGCCGAAGTCCTCCTCGATCGTGCGTCCGAGCAGCGGCAGGTGGATGCGCGACCGGCCTCCCTCGCCGCGGGTCTCGACCGCGCGCACCACCACGTCCGCTCCGCCGGGAGCCTCCGTCGCGTCCTCGGTGCCCTTGAGCGCGGTGACCATCACGGCACCTCCGTCGTCGCCGGCGAACGAGTTCACCGGCGGCAGCGTGCCGTCGTGGAACGACTCCTGCATCGCCCGAACCGGATTGCCGAGCACGAGCGCCCTCCGGATCGGGTCGGCGGAGCGCCAGTCGCCGGCGTGCGGGACGAGCTCGTAGCTGAACCGCTGCACGCCCTGATCCTGGAACGAGTAGATGCCCTCGGGGTCGAGCAGCCGCGGGTCGTGCCACGAGTAGACGGGGCTGCGCACGGCGGTGACACCGATGCTCGCGTCGTCGCCGCGGCCGTCGCCGTCGGAGCCCGGCGAGACGTCGTACGCGTGCTTGTTCGTGGTGACCACCGTGAGACCGGCGGCCGCACCGTCGACCGTGCCGGTCAGATCCACCCACGACTGCGCGGGCTCCTCGGCCCCGTCGACCGGACGCTCCAGGTGCCCGAACGGGATCTCGTAGGTCGCCGTCGGGTCCTCGAGCACGGTCGGGAAGCGCAGCTTCAGCAGGTGCGCCTTCTCGCGCCAGTCGAGCGTGACGTTCACGCGCAGCACGGGCGAGTCGTGGTCCAGGATGAGCTCCTCGACCAGGGTGGATGCGCCCCACTCCCGCTCAACCCGCACCCGCGAGCGCAGCGGCCCGGTCTCGCGCACGACGATGCGCTTCAGCGCCATGGTGGCGCCCGGCCACGCGTACGAGATGACCCGGTGGCCCCAGGTGTCGGTCGGGTCGTCGTTGATCTGCGTGTGCTGGGCTCCGTCAACGCCGGCCATCACATCCACGCCGGTCGCCTTGAGCAGGTACGACGAGATCCAGCCGGTCTGCTGGTCGATGCGGATGCGCACGTGCTCGTTCTCGAGGGTGTCCGCGGTGACCGTCAGGCCGCCGGCGGCGGCGCCCGGACCGGCGCCCGGCCGCAGCCGGTACAGCCGGTAGCCGAGCGCGGGGACCTCGGCGCGGAAGACGACGGCGCCGCGCGAGACGTCATCCGTCGTCGCGGTCGACTGCGAGTTCTGGAACACGACCGGCTCGCCGGCCTCGTCGACCACGTGCACGCCCGCGCGCTGCGCGCCGTACTGGAAGTCCACATCCACCGACACCGGCCAGGGGTGCGGGTTGAAGACGAGGACCGGCTGCGTGCCGTCCTCGCGGTCGACCTGCACCTGGCGGGCGAGGACGTTGTGGGCGCGGGTGACGATGCGCTTCGAGATGGAGACGGCCTCGCCGAGCTGGTCGCGCGCGTCATCGTACGACGGCTCGATGGCGGAGCCGGGCAGGATGTCGTGGAACTGGTTGAACAGCACCTGCTTCCAGGCGGTCTCCAGCTGCTCGCGCGGGTACTCGACGCCGTCGTGAGCGGCGACGACCGCGGCCCAGCGCTCGGCGTTCAGCACCGCGAACTGCGCGCGCCGCTGCCACGCCTTGATGCCCGAGTGCGCCGAGTAGCATCCCGGCGCGTGGTGCTGCAGGTCGTCGCGGCGCACCGGGAGCCCATCGAGGAACGCCTCGCCGCGGCCGAGGACCTCGTCGAAGTAGGTGCGCGGTGAGGACATCGTCATCCTTCCGAAGGAGCCCATGCGGTCGTAGCGGTGGATCGACTCGATGTTCGCGATGGTCGGGCCGCCGCCGTGGTTGCCCACGCCGTAGAACACCATCGCGGTCGCGTTCTCGCCGAAGCCGACCGTGCGATCGAGCGACGCCAGCGCCTTCTCGGTCTGACCGTCGACCGACCCGGGCGGGCTGCAGTACTCGAACGGGATGCGGTAGGCGAGCACGCGGGAGCCGTCGGGCGCCTCCCACCAGAACAGGCTCGGCGCGAGATCCGACTCGTGCGGGCCGGGGCGGAGGAACGTGTACGAGTCGAGGCCCTGTCCCTTGAGGATCTGCGGCAGCATCGCGTTGTGGCCGAACGGGTCGACGTTCATGCCGACCGTCGCTGGGATGCCGAACCGCGACTCCAGGTAGCGCTGGCCGTACAGGCCCTGGCGCACGAAGCTCTCGCCCATGGGCATGTTGTTGTCCGGCTCGACCCACCAGCCGCCGACGTTGACCCAGCGGCCCTCGGCGACGCGGCGCTTGATCTGCTCGAACAGCTCGGGGTCGGACTCCTCCACCCAGCTGAGCAGCACGATCTGGTCGCAGGTGAAGACGAAGTCGGGGTACTCCTCCATGCGGTGGATGGCGGACCAGAACGTCGCGCGCGCCTCCTGGTATCCCTCCTGCCACGGCCACAGCCACACCGGATCGAGGTGCGCGTTGCCGATCATGTGGAGGGTGCGCTGGGGGTCGCGGTGGGGCGCTTCGCGGGCGGGAGGTCGCGCGGCTGCGTGCCTGCCGGGGCATTGGCGACCGGCGCCGTGCCCTTCGACGGGGCCTCGGGCTGCGGCTCGAGCGCCGCATCCACCGCCGCCTTGTCGGGCTGGAGGTCGGTGTCGGGATCGGTGAGGGTCTCCCGGTCGGTCACAGTGCGTACTCCTCGTCGCCGTCGGCCCACGCGTCCACGATCTCGGAGAGCACGTGGAGCATGAACGTGTGGAATTCCTGGATCCTCGGGGTGGTCGTCGACGGGCTCAGCAGGGCGAAGTCCGCGAACTGCCGGGCGGGGCCGCCGTCACCCCCGCCGAACAGCACGGTCGTCGCCCCCACGGACTTCGCCGCTTCGAGCGCTGAGACGATGTTCGCACTCCGGCCGCTCGTGGTGAAAGCCGCGACCACGTCGCCCGGCCGCGCGAGGCCGAGCACCTGGCGCGAGAAGACGTCGTCGTACGAGTAGTCGTTCGCGATGCACGTCATCGTCGTCGGGTCGGTGCTCAGGGTCACCGCGCCGAGCGGCCGGCGGTCGCGCTTGTAGTGGCCGATGATCTCGCCGGTGAAGTGCTGGGCGTCGGCCGCACTCCCGCCGTTGCCGAAGGTGTACAGGATGCCGCGCTCGGCGAACGCGTCGCACAGCACCTTCCCGACCTCGCGCAGCGCCGGCAGCAGCTGCTCGCCCTGCTGTGCGACCTGGATGTGCGCCTCCAGCTGCTCGCGCATCCACTCAGACATGGGGGCTCCCTTCGGGCCGGCTCCCGCGCCGGCGAGCTGGTCGAGGCGGTCGAACGCGACCGCGCCCGCGCCGACGACGCACACGACGTCGCCGAGGCCGGCGAGCACGACGGTGGATGCGGCGGCCGCGGGCGGCATGGCGTCGGCGGCCACGCGCTCGCGGACGGGCACCAGCAGGGCGTCGCCGGAGCGCGTCACGCCGCCGCCGAGCACGACGAGATCGGGCTCGAAGACGTTCACGAGGTCGGTGAGGGCGACGGAGAGGACGTCGACGGTCTCGTCCCAGAGCTCGGTCGCGAGGGGTCGCCCGCCGCCGCGGCGGCGACGACGTCCTCGGCCCGGACGACCGGCAGCTGCGCGAGCGACGATCCCTCGCCGCGCTCGGCCACGGCCTCGCGGGCGCGCAGGGCGATGGACGTGCCCGAGGCGTACCCCTCCAGGCAGCCGCGACGGCCGCACAGGCACGGACGCCCGTCGGTGCGGACCATCACGTGCCCGAACTCGCCGCCGTTTCCGGCCGCTCCGCGGTGCAGGCGCCCGTCGATGACGGCGCCGCCGCCGATGCCGGTCGAGATCGTCAGGTACACCATGGTGTCCGCGTCGCGCGCGGCGCCGTAGCGGAACTCGCCCAGCGCACCGGCGGTGGCGTCGTTTTCGAGCACGGCCGGCACGCCGAACTCGCGCTCGGCCAGCTCGACGATCGGCAGGTCGATCCAGCCCGGGAGGTGCAGGGGGCCGGTCAGGACGCCGGCCTTCGCGTCCAGCGGTCCGCCGCACGAGATGCCCACCGCCTCCACCTGGAGTCCGGACTCGGCGATCGCCCGCTGACCCATGGCGAAGAGTCTGGGAACGATTACACCCGGACCCTCCTCGCGGCGCGTGGGCTCGACGGTGAGTGCGTGGGTTCTTCCGTCCTCTGTGACGACACCGACGGCGAGCTTGGTGCCGCCGATGTCGAGAGAGAGGACGGCGCGGAGGCCGTTTGCCATCATGTCCTTCCGGGGATGCACGACCGCGCCTGCGCTGGTGGATCGTGTGGGATCGTTCCCACAGATACTAGGCCGCGGCGGGCAGGCGGGTCAACACGGCGCTCCGCACCGGGTGCGCTGCGCTGCCTCCCGGCGCCCGTCCCCCGAGTCGCGACATCATGTCGCCGCTCGGCGCGAATAGCCGCCATTAGTCACCAGTCGGCCGTGCGCACGACGCCGGGCCGCCCCTCCGCCGACCCGCCCCATCCCGCCGAGTCGCCCATCCCGCCGAGTCGCCCATCCCGCCGAGTCGCGACATCATGTCGCCGCTCGGCGCGAATAGGCGCCATTACTCACGTCTCGACCCTTGTGCGCACCGCCTGGCCGCGCTAACGTACAACCAAATGGTTGTAGATGAGCTGACGGATGCAGAGGTCGACCGCATCTTCCACGCGCTGGCGGATGCGACCCGGCGCGACATCGTGGCGCGCACCCTCGGCGGTGAACTGAGCGTGAGCGAGCTCGCCGCTCGGTACGACATGAGTTTCGCCGCGGTGCAGAAGCACGTGGCGGTGCTGGAGCGGGCGGGCCTGGTCCGCAAGCGGACGCGAGGCCGTGAGCGGATCGTCAGCGGCGATCCGGAGACCATCCAGCGGGCATCGCAGCTGCTCGACGCGTACGAGCGGATCTGGCGCCGGCGCGACCGGGCGATCGACGGCATCCTCGCCGAGGAGGCCGAGGGCAACACCGACATAGGAGGGAACGGCCGATGACATTCGTCGAGTCGAACAAGGATGTGGACGCGCTGACGCTCACGTTCGTGACCGAGTACGAGGCGCCGCAGGAGCGGGTGTGGCAGCTGTGGTCCGACCCGCGGCAGCTCGAGCGGTGGTGGGGCCCTCCGGGGTACCCGGCGACGTTCGAGGTGTTCGAGTTCGAGCCGGGCGGCCGCGCGACGTACTACATGACGACCCCTGAGAGCACGCGAGCGTGGGGCTGGTGGCGGTTCGTCGAGATCGAGCCGACCGGCCGCCTGGTGCTGGACGACGGCTTCGCCGAGGAGGGCGGCGCGCCGAGGCCGGGCGAGCCGGGCCGTGTGACCGCGACGTTCGTCGAGCGCGACGGCCGCACCCGCATGACGATCCTCTCGACGTTCGCGAGCACCGCCCAGATGGAGGAACTCCTCGCGATGGGCATGGAGGAGGGGATGCGCCTCGCCCTCACCCAGACCGACGACATCCTCGCCACCGAGATCTCGCGCTGATCCGCCGCCCTCACCCGCATCCCACCATCGAGTCCGCGGACTTTGCACGCTGATCGCGGTGAACGCGTGCAAACTTCGCGGACTCGATGCTGGGCGGAGGCCCGGAGGGGCTGGATGGTGGGCGGAGACCCCGAGGCGTCAGGGGGCGTCGAGGAAGGCGAGCAGGTGCGGGAGGGTGCGGCGCAGGGCCGCGGCGTCGCCTCCTGCGGCGAGGCGCTCGCCCAGGTAGTCGCCGTGGATGCCGGGCACGATCAGCAGGCGGGCGTTCGGCAGCAGTGAGGCCAGCTCCACGAAATGCGACGCCCGAACGACATCGTGGTCCGCGCCGACGATCAGAGTCGGCGCGGCGATCGACGCGAGCAGGTCGTCGGGGAAGTCCTCGAAGCCGAGCATCAGCTCCCGGTCGAGCTCGAACATCCGCCGGGCGTGCCCCGGATCGCGGCTGACCGCCAGATCGGCGTCCCGATACGCGGCCGGAAGGTCGTCGAAGGTTCCCGCTGCGAGGCCGTCCCAGAACCCGTCGACCATCGCCGCGCGCCGCACCGGGGCGGAGGCCGCGATGAGCCTGCGGACGGCGGACGGATGCCGCGCGGCGAGCTGCAGCGCGACCTGTCCGCCGTTGCTGAAGCCGAGCACATCCACCGGCCCGAGCCCGAGCGACGTCAGCACCGCCGCGACGTCGTCGGCCGAGCCCTCGAAGGATGCGGGACGGTCGCCCGCGGGCGTGCGCCCGTGCCCCTGCAGCTCGACCGCGAGCACCGAGCGGGTGGGCGCGACGAGCGGCAGCAGCAGGCCCCAGTTCGTCTCGATCGTCGAACCGCCTCCGTGGATGAGCAGCAGCGGCGGATGCGGCGAGTCGGGGTCGCCGTGCCACTGGCGGTAGAGCGGGATGCGCTCCACGCCCGCAGGCTAGCCGAGGGCAGCAGCGGTGTCGAGAGTCTCCGCCGTCGCGATCGGTACCTTCGCAACCGTGTCCGCGACCGCATCCCCGGCCTGCCCGAGTCGCACGGAACCGACCGTGACGTCGGCCGCCAGGCGCTGACGCTTCCGTACCGCCTCCCCTGCCCGCACCGCGAACCGCAGCCGCACGGTCTCTCCGGCTCCGGCCGTCGTCGACGCGGGCGAAGGGTCGCTCCACCCGTCCGGCGTCACCAGCCGGGCGACGACCTCCCGCGGCTCGTCGTAGGGGTTCACGACGACCACCTCGTACGAGAGCAGCGCACCAGGGCTCACCCGCTGGTAGAACGGCTCGACGAGCACCAGGTTGCCGTCCGCCGGGGGCAGCATCCCGTCGCCCGGCAGCAGCCCGTCGTGGAGGGCGGCGAGCTCGTCGCCCTGCTCCGTCAGCAGTTGCAGGTAGTCCTCATCCACTTCGCGGCCCTGCCAGTGCCCGGTGATCATCAGACCGGGGGCGACACGGCGGTACAGGGCGGCGCTCTGGATGAAGTCGTCGCGCCGGAACCGGTTGCGGTACTGGTAGTTCAGGATCTCCCGCTGCACGCCCAGCCGCCCTTCCGCGGTCTGCTGGTCCCCCGTCGCGAGCACGCGCACGCCGTCCACCTCGAATTCGAACGCGGCGGCGTAGAGCGTGTGGCCGGGCAGCTCGTGCGTCACGATGTCGTACTCGCGCCAGCGCACGGTCTCGCCCAGCGGCAGCACGCGGTCGGCGGGGATGGGCTCGAACCACTGGCACGGCAGGTCGGTGCGCATCGGGTCCGCCATGATCGGCGCCACGTTCTCGGGCAGCCAGACCTCCGTGCCCTCCACGTCGCGCAGCAGGTTCAGCCCGGCGATGTGGTCGTCGTGGTAGTGGGTGCCGAGCACGACCTCCACCGAGGTGACGCCGAAGTCGCGCTTCAGGGCGGGGAGGGACGCCAGCCAGGGCCGGCGAGCGGCCCGGTCGGTTCCCGCGGGCCAGCCGGTCGACATGTCGTAGCCGTAGTCGATGAACAGGGCGCCGCCGGAGTCGCTCAGCAGCACATAGACGCAGGAGTTCGCGGTGCGGTTCAGCAGCAGATGGTCGGTGAGGCGCACGAACGGGCGCTCCAGCCAGTCGCGCAGGTCCCACGGGTGGGTGCGCCGCGAGTCCACGTAGCCGCTCATCCGGTCGGCCAGCTGCTCGAGCGCAGCCAGCGCGTCGGGCATCGGCTCGCCGTGGGACGGCAGCAGGATGGTCGGCTGCTCCTCCTGCAGGATCAGGCACGACAGCACGGTCATCGCCGGACCCTCGTTCTCGGTGTACGACCACTGGGTGGCAGCGAGCGACCATACCTTGCCGGGCGCGTAGATGAGGTCGCCCGTGAAGGCGACCCGCTCGTCCCCGCGCTCCACCAGATAGGTGACCGAGCCCATGGTGTGGCCCGGCGTCGGCATGGTCTTCACGGAGATGCCGCCGAAGGATACGCTCCGGTACTCGGGCACGGTGCCCGCGATCGGCACCGGGTCGAGCAGCGAGAACCGGTCCTGGCGCAGGTTGTAGTCGTTGTACAGCGCGCGCGACGACCACATCTCGTCGACGCGGGTGAAGAGGTCCTGCTCGACCGGCGGCACGTGGATGGGGATGCCCGCGGCGACGGCGCGCGGCAGCCCCTGTCCCTGGTCGCGGTGGTGGTGCGTCATCAGCACGGCGTCGAGCGTCTCCAGGCCGAGCTCGCCGAGGTGGTCGAGCACGTCGCCGGAGCCGAAGTCGATCGCGATCGCGCCGCGCGCATCCGCCGCCACGACCACGTAGACGTTGCAGGTGTCCGCGAACCGGTGGACGCCGGGAGCGACCTCCGTGAACGTGCTCATACGGTCGTCGGCTCCTTCGGGGCGGGCGCGTCGCGCTCGCCCCGGGCGGCGCGGTACGACCGCCACAGCCCGGCGATCTCGCGCAGGTCCGCGTCCGTCACCTCCTCGCGGCTGTTGTCGATCGACTCGACGTAATACAGCGCGGGCACGCCCAGCTCCGGCTGGATGCGCGAGTAGGCGAGCCACTCCTCCCGATTCGGCATCGGCCACTGGTCGGTGTCGATGGAGTGGCCGGGCAGCGAGGCGGCCGCGATGTCGTGGCGGTAGCGCAGCTGGTCGCCGACGGGAACCGGGTCGCCGTGCACCGAGTCCTCGAGCACGTCGTTGAGGCGCACCATGTCGGTGACGCCCGAGAACGAGGGATGCACGGTGTGCGTGACGACGAGCGCATCCGGCTTTGCGGCCTTCGCGGCGTCGTGGATGGTGCGCACGATCGCGTGCAGGGCGCTGATGCCCCACACGCCGTCGTCGTGCGTGCGCAGGGTCACGCCGGAGGGCGCGCGCTGCGTGAAGTCGACCTTGAAACCGTCGGCGTCCAGCCCGTCGGGCGAGACCATCCGGGTGACCTGCTCGGCCAGCGCCGTGAGGTACGCGGGGTTCGAGGGGTCGACGGCGACGGGACGTCCGAATGCGTCGCGCACCGTCAGCTCGGGCGGCAGCCCTGCCGGATCCCAGGCCTTGAACCACAGCAGCACGCGCTGGCCGGCGGCGTGGCGGTCGTCGATCCAGCCGCGCAGGTCGGGCCACTTCTCGGTGTCGACCGTGTTGGTGCCGTAGTCGGCCTGCCACCGGTCGTCGATGACGACGGTGCCCGGGTGGATGTCGTTGTCGGCCAGCCGCCGCAGCCACCGGTCGTACAGGTACTGGCGCGCCAGGTCGGGCGCGAACGCGGCGCCGGCGGGCAGCACGAAGCCGTCCGCGTTGTCCGTCGCGAGCGCTTCGCCCTCGTGGCTCATCCGCACGGCGAGCGCGCACTGGGCGCCCCAGCCGCAGAAGATCGGCTCGTGCCACCAGTCGGCCGCCTCGGGCGCCGGCTCGGCCCAGCCGCGCGCGGCGAGGTCGTCGCGGTAGTCGCGGATCGCGCTCAGCGGCGCGCCGGCCGGGCGCAGCACGAACTCGGGGGACACCCATCCGCCCGCCCGCACGCGCGTGTGCCCCTCGTAGGTGAGCCGGAAGAGGAAGCCGCCGTCGATCGCGTCGTAGCGGAAGGTCGTGAAGCCCAGCTGCGCGATGGGCGCGACGACGGAGACGCCGAGCCAGTCACCGACCGGCATGTCCGTGGGGCCGTGCGGCGCCTCCGGCGAGATCGAGGGGCGGCCGAGGCCGAAGACGAGCGGCGGCGGCGAGAAGATGCCGTGCAGGCGGCCGGGCTCCGCATCCCCGACCACGCCGAGCTGCGCCTGGGTGTTCGACGGCCGGACGACCTGGATGGGCTCGGTCGGCGCCGGCACGAACACCGACGGGAAGCGGATGCCCGAGCGGAACGTGCCCGCTGCACCGGTCGGCAGGGCGGCCTGGCCGCCGAACATCGTCAGGTCGGCGATGCGCGCGTCGTCCTCCTCGGTGGTCACCTCGACGCGGGCGCGCACCTCGCCCGGCAGGCAGTGCAGCACCACGGCCTTCGTCGCCCAGGCGCTGGAGTCGGTGAGCACGGTGATGCGCACCGAGCCGTCCGCCTCCTCCTCGACCGTGACGGCGGTCGGGCCGGACGACTCGTCGGGCACGCCGATGCGGTCGACGCTCGCGAGCAGCGACAGGTCGCTCCACAGCTCGCCGTCCGGCCCGGCGATGGTGGCACGCGGCCGCGTGAGGGCGACGCCGAGCGTGTACGCCGGGGCGACGAGCACGACCTCGGTCGCGCTGCGGGTGATGGTGATGTCCTGGGTGGTCTGCACTGGTCCTCGATGGTGGGGGAGATGAGGCGCGGATGGTTCAGAGCGCGGCGAGCGCTCCGACGGAGTCGACGGCGAGGGGGCGCCGGCGCCCGACGTGCGGATGCGGAAGACGGGCTCGGGGGCGAACGAGACGGTCAAGGCGGCGCGCGCGTCACCGAGCGACCATTCCAGCACGAGCGACCCGTCCGGCTCCACCCGGTAAGCGAATTCGCCCCCGAAAGCGGGATGAGCGGAACGGAGCCGGACGAGCGCCAGCTGGGCTCTGGTCACGTCGCTTGCCAGGGCGGCATCCAGCTCGTCGGGCGTGTAGACGTGACGGTTGACGTCGCGACCCTGCCCGGTGCGCTGGAAGAGCGCCACATCATCCAGCCCGCCGAGCAGCCCGACGTAGTAGAGCTGCGGCTCTCCCGGCAGCCACAGCTGCACCGCTCGGGCGAGCAGGTAGCTGCGGGCGTTCCCGCCGAGGGCGGAGAAGAAGGTGGCGTTGATCTGATGCGGGAGGCTCATCCAGGCGGGGATGACCGACGCGATGGTGGAGTGCCCGTTCGTCGCCTCGGCGGCGCGCGCGAAGATCGCGGCCATCTCCTCCTGATCGATGAGGCCCGGGAGGTCGCCCGACGGGCCCGCGTCGATGATGCCGATGCCGTCGTGGGTGTCGAGCACCGTGATGGCGCTCCGCGGGCGGATGCGCAACCACTCGACGAGCCGGTCGGAGGTGCCCGTGCCCAGGCTGTGCAGCAGCAACGGCGCCAGGGCGAAGTCGTAGACGAGGTCGACGAGCGGGGCGATGGCGAGCTGCTGCGAGTAGTGCGCGTGCACCTCGACCAGCACCCGCAGGCCCTCCTCGCGGGCGAGGGCGACGATCTCGCGCACGAAGTCGAGCGTCTCCGGGGTCATGAAGCTGTCGGTGCCGGGCGTCTTCACCGCATAGCCGACGGCGTCCAGCCGGACCGTCGTCACGCCGCCGGCGCGGAGGGTCGCGAGGATGCGGCGCAGGTAGGCGCGGGCGCGGTCGTTCGCCACGTCGAGGTCGACCTGGGTGGGCATGAACGTCGTCCAGACCAGGCGGCGCCGGCCGTCGGCCATCCGGTACGCGGTGAACGGGAGGCCGGGGCGCGGACGGTAGAAAGCCGTGATGTCGTGCTCGGACGCGCGGTCGGGGAACACGGTGTCGAAGGTGAGGAACATGCCGTCGTGGGCGGACTCCTCGCCGAGCGCCAGCCAGTCGACGAACTCCGCCGACTCGCTCGACACGTGGTTCACGATGAGGTCGGCGGTCACCTCGCGCCGCTCGGCGATGGCGCGGACGTCGTCCCAGGTGCCGAGACGCGGATCCACCGCGCCGTGGTCGATCGGGTCGAAGCCGGCGTCGGCGCCGTCGAACGGCACGAAGAACGGCAGGATGTGCACCCCGGCGAAATCGCGCAGTGGGCCGTCGAGCAGCTCGCGGAGCCGCGGGAGGTCGCCGCCGAGCCGGTCGGCGTAGGCGAGGAGGTCGACGCCGGTCATGCGGTCCGCTCCGGCGCGAGAGCGGATGCAGGAGTTCCGCCGGACCCGGCGAGCGGCGAACGGTTCGCGCTGGCGTCCGCCCCCTCCGGGTCCGACGGGGTCAGGGCCTCCACCAGGCGGGCGATGCCGCCGGCCGGGGAGGTGAGGACGGGGATGCTGACGCCGGCCGACTCGGCCGCGGGCGCCATGGAGGCCTGGGCGAGCACGAGCGCGGCGGCGGCCTGTGCGCCGTCCGCGCCGTCGGACGGCGCCGCGGCTGCGCGCACCGCCTCGGCGATGAGGCGGTCGTGCTCGGCCTGGTCGCCTGCCGCGCGGGCGGACGCCGCGCCTTCGACGACCGTCGCCCGCACGTCGGCGCGCACGCCCTGGGCCGCCGCCTCCCGCTCGATCAACCGCGTCGTCGGTCCGAGCGTCGCGGTGTTCGTCGCGAGCACCGCGATCCGCCGCGCCAACAATTCCTGAGTTCTTCGGGGCGCCGACGGCGTGTCGGGGCGAACAACTCCGGAATTCTCAGCTGGGGCGGCAGCGGCGGGCGCTGCGGCGAGGCGGGCGGCTTCGGCGGCCATGGCGGCATCCACGCGGATGACGGGGATGCGGAGGGACGCGGCCGCGGCCTCGGCGGCCTCGCCGATGGAGGAGCACGTGACGAGGATGGCGTCCGCGCCCGACTCTGCGAGGTGACGGAGGTGGGAGGCGACCCGGTCGCGCACGGCCGGCGTGACGCCCTCCGCGATGGCCGTCTCGAGCATCCAGGCGTCGACGATGTGCTGGCGGTGCGCGCCCGGGAGCGCCTCCGAGACCAGGGCGTCGAACGTCGGCGCGAGGGCCGGGACGGTGTGCAGCAGTCCGGCGATCATCGCGCCTCCCGCCACGGACGCGCCTCGCGGTCGACGACCTCGATGAGGGCCTCGAGTCGGGGCACGGAGAGCTCGCGCAGCGCGGACGGCACGTCGGCGCGGCCGACCACGTCGCTCCAGAGGGCGCGGCCGGCGAGGAACCCGCTCGCGCCGGCACGGCACGCGGCCTCGACGGCGGGCAGGAACGCGGGGCGGTCGACGCCCTGCGACAGCACGACCCAGGGTCCGGTGATGGATGCGTTCAGCCGCTCGCTCGCCTCCCGCTGCTGTGCCGCGTCGCCGGTGCCCGACATCGGCACCTGCACCTTGTACAGGCTCTGGCCGAGCGGAGACAGCTCGGCGGCGGCCTCCCGGATGGCGACGTCGAGGTCCCAGGTGCCCGCATCCAGTTCGCCGGGGGTTGCGCGGACGACCGGCTCCAGCACCGAGAGGACGCCCCGGGCGCGGCACTCCTCGACGAAGCGCTCGACGAGGCGGACGCGCTGCTCGCGCTTCGCATCCCGGCGCCAGATGACCAGCAGCTTGAGTGCGACGACGCCGTCGAGGTCGGTCTGCGTGAGCACCACGTCGTCCAAAGCGGTCTCTTCGACCGGCCCACCGTCCTCCTGTGTGAGGTCGTCGGCGGCGAGGATGAGGCCGGTGCCGGCGGGCAGCGTGTCGCGGACCGCCTCGAAGCCGAAGTGCCGGTCGATCAGGAAGCCGGACGCGAGCGGGCCCAGCGCCTCCGCCACGTCGAGCTTGAAGCGGATCAGCACGTCGTCCGCCGGGCGCCCGGCGCCGGCCAGGTCGAACATGTGCCGGAGGCTCTCGCGCTGGTCCATCGCGACCATGGCCAGGCCGCCGGCGGGCCGGGAGATCGCGTCGAGGTCGAGCGCGGGACGGGAGGTGGTGTCGGTCATTCGGGTTCCTTGTCGTGGTGCGTCGCCGCCTCGACGAAGGCATCCAGCAGGGCCGGATCGCCGGCCGAGGCGACGCTGTCGGCGCTGCGCAGGGGCAGCGAGGTGGTGAGGCCGGCGACGCGGTGCGCGGCGAGCATGGCGGCGCCGGTCGCGACCGGCTCGGCGGCGTCGACCTGGCGCAGGTCGCCGGGAACGAGTCGCTGCTTGAGCCGCCACCAGGTGCGGTTGGCGGCTCCGGGTCCGCCGAGCACGGCGAGCTCGGAGCGGCGGGGGCCCGCGAGCGCGGTCTGGGCGGCATCCATCCACGCCAGCTGGAGGGCCAGCCCGCTCAGCACGGCGGTCAGAGCGGCGGCGGGGTCGGCCAGCTGCACGGAGGCGCCGGAGCGCTGGACCATCCGCAGCGAGGCCGACGGGTCGGGGGCGGGCGACTGCCGCCCGCGCAGGTACGGGAGGAGGAAGGCCTCGAGCGGTCCGTCCGCCAGCCGCCGAGCCTGTTCCAGCGCATCCCGGCGGTCGGCGCCGGGGAGCAGCTCGTCGAACGCCCACTCGACGAGGGCTCCGGCCGTCGGATTGCCCGCGAGCAGGCTCTCGTGCCGCCCGTCGACGCAGCGTGCCAGGCTCATCCCCTGCCGCCGCGCGTCGTCGCGCGACACAGTGGGTGCGACACGCAGCAGGGCCTCGGCGGTTCCGACGGAGTCGGCGGCGTCGCCCGGCGAGCGGACTCCCGCCGCCCAGGCGCCGACCGCGTGGTCGTGACCGGCCGCGACGACCGGCAGCCCGGCGGGGAGTCCGAGGGCGGCGGCGGCATGCGCGGTGAGCGTTCCGGCGGTCCGGCCCGGCGCGATGACGCGGGGGAAGCGGTCCGGCGTGAGGCCCACGAGGCCGAGCAGGTCGGCGTCGAAGGTCTCGGTGAGGGGCTCGCCGGCACCGGGCAGGCGGTAGGCCATCGTCCGGGCCGCAAGGGTGTGGTCGGTGACCGCCTCGCCGGTGAGCGACGAGAGGACGAGGCCGTCGGCGCCGAGCCAGCGCGCGTCGGCGAGCTGTGCGTCCCGGTCGTCCGCGAGCCGCAGCCAATGTGTCAGAGGCGACTTCTGCGGCGCGGGAACGCCGGTCGCGGCATAGAGCGCCTCGGCGCCGGTCGCCGCGACGAGCCGGTCGGCGGTGGCGGCGTCGCCGTCCGCCCAGCGCAGCAGGTCGCCGCGCGGCTCGCCGTCGGGACCGGTCAGCGACCCGGTCTCGCCCATGGAGGCGACGCCGATGGCGGCGATCGGATGCGGCGGCTCGACCGCGATCTCGCGGATCGCACCGAGCACGACGGCCTGCAGGGCGGCGCCCGTGTCGGGCGTCCGCACGGTCAGCGTCCGCTCTTCGCGCACGGCGTCGCCGAGCACCGCCAGCACCACCTTGGTGTTGGTGGTGCCGACGTCCACGCCGAGCGCGGCGAGAGGAGCGGAGGTCACGTCGTCCATTCTGTTCACTTCCGAACATTCACGTCAAGATTTGTGCGTTTGTTGACAAGTGCTCCGAGAAGCCGGTTGGATGGACGGGTGCGCTACACCGACGCCCCCGCCCGCCGCGAAGAGCTGCTCCGCCGGCTCTCCGTCGAGGGCTACGTGTCGTCCTCGCGCGTGGCGGAAGAGCTCGGCGTCTCCGAGATGACCATCCGCCGCGACCTGCGCCAGCTCGAAGAAGAGGGCCTCGCCCGTCGCGTCGTCGGGGGCGCCAGCCTCCCGAACCTCGGGCACGGACGCCCCTTCGATGAGCGCGCGGTGACCGGAAGCGGCGAGAAGCACTCCATCGCCGAGGCCTGCCTCGACCTGCTCGACGGCGCCGTCACGGTCGCCCTCGACGCGGGCACGACGGTCGCACCGCTCGCCGGGATGCTTCACCGCGGCACCACGATCATCAGCCACTCCGCGCCGGTCATCCAGGCGGCCATCGAACGCGACGACGTCGAACTCGTCGCCGTCGGCGGCGTGTACCAGAGCGAGACGCGCAGCTTCGCCGGGGCCACCGCCCGCCGCACGATCGCCGACTACTCCGTCGACGTCGCGGTGCTGTCCGCGACCGCGGTCGACCCCCGCGGCATCCTCTGCGCCAACGCGCTCGACGCCGAGCTCAAGCAGGAGCTGTCGCGCGCCGCCCGCACGACCATCCTCCTGGTCGACCACTCGAAGCTCGGCGCGCGCGCGCCGATCCGCGTGGGCGGCCTCGAGCTGGTGGATGTGATCCTCACCGACGCGGGCGCCGACCCCGACGACCTGCAGGCGCTCCGCGACGCGGGCGCGACGGTCGTCGTGGCCGGGGAGCCCGCGCCCGTCGACGAGCCGGGGATCAGCGTCCCGTGATCCGGCTCGGCGCCGTCGCCGACGACGTCACGGGCGCCTGCGACCTCGCGGGCCGTGTCGCCGAGGCGGGAGTCACGGCGAGCGTGCTGCTCGGCACTCCGTCGTCGGCCGACGGGGTCTTTCCTGCCGAGGGTTCGGGTTGCGCGGTCGTCGCGCTGAAGATGCGCACCGCTCCGGTCGCCGACGCCGTGGCGGCCTCCGCCGCTGCGGCCCGGCTCCTGCTCTCCGCGGGTGCGACGCAGCTCTACCAGAAGTACTGCTCGACCTTCGACTCGACGCCCGCCGGCAACATCGGCCCCATCGCGGACGCGCTGGCCTCCGCCGCGGGCGCCCCCGCGACGCTCGGAACGCCCGCCACGCCGGGCGCCGGGCGCACGCAGTACCAGGGGACGCTGTTCGTCGACGGCGTGCCGCTGGCCGAGTCGCCGATGCGGGACCATCCGCTGACGCCGATGCGCGACTCGAACCTGCTGCGCCTGCTCGCGCCGCAGACGCCCGCCCCCGTCGGACTCATCCGGTGGGAGGACGTGCAGCGCGGCCCGGATGCCGTCGCAGCGCTCGTCCGCGACGGCCACATGCTCGTGGATGCGCTCACCGAGGCCGACCTCGACGTGATCGCCGAGGCGATCCTGCGCCAGGCGGCCGAGGGGCCGGTGCTCGCCGGGGGAGGCGCCGGTGTCGCGACGGCGCTGGCGCGGGCCGACGTCCGCGCAGCGGGTGCCCGCCCCGACGGCCACGCCGCGCTGCCGCACGTCCCCGTCACCGGACGCCTCGTCCTCGCCGGGAGCGCCTCGGCCGCCACGCGTGGCCAGATCGCCGCCTTCCGCGGCGAGCGCCACCTCCTCGACCCGCTCGAACTCGCCCACGACCCCGGTGCGCTGAACCGGACGAAGGATGCGCTGGCCGCCCGCCGCGACGCCCTCTCCCCCGTGCTGGTGCACGTCTCCCCGGAGGTCGCTGCAGCGCAGAGCACCCTCGGGGCTTCTCGCTCCGCCGCTCTGCTCGAAGGCGCGCTCGCGGAACTCGCGGCCTTCGCCGTCCACGAGCTCGGCGTCAGCCACGTGCTCGTCGCGGGCGGCGAGACGTCCGGCGCGGTGACCGCCCGGCTCGGTCTCGAACGCCTGCTCATCGGCGCGCAGGCCGCGCCCGGGGTGCCCTGGGCCGTCTCGCTGAGCGCCGGCCGCACCATCGCCGTGCTGCTGAAATCGGGCAACTTCGGCGGCCCGTCACTCTTCTCCGACGCCTGGGAGGCGGCCCCGTGACCGGCTACCTCAGCGAGGCGGAGGCGCGCGCGGCCGTCGTGCGCGCCTGCCGTCACCTCTCCGCGGCGAGCCTGTCGCCGGGGAGTTCCGGCAACGTCAGCGTGCGCCTCGGCTCGCGCATCATCGCGACGCCGACCGGGTCTTCGCTGCGCGCCGTGACGGAGGACGAGCTGGCCGCGACGCCGGCCGAGCACGACGGGGCGCCGCGGCCCACCAAGGAGCTGCCGCTGCACGCGGCCATGTACGCCGCGCACCCGGACGCGACGGCCGTTGTCCACCTCCACTCGCCGTACGCGACCGCCATCGCCTGCCTGCCGCCGGGGGAGGGCGGCTTCGCGCAGCTTCCGCCGCTGACGCCCTACCGGGTGATGCGGCTGGGCGACGTCCCGCTCGTGCCGTACGCCCCACCGGGCAGCGGAGAGCTGGCGTCCGGCGTCGCCGCGGCCGCACCCGGCCATGCGGCGCTGCTGCTCGCGAACCACGGACCGGTCGTCGCCGCGGCCACGCTCGACGCGGCCATCGACCTGGCCGAGGAGCTCGAGACGGCGGCGCGGCTGACGCTGCTGCTCCGGCAGGCGCCGGCCGTCGCGCTCGACGCGGCCGCCGTCGCGGCGCTCACCCCGCCGGGGCACTGAGCCGCCGCCCGGCCCCGCCCCGCCCCGCGCACCGCCCCCGCACCCCTCCTTCCGCACCCGCTCGATCCCCCCTCAGGAGCACTCCGTGTCCAGCGTCCGCGCTGCCCGTCCGTCCCCCTCCCGCCCGCCGTCGTCGCGGCCGCCACGCATGGCGCGCATCCCCTCGGCCCGTCCGTCCGAGAAGCACCTGTCGTCGGTGCCGCGGTTCCTGCTGTGGCAGGCCGCCCGCCAGCCCGCGACGCTCTCGGCCGGTGTGCTCTTCGGCGTCGTGTGGATGCTGTGCCAGGCCGTCTGGCCGTACCTGCTCGGCCGCGCGGTCGACGAGGGCGTCTCCGGCGACGGCGCGCGGCTGTGGCTGTGGTGCGGCGCGTTGCTGCTGGTGGCCGCGATCCAGGCGCTCACCGGCATGCTCCGCCACCGGATGGCCGTGTCGAACTGGCTGCGCTCGTCGCTGGGGATCGCCCGCCTCATCGGCTACCACTCGGCCGAGACGGGCACGGCGATCACCGCCACCACGTCGTCGGGCGAGATCGTCGCCACGGTCAGCACCGACTCCCTCCGGCTGGGCGCGATGTTCGACGTGACCGCGCGACTCGGCGGCGGTGTCGTCGCCTTCGTCGCCGTCTCGGTCATCATGCTGAACGCCTCCCTTCCGCTCGGACTCGCCGTGGTCATCGGCGTCCCCGCGGTCGCGCTGGTGCTGGCGCTGCTCCTGCGCCCGCTCCGTGCCAAGCAGGCGGCGTGGCGCGAGGAGTCGGGTGGGCTGACGACGCTCGGCGCCGACACCGTCGTGGGACTGCGGGTGCTGCGCGGCATCGGCGGCGAGCACGAGTTCGTGGAGCGGTACGCCGCCCAGTCGCAGCGCGTCCGGGCCGCCGGCGTGGGCGTGGCGAAGACGCAGAGCTGGCTGGACGGCCTCCAGGTGCTGCTGCCCGGCGCGTTCCTCGTCTTCATCGTCTGGTTCGGGGCGCATCTCGCGGTCGACGGCGCGATCACGCCCGGTCAGCTGACCGCGTTCTACGGGTACGCGACGTTCCTCGTGCTCCCGCTGCGCACCGCGGTGGAGGCGGCACAGACGTTCACCGCGGGCGTGGTCTCCGCCCGCCGCGTGCTCGCAGTGCTCCGCACCCGGCCGGCGGCGCGGGACAGGGCCGACACGGCCGAGGCGCCCGCGTGGGGATCCGCGATCGAGGACCTCGCGTCCGGCGTCGTCATCCAGCCCGGCCGGTTCACCGCCATCGTGGATGCGAACCCCGACGAGGCCGCGGGCATCGCCACCCGGCTCGGCCGCTTCGACGACACCGTGCACCGCGAGGCGCCCGTGCTCTGGGGCGGCGTGGACCACACGCGCGTGCCGGTGCGCGAGATCCGCGATCGGATCGTGGTGAACGACGCCAACCCGCATCTGTTCGGCGGCAAGCTGCTCGACGGTCTGGACACGCTGCCGATCCGCGATCGGGAGTACACCGACACCTCGACCGGCCGGCTGCGCCGCGTCTCCGCCGCCCTCGACACGGCGGCCGCGACCGAGACCGTCGAGGCGCTGCCCGACGGCGTGCACGAGCGGGTCGCCGAGCGCGGGCGCACCTTCTCCGGCGGCCAGCGCCAGCGGTTGAGCCTCGCGCGCGCCCTGCTCACGGACGCCGAAGTGCTGGTGCTCATCGAACCGACGAGCGCGGTGGATGCGCACACCGAGTCGCAGATCGCCGAGCGGCTGCGGGAGGCGCGCGATGGGCGAACCACCGTCGTCGTCACCGCCAGCCCGCTGCTCCTGGACCGGATGGACACGATCGCCGTCGTCCGAAAGGGACGCGTCGTCGGGACGGGCACCCACCAGTCCCTTCTCCGCCAGGAGGACGACCTCGGCGACCTGTACCGGGCGATCGTCTCGCGCACGATCAGCTCTGCCGAGCCCGCGGACGGCGAGGAGCTCGATGCCGCGTGGACCGGGTCCATCGACGCGCTGTGGACGGCGACGCATCCCGTCGCCGCGCAGCGGCCGGCCGGCCGCGCGACGCAGAAGGACCGGCGGGAGAAGAAGGCCGCGAAGAAGAACACGAAGGCCGCGAAGAACGCCACGAAGGCCGCACGCACGAAGGGTACGGACGATGCTGCTTCCGATCGCTAGCACCACGACCGTGCGGGCCACCGGCGCCCGCCTCATCCGTCAGCACCGCGGCGGCCTCTCCGTGGTGCTCGTCCTGCACACGCTGGCCGCCGTGGCCGGCCTCGCCGGCCCGGCGCTCATCGGCCTGATCATCGACGGCATCACCGGCCGCACCCTGGCATCCCCGGGGATCGACGCCATCGCCGGGGTGCTGCTCGTCGCGATCGTGTGCCAGGCGGTGCTGATCCGGTTCGCCCAGCGGCAGTCGATGGTGCTCGGCGAGGGCGTGTTCGCCCAGCTGCGCGAGGAATTCCTCGCCACCGTCGCACGCCTCCCGCTCTCGACGGTGGAAGCCGCCGGGACCGGCGACCTGCTCGCCCGCACCACCAACGACATCCAGTCGGTCGCGCAGACCGTGCGCTTCGGCGTCCCGCGCATCCTCGTCGCCGCCGTCACCGCCGTGCTGACGGTGGTGGCCGCTTTCCTGGTCAGCCCCGCCGTCGCGGTCGCCATGTTCGCGGGCGTGCCCATCCTCGTGATCGCGGCGCGCTGGTACCTGAAGCGATCCGGCCCCGGCTACCAGCGGCAGCTGGCGTCGTACGCGACGCTCGGCGGCACCATCAGCGAGACCGTGGACGGCGTCCGCACCATCGAGGCGCTCAGCCTCGCCCCGGCGCAGCGAACCAAGATCGACGCGGCTCTGCGTGAGCGCCGAGAGTCGGAGTGGTACACGCTCTGGCTGCGGTCGTGGTTCTTCCCGAGCACCGACATCGCGTTCCTCCTGCCGGTCATCGTCGTGCTCGCCTGGGGCTCGTACCTCGTCGGCGCGGGGGTCGTCGGCATCGGCGCGGTCACGGCGGTCGCCTGTACGCGATGCAGCTGGTGTCGCCGGTGGACGAGCTGATCAGCTGGCTGGACGAGATCCAGGTCGGCACCACCGCCCTCTCGCGCATCATCGGCGTCGCCGACGTGCCCGAGGACCGCCACGCGACCGGCGAGCAGCCGGCCGACGAGCATGTGGTCGCCGAGGACGTGCGCTACGCCTACCGCGAGGGCACCGAGGTGCTGCACGGCGTCAGCCTCGACCTCGCCGTGGGCGAGCGGCTGGCGATCGTCGGGCCCTCCGGGTCGGGCAAGTCGACCCTCGGGCGGCTGATGGCCGGGATCGCCGAGCCGAGCGGCGGACGGATCACCGTCGGCGGCGTCCGGCTGGTCGATCTGCCGCTCGACGACCTCCGCCGCCACGTCGCCCTGGTCACCCAGGAGCACCACGTGTTCGTGGGAACGATCGCCGACAACCTCTCCCTGGCGAAGCCGGGCGCCGGGCGCGACGAGCTCGCCCGCGCCCTGCGGGTGGTGGATGCGCTGCGCTGGGTCGCCGCCATGCCGAAGGGCCTCGACACGATCGTCGGCTCGGGCGGGGTCGTCCTCACCCCGGCGCAGGCGCAGCAGCTCGCCCTCGCCCGGCTGGTGCTGCTCGACCCGCACACGCTCATCCTCGACGAGGCCACGTCGCTGCTCGACCCGACTGCCGCGCGTGACCTGGAGCGCGCCATGAACCGCGTGCTGGAAGGACGGACCGTCGTCGCGATCGCCCACCGCCTGCACACCGCCCACGACGCCGACCGGATCGCCGTGGTGCGCGATGGCCATATCGACGAGCTCGGCAGTCACGAGCAACTCGTCGCCGCCGGCGGCGCCTATGCCGAGCTGTGGTCGTCGTGGCACGGGGGCGACCGGTGAGCGGGCGCACGGTGAGCGGCCTCGCCTGGCGCGGGGTCGTCGAGGGCTTCTACGGCGAGCCGTGGTCGCACGCCGACCGGATCGCCTGGTTCGACCGCGCGGCCGCCCTCGGACTCGACCGTTACCTGTACGCGCCGAAGGACGATCCGTGGCACCGCGATGAGTGGCGGGAGCCCTATCCCGCTGCCCGCCTCGCCGATCTCGCGTCGCTGAACCAGGCCGCCGCCGAGCGCGGCGTGCGCTTCGTGTACTCGATCTCGCCGGGTCTCTCCATGCGGTTCGACGACGACGACAGGGAGCACGACGCCCTCGCGGCGAAGTGCCGGCAGCTGTTCGAGGCGGGCATCCGCTCGTTCGCCCTGTTGTTCGACGACGTGCCGATGGACGACCCGGAGGCGCTCGGCCGGGTTCACGGGGAGGTGGCGGCGCGGTTCCAGACGGCGTTTCTGAGTCCCGCGGGCATCCACGAGCCGGTGCTGCTCTGCCCGACCGACTACGCCGGTCTGGAACGGACGCCGTACCGGGTGGGCCTCGCCGAGACGCTGCCCGCGGACGCGCTCGTCCTGTGGACCGGCCCCGACATCGTGGTCGGCGCCGTGACGGCCGGCGACATCGCGCGGGCCGCCGAGAGCTTCGGCCGCGACCTGGTGCTGTGGGACAACTTCCCCGTCAACGACTTCGACCGCTCGCGCGTGTTCCTCGGCCCGCTCACCGGGCGGGAAGCCGGGCCCGGACTGGTCGGCATCCTGTCGAACCCGATGGTGGAGGCGGCGCCCTCGCGCTTCGCGCTCACGACCGTCGCCGAGTGGGCGCACGACCCGGCAGGATACGACCCCGCGCAGGCGGCGGAGCGCGCCTACCGGGCGGTCGCGGGCGACGACGACGGCCTGCGCACCCTGGTCGAGGCATGCAGCGCGTGGCCGCCGGCCGCGCCGCGCTGGCCCCGCCTGGATGCCCTGGTCGCGGACGAGCGGTGGGAGGAGGCCGAGGCGCTGCTCGCGCGGCTCGCCGCGACCGCCGCATCCACTCGCACCCCCGCCGACCTGGCCGCGCAGCTCGCCCCGTGGATCTCGGCAGCGCAGGCGGCCGGCGCCGCGGGTGCGCTCGCTGCGCGCGTGCTCGGCGGCGATCCGGCGCCGGTGCCCGCCGACGACCTACTGGCCGCCCGGCGAGACCTCGAGGCGGACTTCGCGGACGTCGCCAGAGGCGCGGTCCTCGCCCTCGTCGACCGCGCGCTCGAACGGCTCGGCGTCACGACGGTCCGCAGCCACGGCCAGGGCGCGGTCGTCTCCGTGCTCACCGGCACCAACCCCGCGCCCGGCGACCGGGAGCTGGTGGAGTTCCTGGCCCGGTCCGGGATGCGCGCGCACCTCGGCGACGACCCCGCCGCCGACCTGGTCATCGTGACCCGCACGGCGGCGGAGGACGTGGCCCGGGCCGCCGCTCGCCGTCCCGTGCCGCTGCTGGCCTGGGGGCATCTGGTGCCGCTCGGGCTCGCGTCCGCGTCGTCCGTCCCGCTGTCGCAGGACCGCATCCACATCTCGGCCACGGGCCACCCCGCGGCGGCGGGACTCGACGGCGAGGTCGTCGTGTTCCGCGGCCGGTCGAAGCTGACCCTCGGCGATCCCCCCGACGAAGCGGATGTGGTCGCGCGCGACCCGGAGTCGGGGCGGGCCGTCATCGGGATGACGCCCGCCGGCGGCCTGCCTCACCGACGGCACCGTGGCGCCCGCCGCTCGGGCGACGTTCTTCCTCGCGGCGGACGGCTTCGCGCCCTGGCTGGTCACGGCGGACGCGCGGGCGCTGCTGCTCGCGACGGTACGGGAGCTGCTCGGCTGAGGCGGGAGGACGCCGGAGGGATCCCGGGCGGACGGGAGCGGCCTAGAGTTAGGCATGTATGGCTGAGCTTCCCCCGCATCCCTCTCCGACCAGCCCGAGCCCGTCGTCGTCACCAGCGACCCCGGCATCCGCGCGCCCCGGTTCGCCCGCGACGACGTCGTGCAGCGCAAAGGCCTGTACACGCTGGTCACCGGTCCCTTCACGCCGCGGGAGTCGATGATCGAAGACCTGCTCGCCGTGCGGGACGCCCTCGACGCCGCCGAGCTGGAGTACCTGCTCGTGCGCGACGACGACAACCGGCTGATCGTCGCCCTCGACCGCCGCAACCGCAAGCAGGTCGCCGCGGCGCTCGCCGACGCCTTCGCCGACGAGCCCTTCTACGCCCGCAGCATCGACCCCGAGGGGGATCCGGACGGCGACGACCTGCTGATCGCCGACGGCCGGCTCTCGCGCCGCAAGGCCGACATCCTGCGCGTGTACCGGCCGCGGCTCGAGCCGATCGGGCGGCTGCGCTACGGCGCCGAGACCGCGTTCCAGCTGGAGTTCTGGCGGTTCGGCGACGACGAGATCACGGCGCCGCGCGAGAACGCCCTGATGCGCCCCCGCCTGCCCCGCGGCGAGGCCGTCGAGGCCGAGGTGGAGTTGTACGGCCGGCGCTGGCGCACGCTGCAGCACATGTTCGACCCCCTATCGAGCGACGTCGCCTTCGACATCGACATCGTCTTCTCGTGGGTGGACGGCTCCGACGCCGAGTACCAGCGCCAGCGCGCCGCCCGCCAGGCCGGCTACGTCGTCGGCGAGGGCGACGACAACGAGGCGCGCTACCGGCAGATCGACGAGCTCAAGTACGCGATGCGCAGCATCCACATGTTCGCCCCGTGGATCCGCAACATCTACATCGCGACCGACTCGCCGGTGCCCCCGTGGCTGGATGCGGAGCACCCGCGCATCCACATCATGCGCAGCGAGGACTTCTTCCCCGACACCTCGGGCCTGCCGACGCACAACTCGCACGCCGTCGAGAGCCAGCTGCACCACATCCCGGGGCTGTCGGAGCACTTCCTGTACTCCAACGACGACATGTTCATCGGCCGGCCGCTGTCGCCCGACATGTTCTTCTCGCCGGGCGGCGTGACCAAGTTCGTCGAGGCGGGCACGCGCATCGGCCTCGGCGAGACCGACCCGGCGCGCAGCGGCTTCGAGAACGCGGCCCGCGTCAACCGCCGTCTGCTGTGGGAGCGGTTCGGAACGGTCACCACGCGGCATCTCGAGCACTGCGCGGCGCCGCTGCGGATCAGCGTGCTGCAGGAGATGGAGCGCGAATTCGCGGAGGACTTCCGCCGCACCGCGGCCAGCCCGTTCCGGTCGGCGACCGACATCTCGGTCACGAATTCGCTGTACCACTACTACGCCCTGATGACCGGCCGCGCGGTGACGCAGACGCAGGCGAAGGTGCTGTACATCGAGACGACGCTGCGCCAGGCGCCCGACATGATGCGCCGCCTGCTGAAGAAGCGCGACCAGGACATGTTCTGCCTCAACGACGGCTCGAAGCCCGAGATCGACCCGGCCGAGCGCACGCGCGCCGTGACCGACTTCCTGGAGCGCTACTTCCCGTTCCCGGCGCCCTGGGAGCGCCCCACCTCCTGACGCGATCCCCTACCTTCCTCCTCGACATTCGTCACGAATGGTCGTTTCGGGTCGCACATAACGACCATTCGTGACGAATCCGCAGGTGGGCCCGGGGTCAGGCGAGGATGCGGATGGGCTCCGTCGGCGACTCGCGCCGGGCCGCGGGCGGGATGCGGATGCCGTCGGCGGCTAGGCGGCGGGCCGACTCCTCCGCGTCCACGTAGTCGAGCGTCGGATACTGCCCGAGCGGCACCACCGAGTGGAGCACCGTGTTCGGGTACACGTGCACGAGGTTGAAAGCGCCGGCGCCGTCCCTGCCGCGCGTGCCTCCCACTGGCACGTTGAGGTCCTGCGTGTAGCAGCTGGCCGACGCCACCGAGACGGGGATGCCCGCGAACATGGCCGTCGACGAGTAGTGCAGGTGCCCGGCCAAGATGCTGCGCACGTCGCTCCCCTCGAGCACCTCGTGCAGCTGCGACTGGTCCCGCAACTCCACCGACACGGCGAGGTCGAGCACGCTCGGGATGGGCGGGTGATGCATCGCGAGGATGGTCCCCTCCGGTGCCGCGGTCGCAAGCTCCGCGGCCAGCCAGTCGAGCTGCGACTCGCTGACGTCTCCGTAGTGGTGACCCGGGACCGTCGAGTCGAGCACGATCACGCGCAGTCCGCCGATCCAGTACACGTCGTCGACCGGGGAAACGTCGCCCAGTTCGTCGCGGAGCCCCTGCCGGAACGCCGCGCGCTCATCGTGGTTGCCCATCACCCAGATGACGCGGGCACCCATCCGCTCGGCCGCCGGGTCGACCAGCGCCCGGATGCGCGCGTACGCGTCGGGCTGGCCGCGGTCGGCGAGGTCGCCGGTGAACACGATCGCCTCGGGACGTCCGCCCGACGCCTCCACCTCGTCCAGCAGCGCGCGGAGGTGCTGCTCGCTGTCGACGCTCCCGTACAGCCGTTCGCCCCCGCCAGCAGGTGCGTGTCGCTGATGTGGAGAAGGAAGTGGTCCGGCCGCGGGTACTCCGCGATTCGCGTCTTCACGGGGCTATCACACCACCTCGATCTGAACGGGCCGTGAACGCGCGCGGTGTGCCGCCTGGATCGGTCGCGGTATGCATGCGGTCATGATCGCGCCGCGGAGCAGCCCGCGGCACCGGTGGATCCGCCTCCCGGATGCGCGATCCGGTCACAGGTCGACGCTCCTGCCGTTCCACACCTCCAGCCGAACCGGCAGCCCCGGGTCGGCGGCGAGGATGCGCTCCTCGCCCGGCAGCAGCGGCCGCGGGTCGCCCGCCGCGGTGAGGACTCCGGGCGCACCGGCGGGGCGCGGGTCGACCAGCCGGACGGTCAGCGCCGCGATGCCCCCGGCGTTCCGGACGCTCACCGCTCCATCGCCTCCCCGGACGACGTCGAGCACGGGCGCCGGCAGGTCGAGCAGCGCGGCGAAGTCCGTTGTCGTCGTCGCGACCATCCGCTCCCGGTCGATCGCGCCCACCGCATCCCGCCACTCCGCCTCCCACAGGAAGACATCCGGCAGCTCGCCGACGGCGACCTCCAGAGAACCGACCGCGACCGGATCGCCGACGGCGCCGGCCGTGAGCGTCCGCTCGGCGAACACCCGGCCGTCGAGCCCGATCGCCCTCAGGGCGACCGTCGAGCCGGCAGCGACGGCATCCTCGGCCCACAGCCACGCCTCGGCCGAGGCCGTCGACTCCCCGGCCCAGACCGCCCGCGCGACGCGCAGTGTCGCCCGGCGCCGCCCGAACGCGCGCGCCACCGCGAAGAACGCCGGCTTCGGGTCACCGCGGAAGTCGACGGCCGCGGTGCACCACGCGTTCGGGAAGCTCTCGTTCAGCTGCCACGGCAGCACCATGCTGGATCGGGGCGCACGCCGCCGGTCCGCCTCCACCGCGTACTGCAGCCCCGTGGCCTGAAGCAGCTGGGATGCGCGGTTCAGCGTCTCCAGCGCGTCCGGGCGACCGCCGAACAGCTCGATGACCTGGTCCCCGTTGTTCCACCACTCGCCGAGGTGCCGGTAGACCGGGTTGGTGCGGTCGGCGGGCCAGCGGTCGCCCTCGGGGACGAGAGCCTCCAGCGACCGCAGGTTCGTCATCCCCTCGACCCCGAACTCGGTGTGCGCGAGGCTCGTGCCGGCGTTCGCGAGCGTGTACTGGCCGACGAGCCCCTGGTGCTCCCACGGGCCGTGCACGTCGTGCTGACCATCGGGGTTCGCGTGGATGCGGTCCAGCCGGTTGTGGAACTCCGGACCCGTGGGCGACGTCGGCAGCCAGCCGCGGTCGGGGTCGAGGCGCGCGACCGTCTCGGACAGCGCGGCGAGCACCGGCGACCGGTCGTCGGACAGCGGCACCCCGCCCTCGTCGAGCTCGTTGCCGCCGCCCCACAGCATGAGCGACGGATGGTGCACCCGCGTCGGGATGAGCGCCTCCGCCTCCGCCCGCATGAGCTCCACGAACGCGGGATCCGTGCTCGGCGCACTCTGCATCCCGGAACTCGACTGTGAGAACTCCTGCCACACCAGCAGGCCGAGCCGGTCGCAGGTCGCGTAGAAGTGCTCCGTCTCGATCAGTCCGCCGCCCCAGACGCGGATGAGACGCGCGCCGGACTCCGCCGCCAGCCCGAGCAGGTGCTCGACCCGCGCGTCGTCGATGGAGCCGAAGAGGGTGTCGGCCGGCGTCCAGTTCCAGCCGAGGAGGGGGACGCGGACACCGTTGACGACCGCCGTGTACGGGAGGGCGCCCCCGGGGGCACCCGGATTCGGCACGAGATCGGCCGTGCGGAAGCCCACGGTCCGCGTGACGGCATCCATCTCCCCGGCCTCGTCGGCGAGCGTCACGATGACGTCGTACAGCGGCTGCCCGCCCACCGTGTTGGGCCACCAGAGCTCCGGGTCGGGGATGCGGACCTCCGCCGAGCCGTCGCCCGCGTCCGCGGTCAGGGCGGCCAGCGTCCGCCCGTCGCGGCGCACCGCGACGCGGACCGTCGCGGCGCTCGTACCCGCGCCCCGCGGCGCCTCCCACGCGACCGACACCGCCCCCACTCGCGACATCTGCTCACCACTCGGCGCCGATTCGGACCACGACTCACCACTCGCCCCGGATGCAACCGGCTCCCTTCCGCCGAGTTGCGACATCTGCTCACCACTCGACCCGTACTCGAGCCACGACTCACCACTCGACGGCAGCCCCGCCCGCGCGGCCGACCCCACCCCGCCGAGTTGCGACATCTGCTCACCACTCGACGCCGATTCGAGCCACGACTCACCACTCGACGCCCGCGACGCCGGCGCCACCCGCGCACGCACCACCACGTCCCCGAGCAGCCCCCGGCCGTAGCGGATGCGCACCCCCTTCCACACCCCCTGGTGCCGCAACCGCGGCGTGAAGTCCCATCCGTAGCCCAGTCGCGGCGTGTGGAGGCGCACGCGCTCCGTGCGCCCGACCTGCGGCTCCGAAACCGGGGCCGGGTGCACGCGGAGGGCCAGCTTGTGCCGCCCGGCGGCACGCTGCGCGGCGGTGAGGGGCAACCGCGCCCGGTGATACAGCCCGCGCACGGATCCGAGCAGCTCGCCGTCCCAGTAGACGTCCGCCCCGGGGTCGACGCCGTCGAGTTCGAGCACGGCGACACCGTCCGAGGCCGCGGCGTCCAGGTCCACCGCCCGCCGGTAGACCCACGACCGCTCCGCCACCCACTCCGCCGCGCGGCTGTTCCGGCCGACGCGGGGATCGGGCAGCTCGCCCGCCCGATGCAGGTCGTCGATCACCGCTCCGGGTACGCGGGCGGGCAGCCAGCCGGGCGCCGCCGCGATGGCCGCGGAGGCCTCCGCCACGTTGTTCCCGGCCTCGGGCAGCGGCGCGCCCAGGTACCACTCAGCGGTGTCGCCGAGTGCTTCGCGGATGGTCCAGTCGCCGTCCAGGCCGATCGTCGTCGATGTGCTCACCCGACGATCATGCCCAATCTGGGAACGATTCCAGAAATTTCCGCCGAAGACTATCGACTGCTCCGGAGCAGAAGGTACGCTTTCGTGGTTCGCGCGCATCGAATCCATCGGCAAGGAGGCCTTGACAGGCATGTCCCACCCTCTCGCTGTCGCAGCGATCGGCTTCTGGCACGTTCACGCTGGCGACTACGTGCGCAACATCCAGCAGCATCCCGACACCACCCTCGTCGCCGTCTGGGACGACGACGAGCAGCGCGGCCGTGCGGCCGCCGACGAGTTCGGCGTGGAGTTCGTCGCCGACCTCGACGAGCTGCTCGCCCGTCCCGAGCTGGACGCGGTGACCATCACCACCGCGACCGACCAGCACCGCGACGTCATCGGCCGTGCCATCGCGGCCGGAAAGCACGTCTTCACCGAGAAGATCCTCGCGCCCACGGTCGCCGAGGCGGAGGAGCTCGTCGAGCTGGCCCGCGAGGCCGGCGTGGCGCTCGTCGTCTCGCTGCCCCGGCTGTACGACGACTACACCGTCGCGATCGAGCGCATCCTCGACGAGGGGACGCTGGGCGAGCTCACGTACTCCCGCGTGCGTCTCGCGCACGACGGCTGGGTCGCCGGCTGGCTGCCCGAGCAGTTCGCCGACCCGCAGGCCGCGATCGGCGGCGCGCTGACGGACCTGGGATGCCACCCGGCGTACCTGACGCGGCTGTTCCACCGCGCCGATCCGGTGGCCATCTCGGCGAGCTACGGCAGCGTCACGGGTCGCGCGGTCGAGGACAACGCGGTGGTCACCGCCGAGTTCCCCGGCGGCCGCCTCGGCGTCTTCGAGGCGAGCGTGGTGACCACGCCCGGAGCCTTCACCGTGGAGCTCCGCGGCACCGCGGCCTCCCTCATGTTCGGCTTCGGCGGCGAGCGCTTGCTCGCCAAGGGCGGCGCGTTCGGAGACGAGTGGCAGGAGATCCCCCTGCCCGAACGCCGGCCCGGAGCCTTCGCGCAGTGGGTGGAGCACATCCACGACGGGTCGACGGCCGACGAGAACCTCCGCCACGCGGTCGAACTGACCCGGATGGTCGTCGCCTCCAACGAGTCCGCCGCCTCCGGCCACATCGTCGATCTTGCGCCGGCGTCCGCGTCCGTCGCCTGACCCCCGCACTCCCCCTCCCTCTTCTTCTCCCTCTCTCAAGGAGCTCTTCACCATGCCCAGCACCACTGTTCGCATCGGCCTCATCGGCGCAGGCGGAATCGCCGGCGCGCACGTCGCCGGCTACCTCCGCAACCCCGAGACCGTCACCTTCGCGGCCGTCGCCGACCCGGTCCGCGAGTCCGCCGAGCGCCGCGCCGGCGACACCGGCGCCGCCATCTACGCCGACTACGCCACCATGCTCGCCGAGGCCGACATCGACGCCGTCGACATCTGCCTTCCCCATCACCTGCACAAGGATGCGATCGTCGCCGCCGCCCGCGCCGGCAAGCACATCCTGTGCGAGAAGCCGCTCTGCCTGTCGCCCGACGAGGCCGCCGAGGTGGATGCCGCGGTCGCCGAGGCCGGCGTCACCCTGATGTGCGCGCACAACCAGCTGTTCCTGCCCGCCGTCGCGAAGGCCAAGGAGCTCATCGAGGCGGGCGCGCTCGGCCGCGTCTACGAGGTGCGCACCACCGACAGCTTCTTCAACGACTTCGACCCGTCGAACATGGGATGGCGTGCCCACGCCTCCACGAGCGGCGGCGGCGAGCTGATCGACACCGGGTACCACCCCACCTACCTGCTGCTGCACCTGGCGGGCGGCTCGCCAGTCGAGGTGACCTCGATACTCGCAACGCACCGGCTGTCGTTCATGGAGGGCGAGGACTCGGCGCAGGTGCTCGTCCGCTTCGACAACGGGGTGATCGGCAGCCTAGCGACGAGCTGGGCATACGAGCCGGCGGACGGCACCGAGAAGTTCTCCGCCGTCGGCGAGCTCGGCAGCCTGACCAGCGACGGCACGTCGCTCACCTTCCGTCGCCGCGGCGATGCCGAAGCGACGGTGTTCGAGTTGGAGCCGGTGCACGAGTTCGGCGCCGAGATCGCGCACTTCGCGCACAGCATCCTCACCGGCACCCGGCCCCTGCACACGCAGAAGGAGGGCATCGAGGTGCTCGGCATCATCCTGGCCGCGTACGAGTCGGCACGGGACCGCACCATCGCGCCGGTCCGCTCCGTCCGCGAGCTGGTGACGAGCGCGTCCGCGAGCCCATCCACGGCGTCCGGAGAGTGATTTCCGCGGAATTCAGCGATTGCTGAAATCCGGGTATATCCAGCGGCCCTGCGGCGGAGTTACAGTGCAGCATGAGTACGCAGCGGACGGGGGCCCGCAACACTCTGCCGGAGCCCCATCGTCAAGACGATTTCGTCGCCGTACCGTACCTGCGCCAGGGGCAGCTCATATCGCTGATCCGCTGGTCGCTGGTCTCCGGCGAGTGGAAGTACACCACGATACTGGCGGAGTACCTCCATCGTGACGAGGGGTCGTGGTACCTCGTGATCAACGGCAACCGCGCCAGACTCGACCGCTCCGAGTGGGCGATCTTCAACTGACGACGGTGCGGCCCGCGGCGTGACCGCGTCGCGGGCTGCACCGGGTACTGTTCCCGGTGTGACCGAGACTGAGAACCGAAGGCGCGCCTCGCAACCGGAGCACCGCTGGCCCGCGGTGATCGCCACGGTCGTCGCGCTCGCGGCCTACGCGTTCCTGCCCAGCGTGGTGCCCGCCATCGAGCGCTACGCGGTCGTCGGCGTCTGCCTGCTGATGATCGTCGCGCTCGTGCTGTACAACCCGCACCGCCTCACGCGCGAGTCGAGGTGGTCGCGCCGCGCCGAGATCGCGCTGGCCCTGATCATCCTGATCGCCAACCAGATAGCCTTCGCCGAGACGATCATCCGGCTGCTGAACAAGCACGGCAACGGCTCGGAGCTGCTGCTCGCCTCGCTCCAGGTGTGGCTCACGAACGTGATCGCGTTCGCGCTGGTCTTCTGGGTGCTCGACCGCGGCGGCCCCGTCGCACGCTCCTCGGTGCCGCGGCCGCAGCTGGCACCGGCGGACTTCCGCTTTCCGCAGGATGAGGACCACGACGCGGTGATCGAGGTCGCGCGCGGATCCAGCAAGCAGTCGGATTGGGTGCCCAACTACATCGATTACTTCTACTTCTCGCTGTCGAACTCGATGGCCTTCAGCCCGACCGACACCATGCCGCTGACGCACCGAGCCAAGCTGCTGATGTCGTTGGAGTCGTTCGCCGGATTCGCACTGCTCGCCCTTGTCATCGCCCGCGCGGTGTCGTTGATCGGCTGATTCGTCGACCGCGCGTAATCAGACGCCCCGAACCGCGTCCTTATAGATAGGACCGACGGAAGGGGCGATGGATGCGCGAGGCGGCCGAAGCGGTGAGACGAGCGGTGGGACGAGCGGTGGCGGCGATCGCGGCCGCGGTGCTCGCCTCGGCGAGTGGATGCTCCTCAGCCTCGGGCGGCGGCGCGACCCCGCCGCCGGCAGCTGCCACAGCCACCACCGCACCGGCCCCGAACGCGGGATGGACACTACCGTCGGGCCCGCGGGTGGTGTTCCGGAACACCCGCGCCGGCGACGGATTCGGAAAGGTCGCGTCCGTGCCGCTGAACAGCCCCGGCGGCGAGCGCAGAGTCTCGCCTGTGGCGTGCGAGCGCGTCTACGCCACCCGGGCAGCGCTCTCGTGCATGAGCCGCACCAGCACCGACCCGGTCGGCTACAGCGAGACCCTCCACGACGGGGACGGAACCGAGGGACCGCGCTGGTCGCTGCCGGGCGCTCCCAGCCGCACGCGCCTGTCCGCCGATTCGAAGCTCGCGGCATGGACGGCGTTCGTCGACGGAGAATCGTATGCCAACGTGAAGTTCGCTACGCAGACCGTCCTGACCGACGTGCACGGCACCTACTACGGGCCCCTCGACGCGTTCACCTTCCTCCTCGACGCGAAGCCGTACTCAGCGCAGGACCTCAACTTCTGGGGCGTCACGTTCGCGCACGACGACAACACGTTCTACGCCGATCGTTCCGGCCGCGTTGGGGGTGGCCTGGAAGTCGAAGACGACGTGATCGCCGGCCTTCAGCTTGTCGAGACCCGGCTGCAGGAACGTGACTGTGAGCTTCTGCCCGGACCACGTGGCCGTGTAGTCGGTACCCGCGACGAACGACGTAGACGTACCGGTCGGGCTGATCGCCTTGACGGTGACCGGTGCGCTCGTGTTCGGGGTCAGCTTGGTGTCGAGCGTGTCGGTCATGGTGAACTTCGTGTACGTCTGGCCCGCTGCGAGCGCCGGCACGAGCTGCGTCACCTGGTACTCGACCGGGGCGCCCAGCAGGCCACCGTTGGTGGGCTGGTTGACCACGTTCTTGGCCGGCTTCTCCGCGACCGTGTTCTTGGGGTAGACGTTGACGTCGTACTGCCAATCACCGGTCAGGTTCGTCGGGTCCTTCGGCGTGGGCAGCGCGACCACGAAGGGCGCGGACTTCTCCACGACCTTGTCCGGGGCACCGATCTCGCGGACGAAGTACGCGCCGAGCGGCAGCTTGGCAGTCGTCGCGATTCCGCCGTTGGCCGTCGTGACCGGTTGGCAGTTGGTCAGGGGTGGGTTCCGAGCGTCATGACGGTCCCCCCGCTGCTGCGAGCTTCTCGGCCTGCGTGATGGCGTTCAGCGTGTTCCAGCCGGTGTTGGTGCCATCGAGGAGGTTGATGTCGCTGATAAGGCAGACCTGGAAGGTGACACCGTCGATCGGATTGGTCCTCGGGTTCTTGGCCGGGTCACTACCGGTCGGGTCCTGGGTGCCTCCACCCGGGTTCTCGTACTTGTGGATGATGATCGAGCCCTGCTGCGTGGTGTCGATCGAGGCGGCGTTCGCGGCCGTACTGGTCGCCACGGCTCCCAGCACGCCCAGCGACAACACCGTTCCGACAGCCAGGGCGGCACGCCCGCGTTGCCGTGTGATTGCGGTCATTCCTGTTTCTTTTCCTTTCCCATTCACCGCTTGGTGCGGTGAGAGGTCTCTTCGGTGAGGGGCCCACTCGTGGTGCGAGTGGGGGCTTGAGGGCCGTCAGGCGATCCGGCGCCGGCGGATGAGCTGCCAGACGGCGAGGCCGAGCATGGCCGCCAGCAGGCTGCCGCCGGTGATGGTCAGCGCGTCGGTTCCCAGACCACCCGTCAGGGGGATGTCCGGCACCGGCAGCTGCTTGTTGACGACGTCTGGGAGCCTGACCGTGTTGAGCGCCGAGGTCAGCGTCACGGGGATCGGGGTGGGGTTGAGCTTGAACCCGACCGGCGCCTGCGTCTCGACGAGCTGGTAGGTGCCCGGCCCGAGGTTGGTGAGCCGGAACTGCCCGGCGATCGGGTCGATGTCCGCGCCGGTGCACAGGGACGCGGAGGCCGCCGTGCAGTCGGTCACCGTGATAGCCGGCCCGGTGGGCTTGCCACTCCCGTCGACCGGGGTGAAGGTCCACGCCGCACCGGAGAGGACGTTCTTCGACGGCGTCGCGTCGATCTTGTTCCAGAGCGCGTCGATCACCTGGACGACGACGGTCGAGGTACATGCGGGGTCGGTCGATCCGACCGGGCAGTTGTTGCCCTTCGTCGGCGAGACGACCGTGTTCAACAGGGTGTGGTCGCCCGCGTCGGGGCTGTTCACCGTGACCGAGTAGGTGATGGTCGCCGTGGCCCCGGCCGCCAGCCCTCCTGTCCAGGACAGCGTCGGAGCGGAGTACGACGCGGTGCCGACCGTCGCTGCGTGGTCGCCGTTGTAGACGGACTCCTTGAGGACGTCCGTGAGGTCGTCGGAGAACTCCGTGCTGTTGTACGCCTGGGTTCCCGTGTTCTTGACCGTGATCGTGTACGTCACCGTGTCGCCCGGTCGCACGTTCTGCACTCCCGAGGTCTTCTTGATCGAGAGCGAGCACTGCGACGGGTCGGCACGCACCGTGAACTGCACGGGATAGGTGTTGTTGCCGTTCGGCGCGTCGTTGCCGGCCGTGGACGTCGTCACCGCTTTCGCGGTGTTCGAGAGCGTGGTCGGCGCGTCGGCATCACAGGCCACCGGCGGTGCGATCGTCTGGAAGCACATCTGCGGCGGGTCGCCCTGCCACGTGATGGCGATCTGCCCGTTGACGACACCCGTCGGGTCGTTGACGCCGTTCACCACCACCGTCGCACTGATCGAGGTCACCGAGGTCGGGATGGCGGAGAGGTTGAGCGAACCGCCCGCCGCCAGCGTCACCCCGTTGAAGCCGGTGATGACGTTCCCGTTCTGATCCTTGAGGGTGACCGTCGCGTTCGTGTACGTGCCCGCGGTCAGACCCGGAAGCGTCAGGGCTCCCCATCCCTTGAATCCGGCCGTGCCGGAGCCGCAGTAGGAGGCGAGCGGCGAGACCGTCATCGTCTGGGGCCCGGACACTCCGATGCAGCCGCCCCCGGTAAGGGCGTTGAAGAAGGTGATCTTGCCGCCGTCGCCGTCGGCGACCAGGCAGTTGGGAGCGATCTGGGAGGCGGACCGGACCGTGTAGTTGGTCTGGTTGGCCGGACGGGTGAACCCGGAGCACTCCGGCGCCCTCCCCGTTCCTGTGTACGTCGCGAAATCCACGCACGCTACGAAGCTGCTACTTGCCAGATACACCTTCGTGCCCACGACGAACGCGTCACCGGCCCCCGCGCCCGAGGCCGAGAAGTTGGCGTACGTACCGTTGTACGGGGTCTGTGTCGTCCGGGCGCCGGTCAGATTCCAGCAGTTGGTGGTGTCCAGGGAAGCCCCGCTGTTCGGGATGGTGCAGACCCCCTGAACGGCCCCGGTGGTGGACAGGATCGGCGCCAGGGCAGGCCCACCGACCGCAGTCACCCCCGAGGTCGTGATCGGCCAGCTGCCCGAGCAGAGGCTTCCGCCGGCGACGTAGCAGTACGTCAGCCAGCTCCCGCCCGCGACCGGCACGCTGGCGAAGACGTAGTTGCCGTAGGTGAACGAGTTCATGGCCCGATCAGGCACGGGAGCGCCGGTGTTCAGCACCAGCGTGCCGCACTCGGTGCCGGTCGTCGGAGCGACACAGAACAGCTTCGCCCCGGTCGTGGTCTCGGCGACGGCGTAGATGTTGCCGTTCGCGGCGGGAATCCCCGAGCTGCCGATCTGTGCGCCGACGCTGCCGTTGGCGTCGTACCCGATGTCGAACTGGACGAAGCCGCAGCTCTTCGCAGGCGTGGTCGACAGGTCGACGCACCCCGTGCCGATAGGCGCCTGCGCGGCGCCGACGAAGAAGAACATCTTCGTACCGGAGATCCAGGTGCCGTTCTGCCAAGCGGTGACTCCCGGGTAGGCCGTCCCGGTGCCCAGAGCGGTGCCCGACGTGGACGACCAGGTCAGGTTGTTCGCGCTCCAGCCCGGGCACACGGAGCCGTTCTGCTGAGCGCAGTAGACGTAACTGCCGGACGTGTGGTGGAAGACCGCGTAGACCAAGCCGTTGCGCATGGCGACGTTGTAGCCGTCACCGCCGGTCGTCGACAGAACGGCGCTGGCCGGGCTCGGGAAGTTCAGCGATCGCTGCTGCGTGCCCTGCGGCACCATGGTGCCCGTGAAGCCGAGGCCGTTCGCGTCGGCGGGGGAGTGCCGTTGGCCCAACTCGTGCCTCCATTCGTCGTGTACTGCGGAGACAGCGAACCGACGGCGTTGAGGTTGGGGGAGCTGCAGAGAGCCGTTGACGTACGTCCCGGCATTGGCGATCACGTCTTTGAGGTCGACGGTGGCCGCGGCGCTGGTGTTGTTCTGGTAGCTGACCGCCCACTTGATGGTGTCGCCGGGCTTCGCCGTGCCGGTCTTGGTGCCGCCGGGGGCATCCAACGAGGCCGCTACCGACCCGTTCACCGTGTTTGTCGCTGTCTTGTAGAGAGTGGACACCGCGGTGTTGCCGGCGTTGGAGACGTACTGGGGGATGACCAGCAGGCCGACCAGCGCGCCGAGAGCCACGCAGGCTGCCACGAGCGTGGCCACACCCCAGCGGCGCGACGCGCGGAGGCGGTATGCAGAACGAACCGTCACGATCTTTCCCAAATGTTCAACGGGGCGGTGTGCCGCCCAAGAGCTAAAACGTTGGGACCTGGTTGGTCCCCACTAATGAGGACTCAGGAGGGTGCGTTTCGTTACGCGAGGTTCGGAAAAGAAATGTAACGGAATGGTCACGAACGGACACGCGTGCGTGGCGCGCTCGTCACGGCACATTAGTGGGCCGCGTCAGAGGGGCGAGCCAGGGCCCGCCAAGGCCGGCGGGTCCGCCAGTGGCCCGACACCGGCGGACCCGTCGGTCAGCATCATCCCCGCACCGAGGGGGAGGGCACCGAGGACGGTGTCATCCGATCACAGCAGAGCCCACGGCCCCGCCGAAAGACAGTTCCCTACAAGCGACGCCAGTCGTCGGAGGTCAGGTGCGATCCCGCCTGCGGGCCCATCTGCAGCATCCCGCCGTCGACCGCCCAGGAGGCACCGGTGACGTACGACCCGGCCGGAGAGGCGAGGAACGCGATCACCGCAGCGATCTCACGGGCATCGCCCGGCCGGCCGAGGGGGATGCCGGGACGGTGCACCTCACGCGGGTCCTCATCCTCTGCGTCGTTCATGGGCGTCGAGATCTCGCCCGGCGCGACGGCGTTCGCGGTGATGCCGTACTCGCCGAGCTCGAGCGCGAGCGTCTTCAGCAGCCCGCCGAGACCGTGTTTGGCGGCGTCGTAGGCGGCGGATCCTACCCTCGGCTGGTGCTCGTGCACGCTGGTGACGCCGATGATGCGGCCGCCGCGTCCCGCATCCACCATCCGCCGCGCCATGCGCTGGATGCAGACGAACGCGCCGTCGAGGTCGCCGCAGATCGTCTTCCGCCAGGTGTCCCAATCCGTCTCGAAGAAGGGGGTTCCTCCGTTGATACCGGCGTTGTTGACGAACACGTCGCAGCCGCCGAGCTCGTCGGCGATCCGGTCGACGACATCGCCGCACGCGGGCGCGTCGGTCGTGTCGAGCTGGGCCACGACGGCCCGCCGCCCCGCCTCGCGGACGAGACGCGCGGTCTCCTCCGCCCCTTCCTCGTCGGAGTGCCAGGTGATGCCGACGTCCATGCCGGCCTGCGCCAGCGCGACGGCGGTGGCGCGGCCGATCCCGGAATCGGAGCCGGTGACGATGGCGGTGCGCGGGTCGGTGAGCTCCGGATACATGTGATCGGCCATGTCGGGCACGATCCACCCCATCCCGGACCCGCGCAAGGGGTGGTAGTCGTGGAGCCATGACGATCTCCGCAGTGCTCTTCGACGTCGACGGAACCCTGGTCGACTCCAACTTCCTGCACGTCGACGCCTGGAGCCGGGCGTTCGCGGAGCTGGGCTCGCCGGTGGACGCATGGCGCATCCACCGCTCGATCGGCCAGGACTCGGCCCGGCTGCTGGAGGCGCTCGCCGGCAGCCACGACGAGGAGTGGACGGAGCGGGCGAAGGAGCTGCACTCGCAGCACTACCAGGAGCAGTCCGGCCGGCTGCGCGCGTTCGACCGCAGCGCGGACCTCCTGCGCGAACTGTCGTCCCGCGGGATCCGCGTCGTGCTCGCGACATCGGCGCCGGAGGACGAGCTGAAGATGCTGATGGACGTGCTGGATGCGGAGGACGCCATCCACGCGACCACCAACGCCGACGACGTGGCGACCGCCAAACCCGAGCCAGGGATCATCGAGGTCGCGCTGGAGCGCGCGGGCGCCGACCCCTCGGACGCGCTCTTCGTCGGCGACTCGATCTGGGACATGATGGCGGCCGCCCGCGCGCACGTGCGCTCCGCGGGTGTGCTGTCCGGCGGCGTCGGACCCTCCGAGCTGCTGGAGGCCGGCGCGGTCTCCGTTTTCGACGACCCGGCCGACCTGCTCGACCGGATCGACGGGGTGCTGAGCGGCCGCCGCAGCGCCTGACGCGCGCCGCCTCACGCAGCCGGCTCTTGCCAACGGCGCGCCCACGGCGTTGCATAGGGGCGACGGCCCAGGGAGAGGAGTCGCCATGTCGGCGAGCGAGCTCGAGATGTCCAGCGTGCGGTACCCGTACCGCGACCGCATCTTCCACATCGAGAAGAAGGCGCCGGGGGTGTGGGTCGTGCTGAACGAATCCCACGCCGAGCTCGGCACGCTGGTCCGCGTCGCGGTGGAGGGCGAGGAGCACGAGCCGGTGTTCGGCGCGGTGCCGCCCGGCTACACCGAGACGCTGCACGAGGGGTCGGACTGGCGGATGCTGGTCGCCTCCCTCATCAACGAGGCACTCGACGCGGACACCGCGGCCACGGGCAACCAGGGGGAGGCATGAGCGTCCGCCTGAACAAGAAGGCCCTGGAGCACGCGCGCACGTTGGTCGAGCGGGGCGACGTCGTGCACGACGAGCGTGACGACTGGAGCGAGCACGCACCGAGCGCGGACGCCGAGAACCGCTTCATCGAGAAGAACGGGTGGGACGAGTACGCGCTCTGGCACCTCGGCGAGGATCCGGACAAGAGCGAGGAGACGAAGGGCCGGTTCAGCTTCCCGTACGGCGACTTCGCGAAGGTGCACCGCTGCGCCGTCATCTCGCTCGAGAGCCGCGCGGCGCAGAACGACCACGACGACATCGCCCGCGAGACGAAGCGACTTCTCGAACTGATCGATGGGGAGTAGCGCCCGGGATACGATGCCCGGGATGAACGCGACGCTGCGCACGACGCTGGGCTGGCTCGCCGCCGTGCTGCTGAACGTCGGCGCGTTCCTCGTCGTCGTCGGCCTGGTGCTCCCGGGCACGGGAGGCGGCACGCCCGCCCTGGGGGTCGGCGTGGGGATGTGCGCGCTCGGCGCGGTGGCGGGCGTCTGCTGGCTGGCGGGCCGTCCGGCGCGATGACGCCGACGGGATCGCGCCCTCCCCACACGCCCCGCTGACGAAAATCGGCCCCGCCCTGGGATGAGGAGGGCGGGGCCGATTTCCCGACCGGCGGAACGCGCCGGTGGCTGGGGTCCGGTCAGTCCGGCGGCTCGCTGGCGTTCGTGCCGCTGACCAGGTCGGGGTTCGACGGGTTCTGCGCCGGGTCGAAGTCGGCGGGCGGGGGCTCGGCCTGGTCGGTGTCGCCGCCGGCGTTCGCCGTGGTGACGTCCTCCGCGCCCTCCGGGGCGATGCCGGTCTCGCCCGGCTCGGACACGTCGCCCGTCTGACCGGGCTCGGTCTCGGCGGGCTCGGCAGCCTGCGCGTCGCGGTCGGCGCCGCCCTGCCCGCCGCCCTCGAAGCGCTCCGCCTGATCCTCGGCCGGGACGCCCTCCGCGTTCGTGTTCGGCAGTCCGCTGGTGTCGCTCATGCTCCGCTCCTTCCCGGGCGCCTCACGGCTTCCCCTCTTCGCTGTACGAGGTGGCGGAGTCCGCATCCCCGTCGTCCGCCAGACGGTCGCCGTCGATGTCGGCGATCACGTCCTCGAAGACGCTGCGGTCCTCCTGGGGCTCGACGGCACCGCCGTCGTCGCCCTCGAGGTCACCGGCGAGCCCGTTGGTGGGGTCGTTGCCGGTGACCGGCTCCTGTTCGCGTGGATCGGTCATACCGCCACGAAACGCCTTCTTCACGCTCGCGCAAGGGGGTTAAGGACCTCCGTGGCGCGGAGTAGCTCAGGCAGCTGTCTTTCGGGCCGTCCTTCCCGCGGGTAGTTTCCGGCACCAGGGAGGTCTCCCATGCACTCGCGCTGGTTTCGCTGGTCGACGCTCGTTCTCGCGACTCTCATCGCGGTGAGCCTGGGCGTGGTATTCCCTGGGGCGCTGCCAGCTCTGGCCGGGCCCGGAAGCGTGATCTCGGGCACCGTATGGGCCGACACGAACCAGAACCAGGTCCGGGACGCAGGCGAGCTGGTGAAGTCCGGCGTCACCGTCACCCTGCTGACGTCCCCGGGCGGCGCGGTGGCCGGCACTACCACGACCGACACGCAGGGGCGCTACACCTTCACCAGCCCCGCCGACGGCGCCTACGTGGTGCAGGTCACGGCTCCGATCCAATTCACCTTCCCGTCGACGCGCGCCGGAGACAATGACTTCGCCTCCGCGGGCGCTCCGGCGCCCGGCCAGCCCCAGCTCGGTGTCACTCTGCCGCAGACGATCAGCGGCGCAACGCAGGCGACCGGGCTGGATGCCGGGATGCAGCCGCTGGCCACCATCCAGGTCGCGCCTCTCGTCACGCAGGGCGGCGCCTGCCAGAACCTGATCGTCACCGGCACGGCGCCCTTCGATGCGACGGACGGAGGCGGTAAGGATTCGAGCGCATCCAACTGCCTCGTGCGCACCTCCGATTCCACGACTCAGTTCTTCTCCGTTTCGCTGACGGGCCTGCCGACGGGCGGCTCGGTGAGCAACGTCGTGCTCGACATCACGGCATCCTCGGCGAACGGTGCGCAGGTCGCGTTCACGGGCCCGGGAGCCGGAGGCCTGCCGACCGGGTGTCTGACCAGCGGCGTCACCCCGGCGTCCAGCATCCAGACCAATCCCGACGGTTCCGTCTCGCTTCACTGCAACATGGGCACTTTCACGTCGGCCGTCGCCCCGTTGCAGGTGACGGTCACGCCCAACAACAACTCCCTCAACGACTCCACCTTCCACCTCACGGCGAGTGCGCGCGCGGCGGGCGGCGACGCCGTGCAATCCGCTACCGTCGTGAACCCGGATGTGACGATCACCGGCGTCCCCAGCTGGGATGTCAGCAAGCGCGATTGGTTCACGACGACCAGCCCGACGACCGCCACGATCAACGGCCAGCAGCAGGTCGGCTATGTGATCAGCGACCTCATCGTCATCGCGCCGACCGCCTCGAAGGGCGAGACGGGACTCGTCTCGCCCCTCACCTTCACGAACCGCCTGAACATTCCCACGGCCCTGATGCTGAGTTGCGGACCGACGCAGAACGGCGGAGGCACGGGACTCGGCGCCACCCCCGGTGCGATCGCCTGCCCGCCGGAAGGCACCCCCGTCGGCACGGGCGGCGCGACGGCGACGATCACGGGACTCTCGGCACAGCAGACGAGCGGATACCACATGCGGTTCTTCGTGCCGCTGCAGGATGCATACCGCCTCATCGACCCGACCTGGCAGCTCGGCCAACCCGTCCCGACCGGCTCCTTCGCCGTGGGGGACCAGATCATCGGGACCGAGGGGTATCACGACGCGTCCGGCCAGCTGAACTACGGCACAGGGTTCGAGCCGGGCTGGAACGGAACCACCGCGTCCGGCAACAACGTGTTGAACGGCCCCAACCTGCAGATCCAGCCGCCGACGCCGGGCATTCCCGGCAGCGGCAAGGCGTACTTCTCCCTGCTGGGCGGATGCTGTTCACCCACGGCCAGCGCCGGGAACCGAACCGGCACGCGCGTCGCCCTCAATACGGACGCGCAGACGACCATCACCAACCCGATACTGGTCGACGTGTTCGACGTGTCGCTGTGGCGGATCGACACGCTCCCCAGCACACCTCCCGCCGGCTATCTGATCGAGTACGCCGTGGGGCCCGACACCACGGATTTGGAGAGCGGCCCTCCGGTCAATGGCGCGTATCCATACACCTCCACCGATCTGAAAGCCGCGGCGCTGACGGGGAACCAGACCCCAGGACCGTACGGCCCGTGGTCAACCGACCCGACCTCATTCGGTGCGGACTGGCGCGACAAGGTCAACATGGTACGGATGCGCCCGATCGACCCGGCGACCTTCCTGCCTCCGAGCTCGTCTCTGCTGCTCAGCTTCGTGCTCCGGGCGCGATCGACTTACAACGGCGGACCCCACGCGGGCCAGGACATCCCCTTCGGCGTCGCCGCCCTCAACGAAGGCGGATGGACCGACCCCACGAAGGCCGAGAACTGGTCCACCACCGAGGCGCTGCTGCGGTACTTCCCGTTGGAGGTGCTGCTCACCAAGTCCACGCCGCAAACCCAGTACTTGCCGGGCGACAGCGTACCGTGGACGCTCGCGCCGCAGGTGAGCGCCGGCGGCCCCGGGCAAACCGTACGGCAATTGACGGTCACCGACACGCTGCCCGCCTCACTCGAGCTCGACGTGCCGTGCACCCAGGCGGCGCTGCCCGCGGGGGTGAGCGTCGCATACAACCCGGTGAGTCGCGTCGCCACGTTCAGCTACGGCGACGTCACGATCCCTGACACGGGAGTGCCGTACCGGCTCCCTCAACTGACGGCGTGCACACGTGTGTCGATGCTGGCCATACCCGGTTCGGCCATCGTCAATTCGGCCACCGTGTCAACGCCTGACGCGCCCTCGAACACGATCACCGCGTCCATCACGATCAACGGTACGGGCCAGCTCGCGCTCCAGAAGTCGGTGGATCGCCCGCTCGTCTCGCCAGGGCAGACCTTCACGTGGCGGCTGGACTGGTCGAACACGACGACCAACATCCCGTTCGCTGCGCCCGACCTGATCGACGTGCTTCCCTGGAACGGGGATGCCGCCAGCGGCTCCCTGTCGAAGCGGGACCATTACGCGTCGGATTACACGGGGACGGAAGGTATCTTTGCGGCGCTCCCGCAGCCCACATACACCGGAGGAGCGACGGGAGCGGTTCCCGGCACCTGGTACTACGCGACGGCTGACCCCTCGACCATTCCGCATGACGCACGAAACCCGGTGAACAGCGGACCGGAGAACCCCGGAGGGCTGTGGCAGACCGCCGCGGAGATCGCGGCCGGCCCGGGCTTCACGGCCGTGACCGCCGTGCGTTTCGTGTCGTCCACCCAACTCGCCCAGGGCCAGGTGGTGCGCGCCCTCATCCCCTCCTCCGCGAACCCGGCGCAGGTGGCCGGCGCGCCCGTCCTGAACAGTCTGTACGTGAACCGCGCCGAGATCTTCTCCGCCACATTCCCCGACCAGCCGCTGCCGTCGAACGAACCGTACGTGCTGATGCCGGGCTGGTCAGTGGGCGACCTCGTCTGGGTCGACCGGGACGTGAACGGGGTCTACGACGCGGCCGACACCGTTGTGGCGGGAGTTCCGGTGGAGGTGCTGAACAGCGGCGGAACCGTCGTCGCGACGGCACAGACCTCGTCGGCCGGCCGCTGGATGGTGGAGGGGCTTCAGGCGGGCACGTACACCGTGCGCATCCCGGCCAGTGCCTTCGCCCCGGGCGGACCGCTCGCGGGGATGCAGGGACTGTCGATCGGCGCGACGAGCACCCTCGCGATCGGCGAGACGCAGGGCAACAAGAACGATCCCTCCGGCGCAGCGGCCAGCGTGGGCTTGAGCAGCTTCCCGGTCACGTTCGCGTACACGACAAGCGCCGACGGGACGATCACCGGCGGGAATCAGCCCCCGCAGGCGGCTACCGACCCGGCGGGTCTGCTGAACCCTCTGCTGCCGGCCGGCTTCATGAATACGAACATGGATCTCACGGCGACGCCGTCGCCTGACATCGCCGTGGTGAAGAGCGCCGACACGACCGAGATCACGCACGTGGGGCAGGTCGTGCGGTACACGTTCTCCGTGACGAACACCGGAGGACTGGCGCTCGACACCGTCGGCGTCGATGATGTGCAGACGGCACCGGCCGGCGCCCTCGACGCAGCACCTGTCTGCGCGGACTCCGCGCTCCTCCCGGGAGCCTCAACCACCTGCACCGCCGCCTACACGGTGACCCAGGCGGACCTCGACAACGGCTCGGTCGCGGACACCGTGACGGCCCACGGCTCACCCCCGGGCACGCTCCCGCCGGTCGTCTCCCCACCGTCCGCGCTATCCATCCCCGTGGCGGCCCCCGCGTCGCTCTCGCTCGAGAAGGCCGCGGACACGGCGACCGTCTCCACCGTCGGCCAGGTGGTGACCTACACGTTCACGGTGACGAACACCGGGGCGCTCACCCTCAATGCGCTCAGCGTGGCGGACCAGCAGAGCGCGCCCGCCGGCGCTTTGGATGCGCCCCCCACCTGCGCCACGACGACCCTCGTCCCCGGCGCATCGACCACCTGCACCGCCACGTACACGGTGACGCAGGCCGACCTCGACCACGGCTCTCTGGCGGACACCGCGATGGCGAGCGCCTCACCGGCGGACGGAGGACCGGACGTCTTCTCTCCCTTCGACGCCCTGACCATCCCCGCGAACACGACCGCTTCGCTCACGGTGCAGAAGACAGCAGACACCGCGACTGTCTCCACGGTCGGCGAGGTGGTCACGTATACGTTCGCGGTCACGAACGCCGGAACAGTGACGCTGAGCTCCCTCACCGTGGCTGACCAGCAGACGGCGCCGGCCGGTCCACTGGATGCGCCGCCCAGCTGCGCCGCGACGACGCTCGCCCCGGGCGCATCCACTACCTGCACGGCGACCTACACCGTGACGCAGGCCGACCTCGACCACGGCTCCGTCGCCGACACCGCCATCGCGAGCGCCTCGCCCGCCGACGGCGGCCCCGATGTCACCTCGCCCCCGGACGGCCTCACCATCCCCTCCGACGCACAGCCGGGAATCGCGCTCGTCAAGACCGCCGACCGCACCGAGATCTCCGCCGTCGGCCAGGTGGTCACCTACACGTTCACCGTCACGAACACCGGCGCGCTCACCCTCAGCTCGCTCAGCGTGGCCGACCAGCAGACCGCACCGGCCGGACTCCTGGACGCGCCGCCGACGTGCGCGGCCACCACCCTCGCGCCGGGCGACTCCACCGATTGCACCGCGACGTACACGGTGACGCAGGCCGACCTCGATCATGGCTCCGTGGCCGACTCCGCCACCGCCTCCGCCATCGCCGGGGGCAGCTCCATCACCTCTCCGCCCGACGACCTGAGCATCCCGGAGCACGCGACGGCCTCCATCACGCTGCAGAAGACCGCGGACACGGCCACCGTCTCCGCTGTCGGCCAGGTGGTCACGTACACATTCGCCGTGAAGAACACCGGGGCGCTCACCCTGAGCTCCCTCAGCGTGGCCGACACGCAGCTGGCGCCGGCCGGTCCACTGGATGCGCCGCCCAGCTGTGCCGCGACGACGCTCGCCCCGGGCGCATCCACCACCTGCACGGCGACCTACACCGTGACGCAGGCCGACCTCGACCACGGCTCCGTCGCCGACACCGCCATCGCGAGCGCCTCGCCCGCCGACGGCGGCCCCGATCTCACCTCGCCCCCGGACGACCTGACGTTGCCGGTGGATGCGCAGCCCGCCATCGCCCTGGTCAAGACGGCCGATCGCACCGACGTCTCCGCCGCCGGGCAGGTCGTCACCTACACCTTCACGGTGACGAACACCGGAGGACTCACCCTCACCGGCGTGCAGGTGGCCGACACGCAGACGGCCCCCGCCCGAGCACTGGACGCGCCGCCCACGTGCGCTGCCACGACGCTCGCTCCGGGCGCATCCACCACCTGCACCGCCACGTACACCGTCACCCAGGCGGACATCGACCACGGCTCCGTCGCGGACACGGCCGTCGCCTCGGCAGACGCCGGCGGCAGCACCGTCACCTCCCCGCCCGACGGCCTCACCATTCCCGCGCCCGCGACGGCATCCCTGTCTCTCGTGAAATCGGCCGACCGCACCGACGTCTCCGCCGCCGGGCAGGTCATCGCCTACACGTTCACGGTGACGAATACCGGAGGACTCACCCTCACCGGCGTGCAGGTGGCCGACACGCAGACGGCCCCCGCCGGAGCACTGGATGCCGCACCGGTCTGCGCGACGACGACCCTCGCTCCGGGCGCATCCACCACTTGCACCGCCACGTACACGGTCACTCAGGCAGACATCGACCACGGCTCGGTCGCCGATACCGCGACCGCCGTCGCCTCGCCCCCGGCGGCGGCCCCGTGACCTCGCCGCCCGACGACCTGACCATCCCAACGACGCCGGCACCCGCCCTGGCGCTCACCAAGTCCTCGGCCACGACGACGGTCACCCACGTCGGGCAAGTGGTCCCGTACGCCATCACTGTCAGCAACACGGGGAACGTCACGATCGCGGGCATCCAGGTCACGGACTCCATGCAGGCGCCGGCGACCGACAGCGGGCTCTCCGCCCTCGCCTGCCCGCAGACGACTCTGGCGGTCGGGGAGCAGATGACGTGCACCGTCTCGTACGCGGCCTCGCAGGCCGACCTCGACGCCGGAGCGATCGCCAACACGGCGACCGCGAGCGGCACCGCACCCGATGGGAGCACCGTCCGCCCTCCGGACGCCTTCCTCATCGTCCCGGCCGACCAGCAGGCGACCCTCGCTCTGAAAAAGACCGGCCAGCTCACCGGGAACGGCCCGCTCGTCGCCGGTGAGAAGGTCACCTACAGCTTCGTGGTCACCAACACGGGCAACGTCACCGTGGATGCGATCGCCATCGACGAGGCCGCATTCAGCGGCTCAGGGCCGCTGCCGGCGCCGATCTGCCCGCCCGGAGCGCTGCCGCCCGGAGCGCAGGCCGTCTGCACGACGGAGTACACGGTGACGCAGGGGGATGTGGACGCCGGCACCGTCGCCAACGCGGCGATCGCGAACGGGACCGCGCCGAACGGACCGGTCTCCTCACCGCCGTCGGATGCCGTCGTCCCGCTGGCAGCCCATCCCGGACTCACCCTGCACAAGTCAGTGGATCCGGTGACCGTCGCCTCCGCCGGCGACACCGTCACCTACCGGTTCGAGGTGAGCAACACCGGCAACGTGTCCGTCAGCGCGCTGGCCATCGACGAGACGGCGTTCTCCGGGACCGGCACCATGACCACCCCGGTCTGCGGCGTCACGGTCCTGGCACCGGGCCAATCGACGACCTGCACCGCCCACTACTCGGTCACCCAGGCGGACGTGGACGCCGGCCATGTGACCAACACGGCGGTCGCGAACGCGACGTCGGCGGGGGCGCGCCGGTCGCATCCAACTCCTCCACCGCTGAGCTGACGGCCAACGGGGTCAGTGCGCTCGAACTGGTGAAGTCGGTCTCGCCGACGTCGGTGGCGAAGGCCGGAGACCCGGTCACCTTCTCCTACGCGCTGACGAACACCGGGGCGGCCACCTTGTCGAACCCGAGCATCACCGAGACGGCGTTCAGCGGTACGGGAACATTGGGCGCGCCGACCTGCCCGGCGAGCATCGCGCCCGGGGCGACGGTGGCCTGCACCGTGGAATACGTCTTCACACAGGCGGACATCGACGCGGGCCGGGTGATGAACACCTCGGTCGCGCACGCAGACTCGCCGTCCGGCGTCGTCACCTCCGACGAGTCGTCGGCCCAGGTGACGGCTCGGCAGACATCGGACATCACGATCGACGTCAGCGGCTCCATCCGCGGCGGGCACGCGGGAGACACCGTGACCTTCAAATACGTCGTCACCAACACCGGCAACACGACCCTGACGACCGTGGGCGTCACGACCACCGCGTTCAGCGGCAGCGGCCCGCAGCCGGTCCCGGTGTGCCCGCTCACGATGCTGCTGCCGGGCGAATCGATGGTGTGCACGGCGCCCTACGTGCTGACCGACGAGGATGCGGCGAAAGGCATCGTGACCACCGAAGCGACCGCGCACGGCGAGCCGCCCAGCGGCGGCGGCGTCGCATCGGAGCCGGGCTCCGCCGATGTGCAACTCCCGCCGATCGTCGTCGTCCCGCAGCCGCCGACCACTCCTCCGTCCAGCACTCCTCCCGCTTCCCCCGCACCGCCGGCGCCGGCCGCCGATGGGGCCGCGCCGCTTGCCGGCACTGGCAGCGACGCCGGGCCGGTGACGGCGATCGCCGCGTTCGCCGCGCTGATGGTGATTACGGGCATCGCGCTGCTGCGGCGCCGGGTGAAGCGGCGAGTTCAAGCCGCCGGCTTCCCGGGCACCGCCTCGAGCCGCTCGATCACATCCAGCAGCGCCTGCCGGTATTGCGGCGCCGACTGGTAGTCCGGGTGCGTCGCCACCTTGACGAGGTAGCGCGGCGGTCCGAATTCGTCGGCGCCGCGGTCGAGGTCGTCGGGGCGGCGGTCGTCGAGGCGGTAGCTGTTGATCGGGAAGCCGAGGTAGTCGGTGCGCCGCCACAGGTTGATCCAGGCGACGGACCCGTCGGGCTGGGTCAGCAGCTGCACGAGCGACGGGTCGTCGGCGCCCGACGGGGTGACGGTCACCGGCTCGCCGCCCTGGTCGAGTTCGACCTGCGTGAACCACGGGTCGCCCTTGCCGAGCAGCGGCCGCCGCGAGCCGAGCGTGCCGAGCGCATCCGGCCCGAACAGCTCCGGGAAGAACCGGCCGAAGTAGACGCGCAGCTGCGCGCCGTACGTCAGCAGCCCGACGTTGTGGAGCCGCTCGGCGTCGCCCGGCCGCAGCGTGAACAGTGTCGAGACGGCCAGCACGGCGCCGAGGCTGTGCGCCGAGAGCACCACGCTGAACGGCCGCTCCCGGGTGAGCGCGTCGTCCTGCTGCTGGTCACGCCAGTGCAACTGCTCCGCCAGGTCGAGACCCTCCGGCGGGGTGAGGTCGTGGGTCAGCCAGTCGGTCACCCGGTCGCGGAGCTCGGGGACGACGCGCTCGGCGTAGCAGGGTGGCCCGAACGGATGCCCGGCGCGAGGAAGGAAGCACATCAGGTCCCACATCACGCTGATCGGGCGCTCCTTCGCCGTGAGCGCGTTCTCGACGATCACCGCGAGGATGGCCGCCGCGATCACGGTGAGGGCCGGCCCGACCAGCGCGTCGACCGCCCGGAACGGCACCGAGTACGACACGGCGAGCGCGATGACGAAGTCGACGGCGAGCAGGCCCGCGAGGATGCCGAGGATGGGCTCCCCGCGGTGCACGAGGGCGGCGAGGCGCCGCGCGCGCAGGATCTTGAGGGCGAGCCGGTCGGCGGTGGTGCTGGCGTCGATGCGGCCGTCGCGGTACGCATCCACCTGCTCCAGCAGCGGGCGGCGGCCCCCGAGCGTGCGCGGGGTCGTCAGCCGCGGCATCCAGCGCAGCAGCGAGAGGGCGATGCCCGCGGCGATGAGCGCCAGCGCGAGGGCGACGAACGGGAGGACGTCACCGAAGTTGTGGTAGACGATCGGAGGCCGGAGGACGTGGTGCGGGCCCGCGGTGACGCAGCCGCACGGAGTCGACCCGCTGACCAGCCAGCCCTGCACCCCGAGCACGAGAAGGGTGGAGAGGATCATCGCCGCCCCGAGCGACAGGAGCATGAGGATGCCCGGCCCCATCCCCGCCCAGCCCTCGGCCCGGAAGCGCTCCGGCGGGCCGGCCCGGCGGCCGGAAGGCGAGCGCGGCCACCACCAGACGAGGACGAGCTGCGCGGCGGTGAGCAGGGCGGCGACGGCGAACAGCGGCACGCGCAGCGGTCCAGGGTGGCCCCCGACCGTCGCCGGGTTCTGCGCCACTCCGGCGAGGAACGTCAGTCCGGCGACGGTCATCAGCGCGATCGACAGCCAGTGCGGCACACCGCGCCGCCAGCCCAGCGCCGAGATGCAGATGGCGACCAGCACCCCGAGGATGATGGACGGCGCCGTCGCGAGGCCGAGGAACGCCCCGGTGCCGGGCACCTCGTACTGCCCGCCGAACCAGAGGGATGCGCCCACGAACACGTAGATGACGACGCCGCCGACGAGGATCCAGGCGGTGACCGTTCCCGTCCGGCGGAGGCGATCGCGCAGGTACTCGTTCACCGGACCCCCGCCCGGATTCGTCGTCTCGGCTAGCACGCCGACGCAGACGATCGCCGCCACGAGGCCTGCGGCCGCGGCGACCCCGCCGATCAGGATCGGCAGATCGCCCCTCTGCGCCGCCGCGACGAGGCACTCGGGCGAGACGAAGGTCTGCAGTTTCGCGCAGGCGGCGGTGCCCGCGAACATCCGGTCCCACGCGAGCAGCAAGGCCACCAGCAGGAACGCCGCGGCGAGGTGCAGCCGCTCGGTCGGCGATCCCACCCGGGCCGTGCGCCAGAAGCCCTCCGAGGCGAGCGGTCGCAGCTTCCCGGTGCGCTGGACGCCGCGCCCGCCCATCCGGTCGGCAGCGTCGAAGATCGCGGCCTCGTAGCGGGCGCGTGCCCGGCGCGAGACGAGGAACAGCAGCAGCACACCGCCGATCGGGACGAGCGAGAGAAGCGCCAGCTGCGGCCCGCGCCAGGAGAGCGGCGGCTGGCTGAAGAAGTCGGCGAAACCCCCGGGCAGGGCCGTGCAGGCCGTACCGCTGATGCACTGCACGCCCAGGTCCAGGCTGACCGAGCCGAGGGCGCACACGTACAGCAGCGTCAGCCCGAGCGCGAAGATGCGCAGCGAGGCGCCGCCGACCCCGGAATCCCACTCGCCCCCGGGGCGCTGCGCCGGGATGCGGCGCGTCCAGTACGCGGTGTTCGCCAGGCCGAACGGCGCGAGCAGCAGCCACGCGAGCTGCACGAAGAGCTGCCCGATGAACAGGATCGGCCCGGAGCCATAGCGTGCCAGCCGGCCCCACGAGTAGGCCTCGGTGCGCACGCCCGCCGGAGGGACGGCCGGATCGACGGTCTCGGGTGGGTCATCGGGGTCGCGGTCGGCCTCGTCCTGCTTCGGCGCCCACCAGAAGCCGCCGTTCTCGTCCCCCTGCGTCTGCCGCAGCTCGCTCTGCTCGTGCCCGAGGATCTCCGTCGGCGGCGTGTTCTTGATGCCGTGGATCCGCAACTCAAGCACGCGATGGGGCCACTCGCCCGCTTGTGCCTCTTCGCTCATCGGCCCGCCCATCGTCGATACGACGGGCGAAGAATACTGCCGGGGATACGTGTGCGGCTACAGCGCATCCACCTGTAGCAGTTGCGGGCTGCACGGCGTAATGTCCCTCGTATGAGCAACCCAGAGCAGCCGATCGGCGACGCACGCGAGAACCTCGAGGGCAGCTACACCGAGGTGGATGGCGAGCTGCCGCACGAGCGCACCGTGCACGGGCAGTACACCGAGACCGAGGGGGTCGGACCGGAGGCCGCGACCGAGGGCACCTACACGGACGCCCAGGAGCCGGTCGATGCGCCCGATGGCGAGTACACCGAGGGCGACTACGACGAGCCGTGAGCGACGGGCCTGACGATCAGGCGTAGCGCTTGCGCGCCTTCTCGGCCTGCGCCTGCGCCTTCTTGCGGGCCTTCTTCACGTCGGGCGCGCTCCAGAACGACGCCAGCGATCCGGTGATCTGCTCGTAGCGCTCGCGGCCCGCGCGGGCGCCGAGGAGGTATGCCGCCAGCAGGGCGATCAGGATGACGAAGATGTTGGGTCGCATGCCCCGACGCTAGCCCTCAGGCCGTCTTCTGGGAAGATCCGTACACCAGCCGGCGCAGCAGCGCGTGCAGCGGGCGCGCGAGGAACAGCAGGAACAGCCACCACAGGTTCACGGCCGGGACCAGGACGGCGAGGACCAGCGCGAGCGCCATGATGATGACCTCGGCGAAACCGCGCGTCTTGTCGATATCGCTGCGGGCCGCTTCCGTCATCAGCTCCGGTTCCCGGTACAGCGCCCAGCCGATCAGCTTCGTCGCGACGGATGCGAGGAGCATGTCGCCGATGTAGAGCGCGTACACCTCGGGCCGCTCACCCGCGCTCGCCGAGAGCACGTTCGCGCTGAACGGGATGGTGACGATCGCGATCAGCCACAGGAAGTTGAACCACACGATCCACGCGTTGTAGTCGCGGACCGACTCGAAGATCGAATGGTGCACCACCCAGAACCGGGCGATGACGGCGAAGGACACGACGAACGCGAAGATCTCCCAGAAGTTGCGGTCGATGAACTGCCCGAACGACGCGTCCCCGATCTGCGACGCGGCGTCCACCAGCGGCAGGATGAGCAGCGTGATCGCGATGGCGACGGTCGCGTCCGAGAAGTTCACGAGCCGGTCGAGCCCGCGCTCCGTCCTGATCACCGCCATGCGGTCATTCTGCCGCAGCCGGTCCCTGGCCGGCGCTCGCCCACTCCGGGCGCAGCCGTTCGACACCGTCGAGGATGAGGTCGAGCCCCGTCGCGAACTCGGCGTCGTAGTCGTACCCGCCGCGGGACATCTCGACCACCACCTCCATCAGGTAGGGGAACTGCATCGCCAGCTCGGGGGCGTCGCCTCGAGCTTCTGCTCGGCGACTTCACCCGACTCCTCCGCGGTGTCGAACGGCAGCGTCTTCTCCTGCAGGGCGAAGCCGTAGACGTAGGCGTCGAGGGCGGAGGTGACGTGCACGGCGGTGCGGAACGAGAAGCCCGAGCGGCGGAGGCAGCCCATCATGGCGTCGTGCTGACTGAGGTTGGCGAGGCCCGGTCGCATCCGCGACTCCATCAGCCCGACGGCCCACCGGTGGCGGAGCAGGGCCGACCGGAGGGATGCGGCGCGCCGGCGCATGGCGTCACGCCAGGCGAACGGGGGCGACGGCGGCTCGACCTCCGCCCAGACGCGGTCGACCATCCCGTCGATCAGCTCGTCCTTGTTCGACACGTGCTTGTACAGCGCCATCGGCACGACGCCGAGCCGCTGCGCGAGGGTGCGCATGCTCAGACCGTCGAGGCCGTCGGCGTCGGCGAGCGCCAGCCCCGCGTCGATCACACGATCGGCGGTGAGGGTCGCTCTTGACATGGTGTACAGCGTACACCTATCGTGATGCACAGCAGGTGTACGCCGTACACCTCGCATCCCGAGAGGACACCATGGATCCGGATCGCCGCCGCTCGCTCGCCGCGGGCGTGCTCTTCCTGCTGACGTTCGCCACCTCCATCCCCGGCGCACTCCTTTACGGGCCGGTGCTCGGCGATCCGCGGTTCGTGCTCGGCTCGGGCGCCGCCGGGCCGGTGCTCGCCGGGGCTCTCTGCGAACTCGGCCTGGTGATCGCCAACCTCGGCACAGCGATCGCGCTCTACCCGCTCCTCCGGCGGACCAGCCCGTCCCTCGCCCTCGCCTACGTCGTCGCGCGCGTGATGGAGTCGACGCTGATCGCGGTCGGCATCCTCAGCCTGCTCACCGTGGTGACGCTGCGACAGGACGGAGCGTCGGGAGCCGGAGACGCCGCAGCGGTGCTGATGGCGCAGGCGCTGGTCGCGCTGCACGGGTGGACGTTCCTGCTCGGGCCCGGCTTCGTCGTCGGGCTCGGCAACGGCCTCCTCCTCGGCTGGATGCTGTACCGCGCAGGGCTGGTGCCGTTCGGCTGGGCTCTCGTCGGGATGATCGGGGGGCCGATCCTGTCACTGTCCGGCATCGCGGTGCTGCTCGGCGCCTACGACCAGGTTTCGCCCTGGTCGGCGCTGGCGACGCTGCCGGAGTTCGCGTGGGAGGCGTACCTCGGCATCGCGCTGACCGTGCGTGGGCTGCGTGGGCCGCGGGAGTCGCGCACGCCGCGTGCTCACGGCACGTCGGCACGGCTCAGAGACCGAGCGACTTCTTGATCAGCGCGGCGGCGTCATCGGTGGCGGCGCTCTCCGTGGCCTCCTGATTGGCCTCGGTCACCGCCTTCACCACCTCGTCGCGCTGGATGCGGATGCCGCGCGGCGCGTCGATCCCGATACGGACGCCGTCGCCCCGGGACTCGAGGATGGTCACGACGATGTCATCGCCGATGAGCACCCGCTCGCCCGCCTTGCGCGTCAATACCAGCATCGTCCCACCCTATCCGCCGGGCGGCGCGTCCAGCCAGAGCACCGGCAGGCCGAGCAGATGGACGGAGCCGGGCGAACCGGTGAAGGATGCGCCGGTCGCGGCCACGGCATCCACGGCGAGCACCGCATCCACCGCCCGCACCCACGCGGCGGTGTCCTCGACCTTGCGCGACACGTCGACCGCGACCCAGACCTGGTCGGGGGCGATGCCGGCGAGGTCGGCGGCGAGCCCGGGGACGGCACCGGGGGCGGCGATCGGGAAGGATGCGACGATCGGGATCTCCCGCCGCACGCCGTCGGCACGGGCGGCGAGGGCGTCGCGGCGGTCGGCCACCCGCTGAACCTCGGCGGCCGCGTCGGCGGAGGCGGCCAGGACGCGGGCGGCCTCGTGCGCCTCGGGGCCGAGGCCCACCACGAGGGTGAGGTCGCCGCGTCCGCGGAGCCTCGCCGGCGGCGGCCCGGCGGCGTCCGCCTCCCGCCGCTCTTCCCCGAGCGGTGAGTCGTGGCGCGAATCCTCGCCGAGTTGCGACATCAACTCACCACTCGGCGCGGATTCGAGCCACGACTCACCGCTCGACGCAGCCGCGGACGCCGCGGACGCCGCGGGCGACGGCGCGGCCAGCTCGGGCGCGTCGACCGCCCGCACGAGGTCGTCGAGCACCGCCTGGAACGCCAGCGACGACGTCGAGACGGCGGGCAGCACCTCCGCCTCGTCGGATCCGCCGACCCACTCAGGCCGCGATCGACTCCGCACCGCGGACCACCCCCACGGTCTCGATCGCGGCCTGGACGGCCGTCACCTCCTGGTACGACAGCACCGTGAGGCCCGCGATCTGCCCGGCGACGAGCCGCCGGATCGCAGGACGCAGCGCCGGCGCGCACACGAGCACGGCCGAGACACCGGCGTCGTCGAGCCGGCCCGCGGTGTCGCGGATGGACGCGAGCACCGCCTCCAGCCGCACCGGGTCGAGCACGATCTGCGTCCCGTGCTCCGACGGCCGAAGGCCTTCGAGCATCGACTGCTCCAGCCCGGGGTCGATCATGATCACGCGCAGCGTCCCGCCGTCGATGTGCGGCGCGACGACGGCCGGCCCGAGAGCGGACCGGGCCGCCTCGACCAGCCCCTCGGGGTCGTTCGAGAGCTTCGCGCGCAGGGTCAGGGCCTCCAGGATGCGCGGCAGGTCGTTGATCGGCACCTGCTCGGCCAGCAGTCCCTGCAGCACGCGCTGCACCTCGGCGAGCGACAGCAGCGCCGGGATGAGCTCCTCCACGGCGGGCGGGTTCACTTGCTTGACGCCCTCGGTGAGCATCCGCACATCCTCGCGGGTCAGGAGGCGCGCGGCATTCGACGTGATGATCGACGAGAGGTGGGTGATCAGCACCGAGACGCGGTCGATCACCGTCGCCCCGCCGAGCTCGGCGCTGTGCCGCATCTCCGACGGGATCCACTTCGCCGGCAGCCCGAACACGGGCTCCACCGTCGGCGTGCCCGGCAGGTTGTCGAGCGCGTCGCCGAGGGCGAGCACGCGGCCGGACGGCGCCTGCCCGCGTCCCGACTCCACCCCGGCGATCTTGATGACGTACGTCGACGGCGGCAGTTCGGCGCTGTCGCGCGTGCGCACCGGCGGCACGATGACGCCGAGCTCCAGCGCGATCTTGCGGCGCAGGGCCCGCACCCGGGCGAGGAGGTCGTCCGACGCGCCGCTCACGATGTCCACCAGGTCGGGCGCGAGCGTGATCTCGAGGGCGTGGACGCGCATCTGCTCGATGAGGTCCTCGGTCGTCTCGGTCTTCGTGGCGGTCGCCACCGCGTTCTGCGCCGCCTGCGCCTTCTTCGCCGCCGCCTGCGCGGTCTTGATGCGCTGGGACGCCAGGATGAGGAACGCCCCGACGAGCACGAACGGGATGGGCGGCATCCCCGGGATGAGCGCCATCACGATCGCCGCGCATCCCGCGATCATCAGGGCGTTGCGCGACTGGCTCAGCTGGCCGCTCGCCGTGGTTCCCATGTCGGACTCGGCGTTGGACCGGGTCACGATCATGCCGGTCGAGACGGCCATGAGCAGGGCCGGGATCTGCGAGACGAGCCCGTCGCCGATGGTCAGCAGCGTGTACGAGTTGACGGCGGAGAGGAGGTCCATTCCGCGCTGCACCATGCCGATCGCGATGCCGCCGACCACGTTGATGACGATGATCAGGATGCCCGCGATCGCGTCGCCCTTGACGAACTTCGAGGCGCCGTCCATCGCGCCGTAGAAGTCCGCCTCCGCCGACACCTCGGCGCGCCGGGCACGGGCCTGCTCCTCGGTGATGAGTCCGGCGTTGAGGTCGGCGTCGATCGCCATCTGCTTGCCCGGCATCGCGTCGAGGGTGAACCGCGCGCCCACCTCGGCGACGCGCTCGGCGCCCTTGGTGACCACGATGAACTGGATGACCACGAGGATGAGGAACACCACCGCGCCGATGATGATCGACCCGCCGACGGCGACATGGCCGAACGCCTGGATGACCTGCCCGGCGAACCCGTCGCCCAGCACGAGCCGCGTGGAGGCGACGTTGAGGCCGAGCCGGAACAGCGTGGCGACGAGGAGCAGCGACGGGAACACGGAGAAGTCGAGCGGCTTCTTGACGAACATCGTGGTGAGCAGGATGACCAGCGCCAGCATGATGTTGACGATGATGAGCATGTCGAGCAGCCACGACGGCACCGGCACGACGAGCAGCATGATGATGCCGACGACTCCGATCGGCACGGCCACCTTGGCGGCGAGACCCTTGTTCGGCTTCATGTCAGCCCTCCTTGCAGCTGGGGTCGCATGGTGTGCACTCCGGTCGCCGAGCCGCGCTGCTTCAGCGACATGACGAACGCGAGGACGCGGGCGACGGAGTTGTAGAGCTCGACCGGGATCTCGTCGCCGATCTCGCACCCGGCGTGCAGCGCACGCGCGAGCGGGATGTCCTTCACGATGGGCACGCGCTCCTCCTCGGCCTTCTCGCGGATGCGCAGGGCGATCGCACCGGCGCCCTTCGCCACGACCCGCGGAGCCGACTTGCCCGGCTCGTACTTCACGGCCACGGCGATGTGCGTCGGGTTCACGAGCACCACATCCGACCCTCCGATCGCGGCGATCATGCGGTTGCGGCTCATCGCCAGCTGGCGCGAGCGCCGCTGCGAGCGCACCAGCGGGTCGCCCTCGGTGTTCTTGTTCTCGTCGCGCAGCTCCTGCTTGCTCATGCGGGTGTGCTTTCGGTTGCGCCGCATCACGACGAGCACGTCGAGGCCGGCGAGCACGAGGCCGGCGCCGATGGCCGCCTGGAGCAGCCCGGCCGTGCCACCGGTCGCCGCCGACAGCAAGGAGGTGAGCGGCATCGACCCGGACGACAGCAGCACCGGCATCAGCCCCTGCACCACCAGGAACAGCCCGATCGCGACGACGCCCGACTTCAGCAGCGTCTTGGCGCCCTCCCACAGTGCGCGCATCCCGAACACCCGGCCGAGCCCCTGCACGATGTTGAACTGCTCGTACTTGCCCTCGAGCTTCTTGAAGTGGATGCCGCCCTGCACGGCCGCAGCGCCCACCACGGCGAGCGCGCCCACGCCGAGCAGCGGGCCGATGGTCGCCATGATGCTGCCCAGGCCGTCGCCGAGCGCCGCGACGGCCTTGGCCGGGTCCGGGCTCTCGATCACCGAGCGGACGGAGAAGAGCTGATCGATCGCGGCGGTCGTCCCGCTCTGCAGCGTGAACGGCAGCATCACCGCCGCGGCGCCGACACCGACCCACGCGGTGAGGTCGGAGGACTTGCTGAGGCGGCCCTTGGAGCGGGCCTCCTTCATCCGCTTGTCGGTCGCCTTCTCGGTGCGTTCCTGCGCGTCGCTCACCGGCCCACCCCCAGCATCGTCTTGACGGCGGTGTCCGTGAGGCCGGAGACGACTCCGGGCAGCGCGACGAACACGATCGCGGAGAGCACGACCGTGAGCATGATCTTCAGGGGGAAGCCGAGGGAGAAGGCGTTGAGCGCGGGCGCGACGCGGGTCAGCAGGCCGAGCCCGACATCCGCGAGGAACAGCACGACGATCAGCGGACCGGCCACCTGCAGGGCGGCGAGGAACATCTGGGTCACTCCGTTGACCATCTCCTTCGCCGGGTCGGCCATGCTGAGGCCGGCGGCAAGCGGGATGGCGTCGAACGACCGCACCAGCCCTCCGATGATGAGCTGGTATCCGCCCGACGCGAACAGCAGCGCGAGGGCGGTCAGCTGGAACATCCGGGTGAACTGGGCGCCGTTGATCATGGACTGCGGGTCGAACGCCTGCGCGAGCTGGAAGCCGCCGAACAGGTCGATCAGACTCCCCGCCGACTGGATGGCCGCGAAGACCACGAAGACGAGGAACCCGAGCGTCGCACCCACCGACAGCTCGCGGACCATGTCGAGGAGGAACGCCCCCGTGTCGCCCGAGTGGTAGCCGGCGCCCACCCGCGGCGCGACCGCGATGGCCAGGCCGATCGCGAGCATCCCCTTCACCTGCGCCGGGAAGCCGTTGTACGAGAACGGCGGCGCGATGACGAGGAACGCCACCATGCGGAGGGACGCCAGCGCGATCGCCTCGATGGCGGCCAGGTCGATGGGGATGTTCATCAGCCGTGCCCCAGCAGCTGCGGCAGCTTCTCGAACAGCGCCTGGGTGAACGAGACCAGCTCGGAGATCATCCACTGCCCGCAGATGATCAGCGCAACCGCGACCGCCGCCGCCTTCGGCACGAACGAGAGGGTGACCTCCTGGATCTGCGTGATCGACTGCACCAGCGAGATCGCGAAACCCACGACCAGCGCGGTGATCACGATGGGCGCGGCCAGTTTCGCGGTGACCATGAGGCCCTGCATGGCGATGTCCAGAACGGCGCTCGGGTTCATCCGCCACCCCTGTAGCTCGTGATCAGACTCGTGATGATCAACCCCCAGCCGTCGACCAGCACGAACAGCAGGATCTTGAACGGCAGCGAGATCATCACCGGCGGGAGCATCATCATGCCCATCGACATGAGGGCCGCGGAGACCACCATGTCGATCACCAGGAACGGCACGAAGATGACGAAGCCGATGATGAAGGCGGCCCGCAGCTCCGAGATCATGAACGCCGGGATGAGCGTGAGCAGCGGCACGGAGTTCATGTCGCTCGGGTTCGGCCGGCCGGCCGCGCGGGTCATCAGCGCGATGTCCTCCTCGCGGGTGTGCGCCGACATGAAGTGCCGGAGCGGCCCCTCGGCCAGGTGCACCGCGGCGGTGAAGTCGATGTGGCCGGCCAGATACGGCTGCACGGCCGAGTTGTTGATGTCGACCAGCACGGGGCTCATGATGAACAGGCTGAGGAACAGCGAGAGCCCGGCGAGCACCTGGTTCGGCGGGATGGACGGCATCGCGAGCGCGTTCCGGGTGATTGCGAGCACGACGAAGATCTTGGTGAACGACGACATCATCAGCAGCAATGCGGGCGCCACCGAGAGCACGGTGATGCCGACGAGGGTCAGGATGGCCGCGTTCGGGGTGCCGTTCGGGCCGTTGATGTCGAGGGTGATGCCGCCGCTGCCGCCGGCGCCCGTCGGGCCGGTCGGGCCGCCGGGGGTCGGGACGGGCGTGGGGACGGCGTGCGCCGCGTTCGCACCCAGGAGCACGATCGCGACGGCGACGAGCGCGACCAGCAGACCGGCCAGCGCGAGGCGGGGCAGCCGCCCGGCGCGCGCCGTCACTTCTTGTGCCGCACCGCCGAACTCGCCTGCCGCCACGTGGCCGGGGACAGGATCGAGCCTTTGAGTGCCTCGTCGAAGAGCGAGGCGCGTCCCTGCGCCGTGAGGAAGTCGGCATCCTGCCTGGTGGTCGTGGTGGTGATGTCGTCCGTGCCCGTGCGGAGCGCCGTCTCGGGCTGCGCCTCCGGTACCCGGACCAGGGGGTGACGCCCGCGTCCTGCGGGCGGTCGGCGGTGTGGAGCACGGACACCTGGCGCTCGGTGACGCCGAGGACGAAGCGGTTGCCGTCCACATCCACGACGACGACCGACGCCTTCGGCCCGATGCCCTGCCGCCCCACGACCGTCACGGCGTTGCCGCGACGTCGCCGTGCGGTGGTGCGGCCCTTGGTCACCCGGCGCTGCACGAACCACAGCAGGGCGACCATCACGCCGAGCACCACGAGCACGCGCAGGGCGATGAACAGGGTCTCCACGTCAGCGTCTATCGGCCGGCGGGGCGCTCGCGTTAGCCGTGGGAGGGTGGATAGGTGGAGATCGAGATGGCGCGCATCCCGGCCGGGAGCGTGCAGCTGCACGACGCGCGCCGCAAACGGCGCTGGAGGGTCGAGCTGGAGGAGTTCGAGCTCGGCGTCTTCGCTGTCACCGAGGAGCAGGTGGCCGAGCTCATCGGGGGCGAGCGGGCGCATCCACGGCGGCCGGCGACGGACGTCAGCTGGCTACGCGCCATCCGCCTCTGCAACGCGGCGTCGGAGTGGGAGGGCCTCGACCCCGCGTACACGTTCGACGGTGAGGATGTGACCTGGCACGTGGATGCGGACGGCTACCGCCTGCCGACGGAGGCCGAGTGGGAGTACGCCCGCCGTGCCGGGTCCACCGCGCCGCACTACGGACCGCTGCTGGAAGTGGCCTGGACGAGCGCCGACGGGCTCACCGCGCCCGCCGACGTTGGCGTGCGCCTGCCGAACCTCAACGGCCTGTTCGACACGCTCGGCAACGTCTGGGAGTGGTGCTGGGACCTCCTCGACCCGGGACGCTACGGCGACTACCGGGTCTTCCGCGGCGGCGGCTTCGCCGACGACGCCTGGAACGTGCGCGCCTCGGTGCGCCGGGGCGGGCCGCCGCGGACGCAGTACGAGGACGTCGGTTTCCGCTTCGCGCGCGGCGGATTCGACGCAGGGGGCGCAGCGCAGGGCTGGTCGGCCGCGGCGGATGCGGAACTCGCGGGCGTCGACGGCCCGCTGCCTCCGGGGTGGACGCCGTTGCGCTGACCTGTCGACCGGTGCGTCACATCCCGTGCCCGCGTCCGTCTTCTCTATAGGATCGGTGCTCGCCGGTCGATGCGCGACGGCGAACGGGGGATGCGCAGTGGATGACGTCGTGATGGTGACCGCCGGGGCGCCTCGGCGCACGGGGCGCGTCTGGATCGGAGCGACCGCGTTCGTCCTGCTCGCCACGAGCCTCGGGATCGGAGCGGGCGCCGGCTGGCAGGCGCTCGCGCTGGAGGCGGCCGCTACCGCCGATCGCAGCCTCGCCGCCGCCTCGGACTCCCTGGACCGCGTCACCGAGCAGCGCGGGTCCGCCATCGACAAGGCGCACGCGGCCGTGTCGTCGCTCGACGCGTTCGTCGCGCATCCACGCCCCGACTACGTCTCCGAACCGGCATCGAAGGCGCTCGCGGCGGCGCAGACGAAGCTCCGGACCACGAGCAAGGGACTCACGTACACGCCCTTCGACGCGCCGCACGCCGCGCCGCTCGCCGACCTCCTGCCCTGGACCGTGCTGGCCCACGTGCAGCACGCCGCGCAGCTGACGCGCTCCGAGGTCGCCGACCGGCGGGCGCGGGCAGCCGACGTCGCCGCGCTCAGCCGGGCGCAGAAGACGCTGACGACGGCCGCCACCGCGGTCTACACGGAGCTCGCAGCGCACGGGGAGCAGGTGCTGACGGCCGACGCGTCCGCGACGTACGCCAGCCGGATCGACCTGCGGCACGCGATCGACGCGGGCAAGCCGGGCGTGCTGTCGGCGCAGTTCGGCGGCTCCGGCCTTCTGGGCATCGTGACGACCGTCGACGAGGTGAACGCGGCCCAGGCCGCCGGCGAGGCCGCCAAGCAGGACCCGGCCTACCCCGTCCGGCTGCGCATCGAGGACTACGCGCGGTCCATCGCGCACGGCGTCACCCTCGACTTCGAGTGGCACCACCTCGTGAGCGGGCTCGGCGACGACTGGTACTCCGGCACGACGCAGTACCACGAGGACGACGGGGGCTGGGCGACGATCGACCTCAACTTCGGCGTGCAGGACGGCTTCGGCCGGGGCGACGTGGATGCGCGGGCGCTGGTCACGCACGAGGTCGGCCACGCGCAGGTGGTGCGCCCCGCGTGCAAGGCGCTCTTCGTCGGGCCGGTCTTCCACGGCGACGACGAGATGTGGGCGACCGCGTGGGCGATCTCGATGGGGTTCGACACCGCCGGCTCGGGCATCGAGGCGTACGGCCGACCGAGCGACCAGCAGATCGCGGTCGCCGGCCAGTGCCGCTGACGCCACGCGGCTCCCGGTGGCGGCGCCGGTCGGCGTGTCAGTCCAGGTCTTCGGCAGCGTCGAGGATCTTCGTGATCCGCACCGCGTAGTCCTGGTCGACCACGACGATCTCGCCGTGCGCGATCAGCCGCCCGTTGAGCAGCACGTCGGCGGGCGACCCGGCCGAGCGGTCCAGCTCGATGACCGCGCCCGGCTCCATGGCGAGGACGTCGCGCACCGCCATCCGGGTGCGGCCGATCTCGACGGTGAGGGCCATCTCCACGTTGCTGATGCGGGCCAGCTTGCCGCCCAGGGCGCTCGCACCGGCCCGTTCGGCGACGGATGCGCGCCCGCGCACCGCGAACCAGCCGGCCACCCCGGCCGCCCCCGAGAGGGCGAACACCGTCGTGGCGGGATCGGCGAAGAGCTCGGCGGCGTCCTCCGCGCGGGCATCGTCGAGCACACCGGCGCCGAGCGTGTCGCTGGCGGCCTCGAGGGCAGGCTGCAGCACATCCTGGAGCGCCACCACCGGAGAGCTGTCGGCGCCCTCGTCGACCAGGTGCGGCGCCTCCAGCAGCACGACGGCCAGGTCGGCCGACACGGCGCCGACGAACGTCGCGACGACCGCCTGCGCGCCCGCCCGCACATCCGTGCCCTGCGTCAGCAGCGGCGTCAGCGGAGTCCCGGTCGGGAGCACCCGAGCGAGCGCCTCGGCGGCGGCCTGCGCCTGCCCGAGGGAGAGTCCGGTCGAGTTGGCGATGCTGGTCATGCTCATCGGTGTCAGTCCTCTGTGTTGATGATCACGCAGGCGAGACGGGAGCCGCTCGAGCCGAGGCCGGCCGAGGCGACGGTCTGTCCGCCGACGGTGAGGTCGAAGGGTCGGTGCTGCGGGTGCGGCAGCGGAAGCAGGTCGCCGACCGAGAGCCCCAGCACCACGCTCGGGCGGACGGTCGCGGGCGCGAGCCGCAGGGACACATCCACCGGCACACGCGAGAGCTGGGCGTCGACGAGCTCTCGGGCGTTCTCGGTGCTGTGCGTGGGGTTCGTCTCGCCCAGCTGCGGCAGCAGGGCGACCGCGGGGAGGGCGAGGGTCGCGCGGGCCGTGTGCTCGCCGACGCGGAGCTCGAAGCCGGCGACGATCATCAGCTCGGAGGTCGCCGCCGCCTGGGCGAACTGCGAGTTGTACTGGATGGCGTCCACCGCGATGGATGTGACCAGCAGCGACCCGAGGGAGTAGCGGAGGTCCTCGAGCGCGTCGTCCATCAGCCGCCGCACGAGCGCGTGCTCGATCTGCGTGAAGGTGCGCTCGTGATCGACCGGGGTGCCCTGTCCGCCGAGCATCGCGTTGACCCACGACAGCGCCGCCACCGTGGGGAACTGGATGACCGCCTTCGGGACGACGTCCTCCAGCGCGCACAGGACCATCGCCGTCGTGGCCGGAAGCGACGCCGCGTACTCGTCGTACGTCTGCATCTGCACCGAGTCGCACTCGACCTGGCTGAGCACCCGGACCTTCGCGGTCAGCTGGGTCCCCCACTGCCGCGCGAACGTCTCGAACGCCAGCTCGAGCACCCGCGAGTGCTCGCGCGCGAGCGTCGTCGGCCGGCGGAAGTCGTAGACCGGCGCCTCGGGAGCATCCGGTGCCGGAGCCTGCAGAGTCGTCACGGAGGCGACTATCGGCCGGTGGTCGCGCGATGTAAGGAGTCGAGCAGTCGCGAGGGTTTCCCGCGTTTCACAGGGAATCGGGACACGGGCGACAGGCTGCGAACCGGATGGATAGGCAAATCTACGACGTCGAGCATAGAACGCGACACGACGAACACCGGATACGTCGGTCGCGCCCTGTGTCAGTCCCACCTGACGCACTCGCCGGAGGAGGAGATGCCCAGGATCTTCGTGTTCGCGGAGAAGCTGATCGACGCGCTGTGCGGGAGGTCGACGATGATCTCGCGGTGACCTGTGCGGTCTTCAGCGGTCGGTCCGATCTGACGGATGCGGTAGCCGAGGCCCTTCCAGTGGGTGCGCACCTTTTCGGTCAGCGCGTCGGGATCGAACTCCATCGATTCGTCGGCGTTCTGCCACACATAGACGGAGTATTGACCGGTGGTGGCCTTGTTGTCGCACGGACCCCAATCCCACAGCTCGCGTTGCTCAGTGTTAGCGGGATCAAAGACGCTGGGCGGGATCCCGTCGTCCAGCCATTCGCCACCGACAAGTTCCGCAACGTCGTCGACGCGCTGCAGGGCTTCGTCGAGGAGCCGGGGCTTCGACTTGGTCGAGAGCCCGTCGTGCGGGGTGTTGACGCCGGGTTGAGGCACGGATCCTCCAGGGTAGACACACCCTGTGAGGGCGAGGGAGATAGTGAGAATAGGAGCGGCCAGGAGGAGCGCACGTCTCACCTTCGCCATCGGTTCGAGCTTCTCGCCCCGACCCGCCGAGGCACAGGCGCCCCTCCACCGACGCCGATCAATCCCACCTGACGCACTCGCCGGAGGAGGAGATGCCCAGGATCTTCGTGTTCGCGGAGAAGCTGATCGACGCGCTATGAGGGAGGTCGACGATGATCGAGCGGTGACCCGTGCGATCCTTGGCGGTCGGCCCGATCTGACGGATCTGGTAACCCAGGCGCTCCCAGTGAGAACGCACCCGTGCGGTCAGCGCGTCAGGGTCGAACTCCGTCGATTCGTCGGCTTTCTGCCGCACGTTGATGTCGTACTGGCCGGTGGTCGCCTTGTTGTCACACGGACCCCAGTCCCACAGGTTGCGTTGTTCGGCGTTCGCGGGATCGAAGACACTGGGTGGGATTCCCGAATCCAGCCATTCTCCACCGACGAGTTGCGCAACGTCGTCGACGCGTTGCAGGGCTTCGTCCAGGAGTTGGGCCTTCGACTTTGTCGAGAGACCGTCGTACGGGGTGTTGACGCCGGGTTGAGGCACGGATCCTCCAGGGTAGACACAGCCGGAAAGGGTGAGGACGAGGGTAAGCGCGAGGGTGGCGCGAAGGGGGCGGGCACGTCTCACTTCTTACCCCTGGTGCGCTGTTTGGGTCCTGCGGGGGCCGGAGGCTCGGGACACTTCGCGTTCCGCCATTGATTTGATCGTCGAGCCCGAGGGCCGCTGCGGCCGTGTTGTGGAGGGCTTCGGTATCCTTGTCAAAGTAGCCGTGGCCGTCTGTGGCGTGCTCGTTGAAAGCGCCGCGATCGCTGCCCTTTCCGAGAACGTCGTGCCCGTCTGTCGGCTCCAGCCGTTCGGCCGCGTCGCCTTCCGACGAGAACACCCGGGCTCCGTAGCGGTCGTCGGTCGGGTCGGCCCGACCCGAGTACGCCCGCCCGACGCCCGCGATGCCATCCTGCGAGGACTGGGTGGCGTAGACACGGCCCAGGCCGCCCTCCACCTCCAGTTCCCTCCCGCTGCCGAAGCCACCCTCTACCCCCGCCGATGCGACGAAGACGACAGACTGCACCTTGTGGGCCAGTCCGGAGATCGCGTTGCTCGCCACGGTGGTGCCGTACGAGTGACTCACCACAGCGGTGAACGGGTCCGGGTTGCCACCCAGGATGCTGTCGGCCGCCCACTGGCCGTCCAGCTCCGCCCTCAGCCGGCGGCCGCCGGCTCTCGCCTTATCCCCTTGCAGCACCGAATCCACCCCGGGCGGGTCATAGCCGATCCACGCCACTACCAGATGCGGCAGACCATCCATGACGTCCTGCTGGTGGTATTGGTTGATGCCCGCGAACGTCCAGCCCTTGAGTCGCCCGTCTTCGCCGAGCCCACTATTCATGCCCGGGACCATCCAAGTGACCTTCCCTGACTTCTCCGCACGCGTGTCCCCGATCGCGACGGCCGCGAGCGGCGGCTCATGGCGGAGGTTGTACGAGAGCAGCCCGCGAGGCGGCTTCAGCGCCTTCGCCAGCCGCTCGTAGTCGGCCGACGTGCCATCCTTCAGCTTCCCCACCCCGAGCGCCGCGAGGATGTCCTTCAGCGTCTTGCCCCGCGGTGACTCGGGACCGATCGACAGGTCCTGCAGATCCCGTGCGAGTTGGACGGCGTTCGCGTGGATGCGGGTGTCCGCGTCGAGCCCGGGGAGGTTGCCGATGACTTCCGGAGCGGACTGACACCAACGTTCGCGGGCCTCCGGCGACAGCTTCTTCCACCAGGCCGCCACCTTCTCCGGTGCGGGCGGGTCGTCCCAGAACTTCTGCGCCAGCTTCGGGTCGGCGGCGAGAAGGGCCGCCAGGGTCTCCGGCTTGAGCAGGCTCAGCATGTCCATCAACGCCGAGGTCGTGTCGGCGGACGGAGGCAGCAGGGCGAACTCGCTGACCGTGGTTACGAAATCGTTCAGCTGCGAGGGCGCCAGGGCGGGGAGCGCACCATAGAGGGTAGCGTGCAGCGCACGCACGAGGACGCTCTCTTCGGCCTCGTACTCTTCCTTGGCCGCGCGAGCCTGCCGCTTGGCCTGCTCCAGCCGCTCCTGCCCGTCCTGGAGCTGCGCTCTCGCGGCCCGCAGCTCATCGTCGACAGCTTCCGCCTTGCGTCGGGCCGTCGCAACCTCGCTCGTCGTCGGCACTCTGGTTCCCGAGGGCGGCGGCGTGGTCGCGTACTGTCGTTGCGTCTTCTGGAGCTGGGCCAGCGAGGAGAGCAGGGCGCCGTGTTCTGTGTTCAGCAGCCCGAGGGTGGCTTCGGCTCTCGCGATGTCTTCCAGGGCCTGATGGGCTGCGTCGAGGGCCGCATCCGCCGCGTTCTGCTGGCCCCACATCGCCAGGACCCACTTCAGCGCCGCTTCGCGGGCCTCCATGAAGCGCGCCGTCGCGTCCCGGCAGGCCCGACTCACCGTGCGCAGCCGCTCTCCGAATGCGTCGGCGGCGTAGCCGGACCAGTGCGGCTTACCGATCCGCTCCAGCACGTCATCCAGCCGGTCGGCTCGCCACCACATCCATTCAGCGGTCGTCTCGAACGCTTTGGCGTGCCGGTCCACCGCCTCCGTGTCTCCGGGCGTGGGGTCGCCCTCGAGACCGACAGGCGACCAATCCGTCGTCCTGGAACGCACGGGGCGCACCGAAAGAGAAGCCCTGAGCGCTGTCGGTGTCTCGTCGCTCGTACACGTCGGCGGCGGACGCCAGGGCGTCCCCCAGCGAGACGACGCTCTCCGACACCGAGCGCAGCGCCGGGTTCCAGTACCCGTCGAACTCGTCGAAAGCACCGATCGCGCGTGCGCCGCCCAGACTGCCCGGCGCCGAAGGCGGATGGGGCCGCTCGGCATTCGCCTCGTGCAAGCGCTGGGAGTTCCATCGGAGCTGCCCCGTGTCGACGTGGACCTTGTGACTCACTGAGCCGCCTCTCATCTAGTGGAGTTTTGCGATATTAGCATCTATTAGCAGGAATATCGTACGAGTGTTTGTGCGCTATACTGCACGAGTGGAGCCCGCGAATCCTTCCCGCGAACGCGAGACATTGACGGCCCTCGCGGCGAACACGGCAAGAGCGGTCGAGCTCCTAGAGGGCCTTCAGGTCTGCTGCCATGAACGCAATGGCCGAGTGAGCGACGCGCGGATTCGAGCGAACCGCGCACTTGACAGCGCCCGTCCCGTCGCCGGCGAATACCTGCACGCGCTCGCCGCCGGCGATACAGCAACGGCCAACGGGCTCGGCCGGATCAACGCCGACCTCCCCGCGAACGAGTTCCTCCGCCACGAGGTCTACGAGTGCGCCGATCACCTCACCGGCCCGCGCATCGTCTGGGGTGAGATCGTCGCACGAGACGGATCCGACAGCGAGGTGCGATTCCACGTCACCTACGACCTCGCGGGCCAGATGGTCAAAGACACCATCACTCTCATCCGAAGCGATGACGAATGGTGGGTCTGCGACGGACTGACCTATCGGCTCCCACGGCTCGACGTCTACGCATCCTTCGGCCTCGAGAATCGATTCTCGCTCTGTGGCGCCCGCGCTCCCGTCGATCGTCACGGGCACGCCGGATTTTCGGCATACCCCGGCGTCTACACGCTCTCTCCACCGAATGCGTACTACGACATCGACGGCGAGTACACCGTCGTGCTCAACACAGACGCTCCGCTCGTGAACCCGGGCGCGTTCACCATGGTTCCCAACGAGAGCTACGTCGGCCTGGTGCAGCGCGCCGTCGACCAGGCGTTCTCAGAGGCCACAAGCCACGGAACCCTTGAAGCGCTCCGCGATGCCGGGATGCGCAGCGGATTCGGCCGGTCGACCCTCCTTCCTTCGGAGGCGGTCGTCGTGTCGATGACGGTGCTCGATGTACCTACTGTCTCGGTGCGGCCTCGTGAACGCCGCCCCTTCACGGTCTCGGAAGGGCGGGCTCTGGTGACCGCTGGCGGCTTGAACGGCCGTGGCGAACCCATCACGGAGAACGTCACGGGAACCTTCCCGTATCGCGTCGACACGACGATCGTCGGCGACGAGGTCGTCATCCACTTCGCCGACTAGATCTCAGGTCGACGGCTCGGGGCTGCAGCGAAAGCCGTGGTGACTACCGGCCGGTGCGCGCATCCCGTTAGCGGCCGCCGGTCCCCCTAACGACCGACCGGCGCACGCCGATAGTCCTCCCGTGACGGCTCACCCGGAGCCGAGACCAGGATTCGCGCACATGATCGTCGTCACCCGATTGAACGACAGCCAGTTTGCGGTCAACCCCGACCTCATCGAGCGGATCCACGCCAGTCCGGACACCACTTTGGTCATGGTCGACGGGGCGAAGTTCATCGTCACCGAGTCCATGGCCGAAGTGATCGAGAAGATCGCCGCGTACCGGGCGCGCGTGATCGCACTCGCCCACGACCTCCCGAGCGTCGGCCCGCGCCCCGTGCCCGCGCCCCCGCTCGGACTCGTGACGCTGACCGGTCTGGAAGACGACGAAGCGGCGGCGGCTCACCCCGAGGCCCGCGCCGTGCCCCTCCGAGCAAGGAAGAAGTAATGGACCCGGCAACGATCATCGGCATCGTCCTCGCCTTCGGCTCCGTCGTCGCGATGGTGACGATGGAGGGCGCCCACCTGAACTCGCTGCTGCTGCCCGCCCCCATGGTGCTGGTCTTCGGGGCCACCATCGCGGTCGGCATCGCCAGCGGCACCGTGAAGGACTTCCTGATCGCGGTGAAGGCGCTCCCCCGCGCGTTCCGGGGCAAGATCGAGCCGCCGCAGCAGGTGATCGACCAGGTAGTCGCGCTCGCCGAGAAAGCGCGCGCGAACGGTCTGCTCGCCATGGAGCAGGAGGCGGAGGGCGTCGACGACCCCTTCCTCAAGCGCGCGCTGCAGAACATCGCCGACGGCACCGACGGCGACGAGCTGCGCATCCTGCTCGAGGACGAGATCGCCACCCGCTCCAAGAAGGACCGCGTCGCCGCCAAGTTCTTCAGCTCGATGGGCGGCTACGCGCCCACGATCGGCATCATCGGCACGGTCGTCTCGCTGACCCATGTGCTCGAGAACCTGGCCGACCCGGGCGAACTCGGCCCGATGATCGCGAGCGCGTTCGTCGCGACGCTGTGGGGCCTCCTGTCGGCGAACTTCCTGTGGCTGCCGCTCGGCGCGCGTCTGCGCCGGCTCTCCGAGCTGGACGTGGAGCGGATGACGCTGCTGATGGAGGGCGTGCTCGCCGTGCAGTCGGGCAGCCAGCCGCGCCTCCTCGGCGAGCGCCTGCGCGCCATGGTGCCCGGCGGCGACGCCGAGAAGCCGGCTGCCAAGCCCGCCAAGGCGGCGCGCGGCGCGAAGGATCCCGTCGAGGAAGCCGCCTGACATGTCCGCCCGCCGTCGGAAGAAGCACGAGGAGCCGGAGGAGCACGAGAACGAGGAGCGCTGGATGGCCTCCTACATGGACATGGTCACCGTGCTCATGTGCATGTTCATCGTGCTGTTCGCGATGTCGACGGTGGATGCGAAGAAGTTCGAGCAGCTCAAGGACTCGCTGGCCACCGGCTTCGGCCAGGTGAAGACGCAGAAGATCGACACCGCATCCGGCGTCGTCGTCCCGCCGAAGCACGTCGACGAGTCCGGCAAGTCGACCGACTTCGCCCTCGCCCAGCAGGAAGCCCAGAACCTGCAGCGCCTGAAGGACCAGATCCAGGCGGCGCTGACCAAGGACGGGCTGCAGGATGCGGTCCAGATGAAGATCGACGAGCGCGGCCTGACCATCGGCCTGGTCGGCAACTCCACCTTCTTCGAGTCGAACCGCGCCGAGCTGAGCGCGCGTGCCGTCGCGGTGCTGAACGACATCGGCCCGCAGCTCGCGCCGGCCTCCTACGACGTCTCCGTCGAGGGCCACGCCGACCTCCGTCAGCCCGGAGCGCCGTATCCCACCAACTGGGAGCTCTCCGCCGGCCGCGCGACCAGCGTGCTGCGTCACCTCGTCGAGGTGAACGGCTTCCCGCAGGGGCACATCGCCGCGATCAGCTTCGGCTCGGCGCGACCGGTCGCGGGCTTCACCGGAACCACGGACAACGACCTCGCCCAGAACCGGCGGGTAGATGTGGTGGTGCTGTCCGCGCAGGCGGAGGACATCCGCAAGCTCATCCCGCAGGCCGCCGCCACGCCCGCCGCCGTCGCCGCGGGCTGACCGTCTCGGTCGGCGTCCCCGGCCGACCCCGATTACGCGAAGATTGCACGCGAAACGCCCGTTCCGCGTGCAATCCTCGTGTATTCGACGGCGGGGGTCAGCCCAGGGAGACCCCGGTCCACGAGACGGGCGGCAGTTCGAGGGTGAGGATGCCGTCGGCGAGGGCCGCGGAGGGCGTGGGGCGGAGGCCGACGCGGGTCTGGTCCTGCAGGGTGTTCTTCGCGTAGACGTCGTCATCCCACAGCGAGAGGGCCTCGCGCACGGTCGAGACGCCGAGGTCGCGCACGTCCACGCTCACGGTCTGCGTCTCGGTCTGGCTGCGGTTCACGACGAACACCGCGGCGGCGCCCGCGGCCTCGTCGAAGGTGGCCACCGCATCCACCACGTCCGCCTCGCCGTAGACCGCGGTCTCGTACGTGCCGGTCGTGATCGTGGGGCGCAGCACCTCCCCGGCCGCCAGGCGGCTGGTCACCGAGAACGGGAAGAACGTCGTCTGGCGCCAGGCGTCGCCGCCGGGCTCGGTCATGATCGGGGCGATCACGTTGACCAGCTGGGCGAGGGATGCGCTGGTCACCCGGTCGTGGTTCTTCAGCAGCGTGATGAGCAGGTTGCCGAGCACCACCGCGTCAGCGACCGAGTAGACGTCCTCCAGCTGGCGCGGGGCGTAGCGCCACTCGTCGTTGACCTCCTCCGACGCCTTGTGCTCGTCGAGGTACCAGATGTTCCACTCGTCGAACGAGATCTGGATGCGCTTCTTGTTCTTGAGCTTGTTGCCGACATGGTCCGCCGTGGTGACGACGGTGTCGATGAAGTACTGCATGTCGACCGACGAGGCGAGGAAGGATCCGAGGTCGCCGCCGCGCTCCTGGTAGTACGCGTGCGCCGAGACATAGTCGACGTGGTCGTAGGAGTGCTCGAGCACCGTGCGCTCCCAGTCGCCGAAGGTCGGCATCCCGGAGCCGGAGGAGCCGCAGACCACGAGCTCGAGGTCCTTGTCGGCCATCTTCATCGCGGCGGCCGTGCGGGCGGCGAGCTTGCCGTAGTCGTCGGCGGTCATGTAGCCCGTCTGCCACGGGCCGTCCATCTCATTGCCCAGGCACCACATCCGGATGTCGTGCGGCTCCGGCGTGCCGTTCGCGATGCGCTGGTCGCTGAGCGCGGTCCCCGACGGGTGGTTCGCGTACTCGAGCAGGTCGAGGGCCGCCTGGATGCCCCGCGTGCCCAGGTTGACCGCGAGCATCAGCTCGGAGCCGGTCAGCTTCAGCCAGCGCGAGAACTCGTCGAGGCCGACCTGGTTGGACTCCAGGGAGTGCCAGGCCAGGTCGCGGCGCACCGGGCGCTTCTCGCGTGGGCCCACCGAGTCCTCCCAGCGGAAGCCGGAGACGAAGTTGCCGCCGGGGTAGCGGATGGTGGTCGAGCCGAGCTCGCGCACCAGGTCCACCACGTCGAGACGGAAGCCGTCCTCGTTCGCGGTCGGGTGGCCGGGCTCGTAGATGCCGTCGTACACGCAGCGTCCCAGGTGCTCGACGAACGAGCCGAAGATGCGGCGGTTGACGGTCGCGACGCGCGCGGAGCGGTCGATGGCGATGCGGGTCTCAGACATGGGTCTCCTGTGCTTCCTTCAGTTCTGACGCTCTGGTGGTGATGACGAGTGGATGCCGTGGCGCGGTCACTTCACGCTGCCGATCGAGAGCCCACCCTGCCAGTACCGCTGCAGGGTGAGGAAGGACACGATCAGCGGCACGATCGAGATGAGTGCGCCGGTGATGACGAGGTTCCAGAGGCTCTGGCCCCCGGTGTTCACCTGCGCCTGCGCCTGCAGCGCGCCGAGACCGACGGTCACCGGGAAGAGCTGCGGGTTCGAGAACATCACCAGCGGCAGGAAGAAGTTGTTCCAGGTGCCGACGACCGACAGCAGCAGCACGGTCACCACGGCCGGGCGCATCAGCGGCAGGGCGACCCGGGCGAAGATCCGGAGCTCGCCCGCGCCATCGACGCGGGCCGCATCCACCATCTCCGGAGGGATGGCCTCATCCGTGTACACCTTCATCAGGTACACCGCGAACGGGTTCAGCATCGACGGCAGGATGACCGCCCACATGGTGTTCGTCAGGTGCGCGCTGCTCATCAGCACGAACAGCGGGATGACGAGAACCGTCGCGGGAACCATGACCGACCCGAGCACGACGGCGAAGAACAGCCGACGGCCGCGGAACCCGTACATGGAGAAGCCGTAGCCGGCCAGCACGGAGAGCACCGTGGCGCCGATCCCGCCCGCGATCGCGTACAGGAACGAGTTGCCGAGCCAGTGCGCGTACAGGCCGCCGGAGTACGTGAAGAGCGACGAGAGGTTAGAGAACAGGTCGAACTTACCGCCGAACCACAGCGGGCTGGTCTTGCCGTCGAACAGCGTCTGCTGGCTCTTCGTGCTGGCGACGATCAGCCACCAGAACGGCAGCGCGAAGTAGACGATGAACGCGGCGAGGATGATGTGCGGGATGACCTGACGGCCGTTGCGGCGGCCGGCCGGCGCCTCCCGGCGTGGCCCCAAGGCGCGCCCGGTGCCGATGCTGCGCGTGTCGGCCGCGGGCTCGACGAGTTGTGCGGTCATTTCATGAGTCCACTTCTCTTGCGCGTGGCGAACATGAACGCGTACGACCCGATGAAGATCACGAGCCCCAGGGCGAAGGCGATCGCCGACGCGTAGTTGAACTGGTGGTACGAGAACGCGACCGTGTAGGCGTAGATGTTCGGCGTGTAGTTGGAGGTGATGGAGCCGGACGCCATCCCGCGCAGCATCTGGGGCTCGTTGAAGAACTGCAGCGTTCCGATCAGAGCGAAGACGAGCACGAGGAGCAGCGAGGAGGCCACCATGGGGATCTTGATGCGGAGGGCGATCTGCCAGGCGTTCGCGCCATCCACTCGCGCCGCTTCGTAGATCGACGGGTCAACGCCCTGCAGCGCGGCGTAGATGATGATCATGTAGTAGCCGGCCCACTGCCAGGTCACGATGTTGACCAGCGAGCCGAAGACGTTGCCGTCGGAGAAGAAGTTGGGCGCCTGGAGTCCGACCAGGCCGAAGAGCTCCTGCGCCGGCCCGAAGCTCGGGCTGTACAGGAAGCCCCACATCAGCGCGCCGATGACGACCGGCACGGCGTAGGGCACGAAGATCAGCAGCCGCGAGATCTTGGCGAAGCGCGTCGTCAGCGCGTCGATCAGCAGAGCCGCGATCAGCGCGACGATCATCTGCGCCGGGATCATGATCACGGCGAAGAGCAGCACGCGCCAGACGCCGTCGAGGAACAACGGGTCGGTGAACGCCTTGACGTAGTTGGCGAAGCCGACCCACGAGGTTCCGCCGGCGAGCGTCGTGTTCTGAAGGCTCAGCACGAACGCGTAGACCAGCGGGATGAGAAGGAAGGCGACGAGGAAGACGGCGAACGGGGCGGTGAACGCCCACCCCCAGCGCGCTCGGCGGAGGCCGACCATGTCGCGGCGGCGAGGCGTCCGCGCGGTGCGCTGTCGCGGCGGTGCGACGGCGGTTTGGGTCATCGGTGAAGCCCTTCAGGTGTGGAACGGGTGATGCGGTGCGGTGCCCGGGCGGCTGTGTGCGGCCCGGGCACCGCGTGCCGTCACTTGGTGACGGTGTAGCCCTGCTGCTTGGCGTACGCCTCGACGGAGCTCTGGTATGTCTGGAGCGCCCTCTCGGGAGTGGCCTTGCCCTTGTTCGTGGCGTTGACCGCGTCCGTCAGCTTGTCGTAGACGAGGTTCTGGAACGGGCTGAACTGGAAGCCCTTGTAGTCCGTCGCCGCGGTGAGGAACACATCCTTGTTGATCTGCTGGCCGCCGAAGAACGGGTAGGCCTTCGACTGGAAGTAGTCGGACTCGAGGATGGGCTTCCAGAGCGGGAACAGCGCCGCCTTCTCGATGCCGATCTTCCAGGCCGCCTCGGTGCCGAAGATCTCCGTCGCCACCTTGGCGGCCGCCTTCTGGTCCTGCGCCTGCTTGCTCACGGCGAAGGCCGAGCCGCCGATGTTGATCTGGACGGGGTTGGCGGTGTCCCACTGCGGAACCGGGGCGACCGCCCACTTGGCCGTCTTGTCGGCGCCGGTGAAGCCCTGCAGGTAGCCGGGCAGCCAGGCCGCCGCGATCACCGAGGCGTAGGTGCCGTTGACGAGGTGCGTGTTGTAGTCGGTGGTGGAGGCGTCCTCGGTGCCGACGAGCTTCTTCTGGACGAGGCCGTTCCAGTAGGTGAGCACCTTCTGGCTTGCCGGGTCGTTCAGGTCGATCTTGATGTCCTGCTTGCCGGTGAGCTCGAACGGAGCGGCGCCCGCCTGAGCGAACAGCGCCGTCTGGTAGGCGCGGCCGTTCCCCTGGAAGTCGGTCATCAGCGTCTTGCCGCCGGTCGCCTGCTTGATCTTCTCGGCGTCGGCCGCGTACTCGTCCCAGGTGGTCGGGACGGTCAGGCCGTACTTGTCGAAGAGGTCCTTGCGGTAGAGGAGGCCGACCGGGCCGCCGTCGACCGGGATGGCGTAGGCGGATCCGCCGTTGCTGATGTCGCTCCAGGCGCCCTCGGAGTAGTTCGACTTGACCTTGTCGGCGCCGAGCTTGCTGAGGTTGACGATGGATCCGTCGGCGATGTAGCTGGGGACGACCTCGCTCTCGAGCATGACGACGTCCGGCGCGCCGGAGCCGGCCTGGATGGCCGTCGAGAACTTCGTGTACTCGTCGTTGCCCGCGCCTGTGTTCGTCCAGCAGATCTGGACGTCCTTGTGCGTCTTGTTGAACTGGTCGACGACCGGCTCGAAGTTCGGGTACCAGGCCCACATGGTGACCTGCTTGGCGTCGGAGTTCACGATCTTGTTCTGGCAGCTGGCTGCATCGCCGCTGCCTCCGGAACATCCGGTGAGCGCCGCGACCGCAACCGCGATCACGCCGCCCGCTGCAAGGAGCTTCTTCATTGGATTCCCTTCGCGGTGTGTGTGACACCCTTGTCTACAACGTTGTACTACAACGTTGTAGAGTCCATATTGCGGGACGGATGTGACCGTGTCAAATGGATTTTTCCGGGGTCCCGGTGGACTCGCGCTCGACCAAGCGGAAGGGCACCGCGATCTCCTCCGGGACGAACACCTCGGAGGATCCCTCGATGCGGCGGATCAGCAGATCGACCGCGGTTCGGGCGATCTCTTCGCGCCCGGGGTCGATGGTCGACAGGGTCGGCATCGAGTACTGCGTCTCGTCGATGTCGTCGAAGCCGACCACGGCGACGTCCTCCGGGATGCGCAGACCCGACTCCTGCAGCACGCGTAGGGCGCCCAGCGCGATGGCGTCATTGAAGGCGACCAGCCCGTCGAATTGCGTTCCGGTGGCCAGGAAGTCGCGCATCCCCTCGGCGCCGTTCCGCCGGTGCCACGAGTCGACCGGGACCACGAGCGACTCGTCCAGCGGGATGCCGGCCGCCTCGAGCGCCTGCGTGTAGCCCTCGAGGCGCAGGGCCGCCGAGCCGATGACCTCTCCGGGATGCGCGCCCAGCGCGACGATCCGGCGGCGGCCGGAGCGGATGAGGTGCTCGGTCGCGGCCCGGGCGCCCTCGGTGTTGCGCATGGTGACGTGGTCGCGCGGGCCGTTGAAGATGCGGTCCCCGAGCAGGACGACCGGGGTGGTCATCTCGGCGATGAGGTCCACGTCGCCCTGGTCGAGGGTGAGGACGCTGTAGAGCACGCCGTCGACCATCCGCGCCCGGGGCTGTCGCAGCACATCCATCTCGTGCTGACGATCGTCGCCGAACTGCTCGATCAGCACCGCGAGCCCGCGCTCGGCAGCGGCGCGCATGACGGAGTCGGCGAGCTCGGCGAAGTACGCGTTCCGGAGGTCGGGGATCATCAGCGAGATGACGTTCGTGCGCCCGGAGCGCAGGCTGCGCGCGGAGAGGTTGGGCGTGTAGCCGAGCGTGTCGATCGCGTCGAGGACCTTGCGGCGGGTCTCCTCGCGCACATACGGGTAATCGTTGATGACGTTCGAGACGGTCTTGATCGAGACGCCGGCGAGCCGGCTGACGTCGTGCATCGTCGCAGCCATGGATGCTCCCCTCTCGCGCGTGCCTCAGCACGACTTTACAACGTTGGAAGGGGGCGGGTCGCCGCGCTCAGCGCAGGGCCGCCGGCCGCACCTTCACCGGCGCCAGCCATGCCGACACGATCACCGCCGTGATGGCCCCCGCCGCCATGATCGCGGCCAGCACGACGACCTGGAACCGTCCGGCCTCCAACGGCGACACTCCCCCGAAGATCGCGCCGACGAACGCGCCCGGAAGGGTGACCAGCCCGGTGGTCTTGGTCTGGTCGACCGACGGGATGAGCGCCGAGTACACGGCGCCGCGCGCCTGGTCGAGGGTGGACTGGCGCGGCGACGCACCGAGCGCGAGCCATCCCTCCACCTCCTCCCAGTGGTCGCGGACCGCTTCGGTGAACCGCCGGCCGGCGAGCGTCGCGATGCTCATCGAGTTGCCGATCACGATGCCGCCGATGGCGAGCGCGTACCGGGCGTTGAAGGCGATCGCGCCGGTGAGGAAGACGACGGAGAACGACACCACGACGCCGGTCGCCATGGCGGTCGCCATCATCACGGCGTGCGGGGCCGACCATCCGATCCGGTGCGTCGCCGTGGCCGCCGCGACGGAGAACATGACGAGGAGCGCGAGGGCGACCCACCGCGGGTCCGTGATGACGCCGGCCAGCACGACGCTGATGACCGCCAGCTGGGCCGCGCCCCGGAGGATCGCGAGGGCCGGCGCCCAGCGGTGCGGGACCCGGTAGGCGGCCAGTACCGCGACCGCGAGCAGCGCGAGGAGGGCGACGCCGAGCAGGGTCGGCGCGAGCTCGTGGAGGATGGGCACGCTCCGAGCCTACGAGGCTCCGGCGGCCAGGTGGTCGGGGCGTCGGAAACGGAGGTCTTCAGGTCGCGCCACGCCGAGTGTGGCGGGAGATGGAGTTCACCTCGCGACCATCGGGCCGAGAACTCCTCCGATTCAGACCGATCCCAGGAACGACGACACCGCGTCCAGCGATCCGGGGACGAGACGGTAGTAGGCCCAGGTCCCGCGCTTCGAGCGGCTGAGGTAGCCGGTCTCGACGAGGATCTTCAGGTGGTGTGACACCGTGGGCTGGGAGAGCCCGAGCGGTTCGGTGAGGTCGCAGACGCACGCCTCGCCGTCGTCGTGGGCGGCGACCATCGAGAGGAGCCGGAGGCGGGCCGGGTCGGCGAGCGCCTTCATGGCCCGCGCGACCGAGTGGGCGTTCTCGTCGCTGATCACTTCCTTCGTGATCGGGGCGCAGCACGCCTGCAGGTCGCGCAACGGGAGGAGCTCGGTCATCGCCATAGTCCGATTCTCCGCCATACATTGACAAACGTCAATGTATGCGTTCATCCTGTGTTCATCGACAACCGTCGATGAAGAAGGGAGAATGATCATGGGATGCTGCGACACCGACGACTGTCAGCTGCTTCCGGACGGCTCGTGCTCGCCCGACTGCTGCTGACACGATCAGGGGCCGTCGTCCGATCCGGGCGACGGCCCACCACCGCTTCATGAGGAGAACGATGACCGACACCGCGCCGACCGTCCTGTTCGTCTGCGTGCACAACGCCGGCCGCTCGCAGATGGCCGCCGGCTTCATGCGCGAGCTCTCGGGCGGCCGCGTGGAGGTGCTCTCCGCCGGCTCCGAGCCGAAGGACCGCATCAACCCGGTGGCGATCGAGGCGATGGCCGAGGTGGGGATCGACATCCAGGGCAACACCCCGAAGATCCTCACGACGGAGGCCGTCCAGGAGTCGGACGTCGTGATCACGATGGGATGCGGCGACACCTGCCCGATCTTCCCGGGGAAGCGCTACGAGGACTGGGACCTCACCGACCCGGCCGGCCGGCCGATCGACGAGGTGCGCCCCATCCGCGACGACATCAAGGCGCGGGTGCAGGCCCTGCTCGAGGACCTGCTCCCCGCCTAGCCGCGCGGACGGGGGCCCGCTCAGCGCTTCAGGTTGGTGAGCTCCTGCAGCACCTCGTCGGAGGTGGTGATGATGCGGGCGTTCGCCTGGAAGCCGCGCTGGGCGACGATCAGGTTGGTGAACTCCTGCGAGAGGTCGACGTTGGACATCTCCAGCGAGCCGCCTTGCAGCTGGCCGAGGCCGTCCTCGCCCGGTCCGCCGAGCTGGGCCGTGCCGGAGTTGACGGTCGCGCGGTAGGTCGAGCCGCCCGCCTTCTCGAGACCGCCCGGGTTCACGAAGGTCGCGAGCGCGATGCGGCCGACGGCCTGCTTGTCGCCGTTCGAGAACAGGCCGGTGATGGTGCCGTCCTTGTCGAGCGAGAAGGATTCGAGCGTGCCGGCCGCGCGGCCGTTCTGGTCCTTGAAGGCGACCGAGGTGATGCCCGAGTAGCCGGTAACGGACGACAGGTTCACCGCGACGCCGCCGACGGTCAGCGACCCGCCCGCGGTGAGCACGCCGTTCGTGAAGGTGAGCGCGCCGGTGCCGGTCGCTCCGGACGCGTCCGCTCCCGCCACATCCCAGCCGGTCCCGGTCTTGGTGAAGGTCAGCGTGAGCTTGCGGGAGGTGCCGTTCGCGTCGTACACGGAGACGTCGCGCACCAGCTGGTCGCCGGTCGCGGCGTCGGAGGGCAGGTTGCCGTTCACGGTCGCGGCGGTGGTCGCGGCGGCCGGCGTGACGGCCTTCAGCGGGATGGTGATGTCGCTGAGCGCGCCGCCCTGCTGCACGACGCCGTTGACCGCGTTCCAGCCCTGCAGGATGGCGCCGCCCGGGCCGACGAGGCGGCCGAGCTCATCCGGGTCGAGGGAACCGGCACGCGTGTAGACCGTCTCGCCGCCCATCTTCATGACGAAGAAGCCGTCGCCGTTGATCATCATGTCGGTGGAGCGGCCGGTCGCCTGCGCGGCGCCCTGGGTGAAGTTGGTGGAGATACCCGCCACCAGCACGCCGAGGCCGATCTGGGCGGGGTTGGTGCCGCCGGTCTCGGCCTGCGCGCCGCCGGCGCCCTTGACCAGCTGAGAGAGGGTGTCCTGGAACTGGACGGCCGAGGCCTTGAACGCCGTGGTGTTGACGTTGGCGATGTTGTTGCCGGTGACGTCGAGCATGGCCTGGTGCGAGCGGAGGCCGGAGATCCCGGAGTAGAGCGAGCGGAGCATGGTGGGTCCTTTCTGGAGGAAGTGCGGTGGAGGTCAGGCGGCCGGCGCCGGCGCCGCGGGCGTCGTGGACGGGGTGACCACGCCGAGGATGGAGTCGAGCGCGATCTTCTGGTCGCCGATCGTGACGACCGGGACGGCGCCCGCGTAGGAGACGGAGGAGGCGACGCCCGTCTGCGTGTCGCCCTTCTTGTCGATGTAGCTCACGGTGTGGCCGATCAGGGCCGCCGCAGCCTGCCGCATCTGAAGGGCGAAGCCCTCCTGCGCGGTGGTGTCCATGTTGGTGAGCTTCTCCATCATGGCCAGCTGGGTGGTCTGGGCGATCATCTGGTTGGTGTCCATCGGCGAGCTCGGGTCCTGGTTGCGGAGCTGGGTGACCAGCAGCTGCATGAACGCCTCGCCGTCGAGGGACTGCTTCGGTGTGCGCGTGGGGGCGGTGGAGTAGATGCCGCCCGTGGAGGCGGTATCGGTTCCGGTGATGGGGTCGACGGCCACGGTGGCTCCCTTCTAGACGATCAGGTCGATGGTGTGGGCGAGGCCGTCCGCGGGTGCGGCGGCCGTGGAGCGGGTGGATGCGGCGCGAGCAGCGGTGCCGCGCGGCTCGTCACGGGGCCGGCCCGCGAACGGACGGCCACCGGCGGGAGCGTCGTGCTGCGGCGACGGCTGGCTCTGCGACGACAGGTCGAGGCTGCCGGTGAGCCCCGACCCGGCGAGGTCGCGGCGGAGGTCCGGCAGGATGGCGCGGAGCGCGTCGCGGCCGACGTCGGTCGGCGCGAACAGCTCGACGCGGACGCCTTCGCCGCCCACATGCGCGCGCACGGTGACGGGTCCGAGGGTGTCCGGCCGGACGTGCACGACCATGACGTGCTCCCCGCCCCGGCGGCCGCGAGGGTGAACACCGGGCGGGCGAGCTGGCCGGCGAGCGGCGGAGCGGTGGATGCGGCGGGCGCGGGCGCCGCGGCGGGCGCGGGTGCCGAGACGGGTTGCGCGGCGAGGGTGCGCTCGGCGAGGGCGGGGGCCGCCGCGGCCGGGGTCGCCGATGCGGGTGCGGCGACGTCGGCCGGGGTCGGCTTCGGGCGGCCGGATGCCGGGGTTGCGGTCGCCACGATCGTCGGCGGTGTGGATGCGGACGGCGCCGCGGTCGGCGCGGCCGGAGACGGCTCCTGTTGCGGGAGGTGAGCAGCTGCGGCGACGGTGCGCTGTGCGGGCGCCGCGGCGTCATCGCCGGAACCGGCTATCGCCGGGGAAGCGTTCGCAGCGCTCATCGTGCCGCCAGCGGCACCGGAGACAGTGGGTGCGGGAGAAGCGGCGGATGCGGCTGCCGGCGCTCCCGAGGCGGCACCCGCAGTCAGGGCCGACGCGGGGGCCGTCCGGGTCGCGGGGGACGGCTTGGCCGGCGCGCCGACCGTCGCCGCCGGCGTGCCTTCCGCCGCCAGGCCCGCGGCGACCGCCGGCTGCGGCGTGACATCGGCGACTGCAACGGCGAGGGCGGCGGGGGCGACCGGCGCCGACACCGAGGCAGGAGCCGTCGGAACTGCGGGGACGTCGGCCGACGGCTCCGTCGCGACCGTCGCCGGGGGCGCGGCGAGCGCATCCACCGCCACGACCGCCGTCGCATCGACGGGCGTCATCGCTACGACCGCTGCCGTGTCGACCGGAGCGGTCACAGCAGTGCCCACGTCCGAGCCCTTCGCGGCAGCGTCCGTCTTCTGATCGCTGGTGGTGGCGGCGGCATCCTGCTGCGTCCCGGCCGCCGCATCCTTCGCGTGCACGGCGTGGCCGCCGCGGGCCGCGGGGCGACCGGCTGCGGTTCGTGCGTCCGCCTGCGCATTCCGGGGCCCCGCATCCACGGCGCCCTGGAGGAAGGCGTCGAACGCGTCGCCCGAGCCCTTCGCCGAGGAGGCCGGCCCGTGCGCCGCCGTACGTCCTGTCGTGACCGCCGGGGGCGCCGCCGTCACCGTCGCCGGGCTCACAGCGAGCCGCTCTGCGTGAGGGACGCGAACAGCGACCGCAGCATGTCGGCCTGCGCGGTGGACGTGCCGCCGAGGCCGGCAGCCGCCAGCCCCGTCGCAGTGGGGGCCGCGGGCGCCGCCTGCGGCACGACCCGGCGGATGGTCACGATGTCGGAGTCGCTCATCCAGTTGTTCACGAGGCTCACGTTCCGCCCTTCGCTCGGCGCGTGGATGACCTTGCCGTCGCCCGCGTAGATGACGATGTGCTCGCCGCCGTTGGTGACGATCAGGTCGCCGGGCTGCGCCTGTGCGAGCGAGGGGACCTTCGTGCCCACCGTCGACTGGCCCGAGACGAGACGCGGCACGTCGATCCCGAGGTCCTTGAACACGCGCTGGACGAGACCGGAGCAGTCGAGCCCCGACGCGCTGGTGCCGCCGAAGACGTACGGCACGCCGAGGTACTTCTTGGCATCGTTCACGACGTCCGAGCCGGTCACGGCGCCCGTCGGCGCGGCATCCGTCGCTCCCATCGCTCCGTTCAGCGCCGCCGCGAAGTCGCTCGCCGAGGTTCCGCCGGCCGCGCTCGTCGCCGACGCGCCCGAGGAGCCCGCGGTCCCCGACGTCCGGGTGGTGGCCGCCGCCCCGCCGTCCAGCTGCACCAGCGTCGCCTGGATCTGCGCGATCCGCCCGATCGCATCCGTCACGGTCATGCGTCTCCCCTCCGCGGGCGCGCTGCCACGCGCCGGTCGCGACCTCGTCGATGGCCGCCTGCTCGGCGCTGAGGTCGCCGGCGACGACGCCCTCGCGGTGCCGCGTCTCGAGCTTCTCCAGCCCGACCGCGCGCTTCTTCGCCTCTGTGAACGCCTGCTGCGCGACCTCGGCGTGCGCCTCGGTCTGTGCGGCGAGCGCGTCCAGGTCGGCGAGCATGCTGCGGCTGGATGCACGCGCCGCGGCCATCGCGAAGAGCGTGCCCGAGTCGGTCGCCTCGACCGGCACGGCATGCAGGGCCGCGATGGCGCGCGCCTGCCGCTCCCCGCATCCCGCCGCAGCGCGTTGGCCGCGGCGAGATCGCTCGCCGCGTGCTCCTTCTCGATCTGCCGCAGCCGCAGCAGCCCCGCCAGTGCGAACGCCCGTGCCATCACGCGCCTCCCAGCATTCCGATGAGCCCGTCCAGGCGCGCCCACGACTCCGCCGCCGCAGCCGGTTCGCCGATCCCCTGGCGCAGGAACGCGTCGATCGCGTCCGCGTGCGCGACGGCGGCATCCACCTTCGGGTTGGTGCCCGGCTTGTACGCGCCCACGTCGAGCAGGTCCTGCGCGGCCACCTTGGCGGCGAGGATGCTGCGCAGCGCGACCGCGGCCGCCCGCTGCTGCGGGGTGGTCACCCGCGAGGCGAGGCGCGAGACCGAGCCGAGAACGTCGACGGACGGGAAATGGCCGATCACGGAGAGTTTCCTGTCGAGCACGACGTGGCCGTCGAGGATGCTGCGGGCGGCGTCGGCGATCGGCTCGTTGTGGTCGTCGCCGTCGACGAGCACCGTGTAGAGGCCGGTGATCGAGCCCGTCTCGCCGGTGCCGGCGCGTTCGAGCAGCTGCGCGAGCAGCGAGAACGTCGAGGGCGGATAGCCGCGGGTCGCGGGCGGTTCGCCCGCCGACAGGCCGATCTCGCGCTGCGCCATGGCGACGCGCGTCAGCGAGTCCATCATCAGCACCACGTCGGCGCCCTGATCGCGGAACGCCTCCGCGATGCGGGTGGCCGCGAACGCCGCGCGCAGGCGCATCACGGCCGGCTCGTCGGAGGTCGCCACGACGACGACGGAGCGCGCCAGGCCCTCGGGCCCGAGGTCGTCTTCGAGGAACTCGCGCACCTCGCGCCCGCGCTCCCCCACCAGCGCGATGACCGACACCTGCGCGTCCGTCCCGCGCGCGATCATCGACAGCAGCGACGACTTGCCGACGCCCGAGCCGGCGAACAGTCCGAGGCGCTGGCCGCGCCCGACGGTCACCATCGTGTCGAGCACCCGCACCCCCAGGCCGAGGGGCTGCAGGATGCGCGCGCGGCGCATCGCGTCGGGCGCGCGGTTGCCGAGCGCGACGAAGCCCTCCGGCTCGATCGGGCCCTTTCCGTCGATGGGGCGGCCGAGGGCGTCGATGACGCGGCCGAGCATCCCGCGGCCGGTCGGCACCAGCAGCGGTGCGCGCACGGCCCGCGCCGGAGCGCCCGCAGCCACCCCGGCCAGGGACCCGTACGGCATGACGCGCACGCGGTCCGACGTGGTCGCCACCACCTCGGCGTGCACGCCGGGCTCGTCGCCGATCACGACGACGTCGCCGATCGCCGCACGCACGCCTTCGAGCTCGGCGCCCAGCCCGACCACACCGGTCACCCGGCCGACGCGCTCGACCGCGGCCGCCTCGACGGCGGTCCCCCAGCGATTCAGCAGCGCGCTCACGATAGCGCCTCCCGCGCCCGCAGAAGCGCCTCCTGGATGCGCGCATCCAGCCATCCGCCCGGCAGCTCGCCGATCGCGTCCCCGCGGCTCAGCGCGGGGTCGGCCACCAGGCGCAGGTCCTCGGAGACGGCTCCCGCCCGGCGGAGGTCCGCGACGTCGTCCGGGTGCAGCCGCACGATCGGCAGCGCTCCCCCGTCGGCCGCCGCGACGACCCGGGCGACGGCCGCGCGTGCGGCCGCGACGCGATCCTCGAGCGCGACACCGACCACCGTCGTCGCCAGCTCGAAGGCCGCATCCACCAGGGTGGCCTCCGCGTCCGCCAGCACGGGCACGGTCGCCTCGCGCAGCTCGACGGCCGCCGCGCGCAACGCCGAGGCGAGCAGCGCGACCCGGTCGGCGGCCTCAGCACTCTCCGCCGCGCGGGCGTCCTCCGCCGCGGCGAGCCAGCGCGCCTGCTCCTGGGCGGCGGCGCGACGGCCCTCCGCGAAGCCGGCCGCGTAGCCGCGCGAGCGCGCGGCCGCCATCGCGGCACGCTCGTGCTCCGTCGCGGCGACGACCGGGACGGCGAGCGGCTCGAAGGCGAGCGCGGCCTCACTCGACATATGCGTCCTCGTCCCCGCGCTGCACGGTGATCGCGCCGGCGGCCTCCAGGTCGCGGATGGCGCGCACGATCTCCGCCCGGGCGTCCTCGACCTGCGAGATCCGCACCGGGCCCAGGATGCGCACCTCGTCCTCGAGGATCTCGCGGTTGCGCTCCGACAGGTTCGTCGTGATGATCTCGGTGACCGCCTCGGCGGCGCCCTTCATGGCGACGGCGAGCACCGCCGCATCCACCCCGCGCAGCACCTGCTGCACGTCGCGCGCCTCGAGCCGGACGATGTCGCCGAAGGTGAGCATGCGCGACCGCACCTCCTCGGCGAGCTGCGGGTCGCGCTGCTCCAGCGCCTCCAGCAGGGCCTTCTCGGTGGCGGCGTCGGAGCGGTTGATGATGTCGACCAGGGGCTGCACTCCGCCGACCGCGTCGGAGGCGGCGCGCGCCGAACCGACAGCGCCGGCGCGCTGCTTCAGCGTCTCCGCGACGACGCGGACCGCATCCGGGCTGGGCGATCCCATCGTCGCGATGGCGTGCGCGACCTCGGTGCGTGCGCGCTCATCCAGCCCGGTGAGGATGCGCGACGCGTGATCCGCGCGCAGGTGGGCGAGCACGAGGGCGCTGGTCTGCGGCAGCTCCCCCGCCAACAGCATCTGCACCTGGGCGGGCTCGATCGCGTCGAGGAACTCGAACTGCTTGCCGGCCAGGTTGGAGGCGACGCGGGCCAGCACGCCCGTGGCGCGCTCCGCGCCGAACGAGGCCTCCAGCAGCCCCACCGCGATGTCGCGGCCGCCGCGCGTGGTCACCGTGCCGCGGGTCGCGAGGTCGTGGAACTCGTTCAGCGCCTTCTCGGCGACCCCGGCGTCGACGCGGCGCATCCGCAGGATCTCCGCGGTGATCTCGTCGGCCTCCTCGTCGGAGAACTGCTTCATCACCTGGGCGGCGCGCTGCTGATCCATGTTCATCAGCACGACGGCGACCTTCTGCGCGCCGGTCAGCGTCGCGTTCATACGCCGGCCCTGTCATCCATGAGGCTGCGCAGGAACTCGGCGGTCCGCTGCGGGTCGCGCTCGGCGAGGGCCTCGATCTCGGCTTTGCGCCGGTCGGCCTCGAGCTCGGCCGGGTCGGGCGTCGGGTCCGGCAGCGGGTCGAGCTGCATCGGGACGGTCGGCGCGGCCTGCTCCAGGGCGATCGGGAACATGCCGGCGCCGAGAGCGAGCGTGTCCGCGTCCGCCGCCAGTTCTGCGGTCTCGGCGGCGCGGCGGCGGCTGCGGCGGACGAGCGCGAACGCGATGATCGCGGCCGCGACGATGGCCCCGGCGATGAGGGAGGTGCGGATGATGCTCGTCAGCTGGTCGGCCGCCGCGGCATCCTTCGCCTCCTTCAGCGCCTTCGCCGCCTCGGTGGCGCCCGCCTTGCTGAACGGCACCATCTCGACGCTGACCGAGTCGCCGCGCTTGACGTCGATGCCCGCGGCCGCGTTCACCAGGTTGCGGATCTCGTTGGCGCTGACGCTGCCCACCGCGTCCGAGTTGAGCGCGACCGAGACGGTCTGGCGGTTGATGGCGCCGGCCGGGATGGTGCGCTGCTCGGTGACCTTGTCGACCGCGTTGTCCTTCGTGCTCGACTCCGAGTTGAACGTCCCGTTGCCGTTGCCGCCGTTGGGCACCGCGATGTTGTCCGGGCCGAGCACGCCGGCGCTCGAGCCGCTCCCCGTGCCTGTGTACGTCTCCTTCTGGGTGCTCTCGCTCAGCGACGGCGCGTTCGTCGGGGCCGTGAACGACTCCTCCGTGCGCTGCGCCGTCTCGGTGCTGACATCCGCGGCGACCGCGACGGTCGCATTGCCCACGCCGACCACCTTGTCGAGCATCTCCTGCACGGCCGACTTCACGCGGGTCTCGTAGTCGCTGGCCTGCTTGTCCGCTCCCCGGTGGCGCCGCCGCCGACCGTGCTGAGCACCGTGCCGTCGGCGTCGACCACCGCGACGTCCGTGGGCTTCATGTCCGGGACGGCGGCGCTGACCAGGTGCACGATCGCCTGCACCTGGTCCGCGCTGAGCGTCACCCCGGCCTGCGTCTCGACGAAGACGGACGCCGTCGGATCCTTCTTCTCGGCGGCGAACACCGTCTCCTGCGGGATCGCCAGCCGCACGGAGGCCGTCTTGACGCCCTTCATCGCGCCGATCGTGCTGCCGAGCTCGCCCTCCATCGCGCGCTTGTACGTGACGTTCTGCTGGAACTCGGACGAGGTGACGCCCATCTTGTCGAGCAGCGAGTACCCGCCGGTGTTCGACGCGGGCAGCCCGGCCGATGCGGCCTTCAGGCGCTCGTCGTAGACCTTCTCCTGCGGCACGAGGATGGTCGAGCCGCCATCGGTGAGCTGGTACGGCACGCCGTCCGTGCGCAGCTGGTCGACGATCGCCGAGGCGTCGGAGGCCGCGACCCCGGAGAAGAGCGGCGTGTACGACGGCTGCGCCGCCCACATCGAGATGCCGGTGATCCCGAGCGCGACCACGGCCACGCCGATGAGAGCGATGACCCGCTGGGCCACGCTGAAGCCGCGGATCGAGTCGCCGATCCGCCGGAAGAAGCTCGTCACCTGCTGGGGCATCAGGCCTGCATCCGCATGATCTCGTTGAACGCGTCGACGGCCTTGTTGCGGACGCCCGAGATCAGCTCGAGGGTGACCTGCGCGCGGGTGGATGCGAGCGTCGCGTTGTGGATGTCGTCCAGGTTGCCGGTGACGGCCTGGATCGCGAGCTTGTCACTCGTGCCCTGCAGCCGCTGCAGATCGTCGACGGCGCCCGTGAGGGCGTTTCCGAAGGCCGCTCCCCCGGTGCCGGTGGGCGCCGAGGCGGGAGTGACGCCGGTGGATGCGGTGACGCCGGAGAGCGCGCCGATAGCGGGGATGGGCATCAGTTCTTTCCGATCTGCAGGGCGGCCTGATAGGTCTCCTTGGCGCGGTCCACGACGCCGGCGTTGGCCTGATACCCGCGCTGCGCCATGATGAGCGCGCCCATCTGCTCGGACAGGTCGATATCGGGGTAGCGCACGTAGCCCTTGGCGTCGGCGACGGGGTTGTCGGGCTCGTAGACGAGCCGGCCCTCCGCGCTTCCGTAGGCGGCGCCCGCGACGTACGCGCCGGACACGCCCTCCCCTCCTGGGCCACGATGTAGCGCGCCTGGAAGGCCGCGCCGTCGGTCGGCTTGGCCGTGTTGATGTTGGCGATGTTGTCCGAGATGGCGTCCAGCCACTTCCGGTGCAGGGTCAGGCCGGTGCCGGCGATCCCGATGGCGTCGAAGGTCACGTCATGCTCCTTGAGGTCGAATCCGGGATTCAGGTGGTCTTGAGGGCGGCGCGGATGGCGGAGAACTGGTTGCCCGCGGCCTGCGAGGCGAACTGGAAGCGCAGCACCGTGTCGACGTTCGAGAGCGTCTCGGTGTCGAGGTTCACGTTGTTGCCGTCGAGCCGCGTCGGCTCCAGCGAACGCGCCATGGTCGCGGTGGTGTGCCCGTCGTGGGCGGCGACGGAGGCGGCGAGAGCGTCTTCGAACGTCACGCGCTCGGCGGTGTAGCCCGGCGTGTTGACGTTGGCGATGTTGTTGGCGATGGCGCGTTGGCGCGCGGCGAGGCCGTCGAGGGCGCTCGCGAGGGCGGCGCTGGTCACGGATTCGAGCACAGCTGCACTCCAGGGTCGTGGGGCGGCCCATCCGTGGCCAGTCGATGAGCGATCCGTGCTCGTACAGAGCTATCGGCCGCCTCTCCCCCGCCGTTAGATACCGCGTTCGGGGGACATTCGCTGCGCGATTCCCACACCGTCATCCACAGCTTGTACCCCGGTGTGAATTACAACCATGTGTTTTCGAAGAAACGTTCGAATGCGCGTGAGACAGCGGAAAACTCCAGGTCAGGGGCATCTTTGGTTTTCTGAGAATCTGAGAAACCGCACATCCCGCGCGTGTCCTCCACACCCGCAATGCATTCATCCACGAGTTCTCAACAGAGTTATCCACAGGTGGACAACCCATAAGGCAGCGGACGCGGCAGAGTCGCCGCTGCGCTGTCGCAGGCGTCGCCGCGCCGGGGTACAGCGAGGGGCCTCGCCAGGGGGTCAGCCGATCAGATCGAAGTAGACCGGATGCGGCCCGGCCTCCGAGCGGGGGACCGCCCGCACCGCCGCCAGGTGCCTCGCGGTCGTCTGTCTGACGTCCTCCAGGTACCGCGCCGTGTGCAATTGCGCCTCGAGCAGGCGCGCCGCGCGCTCCTGCAACTCGGGCGGGATCGGACCCAACCCGATGGGCGGACGCCACGGCACGGGGTCCACCTGCGCGAGCGCTCCATGCAGCTCGCTCTCCATGCGGTCGAGGGCGTCGGACCAGCCGAGAACGCCCTCGTGCAGCGGTTCGTCCTCGCGGACGGCGTCAGGCGACTCCGAGGTCACGATCCGCCTCGCCGGTCGTCGCTGCCGGGAGCAGGCGGGCCGCCTCGTGCCAGGTCTGCCGCAGCGGCTCGGCCAGCTCGATCGCCTCGCGCACCTTGCCGGCGTCGCGCTCGATCATCCCGCCGACGATGAGGTCGGCGAGGTACCCGTACAGCTGCAGGAGACCGTCGGCGCCGTCCCACAGGTCCACCCGGAGCGACCCGGCGAGCTCGGCCACGATCTGGTCGGCGTGGCGCAGGTTCTCCCACGCGGTCGGCCACTCCGTCGCCTGAAGTGCGGCCTCGCCGCGGGTCAGGTCGAGCAGCAGCCGGTCGTACAGCATGGTCAGCAGCCGGGCGGGGCTCGCCGAGAGGACGCTGTCGCGGTTGTACGCGGAGAGCTTGGCGGCAGCGGAGGTGAGGACGTTCATCAGGCGCTCGCAGTCGGGAGGGAGGAGAGCTGGCCGGTCAGCCAGGAGGACTGGGACTGGAGCTGCTGCAGCTGCACCTCGAGGTTCGCGTACGTCTTCTCGAGGGTGGACCGCCGGTCGGTGAGCCGCGTGTCCCAGTCGGTGATCTGGTCGTTGAGGTCTTTGACGGTCGACTGCTCGCCCTTGATCCGCAGAGAGAGGGAGCCCGTGTAGGTGTCGCTGGCGGCCGTGGAGGCGTCGGCGACCCGCTGCGCGATGGTGGTGAGCGCCGCTTTCACCGTGACCGGGTCGGCCGCCATGGCCGCGCCGAACACCTTGTCGTCGAAGGCCACCGTGCCGTCGCGCTGGATGCTGATGCCGTACGTGGACGGCGACACTCCGTTGACCGGCGCGCTGATCGCATCCACCAGCTTCTGGTTGACGTCGCGCGTGGTCGAGTCGCCGGTGAACGGGCCGCCGGTGACGACCGTCCCGCCTGCCGCGTCGGTGGTGGTGGCGACCGCCTGCTTCGACGCGATCAGGGTGAAGATGTCGTTCACGCTCGAGACGAGCGAGCTCGCGGCGGCGGTCAGGCTCTTGTCGTCGCGCGCGACGGTCAGCGTGACCGGGGTGGCGGAGGCGGCGGTCACCGTCACGGCGACGCCCGGGAGGACGTCCGAGAACGTGTTGGTGGAGCTGGTGACGGTCTGTGCGGCGCCGGTCCCTGCCCACAGGGTGAGCTGCGCATCCTGAGCGGCCCGCACCTGCGCGGCGCCCGGATCGGAGAGGAGGTTCGTGGCGGTGCCCGCGGTGACGTCGGCCGTCGTGCCGCGGTAGGCGGTGAAGGCGCCGGCCGTGCCGGTCTTGGTGGAGCTCAGCTGCAGACGGTAGAGCTGCTGCCCGGTGGCCGGATCGAGCCCGGCGGCGACCTGGGTGGCGCTGACGCCGACACCCGCCTGGTTGATCGCGGCGGCGACATCGGCGAGCGAGGAGCTGCCGGCCGTCACCTGCTTCATGGTCCCGTCGGACGCGACGAAGGTCAGCGTCGGGGGCTGGTCGGGCCACTGGGTGAGCGGGCCGGTCACCGTGACCTGCGACTGGGCCAGCGTGTCCACGGTGAAGTCGATGGTGCCGTCCACGGCTCCGGTGCCCGCGGTCGCGGTGACGGCGGTGGAGCTGGAGGTGGCGGTGTGGAGGTCGGTGCCCGCCGGCTTCGCGAGCTTCGCGGCCGAGTCGGCCAGCGCGGCGACCTTCGTGTTGAGGGCCTGCATCGCGGTGATGTAGGTGGTGGAGTCGGCGACCTTGCTCTTCAGCAGGGTCTGCGGAATCGCCTCCGCCTGCATGAGGCTGTTGATCAGACTGGTGGTCTGCAGGCCGCTGATCAGCCCGTCGACGGCCATGCCCATGGGCCGGTCTCCCTCCTACGACGATGGTGCGGGTGGTTCGGCGGCCGGAGCGCGCTTTGGGGTCTGCGCTCCGGCCGCCGGGCCTATCAGCGGAGCAGCTGCAGCACGCCCTGGTTGGACTGGTTCGCCTGAGCGAGCATCGCCGTGCCGGCCTGCGACAGGATGTTGGAGCGCGTGTACTTCACCATCTCCTCCGCCATGTCGGTGTCGGTGATGCGGCTGGACGCGGCCGACAGGTTCTCCTTGGAGACGTTGAGGCTGCGAACGGCCGACTCGAAGCGGTTCTGCGAGGCGCCGAGCTCCGAACGGGCGGTGGAGATCGCGGTGATCGCGGTGTCGATCGCCGTGATGGTCGTGTTCGCCGTCGCGTTGCTGGTGACGTCGAAGCCGGTCGCGCCGGTCGCGCCGGACAGCGTGCCGACCGAGGTCGCCACGTCGGCCAGGTTGACCGCGATGGTGTCGTTGGCGGTCGAGCCGGCGCCCACCTGGAAGTTCAGCGAGCCGCCCTTGAGCAGGTCGATCCCGTTGAAGTTGGTGCCCTGCGTGATGCGGTCGAGCTCCTTGCCCAGCTCGTCGGCCTCCGTCTTGATCGCCGAGCGCGAGGTCGCGTTGTTCGAGTCGTTGCCGCCCTGCACCGCGAGGTCGCGCATGCGCTGCAGGATGGAGTGGACCTCGGTGAGCGAACCTTCAGCGGTCTGCACGACGCTGATGCCGTCCTGAGCGTTGCGGGCGGCCACGGTGAGACCGCCGACCTGCGACTTCAGGCCCTCCGAGATGGCGAGACCCGCCGCGTCGTCCGCCGCACGGTTGATGCGGAGGCCGCTGGACAGCTTCTCGAGCGACTTCGACAGCTCGCCCTGCGTGTTGTTCAGGTTGCGGTAGGCGTTGTTCGCCGCGATGTTGGTGTTGATCTGCATACCCATGATGTTTCCTCCATGACTGGGTGGTGGTTCGCGGCCCTTCCGTGGTCCGCATCAGCCTCTATCGGCTGTCGTTGCCGTCCCGTTAGCGGTGCGTCTCAGGACGCCCGCACCGAGCTCGGCGACGTGGGGGAGAGGCGGGAGACCCCGGCGACCGCATGCTGGGCGAGACGCGCCAGATAGGCGCTGCGCCGGGCCTGCGAGGTCTTCGCCTCGATCACGACGGGGTCTCCCTCGTCGGCGTAGTGGGTCGCCATCCCCTCGCGCATGAGGCGCACGGCCTCGGAGCGCTGCTGGGAGACGGCGGAGTGCGTGATGCCGAGCTCTTCCGCGATCTCGGTCACGGTGCGGTCGTCGAAGTAGATGGCCTCGACGATGGACCGCATCCGGTCGGGGAGTGCGGCGACGGCCGCGCGCACGTAGGCGGTCTGCTCGTCGGCCAGCAGGGACTCCTCCGGGCCGATCGTGCCGGAGACCAGCAGGGGCTCGATGGTCTCGTCGAGCGCGCTGACCGTCCGCGAGGCGTCTGCCAGGCCGGCCGCGGCGGTCTCGCGGTCGACGCCGAGGGCGTTCGCGATCTCGTCGACGCTCGGCGCACGGCCGAGGGATGCGGTCAGGCTCTCCTGCACGGCCAGCGTCTGCTTGATGCGCTTGCGGGCGCCGCGGGTGGCCCAGTCGGAGGCGCGCAGCTCGTCGGCGAGCGCGCCCACGATCCGGGTGCGGGCGTAGGCGCCGAACGGGACGCCGGTGCCGGCGTCGAAGGCGTCCGCGGCCTGCACGAGGGCCACGGCCCCGGCGGACGCGAGATCGTCGCGGGACAGGTGCGTGGCGCGCGAGCACAGGTCGGAGACCAGGTAGCCGACGAGCGGCAGGTTCTCGACGACGAGCGCGTTGCGTTCGTTCCGGTTCACGCTGGGCGACCCCTCTTCATCGGACGGATACGTTGCGACGACCTCTTTCGGGGAGGCGTCTCTCAAGTACTCGGGCGGTGCGGTGGACGCTCGGGCTTAGTCGGGTGCCGAGCGCGGTGCTAGGGGTCTTTCGTTGTTCACGGTAACAATCCCCGACCACCGGGATGGCGCCCTCACTGCCCCCATTACGGGGCAGCACCTACCCCCAGTACGGGGAATACTGACAGGGCGCAATGAAGCGGTAAGTCGCATCCCGGATCCGCGCCATCGCGCGCCTAACATCGGGCGCAAGCGTGCCGATGGTCTGTATCGGCGGGGCAGCATCCGCCGCCCTTCAGACCCGAGGAGACCAGGTGCGCACATCGACCCACGAGGAAGTTGGTAGCGACATGGCCGCGAGCGAGCTGTCGGCACAGCTGTGGAAGGAACGCGAGCTCCTCGAGCTCCTGCTGTTCAAGCTCGAAGAGGAGCAGCTGCTGCTGATCGCCGGCAAGTCCCGCTGGATCTCGCACGCCACCCGCGAGGTCGAGCAGGTGATCGAGCGGATGCGCGCGGTCGGCCTGGCGCGCACGGTCGAGGTCGCCTCCCTCGCGGAGGAGTGGGGCATCGGTCAGGATGCGACCCTGCGGGAGCTGGCGACCGCGGCCCCCGACGGCATCTGGTCTGACATCTTCGGGTCCCATCTCGCCGCCATGACGGAGCTGACGGCGCAGATCGCCGAGGTGCGCGACACGAACGAGCGTCTGCTGCGCGAGGCCGCGCGCTCGACGCAGGAAACGCTGAGCTCTCTCTCGGGCGGCGCAGACGAGCCGGGCGTCTACGGCGCGAGCGGCACGGGCAGCCTGGGCGACACGGCACGCTTCTTCGACACGGAGGCCTGACCGGATGAGCACCTTCAGCGGGCTGAACACCGCCTACTCGGGCCTGGTCGCCGCCAAGGCCGGCCTGGACGTGGTGGGCCAGAACCTCGTGAACGCCAACACCCAGGGGTACACCCGGCAGCGCGTGAGCACGTCCGGTGTGCCCGCCCTCAACTCCACCGGATTGTTCAGCGGCGGCGTGCGCCCGGGCCAAGGGGTCAGCGTCGACGGCATCCAGCGCCTCGACGACGCCGCCATGGACGCCCGCGTGCGCACGACCACCGCGCTCTCCGGCTACACGAACACCCGCGCCGGCGCCCTGTCGACGCTGGAGTCGTCGCTCAACGAACCGGGCACGAACGGCCTCTCGGCGCAGCTGCAGAAGTTCTGGTCGGCCTGGGGCGACGTCGCCAATCAGGCGGGGGAGCAGGCACCGGCCGGCGTGCTGCTCGGTCAGGCCGGCAGCCTGGTCACCCAGCTGCAGACCGGCTACCGGGCCGTCGACGACCAGTGGACGGCGCTGCGCGGCTCGGTCGACGGCATGGTCTCCGACCTGAACACCGCGGCGACAGAGGTCGCCGACCTGAACGGCCGCATCCGCACCGCGCTCGCCTCCGGGCAGTCGGCGAACGAGCTGATGGACCGCCGTGACCTGCTCACCACCTCCATCGCCAAGCTGGCCGGGGGAGTGGTGCGACCGCACGACGACGGGACGGTGGATGTGCTGGTCGGCGGCAATGCGCTGGTCAGCGGCACCATGGCCAACGCCGTCACGGCGGCCGGAGCATCCCGCCTGGCCGATGCCGCCGGCGACCCTCCGCGGCTCGAATGGGCGTACCGGCCGGGAGCCGCGATCGCCATGGAGGGCGGCTCGATCGCCGGAGCGCTCTCATCGCTCGCTCCCGCCGACGCTAACGGCACGGGGGAGTGCTGGCCGAGGCGGCCGCCGGCTACAACGCGTTCGCGGTCACACTCGCCCAGCGGGTGAACGCCGTGCACCAGACCGGCACGACGCCCACCGGCGCGACCGGTCTCGACTTCTTCGCCATCGACCCGGCCAAGCCCGCCGCTCTCGGCCTCTCCGTCGTCCCGACCGGCGTCGGCCAGATCGCCACCGGCACTCCCGGCGCCGGTGGGGCGGACGGCAGCGTCGCCGACGCCATCAGCCGGCTCGGGACCGGCGCCGACGCGGTCGACAAGCAGTGGTCCGCCTTCGTCGTGCGCGTCGGCGTCGCCAGCAAGACGGAGCAGCAGCAGTCCGATCTGGCCGACCTGGCCACCAGCTCCGCGACGAACGCCCAGCTCGCGGGCGCCTCCGTCGACCTGGACGAGGAGAACATGAACATGCTGTCCTTCCAGCACGCCTACCAGGGCGCCGCGCGCGTGATGACCGCCGTGGACGAGGCCCTCGATGTGCTCATCAACCACACCGGACTCGTCGGGAGGTAGCCGTGATCAGCAGAGTGACGAACGCGACCCAGACCCTCAACGCCCAGCGCAACCTGCAGCTGAGCCTGCAGCGCCAGGCGCAGCTGTACGACCAGGCGACCAGTCGCCGGCTGCTCAACAAGCCGTCGGACGACCCGACCGCCACGGCGAGCGCCCTCGGCGTGCGATCCGACCAGGCGGCGACGTCGCAGTACCAGCGCAACGTGGGCAACGGCGACGCGTGGCTGACGACGGCCGACTCGGCGCTGACCAGCGTCGAGAGCCTCATGCACCGCGTCCGCGACCTCACCGTGCAGGGCTCCAACTACGGCGCGATGTCGCCCGAGGCGAAGCAGTCGATCGCGACCGAGCTCGACGGGCTGAAGCAGAGCCTGCTCTCGCTGGCGAACACGACCTACCTCGGTCGCACCGTTTTTGCGGGAAACTCCGACGCCGGCGTCGCCTTCCAGCCCGACTACTCGTTCACCGGTACCGCGGGAAGTACAGTGGAGCGCAGGATCGGCCCGGACACCACGGTGCGGGTGGATGCGGATGGAGCGGCGGCGTTCGGCACCGGCGCGTCGTCGGTGTTCGCGCTGATCGACGACATTGCGAACGACCTCCGCACCGGTGTGAGCACGACCCCGCGCCTGGCGCAGATCGACGACAGGATGAAGGCCATCGTGGGAGAGCACGCGGAGGTCGGCGGCCGCCAGACCCGCATCGACAAGGCGAAGGATGCGCTCGCCGTCGGCGCCAACAGCCTGGAGGGCCAGCGGGCGTCGCTGGAGGACGTGGATCTGAGCAAGGTGATCCTGGACCTGAAGACGCAGGACGTGAACTACCAGACCGCGATCGCGGTCACCGCCCGTGTGCTCCAGCCGACCCTGATGGACTTCCTCCGATGACCGCTGTCTGCTTCCTCACGCCCCCTCCCGGCCTCGAGCCCCTGGACGACTTCTCGCTGGAGCCGGTCGCCGGCGCCGACGGGCTCTTCACGCTCGCCTCGATCGAGCGTCCGGAGATCCGCCTCTTCACCATCGACGCCTCCCGCCACCTGCCGGGCTACTCGCCCGAGCTGCCCGACGACCGCGCCATCGAGCTCGGCATCGCGGTGGCGGAGGACGCGCTGCTGCTGGTCGTCGTGACCCCTCCCGCGAGGGCAGCACCGTCAACCTGCTGGCGCCGGTCGTGGTCAACCGCGCGACGGGGTCCGCCCTCCAGCTGGTGCTGGAGGACGACGCGTTCCCGGTGCGCGCCGAACTGGCGGCGCTGGCCGGAGCGTAGGCTCTCGGCGCCCGCTCAGCCGGCCTTCTTGGCCGGGCACGGGGACGCCTTCTTCATCGCGTCGACCGTCTGCTGCTCCGACCAGGGGAGCGAGGCGACCGTCTTCGCCCCCTTCTGCTTCGCGGGCACCTTGGAGGCGATGGAGGCGAGCCGCTGCGCCAGCGACTGGGCGAATCCCGCGCCGGGCGTCGAGTTGTTGAGGGCGACGACCACGGTCAGCCCCGACGAAGGGTCGGAGAAGACCGCGGAGAGGTAGCCGGGCACCGCACCGCTGCTGCCGCGCAGCGGGCCGAGCAGCTGCACGCCGAGGCCGTAGCGCTGCCACGACTCGCCGTTGACCACCGCGTCGGCCTGCGCCGTGCGCGACTTCTCGCTCAGCAGGCTGCCGCTCGCCAGCGCCTGTCCGAACGCCTTCAGGTCGGGGAGGTTCGAGACGACTCCCCCGAGGTCCAGCCCTGCGAGGGCGACATGCGGCTCACGTCGCGCATGGGCTCGCACACCACCGCGCCCGCCGCATCCAGACCGACCGAGTAACCGGCGGGATGCCGGCCCGGCACCGTGAACTGGCCGCTGCCCGGGAGCACGCTCGCGCTCATCCCGAGCTTGTCGAACACGTACTGCTTGTAGAGCTCGGGCCAGCTGCGGTTCGTCGCGTTCTCCAGCGCCATGCCGACGAGCACGGCGTTGGTGGCGGAGCGGCCGTACTTCTCGCCCGGCGTGCCGTACCGCTCCATCGCGATGCCGTCGCTGGCCAGCTCGAGCGGCGGCCACTGACGGGTCGGGTTCATGATGAACTTCGGGTTCAGGGCACCGATGTAGTCGTTGATCCCGGAGGTGTTCTGGCAGAGCTCGCGCATGGTGACGCCGTCGACCCCGACGAGGCCGGGGATCCACTTGGTGAGCGGGTCGTCCAGCCCGACGCGGCCCTCGTCCACGAGCTCGAGCAGCACCGTGCAGGTCATCGGGGTGGTGTTCTGCCCGATCCGGAAGGTCATGTCCTCCGACACCGGGGTCGACCCGCCGCGGGTCGTCGTGCCCTGCGCGGTGGTCCAGCTGCCCGCCCAGGGGGCCCAGACGCCGGCGAACCCGGCGGACGCGTCGGTCAGCGTCATCGCGTCGGTGATGGCGGTCGACAGGCGCTTCTCGACGTCCTTCGGGAAGCCGCCCGGCTGCTGCGACGGCAGGTCCGCGCTGCCCGCCGATGAGGTGCAGCCGGCCAGGATGAGCGCTACGAGCCCGGCCGTCGCGGTGAGCGCGATCCGCCCGAACTTCGTGTCTCGTCGCGTCACTTGTACCCCCGGCGGTCGGCCCTGCGTGTCCAGCGATTGTAACGTGCGGCAGAAAGGCGACCGCCGCATAAGGGGCTATGGCGGCAATCCGATCGGGACGACGCTTCGAATGGGAAGTGAGGCGCGCGACCGTGCGCCGTCCTACGGAAGGAACGACACAATGCGCAACTCACCGAATCGCCTGGTGGCCACCATCTTCGGTGCGGTCTACCTGCTGGTCGGGCTCCTCGGCTTCGCCGTCACCGGCGGTGTCGGCTTCATCGCCACCAAGGGCGGGCTGCTGCTCGGCATCTTCGAGGTGAACCCGCTGCACAACATCGCGCACCTCCTGATCGGCGCCGCCCTGCTCATCGCCGGTCTGACCCGCGTGGCCGCCGCCAAGGCCGTCAACATCACCGTCGGCGCCGTGTACCTGCTGCTCGGCATCATCGGCTTCTTCCTCGTGGGCACCGCCGCCAACATCCTGGCGCTGAACACCCCGGACCACTTCCTGCACCTGGTGAGCGCGATCGTCCTCCTCGGTGTCGGCCTCGGCGCCGACCGCGGGACCCGCGCCACGGCCGCAACGGTCCGCTGAGCTGGCCACGGCTCCTATGAGCAGGATGACGGGAACGCTGCGGGTCGCCCCCGCCGCCTCGGCCCCTAAAGCCGTCGCGGTGGGCCCGGCGACCCGCGCGTTCCTCGCCGTGGCCGCGCTGGGAGCCGGGCTGCTTCATGCGGCCCTGGCTCCCAGCGCACCTCCAGCCCTGCTCGCCGGCTTCCTGCTGATCGCTCTCGCCGAGCTGGGCTGGGCGGCGGCCACCCTGGCCCGCGACCACCCACCGGCGTTCCGGCTCGTGCCCGCCGTGGCCCTTGTGCCCGTGGGGCTCTGGGCCGCGCTGGCCGTCGTCGGCGCGACCGCCTCCGGCGGGACGGTCCTCGCCCTTCCGCTGGTGCCGATGGGTGCGGCCTCCCTTCTGGATGTCGCCGTCGCCGCGACCACGGCGGTGGTGATCCGCCGGGCGCGACCGCTACCGGGCCGGGATGCGCCGCTCCGCTTCGTGGTCGCGCTCCTGCTCAGCGCCTGCGCGGTGTGCGCGGTCACCATCCCGGCGCTCGGGCTCACCGACGCCGGCGTCGCCGCGGTGACGGTGCACCACCACCACTGACCGTCCGCGGCCGGTCAGGACTGTCAGCGGCGGGTCAGCCCGTCAGCGGCGGGTGAGGGCGAACGACACGCTGCCGAGCCGGACGATCGAGCCGGGGTCGACCTCGTGCCGGGTCTTCGGATCGCACGCGAAGGTCCCCTCGCCCGGGTAGGTGATCGTGGTGCCGTTCGCGGACCCGAGGTCCATCACCCAGAAGACGCCGTCGTACTGACCGAACGCGAGGTGCGCGCGCGAGACGGACTTCGCGTCGTCCTCCACTGTGACGAGCTCGACGTGGCCCGGGTCGTCCATCTCCGTGCCGGGTGTGTGCACTGCCGGGTTCCGCCCGATCACGCCGTTGCCGCTGGTCTCCAGCCGCTGCCCGTCGCTGAAGTCCAGTACGAAGGTCACCGCCACGTCCGTCCCCTCTCCGTCATGCCGCTCACCGCGCCGCCCCGCTCATCGCGCCGCCTGCGCGACCGGCATGGTGACCGGGCGCGCATCCCGCATGAACCGCTCCACGTCCGGGTCCACCGTGATATCGCTCGGGCGCAGCGGCCGGGTCAGATAGAGCCCTTCGAGCGTCGTGATGCGGCTGAGCGCCACGTACGTCTGCCCGGATGTGAATGCCCGCGTTCCCAGGTCGACGATCGCCGCGTCGTACGTCTTGCCCTGCGACTTGTGGATGGTGACGGCCCACGCCAGCCGCAGTGGGAACTGCGTGAACTCGGCCACCACGTCCTTCGTGAGCTTCTTCGTCTCGGGGGACCAGTTGTAGCGGAACTTCTCCCAGATCGCCGGCTCGACCTCGTGCACCTCGCCGTCGACCTCCACGTACACAGTGGAGTCGATCTTCGTGACCGTGCCGATCGTGCCGTTCACCCAGCGCGGACCGTCGCCCTGGCCGACGTCGTTGCGCAGGAACATGACCTGCGCGCCCACCTTCAGCTCCAGGGTCTCGTCGGCGGGGAAGTTGCGGCCGCCGAAGTCGCCGCTCACTTCCGCCTTCGCCGTCAGGGCCCGGCCCGGCAGCCGCTCGAGCGCCTGGGCGTTGATGCGGTTGACGGTGTCGTTCCGCGTCGCGAGGGTGATCGTGCCGTCATCCGGCGCCGGACGGGCGCCCACCTCGTTGAGCCGGTCGGCGATCTCCTTCGTCACCTGGCCGTGCCGCACCGCGTTGAGCATGAACCGGAAGTCGGACTCGTGCTGCCGGTGCACCTGCAGCAGCTCGACGATGCGCAGGTCGGCCTCCTGCCAGACCTTGGCGTCGAAGAACCACATCGAGCGGTAGGTGTCGGCGAAGTACGCCCGCTCCTCCCGGTCGCCCGGCACGGGCGCCAGCTGGTAGGGGTCGCCGAAGAGCACGACCTGCACGCCGCCGAACGGCTCGCCCGCGCGCTGCCGGGCCTGGCGCAGGCTGCGATCGACCGCATCCATCAGGTCGGCGTTGACCATGGAGACCTCGTCGATCACGAGCGTGTCGATGCTGTTGAGCAGCTTGCGCAGCTCGGCGCTCTGCTCGATGTCGTGGTCGGCGATGACCCCGATCGGCAGCCGGAACAGCGAGTGGATGGTCTGCCCGCCGACATTGAGCGCCGCGACCCCCGTCGGGGCCGAGATCACGAGCGACTTGTCGGTGTTCCACGACAGGTGGTTGAGCAGCGTGGACTTGCCGGTTCCGGCGCGACCCGTGACGAACACGTGCTCGCGGGTGTTCTCGATGAGGTCGAACACCGCCTGCTGCTCGGCGGAGAGGGAAAGACGGCCCATGACCTCCCCTTCCGTCTCGCCCGGCTTGCCGGACTACTCTAACCCGCGCAAAGCGCGCCCGAACGGTTATCCACAGGACCCTAGGATGGCCTCATGGCTGTGGGGGACTCGCACGCGCTCAGGCGTGCCGTCCTGCTCTGGTCGGGGATCGGAGTGCTGCTCGTCGCAGCCCTGATCTCGGCGTTTGGGGCCGTGCAGCGGGCGTACTACAGCCCGAGCGGGTTCGTGGAGGCGTTCGCCGGAGCCATCGCGGCGCACCGCCTCTCCGACGCCCTCGCCATGCCGGGGGCCGACCCGAGCCGGCCGGAGCTCGAGGCCGCCAAGCTGCCGCCGGGAGCCTCGCGGGAGCTGCTGCGGTCGGACGTCCTGCCCGCCATCCGGAACGTGTCCGTCGTTTCGGATATGACCGGACGCGACGGCGTGCACTCGGTCGTGGTCCGGGCGACGGCGGACGGCAGCCCCGTCTCGGCGCGCTTCCGCGTGCGGCAGACCGGATCCGTGCTCGGCGTCCTGTCCACCTGGGGCTTCGCGTCCACGCCGCTCGGCGTCGCGCGCATCACGGTCGCGCACGCGGACGACTTCACCGTGGGCCGGCACACCGTCAGCCCACGCGCCGCCTCACCGGACCAGCCGGCCGCCGCCTTCAGCGTCTCGGCAGACTACCTGGCGGCGCCGCTGGCGCCGCTCGAGCTGTCGCACGCCTCCCGCTACGTGCGAGCGGCGCCGGTCAGCGCGTCCGTCACCCCGGGAACGGTGACCGAGACCGTCGTGGATGCGCAGCCGACCCGCGACTTCACGGTCGCCGTGCAGAGGCAGGTCGACGGATTCCTCGATCGCTGCGCCGAACAGAAGGTGCTGCAACCGGCCGGCTGCCCCTTCGGTGTCGAGATCGACGACCGGGTGCAGGGCGAGCCGAGCTGGTCGATGGTCACCTACCCGAACGTCCGGCTGCGCGCCGGCGACGACGGCTGGGTGACGGATGCGATGGTCGGGGTCGCGCACATCGACGTGACCGTCCAGTCGCTCTTCGACGGCACGGTCAGCGCGCGGAGCGACAACGAGCCGTTCTCGATGCGCCTCAGCAACGTCACCGTCCGCCCGGACGGCTCCCTCTCGATCGTCGTCGCGCAGGGCCCGTAGCCCCTCCGCCCTGGGTCGACGAACCGACCGTCATCGGTCAGCGGACGGCGCGGTCGCGGTCGCGGTCCGCCATCCGGGCCAGCCGCTCGTTGTACGCCTGCAGCTCGGCGTCGCCGGTGCGGTCGGCGTTGCGGTCGCGCCGTTTCGTCTCACGCTCGTCGCTGCGGCTCCACTGGATCGCGACGACGATCGCCAGGATGACTGTCGGGATCTCGCCGATGCTCCACGCGATCCCGCCGGCGGCCTGCTGGTCGACCAGGGGCGAGTCGCCCCACGTTCGGCCCATCGCGCCGAACCAGTCGGCGAGCATGAGCCCGCGCATCTGCATGATCGACAGCCCGAAGAAGGCATGGAAGGCCATGGTGAGCAGCAGGAGCAGCAGCCGGAACGGGTAGGCGAGCCGGTACTTGACCGGGTCGATCCCGATCAGCGACTGCACGAAGAGGTACCCCGTGATGAGGAAGTGCACGATCATCCACTCGTGCCCGATGTGGTCGGTGGTCGCCCAGCGGAAGATCGGCGTGTAGTAGAACACCCACAGCGAGCCGGCGAAGAGGATGGCCGCGACGATCGGGTTCGAGACGATCGCGGCGAAGCGCGAGTGCACCCCGAGCAGCATCCACTCGCGGCCGCCCCGGGAGCCGTCGTGCCGCTTCCGGATCGCCCGGGCGGCCAGCGTGACCGGAGCGCCCGGGACGAGCAGCAGGGGAACGCCCATCGTCAGCACCATGTGGGCCGACATGTGAGCGGAGAAGAGGTACTTCTCGTAGACGTTCACCCCGCCGTTGGTGATGTAGAAGAGCAGGACGATGCCCAGCGTCCACAGCACCGTGCGGTAGATCGGCCACGCGTCACCGCGGCGGCGGAGGCGCCAGACGGCCGCGTAGTAGAAGAACAGGGCGAAGGCGCACGCGAGCACCCACAGCAGGTCGAAGTTCCAGGAGGTGAACAGGCGATCCCAGTTCAGCGGCGCGGGCAGCTTCTCGCCGGTCAGGATCTCAGCGGGCGTCGGCGTCGCCGCCCGCGTCTGCGGGACCGGCGTGACCGTGCGGGCGAGCGCCGCAGCGACGCCGGACGCGATGCCCATGAACGCCAGCTCGGCCACGACGATCCACCAGAAGGTGCGGGGTTCGCCGGAGGTCTTGAGCCGGCCGATCAGGTAGCGGCGCTGCGTCAGTCCGAAGAGACCGAGCACGACCAGCGCCGCCACCTTGACGAGCACCAGGATGCCGTAGGGCGTCGCCAGCTCGGCGAGCGTGCCGACGCGCAGCTCGGCGTTCACGTAGCCGGATGCCGCCACCACGATGAAGCAGACCAGCGCCACGGTGGAGTAGCGCTCGAGCACGGTGACGAGGCGGCCCTTGCCGAAGGTCTGCTTCACGACGATCAGGGTGACCAGGCCACCCAGCCAGATCGCGGCGAAGAGGACGTGCAACCCGAACGACGTCACCGCCGCATCGTGCCCGGCGGCCTCGGCGCTGTGGCCCTGTTGCGCCATCGGCACGACGGTCGCCATGGCCAGCACCGCGACGAAGGCCACCGCGGTCTGATTGCGCACAGCGAAGCAGAGCACCGTGACCGCGGCGGCGATCAGGGTGATGCCGAGCCACGCCTGTCCCAGCGAGACGCTCGTGATGAAAGAGCTGAGCCCGTTGCTGAACGTGGCATCGAACGACCACGGGACGTTGGAGACGCTCACGAACGTGAACAGACCGGTCGCCGCCGCCGCGACGGTCATCACGCCGGCACTGCCCGCCGCGAAGTCGAGGGCCTTGCCGTACTCGTCTTTGTCGGGGGAGAACGCGAAGCACGCGAGCACCAGCGCGCCGACCGTTCCGGCCAGGCTCAGGTTGACCAGAAGGGTGGCGGCGGGCAGACCCCAGCGCACGAGAGCACCCGGATCCGCGAGCAGCGGGGCCGCAGCGCCGCCGCCGAAGGCGAGGGCGCCGACCATGGCCGCCACCGCTGCGAGCAGCAACGCGGCGGGGCCGATCACGCGGAGGATTCGAGGCACCTGTCCAGCCTACGTCCACGCCCCTGGGCGGCCGCCCACAGCGGGAAGGCCGTGGAGAACCGCCCCTGCGCGCCGCCTGTGGACGACTCCGGCCTCGACAACACAGCGAGGGCGGCGCCGCAGATCGCGGCGCCGCCCTCGGGCAAAGCGTGAGAAGACTACTTGACGGCAGCCTTGAGCTTCGAGCCCGCGGTCAGCTTGACGCGGTGGCCGGCCGGGATGGAGATCTCGGCGCCGGTCTGCGGGTTGCGGCCCGTACGAGCAGCGGTCTCGCTGCGCTCAGCGGCGAGCCAGCCCGGGATGGTGACCTTGCCGCCCTTGGCGACGGTCTCGCTGATGGTGCTGAAGAACGCGTCGACGACGCTCGAGACGGTGGCCTGGCTCTGACCCGACGCCGCAGCGACGGCGGCAACGAGCTCGGTCTTGTTCAGGTTGTCAGCCATTGAGTGTCCTCCTCGGACCTTGTGCTGGATCTACAGCTATTGGTGGAACGGTTGAGGCCACGCTGGGCCATTACGTTTGGTCGGTCGACCGCCTCGAATGTATCAGAATCCCGCGAAAACTCGCGGATTTCCGGGCCTTTTCGACTCCTGACACGCCGAAAAGGGCGCCCGGCTGATGCCGGACGCCCCTTCAGGAACACGATCGAGCGGACTTACCAGCTCGACTTGGTGATGCCGGGCAGCTCGCCTCGGTGCGCCATGTCGCGGAAGCGGACACGCGAGATACCGAACTTGCTGAGGTTTCCGCGGGGACGGCCGTCGACGGCGTCGCGGTTGCGCACGCGGATCGGGGAGGCGTCACGGGGAAGCTTCTGCAGGCCGAGGCGCGCGGCCTCGCGGGACTCGTCGGAGCCGTTCGGGTCGACGAGGGCCTTCTTCAGCTCGGCGCGCTTGGCGGCGTAGCGCTCGACGATGACCTTCCGCTGCTCGTTCTTGGCGATCTTTGACTTCTTGGCCATGTTTAGCGCTCCTCTCGGAAGTCGACGTGCTTGCGCACTACGGGGTCGTACTTCTTGAGCACGAGGCGGTCGGGGTTGTTGCGACGGTTCTTCTTGGTCACGTAGGTGTAACCGGTGCCCGCCGTCGAACGGAGCTTGATGATCGGACGGATGTCCTGCTGCTTCGCCATGCTTAGATCTTCTCCCCACGGGCCAGGAGGTCCTTCACCACGGACTCGATGCCACGGGCGTCGATGACCTTGATGCCCTTGGCGCTCAGCGTCAGGGTGACGTTACGACGAAGAGACGGAACGTAGTACGTCTTCTTCTGGATGTTCGGGTCGAACCGGCGCTTCGTGCGACGGTGCGAGTGCGAGATGTTGTGACCGAAGCCGGGAACGGCTCCAGTCACCTGGCACACTGCTGCCATTGCTTTCTTCTCCAATACCGTGGCGCCATACGGCACCACCCAAGGTCACTTGTCGGCGCACGACTTCCCATTCGTTGAGGTCTGGGGTTTCGTACACGGCTAACGGAGTGGGAGGAGCCCACTCAGCCAAACAACCATGCTACGGCATGGATGCGGGACCGACCAAATCAGCCTTGGCTGTGCAGGCAGCGCACAAACCGAAGACGTCGACGACGTGCTGCGCCTGAGTGAAGCCGTGCGCCGCGGCGGCCTGGCGCGCCCACTGCTCCACCGCATCCGCCTCGATCTCCACCGTCAGCCCGCAGTTGCGGCAGATCAGGTGGTGATGGTGGCCGGTGGTGCACGCCCGGTAGAGGCTCTCGCCCTCCGGCGACTGCAGCGAGTCCGCATCCCCTTCGGCCGCCAGGTCGGCGAGAGCGCGGTAGACCGTGGCCAGCCCGATCGGCGACCCGGCCTCGTGGAGGCTGAGGTGCAGGCCCTGCGCGCTGATGAACCCCTCTGTCGAGGTCAGAGCCTCGCGGACGGCCTCCCGCTGCCAGGTGTTGCGCTTCACCATCCCAGGCTAGCCCGCCTGGCTCACGAGCGGCCGTGAGGAGGTCACAGGGCGGCGTCGCGTGCGGCGCCCTCCGACGATGCGGCACACCACGTAGATGAGGAACGAGATGGTGGTCACGTACGGGCTGATCGGCAGAGCGCTCCCGAGCGCGAGGAGGATGCCGCCGACGACCGAGACGAGGGCGAAGACGACGCTGATCACGGGCACACCGATGGGCGACGACGAGATGCGCATCGCCGCGGCGGCGGGCGTCACCAGCAGCGACAGCACGAGCAGCGCACCCACGATCTGCACCGAGACGGCGACCGCCAGCCCCAGGAGCACCATGAAGGCCAGGGCGACGAAGCGGGTCGGGATGCCGCGCGCGGCGGCGACGTCCGCATCCAGGCTGTCGAAGGTCAGCGGGCGCCACATGAGCAGCAGGGCGACCAGCACGACGGCGCCGATGACCAGCAGCGACCCGAGCTGCGGGTCGTCGACCGAGACGATCTGGCCGGTCAGCAACCCGAACTTGTTGGCGCTGCGCCCGGGATACAACGCGAGCGCCAGGATGCCGAGCCCCAGTCCGAAGGGCATCAGCACGGCGATGATCGAGTTGCGATCGCGCGCCCGGGAGCCGAGCAGGCCGATCAGGACGGCGGCCACCAGCGACCCGACGAGCGAACCGGCGACCACGTTCACGCCGAACAGCAGCGCGATGGCGGCGCCGGCGAACGACAGCTCGCTGATGCCGTGCACCGCGAAGGCCATGTCGCGCTGCATGACGAAGACGCCGATCAGGCCGCCGACGATGCCGAGCACCGCTCCCGCGAAGATCGAGTTCTTGACGAGCAGCAGCAGCTCGCCGTAGTCGGTGAAGTCGAACAGCTGCGACCAGAGGTCCAGGTGCATCATGCGGCGGGCTCCGGGTGTTCCTCGCGGGTGTGCGCGTGGTGGTCGTGGGTCTCGGCGTCGGGGATGCCCACGACGACGATGCGTCCGCGGCTGCGGATGACGTCCACCGGCGTGCCGTAGAGGTCCGTCAGCACGTCGCTGCGGAGCACGTCGTCCGGCGCGCCCGTGCGGAAGCGGCCGCCGGCCAGGTACAGGACGCGGTCCACCATCCCGAGCACCGGGTTCACGTCGTGCGTGACGAAGACCACGGCGCTGTCGTGCTCCCGCCGGCGGCGGTCTATCAGCTCGCTCACGCCGCGCTGGTGCTGCAGGTCGAGCGACAGGAGCGGCTCGTCGCAGAGCAGCAGGGCCGGATCGCCGGCCAGCGACTGCGCGACGCGCAGCCGCTGCTGCTCCCCGCCGGAGAGCGAACCGACGGGCGCGTCGGCGTAGCGCCGCGCCCCGACGGCGTCGATGAGGCTATCGACCTGCTCGCGGTCGGATCGCCGCGGGAGCGGCAGGCCCCAGCGGTGGCCGTTCACGCCGAGGGCGACGAGGTCGCGCGCCCGCATCGGGGTTCCGGCCGGGATCAGTTTCTGCTGCGGGATGTAGCCGATCCTCCGGTCGCCGCGGCGCACGGCGTGGCCCTCGAACGAGATCTCTCCCGAGTCGAGCTGCTGCTGACCGAGGATCGTACGGAGGAGGCTCGTCTTGCCTGACCCGTTCGGGCCCAGGACGGCCACGAACTCGCCGGCGTGCACATCCAGGTCGAGACCGCTCCACAGTGTGCGGTCGCCGAAGCCGAGCGACGCGTCGCGGAGGCGGAGCACGATGTCGCGCTCCGCGGGCGGCGTCACGAATTCCAGGGGTTCGCTCATTTCGCCAGTGCCGCCCCGACCGCGTCCACGTTGGCGCGCATCCACTCGATGTAGCTCTTGCCGGCGGGCAGGGTCTCGGTGACCGGGACCACGGGGATGCCGTTGCTCTTGGCGGCGGCGAGCACGCGTTCGGTCTCGGCGCCGGTGGTCTGCTCGTTGTAGGCGAGCAGCTTCACCCGGTGCTCGCTGAACAGGGCGAGCGTGTCCTTCAGCACGACGGGGGAGACGTCGTTCTCCTCCTCGATCGCCGCGCTGAACTTCTCCGGCGTCCTGTTCACCAGCCCGACCGCATCCAGGAGGTAGAGCGGCACCGGCTCGGTGATCGCGACGCCGTCGCCGGCGTACTGCGCCTTGAGTCGGGCCGCGCTCTGCTGGAGCGTGGTGAGCTTCTGCGTGAAGGCGGCGGCGTTCTTCTCGAAGACCGTCTTCTGCGACGGGTCCGCCTTCGCGAGCGCAGCGCTCAGGGCCGACGCCAGCTTTGCGACGGTCGGGAAGTCGTACCAGACGTGCTCGTTGAACTCGCCCCCGACGGGCTTCTTGCCCGAGAGCTGCACGACGTCCAGCACGGTCGCATCGTTCTTCGAGCCCTTCACCAGGGTGTGCATGAAGTCGTCGTAGCCGCCACCGTTCTCGATGACGACGTCGGCCTTCGAGACGGCGAGTTGATTCTGGGCGCTGGCCTCGAACGAGTGCGGATCCTGCGCCGGGTCGTCCATCAGCGAGGTCACGTGCACGGCGCCGCCTCCGATCGTCCGGGCGATGCCCCCGTACACGTTGGTGCTGGCGACGACGCGGAGGGTGCCGTCGCCGGAACCGGCGGAGGAGGTGGAGCATCCGGCGAGCGCCAGCGCCGTCGCAGCGGCGAGCGCCAGGGTGGAGACGATGGTGCGCGTCTTCATGGGAGAGCCTGTCTAAGTCGCGTGCGCGACGGAAAGGGGAGCGCCTGCGGTCGCGGGCACCGGCTCAGATTACGGCTTATTGAAAATGATTGTCAAATTCAATCCAGCAGTAGCGCCGGCTCCTCGATGATCGATGCCACATCCGCGAGGAAGCGCGAGGCCACGTCGCCGTCCACCACCCGGTGGTCGAAGGATGCGCCGAGCGTCGTGACGAAGCGCGGACGCACTTCGCCGTCCACCACCCACGGCTTCTGCTTGATCGTGCCGAGCGCGACGATGCCCACCTCGCCCGGGTTCAGGATCGGCGTGCCCGTGTCCATCCCGAAGACGCCGATGTTCGTGATGGTGATGGTGCCGCCGTTCATGTCGGCCGGGGAGTCTTGCCGTCGCGAGCCGTCAGCGTCAGCTGTTCCAGCGCCTTCGCGAGCTCGAGCAGGGTCATGCCCTGCGCCTCCTTGATGTTCGGCACGATCAGGCCGCGCGGCGTCGCGGCGGCGATGCCGAGGTTCACGTAGTGGCGGACGATGATCTCCTCGTCCGTCCACGTCGAGTTCACGGTCGGGTTGCGACGGACCGCCCAGATCATCGCCTTCGCCATGATGAGCAGCGGCGACACCTTGACACCCGCGAAGTCGGCGGAGTTCTTCAGGCGCTTGACGAACTCCATGGTGCGGGTCGCATCCACGTCGACGAACAGGCTGACGTGCGGGGCGCTGAACGCGCTCGATGTCATCGCGCTGGCGATCGCCTTGCGCACGCCCTTCACCGGGATGCGGTCCTCGCGGTCGTTCGGCCACTCGGGCGTCTGGATGTTGCGGAAGACGGTCGCCTGCGTCGCCTCGCGGAGCACGTCGTCGCGCGTGATGTCGCCGATCGGGCCGGTCGGGGTGACCAGGGTGAGGTCGACCCCGAGGTCTTTGGCGAGCTTGCGGATCGGGGGCTTGGCGACGACCGGACCGCGCGTCACCGGAGAGGATGCGCGAGCGGACTGCGCGGCGGGCGACGCCTGCGGCGCGGCCGCAGCGGGCGCAGGCGCAGCGGGAGCGGAAGGCTGCGCGATGCTGCCCGAGAACGAGATGGGGATGGACGCGGTGCCCGGGTGCGAGACGCGACGGCGGCGGCTCGAGCCGTGGCCCGCGGCCCCGTAGCCGACGAGCACGGCTCCCGCTTTGGGCTCCTCCTCGTGCGAGACGGAGGCCGCCGCGTCCGCCGCGACCTCCTCGGCGGGCTCGGGCTCAGGCGCGGGCTCCGCGGCCGCCGACACACCGGCCGTGACCGTGAAGATGGGCGTGCCGACCTCGACCGTCTGGCCCTCGGTGACCAGCAGCTCGCCGACGGTCCCCTCGAACGGCGACGGCAGCTCGACGAGCGACTTGGCCGTCTCGATCTCGACGATGACCTGGTTGACCGCGACCTGCTCGCCGGGGGCGACCTTCCAGGCGACGATCTCCGCCTCGGTCAGGCCCTCGCCCACGTCGGGCAGCAGGAACTGGGACTCGCTCATGTGCGACTTCTCTCTGTCAGGGGGCGCCTACGCGGGAGGCGATCAGTACGCCAGTGCCCGGTCGACGGCTTCGAGGATGCGGTCGGCGTCGGGGAGGTAGAGCTCTTCGAGCTTGGCCGGCGGGAAGGGGACGTCGAAGCCGGTCACCCGGAGCACCGGCGCCTCCAGCGAGTAGAACGCCTTCTCGGCGATCGTCGCCGCGACTTCGGAGCCCACCGACACGTTCCCCGGCGCCTCCTGCGCGATGATCAGCCGGCCGGTCTTCTGGACGGACGAGACGACGGGACCGTAGTCGACCGGCGAGAGCGAGCGGAGGTCGATGACCTCGAGGCTCCGCCCCTCCTCGGCCGCGAGCTCGGCCGCGCGCAGGGCGACGCTGACCATCCCCGCCCAGGCGACGATCGTCGCGTCGGTTCCGGTGCGGACGACGCGACTCGCGTGCAGCGGCGTCGGGTTCTCGAGCACGTCGACCTCGCCCTTGGGCCAGTAGCGGCTCATCGGCTCGAAGAACACGACGGGGTCGTCGGAGCGGATCGCCTTCTGGATCATCCAGTAGGCGTCGTGCGGGGTCGACGGGGCGACGACGCGCAGGCCCGGGGTGTGCGCGAAGTACGCCTCCGGCGACTCCTGGTGGTGCTCGACCGCGCCGATGTGACCGCCGTGGGGAATGCGGATGACGACCGGGAAGGGCATGCGGCCGTTGTGCCGGTTCGTCATCTTGGCGAGCTGTGTCGTGATCTGGTCGAAGCCCGGGAAGACGAACCCGTTGAACTGGATTTCGACGACCGGCCGGTAGCCGCGCATGGCGAGGCCGATCGCCGTGCCTATGATGCCGGCTTCCGCCAGCGGGGTGTCGATCACGCGCTGGGGGCCGAACTGCTTCTGCAGCCCTTCGGTCACGCGGAACACACCGCCCAGGGGACCGATGTCCTCACCCAGCAGCAGCACCTTCGGGTCGTCGGCGAGTGCGCGCCGCAGACCGGCGTTGAGCGCCTTGACCATCGGGAGCGACTGGATGCGCGGCTCGGGCACCGTCTCGACGGCCGGCGCGCTCTCGGGGGCGACCTCCGCGCGGTCCGCGGCGGCAGCATCCACGCCGACCTCGGCAGACGCCTGCGCGTCGGCTGCGGCCGGCTCAGCGGGCTGTGCGGCCTGCGCCGCATATGCCGGCTCGTCTTCGATCACGAATTCGCGCGTCCACTCCTGCTCGGCCACGTGCTCCTCGAGCACGCGCGAGCCGGGGTCGCTCTCGACGATCTCGACCACGTCGATCGCCTGGGTGTCGAGCAGCCCGCTCTGCGCCTCCGCGTCGTCGCCGCCGACCACGTCGCCCGGCTCACCCTCCATCAATTCGGCCTCCACGTACTCGGCGTCGCTTCTGACGTCGTCGCTTCTCACGTCGCTCATGCGTCACCTCCGAACGATGCCTCGTACTGCTCCAGCCAGCGCCGCTGCTCTTCCGTCACAGGATGGGGCTCACTGTAGACGTGCTCGAACATGGAGGAGGCGGGTGGCGGTGCGAGCTCCAACGTGCGTCGGCGGATGTCGGCGGCGAGGTCCGCCGCCTCCTCGTCCGCGCTGTCGAAGAACGCCTGGCCCACGCCTTGCTGCTCGAGGAAGACGCGGAAGCGGACGATCGGATCGCGCTCGGCCCAGTACGCCACCTCCTCGTCGGTGCGGTACTTGCTCGGGTCGTCGCTGGAGGTGTGCGCGCCCATGCGGTACGTCAGCGCCTCGATCATGCTGGGGCCCTCGCCGCTGCGCGCGTCGTCGAGGTGCTTCGCCGTCACCGCGTAGGACGCGAGGACGTCGTTGCCGTCGATCTGCACGCCCGGGATGCCGAATCCACTCGACCGCAGATACAGAGGAGTGCGCGACTGCGTGCTGACCGGGACCGAGATAGCCCAGTGGTTGTTCTGCAGGAAGAAGACCTGCGGGGTCTGGTAGCTCGCGGCGAAGACGTACGCCTCGCTGACGTCGCCCTGGCTGGTTGCGCCGTCGCCGAAGTAGACGATGGAGGCCTCGTCGACCTCCGGGTCGCCCGTGCCGACCTTGCCGTCGAACTTCATGCCCATCGCGTAGCCGGTGGCGTGCAGCGTCTGCGAGCCGATGACGAGCGTGTAGAGGTGGAAGTTGTTGACCGCCGGGTCGATCGGGTCCCAGCCGCCGTGGGTGGTTCCACGAAGCAGCCCGATGATCCCGATCGGGTCGATGCCGCGGATCATGCCGACCGCGTGCTCGCGGTACGACGGGAACAGGTGGTCCTGGGGCTTGGCGGCCCGGGCGGAGCCCACCTGGGCCCCCTCCTGGCCCTGACTGGGAACCCACAGGCCCAGCTGGCCCTGCCGCTGCAGGTTCGCCGCCTCATGGTCGAGCGCTCGCACGCGGACCATGTCGCGGTAGAAGCGGCGGTAGTCGTTCTCGTCGAGGCGCTCCAGGTAGGGGAGGTACTCGGCCGACGTCTCGCTCGGCTGGAAACGTCCGTCAGCCGTGAGCAGCTGGACGGTGTTCGCCGGGCGCGGATTCTCGTTCGTCGCAACCACCTGTCTAACCTAACCTCTTGCCGGGGTGCCCATTTGGTAGGTTCTGCACAATATCCCCGGCGACCTGCAGGAGTTTGTCGACAGACTCCTCCTCGCCGACACTGATGCGGATGCCCTCCGGAGGGAAGGCGCGGACGGTCAGCCCGGCGTCGAAGAACGCGTCGTTCACCTCGGCGGTCTGCTCGGCGGTGGCGAGCCACACGAAGTTGCCCTGCGCCTCCGGAACGGCCCAGCCCTGCGCCAGAAGAGCGTCGCGCAGCCGGTCGCGCAGCATGGCGATGCGGGCGACGCGCTCCATCAGCTCGTCCTCCGCATCGATCGAGGCGAGCGCCGCGACCCGCGACGCGTCGGTCACCGAGAGCGGGATGGCCGCCGAGCGAGCCGCGTCCAGCACGGCCGCCGGCCCGACGGCGTACCCGATCCGCAGCGCGGCGAGACCGTACGCCTTCGAGAACGTGCGCAGCACCACCAGGTTGGGGTAGCGCGAGAGCAACGGGATGCCGTCCACCGCGTCGTCGTCGGTGACGAACTCGTAATAGGCCTCGTCGAGCAGCACCAGCAGATCGCCGGGGACGCGTGCCATGAAGGCTTCGAAGTCGGCGGCGGTCACGATGGTGCCGGTGGGGTTGTTCGGCGTGCACACGATCACGACACGGGTGCGCTCCGTGATGGCGGCGGCCATCGCATCCAGGTCGTGGCTGCCGTCCGCCCGGTTGGGGACCTGCACGCTCGCCGCGCCCGTCATGGTCACGAGCCCCGGGTAGGCCTCGAAGGAGCGCCACGGGTAGACCACCTCGTCGCCGGCTCCCGCCGCCGCGGCGATGAACTGCGACAGCAGCGCGACGGATCCGCTACCCAGGTGCACCTCGTCGATGCTGACCCCGTGCCGCTCCGCCAGCCGCGCGCGCAGGTCGGCGCCGCCGGCGTTCGGGTAGCGGTTGAGCTCGCCCAGGGTCGCCGCCACCGCCTGAACGACGGACGGCAGCGGGGGATACGGGTTCTCGTTGCTCGACAGCTTGTACCCGTCCGCCGGCGCCGGCCGCCCCTGCTTGTAGGCGGGGACCGCGACGATCTCAGGGCGCAGCTTGACGCTGAGCGTGTCTTCCGAACTCACAGACCCAACTTAGCCGCGCCCGCATACCGCACGGGGAATTACCTGGATCTGTGGAGAGCGGCACCCCTGTCCATCGATTGTGAGCACTGACAGGATGTGACCATGCGATTCCTGCTCAGGCTGCTCATCAACGCCATCGCCCTCTGGCTCACGACGCTGATCGTCAGCGGGGTGACCGTGAAGCCGTACGCCCCCGGCGCGACGGCGGCGGTGCTCACCTACCTGCTGATCGCGCTGATCTTCGGCGTCGTCAACGCGATCATCGGCACGGTCGTCCGCATCATCGCCATCCCGCTCTACATCATCACGCTCGGGCTGATCTCGCTCGTCGTGAACGCCTTCCTCCTCTTCATCGTGTCGTGGATCAGCGACGCGATGGGGTTCGGGCTCCACATCGACGGGTTCTGGTCCGGCGTCCTCGGCGCTCTGGTGCTCGGGATCGTCGCGTGGCTGCTCGGCCTGATCTTCCGGCCCGCCCGGCGCGACTGAGCGCGGTCCGCGCCGCGCACGCGCGTGCGGGAGAATGGTGGGGAACCCGCCGCCCGATCCCGCGAGGAGCACCATGACCGCCCTGCCTCCCCAGCCGCTCAGCCCCCTCGACGGCCGATACCGGTCCGCCGTGATCGGGCTCGGCGACCACCTCTCCGAGGCCGGGCTCAACCGCGCGCGCGTGCAGGTCGAAGTCGAGTGGCTGATCTACCTGACCGAGCACCGGATGTTCGGCTCAGCCCCTCTGACGGACGAGCAGAAGCGCGCGCTGCGGGCCCTCGCGGAGGAGTTCGGCCAGCCGGAGATCGACCGGCTCGCCGAGCTGGAGGCGACCACCAAGCACGACGTGAAGGCCGTCGAGTACCTCGTGCGCGAGCGCCTGCACGCCCTCGGGCTCGACCACATCGCCGAGCTGACCCACTTCGCCGCCACCAGCGAGGACATCAACAACCTGTCCTACGCCCTGACGGTGAGCGCAGCGGTGCGCGAGTCGTGGCTTCCGAAGTTCCGCGCGGTCATCGCGGAGCTCCGCGCGCAGGCGAAGCAGTACCGCGACGACGCGATGCTCGCCCGCACCCACGGTCAGCCCGCGACCCCCACCACCATGGGCAAGGAGCTCGCCGTCTTCGTCCACCGCCTGGAGCGGGTGCGCGCGCAGATCGAGGCCGGTGTCCACCTGGGCAAGTTCAGCGGCGCGACCGGCACCTTCGCCGCACACCTCATCGCCGACCCGGACGCCGACTGGCCGCGCATCTCGCGCGAGTTCGTCGAGAGCCTCGGCCTCGACTGGAACCCGCTCACCACGCAGATCGAGTCGCACGACTGGCAGGCGGAGCTGTACTCCCGCATCTCGCACGCGAACCGCATCCTGCACAACCTGTGCACCGACATCTGGACCTACATCTCGCTCGGCTACTTCCGCCAGGTGCCCGAGCCGGGCGCGACCGGGTCGTCGACCATGCCGCACAAGGTGAACCCGATCCGCTTCGAGAACGCCGAGGCCAACCTGGAGCTGTCCAGCGCCGTGCTCGACTCGCTCGCCGCGACGCTCGTCACCAGCCGCCTGCAGCGCGACCTCACCGACTCCACCACGCAGCGCAACATCGGCGTCGGACTCGGCCACTCCCTCCTCGCCCTCGACAACATCGAGCGCGGCCTCGGCCAGATCGCGATCGACCGCACGTTGCTCGCAGAGGACCTCGACGCCAACTGGGAGGTGCTGGCGGAGGCGATCCAGACGGTGATCCGCGCCGAGGTCACGGCCGGGCGCTCGAGCATCTCCGACCCCTACGCTCTGCTCAAGGAGCTGACGCGCGGCAAGCGGGTCGACCACGCCGCGCTGACCGAGTTCGTCGACGGGCTGGAGATCGGCCAGGCGGCGAAGAACCGTCTGCTCGCCCTCACCCCGGCGCGGTACGTCGGACTGGCGTCCGAGCTGGTCGACTACCTCTAGCGGGAGCCGGCCGGCGAGGAGTCAGTGACCGCGCGGGCGGTCGTCGCCTTCTGCGCGGGCGCGGGCGGCCTTGGCGCGCGCCTCTGCATCCTGCTCGTGGATGTCCTCCACCTCGGCCTCGGTCGGCTTGAACGCGAGCGCGAAGAGGGCGAGCAGCACCAGCCCGACGATGAACGTCACGCCCAGCGCGATCGCCGCCAGCACGAACTCCCGGGTCGCGATGAGGACGATCAGCCCGACGAAGACGCCGAGACCGGCCGAGATCGCGAGCAGCTCCACGGGGAGGAAGCGGTCGCGGCGGGTGGGCTGCAGGTTCTGGGTCACTCGGGGGTCTTTCCTGTTGCGCGAGGTCACGGTCGGCTCTCCGCCCCACGGGAGTCGGTGCGGCTCCGTGCGGCGGCTCGCAGCGTGGCCGCTCCGATGCCCTGGAAGACGCCGACCACGATGGCCCAGGCGCCGAACAGGCCGATCGCCAGCACCGCATCCGCCGGCACGAACAGCAGCACGAGGGCGAGCAACGCGGTGAGCGCACCCGTGGTCAGCCAGTCGCGGGCGGCGGCATCCCGGCTGCGCTCGCGGATGCCGTTGTAGAGCTCGAGGAATCCGGTCAGCGCCGCCCACACCGTCACCAGGTAGAGGAACAGGCCGAGGCCCGAACCGGAGAGCACAAGCGCGAGAACGCCAGCGACCAGCCCGATGGCCCCCTGCACGGCGAACAGCGTGCGGGTCAGCCGGCGACCCGCGAACAGCCAGCTCAGGATGCCCGTCGCCAGCCCGTCGATGACGGCGAACACGCCGAAAACGACGAGTCCGAAGGCTGCAGTGTGCGCATCCCGGGTGAAGGTGATGAGCGCACCGGCGGCGAGCGCCACCACGGCGCGGATGGCGGGGACGACCCAGTACCGGTTGTGCGCGTGGAGGGCGTGGTCCTGGGCAGGGACGGCGGTAGCCATTCGGCGACCTCTTTCGTACGGATTCGCCCCCAGTCTAGTCGGCGGGTTCCTGCGCGTTCGCCCCATCGGGCGCCCCGCCACCGCTACGATCGCGGCATGCGGATCGGTTTCGCGATTCTTCGCGCGGTGATGTTCGTGCTCGCGCTGGCGGCCGTCGTCACGCAGTTCGTCACCAGCGTCCAGTCGATCGCGGCTCACGGCGGGAACGTCGGGGGGCTGGTTGCGAACTTCTTCAGCTTCTTCACCATCGACTCCAACGTGCTGGGCATCGCGGTGTTCGGCATCGGCGCCGTGCTGCTGCTGATCCGTCGGGGCGACGATCCGGGGTGGTTCACCGCCCTCCGCGCAGCGGGGGTCACGTACCTGGTGACGACCGGCGTCGTCTACAACCTGCTGCTGCGCAACATCTCGCTCGCGCAGGGGACGACGGTGGGATGGGCGAACGAGGTCCTGCACGTGATCGCGCCCGCGTACATCCTCCTCGACTGGCTGTTCGCCCCGGGCCGCGCGCCGCTGCGGCTGCGCGCGGTGTGGGGGATCGCGGTGTTTCCGATCGTCTGGGCGGTCTACACGCTCGTGCGGGCGCCCTTCGCCGCCGATCCGGTCACCGGCACGCAGCCGTGGTATCCGTACCCGTTCCTCAACCCGCAGACCAGCCCGAACGGGTACCTGTCCGTCGCGTTCTACGTCGTGCTCATCGCCGTCGTGATCCTGGTGGCCGGCTACGGCGTGGTGTGGATCTCCCGCCGCTGGCGGGGCGACCACATCCTGCCCGCGGCCTCTCCCGCCGCGGAGGGCTGAGGGCGGACATTCAGACCGCGCGCGGGCTGGGCACGCGTTCCGGGTCCTCCGACCGTGCCCAGAGGATGACGGAGGCGAGCGCTCCGACCGCCAGCAGGAAGGCGCCCGTAGGGGTGACGGTGTCGGCTGCGCCGTGCTGTGCGATCAGCGCGGAGAGGATCCCGGCGATGACCCCGCATCCCGCGACCACCGCGAAGGCGTAGGAGATCGCGCGCGTCGCGCCTCGCATCACCAGACCGCGGACGATGAGCGCGACCGCGCCGGTGAGCCAGAGGACCGCCACCGGGAGCGCCAGCAGCATGCCGAGCGGATCGCGCAACAGCACCCCGGGGGTGGCGTAGAGCAGCGACGCCGCGAGCAGCAGCACGAGCCCCAGGCCCGCGGACGCGAGCAGCCGCCTCGCGTCGGTTCGCAGCCGCAGGATCGGGCCGAGCAGTGACGGCCAGGTGAACGCGAGCGCGAACGCCACCAGCGCGAGCGCCACACTGCCCGCGCCCTGCAGCACGGGGAGGAGGATGCCGATCATGTCTCCATTGAATCGGGGATGCGCGGGCTGTACGTCAGCCCGGAGGATGATTCAGTCGTCGTCGAAGTCGACGGCCTTGCCGCGCAGCGCGGCGATGGCCTTCACGATCAGCTGGATGGCGGCCACGGCGATCAGGGCCGACACCCCGAGCGCGAGGACGGGATCGAGCCAGTAGAGGCTGTTCGTGACAAGGATGATGACGCCGGCCACCGCGATGACGGCGGCCGCCGCCGCATCCGCGAGGGCATCGAGGAGTACGGACCGCATGTGGAGGTCCTCGTCGGCGGCGGACCGGCCGAGCACGAAGGCCCCCGCCAGCATCACGGCGACCGTGATGACGCTCACGATCACCATCGGGAGGCCCTCCACCTCGGGAGAGCCCTCCACCAGCCTCGTCACCGCCTCCGCGGTCACCGTGATCGTCACGGCGAGCAACAGCGTCGCGTTCACGAGTGCGGCGATGGCGATCGGCCGCTGCGCGTGCGGGTGATCCGGGTCCCGATCCCGTAGGGCGATGGCGATCAGCCCCAGCACCAGGGCGAAGCAGTCGGCCACGGTGTCCCCGGCCGCGGCGAGCACGCTGACCGAGTGCGCCAGCAGTCCCGCGACGACCAGTCCGGCGATGAGCGCCAGGTTGAGGCAGAGGACGATCAGGATGCGGCGGCGCTGACTCCGCCGCGGTGCCGCCGGGGCGCCCGCGGCCTCGGGCTGACGGTCATTCGGCGCAACGGACACCTGTGCATTGTTCCACTCGCCGACCCCTGCTCGCTCACCTGCTCGACTAGGGTCATGCAGGTGAGCGACCAGGCACTCCGGCTGCGCCGGGCAGGCATCGGCCTCGAGGTCGTCACCCTCGGGTGGAACGTGGTCGGCGTCGTGCTGCTGGGCGTCCTCGCCTACCGGTCCGCGTCTGTCGCGCTGCTGGGCTTCGGCCTCGACAGCCTGATCGAGATCGGCGCCAGCATCGTCGTCGTCTGGGAGCTGACCGGAGGGGAGGAGACCCGGCAGAGGGTCGCCCTGCGCTTGATCGGCTGGGCCTTCGTCCTGCTCGCGGCCTACCTCCTCGTCCAGGCGGTCGTCGCGCTGCTGCTCGCGCACCGAGCCACGCCGCTCCTGGGCGGCGTCGGGTGGACAGCGCTCACCGCGATCGCGATGTTCGCGCTGGCGTGGGGAAAACGGGTCGTCGGGAAGCGCCTGGACAACCCGGTCCTGCTGACCGAGGGGCGGGTCACGCTCATCGACGCGATCCTCGCGACCAGCGTGCTGTTCGGGGTCGCGCTCGACTACGCGCTCGGCTGGTGGTGGGCGGACCCTCTCGCGGGACTGGTGATCGTCTTCTACGCCGCGCGGGAGGCCGTCCACATCTTCCGCGGGTGACGGATCGGGCGGCGATCAGCCCCGTGCGAGCAGTCCGCCGAGCAGCAGGTCGATGAGGCGCGTCGCGAGGGCGCGCTGCTCCTCGTGCGCGCTGATGAGCGTGATCCCGCCCAGCGCCATCAGCACATCGCCCGGGTCGATTCCGGCGCGGAGGTCCCCGGATACGCCGGCCGCGTCGATGAGGGCGGCGACCGCCGCGCCGAGAGCGTCACGGCTGTGCGCGCGAAGTCCCTCTCGCGACGCCAGGATCGCCGGCAGGGCATCGGACATCGCCCGCTTCGTGGTCATGTAGTCGACGAACGCCTCCATCCACGCACGGAGGGCCTCGACGGGCGGCCGTTCCGCCAGCAGCCGGTCCGCGGAGCCGGCCAGCCGATCGGTCTCGCTCCGGTAGACGGCCTCGATCAGGTCCTCCCGCGTGGGAAAGCGCCGATACAGCGTGCCGATGCCGACTCCTGCCTCCGCGGCGATGGCCTTGAGCGACGTCTCCGGCCCCTCTGCCGCGAACGCAGCAGCCGCCACCTGGAGCAGGCGGTCGTGGTTCGCGCGGGCGTCTGCGCGGAGTCGTTCGGGCACGAGCCCCTCCTTGCTAAACGGACCTAACTCCGCTTAGCTGGAATAGAAGCGGACTCGACTCCGTTTATACCAGAGATCCGAGCTCATCGGGAGCCCGGGAGAGGAGACCCATCATGACCGAGCGTGTGACGACACCGTTCGACGCGCGATCCACCGCCGACGACGTTATCGCCGGTGTAGACCTGGCCGGTCGGCGCGCCATCGTGACGGGTGGGGCCGCGGGTCTGGGCTTCGAGACGGCGCGGGCGCTCGCTCAGGCGGGCGCGGAGGTCACCATCGCCGCCCGCCGGCGCGACGCGGCCGAGAGCGCAGCAGACGACATCTCGCAGAGCACGGGGAACCCGAAGGTGCACGCGGCCGTGCTCGACCTGGCCGATCTCCAGTCGGTCCGCCGGTTCGTGGCTGCGTGGAGCGGCCCGCTCCATATCCTCGTCGACAACGCTGGGATCATGGCCACGCCCGAGCAGCGCACACCAGACGGTCGCGAGCTGCAGTTCGCCACCAATCACCTGGGCCACTTCGCGCTCACCGTCGGCCTGCACGATGCCCTGGCGGCAGCGGGGGATGCGCGCGTCGTGGTGGTCAGCTCCGTCGGGCACGTCAACGGCCCGGTGCGTTTCGACGACCCCGACTTCACCGCCGAGCCCTACGACCCGTGGCTGGCCTATGCCCAGTCGAAGACAGCGAACATCCTCTTCGCCGTGGAGGCCAGCAGGCGCTGGGCGGCCGATGGAATCGCCGTGAACGCGCTCAACCCGGGCCGCATCTGGGGCACGGGGCTGGGGCGGCACATCGACGCTCCTCCGGCCTCGTTCGATCCGTCCGGCAAGACGGGCGTCTCCGAGAAGACCGTCGCGCAGGGCGCCGCGACATCGGTGCTGCTGGCGGCGTCGCCCCTGGTGGAGGGCGTCACCGGTCGGTACTTCGAGGACGCGCAGCAGGCCGAGCCGTTCAGGCCCGGCGTGCGCCGCGGGGTGGCGGACTACGCGCTCGACCCGGAGAACGCGCGCCTGCTGTGGGAGCTGTCGGCACGGTTCACCGGCGTCGGTCGCTGACGCGATAAGTCATCGTTCCCGGCGCTAGATCGAGCGACCCGCCGGCAGCTCTAGCGGATCGCTTCTTCTGCAAAGCCCTGCGTCTGCTCTGGCTCTATCCCTGCCGGAACCAGGGTGGAGCTGAGCGATTGCACAGGCGCATCCGGTGAGCAGTGGGTCGCCCGGGCCCCCAAGTCGCTTCCTGAGCATCCACGCCACGAAGGGAGGCCGGGGGCAGCTCCGGGTTTCGGCCTGCCTCAGGAGACCCGCGACCCGCGGCGGTTCAGCTCTTCGATCGGCGCAGCGTCGATGAAGGTTCGCGCGATCGTCCGCCCCTCGACCGTGAACCACAAGTGCAGCCTGGCCGGCGCACCAGGCGCAAGAACGGTCACCACAGCAGGGTCACTCAGGCGGTACGGCTCAGCGGCGACGGGCGCGGAGGCGGCGGCTCCCGCGCTCGTCGGGCGCGTCGACCCCGCAGCGCCCCAGGCGGCGTTCACCACACCTCCGACTTCGGCGGAACCCAGATGCGAGACGTGGACCGAGACTGTCAGCGGCTCCAGGGGTACCGGGATATCCGCGCCGGCGTGGGCCGGCGCCAGATCGACGACCAGCACCGTCGGGCCGAAGGAGTCGGCCGGTTCGAGGCCGCCGAGGTCTTTGCGCCGGCGGTCGGCGTCGAGCAGGCCCGCCATCTCGTGCTCCACATCGGTCAGCTCGGTGTAGACGAATCCGGCGAAGCGGTCGTGGCGGCGGATCTCCTGGGTCTGCCAACGGATGTGCCACGCGCGCTCGAGGCTGGTGAAGCCGGCGCCGTATTCGCTGTTGAGGATGGGGACCCCGTGGCGTGGGAAGTCCGGCGAGCCGTAGAAGGACTTGTCGACGATGAAGTCGGGTCCGAGCCTGACCTCGAACGTCTCGCGCTCCCCCGCGGCCAGCTCCGCCAGGTTGCGCGCCCAGTTCGTCGGGTTCTCGTCGTAGTAGTGCCAGTCGACGAGGTCGGAGCGCACGTGCGCCCAGCCCGAGTTCTCCACGATCGGGCGAGTGTCGTCCAGGGCCCTCATGGTCTCGTACGCGTGCACGGCCGCGGCTGCGCGCTCGGGGCTGCCCGGGATGTCCCAGTCCAGCCCCCATTCCTCGTTGTAGAGGCCCCAGACGATGATCGACGGGTGGTTGCCGTCGCGGGCGACCAGCTCCGGGAGTTGCGCCTCGAATGCCTCGGCGGCCTCCGGGCTGAACCGGCTCGGGCACGGCGGCTCGGCCCACACCAGCATGCCGGTGCGGTCGGCGTGGTCGAGCCAGAGCGGCTCCTCGAATTTGAGGTGCTTGCGCACGAGGTTGAATCCCAGCTCGCGGGCCAACTCGATGTCACGGATGAGCGTGTCCGCGTCCGGCGCGGTCAGGCCGGTGCGCGGCCAGTAGCCCTGATCCAGCACCCCGCGCAGGTAGAAGCGCTCCCCGTTCAGGTACAGTGCCTCGCCCCGCGTCTCGATGCGGCGCAGGCCGCCCGTGACGGAGAGCCGGTCGGCTGCCTCGCCGTCGCCGATGGTCAGTTCGATCGCGTACAGGTGCGGATCGTCTGGGCTCCACAGTCGCGGTTTCGTGAGTTCGAGCCGGCCGCCGAAACGACCCCCGGCGATGGGGAGCTCGACCCGGCTCCCGGCGACCTCGACCACCACGGGGAGGCCGTCCGCCGGGTCTCCGGCGACGGCGCCCTCGATGTCGAAGCCCGTGAGCGAGTCGCCGCGCACGGAGACGTCCTCGATGTAGCTCCGGCCGCGGGCCTCCAGCCAGACACTCTGCCAGATGCCGGAGGTGGGCGCGAAGGCGACACCGTCGTAGTCGTCGCGCGGAATGGAGCGCTGCTTGCCGTGCGGGAGGGCGCGCTTGTCCGCCGGTGCGTCGACCTGCACCTCCAGCACGGCGGATTCGCCGGGCGCGAGCAGTGCGGTGACGTCGAACTCGAACGAGCTGTGGCCTCCGACATGTCGGCCGACCTCGACGCCGTCCAGCGACACGACGGCGTGGTGGTGCACCGCGCCGAAGCACAGCGCGACCCGCCGTCCCGCCCATTCGGCGGGCGCCGCGACAGTGCGCCGGTACACGGCATGCTCGAGCCAGGTGCGCTGCACGCCCGACGCTTCGGTCTCCCAGGCGAACGGCACGACGATCTCGCCGGGGGTGCGCTCGTCGCCCTCGAAGGCCCACCGTCCGTTCAGGCTCAGCCAGGCGGCCGACCGGTCGCGGTCGGGGCGCGGGTACTCGGGCCTCGGAAGGTCGAGGTCGGCGCCGGAGTCGAGGTCGACAGTGGGTTCTGCGATGGTCATGGAGTCAGCCCTTTACGCTTCCGGCGAGGATGCCGTTGATGAAGTGCTTCTGCAGCACGATGAACAGGATGAGGAGGGGGATGAGGGCGACTGTCGCCGCGGCGAGCAGCTCTCCGGTGACGGTCGCGTAGTCGGCGCCGACCTTGTTGCCCGAGATGTTCTGGGCGAGCGTCGACAGCACGACCTGGAGGGTGGCCATGCGGCTGGAGCTCGCGACCACGACCGGCCACACGAAGTCGTTGTAGATGTTCATGATCGTCAGTACCGCCAGGCCGGCCAGCCCCGGGCGGATGACGGGGACGATGACGCGCCAGAAGATCCCGAACTCGCCGCACCCGTCGACCCGGGCGGCGTCGAGCAGCTCGTCGGGCACGGCGGCGATGACCTGCCGCATCCAGAAGATCGCGAACGCGTCGACGGAGCCGGGGAGAATGAGCGCCTGGTAGGTGTTCACCCAGCCGAGCTCCTTCATCTCCAGCAGCAGAGGGATGATGAGGACGATCGTCGGAAGCATCAGGGTGAGGAGCACCGCGCCGAAGATCAGGTTCTTGCCGCGGAAGTCGTATTTCGCGAACGCGTAGGCGGCCAGCGGGGCGAAGAAGAGCGTGATCATGCCCTTCACGAGCAGCACGATCCCGGTGTTGGCGAACCCGGACCCGATCGGAACGTCCTGGAGCATGCCGCGGAAGTTGTCGAGCGTGAAACCAGAGGGGTCGAAGCCGAGCGGATCGCGGATGATGTCGGCGGCGGGTTTGAACGACGAGATGATCGCCCACACGACCGGCGCAAGGAACGCCACGGTGAGCACGATCAGGAACGCGTGCGAACCAGGATGGAGGCGGGGCCGGGCCCCCGGGATCTGTGCAGCGACGCCCCCGCGCGGGACGGTTCAGCCGGAATGGTCGCGGTTCGCGCGGTCGGAGGTCGGAGGTCGAGATCGGCCATCGGTCAGTCCTTGGCTCGGAGGAGGCGGACGAAGACGAGCGAGAGCGCCATGACGACGATCACGAGGAGGAACGAGTTGGCCGCTCCGGTGCCCAGGTCTGCCCGGGTGATGTGGTTGTAGAGGTAGAGCCCTGCGGTGGTGGTCGACCCGTAGGGGCCTCCCTTGGTCACCACATACGGCTCGGCGAACATCTGGAACACCGCGAGGGTTTGCAGCACAACGCAGAACATCAGCGAGCGCCGCAGCAGCGGCACCGTGATGCTCCAGAGCTGCCGGATCCTGCCGGCCCCGTCGAGCGAACCAGCCTCATAGAGGCTCGTGTCGATCGACTGGAGCCCGGACAGCAGGATGATCACGACGAACCCCGTCGTCTTCCAGAGGAAGAGGAGGGCGAGCGTGGGCTTCGCCCAGGCGCTGGTGACCAGCCAGCCGATATGCGGTAGCCCGATCGCGCCGAGCACAGCGTTGACGGCACCGTAGTTCTGGTCGAATAGCACGATCCAGATCTGCGCGACCGCGACGAGCGGCGTGACGAACGGGACGATGAAAGCGACCCGGTAGAAGCCGCGCATCCGGAGCTTCGAGGTGTTCAGCATCACCGCGATGATCACCGAGACGACCAACTGGATCGGGACGATCAGGAGCCAGAGGATCCCCGAGTTCGCCAACGACGACCAGAAGTCGGGGCTGCCGAGGAGGTAGACATAATTGCCGAGGCCCACCCACTCCGCCGCGCCCGCACCGTGCCAGTCCGTGAAGCTCAGGCGCAGCGTGAAGACGAGCGGGTAGATGCTGAACGCCAGGAACACCGCGACGAACGGGAGCACGAACAGATAGGGGGCGAGCCGGCGCCGCCAGGGCAGGCCGCGCCCACGGCGCCTCCTGCCGAGGCCGGTCGCCTGCGGTGCTGTCAGTGTGGTCGTCACGTCATGTCCTCGTGGTGCGGCGTTCGGCGGAGCGGGTCGGTCCGGCCGCTACTTGCGGTCGATCAGGTTGGTCTGGATGTCCGTCGACGACTGATCGATCACCTGCTTGGGCGTCATCGTGCCGTCGAGCATCTTCTGGATGTCGTTGCCGAGGTAGTCCACGGCCCCCGACCACCAGGACGGAATGGGCGCGCCACCGGGGATCTGCTTGCCCGCCTTGATCGCGGTGCTCCAGAGGTCCTGGTCGCCCATCGCCGGTATCGGCTTGAACAGCGGCTTCGCCGGGTTCGCCGCGGGCTGGTAAGCGGGAATCGAGGTGTTGAGGCCTCCCGGGTAGACGCTGTTCGAGCCGTAGACCGCGGTGTAGCCGGCCTTGTCGAACATCAGGAACTTGTAGAACAGCCACGCGAGCTGCGAGTTCTTGCCGCCCTTGGGCAGGACGAACGACGAGCCGCCCATCGCGCCGCTGCGTGCGCCGCCGGACGACCAGGCCGGCAGCGGCATGGCGCGCCAGTCGCCGACCGTGGTCTTCAACTGCTGCTGCGGCGCGAAGTCGAACCACTGCGCCCACGGGTAGAAGACCTCGCTGCTGGAGTCGAGCGCTCCGATGTCGCTGGGGCTGAGGTACTCGGCTCGCGTGCCGAGGCCCTGCTTCTGCACGGAGTCGAGCCAGGTCAGGATCTTGGTGTACTGCGGGGAGTCGAGGCGGAGCTTGCCGTCGGCGCCGGCGAGGCTGGTGCCGAGCTGGCTCGCGTACATCTCGAGCTGCAACTGGCCGAGGAACGTGCTCTGCTCCAGGTGGATCGGCTTGGCCCCCGGCTTGTACGCCTGGTACTTCTTCGCCGCGGCGATGAGGTCGTCGTAGGTGCGGACGCCGCTCGGGTCGATGCCAGCGGCGCTCAGGGCCTTGGCGTTGTAGAAGAGGAGGCCGGGGTCGAGGTCGAACGGGACGCCGTAGATGCCGCCCTTGACCGTGTTGACATCGACCTTCTGCTTGGCGATGTCCTTCTTGTAGGGAGCCAGCACATCCTTCAGGTTCCAGAGGTAGTCGACGTACCCGCCGACCTTGGCATCGTCGAGGAACACCCCGTCCGGCACGTCGGTGCCGGTGATGAGCGTGTTCTGAAGCTTGTTGTCGATGTCGACGGCCTCATGCTTGACGGTGATGCCCGGATAGGCCTTGTTGAAGTCTTTGATCGCCGCGTCGAACACCTTGAACAGGTCGCCCGAGCGGTCCCAGATGGTGATCGTGCCCTTGGGCGAACTCTCGGCGGGGGCTTTGAGGATCGAGGTGTCGGACGTGGAGGCGCTGCCGGAGCCGATCTGCGGACCGCAGCCGCTGAGGCCGATGGCGACGAGCGCCGCAGTGGCAACAGCCGCGACGCGGACAGCAGCACCGCGGGCGCTGCGTGGTGTGAGCTTCATGACACTCCTTCGTGCAGGATTCGACGATACGTCGGCCGGGGGACCGCAGGGTTCGGCGGTTTTGCCAACGTATGCAAACAGTAGCTCACGTTTGCGCACGTTGCAAACGGTAGAATGCGAATTCCCGAGAGGAGAGCCATGCCCGCAACATTGCGCGATGTCGCTGATCGAGCCCAGGTCTCTGTCCGCACGGTATCCAACGTGGTGAGCGGATACGAGCATGTGAGCGAGAAGATGCGCACGCGGGTGATGCAGGCTATCGACGACCTCGGATACGTTCCGAACCCCGTCGCCCGCACCCTTCGAACGGGTAAGACCGGGCTTCTCGCTTTTGTGGTGCCGGAGATCGATGTGCCGTTCTTCAGCGAGCTCGCGCGCGCGGTGATCGACGAGGCCGGCTCATTGGGTTTTCAGGTGATGATCGATCAGACCGGGCACGACCACGAACGGGAACGCCAATTGCTGCGCGGCGGCGGCCGCCGGAACCTCTTCGACGGGATGCTTTTCGCTCCGCTGGCTACACGCGAAGAGCTCGACAACGTGGAGGCATCGGAGGAGTTGCCCATCATCCTGCTCGGCGAGCACACCTTCGATGGACGGTTCGATCACGTGGCTATTGACAACATCCAGGCCGCACACGACGCAACCATGCACCTCCTCGAGAGTGGCCGTACCCGTATCGCCGCTATCGGCGCCCAGCCCACGGAGGAGTACGCCACACCTCTGCAGCGGACCGAAGGATTCCACCTTGCGCTCAAGGAGCACGGCCGCAAGCCTGTCGAGGGGCTGCAGATGACTGCGCCTCACTACGGACGAGCGGACGGTTACGCCGCCGCAGCAGCACTCGTAGCGCAGGACCCTCGCCCCGATGCCATCTTCTGCTACTCGGATCTGCTGGCGATGGGAGCCATCCGCGCGGTGTTCGACGCAGGGCTGCGCGTGCCGGAAGACGTCGCAGTTATCGGCATCGACGACATCGAAGAGGGCCGGTACTCGCGGCCGTCGCTCAGCACCATCTCCCTAGACATTCCGTTCATCGCCCGGACCGCAGTGAACCGGCTCGCCACCCGCATCGACGAGCCGTCGATCGACGCAAGAGAATTCATCGCTCCCCATCAACTGATCGCCCGCGAAAGCACCGCGGCATAGGTGAGCGAACCCTTAACTGGGACTGAGTCCTCGGCCATCTGACCCAGCCAGAGAGTGCCGGCATTGCGATCGATCGTGGCCACCGCCATCGCTGGCGACCGCGGCATTCACATCGGTCGACTCGCTCCGATCACTCTCAGACCGGCGCCATGTCGGTGAAGCGCGAGTAGTGGCCCTGGAAGGCGACCGTGACGGTGCGGGTGGGGCCGTTTCGGTGCTTGGCAACGATGAGGTCGGCCTCGCCTGCACGCGGGTTGTCCTTCTCGTACGCGGACTCGCGGTGGAGCAGGATGACGACGTCGGCGTCCTGCTCGATCGATCCGGACTCGCGGAGGTCGCTCAGGGCGGGGAGCTTGTCGGCGCGCTGCTCGGGGCCACGGTTGAGCTGGGAGAGCGCGATGACGGGCACCTGGAGCTCCTTGGCGAGCAGCTTCAGCGCTCGCGAGAACTCGCTGACCTCCTGCTGGCGGCTCTCGACGCGCTTGCCGCTGGTCATGAGCTGCAGGTAGTCGATGATGACCATCTTGAGGCCGACGCGCTGCTTGAGTCGGCGGCACTTGGCGCGGATCTCGACGAGGGTCATGTTGGGGCTGTCGTCGATGTACAGCGGCGCGTCGTTGATGCGGCCGCGAGTGGATGCGATGGTCGTCCAGTCACGGTTGTCGACCGTTCCCTTTCGCATGTTCTGCAGGGGAACGGACGCCTCGGCGGAGAGCAGGCGCATCGCGATCTCGCTGCGCCCCATCTCGAGCGAGAAGAAGATGGTCGGCATGTCGTGCTTGATCGCGGCGGCGCGGGCGAAGTCGAGCGCGAGGGTCGACTTACCGAGTGCCGGTCGCGCCGCGACGATGACCATCTGACCCGGGTGGAGGCCGTTGGTGAGCTCGTCGAGCTCGGCGAAACCGGTCGGGACACCGGTCATCGAGCCGTCCTTGTGCTTGGCGGCCTCGATCTCATCGATCGCGACGGTGACGGCCTCGGTGAGGGGGACGTAGTCCTCGGTCTCCTGGGTGCCGGTCACCGAGTAGATCTCGGCCTGGGCGTTGTTGACGAGGTCGAGCACCTCGCCCTCGGCCTTGTAGCCCATCTGCGTGATGCGCGTGCCGGCCTCGACGAGCCTCCGCAGCAGCGCCTTCTCGCCCACGATGTTGGCGTAGTAGCCGGCGTTGGCGGCGGTCGGCACGAGGCTCGTCAGCGTGTGGAGGTACTCGGCCCCACCGGCGCGTGAGAGCTCGCCGATCTTCGTCAGCTCGTCGGTGACCGTGATGACGTCGGTCGGCTCGCCGTGCGAGTAGAGCGACAGGATCGCGTCGTAGATGATCTCGTGCTTGGGGATGTAGAAGTCTGTGCCGCGGATGACCTCGACCACATCGGCCACCGCATCCTTGCTGAGCAGCATGCCGCCGAGCGCGCTCTGCTCGGCGAGCAGGTCGTGGGGCGGCGTGCGCTCGGGGGAGCGGACGTCGCCCTGGTCACGACCGTCGGCGAGACCGATATGGGCGATCGACACGTTCTCTCCTCACTGCTGGGCGGCACATCCCTCGAGTCAATTGTCGGGACGACCTCCGACACCCTATGGACGCCGGTCCCGCACTCACAACTCAGCCTGTGGATAAAACTGGGGAGAATCTGCGCGAAACGCCGTGGAGTGTGTGTAGAAGGTGTGTGGAAACCTGTGGACAACAAATGAGCTTTGGCGGATATAGACGGCCAGACCAGGGATTTTTCTGTCCCCACCCTGTGTGCAAAAAGTTCCTTGAACCCTGTGGTCAAGCTTGCGCCTGTGGCTTGAGCGCCTGTGTACAAGGCCGGGGAAAAGTCCCTTAACGAGAGGTAGCGGCGGGCATTCGCCCGCCGCTACACTTTCGCGTATTTGCCTTACTTGGCAGCGACCACCTGCAGGGAGATGACGGCCGAGAGGTCGTCGTGCAGACGCACGGTCGCCTCGTGGTCGCCGACCACCTTGATGGGGTTGGGGAGCTCGATCTTGCGCTTGTCGAGCTCGCCGATGCCGGCCGCCTTGACGGCGTCCGCGACATCGCCGGTCTTGACCGAACCGAAGAGACGGCCCTCGCGGCCCGCCTTCACGGTCAGTTTCACCTTGGTGGCCTCGAGCTTCGCCTTGAGGTCCTGGGCCTGCTCGACCGTGTGGAGCTCGCGAGCGGCACGTGCCGCGCGGATCTGCTCGACCTGCTTCTCGCCGCCACGGCTCCACGCGATCGCGAAGCCCTGGGGGACGAGGTAGTTGCGGGCGTAGCCGTTCTTGACGTCGACGACGTCACCGGCCGAGCCGAGGCCGGTGACCTCGTGCGTGAGAATAACCTTCGACATGTCGTTTCTCCTTAGCGGCCGGAGCCGGCGTAGGGGAGGAGCGCCATCTCGCGCGCGTTCTTGACCGCGCGGGCGATGAGGCGCTGCTCCTGGACGGAGACACCGGTGATCCGGCGGGCGCGGATCTTTCCACGCTCCGAGATGAACTTGCGCAGGGTGGCGACGTCCTTGTAATCGATGACGCCCACGCGAACGGACTTCGCGGGTGCGGCGTTCTTGCCGTCCTTACCCTTGCGGATCGGCTTGCGGCGGTCGCCGCTCGACTTTCCAGCCATGGTTTCCTTTGCTTTCCGCCCGTCCGGCATACGGCCGGCGGGCTGATGATGTGTGCCCCTCTCATCGAGAGGCGAATCTCGTTAGAAGGGGGTCTCGTCGTTGTAGGAGCCCGGAGTGTTCCAGACATCCGCACCGGCGGACGGGTCCGCGGGAGCGGAAGCGGCCCACGGCTCCTCGACGGCAGGCGCGCCGCCGCCGAATCCACCCGGACGACCGCCGGAGGACTGGGCACGGGTGACCTGGGCGGTGGCGTAGCGCAGCGACGGGCCGATCTCATCGATCTCGAGCTCGATGCTGGTGCGCTTCTCGCCTTCCTTCGTCTCGTAGGACCGCTGCTTCAGGCGGCCCTGCGCGATGACGCGCGACCCCTTGGTCAGCGAACCCGCGACGTGCTCGGCGAACTCGCGCCAGACACTGGCTCGGAGGAACAGCGCCTCCCCGTCCTTCCACTCGTTCGCCTGACGGTCGAATGTGCGCGGAGTGGAGGCGATGGTGAAGTTGGCGACAGCCAGCCCGTTCTGCGTGTAGCGCAGTTCGGGGTCGGCCGTGAGGTTGCCCACCACGGTGATGACGGTCTCGCCGGCCATGGGACTAGGCGCCGGCCTTCTCGGAGGTGGCGGCCTTGCGGGCGGCCTTCTCGTCGGCGCGCTTCTGAGCGGCGGCGACCTGGGCGATCGCCTCCTCGGCGCGGAGGACCTTGGTGCGCATGACGGCCTCGCTGAGCTTCAGCTGGCGGTCGAGCTCCTTCGTGGTGTCACCTTCTGCGGTGAGCTGCACGACGGCGTAGATGCCCTCGGACTTCTTGTTGATCTCGTAAGCCAGGCGACGACGTCCCCAGATGTCGACGTTGTCGATCGTTCCACCGTCGTTGCGGACGACGTTGAGGAACTTGTCAAGGCTCGGAGCCACGGTGCGCTCATCGATCTCGGGATCGAGGATGACCATCAACTCGTACTGATGCATGACTAACCCACCTCCTCTGGTCTCAGCGGCTGCAGACGGTCTGCAGCAGGAGGGTGTCATAGACGTGCCCAGGGCGAACTGGCGCCCAGGCAACTTATCAAGGGTAACGGATGCGGGTGCGGGGCGCCAGCCGGCGGTGATCTCGGTCATGTCCCCACTCTCGCGGGGAGGCGCATCCCGAAGGCTCGGGACCCGAAATCTGTGGAGAACCCGCCGGGCCCGCGCCCTGTGGACGACGCGAAACAAGCGCTCAGGCGGGCGCTCGGTCGCCCCACCACGCGAGCAGGCGCCGCGTGGCCTCCTCCTCGCCGAGCGGCCCCTCGTCGAGCCGGAGCTCCAGCAGGTACTTCATCGCCTGCCCGACCTCGCGTCCCGGACGGATGCCGAGGATGCTCATGACCTGCTCGCCGTCGAGGTCGGGCCGCACGGCATCCAGCTCCTCCTTCTCCTGCAGCTCGCGGATGCGCGACTCGAGGTCGTCGTAGGCGAATCCCAGCCGGTCGGCCTTCTTGCGATTGCGCGTCGTGACGTCCGCGCGGGTCAGCATGTGCAGGCGCTCGAGCTCGGGGCCGGCGTCACGCACGTAGCGCCGCACGGCCGAGTCGGTCCAGTGCGTGTCGGCGTAACCGAAAAAGCGCAGGTGCAGCTCGATGAGGCGCGCGACCGAGTCGATGGTCGCCTTGTCGAAGCGGAGCGCGGTCAGCCGCTTCTTGGCCAGCTTCGCCCCCACGACGTCGTGGTGATAGAAGCTGACCGCTCCCCCGGCTCGAAGCGACGGGTCGCGGGCTTGCCGATGTCGTGCAGGATGGCCGCGAGCCGCAGCACGAGGTCGGGCGCTTCGCCCGGGTGCCGCTCGTGCTCATAGTCGATGGCCTGGTCGAGCACGGTGAGGCTGTGCTGGTAGACGTCCTTGTGGTGGTGGTGCTCGTCGACCTCCAGCCGCAGGGCGGGGATCTCGGGCACGACGAGTTCCGCCAGCCCGCTCTGCACGAGGAGTTCGAGCCCCGGACGGGGTCGGTCGGCCTGAAGGAGCTTGCTCAGTTCGTCGCGCACGCGTTCCGCGCTCACGATCTCGATGCGGTCGGCCATAGCGGCCATCGCCTCGCGCGTCTCGTCGTCGACGGTGAACCCGAGCTGAGCCGTGAAGCGCGCAGCCCGCATCATCCGCAGGGGATCGTCGCCGAAGGAGATCTGCGGGGTGCTCGGCGTGCGCAGCACCCCGCCATGAGGTCCTCCACGCCTCCGGAGGGGTCGACCAGGCGCACCTCGTGCAGCCGCAGCGCGAGCGCGTTGACGGTGAAGTCGCGCCGGAGGAGGTCGCCCTCCAGCGTGTCGCCGAACTCGACCTCCGGCTTGCGCGTCGTGCCGTCGTAGCTATCGCTGCGGTAGGTCGTGATCTCGACGGTGTCGTCACCCAGACGTGCGCCGATCGTCCCGAACTGACGTCCCACATCCCAGACGGCGTCGGCGATGGGGGAGACGATGCGGAGGATGTCGTCAGGTCGCGCGTCCGTTGTCAGATCGAGATCATGCACGGAGCGACCCAGAAGCGCGTCGCGCACGGGTCCGCCGACGAGGGCCAACTCGTGGCCGGCCGCCTGGAAAGCGTCGGCCAGACGGGCGACCGACGGCGTGCGTGCGAGGTCGCCGAGGCGTTCGAGGGATTCGGCGACGCTCTGCATGGTGCCCCAGTTTAACGGTGCTGCTCGCCGGGCTCTCAGGGGGTGGCCTCTACAATCGTCGTCATGGAGGCCGAGTCGGGATCGCGCGTCGACGCATGAGCGCAGCCTCCTCCACCCGTCGCCGGGGTGCGACGTTCCACGCCCGCGTCCGCGTTCTCGCGGCCACGGCAGCAGTGGGCGCGCTGACGGCGCTGGCCTCGATCACGGGAGGCGCGGTGCCGGCCGCAGCCGCCACTCCCGCGCCCTCGCCGTCACCGGGCCCGAGCGCGACCTCCTCCGCCTCGACGCTGACGGCGACCGTCACAGCCGACGACGGCGGCGTGCTCACCCCCGGCAAGGACCTCGGCGTCTCCGTCACCGTCTCGAACCCCACCGACACGGCCTACTCGTCCGGTTCCGTCGCGCTCTGGGTCGACCCCGAGCCGAAGGACGGTCGCGCCGCTCTGACGTCCTGGCTTGGCTCGACGGATAAACCTGCCGAGGCGGTTACGTTGGGGCAGTCGCAGCTGAACACTCTCGAGCCGGGCACCAGCACGGTCGTCCGCGTGGCCGTGCCCGCCGCCTCTCTGCCGTTCGCCGTCCGCACCGCATCGGCGGTTTTCGGCATCGGGGCCTCGGTTCACGCGGGTTCCGCCGGCGCCGAGCCGCGCGGCTCGCTCGTCTGGTATCCCGGCGGCGCCGCGAAGCAGGCGAGCCTGAACGTGGTGCTGCCGATCGTGACCCCGGCCGGATCCGACGGTCTCATCGCGGCCGACGACCTGGCGACCTACACCGCTCCGAACGGCATCCTGACGCGCGACCTCGACGGCCTGAACGGCCACACGACGGTGACCGTCGGCATCGACCCGATGATCATCGCGTCCATCCGGGTGCTCGGCAATGCCGCTCCGGCGAGCGCCGTCGAGTGGCTGACCCGCCTGGCCGAGCTGCCGAACGACACCTTCTCTCTCGGTTACGGCGACGCGGACGCGGTGGGCCAGCTCCAGGCGGGCATCCCGGCTCCGCTGGCTCCCACCTCCCTGGGCTACGCGATCGACCCGAAGAACTTCACCCCGGCCCCCACACCCGTCGGCGTGCCGTCGACCGCGACGCCGACGCCCGCGCCGAAGACCACGGGGACACCGAGCCCCAGCCCCACCGCGACGCCCGGCCCCACCATCCCGGATCTGAACTCCCTGCTCGCCTGGAACTACACGCTGAGCGGGATCAGCTGGCCGGGTGACAAGACCGTGCGCCGCGCCGACCTCGCTCCGCTCGCCGCCGCGGGCCTGACGACGGCAATCGTCTCCGGGAGCAACACGAACGCCGCCGACCTCGGCACGACTCCGAACGCTCCCCTCGCCTCGGGGAGCGACCGGATCGTGTCCTCCGACCAGCGGCTCAGCGAGGCCCTCCGGCAGGCGATCTCCGCACCGAGCGACGTCGCCTGGAACTCCGCGATGTCGAAGGTGAACGCCCAGCTCGCGCTCATCGCCCAGGAGGGCGGCGACGCGCGGCGCCTGCTGGTCGCGCTGGACCGCTCCTGGCCGTCCAGCGGCACCCAGCTCGAGCGCACCCTGAACTCGCTCTTCTCGTCGCCGTGGTCGGCTCCGGCGTCCTTCTCGACCGTCAAGGAGGCAGCCACCACCGCCGGCCTCGACCTCGTGGACGCGCCGGAGTCGGCAGACAGGATCGCCGGCATCCGTGGGCTCGTGCAGGACGAGGGCGCGCTCGGCCAATTCGCGACCGTGCTCGAGGACCCCACCCGCCTGACCGGACGCACGCGCGCCGAGCTTCTGACGCTGCTGGCGATCACGTGGCAGAACCCGCGCACCGATTGGATGACCGCGGTCGCCAAGGAGCGGGGGAGGACGGTCGACATCCTGCACTCCATCCGCATCCTTCCGACCGAGAACGTCAACCTGGTGAGCGCGCAGGGGTCGATCCCCTTCACAGTCAGCAACGAGCTGCCGGACGATGCAGTGACGATCGTGCTCACCGCGTCACCGTCGAACAGCCGGCTCGAGGTCGACCAGTCGACCACCAAGCGCATCCTGCAGGATTCGCGGGCGACCGTCCTCATCCCCGTCAAGGCGAAGGTCGGCAACGGACAGGTGGTGCTGTCCCTGCACCTCTACAGCCCGACCGGCGTGCCGATCGGCGACCCCACCTCCGTCACCGTGGACGTGCACGCGGACTGGGAGGGGATCGGCGCGATCATCTTCGGCATCCTGCTGGTGCTGCTGTTCGGCTTCGGCATCGTGCGCAACATCCTGCGGCGGCGGTCGAAGGGCGCCGACGAGGAGACGGCGGACGCGGACGCGGATGCGGACGCGGATGCGGCTGCTGATGCGGCCGAGCCTGCGCACGCCGAGGAGCGTCCGGGTGGCTAGCGTCGGGCGCGCGAGCGCGCTGCTCGCCTCCGGCACGCTCGCCTCGCGCCTCCTGGGCTTCGCCAAGGCATGGCTCCTCGTGCAGGCGATCGGTGTCGTCTCCTTCGCGGCGAACGCGTACGGCACCGCGACGATCATCCCCAACAGCCTCTACGCCATCATCGCCCAGGGCATCCTGAACGCGATCCTGGTGCCGCAGATCGTGCGCGCGTCGGTCAACGCGGATGGCGGCAGGGCCTACATCAACAAGCTCGTCACGCTCGGGATGGTCGTGTTCGCCGCCGTCGCGATCGTCGCCACCTTCCTCGCTCCGGTGCTCATCGTCCTCTTCGGCGTCCCGGAGTCGCAGCGCGAGCTGGCCACCGCCTTCGCCTACTGGTCGCTGCCGCAGATCTTCTTCCTCGGCCTCTACACATTGCTGGGCGAAGTGCTCAATGCGCGGAAGTCGTTCGGTCCCTTCACGTGGGCGCCGGCGCTGAACAATGTGGTCGCGATCATCCTGCTGTGCGTGTTCATCGTCTCCTTCGGCGCGAACTCGCCCGCTCTCAATCCGCACGCGGAGTGGACACCGGCGATGGTCGCCCTCCTGGCAGGCGGCGCGACCCTCGGTGTCGCGGTGCAGGCGATCGTCCTGTTCTTCTTCTGGCGGAGGGTCGGGCTGCGTTTCCGTCCCGACTTCCGCTGGCGCGGTGTGGCGCTGGGCTCGGCGGGCAAGGCCGCGGGCTGGACGCTGGCCATGCTGATCGTGACGCAGCTCGCCGGCGTGGTGGAAGTGAACGTCGCCAACTCCGCCGGCCCCGACTTCCCCGGCTCGTTCGTGATGTCCAATGCCTGGCTCATCTTCATGCTTCCTCACGGCATCGTGGCGGTCTCCATCGTGACGGCCTACTACACGCGCATGGCCGAGCACGCGCATTCCGGTCTGGTGGACGACTTCCGGCGCGACTTCTCGAGCGCGGCGCGCTCCATCCAGCTGTTCATCGTGCTCGCATCGGCGGGGCTGGTCGTGCTGGCCTTCCCCATCGCGCGTGTGTTCACGTCGAACTTCGAGGCGATGGGCTGGGTCCTGATGGCCTACGCGATCGGACTCGTCCCCTTCTCGCTGGTGTTCATGGCGCAGCGCGCGTTCTATTCGCTGGGCGATACGCGCACGCCGTTCCTGTTCACGCTGGCTCAGGCCGCGGTGATCGTGGTGGGAGCGATCGCGTGCCTGGCTGTCGCCCCGGAACTTCGAGCCGCAGCGATCGCCCTGATCGTGTCGATAGCGAGCTTCGTGCAGGCGGTGCTGGCGTTCGCGCTCCTCAGACGGAGGACCGGCGGGATCGACGGGCAGCGGATCCTCACCAGCCTGTGGCGGTTCCTGCTGGCCGGCTTGGCAGCGGTGGTCGCCGGAGCCGGCTTCCTCGTCCTCCTGGGCGGGGTGGGCGATCTGGCGTTCCCGACCCTCGCACCGGTGCAGGCCGTGATCGCATCCGCCGTCATCGGCGTCGTGATGACGCTCGTCTACGTCGGCTTCCTCGTCATCCTCCGTTCGCCCGACCTGGAGGCCGGGCTCGCGCCCATCCTGAACCGCGCCGGAGGGCGTTCGCGCACACCCAGGTGACACGGAATAGCATCCGCCTAGGATGTGTTCTACAGGTCGACGCCTCCAGACGAAGGCGTCGTGACAGGTCAAGGAGTTCCGCCGTGCGGCAGATCATCATCATCGGTTCCGGCCCTGCCGGTTACACCGCGGCCGTCTATGCGGCCCGCGCCAACCTCAAGCCGCTGCTGATCGCCTCCTCCGTCGAGGCGGGCGGCGAGCTGATGAACACGACCGAGGTCGAGAACTTCCCCGGCTTCCCCGAGGCCGTCATGGGCCCGGACCTCATGTTCAAGATGCAGGCGCAGGCCGAGAAGTTCGGCACTGAGATCGTGCTCGACGACGTCGTGTCAGTCGATCTGACGGGCGAGGTCAAGAAGGTGACCCTCGGCTCGGGCGCCGTGCACGAGGCTCTCGCGGTGATCTTCGCGACGGGATCGGCGTACCGCAAGCTGGGCCTGGCCGACGAGGAGCGCCTGTCCGGCCACGGCGTCTCCTGGTGCGCCACGTGTGACGGATTCTTCTTCCGCCAGCGCACGATCGCGGTCGTGGGCGGCGGCGACTCGGCGATGGAGGAGGCCACCTTCCTCACCCGCTTCGCCGACAAGGTGTACGTGATCCACCGTCGCGACAGCCTCCGCGCCTCCAAGATCATGCAGGAGCGAGCCTTCGCCAACGACAAGATCGAGTTCATCTGGAACTCGGAGGTCATCGGCATCGGCGGCGACGAGCAGGTCCAGGATGTGAAGCTGCGCAACCTCGTCACCGGCGAGGAGAGCGAGCTGCACCTGCAGGGCCTCTTCATCGCGATCGGCAACGACCCGCGCGTCCACCTCATCCACGGGCAGCTCGACCTGACCGCGGAGGGCACCATCGCCGTCGACGGCCGTAGCTCGAAGACCAACCTGCCGGGCGTCTTCGCCGCGGGCGACGTCATCGACCCGACCTACCGCCAGGCGGTCACCGCCGCAGCGTCCGGAACGGTCGCCGCCCTCGACGCGGAGCACTACCTCACGACGCTCCCCCAGGATTTGCTCGACAGTGCAGCGGATGGCGCGTCGGGTGATCTCGAACTCACGACCACCGCATAAGGAGAAACAGAAAAATGTCAGCAGCACGTTCGGTTACGGACGCCAGCTTCGAGCAGGACGTCCTCAACAGCGAGAAGACCATCCTCGTGGACTTCTGGGCTGAGTGGTGCGGCCCGTGTCGCGCCGTCGGCCCGATCCTCGACCAGATCGCCTCCGAGCACGCCGACAAGATCGAGATCGTCAAGCTCAACGTCGACGAGAACCCGCAGACCGCTGCAAAGTACCAGATCACCTCCATCCCCGCGATGAAGGTCTACCAGGGTGGCGAGGTCGTCAAGACCGTCATCGGCGCCAAGCCGAAGCCCGCCCTCGAGGCCGACCTCGCCGCCTACCTCGCGTAGCGCGACCCGTCCTCTTCCAGACCCGTCCGGCGCTCACCCGCCGGGCGGGTCTTTTTCGTACCCGGTGACCGTCATCGATTTTCCCGCCGGTGCGCCACCCCCATAGCATTGCTGAACGGCAGAGAAACGGAACCCACACGTGATCGAACAGGGGACCCCGCAGCAGCGGGGCAACAATCTGGACCCGTGGTACAACCACTACGCGCAGCGCACCAGCGGCCTGGCCGCCAGTGAGGTCCGAGCCCTGTTCGCCGTCGCCAGCCGCCCCGAGGTGGTCTCGCTGGCCGGCGGCATGCCGTTCGTCTCCGCCCTTCCGGAGGATCTCGTCGTGGGCGCCATGGGCCGGGTCATGCGCGAGCAGGGCGCGATGGCGCTCCAGTACGGCTCCGGTCAGGGTGTTCCGGCCCTGCGCGAGCAGATCCTCGAGGTCATGGCACTGGAGGGCATCAGCGGCAGCGCCGACGACGTGGTCATCACCACCGGATCCCAGCACGCACTCGAGCTGTTCAGCAAGCTCTTCATCGACCCGGGGGATGTGGTGCTCGCCGAGGGGCCGAGCTACGTCACGGCCATGGTGATCTTCAAGTCGTATCAGGCCGAGGTCGACCACGTCCCGATGGACGAGCACGGCCTCATCCCGGAGGCACTGCGCGAGCACATCGCGCGGCTGAAGGCGGCCGGGCGCTCGGTCAAGTTCCTCTACACGGTGCCCACGTTCCACAACCCGGCCGGCGTGACCCTCACCTGGGAGCGGCGGCTCGAGATCCTCGAGATCGCTCGCCAGAACGACATCCTGGTGCTCGAGGACAACCCGTACGGGCTGCTCTACTTCGACCAGAAGCCGCCCGCGGCCATGCGGTCGGTCGAGAAGGACGGCGTCGTGTACCTCGGCACCTTCTCGAAGACGCTGGCCCCCGGTTTCCGGGTGGGATGGGCGCTCGCGCCGCATGCCATCCGCGAGAAGCTGATCCTCGCCAACGAGGCCGCCGTGCTCAGCCCCAGCTCATTCAGCCAGCTGGTGATCTCGGAGTACCTCCGAAACGCCGACTGGAAGGGTCAGATCGACACCTTCCGCGGCGTGTACCGCGAACGCAAGGAGGCCATGGTGTCGGCGCTCGCCGAGCACCTGCCGGAACTCAGCTGGACCGATCCGAACGGCGGCTTCTACGTCTGGGTCACCCTCCCGCCCCATCTCGACTCGAAGGCCATGCTTCCGCGCGCGGTGACGGAGCTGGTCGCGTACACCCCGGGCACCGCCTTCTACGGCGATGGTTCCGGCGCACAGAACATCCGCCTCTCGTTCTGCTACCCCACGCCCGAGAACATCCGCGTGGGTGTACGGCGACTGGCGAACGTGATCGGCGGCGAAACCGACCTGCTGGAGACCTTCGCCGGCACCGGTCCGCTGGATGCCTCCCCGCGAGCCAGCCGCACGAGCGCCAACCCGCCAACCGACCTTCGCTAGACGAGAAAGCCCTGATCATGGCCCAAAAAGAAGCATTGGACATCGTCGTTCTCGCTGGCGGTATCTCGCACGAGCGCGACATCTCGCTGCGCAGCGGCCGCCGGGTGGCGGACGGACTGAACAGCGTCGGACACCGCGTCTCCCTGCGCGACCCGGACGGCTCGCTGCTGGGGTTTCTCGACGAGTCACGACCGGACGTGGTGTGGCCTGCGCTGCACGGCGCGAGCGGGGAGGACGGCGCCCTCCGGGGGCTCCTGGAGCTGACCGGCGTGCCTTTCGTCGGCTCGCACGCCGACGCTTCCCGGCTGGCCTGGTCCAAGCCGACGGCCAAGACGATCGTCGAGCGCGCCGGCGTCTCCACGCCCGCTTCGGTCACCCTGCCGCAGGAGACGTTCCGCGAGCTCGGTGCCGGGAGCGTTCTCCAGACGGTGCTCAAGGGACTGGACCTGCCGCTGGTGGTCAAGCCCGCACAGGGAGGGTCGGCCCAGGGAGTGACCATCGTCGCGACAACGGAGGAGCTCCCTCGTGCCATGGTCGACGCCTACACCTACTCGGACGTGGCTCTGATCGAACGCAAGGTCGAGGGCGTCGAGGTATCGGTCGCCGTGGTGGACACCGGCGATGGACCCGCCGCGCTGCCGGCGGTCGAGATCGAGCCGGTCGACGGCGTGTACTCGTTCGACGCACGGTACAACGCGGGGGAGACCCGGTTCTACGTGCCGGCCCGGCTTGACGAGCAGGTCCGGTCAGCCGTTGCCGAGGCGGCGACGACCGCCCACATCGCGCTGGGCCTGCGGCATCTCTCCCGGATCGACCTGATCGTGGACGCCGCGGGAACGCCGTGGTTCCTCGAGGCGAACGTGCTTCCCGGGCTCACCGAGACCTCGATCATGCCGCAGGCGATCACGGCCTCGGGCCAGGAGCCGGGCGACGTCTACGCCGCGCTGGCCCTCGCGGCGATCGCCGACGCCTGAGGGAGTGGCGCCGGCGTCGGGGATGGTGCCTCAGCTATAGCTCGGCTGCCCCAGCTCGTCCAGGATGCGATTGAGATCCTGGATCGTGGCGAAATCCACTACGATCTGGCCTTTTCTTGCGCCCAGGGTGATCTTCACCCGCGTGTTGAGGCGGTCGCCGAGGGTCCCCGCGATCTCGTCGAGGTGACCCCGATGGCGTCCGGCGGTGGCCTTCGTGCGCGCCGGCTTCGGGGTCTTGCTCGCGGCGGCCTCCGCCTGGCGCACGGAGAGATCTTCGTTGATGATCTTGTCGGCGAGCCGGATCATCGCCTCGTGGTCGTCACCGAGCGACAGGATGGCGCGGGCGTGCCCCGCGCTGAGCACGCCGGCGGCAACCCGCCCCTGAACCACGGCCGGCAGCTTGAGCAGCCGGATCGTGTTGGTGATCTGCGGGCGCGAGCGGCCGATGCGGTTGGCGAGTTCCTCCTGCGTGATGCCGAAGTCCGCGAGCAGCTGCTGGTAGGCGGACGCCTCCTCCAGTGGGTTCAGCTGGCTGCGGTGCAGGTTCTCGAGGAGCGCATCCCGGAGCATGTCCTCGTCGGCGGTGTCCTTGACGACCGCGGGGATGGTGTCGAGCCCGAGCTCCTTCGTCGCGCGCAGGCGACGCTCGCCCATGATGAGCTCGTACCGTCCGGGCTCGTCGGGCAGTGGACGCACGACGACGGGCTGCAGCACGCCGACCTCGCGGATGCTGGCGACCAGCTCATCCAGCGCCTCCCGATCGAACTCCACTCGCGGCTGCGCGCGGTTCGGGACGATGTCGTCGGGGGAGAGGCTGGCGAGGCGGGCGCCGGGGACTGCGATGAGATCGTCCGGCCGCTCCGCGACCGCCACGCTGCTCCCGCCGAGGGAGGCGGAGTTGTCGGGGAAGAACACGTCGACCGGACGGCTCGACTGGTCACTGGTCGGGATGAGTGCGCCGATCCCTCGGCCCAGCCCGGTGCGCTTCGCTGCCATTAGCGGGGTACTCCTCTGCGTGCGATTTCAGCGGCCGCCTCCATGTAGGAGAGGGATCCACTCGAGTTGGTGTCGTAGCTGATAACGCTCTGTCCGTAGCTCGGAGCCTCCGAGATGCGAACGGACCGGGGGATGATCGTCTCCAGGACCTCGTTGGGGAAGTGCTCGCGCACATCCGCGGCAACCTGGTGCGCCAGGTTGGTGCGCGAGTCGTACATGGTCAGCAGGATCGTGGAGACGCGGAGCTTCGGGTTCAGGTGTCGCTCGATCAGCTGGATGTTCTTCAGCAGCTGGCTCAGCCCCTCCAGCGCGTAGTACTCGCACTGGATGGGGATGAGCACCTCCGTCGCAGCCACGAAGGCGTTGATCGTGAGGAGCCCGAGCGACGGGGGGCAGTCGATGAGGACGTAGTCGATGTCGTACTCATCGAGGAAGCGGCCCAGCGCCCGGGAGAGCCGCTGCTCGCGCGCGACCATCGAGACGAGCTCGATCTCGGCGCCGGCCAGGTCGATGGTCGCGGGGATGACGAAGAGGCCGTCGAATTCGGGGCTCTTCTGGATGACCTCTTCCATCTCGCGGTCGTTGACGACGACGTCGTAGACGCTCGGCGTTCCCTCCCGGTGCTCGACGCTCAGGGCGGTGGATGCATTCCCCTGCGGATCGAGGTCGATGACCAGCACGCGAGCGCCCGACTTGGCGAGCGCAGCGCTGAGGTTGACGACGGTCGTCGTCTTGCCGACGCCACCCTTCTGGTTCGAGATCGTGAAGATCCTGGTACGGGAGGGAGGGGAAGCGTCGTCGCCGCGATCGCCTGGCGGCGGCGCGCGAGATCCTGGATCTCTTTGGCTAGGGGAGTGCTGACATCGAACGTCGCCTCTGGGGTCTCGGACTCCATATCGCTCTCGATCTCACCTACTCCGCCGCGCTCGTCCTGGTGGGGTTGTTTCACGTGAAACCTCGTCGCTCCTTGGTGCTTCGCACCGGCTCTTCGTCGGTCGTTCGGCACACCCGCAGCGCACCCGATGTTCAACTCTAACTCGCCCCGCTGACACATCCGGCCGCGCCGCGCGCGATGTCGTCACCCGAGTCGAACGGCGGTGCGGCGGATGGGAATGACGGCGCGTTTCACGTGAAACGGCGCCCCGCCCGGGGTCACCTGCCCACGAACCGGAAATCGCCCGGCACCTGAGTTGATGCCGGCAGTGGTCCTCCGCGCTGGCAAGTCGGACGGCCAGGAAGCGTCACCTGGACAGACGGACACCGAGCCCCGGTCGCCCCCGGGGCCTGTGCAGCAGCCCTGCACGCGCCACGCGTCTATCTCGGGAGACCGCCGTCAAGGCAGGGGATTGGCCGAGTCGTGTCCACTCGTCCGCGAACGGCCCGCGACTCTGTTGGAGCCGGCTCTCTTCCCGGCGGCCGCACGCAATTTTGACCTCCTCCGCCAGCTCATCGGTCACGCGCGACGGAGGGTGATTCGAAACGTCTCGTGAAGGACGTTATAGCCAGGCGCTGGCGGCGGACGTTTCACGTGAAACGGGCGTTGGATGAGGAGACTCGCGGTGTCGACTGAATCTGGCCGCAGATGGAGCCCACCGACATACGATCGGGCCTTCCCAGCTCACCGGGATCGCGGCACGTGCCAGATCTGAGGTTCTGGCCTTGTGACTGCCCGTCCCGTGGGCTTGGTCGGGGAGGGGGTGAAAGGTATCGCGGCTGACTGCTGGCAACTCTGCCCGCCCCGATGCGAGCCGTGCTCCTACTCGGGCCGGTCCACGACTCGCGCCGCGCTGAACTATCCCGTTTTCACGTGAAACGAAACATGAGTGGGTCGTGCGCTCACCGATGATGACTCGGTCGGCTGGCCCTTCGGCGAAATCGCGCCAGCGCCCAGTCGAGCCGGTCGTCATCCGGCGGTCGATCCGAGGGCTCTGACCGTGGCCAGTGCGGCCGACAGTACGGCGTCGGGACGGATCGCGGGAACACGCGATCCTCGCACTATCACCGTCCGCAGTGAGGTCGGCGCGCATTGACAGCAAGCTTCCTGCACCCGGACGTCGCGCGGAGGAGGAGCACTTCGTCTCTCGCGTCCCCGCGACGGCGTCACCGTACCGGGCGACACGTCCGCCGCCACCGTGCACCTCGCAGTCTGAGGACGATCGTCAGAGATGCGGCGTCCCTGCATCCTTCGACCATGCGGTGCGAAGTCGCAGGAACACGCACGCGTAGCGGACCACCGACCGCGATGACACCTGGATTCGACGTGTCGGCACGCCGAATCCACGAACCTGCCTGCTTCACGGGCGCGCTTCTGGACGCGCAGACGTCGGCACGACGCGCTTAGGATCCCGCTCTCGCACGCGAAGCATCCGCTTCCCGTGTACCAGGCGGATTCTCCGGGCGGAAAGGCCGCCGCGGGATCAGCGAACCGTGGCTCGGATGACCCTGGTGACCTCGGTCAGAACGCCTTCACCGAGGGTCAGAACCTCGATGTCGTGCACCTGGAATTTCCGGATCTCCTTAGCCGCCGCCTCCACCTCGGCGGGCGCGCCGGCGCCCTTCATCAACACCAGCTCGCCGCCATCACGGAGGAGGGGAGCGGTGAGGGGAGCAGCTTGCGGAACGCGCTGACCGCGCGAGCGGTCACCTGGTCCAGCCGAGCATCCAGCCGAACCTCCTCGGCGCGGGCCCGAACCACCGTGACGTTGTCCAGCCCGAGCTCGTCCACCTGCTCCTGGAGCCAGGCGATCCGGCGTTCCATCGGCTCGATGAGGATGAACGAGACATCCGGGCGGGCGATGGCGAGAACGAGACCCGGCAGGCCCGCGCCACTTCCCACATCCCCGACGACGCCCGGGCTCAGCAGGGGAGCGACGATCCCACAGTTCAGGATGTGGCGCGACCAGAGTCGGGGGAGTTCGAGCGGACCGATGAGTCCGCGCTCTTCCCCCTGCGCCGCCAGGGACTCGGTGAAGCGGCGGGCGAGCAGGATCCGATCGCCGAACAGCTCAGCCGCTGCGCTCGGCTCGGATTCGACAGCAGTCACAGTTTCACGTGAAACTCAGGCCGCGGTGATGACCGTGTACCGGTCGCGACCCTCGCCCCGCGAGGTGGAGACGAATCCGCGCTCGGAGACGATGTCGTGCACCAGCTTGCGCTCGTACGACGACATCGGGGGAGTGCTGCCTCGGCTGCGCCTTCCTCGAGTCGTGCGATCGCGCGCTCGACGAGGCTGCCCAGCTCAGCCTGACGGGCCTCACGCGATCCGGCGATGTCGAGGATCAGGCGCGAGTACCCGCCGGTCTGGTTCTGAACCGCAAGCCGGGTCAGCTCCTGCAACGCGGCGACGGTGTCCGCCTTGGCCAGCAGCGACAGGTTCGAACCGTCCTCCGCATTCACGGAGATGTAAGCCCGCCCGTTGCGGGTGTCGATGTCGATGTCGCCATCGATGTCGGCGATGTCGAGGAGCTCCTCGATGTAGTCGGCAGCGATGTCGCCCTCGCGGTCGAGGTCAGCGGGCGTGGCCTCGCCGGTCACGGACTCCACGGCCTCGTTCTCGGAGAGCTCCGCCGGCTCAGGGGAGGAGGTCTGCACGTCGGTCATCGGTTCGAAATCCCTCACTACTTTCCGGCTTGCTTCTTCGCACGCGTCTTGCTCACGGGCTGAACGCGCTGCGTCGGCTGCTTCTTGGGCTGCTCCTCGACGGTCAGCACCGTCGATCCATCGGCCTGGACCAGCTTGCCCTTCTTGGCGAGGCGCGCCTCGCGGGCCTTGGCCGCGTCCGACCCCGGGGTCGGCATGTTGCGGATGACGAGGAACTGCTGACCCATGGTCCACAGGTTCGAGGTCAGCCAGTAGAACATCACGCCGAGCGGGAAGGCGAAGCCGGAGAAGAGGAAGACGAAGGGGAGCAGGTACAGCAGGATGCGCTGCTGCTTGAACTGCGGGCTCGCCTTTGTCTCGGGCGACATGTTCTTCGAGACGATCTGCAGCTGGGTCAGGAACTGCGACCCGGTCATCAGAACAACCATAACAGCCGCTATCACCATGACCGCGACCTGCGGCGGGTGGGCGTTCATTGCGCCCTGGAAGCTCTGGTGCAGGGGAGCGACGCCGAACAGCGTGGCGTTTCCGAACTGCAGCGCGAGCTGCTCGTTCAGGGGGCCGACGCCCGCCTTCCCGCTCTGGGCGCCGTTCAGCACCTGGAAGAGCGAGAAGAACACCGGCATCTGAAGCAAGAGGGGGAGGCACGAGCTGAGCGGGTTCGTTCCCGTCTTCTTGTACAGCTCCATCGTCTCGCGCGACATGGCCTCACGCGAGAACTGGTCCTTCTTGCCCTTGTACTTGTCCTGGATCTTCTTCAGCTGCGGCGCGATCTCGAGCATCCGCCGCTGGTTCTTGATCTGACGGACGAAGATCGGGATGAGCGCCGCCCGGACGACGACCGTCAAGCCGATGATCGCGAGCACCCAGGTGAGGCCGGCGGCCGGGTCGAGGCCCATCTGGGTGAACAGCCAGTGGAAGGCGACCAGGATCAGCTCCACGACCCACTTGATGGGCCAGAGGATGGTACCGATGATGTCCATGTGTTGTGGCTAGGCCTTTCCGTGGCCGATGAGGCTGTTCGAACTGGAGGCGACGACGAACCCGAAGGGCGTCACCCGGTAGCGCGGCTTCTTCGCCGGGGGGACGTCGTCGACCCCACCGGCCGCCCAGGGGTGGCAACGGGCGATGCGCCGGATCCCGAGCACCGAGCCGACCACCACTCCGTGCTGCTGGATGGCCTGCAGCGTGTACGCCGAGCACGACGGGTAGTAGCGGCAGACGTCACCGTAGAGCGGCGAGATGACCGCACGATACGCGCGCAGCACCAGCACCGCGGCGTTCCGCGGCGCGAGGAGCACTGCTGCGATCGCGGTGTTCATGAACGGACGCTGCCCTTAGTGGTCTGAGTGCGGCTGGAGAAACGGTTCGAGGCCCGGAGGAGCTCTTCGTGCAGGCTAGCCCACGGTGCTTGAACGGAGGCTGGCAATGCGCGCACCACCACATCCAGCCCGCTGTCGCCCGAGGCGATGGCCGCGAACCGGGGGAGCAGGTCGTAGGCGGCCGCCTTCAGACGACGCCTTACCCGATTCCGCGTGACCGCGTTGCCGACCGACTTGCTCACGATAAAGCCGAATCGCACCACGTCGGAGTCGGCGTTCGGGCGGATGGACGTGATGGTGACCGCTCCTGTGAAGCGGGCGCCTCGTCTCACCGTGGCCCGGTAGTCCGCCCCCCGCGTGATGCGATTGGCTTTGGCGAGCACCGGATGGCCCTCTGCCGGCGAAGGATCAGGCCGAGAGCTTCGTGCGGCCCTTGCTGCGGCGCGCCGAGAGGATGGCACGACCGGCACGCGTGCGCATACGGAGGCGGAAGCCGTGGGTCTTCGCGCGCTTGCGGTTGTTCGGCTGGAACGTTCTCTTGCTCATATCAATCTCCGTGGTGGTCTCTTCACCGGCCCGCGCCGAACCGTGAGGAACGGCGCCGCGAGACCGGGAAAGTTTGAGGGCAGCCGAAACGGCTGCAAGTCAACTGATTAAAACTACGGCCTCGGTACGGACGAGGTCAAACCGATCGACTCAAATCCACTGATTATGCATGGTATTGGCAGGGAACCGATGTTCGACGCGCCGTCGTATTCCCCGGATCGGATTTGATCGACGTTCTGTGGACAAGTTACCGTGAGGTCGAAAGTTATCCCCAGGCCATGCCAATTCTGGCCGGAGATCGCTACGGTATTTCTCACACAGCGGTGGATAACTCTGTGAATACCCACCGGCGGCATCGGAAGCCGCCATCCCGACGAGAGTCACCGGGGGCGACTCGTCTCCACGTCGGGCTGACGGCATCCGCAACACAGACGAAGACGGGGAACGATGGCAGGCAGCGAAGAGCCCATAGCTGCGGCGTGGCAGGACGTGCTCGGCAAGCTCGAGACGGACGATCGGATCACCCCGCAGCTGTATGGATTCCTCAGCCTCGTCGAACCCAAAGGCATCATGGCCGGCACCTTCTACCTGGAGGTGCCCAACGAGTTCACCCGCGGGATGATCGAGCAGCGCAGCCGGCTCCCGCTCCTGAACGCGATCGGCGGTCTCGACGAGACGCTCGCGGTCAATACCTTCGCCATCGTCGTCAATCCGGAGATCCAGCAGGAGACGATGGCCGGCCCGGCTTCCGACCCCGAAGGACCGGCGACCCCCGCAGCGTACGTCGAGCAGGTCACCCCGCCCGTGGTCGGCGCGACCACGGAGATCACCGCGCCGCCCCGCGGGGCGACACCCGGCTCAACGCCAAGTACAGCTTCGACAACTTCGTCATCGGCCAGTCCAACCGCTTCGCCCACGCCGCCGCCGTCGCGGTGGCCGAGGCCCCGGCCAAGGCATACAACCCGCTCTTCATCTACGGCGACTCGGGGCTCGGCAAGACGCACCTGCTGCACGCGATCGGTCACTACGCGATGAGCCTCTACCCGGGGATCCGCGTCCGCTACGTCTCGTCCGAAGAGTTCACCAACGACTTCATCAACTCGATCGCGAACAACCGCGGCTCCTCTTTTCAGGCGCGGTACCGCAACATCGACATCCTCCTGATCGACGACATCCAGTTCCTGCAGAGGGCCGTCGAGACGCAGGAGGCGTTCTTCCACACCTTCAACACCCTCCACGACCACAACAAGCAGGTGGTCATCACCTCCGACCTGCCGCCGAAGCACCTCACCGGCTTCGAGGACCGCATGCGGTCCCGCTTCGAGTGGGGCCTCATCACCGACGTCCAGGTGCCCGACCTCGAGACCCGCATCGCGATCCTCCGCAAGAAGGCGCAGAGCGAGAAGATCCAGGTGCCGGACGACATCCTGGAGTTCATGGCGTCGAAGGTGTCGAGCAACATCCGCGAGCTGGAGGGGACGCTCATCCGCGTCACCGCCTTCGCCAGCCTCAACCGGACGCCGGTCGACATGCCCCTCGTGCAGACGGTGCTCAAGGACCTCATCACGCTCGACGACGACAACGTCATCGCGCCGACCGACATCATCACGAACACGGCGGAGTACTTCAAGCTCAGTGTGGACGACCTCTACGGGTCGAGCCGGTCGCAGGCGGTGGCCACCGCGCGCCAGATCGCGATGTATCTGTGCCGTGAACTCACGAACCTGTCGCTGCCGAAGATCGGTCAGCTGTTCGGCGGCCGCGACCACACCACCGTGATGTACGCCAACAAGAAGATCAGCGAGCTCATGAAGGAGCGGCGCTCGATCTACAACCAGGTCACCGAGCTGACCAGCCGGATCAAGCAGAATCACCGCTACGGCAAGTAGACACGCCGCTCACTAGCGCAGGACTTATCCACAAATCCATCCCCAGAGTGGGGACAAAGCGTTATTAACACGTGTGGATAACCTGTGGACAGCTTCCGGAGAACTCGACGGTTAATGGGGACGGCCGACCCGGTCCTGTGAAAACCCGTCGCTCGACGGCTTCCGCCCGGATCCTTGTGAACAACCGGAATCCTCAGGTCATCAACAAGTCACCGATGTGTAGTTCCCTGTGATCGACTGGCTTCAACAGAGTTATCCACATTCTCCACAGCGGTTAACACGATTACTTCTTAACTCTTACTCAGAGGGGGCGGACGACAACCTCAAGGGCCCAGGCCCTCTCCGCTTCCGCGTCGGAGGCCAGGCGCTAGGATTTGTGACGTTCGTTATCCGTGAACCGACAGAGGTGACTTCGTGAAGTTCCAAGCCAATCGGGATGTGTTCAGCGAGGCCGTCTCCTTCGCGGTGAAGCTCCTTCCGCAGCGGACGACCCTGCCCATCCTGAGCGGTGTGCTGATCGAGACCACGGAGAACGGACTCCAGCTCTCGTCATTCGACTACGAGGTCTCCGCGCAGACCGAGATCGCCGCCGAGGTGGAGGAGCCGGGACGCGTGCTCGTCTCCGGCCGGCTCCTGGCGGAGATCGCGTCCAAGCTCCCGAACGCGCCCGTGCGCTTCTCGACCGAGGAGTCGAAGATCGTCGTGCGGGCCGGGTCGGCCAACTTCACCCTCCTCTCCATGCCGGTGGAGGAATACCCGAGCATCCCGCAGGTGAGCGGTGAGGCAGGTCTGGTGCCGGCCGAGGAGTTCGCCGAAGCGGTCGCGCAGGTCGGCGTCGCCGCATCCCGCGATGATGTCACCCCGGTCATCACCGGTGTGCAGCTCGAGGTCGGCGACAACAGGCTCGGTCTCGTCGCCACCGACCGCTACCGGGTCGCCGTGCGCGAGATCGACTGGGACAACGGCACCACCTCGGGCGAGGCGGTCACCGCGCTCGTCCCCGCCCGCACCCTCACCGAGATCGGCAAGACGTTCGGCCACAGCGGCAACGTGTCCATCTCGATCACCAATCGCGACGACCGCGAGCTGATCGCGTTCACCGCGGACCGGAAGACCGTGACGTCGCTGCTGATCAAGGGCAACTTCCCGCCCGTGCGCCGGCTCTTCCCCGAGCAGGTCGACAACTACGCGGTCATCAACACCGCAGAGCTCATCGAGGCGACCCGCCGAGTCGCCCTCGTCCTGGAGCGCGAGGCCGCGCTCCGCTACACCTTCACCGCCGACGGGCTGACGCTGGAAGCGATCGGTTCCGAGCAGGCGCAGGCATCCGAGAGCATCGACGCTCTTCTCACTGGCCAGGAGACGGTGGTTTCATTGAAGCCGCAGTTCCTGCTCGATGGTCTCGGGGCGGTGCACTCGGAATTCGTGCGCATCTCGTTCACCAAGACCGAGAACCCCAACAAGCCGGGCCCTGTGCTCATCACGAGCCAGACGTCCAAGGATCAGGCCGGCGCAGACTCCTACAAGTATCTGCTCCAGCCGAACCTGCTCCTCCGCTAGGCCCGGCGCCAGCACAAGAAGAGAAGGACAATCATGCACATCGGCCTCATCGGTCTCGGACGCATGGGCAACAACATGCGTGCCCGTCTGGAGAAGAACGGCATCGACGTCACCGGCTACGACACCAACCCGGATGTCTCGGACGTCGCAACCGTGGCCGACCTCGTCGCCGCGCTGCCCGCGCCCCGCACCGTCTGGGTCATGGTTCCGGCCGGCGAGATCACCGACTCGGTCATCCGCGAGCTCGAGCCGCTGCTCGAGAAGGGCGACCTCGTGATCGACGGCGGCAACTCGAAGTTCACTGAGGACTTCGCGCACGCCGAACTGCTCGCTCCCCGCGGTGTGGACTTCATGGACGTCGGCGTCTCGGGCGGCATCTGGGGCCTCGAGAACGGCTACGGCCTGATGGTCGGCGGATCCGCCGCGCAGGTCGAGCGCGTCCTTCCCGTCTTCGACGCGCTGCGCCCGGAGGGTCCGCGCGACGAGGGCTTCGTGCACGTCGGCGAGGTCGGCGCGGGCCACTACGCCAAGATGGTGCACAACGGCATCGAGTACGCGCTGATGCAGGCGTACGCCGAGGGCTACGAGCTGCTCGACACCCGCAAGGACATCATCAAGGACGTCACTGGCACCTTCAAGGCGTGGCAGCGCGGCACGGTCGTGCGCTCCTGGCTGCTCGACCTGCTCGTCCGCGCGCTCGAGCAGGACCCGGAGTTCGAGCACATCGAGGGTTACGTGCAGGATTCGGGCGAGGGTCGCTGGACCGTCGAGGAGGCGCTCAACAACGCCGTCCCCGTGCCCACGATCAGTGCGTCGATCTTCGCGCGGTTCGTCTCGCGCCAGGAGGACTCGCCGGCGATGAAGGCCGTCGCCGCTCTGCGCAACCAGTTCGGCGGCCACGCCGTGAAGGCCGTGGACTGAAACCTTCTTGCGTGTCACACATCTCTCCCTGACCGACTTCCGCAATTACCGCACCGCGGAGGTGCCGTTCGCGGCCGGCGCGAATCTGTTCGTCGGCCGCAACGGCCAGGGGAAGACCAACCTCGTCGAGTCGCTCGGCTACCTGAGCACCCTCGGGTCGCACCGGGTGTCGAGCGACCAGGCGATGATCCGCCAGGGTGCGGACGCCGCCATCGTGCGGGCCCGCATCCAGCACGATGGCCGTGAACTCCTGGTCGAGGTGCAGCTCAACCGGGGTTCGGCCAATCGCGCGCAGGTGAACCGGGCCGCGATCAAGCCGCGCGAGCTGCCGCGCTACTTCTCCAGCGTGCTGTTCGCGCCGGAGGATCTGGCGCTGGTCCGGGGTGAGCCGGGCATCCGCAGGAGGTTCCTCGACCAGCTGCTGATCCAGCGCAACCCGCGCTTCTCGGCCGTGATCGCCGACTACGAGCGCGTGCTGAAGCAGCGGAACACGTTGCTCAAGTCGGCCCGCGCCTCCCGGGTGCGCGAGGACCAGCTCGGCACGCTGGAGATCTGGGACGAGCGGCTCATCCAGCTGGGGTCGGAGCTGATGGATGCGCGGCTCGACCTGGTCGGCCGGTTGAGCGATCCGCTCGTCGCGGCCTACCGCTCGGTCGCCGGCGACGACCACCACCCCCGGCTGCTGCCGCAACTCACGGTGTTCGGCGCGCACGTGGACGATGACGACGACAGCGAGGCCGCCGACGTAACGGGGTCATCCGGTGTCGCGACGGCCGAAGCGTTCCGCCGTGCCCTGACGGCGGTGCGGCGCAAGGAGCTCGAGCGCGGCCTCACGCTCGTGGGCCCGCATCGCGATGACGTGCTCTTCGAACTGAACGGCCTTCCGGCCAAGGGGTACGCCAGCCACGGGGAATCCTGGTCGTTCGCCCTCGCTCTCAAGCTGGCGTCGGCCGAGCTGCTGCGGCGGGAGTCGACCACCGGGGATCCCGTCCTCATCCTCGACGACGTCTTCGCCGAGCTCGATCAGGCCCGGCGCCGGATGCTCGCAACCGCCGTAGCGGGTTACGAGCAGGTGCTCATCACAGCCGCGGTCTATGACGACGTCCCCGAAGGGCTCACCGCGCACACCGTCCGGATCGAGGCGGGAACCATCGTGGAGGCGCCGGGTGCCTGAGCACCAGAGCGAGGCATCCGCCGTCTACCTGCGGCTCAAGTCGCTGTTCACGGGCACCCCGGCCCGCGGCAAGCGTGCCGGGCGGCGCGAGCAGGGCGAATCCCTGAGCCGGCCGTTCGGCGCCGGCCGAGACCCCCACGGCGTCGGCGACGTGGTGGATGCGCTGGCCGCGCAGCTGGGCTGGACCTCCGCCCTGGCGCAGTCCGACCTCCTCGAAGGCTGGCGTGAGCTGGCCGGAGAGGAGACAGCCAAGCACGCGGTCCCGGATCAGATCACGGACGGCGTGCTGGTGGTGCGCTGCGAGTCCACCGCGTGGGCGACGCAGCTGCGGATGATGCGCTCCGAACTGCTCGCGCGCATCGCCGAGCGGTTCCCTTCCGCCGACATCCAGTCGATCCGTTTTCAAGGGCCGGACGCCCCCTCCTGGAAAAGAGGCCCCAGGTCGATTCCAGGGCGTGGCCCGCGCGATACCTACGGCTGAGGGCACAAAAGAGGTAGCCGCGCAGCAGAAAATGCGTCAGACGGCCGTTCTCGGGCATTTCACCCCCGGATCTTGGTAGAATGGAGGGTCACTGTTGAGTGCGGTCAGGAGCCTAATTTCATATGACGATGGAACCGAACAGGGCCGGGACAGATCACGAGTACGGCGCCAATGAGATCCAGGTTCTCGAGGGTCTCGAAGCCGTCCGCAAGCGACCCGGAATGTACATCGGTTCGACCGGTCCCCGTGGCCTCCACCACCTGGTCTACGAGATCGTCGACAACTCCGTCGACGAGGCGCTCGCCGGTCACGCGGACAACATCGAGGTGACCATCCTGGCTGACGGCGCTGTGCGCGTCGATGACAACGGCCGTGGCATCCCGGTCGACGAGCACCCGGTCGAGAAGAAGTCGACCGTCGAGGTCGTGCTGACCATCCTGCACGCCGGAGGCAAGTTCGGCGGCGGCGGATACGCGGTCTCCGGCGGTCTGCACGGCGTCGGCAGCTCCGTGGTGAACGCGCTGTCCACGCGCCTCGACGTCGAGGTTCACCGGCAGGGCTTCGCCTGGCGGCAGAGCTACCGCAACGGTGTGCCGCAGGCGCCGCTCGAGCAGGGCGAGGCGTCCGACCGGACGGGAACGATCATCACGTTCTGGCCGAGCCCCGACACGTTCGAGACCGTCGAGTTCGACTATGAGACGCTGCGGACCCGCTTCCAGCAGATGGCCTTCCTCAACAAGGGCCTGCGCATCGCGCTGACCGACGAGCGACCGCCGGCGATCGAGCCCGTGGAGGGCGAGGTCGATGAGGAGGAGTTCACCCACCGCAGCGACGTGTTCCTGTACGAGCGCGGCCTGATGGACTACGTGCAGTACCTCAACTCCGCCAAGAAGGCGGAGGTCGTGAACGACGAGATCATCTCGTTCGAGTCCGAGGACACCGAGCGCAAGATCGCGCTCGAGGTCGCGATGCAGTGGACCACGAGCTACAACGAGAGCGTGTTCACCTACGCGAACACAATCAACACCCACGAGGGCGGCACGCACGAGGAGGGATTCCGCGCTGCGCTGACCACGCTGGTCAACAAGTACGCGCGTGAGAAGGGCATCCTCAAGGACAAGGACGACAACCTCTCCGGCGACGATGTGCGCGAGGGTCTGACCGCGGTCATCTCGGTGAAGCTCTCCGAGCCGCAGTTCGAGGGCCAGACCAAGACCAAGCTGGGCAACACCGAGGCGAAGGCCTTCGTGCAGAAGGTGGTCGGCGATCAGCTCGGCGACTGGTTCGACCGCAACCCGAACCAGGCCAAGGAGATCATCCGCAAGGCGCTGCAGGCGGCGACCGCACGGATCGCGGCGCGCAAGGCTCGCGAGACCGCACGCCGCAAGGGGCTCCTCGAGAGCGGCGGCATGCCGGGCAAGCTCAAGGACTGCCAGTCGAAGGACCCGACGGTGTCGGAGATCTTCATCGTCGAGGGCGACTCGGCCGGCGGCTCCGCCGTGCAGGGCCGCAACCCGGAGACGCAGGCCATCCTGCCGCTCCGCGGCAAGATCCTGAACGTCGAGAAGGCCCGCCTCGACCGCGCGCTCGGCAACAACGAGGTGCAGGCGATGATCACGGCGTTCGGCGCCGGAATCGGCGAGGACTTCGACCCGGCGAAGGCCCGCTACCACAAGATCGTGCTCATGGCCGACGCGGATGTGGACGGCCAGCACATCACGACACTGCTGCTGACCCTGCTGTTCCGCTACATGCGCCCGATGATCGAGCTCGGCTACGTGTACCTCGCGCAGCCGCCGCTCTACCGGCTCAAGTGGTCGAACGCCGAGCACGAGTACGTGTACTCCGACCGGGAGCGCGACGCCTTCCTGGCCGACGGGCTCGCGGCCGGCAAGCGCATCCCGAAGGACAACGGCGTGCAGCGCTACAAGGGTCTCGGCGAGATGGACTACCAGGAGCTCTGGGAGACCACGATGAACCCGGAGACCCGGACCCTGCTGCAGGTGACGCTCGACGACGCGGCCGCCGCGGACGAGATCTTCGCCACCCTGATGGGCGAGGACGTCGAGTCGCGCCGCTCCTTCATCCAGAAGAACGCCAAGGACGTGCGGTTCCTCGACATCTGACGCTCAAGCGACGGATGCGAGGGACTGACAGGAAGAGAAGACTGTGACGGACGAAGAGAACGTGTCGGGCGACGGAGCCGGCTTCGGCATCCACGGCAGGATCGACCAGGTCGACCTGCAGTCGGAGATGCAGCGGTCGTACCTCGACTACGCCATGTCGGTCATCATCGGGCGTGCGCTGCCCGAGGTGCGCGACGGCCTGAAGCCGGTGCACCGCCGCGTGATCTACGCGATGTTCGACGGCGGCTACCGCCCCGACAAGGCCTTCTCGAAGTGCGCCCGCGTCGTCGGCGACGTGATGGGTCAGTTCCACCCCCACGGTGACACCGCCATCTATGACGCGCTCGTCCGTCTCGTGCAGCCGTGGAGCCTCCGCTACCCGCTCGCCCTCGGCCAGGGCAACTTCGGTTCTCCCGGCAACGACGGCGCCGCGGCCCCGCGATACACCGAGACCAAGATGGCCCCGCTCGCGCTCGAGATGGTGCGCGACATCGACGAGGAGACCGTCGACTTCGTCGACAACTACGACGGCCGCACGCAGGAGCCCGCCGTTCTGCCCAGCCGCTTCCCGAACCTGCTGGTCAACGGCTCGGTCGGCATCGCGGTCGGCATGGCGACGAACATCCCGCCGCACAACCTCCGCGAGGTCGCCGCCGGCGCGCTCTGGCACCTGGAGCACCCGGACGCCCCGCGCGAGGAGCTGCTCGAGGAGCTGATCAAGCGCATCAAGGGACCGGACTTCCCGACCGGCGCGCAGATCCTCGGTACCAAGGGCATCCATGATGCGTACCGCACCGGGCGCGGTTCGATCACCATGCGCGCGGTCGTGAACATCGAGGAGATCCAGGGCCGGGTCTGCCTCGTCGTCACCGAACTGCCGTACCAGGTGAACCCCGACAACCTGGCGATCAAGATCGCGGACCTCGTCAAGGAGGGCCGGATCGGCGGCATCGCGGACATCCGCGACGAGACCTCCGGCCGCACCGGTCAGCGCCTTGTGATCGTCCTGAAGCGGGACGCCGTCGCCAAGGTCGTGCTGAACAACCTGTACAAGCACACGCAGCTGCAGGAGAACTTCGGCGCGAACATGCTCGCGATCGTCGACAATGTGCCTCGCACCCTGTCGCTCGACGGCTTCATCACCGCGTGGGTCGACCACCAGATCGACGTCATCGTGCGGCGCACCCGCTTCCGTCTCCGCAAGGCGGAGGAGCGCGCGCACATCCTGCGCGGCTACCTCAAGGCGCTGGATGCGCTCGACGAGGTCATCGCGCTCATCCGCCGGTCGCCCACGGTCGACGACGCACGCGAGGGCCTGAAGGGGTTGCTCGAGGTCGACGAGGTGCAGGCGGACGCCATCCTCGCGATGCAGCTGCGCCGCCTGGCCGCGCTCGAGCGTCAGAAGATCATCGAAGAGGCGGAGGCCATCGAGAAGCAGATCGCGGAGTATCACGCGATCCTCGAGAACCCGGCCCGGCAGCGCTCGATCGTCAGCGAGGAGCTGACCGAGATCGTGGACCGGTTCGGCGACGACCGCCGCACCGAGATCATGTTCGGCTACGACGGCGACATGAGCATGGAGGACCTCATCCCCGAAGAGGAGATGGTGGTCACCGTGACGCGCGGCGGGTACATCAAGCGCACACGCAGCGACAACTACCGCAGCCAGCACCGCGGGGGTAAGGGCGTCAAGGGCGCTCAGCTCCGCGGTGAGGATGTGGTGGACCACTTCTTCGTGACGACGACGCACCACTGGCTGCTCTTCTTCACGAACCAGGGCCGCGTCTATCGCGCGAAGACCTACGAGGTGCAGGAGGCCGGCCGCGACGCCAAGGGTCAGCACGTCGCCAACCTGCTCGCCCTGCAGCCGGATGAGCAGATCGCCGAGATCCTCGACATCCGCGACTACGAGACCGCGAAGTACCTGGTGCTCGCCACGCGCGACGGACTGATCAAGAAGACCGCGCTCTCGGAGTACGACACCAACCGCACGGGCGGCATCATCGCGATCAAGCTGCGCGAGGGCGACGAGCTGGTCTCCGCCCTGCTGGTCGAGGAGGACTCCGACCTGCTGCTTGTCTCGCGCAAGGGCATGTCGATCCGCTTCACCGCATCCGATGAGGCGCTGCGGCCGATGGGCCGCTCCACCTCCGGCGTCATCGGAATGCACTTCCGCGGTGACGACCGGCTGCTCGACGCCTCCGTCGTCTCCGACGAGGGATATGTGTTCGTGGTCACCGAGGGCGGATATGCGAAGCGCACAGCCGCAGACCAGTACCGCCTGCAGAATCGCGGCGGTCTGGGCATCAAGGTGGCCAAGCTGCACGACGACCGCGGCGACCTGGTGGGTGCGCTGATCGTGGGCGAGGACGACGAGGTCCTTGTGGTTCTTGCCAGCGGCAAGGTGGTACGCTCTGCCGTGGCCGAGGTACCTGCCAAGGGCCGTGACACCATGGGTGTCGTCTTTGCACGTTTCGCCGAGTCCGACAAGATCATCGCACTGGCGAAGAACACCGAACGCGATCTCGAATCCACCACTCTCGCGGAGGATGCCGAGTCGGTCGGGAAGGATGAAACCGTAGATGAGCAGTAGCGTCGCCGACAAGCTCGCCAAGAAGTCGTCCCGTCGACCCGCATCCTCGAAGCAGGTGCGGCTGAAGCTGGTCTACATCGACTTCTGGTCGACCGTGAAGCTGTCGTTCCTCGCAGGCGTCTGCCTGGCGATCATCGCGATCGTCGGCACCTTCCTGGTCTGGACCGTGCTCGACCGCACCGGCATCTTCGATCAGGTGAACAGCCTGTTCAAGGACATCTCGGGCGCCGGCGGGAGCGACCTCCGCTCGATCCTGGGCCTCGGTCAGGTGATGGGCTTCTCGCTCATCGTGGCCATCCTGGACATCGTCGTGGTGACCGCGCTCGGCGCCGTCTTCGCCCTGCTGTACAACCTCTCGGTGAAGATCACGGGCGGTTTGCTGGTCGGCTTCACCAACAACTGACCGATTTCGCAATGCCTGGGCAGATCGGGTAGTCTCGTATCTGCCCATTCGGGGATATAGCTCAGGCGGTTAGAGCGCTTCGCTGATAACGAAGAGGTCCGAGGTTCAAGTCCTCGTATCCCCACCACTGTGTTCTCAGCAACACAGACTCCGATCGGGGCCTTAGCTCAGTTGGTAGAGCGCCTGCTTTGCAAGCAGGATGTCAGGAGTTCGAATCTCCTAGGCTCCACACTCATTCACTCTCCCGAAGCTGGTCACGGCCGCGCGAGGAGCGCCGACAGAATCTGGGCTGACGCGCCGACGACCGCGATGACGATTGCGACGATAGACGCTTCGGATAGCCTGTGTGGGGACCTGCTTCGTCGGTGTTTGTGGTTCATAGCGTGGTGATCCGGAGGTCAAGTTCAAGGTCAGTCCCCTCAAGAAGCAGCGGGTGATAGTACGAGCTAGTTGGTTGCACCGGCAGGCGTTCCAATCTAGGTGAGAACGCTCTCGACGTGATCTGGTCGATAATCATCTCGACGTTGTCGAACGCGTCGTCCCGAATCGAAACTTCAACGCTGAAGCGATGGAGCGAACTCCAGCAGTCAATCCACTTCGGTTCCAGCAACTGGAGCAATCCAGATCGGCGGATAAACGCACTTGCGACCGGTCCAGCCTTGCGGTCGCCCCAACCAGTGTTCATTTCTTCAGGAGTAAGCCCTGAGTCGCTGTCAACTGTTTGGCCGAATCCGCTTCGAATCCACTCCTCTCGTGCATTGATGAAGGCTCGTGTATCGATGCCTTGAAATGTCACGCGCGCATGCTCGCCAGGGACGTGAAAGTGAACTGCACCCTGGCGGTGATCAACGATATGGCGCAGCCCTCGCACGCCGTTTTCCATCGCATCGGACCCACGCTCCCACGTAGGAAGAAGTGAGAAGTTCAGCTTGGAAGTATCTGACGAAGGGTCAAGCTGAACGATTAGCGAGTTGGGAAGGGGCACTATGCGGTTGATGACGAAGAAGTCGTGGGCCGACGTCAGATTACGAGGCTCGTGGATGTATCCCATTCGGGAAAAGATCTCGCCTTCGAGCCGTATCTGACTTTCAGACGCCCTGTCCACTATTGGGCTACGCGAAGAGATGCCTGAAATGTATCTCTGGGCGCTGGCATAGGGCTCCAGAACTGCCCACTGACGCAGACGAATGCGGCGTGACTTGGCGTTTGACATGACTGCTCCCCTCAGTCGCCGACCCGACGAGGAAGAACGAGTCTTCAAACCGAATAATCACAGGCAGCGGAACCGGGTTCCTTTCGCTCACGAGAACATTCGGTCGGGAATATTCGAGCGGGGGAGCTTAGCGCCCGTGCCCATACTTCCACATCTCTGAATTCCAGCCCAAAGGGTCTGTCCTCTATATCTGGGGCGGCACGATGGGCCGCGTCGGGAACGGACTCGAGTACGAGACGCTCGTCGTCACGCTGCCGAGCGTTCCGACCCGGCCGCTGACCTGCTCCAGGTGCCGCATGGATGTGGCGACCACCTTCAGGATGAAGCAGTCGTCCCCGGTCACGTGGTGCGCCTCCACCACCTCCGGGATGTCGGCGAGCAGGTCGTGCAACGGCTTGTACTGGCTGCTCGGGTAGCGGAGGCGCAGGAAGGCGAGGATCCCGTACCCGAGGCGGTCCGGATCGACGACGGCGCGGTATCCCGCGATGACGCCCGCCTCCTCCAGCCGGCGGATGCGTTCGGCCACAGCACTGTTCGACATGTGGACCGTGCGGGCGAGTTCGGCGACGGACTGGCGGCCGTCACGCTGCAACTCCGCCAGCAGGGCGCGGTCGACACTGTCGGCGACGAATGGGAAAGTCACGGCCATGCGGCGATTCTGCCACGCGATCGACGGTGCGATGCGCCGAACGCCGTGGATCGTCCGTTCACTCGGGCAGCCGGATTTCCTAGTCTCGAAGGCATGACGAACCCTTCGGAAGCCACCCGCCACTTCGCCGCCAAGCTGCGATTCGAGACCGACCCCTCGGACGTCAAGGCGGCCAGGGATGCCGGGGAGCGCATGGTGCTCGTCGACAGCCGCGGAGAGACGGCGTGGCGCCAGGGGCGCATCGAGGGTGCGATCCATCTGCCGACGGCCGACATCGGGGAGCGGTCCGCTGAGCTGATCCCGGCGGGCACGCCGGTCGTGGTCTACTGCTGGGGTCCGGGCTGCAACGGTTCCACGCGCGCCGCGCTGGCGTTCAGCCTGCTGGGCTACGAGGTTCGTGAGATGATCGGCGGCTTCGAGTACTGGGCCCGTGAGGGTCTGCCGGTCGTCGACGATCAATGCCCGATCGTGCGGGAGCCGGACGAGCTGACCGCTCCGGTGGGAGTGGGGGCCGGCATCGACTGCGACTGCTGACCGCTACTTCAGGAGGCGGGACAGCACGCGGTCGGCGAGCGGCTTGCCGCCGGTCTGGCAGGTCGGGCAGTACTGGAACGTCGAGTCGTGGAAGATGACCTGGCGGATGGTGTCCCCGCAGACCGGGCATGGTTCGCCCGTCCGGCCGTGCACCCGCAGGTTCGACTTCTTCTCGCTCTTGAGTTCGGAGGCGGCGAGTCCGTCGGCGCGGGCGAGCGCCTGGCGCAGTGTCGACTGCATCGCGTCGTACAGTCGGGAGACGTCTTCCGGAGCCATGTTCGCCGGCTTGTACGGCGACATCTTGGCGACGTGGAGGATCTCGTCGGAGTAGGCGTTGCCGATGCCGGCGATCAGTGACTGGTTGCGCAGGACGCCCTTGATCTGGGCGCGGCCTTGAGCCTTCAGGATGTCGGCGAAAGCCTCCTCGGTGAAGGCGGCATCGAGGGGGTCGGGACCGAGGCGCTGGATGCCGGGAACGTCGGAAGGATCGTGCACCACGTAGACCGCGAGGCTCTTCTTCGTGCCCGCCTCCGTGATGTCGAGGCCGGAACCGTCATCGAGCACGAGGCGCGCGGCCAGCGGGCCCTTGCCCAGCCGGCCGGTGGGCGGTGGCGGGGGAGTGCCGCGCCAGCGGATCCATCCCGCACGCGCCAGGTGCACCACGATGTGGAGGTCGCCCGCCGCGATGTCGAGGAACTTGCCGTGGCGGCTCACGCCGCCGATGGTGAGGCCGTGCAGCGCATCCACCGGCGGGTCGAACGTCTTGAGCGCCGAGAAGGCGACGATGCTCAGCCGGTCGATGACACGACCCTTCAGCCGGCCATCGAGGTCGGCGGCGAGGGCGGTGACTTCCGGCAGTTCGGGCATCACCCCTAGTCTGCCCCCGACCGCCGACATCGGCAGTAGGGTGAGGCGGTGGATATCAGAGTCGCCGCGTACGGTCTCATCATCGACGCCGACCGCATCCTGCTCGCGCACTGGAACGAGAGCGGCCACTCCGGGTGGACGCTTCCCGGCGGCGGCATCGATCCGGGCGAGGACCCGGCCGACGCGGTCGTGCGCGAGATCGCCGAGGAGACGGGTTATGCCGCCGAGGCCGGAGCGCTGCTCGGCATCGACTCGAAGGTGATCCCGGCGGAGCATCGGTTCGTGAGCGACGCCGGTCCGCTGCATGCGCTCCGGATCGTGTACCGGGCGACCGTGACCGGCGGGTCGCTCGCGAACGAGCTCGACGGCACCACGGACGAAGCGGCATGGTTCCCGCTTTCGAGCATGCCGAACCGTCGCGTCGAACTCGTCGACATCGCGCTGACGATGGCCGGTCTGCGCGCCCCGGACTAGACCCGCGTCGTCACGTGACGCTCACCGGCCGCAATGCGGCCAGCGCGCGGAAGCGAGAGGTCAGGCCTGCTGCGCCGGGTCCGTCGCCGGCGTGGTCGGCGTGGTGGGCTCCTCGTCGGCGACCCACAGCTCGTCGTCCGCGCGGAAGGTCTGCCACACCGCATAGAGCAGGCCGACCGCGGCGATGAGGCCGAGCCCGATGGCGATGACGCTGCCCGCACCGGGGCCGGACTTCTTCTGAACGACCTTCGCCTTCTTGGTGAACTCCTGGCCGGCCCGCTTGAAGTCGCCGGCGAACGCGGCAGCGCGTGCGGCGCGAGCGTGGTCGACCATCGACAGCGCGGTGCCGACCGCCGTGCCGACGGCGGGGATGACATCCGCCACGACGCGCTCGCGCGCCTGCCCCGCGTAACGGCTGGCCGTGGCCTTCGCCGTGTCGGTGGCCGGACGCACGTACTGGTCGTAGCCGCCACGGACGCGGGGCACGACCTCCTCGCGCGTGTAGTAGCCCGCCTGCTTGCGTGCCTCGGCAGCGAGAGCGTTGGCCTTGGCCAGCACCTCCTGCTGCTGACCCCACAGGTCCTCCGCTCCGCTGCGCAGTCGCTTGAGCTCCTTCTTGCGCTTCCGTGTCAGGCTCATCTGTTCCTCCGTCGAAGTCGGGGTGGCGACTGACTCCATCTTGCCACCGAAAGGGCTGGGGATGGCCCGAGAGCTGCCGAGCCCGCCCAAGTCCTCTATACGCCCTGTGCAAGAATTGGTGCCATGTCTAAGCACACCGCTGTCGCCACGCTCCACACTAACTACGGAGACATCAAGGTCAACCTCTTCGGCAATCACGCGCCGAAGACGGTGCGTAATTTCGTGGGCCTGGCGACGGGCGAGATCGAGTGGACGCATCCCGCCACCGGCGAGAAGTCCACGGCTCCCTCTACGACGGTGTCGTCTTCCACCGCATCATCCCCGGCTTCATGATCCAGGGCGGCGACCCCCTCGGTCAGGGGGTCGGCGGCCCGGGCTACCAGTTCGACGACGAGATCAACCCGGAGCTCGACTTCACGCAGCCGTACATCCTCGCGATGGCGAACGCCGGCATCCAGGGCGGACGCGGCACCAACGGCTCGCAGTTCTTCATCACCGTCGCGCCGACCACCTGGCTGCAGGGCAAGCACACCATCTTCGGCGAGGTCGCCGACGACGCGTCGCGCAAGATCGTCGACAAGCTGGCCGAGGTCCCGACGGATGCCCGTGACCGGCCGCTGGACGACGTCGTCATCGAGTCCATCGACATCGAGCAGGTCTGAGGAAGGGCGGGCGAGCACACGAGATGACTCAGCCCGTCGACGCGCGCGCGAACTACTGTTATCGCCATCCCGACCGCGAGAGCTACGTGCTCTGCCAGCGGTGCGGCCGCACGATCTGCGGTGAGTGCCAGACGCCCGGTGCCGTCGGCGTCGTGTGCCCCGAGTGCATGGCGCAGCAGAAGGCGACCCACCCGCGCACCAAGCCCGCCTGGGTCACCCGGCTGACGGGCTCAGGAGCGCCGGTCGTCACGTACTCGATCATCGCGCTGTGCGTGGTCGTGTTCATTCTTCAGAATCTGGGGCCGCTGCTCGGTGTCCCGATCACGCCCTCCCTCGTCTACGCGGGTGCCTTCTCGTACCCGAGCGGGACATTCGGCGTCGGGTTCGAGCCGTGGCGGATGCTGACCAGCGTCTTCGCGCACGCCAACATCATCCACATCGCCCTGAACATGTACACGCTGTGGGTGTTCGGGATGGCGCTGGAGCCGCTGCTGGGCCGTGTCCGCTACCTGGCCCTCTTCGTCATCAGCGGATTCGCCGGCTCCCTGGGGGTGCTGCTCCTGTCGTCGCCGGTGCAGCCGGTGCTCGGGGCCTCGGGGGCGATCTTCGGGATGTTCGGGGCCTTCTTCATCATCCAGCGCCGGCTGGGCGGCAACGCGACGCAGATGCTGGTGCTGCTGGCCATCAACCTGGGAATCGGGTTCCTGCCCGGGTTCAACATCGCCTGGCAGGCGCACGTGGGCGGCCTGGTCGGCGGCCTGCTGGTCGGGCTGATCTACGTCGAGACGCGACAGCCGCAGCGCCGCCGCTGGCAGCTTCCGCTCCTCGCCCTGCTGAGCGTGGTGTTGGTGGCGTTGAGCCTCATCCACTTCTTCGTGTAGTTCCCCACACCGGGTGGATAAGTTATCCACAGGCTTATTAACATTGTGGGTAATTACACGGCTGTAACTCTCCACAGTCTTATTAACACTGGGGAAAGCGCAGGCGAACGCGCGACAACTGTTCACAGGGTGCCTGTGGAGAACTGTGGAGAACACGAAGCCCGGGCCGGCTGGTGCCGACCCGGGCTCGAGGCACGGAGGGTGCGGTGCGCTATCGCCAGCGCGTCGTCATGAGGAACCCGATGAAGGCGATGCCGAAGCCCACGAGGATGTTCCAGGCGCCGAGCGCCGGAATCGGGTACTGGTTCTGGCTCACGTAGAACACGATGATCCAGATGAGGCCGAGCAGCATGAAGCCGAACATGAGCGGCTTGAACCACACCGGGTTCGGGGCCTCTTCTCCGGATGCCGCTGCGGTGCGGTCTGCGCGGGCGGGTCGCTCGGGTTTCGTCTTCGACTTGCTGCGTGCCATAGCACCCCAGTCTAGCGGGGAAGCTCGGACGCTTCCTGAGGCCCCCGAACAGGGGAGGCGGCCGCGTACGCCGTGCCGTTTCCCAGCGAGCCGTCTCTAGAATGTGGCACATGACCACCTCGGAGCCTCGCATGCGCCGGCCACGCCGGCCGCATCGGCGTCCGACGGTGCTCGGCGTGGCCGGCGAGCTCCTCATCACCGCGGGCATCCTGGTGCTCCTCTTCCTGGGGTGGCAGATCTGGTGGAACAACCTCGTCATGGCGGGCCAGCAGACCACGGCGGCCGCGCAGCAGAGTCAGAAGTGGATCGACGACGCGATGAAGGCGCCCAAGCCGGCGCCGGGCACCACGACCGCGCAGGTCGATCCGCCGGTGCTCGCGAAGCCTGCTCCGTACGAGCCGTTCGCGGTGGTCTACGTGCCGCGCCTCGGCGCCGACTGGAAGCGCACGATCCGGCAGACGGTCGACACCGAACGCGTCCTCAACAGCTACACCGCCGGGGTCGGCCACTACATCGACACGCAGATGCCGGGTCAGGTCGGCAACTTCGCGGTGGCCGGTCATGACTCGGGATGGGGCAATACGTTCATCGACCTGTCGAAGCTCCACATCGGCGACCGCATCTACGTGCAGACGAAGGACGGCTGGTACACGTACACGTTCCGCAATTTCGAGTACGTGCAGCCTTCGGCGGTCGGCGTGCTGCTGCCCGTGCCGCGGCAGCCGGCCGCGACACCGGTCGATCGGTTCATGACGATCACCACCTGCAACCCGCCGTTCCACGCCGGGGAGCGGCTGATCGCCTACAGCGTGTTCCAGTCGTTCGCGCCGCCGCAGGACGTTCCGAGCGAGATCGCCGCGGCGGTCGGACAGGGAGGCTGACCGTGTACGGAGCTCTGTGGCGGGTGCTGCCCGGTCCGTGGTGGCTGCGCCTCCTCATCCTTCTGGCGCTGATCGCCGTCGCACTGTTCGCGCTGGTGACCTGGGTGTTCCCCTGGGTGGATTCGCTCCTCGGGCCGCAGGAAGGTACCGTGGGGCCGTGACCCGCGTACTCGTCATCGACAACTACGACAGCTTCGTCTACACGCTGAACGGTTACCTGCGCGAGCTCGGAGCCGAGACGGAGGTCGTGCGCAACGACGACATCGCGGTGGAGGACCTTCCCGCGAAGCTCGCCGAGTACGACGCGGTGCTCATCTCGCCCGGGCCGGGCAAGCCCGCCGACGCCGGGGTCTCCATTCCGGCGGTCGAGCAGGCGCTGTCGACCGGGCAGCCGCTGCTGGGCGTCTGCCTCGGCCACCAGGCGATCGCCGAGGCCTTCGGCGGCGTGGTGACGAACGCGGAGGAGCTGATGCACGGCAAGACCTCGCAGGTCGGCCACGACGACAGCCCGCTCTTCGAGGGCGTGGCCCAGCCGTTCACCGCGACGCGGTACCACTCGCTCGCGGTCGTCGACGGTACGCTGCCGGACGACCTGCACGTGACCGCTCGCACGGCCGGCGGCGTGATCATGGCGCTGCAGCACCGGGAGGCGCCGATCTACGGCGTGCAGTTCCACCCCGAGTCGGTGCTCACCGAGGGCGGATACCGCATGCTCGGCAACTGGCTCGAGGTCGCGGGCCTGGCGGGAGCCGCCGAGGCGTCCCGCACCCTCAACCCGTTGGTGAAGCTGGGCTGACCGGAGCCGACCGGGCGCTCAGCGGGCGCGGTGCGTCAGCCCGAGCAGTAGGTCAGGTCGACGGTCGTCCCCTGCGGCACGTCCCCCGGAGCCACCGATTGGGTGTGCACCATGGTCGCGCCCTTGTCCTGCGGGCAGGACGCATCCGGCTTGGGGTTCGCGGTGAGCCCCAGCTGCGACAGGATGCCCGTGGCGGCCTGGATGGTCTGCCCGGTGAGATCGGTGAGCGTCACCTTCCCGCTCGACACGTGCAGGCCGATGGCGTCGCCTTCGTGCGCCGACGCATTAGGCGCAGGGTCGGTGGAGATGACGACGTTGGCCGGAACACTCGGCGAGTTCTCCGAGGTGGTCGGGCCGACGGTGAGACCCGCCTGCTGCAGCGCCTGGGTGGCCGCATCCACGGTCATGTTGTGCACATCCGGCACGGTGACGGTCTTCTTGCCGGTGGAGACGTAGACCGTGATCGTGTCCCCGGTCGCGACGACGATGCCGGCGCCCGGATCGGTGCGGATCACCTGCCCCTGGTTGTAGGTGGGGCTCGATTCGGTGGTCTTCACCCACTTGAGCTTCATGTCGTCGAGCTCGGCGGTCGCCTTGTCGAGGGTCTGGCCCGAGAGGTTCGGCACCTTGCGGGAGGTCTCCGGCATCGTCGTGCTCGGAGCGAGCCGCAGCACCCAGGCCAGGACGGCCACGATGACGACCGCCATGATGGCGATGCCGGCCCAGATCCAGATGACCGGTGGCCGGCGCTGGGTGCGGGTCATGGTCTGGTCTTCGGCCAGCTGGCGGAACGCCGCCTCCGGGCCGGAGACGGAGCTCGGCGGAGCGCCGAACAGGGTCTCGGCGAACTCGTCCTCGTGCTTGCGCTTCGGGACGCGGCCGGCGGCGGCCTCCTCGAGGTCGGCGCGGAACTCCGCGACCGTCTGGTAGCGCTCGAAGCGGTCCTTCGCGAGAGCCCGGGCGACCACCACATCCATCGCGGGGGACACCTTGGGGTTCACGGTGCTGGGCGCGACCGCCGTCTCGCTGACGTGCTGGTACGCGACGGCGACCGGGGTGTCGCCGCGGAACGGAGGACGCCCGGTGAGCATCTCGAACAGCACGACGCCGGTCGAGTACAGGTCGGTGCGCGCGTCCACCGACTCGCCCTTCGCCTGCTCCGGCGAGAAGTAGCTGGCCGTGCCGAGCACGGCGGTCGTTTGCGCGACGGTGGCCGAGGAATCGCTGATGGCGCGCGCGATGCCGAAGTCCATCACCTTGACCTGACCGGCCTTGGTGATCATGACGTTGCCGGGCTTGATGTCGCGGTGCACGACGCCCGCTCGGTGTGAGTACTCGAGAGCGGTGAGGATGCCCTCGGTGATGCGCACCGCCTCCTGCACCTCGAGCGGCCCGCGCTTGATGAGGTCTTTCAGGAGGACGCCGTCGACGTGCTCCATCACGATGAAGGGCAGCTGCGCCTCGTGGCCGTTCGGCTCGCGCACGGTCTCCTCGCCCGCGTCGAAGACGCGCACGATCGTCGGATGCGTCATGCGGGCGGCGGCCTGCGCCTCCTGACGGAAGCGGGTGCGGAAGGCGGGGTCGGTCGCCAGAGACGGCTTCAGGAGCTTGATGGCGACCGTGCGGCCCAGGCGTGTGTCGGTGCCGCGGTGCACGTCGGACATGCCGCCCCGGCCGATGAGTTCGCCCACCTGATATCGGCCTGCGAGCAGGCGGCTATCTGGGCTCAATGCGGACTCCTTCTGCGTGCTGAACTCCGGTTAGTGTAGCGGGGCCCGGCTGAGTAACCGCCGGAGGCTGACCGCCGCGGGTCAGCCGTTGCCGTTGCCGCCGCCTCCCGTGCCGGTGCCGCCGCCGGCGCCCGGAGTCGGCGTGGCGGTGACGACCTCGTAGGTGAGCGCGGGCGACTGGCCCGACTCGACCGACTCGCCGCAGAAGATCGTGTAGGTCAGCTTGTACGTGCCGGTCGAGCTCGGCGACCACACCATCTTGGTGTCGTTGACCGGCGTCTGCGGCTGGCCGTTCACGTAGAGCCGGCGGCCGACGAGGTTCTGACCTGCGGGGCAGGTGGCCGAGCCGAAGCTGACGCTGATCTGCGTGTTCGGCGCGCCCTGACCCGACGGAGGAGTCGCGGAGACCGTGTCCGTCGGCGTGGGGATCGGGGCGACCGGTCCGTAGACCTTGACGGCGATGGTCGAGCCCTTCGGCACCGGGCCGGTGGGGTTCACCGAGTAGACCTTGTTCGCCTGGTCCTGCGTGGTGGCCGCGTTGCCCTGCGCCACGTCGGCGACCATCCCGAGCTGCTGCAGCTTGTCGCGCGCCTGGTCGGCGGTGAGCCCGAGGAAGTCGCTCTCGGTGATCTGCACGGTGTTGCTCGTGGGCGTCGGGGAGGGCGACGGAGAGGACGGCTGGGTGGTGGGAGTCACGACCGGCGAGGTGGTGGGGGCCGGCTTCGGCTGGGCGACCAGGGCGATGATCCCGCTGATGAGCACCAGCGCGAGGAGCGCGATCAGAGCGATCAGCGGCCATGTCCAGCGGCTGCGCTTGCGCTCCTCGACCGGAGCGACGGCCTCCTCCTCGACGACGGGCGCAACCGCGGTCGCGGGCAGCACGGTGGTCGCCTGGGTCGGCACCGCGGCGGGCGACGGCATGAGCACCGTCGCCGCATCGGTCGCTGCGGCTCCGCCGAGGATGGCGGGGACGGATGCCGCGGCCGCACGCACGTCGCCGCGGCGCAGCGCCTGGGCGGCACGGGCGAGGTGAGCGGCGGACGCCGGGCGGTCGGCGGGATTCTTCGCGATGCACGCGAAGACGAGGTTGCGCACCGGCTCCGCGACGGTCGCGGGGAGCTCCGGCGGCGCCTCGTTGATCTGCGCCATGGCGATGGCGACCTGCGACTCGCCCGTGAACGGGCGGCGCCCGGCCAGGCACTCGTAGGCGACGATACCGAGCGAGTAGATGTCGGTCGTCGGCGAGGCCGGGTGTCCGGAGGCCTGCTCCGGCGAGAGGTACTGCACGGTGCCCATGACCTGGCCGGTGGCGGTCAGCGGCACCTGGTCGGCGATCCGGGCGATGCCGAAGTCGGTGATCTTGACGCGCCCATCCGGAGTGATCAGGAGGTTGCCCGGCTTGATGTCGCGGTGGACGAGACCGGCGGCGTGGGCGGCGTGGAGGGCGGCGGCGGTCTGCGCGACGATGTCGAGCGTCCGGTCGGTGCTGAGGACGTGCTCCCGCTCCAGGATGCTCGACAGCGCCTCGCCGGGGACGAGCTCCATCACGAGGTAGGCGCTGCCGTCCTCCTCGCCGTAGTCGTAGACGTTGGCGATGCCCTCGTGGTTGACGAGGGCGGCGTGCCGCGCCTCCGCACGGAAGCGCTCGAGGAAGCCCGGGTCGCCGAGGTACTCGTCCTTCAGGATCTTGATGGCGACGGTACGGCCGATGACGAGGTCGGTGGCCTGCCACACCTCGCCCATGCCGCCGATAGCGATCCGCGACTGCAGCTCGTAACGTCCCCCGAAGGTGAGCCCTGCTGTGGGTCTCATTTATTCAGCACCGCCTCTAGTACTTTCCTCGCGATCGGAGCGGCGATGGAGTTACCCGAGCCGCTCTGACCCTGTCCACCGCCATTTTCGACAACTACAGCCACAGCGAACTCCGGGTCGTTCGCCGGCGCGAAACCGGTGAACCACAGCGTGTACGGGTCGTTCTCACCGTTCTGCGCCGTACCGGTCTTACCGCCGACCTGAACCCCACCTATTCTTGCATTGCTCGCCACGCCGTGATCGACGCCGTCGACCATCATCTGCTTGATGGTGTCGGCGTTCTGCTGGCTCAGCGGGCGCGAGAACTCCGTGGCCTGGAAGCTCTCCACGGTCTGCAGATCCGCCGAGCGGATGGACTCCACGAGGTTCGGCGCCATCAGCGTCCCGCCGTTGGCGATCGCCGCCGAGACCATCGCCATCTGCAGCGGAGTCGCCCGGTCGTCCATCTGCCCGAACGATCCGAGGGCGCGCTCGGCGGCGTCGGTGTAGAGCGGGTAGACGCTCTTCTCGACCTTGGTCGGGATGGTCAGCGACTGGTTGAACCCGAACTTGTCGGCCTGGTCCTTGATCACCTCGGGCTTCAGCTGCATCCCGAGCTCGGCGAACGGGATGTTGCAGGAGAGGATCTGCGCGGTCGCGATCGACACCGTGGCACCGGGGCCGCACGTGGTGAGGGAGTCGTTCTTCACGACCGTGCCGGACCCGGGCAGCGGCAGCGACGCCGGGTTGGGCAGCTGGCTGTCCTTCGTGTACTGGCCGGTGCCGAAGGCGGAGGCGCTCATCACGGGCTTGAATGTCGACCCCGGCGGGTTCAGGTTGCCGCCGATGGTCCGGTTGATCAGGGGGTCGCCGGGAGCGGACAGGAGCTGGTTGTAGGTGGCGTCGACCGCCTTGCCGTCGTGCGACGCGAGAACGTTCGGGTCGTATGTCGGCTTCGACACCATCGCGAGGATCTTGCCGGTCTTGGGCGCGAGCAGCACGACGGCGCCCTGCTGGTCGCCGAGCGCATCCCACGCCGCCTGCTGCGCCACCGGGTCGATCGTCGTCTCGACGGTCGCACCCTGTGGGTTCTTGCCGGTGAGGATGGCGTTTATGCGGTCGAAGAACTGCGAGTTGGCGGAGCCGCTCAGCTTCGCGTTGAGCGCGCCCTCGAGTCCGGTCGGCTCGCCGTTGATCGGGAAGAAGCCGGTGACGGCCGAGTACAGCGGGCCGTTGCTGTAGACGCGCTGCCACTTGTAGACGTCGTTCGACGGCACCGACTGGGCGACCGGCTGCCCGGCCACCAGGATGGCTCCGCGCTGCGCCGAGTAGCTGTCGTTCAGCGCCCGCGTGTTCCGCGCATCCGTGTTGAGGGTGTCCGCCGAGAACACCTGCAGGATGGACGTGGAGACGAGCAGCGCCAGGAACATCCCCAGCACGATGGTGCTCACGCGCTTGATCTCGCGGTTCATGTCAACTCACCACCAGCCGGGGTTGATTGCGGACGGTGTCGGACAGCCGCAGCAGCAGCGCCACGATGATCCAGTTGGCGACGAGGGACGAGCCGCCCGCTGCCAGGAAGGGCGTCGTGAGGCCGGTCAGCGGGATGACCCGGGTGACGCCGCCGATGACGATGAAGCACTGCAGCGCCACGGTGAACGAGAGGCCCACGGCGAGCAGCTTGCCGAAGTCATCCTGCCCGGCGAATCCGATGCGCAGGCCACGGGCCACGAACACGAGGTAGAGGGCGAAGAGGGCGAACAGACCGGCGAGGCCGAGCTCCTCGCCGAGGCTGGCGATGATGTAGTCGCTCTGCGAGACGGGCGTGATCCACGGCTGGCCCTGGCCGAGCCCTGTGCCGATCAGGCCGCCGTGGGCGAGACCGAAGAGGCCCTGCACGAGCTGGAAGCTGCCGCCCTGTGCGTCGTACACGTTCTGCGAGAAGGGCGTGAGCCAGTTCGCGAAGCGGTCGTGCACGTACGGCAGCAGCTGGCTCGCCGCCACCGCACCGCCGACGATCAGCAGCAGGCCGAGGATCACCCAGCTGATGCGGGAGGTCGCGACGTACAGCATGACCAGGAACAGGCCGAAGATCAGCAGACCGGTGCCGAGGTCGCGCTGGAACACGATCACGGCCATGGCCATCAGCCAGACGACGAGCAGCGGGCCGAGGTCGCGGGCGCGCGGGAAGCGGATGCCGAGGAACTTGCGGCCGACGACGGAGAGCGAGTCGCGCGTCTGGACCAGGTAGCCGGCGAAGAAGACGGCGAGGCACAGCTTCGCGATCTCGCCGGGCTGGAAGCTGAACGGGCCGATGCCGATCCACACCCGCGCACCGTAGATCTCCTTGCCGATGCCGGGAAGCATCGGCAGGAGCAGCAGCACCAAGGCCGCGAGGCCGAAGAGGAAGGTGTAGCGCTGCAGGATGCGGTGGTTGCGGATGAGCACCACGACGAGGATCGCGCAGATGATGGCGATGGCGCTCCACACGATCTGCTTGACGCCGGCGCTGTCCCACCCGGCGTCCTTGAAATGGATGTCGATGCGATAGATCTCGGCGATGCCGATCCCGGTGAGGATGGTCGCGATCGGCAGCAGGAACGGGTCGGCCTGGGGCGCGACGAACCGCAGCGCGATGTGCATCGCGATGACGAGCGCCGAGAGACCCGCGCCGAGGTAGACCAGCGTCAGATCGATGTGGCCGAGGGCGCCCAGCTGCACCAGGACGATGGCGGCGGCGTTGATCCCGCAGGCGATCACGAGCAGGAAGAGTTCGAGGTTGCGCAGCTTCGCGGGCAGGCGCAGCCGTTTCACCGGCCCGGTGGCGGTCCGGGGAGGCCTGGTCTGGCGGGGCGCGGTGGCCCTATTGTCCGCGGGCATCGCTCAGCTGCTCCACGATCGTCTTGGCCGACGGCAGGTCGTCGGCGTTGATGGTCTGCTCCACTTGCTGCTTGTCGTATGCGGGAAGGTCGTTCACCGAGAGGGTCGTCTCCTCGTACAGGTGCGAGAGCCCGATCGGCCCGATGCCCTGCTGGACGCCCTGGTAGATGGCGACCTTGCCGTCGGGCGACGCGCCCACGTAGTAGCGGGACTGCGTCCACTGGTACCCGAAGAGGATGGCGAGCACGATCGCGACGACGAGGAGGATCAGGCCGATCATCCAGGTGAGGCGCCGGCGCCGGGCGCGGCGCGCATCCTCTTCGATGAGCTCGTCGAGGTAGTCCTCCGACTGCGGCTCGAAGTGCGTGGGGCCGGTGGCCGGCCGGATGGGGTGCAGCCGCAGTCCGGGAAGGCGCGCCGCGCGCGTGGTCGGCTTCGGCTCGACGCCGAACTGCAGCGGCGACGCGGCGGAGCCCACGGTGACGGGTTCCTTCATGATGTCGCCGCGTGCCGTGTCGCCGATGTCGAGCACCACCGCCGTCACGTTGTCCGGGGCGCCCGCGTCGAGGCTCTGCTTGAGGAGGCGCTCGGCCACCTGCTTGGGGCCGTCCTTGGAGGCCAGGGCAGCGAGCATGTCGTCGTGCTTCACCACGCCGCTGAGGCCGTCGGAGCAGATCAGCCAGCGGTCGCCGGGTCGTGTGTCGAGCGTCCAGGTGTCGATCTCGGGCGAGGCGTCCACGTCGCCGAGCACGCGCATCAGCACGGAGCGGCGGGGATGCACCATCGCCTCCTCCTCGGTGATGCGTCCGCTGTCGACCAGGCGCTGCACGAAGGTGTGATCGGTCGAGACCTGCTTCAGCTCGCCGTCCCGGAACAGGTAGATGCGCGAGTCGCCGATGTGGGCGAAGGCGAGCTGGTCGCCGACCCGCACCAGTGCGCTGACGGTGGTGCCCATCCCCGTCAGTTCCGGATGCTCGAACACTGTCTCGGCGAGCAGCGAGTTCGCCGCGATGAGAGCGGACTGCAGGGCGAACTCCGCCTCGGCGGCCGTCTCGTACTCCCGGTCGGCCTCGCGGATGCGGGTGACGGCGATGGCGGAGGCGACGTCGCCGCCCGCGTGACCGCCCATCCCGTCGGCGACGACGAACAGCTGGCGTCCGGCGTAGCCGGAGTCCTGGTTGTTCGAGCGGATCTTCCCGACGTGGGAGAGCGCCGCCGCCTTGTTCGCCGCCACCGGTTACCGCCGCAGCTCGAACGTGGTCGTACCGATCTTGATCGGCGTGTCGAGCGGGACCTGGGTCGGGACGGTGACGCGGCGGCCGTCGAGGAACGTGCCGTTCGTCGAGTCGAGATCCTGGATCATCCACTCGTCGTTCCAGAGGAGCAGGCGGGCGTGGTGGGTGGAGGTGTAGTCGTCGCGGATGACGAGGTTCGACTCGCTGGAGCGGCCGACGGTGATCGGGTCGCGGCCGAGGGGGAGCTCGGTCCCGGCGCGCGGCCCGGACGTGATGACGAGGCGTCGGGCGGTCTGCACGCTCGCGTTGGTGTGCCCGCTCGCGCGGTTCGCGCCGGAGGGGAGGGTGGAGACCGGGGCCGGCTTCATGACCGGCTCGGTCGGTCCGGCGGGCGCGGCCACGGGGGAGGGGACCGGGGCGGGGGCGCTCGCCGCCGGGAACGGGGAGGCGGGGGCCGCCGCCTGCGACTCCGGAAGCTTGCGCACGCGCTGCCCGAACAGGTCGGTGCGCAGCGCGTAGACGATGCCGAACACGAACAGCCACAGCAGGAGCAGGAAGCCGAACCGCAGCACCAGCAGGGTCAGCTCGCTGGGGTTCACGAGGGGCTCCAGAAGTTGCCGACGTCGTGGCGGCGCGTCGCATCCGCTCCGCTTCCGCCGGGCGCCGCCTGGGGCAGCACGCGGAACACGATGCGCGTGCGGCCCAGCGTGATGACGGACTCGGGCTCGAGGATGGCCTTGCGCAGCGGCTGGCCGTCGAGCTTGGTGCCGTTGGTGGAGCCGAGGTCCTCCACCTGGGCGCGGTGCCCGTCCCAGGTGATCATGACGTGCCGGCGCGAGATGCCCGTGTCGTCGACGGTGATGTCCGCGTCCGCGCCGCGGCCGACGACCGTGCGCGAGTGGCCCAGCGGGTAGTGGGTGCCGTTGATGTCGAGCACCGGGGTCCAGGCGACGTCGCCCTTCACGTTCTCGGACTCGACCTGCAGCATCCCCTCGGTGAGCTCCGCGTCCTCCTCGAGCTCGATGGAGATGCCGCCCGCGAATTGGTAGTGCTGGGTCGCCGCGTGCTTCTGCACGAAGTCGATCAGCTCGTCGGTGAGCGCCGCGCCCATGGAGCGCATCCGCGTGTAGTCGGCCCTCGACATGCGCAGCACGAACCGGTTGGGCGCGAGCACGCGGTCGCGCGCGACCACGGCCGCTTTCGTGTCGAGCTCCTTGCGGAGAGCGCTGGTGAGCTCGACCGGCTGCAGCCCGGAGCGGAAGGTCTTCGCGAACGCGCCATTGACCGCGCGCTCGAGCCCCCGCTCGAAGTTGTCCAGAATGCCCACAGTCTCCCGCTCCCGGCTCGATGACTACATGCATGTTAGTCGGAACCCTGGAAAACCCCCTGGCTATCCGGTGAAGATCAGTCTGCGGGAGGACGACCCGATTCGTGAACGGTCCGGACGTCGTGTTAGAGTTCCTGGGTTCGCGCGAGTGGCGGAATTGGCAGACGCGCTGGCTTCAGGTGCCAGTGCCCGCAAGGGCGTGGGGGTTCAAGTCCCCCTCGCGCACGGACACATCAGGCGCTCGAGAAATCGGGCGCCTGAGTCGTTTCCGGCGGCCTTCTCCGCGGGTGTTCCCTCGCAACTCGTGGCCCAATAGGGTGAGCGCGAGGAGGGCCGAGTGCGCGTCAGGGAGTGGCTGAGCAGACACGACCCGGGGTTCAGCGCCCTGCGGCGCGCGGGCCGGGCCGCGATCGTGATGCCGCTGCTGTTCGCGTTCGGCAGCCGGGTGATCGGCAACCCGGATGTGGCGTTCTTCTCGGTGTTCGGGTCGTTCGCGATGCTGCTCTTCGTCGACTTCGGCGGACCGCTGCGCGAGCGGGTGCAGGCGCTCGTGGCGCTGGCCGTCGTCGGCGCCGTGCTCGTGACGCTGGGCACGCTCGCCGCACAGCCGGTCTGGCTGTCGGCGGTGGGGATGGCGGTGGTCGCCCTCGTCGTGCTGTTCGCCGGATCGGTCAGCTCGGTCGCGGCGTCGGCCAGCACCTCCCTGCTGCTGTCGTTCATCCTGCCGGTGACGCTTCCTGGGACCCCCGCATCCCTCGGCCCGCGGCTGCTCGGGTGGGGGATCGCGGCGGTCGTCGCGATCGTCGCCGTGACGGTGCTGTGGCCGGCCCCGGCGCGGGAACGCCCTGCGGGGGCCGGCGGTGGATGCGATCCGCGCGCTCGCGGCACGGCTTCGCGCCGAGTCGGCCTACGTCCGAGGGGAGGGGATCCGGCGCTGGCCGCGGAGCGGGACCGCACGATCGCGGAGGCGGACGCCGGCGTGGCCGTGCTCCACGAGGCGTTCCTGGCGGCGCCGTACCGGCCGACCGGGCTGAGCACTCCGGCGCGGACCATCGTGCGGCTGGTCGACGAGCTGATCTGGCTCGACTCCGTGATGACCCAGTTCGACCGCTATGGCCGAGCGCCGTCCGTGATTCCCGGACCGACCCATGCGGCGGCGTGGACGGTTAAGAGCGCTGCCGCCGACGTGCTGGACACCGGTGCCGTCGTGCTGGCGCAGCATGGCGCAGATCCCGCGCCACTGGATGCCGCGCTGGGCCGCCTGGCGGACGCCCGCGTCGAGGTGGAGGCGGCAATGCTCACGGCTCCGGCGACGAGCGGACGCGGTGGCGGGTCGAGCGACGCGATGCTCACGTCCCTCGACCCCGGCTTCCGGGCTCAGGAGCTCGCCTACGCGGTGACGACGGTCGGCAGCAACATCTCGTTGACGGCCCGGGCGGAGCGGAGGTCGTGGTGGCAGCGGATGCTGGGCCGTCAGCCGGGCGGCCTCAGCGGACCGGTCGCCGCGGCCGCCGAGCGCGCCAGCGCGTTCGTCGGCTGGAACTCGGTCTGGCTGCGCAACAGCATCCGCGGTGCGATCGCACTCGGACTGGCGGTGCTGCTGGCCAAGCTCACCGGCGTGGACCACTCCTTCTGGGTGGTGCTGGGCACGCTCTCGGTGCTGCGGTCCAACGCGCTGAGCACCGGGCAGACCGTGCTGCGGGGCGTGCTCGGCACGGTGGCCGGCGTCCTCCTCGGCGCGGCCGTCCTGTTCGTCATCGGCGCGAATCCGGTGGTGCTCTGGGTGGTCCTGCCGGTCGCGATCCTGATCGCCGGGGTCGCGCCGGCGGCGATCTCGTTCGCCGCGGGGCAGGCCGCGTTCACGGTCGTTCTCGTCCTGCTCTTCAACATCATCGCGCCCACCGGGTGGACGGTCGGGCTCATCCGGATCGAGGATGTCGCCCTCGGCTGTGCCGTCAGCCTGGTCGTGGGCGTGCTGTTCTGGCCGCGCGGCGCCGCCGCCTCGCTGCGCCGGGCGATCGCCGACGCGTACCGCGAGGGGATCGCGTACCTCCGGGCCGCTGTGGCTTACGGGGTGGGCGAGCGCGACGGCGTGGCGGAGCCCCGGGCGCAGGCGACGCGGGCGGCTGCCGCGTCCAGGCGGCTCGACGACGCGTTCCGCACATACCTCGCCGAGCGCGGTGCGAAGCGGCGGCCGCTGGCCGAGGTCTCCGCCTCGGTGACCGGAGTGGCAGGAGTGCGGCTGGCGAGCGACGCGATCGTAGAGCTCTGGGGCGGGCAGCCGGCCGCGGACCGCCACACGGCGGAGGCCCGGAGCGCGCTGGATGACGCACTGACCGGTCTCGAGAGCTGGTACCGGCGGATGGCGGAGCAGCTCGTCGCCCTCGGGCCGCTTCCCCAGCCGGTGCCCACGGACCCGACGATGGTCACACGTCTCGCGGCGGCGGTGGTCGACCGGGCGGAGGACGCCGACGACATGGTCACCGCGGTCCGGATCATCTGGACGGCGGACTACCTGGAGGTCGTCAGCCGGCTGGAGACGGTCATCGTCACGCCGGTCGCGGTACTGCGCGACGACGTCACGCGCTGAGCGCTCAGGCGTGCAGCGCCCGCAGGGCGAGCCAGGCCGCGGTACGGTCGTCAGCGTCGGCGAGCGAAAGCCCGGCCAGCCCCTCGATGCGGTGGATGCGCGAGGTCAGCGTCTGGCGGTGCACGCCGAGGCGCTCGGCGGCCGCACCCCACGCACCGTTCTCGGCGAGGAAGACCCGGAGCGTCTCGGTCAGCTCACCGTGCCGTCCGGTCTCGTCGCGGAGGGGGTCGAGCAGCCGGGCGACACGCCGCGTGTCGTTCTCGCCGAGGCGGTCGAGCACGAGCGAGATGGTCGGGATGGCGCGGTAGCGCACGACGCGCTTTCCCTCCGCACGGGCGGACTCCACGGCGTGACCGGCCTCCGCCGCGCTCGGAGCCAGCGCATCGGTCGGCGCGGACGTCCCGAGCCCGAGGAAGACGGCGGAGGAGTACGCCTCCACGCGCGCGGCCACGGCATCCACCTGGTCGTCGCGCAGGAAGCCGGTGACGACGCCGTACCGCTCGGTGTGGAGGTGGGCGGCGCCGAGCTCGTCGAGCCAGTGCGACACCAGCCGTTCGACCTCCACCGAGGCGGACCGGGCGGTGAGGGCGAAGGCGGTGAGCGAGGTCTCGTGCACGCCCCACCTGCGCAGCAATGACACGGCGGCCGGACCGCCGGCGAGCAGGGCGTCGATCATCAGGGCACGCCCGAGGCGCTCGGTCCGGCTGGGGTCGTCGGTGCGGAGCAGGAGGTCGAGCAGCGCGGCGGCCTGCGAGCCGAGCTCGCGGGCGCGGCTCGAGGACTCGGTGCGCGGGCTCACCACCAGACGGGCGGACAGGTCCTCACCCGAGCCGACGACGTGCACCTGGAGGGCGCGGTGCCGAACCCGGACCGGCCGGGAGAGGGCGACGGCCATCGCATCCTGCACGTGCAGGCCCCCGGCTCCAGCGCTGGTGATGACCTGCCCGTGCCGGTCGAGGAGCACGACCCAGCCGTCGATGCGGTGGGCGAGCTCCGCGACCACACCGGAGACGCCGCCCCGCCGCGCGGCCAGGGTCAGCACCTTCATGGCGCTGGTGACCGCGCGGTCCTCTGCGGCCTGGTCGACCGCGAGGAGCGCGGTGAGCACGGGCCCGAGCAGCTCGTCCGACACCTCGGTGCCGACGATTGCGGTCGTTCCGGTGCGCTTGAGTGCGGCGAGGAGCCGTGCATCCTCGCCGTGGGCCACGATGACCGCCTGCTGCAGGGCCTCGCGGCGCTCGGCCTCCGGGGCCAGCGCGGCCGTCGCGGCTCTCGCGCTGGCGACGACCAGTGTGGCGAAGGAGGGATGTCCGACGACGGAGAAGTCGTCGAGGGCGACCACGGCATCCACCCGCAGGCCCGCATCCAGGCGCCCCTCGATGGTGCGGCCGCCCAGGGAGCGGGCGATGGAGGCGATGTCGCGGGTCACGAGGCCAGTGTACGAAATGTCGAACAGCAGGCCGGGCGATCACGGTTTCGGTGAATGACAGGCCGCCGGACCGCTTCCTAGCATCGAGCGAGACCCGCACACGAAGGAGTACCCATGCAGGCCGTCGTCTTCACCGCACCATCCGCCGCCATCGAGTTCACGGAGGTGGAGCTCGCCGCTCCCGGACCGGGTGAGGTGCGCGTGAAGATCGCGGCGGCCGGCGTCTGTCACTCCGACCTGCACGTCAAGCGCGGCGAGTGGGATGCTCCGGCTCCGCTCGTGATGGGGCACGAGGGCTCCGGCATCGTGACCGAACTCGGAGCGGGGGTCACGTCACTCGCGGTCGGCGATCACGTCGTCCTCAGCTGGGTCCCGCCGTGCGGCGACTGCCGCTACTGCCGCTCGGGGCACGAGGCGCGCTGCCAGAAGGTGGCCACCATTGTGGCGCCGAAGGGCGTGCTGTTCGACGGCACCTCGCGGCTCTCCCGCGACGGCGAGCCCGTGCACCACTACCTCGGCGTCTCCTCGTTCGCCGAGGAGGTCGTCGTCCCCGCCTCCGGCGCCGTGAAGGTGCGCGACGACGCACCGCTCGACATCATCGCCGTCGTCGGCTGCGCCGTCGCGACCGGCGTCGGAGCGGTGCTCAACACGGCGGCGGTCGAGCCCGGTTCGACGGTCGCGGTGATCGGCTGCGGCGGCGTCGGCCTCAATGTCGTGCAGGGCGCCAAGCTCGCCGGGGCCGAGCGCATCGTCGCCATCGACGTGCTGGCCGACAAGACGCAGATGGCGCTGCAGTTCGGGGCGACCGACCGCATCGACGCGTCACAGGCGGACGCGGTGGAGCAGCTCTTCGACCTCATCCCCGACGGTGTCGACTACGCGTTCGACGCCATCGGCCGCACCTCCACGACCGAGCAGGCGATCCGGATGCTCGGCCTGGGCGGCGCCGCGGTCATCGTCGGTCTGCCGCCGACAGGAGCCAAGGCGTCGTTCGAGCCGCTGGTGCTGGCTGAGGCCGACCAGCGCATCCTCGGCTCCAACTACGGCTCGGTGCGCCCCTCCATCGACATCCCCGCGCTGGTCGACCGGTACATGGACGGCCAGCTCAAGCTCGACCCCCTGATCTCGGGCCGGCGACCCCTCGCCGAAGCGGCGGAGGCCTTCGAGGACCTCGAGTCCGGCTCCGTGCTCCGCACCCTCCTCATCCCTTAGCCCCACCCGAACGACTCACTGGAGAGCCATGTCAACCACCCAAACACGGGCGAGCACCCCCACCGATGCCGGGCTCCGGCACGGCGTCATGAGCGGCCCCGAGCTGGCCGCGCAGGCGATCGCGAACATCGCGCCGAGCGCCGTGATCGCGTTCACCGCGATGTCGATCTTCGTCGGCGCCGGCAACGGGACGATCTACTCGTTCATCCTCGCCACCATCGTGATCCTCTGCGTCGGCTACTGCGTCGTCGTGTTCGCGCGGAAGCACGCCTCGGCCGGCTCGCTGTACACCTACGTCGCGAAGGGCCTCGGCCCGACCGGCGCCTACCTGGCCGGCGTCACACTGGTGATCGGCTGCTGGGGCATCGCGGCCGGCTCCCTCGGCGGCGCCGTGCAGTACTTCGACCAGTTCCTCATCCTGCTCGGCGTTCCGGCGGGCGGCATCGGCTGGTACATCGCCCTGGCGATCGTGCTGGGCGGCCTCGCGACGCTGTTCACCATCCGCGGCATCCGGCTCTCGGCGCGTGTGTCGCTGGTGCTGGAGCTGGTGTCGGTCACGATCATCACCATCCTGCTCATCGCCGCCCTGGTCTGGGCCGGCCCCAAGGCGTGGGATCCGGCGCAGGTCTTCGCTCAGGGTGCGCCGTTCCAGGGCATCGCGGCGGGCATGGTGCTCGGCATCCTCGGCTTCGTCGGCTTCTCGTCGGCGGATGCGCTCGGCCGTGAGGCGAAGAACCCCTACACGGCGATCCCGCGCGCGATCATGTGGAGCGCCCTCGTCGTCGGCGTGCTCTACGTCTTCGCCGCCTACACGCAGATCGCAGTGCTCGGCGACGACCTCGCGAAGAGCGCCAGCCCGCTGGAGGACATCGCCACCCTTATCGGCATGCCGTCGTGGTTCGCCCCCATTCTGACCTTCGGCGTCGGCGCCTCCTTCTTCGCGGTCGTCGTCGCTCCGCTCAACGTCGTCGGACGTGTCATCTACGTGATGGGCAAGGAGGGCGTCGTGCCGGAGCGGTTCGGCCGCACGCACGAGCGTCACCTGACCCCGCACCGCGTGCTGCTGGTGGCGGGACCGGCCGCGATCGTGCTCGACGTCATCCTGTTGCTCGTCGGCGCCGGGCCGATGGACATCGTGGTCTGGGTAGACACCTACGGCGCCTACGGCTACATGGTCGCGTACGCGCTGGTCGCCATCGCGTGCATCGTCTACACGCGCCGGGCCGGCATCCCGAACCGGCTGGTGTGGGTCTGCGCGGTCGTCGCGGTCGCGGCGATGGCGTACGTGTTCTTCGCGAACGTGTGGCCGGTGCCGGCGTTCCCGCTGAACGTCATCCCGTACCTGTTCCTGCTGACCCTGGTCGCGGCGGTGGCGTGGTTCGCCTATCTGCGAAAGCGCCGGCCGGAGGTCATCGAGAACATCGGCAACACCGAGACGGACGCCCTGGAGGGCGTGGGCTAGGCCCGGCGCGGCAGGCGGACCGTCACCACGGCGCCCCCGGAGGCGGCGTTGGTCGCCTCCACGGTGCCGAGGTGGCGGCTCACCACCTCGGACACCAGGGCGAGGCCCAGGCCGTAATGGCGTGGCCGTGCGTCGCCGGGCTGCGCATCCCGGGCGGTCGCGAAGCGCTCGAAGGCGCGGGACTCGACGCCGGCGGAGAAGCCCGGACCGTCGTCCTCGACCACGAGCTGCACGCGGTCGCGGACGATGGATACCGTCAGCCGCACCCGGGAGCGGGCGTGGTCGAGCGCGTTGTCGAGCAGCGCGACCACCATGCGCCGGAGGGAGACGGGCGCTCCGGTGACCATCGCATCCGGAGCGGCCTCGACCTCGATGCGGATGCCGCGCTCCTCCGCCCGGCCCTGCGCCGACCGGGCGACCGTCTGCGTCAGCTCGGCGAGGTCGACCCCTTCGCTCTCGGCGGTCTGCCGCGGGTCGGCGGCGGTCAGCAGGTCCTGAACGATCTCGGTGAGGGCACGGCTGTCGTCGACGATCTCGTCCAGCCCCGCCTGCACATCCTCCCCGGATGCGCCGCCCGTCGCCACCTGCCGCCGGAGCAGTTGCGCGCGCGTGCTCAGCAGCGTGAGCGGCGTGCGGAGCTCGTGACCGGCGTCCGCGACGAAGCGCCGCTGCAGCCCCAGCGCCTCGGCAAGGGGCCGGATGGAGCGGCGGGCCAGCAGGAGGCCGATGCCCGCGGCGGCCAGACCCGCGATCAGCCCGGAGCCGATGAGGGCGACGAAGAGGCGGCTCAGCTCCTCCTGCTGCTCCCGCAGCGAGTAGGCGATCTGCACGACCTTGCCGTGCCGCACATCCGTCTCGACCAGGTAGCGCTGGCCGTCCGCTTCCACCACGCCCGACACGGAACCGCCGTGCTCGATGACGTTCTCGATGGCTCCTTCGTCGGGCAGACCCTCCGGCATGCCGGGCGAGCTCTCGCGGCCCTGCGGCACGACGACGGTCACCAGCAGGTTGCGGGGCGCGTCGTGCACCGAGTCGACCATGGAGGCGTCGTCGAGGGCGCGCCGTGCCGACTCGGCCTGGCCCGCGGAGACGACCGTGTAGATCACGACGCCGAGGGCGATGAACAAGCCGAGGATGATGAGCGCGAACTGCAACGCCAGGCGGCGGGAGGCGGAGCGCAGCTCGCGCTCGTCGGCGTTCGTCAGCCTGCCCTTCACAGCGCGCCCATCCGGTACCCGACGCCGCGCACCGTCTCGATGAGCGAGCGCCCGAACTTGCGGCGCAGGTGGTGGACGTAGGTGTCGACGACGCCCGGGTCGTCGGCCGCGGCGAACACCTCGTCGAGCAGAACGGCACGCGAGAAGACCTGTGCGGGCCGCCGCGCGAGGCGTTCGAGCAGCGCCGACTCCCGCTCCGACAGCGCCGTGCGGGAGCCGTCGTCGAGGGTGACCGTGCGGCTCTCGACGTCGAGGCGCCCGCCGGGGAAGCGGACGGTGGGCACGATCGCCGAGGCGCGGCGGGTGAGGGCGCGCACCCGCGCCACCAGCTCGTCGATGTCGAAGGGCTTCGCGAGGTAGTCCTCGGCGCCGGCGTTCAGCCCGTCCACCCGGTCGGGCGGCGTGCCGAGCGCGGAGAGCACGAGGACCGGTGTGGTCACCCCGCTCTCGCGCAGCCGGCGGAGCACGTCCAGGCCCTCGACGGCCGGGAGCCCGCGGTCGAGGACGATCGCGTCGAACGGGGTGGTCAGTCCGAGGTGCAGGGCGCGCTGGCCGTCGGCCGCGACCTCGACCTCGAAGCCCTCCCAGCGCAGCAGGGCGTCGAGCATCCCGGCGAGGCGGCTGTCGTCCTCGGCGATCAGAACGCGCACCCTGTCGGCCATCTCGGCAGTATAGGAGAGCCCCTCCGGCTCCTGGCGCGGCGCTGCGGTCATCCGGCGGCGGCCGCCTGCGCGAAGGTCAGCTCGCCGACGCCCAGGATGCGGCCCTCCGCATCCACAGCCAGCACCCCCGCGCGCCGGCGCCGAGCGCCCAGCGTAGGCCGTCCGGTCCGAGAGCGAAGACGGTCGTCGCGAGCACGTCGGCGGTGGTGAGGTCGTCCGCGACGACGGTGGCGCTGAGGAGGCCGGTGGGCGTCGAGCCGTCGCGGCCGTCGGTGATGTGCGTGCCGCGCTCGTAGGCACCGGAGGTGGCGACGGCCGAATCCGTGACGGCGAGCACAGCCAGCATGTCGGCGGGGTCGTGCGGCGAACGGATGCCGACGCTCCAGGGCCGACCGTCGCCCGGGGTGCCCGCGACGACAACGTCGCCGCCCGCGTTCAGGCAGTAGTTCCGGATGCCGTGCTCGTCGAGGGTGCGAGCGGCACGGGCGGCCGCCCATCCCTTCACGACGCCGTCGAGGTCCCACGAGCCGTCCGGGCGGCGGATGCGGAAGGCGCCGCCCGACGCGCTCGCCGCAGCCTCTCCGATCGCGACCACCTCGCGGAAATCGTCGCTCGCCTCCGGGTTCGCGCCGGCCGCCGCGTTCGCGCGGCTCACCTCGCTGTCCGGAAGGTAGGTGCTGAAGCGGCGGTCGGCCTCGCGCAGCACGGCGAAGGCGCGCTCAGCGGCGAGGGCCGCATCCATCTCGTCCCGGATATCGATCGACATCGGGATGCCCATGACCGTCTCGAGGAACCTCATCGCTGGTCGATCGCCGACTGGAGCGACTGGATGTAGCCCTCCGACGTGTAGGTCGCGCCCGAGACCGTGTCGATGTTGGCCGACTGCGAGGCGAGCGCCTCCTGCTGCAGGATGGGCAGCGCCTGGTCGTTGATCTCGATGTCGCGCCCGTTGCCGCTCGGCGCCTGGACGGTGTCGACCGCGGTGATCGTCGTGCCGGAGAAGGTGACCTTCACTTGCACGGCGCCGTAGCGGGTGTCGACGGCGTTGCCGGTGATGACCCGGGTGGCCGCGGAGGCCGAGGCGGAGGCCGATGCACTCGGCGTCGGCGTCGACGAGGGGCTGGAGCTGCTGCCGGAAGAGGTGGCGCCTGTCGTCGATCCCGTGTTCGTTCCGCTGGTGGTGGTGGCCGCCGCGGCGGGCGACGCTGCCACCTCCTCGCCGAGCCCGTAGAGCTTCAGTCCGACGGTCGCACCCATGACGATGAGGATGGTGGTGAAGAGGGCGGTGCCCCGCCAGGACTGTCGGCTCATGACATGCTCAGTTCTTCTCGGTGGATGAAGCGCTTCGGCATCCGCAGTGCGCGGAGGGAGGTCTCGACGCGGTCGGCCATCCCCTCCGGACCGCAGATGAAGGCCTCCCAGGTGTGGAGATCGGGGATGAGACGGCGCAGCGGCACGGCGTCGAGCGGGTCATAGCCCAGCTCGGAGCGGCGGCCGACCAGCGGGACGACCGTGACTCCGGGCATCGCCTGCAACTCGCCCAGCAGCGCCAGGTGCCGGTCGGAGCGGGCGCGGTAGAGCACGACCGGCTGCGCTCCGCGGCGCACCAGCTCCTCGGCGAGGGCGCGGATCGGGCCGATGCCGGCGCCGCCCGCGACCAGGAGGATGCGCGGCCGGCTGGCCCGATCGGCGGTGAAGCGGCCGAACGGACCCTCGGTGAAGACCAGCGACCCCGGGCGCAGGGCGGGGAGCCGGCTGGAGTGGTCGCCGAGCGCACCGACCGTGATTCGCAGGTGGCCGTTCGCCGGAACGGCGGAGACGGAGTACGGGTGCGCGGTCAGCAGGTGGCCGCGGCTGAGGAAGCGGAAGAGCATGAAGTTGCCCGCCTGAACGCCCAGCTGCTGCACCCGCGGGCCGGTCAGCCAGACGCTGTTGACGCCCTCGCTCTCGGGGACGACCGCGACGACGCGCAGCCGCCCACGCCAGGCGTCGAGCCCGGGCAGGATGACGCGCCAGGTGAGCACGGCCGCGGCCGTCCCGAGGTAGAGCGCCAGCCAGAGGATGCGGTTCACCGGGGCCGCGACGAAGTGGGCGCCGCCGCTCAGCTGGTGGGAGAAGGTGAGGAAGATCGAGACGTAGGTCGTCACGTGCAGCCAGTACCAGACCTCGTACGACAGCTTCGTGCGGATCAGCCGGGCGCTGCTCAAGCCCACCACGAGGAAGGCGATGGTGCCGACCAGTGCGCTGGTCATGTCCGGGTACGACTGCAGGATGGAGAGGAACTCCGTCCACGGCGGGTTCTTGTCGGCCAGCTGCCCGCCGAAGACCAGCAGCAGCACGTGGGCAACGATGAGGAACAGCACGGATGCGCCGAGCGACCGGTGCCACGAGACGAGCTTGTCGAGCCCGACCGCGTTCTCGAACCACGGCACCCGGGCGATGAGGAGCACCTGCGCGCAGACCAGGAATCCGCCGACCATGCCGCTCAGCTCGCCCAGGGAGGTGAGGGCGTGCGCCGGTGTGGCGGCGAACCCGGCCGGGACGGCGAACCACCACATCCCGAGCACGACGACCACACCGAGCACGAGCACCGCCCGCACCCACAGCGAACCGGCCCTGTCGCCGCCCCGGCTGCGGAGCCGGGGGCGGGCCTGCGGGGCCGGCGCGGTGACGCTCATCGTGGAATCCATGCATCTCACAATGCAGACGCATTCTTTCCGGATTCTTACGCCGCCTGTGGATGGGCTGAAGGATCTTTATGGTGTTCCTCTGACGCCCCTCCGGCCTGGGATGCTGAGGGGACGAGAGCAGGGAGACGGCAGTGGACGACAACGCGTTCTTCGAGCGGGCCATCCTCGCGTCGGCGGCACGACCGGACGACGAGGACGCGGTGCGCCAGCTGCGCGAGCAGTTCACCGAGGCGGAGTTCGCCGCGTGGGAGGCCGCCTGCTCGCCACCGCGGGTGACGGTCCGGGTCGAGCACGACGACGAGCGCGATCGGTACGTCGCCGAGTGGGGCGGGTTCGGCATCCGCGGCGAGTCGGCAGCGTCCTACGAGTCGGCCATCGACGACCTGGCGCCGCACGTGCGCGCGTGGGCGGGCGAGCTGCGCGAGGCCGCGCCGCGCCTCGGCACGACGCCCGAGCTCGGCGCCCTCGTGAGCGAACTCGATGCGCTGAGCGACGACGAGCTGCGCACGTACCTGCTGGTTCGCGTCTCCTTCGACCGCGGCGGCCTGACGTTCGGGCTGGCCGACTTCGTGGAGGAGGACGGGAGCACCACGCAGCGGGCCGTCCCGTTCGCCGACGGCCGTCCGCCCGCCGAGATCGAGCTGCCGGTCGACGGGCGGATGAAGACGTACCAGTCGAGCACGCGAGGCGAGCGGATCGCGTTCTCGCCGGTCGGTTCCGGGCCGAGCATCGCCGACACTCTGCGCCAGGAGGAGCCGACGGGAGACATCCGCGGGGAGTTCCCGCAGACCGGCTTCGGGCCTGAGGAACGCGAGTACCGGACGCGCTGACCTGTTGACAGCAGGCCCCGGCCCGGGTTCTATCGCAGGGACGGAACAAGTGGAGGTGCGGGTGACGACAGGCGAGTTGGATGCGCGCGAGCTCCGCGACGCGATCGAGAACCACCAGCTCCGCATCCACGTGCAGCCTCAGATCGATCTCGAGACCGAGGAGGTCGTGGCCGTCGAGGGGCTCAGCCGCTGGACGCATCCGACGCTCGGGCCCATCCCTCCCGCGGAGTTCGTCGCGCTCGCCGAGGCCACGGGCACCATCCACGAGCTGGGCCTGTTCGCCCTGCGGGAGTGCTGCAGCATCGGCCGCACCTGGCACGAGCAGGGTCTGGAGCTCGCCATCGCGGTCAACGTCTCACCGCTGCAGCTGCAGACGGACCTCTTCTTCGACGAGTTGGAGCGTCAGCTCTCCGACTCCGGCCTCGCCCCTGCCGACCTGATCGTCGAGGTGACCGAAGCCGAGCGGATCTCCGACTACGGCGTCGTCGCCGGACGGCTCGACATCATCCAGCAGTGGGGCGTCACCGTCTCCATCGACGACTTCGGAGCGGGGCACTCCTCGATCGAGCGAGCCGTGGCCGTGCGCGCCCGCGAACTGAAGATCGACCGTGCACTCGTCGCCGCCGGCGACTGGGCGGCCGTGGGCGACGCCGTCGAGCTGGCGCAGAGCAGCGGGATGCGCGTGGTCGCGGAGGGCATCGAGACGCTCGAGCAGCTGGAGCACGTGCGCGACGCGGGCTGCGACCGTGGGCAGGGCTACTACATCGCCCGGCCCACCGATCCGGATGGGTTCACCGACTGGCTTCAGTCGTCGGTGAGATAGGTTTGAGTGATCAGCCCGCCGCCCGGCGGCTCAGCCCATCCGAAGGAGAACGAGCGGTGCGCCCCATTTCTGTGGACCACCTGCCCTGCGCCCTGGTGGAGCTGGATGCAGAGGGCCGGATCCTCGACGCGAACGAACTGTTCGTGGCCTGGACCGGCCTCTCGCTCGACGAACTGAACGGGCGTCCCTACGCGTCGCTGCGTCATCGCGTGCCCGGCGTGGGCGGCCGGTCGGACAGCCTCGTTCGCGTGGCGAACATCGACGGGAGCTCCCGCCCGGCGCTTGTCGGTCGCCGTGAGACGGAGGACGGCCGCGAACTCCTGGTGCTGGTGGATGCGACGGAGCGGGCCGAGCACGAGCAGCAGATGCTGCTGTCGCACGCCCTCCAGGAGCGCACGCGCACGCGACTCGAGCTGATCATCGACTCCTCGATCGCGTTCTCCGCCGCCACCACCGAGCAGGAGCTGGTCGACATCCTGGCGAGGACCGTTGCGAAGGCGTACCAGGCGGAGCAGTCCGCCGTCTTCCTGCTCGACGACCTCGGCACGTTCACCCAGGCGTCGGGCAGCAACCCGATGCGCTCCATCGACGACGCCGCGGTGCTGGTGGACCGTGCCTCCGGTCTGCGCAAGGTGCTCACGGTCAGCGGCCCGACGGCCGGCGACGAGGTCGCGTCCGTACTCGGTCACGCCATGCGCGACTCGGGGATCGACGCGCTGCTGGTCGCGCCCATCCAGCACGACGACGTGCTCTTCGGGGTCTTCGTCGCGTACTTCCTGCACCCGCGCCAGTTCGACTCCGAGGCCGCTCCGCTGGCCGACGCCCTCGCCGGCCAGGCCGCGCAGGCGATGACCACCCTGCGCCTGCAGCGCAAGCTCGAGCACGCGGCCATGCACGACGAGACCACCGGCCTGCCGAACCGCCGCCGGCTCGAGACGCAGCTGCTCGAGTACGGACGCTCGAGCTCGGCGCTCGTCGCGACCCTGTTCATCGACCTCGACGGCTTCAAGCGGGTGAACGACGGGCTCGGCCACCACGTGGGCGACCTGCTGCTGCGCGAGGTCGGGGAGCGCCTGCAGTCGGCCGTCCGCACCGAGGACCTGGTCGCGCGCTACGGCGGCGACGAGTTCGTCGTCGTGTGCGAGGTTCCCGAGACCGCGGCGGCGGAAGACGTGGCCGACCGCATCCGCCGCTCCATCGAGCTCCCGTTCCAGGATGTGCCGGACGGCTTCCCGATCAGCGCCAGCATCGGGATGTCGATCGCGCGCACCGAGGACCCCGCCTGGAACCCGGATCGTCTCATCCGCGAAGCCGACCACGCGATGTACTCGGCGAAGAACGCCGGCGGCAACCGCGTGGTCGGCTCTGCGGTCTAGTCCTTCTCGTCGGCGTCCTCGCGGAGCTCCCGCGCCTCGTCGATCAGCTTCTGCTCCTTCTTCTCCGACTTCTCGCTGAGCCTGGTGTCGCGCGGCGGCAGCTGGATGGTCTCCTCGGCCTCCATGCCGGCCTGCAGCTCCCGGCCGCGCTCGGTCTCGGCGTCGAACTCGGCGCCGAACAGCAGGGCGAGGTTCGCGATCCACACCCACAGCAGGAACACGATCACGCCCGCCAGCGGACCGTACGTCTTCTCGTAGTTGGCGAAGGTGGCCACGTAGAACGCGAACAGGAAGGTGGCGATGGCCAGCACGACGATGGCGATGATCGCGCCCATGCTGATCCAGCGGAACTTCGGCTGCTTCGAGTTCGGGGTCGCGTAGTAGAGCACCGCGATGATGATCACCACGACGAGCAGCAGCAGCGGCCACTTCGCGATCTCCCACGCGATCTGCGGGGCCGTGCCGATGTGCAGTGTGTCGCCGACCGCCTTCGTCACGGGGCCCGAGACCACCAGGATGAGTGCGACGATCGTGATCAGCACGAGGGTGATGACGGTGACCAGCAGCTGCTGCGGCTTCAGCTTCCAGAAGGGGCGGCCTTCGTCGATCTCGTAGATGCGGTTCATCGCGCGGGAGAACGCGCCCACATATCCGGACGCCGACCAGATCGCCAGCACGAGGCCGAAGACCAGGGCGAAGCCGGATGCGGGCGAATCGACCGCGTTCTGGATCGGCCCCTGGAGCAGCTTGGCCGTGGATCCGGGAGCGACGCTCGTGATGATGCCGAGCATGGCGTTCGTCGCGGACTTGCCCTGCCCGAAGACGCCCAGCAGCGACACCAGCGCGATGAGCCCGGGGAAGATCGACAGGATGCCGAAGTAGGTCAGCGACGCGGCGATGTCGGTGCACTTGTCCGTGCTGAACTCGCGGAGCGTGCGCTTGAAGATCAGCTTCCAGGAGGGCTTGTCCAGGTGGGGAGGACTGTCCGGCTTGCGGCCGTCCTCGGGGGCCGGGGCGTCGGCCAGTCGCTTGCTGGCACCGACTTCGCTCATCGTTCTCGTCCTCTCGCCGGATGTGCCCGGGGTGAAAAAACGCGGCGGAAGGCCTGGGGGAAGGCCTTCCGCCGCGCTGACTGCGGGGTGGTTACTGGTCGGACTGCAGTCGCTGACCGGATTGCTTCGCTTCGTCGGCGACGTCGCCCGCGCGGTCGGTGGCCTCGTCCTTGACGGTGGACACACCCTCCTGCGCGGTCTCCTTGACCGACTGGACAGCATCCTGAGCGGGCTGCTTCAGGTCGCCGGCGATCTGCTTGCCGACCTCCTGCGCCTCCTGCAGGAGCGGCTGGGCGGCGTCCTTGGCGGACGAGGCCAGCTCCTTCTCCTTCTCGCTCGCCGGGATGAGGGATGCGACGAGGGCACCCACACCGAAGGCGATGAGGCCAACGGCGAGCGGGTTGCCCTGCGCCTTGTTCACCACGGTGCGTCCGGCGTCGGCGACAGCGCTGCCGGCGTCCGAGGCCGCCCCGCTGACGTTGCTCGTCACGTCGTCGGCGGTGCCCATGACCTTCTCGCTCAGCGAGTGCCAGGCACCCTTCACTTTGCGCGTCTGGCGCTGGGCGATCTTGCTGGGGGTGACCTTGTCGGCCAGTGCATCCACGTCACCGCTCAGGTTGCGGCGGGTGGCTTCGATTTCGGCGCGGATGGCGTCGGGGTCGTCACTCATCGGTTCTCTCCGTTCGGCTTCAGTGTCTCTGGGATTTCCTTGACCGTCTCGACGGTCTGGGGGGCGCCTTCGACGGTCTTCAGTTGCTTGCGCCCGCGGGTGTACAGGATCAGCGCGACGATGCCCCAGATGATGGCGACGATCACCGCGGACCAGGCATTGCCCACGAGGTAGCCGAGCGCCCACCAGAGGGCGATCGACAGGAAGAACACGGCCATGAGACCCGCGTAGCCGGCGCCGCCGAGAAGGCCGGCGCCCTTACCGGCGCGCACGACGGTCTGCTTGATCTCGGCCTTGGCGAGTTCCATCTCCTGGCGGATCAAGGTGGAGAGGTCACGGCTGACCTCGCCGAGCAGATCGCCGAGCGAACTGTTGGCCGCGCGTTCTTCCGCGAGGTCGGGCTGGGGAGGCACCGACTCGGCGGCGACCCGCCGGGCGGCGCTGGGCTGGTCGGTCATGCCCGGCCCCCGGTGTACCCGGCTCCCGGGAGCTCCGGAAGGTCGTTGCCGTCGTCGTACAGGTCGCCGGTCGCTCCGCTGTAGCCGGCACCGGCGCTGCCGGTTCCGACGCCGCCGAGGCCGGTCGTCCCGGTCGCGGTGTAGCTCGGCGCTTCGGGGATGCCGCCGACGTTCGTCGTGGTGCCCGAGGTGCCGGTGCTGCTGGAGTTGCCCGAGTCGCTTGCGCCGCTGGCGAGCGCGCGGGTCAGGCGACCGGCGAGCGCACCGGCGATGGCCGCTGCGGCGATGAACGTGCCCGGGTTGCGCCGGGCGTACGACTTCACCTCGTTGAGCAGGGAACCCGGGTCGCGCTGGTCGAGCCAGCTCGCGATCGAGTGCGTGCGCTGAGCGGCCTGGCGGACGAGGTCGCTGGCGACGCCGTTCTGATCCGACGACGACGCCATCTGCTCGAGCTCGTCGCCGACAGAGCGGAGACCGCCCGCGACGCGCTGCTGCTGCTGCGCCGCCTGGTCGCGAAGCTCGTCGCGCGTCTGGCGGTAGAGGTCCTTGGCCTGGTACTTCGCCTCGCCGGCGACGTTCTTCGCCTGCTCCTTGGCGGTGCCGGCGACGTCCTTGCCGGCCTCCTTGGCGGATCCGGCGACGCGTCCCGCCTCCTCGCGGACACCGCCCTGGCCGTTCGCCGAGCCTCCGCCCCTGGTCGTTCCGCCGCTGTACGCGGTGGTGTCCGGCAGCACCGTCTCAGGCAGGCCGGCTTCCGGCTCCAGCGCATCGCGCCTGCTGTCGAAGATCGGGGTGTCCGCGGACTGGTCGTCTGACATGGTCATGACTGACGTTTCCTTTCGGTGGATGTGTCCGGTTGGGATGTGCGGTCCACTGAAGACATGTCCAGGAGGCGGGTCCAGTCATTGACACCACCCGCAGTCGGGGGGTACCCAGTGCACGTAGGTATGCGCGTCCGCGGGGAGGGGCTAGCGTGTCGCGCATGGACGTCGTCGACTGGCTTCTCGATTCCGATCCCGCGATCCGCTGGCAGGTGCTCGCCGGCCTGACGGACGCGCCGCCCGAGCAGGTCGCAGCCGAACGGGCCCGTGTCGCCCATGAGGGCTGGGGCGCGACGCTCCTCGCCGAGCAGGCGGACGACGGCCTGTGGGACGGCGGTACGTATCGTCCGGGATGGATCCCGCCCGAGCGCGACGGATTCGATGCGTGGAGCGGAACCCACTTCACGCTGCAGCAGCTGGTCGATTTCGGCCTCGACCCGGAGAGCCCGGAGGCGCGCGTCGCCGTCGACCGGGTCCGCGAGAATGTTCGCTGGGAGCACGCCGGCGAACCGTACTTCGAGGGCGAGACCGAGCCGTGCATCAACGGGGTGGCCCTCACCATCGCCTCCTATTTCGGCCAGGGCGGCGACACCATCGCCCGGACCCTGATCGATTCACGGCTGAACGACGGCGGGTGGAACTGCTGGGCCGAGTTCGGCGCGGACGTGTCGTCGTTCCACTCCACCATCTGCGCGGTGGAGGGCCTGCGCGCCTGGCAGCGGGCCGGCGGATCGGACGCGCGCGCCGATGAGGTCGCTGCGGCAGGGGAGGAGTACCTGCTCGAGCGGGGGCTGTTCCGACGGAAGTCGGACGGCTCCGTGCCCGACCCGCGCATGACGATGCTGTCCTACCCCGTCCGCTGGTACCACGACATCCTGCGGGGACTCGACCACTTCCGGCTGCAGGATCGGCGCGACCCGCGTCTCGCCGAGGCGGTCGAGTTGGTCCGGGGCAAGGCGGATGCCGAGGGCCGCTGGACCCTGGAGAACCTGCACGAGGGTTCGGTGATCGTCGAGTTCGAGATGGAGGGCTTTCCGAGCCGGTGGATCACCCTCCGTGCGCTCCGCGTGCTCCGCTGGTGGGATGCGGCGGAGGCTACGGCTTCGTCGCGCTGAGGTCGTCGACCGCGACGGTAACCGGCGCGTTCGCGACGCCGCCCGAGAGGTATCCCATGACGGCCAGGCCGCCGGCGCCTTGCAGAGCGGCGGTGCTGTCGGTCGCCGAGCGCTGCCAACCGCTGGGCTCGGTCGTGCCGTCCGGCCACGTCTTCGTCTCGACGAGCGTCGGTGCCGTCCCGGTCGTCCGCACGCGGATGTCGAGGCGCGCTCCCGGCGTGTAGGTCACGCCGCTCACGACGACCGGGGCCTGCACCACCACCTCGTTTCCGCCGACCTGATCCACACGCACGATCTGGATGGTCACCTTGCCGATCGACGAGATGATCACCTTGGAGGCATACGAACCGGCCGTGGAGATCCGCCGGCCCTGAACGGTCAGGTAGACGCTTCCCGTCGAGGGCAGCTTGTCGAGCGCGACGGCGAGCCGCAGGTCCGCGCCGGTGGCGCTGACGGCCGGGAGGCGCCCCGTCCCTCCCGTGCCGGCGGGCAGCTGGATGCGGCCGACCCCTCCGCTCACCGAGTAGAGCGTCGAGCTGCCCGCGACGCTCCACGCTCCGCCGGTCGGCGCGGTGCCCCAGCCGTTCGCGACGGAGCGGTCGAACGTGTCGGACGCCAGCGTGTCGGGCGGGCTCGGCGGAGCCTTGACGGTGAGGACGCGACTGGCGCCTCCCGTCGCTCCGCCGTCATCCGTCACCGTCAGCCGTGCCGTGTATGTGCCCGCCGCGGCATACGCGTGGGTGGCGGTGGCGCCCGACCCGGCCGCTCCGTCGCCGAAGTCCCACGAATACGACGCGATCGTGCCGTCCGGATCGCTCGAGGCGCTCCCGTCGAAGGAGCAGCTGAGGTCGCTGCACAAGGCGGTGAACGCGCCGATCGGCGGCTGGTTGCCCGCGGGCGGCGGTCCGATCGTGAAGCCGTCGGTGAAGGAGGAGCCGGCGGCCCGCACGAAGGCGGCGCCCAGCTGCGTCGCGGTCGCGGTGACGTCCAGCAGCCCGTACACGGGCGCCGCAGGGTTGCCGTAGGCGGAGGCGAAGTACCCGGCCTCGCTGTCGTTCGGATCGATCGCGTAGTTGCCGTTGCCCCCGGTTCCGACGGTCGCGAAGACGGTGCCCGCGCCCTTCACCAGGCTGCTGTCGCCATCCGCGACGCAGCCCGCGTTGTAGACGCCCGGCGTGATCGCCGGGCAGCCGCCGTTCAGCGCCAGCTGGCGCGTGCGCTGGTACAGGTGCTCGTGGCCGGTGAGCACCAGGTCGACCCGCTTCGAGACCAGCAGGTTGAGGAGATCGGCGCCCGGGTCGCAGGCGTACGCGCCCATGGTGAGGCACGGCTTGTGCATGCCCACCACCACCCACGGGACGCCGGCGGCCCTGGCCCCGTCGATGGCCGACTGCGTCCACGCATAGTGACTCGTCCCGCTCGCGTAGGTCCACATCCCGTCGGAGAACGGCAGGCCGGGCGAGATCATGATGAAGCGGACGAGCGGTGACCCCTTCGGGACGTCGACGTAGTACTCGCGTCCGTACGTGCCGACGGCGCCGGGCAGCTGATTGGGCAGGCAGGCCGAGAAGTCGTTGATGTTGCCGTTCTGCCCGCTGCTCTCATGGTTGCCGGCGACGAGCTCGAAGGGGAAGCCGGCGCCGACCGTGCGGGTGACCTGGTCGCACCAGGACTGCTCCTGGCCGGTGGTCCCATAGGAGAGGTCGCCGAGCGCCAGGTTCAGGTCCGGTGCGCTGGTCCGGACGCCGGAGAGTACGGCCTGGGCGGCCGAGTCGGTTCCGTAGTCGCCGGCCGCGGTGAAGCGCACGCCGAGCTCACCGGGCGAGACGCCCTGCACGCTCAGCGGCGTGCCCACGGTGAGGAGGGCGACGACGGCCACCAGCCCCGTTGCGGCGAGCATGCGATGTCTGGCCATCGCCGGCCTCCTCCGGTCCGAGTCGGGTCTCGGTCCATGGAGCACAGGGTAGCTCGGTCGACGCCTGCGGAGGAGGTAGAGATTCCGTTCTCTTCGAGGTCAGCCGAGCTGCGGCAGGAGCGCCCGGAGAGCCCGGAGCTCATCGCCGAACACCCAGGGCACGGTGAGGTCGAGCACCACGCCGATGGCGACGAAGAGCAGCGCCGCACCGGCCGCCACCAGCAGCAGCGCCACGGCGAGCTGGAGGTAGGCGTTGCCGGTGACGGCGGCGAGCAACCCCGCGCCCGCCGCCGTACCGGTTCCGATGGCGTTCCGAGCGTCGGAGCGGTTCGCAGTCCGTGGCCCAGCGTCGTCATCGGTCTCCCCCTTCGCGTCGAGGCTCAGGGCGGGTCGCCCGAGCCGACACCACGAGTCAACCGTGGCGGGATGCCGCGGGGCATCGACCGCAGGTCGGGGGAGGGTCATCCCCAGGGATGATCTCGAGGGCGGAAGCGTGGGAGCGCCGGTCAGGGCTGCGGGACCGTGCACCCGCAGCCGTGCGCGGCCTCGGGGATGCGGTGCTCCGCACCGTGAAGACGGCTCGCGAGCAGTTCGCGCCGGCGCTCCAGCAGCGCGATCGCCGCATCCAACTCGGCCAATCCGTCGCGGTAGGCGTCCCGCGAGGCGGGGCACTCGTCGCTGTGCGCGTGGCCGGAGCCGAGGCAGTCGATGAACGGCCGCGCCTTGCCCGGTGGGATGCCCGTGGCGGCCAGCTCGCGGATCTCGAGCACCGCGCGCAGGTGCTCGTCGCCGTACTCGCGGTAGCCGTTGCCGAGCCGTTCGGGCGAGACGAGCCCGAGCCGCTCGTAGTAGCGCACGGCCTTCACCGTCACCCCGGCCCGTTCGGCCAGTTCGCTGATGCGCATGTCGACCTCCGCCGTCAGCGTAGACCCTGCCCCGAAGGTCACGGTGAAACCGGAGGAGATCCGCCCGCCGGTGCGGCCCACCTCCTCCCGTTCCCGACGATCACGGCGCGTCGCAACACCCGCTCCTCCGTTTCCGACGTGTTCAGTCGGCGCGGACCGCCGCCCCGATGATCGCGTTGAGGCTCTCACGCAGGGCCACGAGGTCGGAGGCGGGCAGCCCCAGGCGCTCCACGATCCGCGGCGGGATCTTCTCGGCCTCCTCGCGCAGCGCCCGTCCCGCCTCGGTGAGCCGCACCTCCAGGGCCCGCTCGTCGGCCGCACTCCTCCGGCGCTCCACGTAGCCGGTCGCCTCAAGTCGTTTGAGCAGCGGCGACAGCGTCGCCGGCTCCAGCGCGAGCGTCTCGCCGAGGTTCTTCACCGACCGCGGCTCCTGCTCCCACAGCGCGAGCATGACGAGGTACTGCGGATGCGTCAGCGACAGCGGCTCGAGCACCGGGCGGTAGAGCGCGATGACGCTCCGGGCCGCGACGGCGAGACCGAAGCACACCTGGTTCTCGAGAGCGAGGACGTCATCCGGCATCCGGCCATCGTACGGCGGCGACTCAGTGCTCATCGGTCCGGCGTTCGTACCGTTCGCCGGTCGCCGGGTCGACACCCTCCTGCCGCACCGTGGTCCGCGGGCGGCGTCGCAGGGCGAAGTAGAGCGAGATGACGAAGACGACCAGGCCCGCCCCCATGAGGATGTACCCGGTGGTCTTCAGGTCGATCCAGCTCACCTGCACCTGCAGTGCGAAGGCGAGGATGAGTCCGACGACGAAGATGAAGATGCCGCTACCGATGCCCATGCGCCACGCTCCTTCACGTCCGTGGGCTCAAGCTACTCCCCGGATGCGGCGGCGCGCACCACAGCGCGCGCACCGCAGCTAGGGCACCGCAGCGCCGCGCTATTCGGCTCGCGAGAACTCCGACGCCCGCGCGACCTGTTCCGGCGTCAGGGCGACCCCGGTGTACCGCTCGAACTGGCGGGCCGCCTGAAGGGCGATGACCTCCGCGCCCGTGATGACCGCCGTGCCGGAGGCGCGCGCCGCGGTGATCAGCGGCGTCTCCGAGGGGAACGCGACCACGTCGAAGACCGTCGAGGCCCGCTCGATGAAGGGCTCGCCGAACGCGAGCACCGACTCCGAGTCGCCGCGCATCCCGAGCGGGGTCACGTTCACGATGACGTCGAAGTCGGGTTCGGGATCGTCGGCGACCCACGCGTACCCGTACCGCTCGGCGAGGGCAGGGCCGGCGTCCGCGTTCCGGGCGAGGACGGTGAGGTCGTCGAAGCCCGCGCCCCGGAAGGCCGCGACGACGGCCTTCGCCATGCCGCCGGACCCGCGGACCAGCACCCTCTGCGCGGGGTCGACCTCGTGCTCGGCCAGCAGCTGTGCGACGGCCTCGTAGTCCGTGTTGGATGCCGTGAGCAGCCCGTCCTCGTTGACCACGGTGTTCACCGACTCGATGGCCACGGCCGACGCCTCGAGGTTGTCGACGAGCGGGATGATCGCCTCCTTGAACGGCATGGAGACCGAGCAGCCGCGGATGCCGAGCGCCCGGATGCCGCGGACGGCGCCCTCGAGATCGTCGGTGGTGAACGCCTTGTAGACGAAGTTCAGGCCGAGTTCGTCGTAGAGGAAGTTGTGGAAGCGGGTGCCGATGTTGCTCGGACGGCCGGCCAGCGAGATGCAGACCTGCATGTCCTTGTTCAGGATGGGCATGGAGCCATCATCCCAGCCTTCTAGCCCTCGGCGCCTGCGACGACGGTCCCGATCCCGAGTGCGGCGAGGATGCCGGCCGAGGTGCGCTCCAACGCGCGGGTGACCCGCGGGCGGCGCAGCCACGCGATCATCCGTGACGCCGTCAGCGCGACGACGACGAGGTACAGCATCCCGATCAGTCCGTCGATCGCGCCGAGCAGAAGCGTCTCGCCGAAGCCGGCGTGCGCCGAGATGAACTGAGGCACCACCGCGATGAAGAACAGCCCCACCTTCGGGTTCAGCATGGTGGAGAGCATCCCGGCCAGGAGGCTCGACGCGGATCGCCGGCGCGGCGCGGGCGCCTCGGACGGGTCCGCGTGGGTGCGACCGCTCTTCCGGCTGGCGAGGAAGGCCGCGATGCCGAGGTAGATGAGGTACAGGCCGCCCGCGATCTTGACGACGCGGAAGATCTCGGCCGACTGCTCCAGCAGGGCCGCCAGCCCGAATCCGACCAGCGCCGCCCAGACGAGGGAGCCGATCGCCGTACCCGCTGCGGCCGCGATGCCGTCGCGGGCGCGGCCCATGCTGTAGCGGAGCACGAGGAACGTGTCAGGGCCGGGCGTCAGCGCGAGCACCAGGCACAGACCCGCGAAGGCGAGCAGCGAGAGGACCGTCATGGAGAGATTCTAGGGAGCGGAGGTCGTCAGCCGTGGGCGGGGTAACGATTGTGTTCACAGCTTGACTCCAACACGCGGATCATTCACTCTTATCGTCATGACCGCCACTCCGGGGCTGATCCCACGTGGCGCACGCAATCCCGGGTCGCAGGGCGCTCTCAGGCATCTGAACCAGGAGCGGCTCGTCGAGTTCCTCCTGGCCAACGGGCCGTCCACCCAGGCTGAGCTGGCGCGCGGGACCGGCCTGTCCACCGCCACCGTGTCCAACATCGTCCGCGACATGTCGGCCAAGGGCGTCGTGGCGACGAGTCCGGTCACCTCCAGCGGGCGCCGCGCGCTCCTCGTGCAGCTGACCGACACGGGCGACATCGCGGTCGGCGTCGACTTCGGCCGGCGCCACGTGCGCATCGTGCTCTCCACCCTCGGCTACGACGTCATCGCCGAGGAACAGGTCGCCCTCGAGCCCGGCTACGACGTGCTGGGGGCGGTGGGGGAGGCCTCCGCGCTGCTCGACCGGATGCTCCTCGCCGGTGGGTACGACCGCGAATCCGTGCTGGCGGTCGGGGTCGGCATCCCGGGGCCCATCGACCGGCGCACGGGCACCGTGCTGCAGGGAGCCATCCTGCCCGAGTGGGTGGGCATCACCCGGCGCGAGCTGGAGGACGTCTTCGGCTTCCCGGTCGTCGTCGACAACGACGCGAACCTGGGAGCGCTCGCCGAGGTCACCTGGGGGGCGAACCGGGGAGAGCGCAACCTCATCTTCGTCAAGATCGGAACCGGGATCGGCGCGGGCCTCATCCTGAACGGGCAGCCGTACTACGGGTTCCTCGGGATCACGGGCGAGCTCGGGCACACGCCCGTCGCCGAGCACGGCGTGATCTGCCGCTGCGGCAACCGCGGCTGCCTCGAGACGGTCGCGTCGACCAGCGTGATGCTGGAGTCGCTCGGGCACGGGACCGGCGGGGGAGTGACCACCGCCGACATCCTGCGCCGCGGGCTGGAGGGGGACCCGGCCGTGCTGCGCGTCGTCAGGGACGCCGGCACCGCCATCGGTCAGGCGATCGGCAACATCGCGAACGTGATCAACCCTGAGCTGGTGCTCATCGGCGGCCCGCTCGTCGGGCTGGGGGATGCGCTGCTCGACCCGATCCGCCGCGGAATCCAGCAGAACGCCCTGCCGATCATCGCCGGGACGACGACGGTGCGCGTGTCCTCGCTCGGCGACCGTGCCGAGTCGCTCGGCGCCGCCGCCATCGTCATCCAGGGGGCGCTCGCCGGCAACGAGTGAGCGCCGACGAGCCGTTACCGCATCGTTGTCTTCACTATTTGACGACAAGTGTGAACATAGCGTTTACTACTTAGGCACATCCATTCCCGAGCCCCACACAAGGAGCGACGATGCCGTCGAACGCAGTCATCCTCGAGATGCGCGCGATCACCAAGGAGTTTCCTGGTGTCAAGGCGCTGGAGGATGTCTCCCTCACCGTGCACGCCGACGAGATCCACGCGATCTGCGGCGAGAACGGCGCGGGGAAGTCCACCCTGATGAAGGTGCTCTCGGGTGTCTACCCGTACGGCACCTACTCCGGTGACATCGTCTACCAGGGCGAGGTCATGCGCTTCAAGGACATCAAGTCCAGCGAGCAGCAGGGGATCGTGATCATCCACCAGGAGCTCGCGCTCATCCCGGAGCTCTCGATCACCGAGAACATCTTCCTCGGCAACGAGCCCGGCCGCGGCGGCGTCATCGACTGGCAGCAGGCCAAGACCCGCGCCGTCGAGCTTCTCGCCCGTGTCGGCCTCACCGACGACCCCGACACCCAGATCAAGAACATCGGCGTCGGCAAGCAGCAGCTGGTCGAGATCGCCAAGGCGCTCAACAAGAACGTCAAGCTGCTGATCCTCGACGAGCCGACCGCCGCCCTCAACGAGGCCGAGTCGCAGCACCTGCTCGACCTGATCCTCGGGCTCAAGGGCCGCGGAATCAGCTCCATCATCATCAGCCACAAGCTCAACGAGATCGAGCAGGTGGCCGACGAGATCACGATCATCCGCGACGGCAAGTCGATCGAGACGCTCAACGTCCAGGCGGATGGCGTCGACGAGGACCGCATCATCCGCGGGATGGTCGGTCGCACGCTCGAGAGCCGCTTCCCGGAGCGCACGCCGAACATCGGCGAGAAGTTCTTCGAGGTGAAGGACTGGGTCGTGCAGCATCCGCAGATCCCCGAGCGCCTCGTCGTCAAGAACTCCTCCTTCTACGTGCGCCGCGGGGAGATCGTCGGATTCGCCGGCCTCATGGGCGCCGGCCGCACCGAGCTCGCGATGAGCGTCTTCGGCCACTCCTACGGCACCTGGGTCTCGGGCGAGATCTACAAGGACGGCAAGGAGATCCAGGTCCGCAACGTCTCCGAGGCCATCGACAACGGCATGGCCTACGTGAGCGAGGACCGCAAGGTGCTCGGCCTCAACCTCCTCGACGACATCAAGCAGTCGGTCGTCGCGGCGAAGCTGAAGAAGATCGCCAAGCGCGGCGTCGTCGACGACCTGCAGGAGTACGCGGTCGCCGACGAGTACCGCAAGCTGCTGCGCATCCGCACGCCGGATGTCGACCGCGGCGTCTCCACGCTCTCCGGCGGCAACCAGCAGAAGGTGGTCCTGGCGAAGTGGATGTTCACCGACCCGGACATCCTGATCCTGGACGAGCCCACGCGCGGTATCGACGTCGGCGCCAAGTTCGAGATCTACGGGATCATCCAGCAGCTCGCCGCCCAGGGCAAGGGCGTCATCGTCATCTCCTCCGAGCTGCCCGAACTGCTCGGAATCTCCGACCGCATCTACACGATCTTCGAGGGTCAGATCACCAACGAGCTCCCCATCGCGGAGGCGACCCCCGAGACGCTCCTGAAAAGCATGACTTCCGCCAAGAAGAGGGTGACCCGATAACCATGAGCCAGCAGACGCTTGAGAAGAAGAAGTCCGGAGGAATCCGCGACCTCGGCATGATGTTCGGCGGCGGGCAGTCCACGGGCCGCCAGTTCGGCATCCTGGGCGCGCTCGTCGTCATCATCGTGCTGTTCGAGATCCTCACCGGGGGCAAGACCCTCGAGCCGGTGAACCTGATCAACCTGGTCAATCAGAACGTCTACGTCCTGATCCTGGCCATCGGCATGGTCATGGTCATCATCGCGGGTCACATCGACCTGTCGGTCGGATCGGTCGCCGCCCTGGTGGGCATCATCGTCGCCAAGTCGATGACCGACTGGAACGTGCCGTGGCCGCTCGCCATCGTGCTCGGCCTCCTCGTGGGCGTCGTGATCGGCGCCTGGCAGGGCTGGTGGGTCGCCTACGTCGGCGTCCCCGCCTTCATCGTGACGCTGGCCGGCATGCTCATCTTCCGCGGCCTCAACCAGCTGATCGGCAACGCGAACACCATCCCGGTGCCCGACGGCTTCACCTACATCGGCGGCGGCTTCCTCCCCGAGTGGGGCCCCGACACCGGCTTCAACAACTCCACGCTGCTGCTCGGCCTGATCATCGCGGTCGTCATCGCGCTGATGGAGGTGCGGACCCGCCGCAAGCAGACCAAGATGGGCTCCGAGAAGGCGCCGCTCTGGGTCAGCGTGTTCAAGGTCGTCATCCTCGACGCGGTCGTGGTCTACGCCGCGGTGCTGTTCGGCAGCGGCCGTGTCGGCACCTCGTTCCCCGTCGCCGGTGTCATCCTCGGCGTGCTGATCATCCTCTACTCGTTCATCACCCGGAACACGATCTTCGGTCGCCACATCTACGCGGTCGGCGGCAACTGGCACGCGGCCGAGCTCTCGGGCGTGAAGATCCGCCGCATCAACTTCTTCGTGATGATGAACATGTCGGTGCTCGCCGCGCTCGCCGGCATGATCGCCGTCGCCCGCTCGGTCTCCTCCGGCCCGCAGGACGGCCTCGGCTGGGAGCTCGACGCGATCGCGGCTGTCTTCATCGGTGGCGCCGCCGTCTCCGGCGGTATCGGCACCGTCGCCGGGTCCATCATCGGTGGTCTGGTCATCGCCGTTTTGAACAACGGTCTGCAGCTGCTCGGCGTCACCTCGGACAAGGTCCAGATCATCAAGGGCCTGGTCCTGCTCATCGCGGTCGGCATCGACGTCTACTCGAAGCGTCGCGGCGGACCGTCGCTGATCGGCAGGATGTTCAACCGCGACCGCACGCAGCGCTCCGACGCCGAGGCGCAGGAGCAGCCGGCCGTGCTGCCGACCGGCGACCAGGCCGAGGACACCTCGCGCTCCCTCACCAACTGACGACTTCCGTTTCCCACCCTGCAACACACCACACACAGAGAAAGTAGATAGCAATGCGCAAAATCGCACTCGCGACAGTGGCCGTCGCAGCTGCCGCCGCGCTCGCCCTGACCGGCTGCTCCGGCGGAGCCCGCAGCGGCTCGGGCGGCTCGTCCGCGTCGGGCTTCGACAAGGGCGCCACCATCGGCGTCGCCCTCCCGACCAAGACGTCGGAGAACTGGGTTCTGGCCGGTGGCCTCTTCGAGGACGGCCTCAAGTCGGCCGGCTTCAAGGGCGACGTGCAGTACGCCGGTGGCTCGGGTGTCTCCGACCAGCAGTCGCAGATCCAGTCGATGATCACGAACGGCGCCAAGGTCGTCATCATCGGCGCCGTCGACGGCGGCCAGCTCGCCGCGCAGGCCAAGGCCGCGCACGACGCCGGCGCGACGGTCATCGCGTACGACCGCCTCATCCTCAACACCAAGGATGTCGACTACTACGTCGCGTACGACAACGAGAAGGTCGGCGAGCTGCAGGGCCAGGCCCTGCTCGACGGCATGGCGAAGAAGTACCCGGGCAAGAAGAACTTCAACATCGAGCTCTTCTCCGGTTCGCCCGACGACGCCAACTCCAAGGTCTTCTTCGACGGTGCCATGAAGGTGCTCGAGCCGAAGATCAAGGACGGCACGCTGAAGGTCGTCTCCGGCCAGACCGACATCAAGCAGACCTCCACCCAGGGCTGGCTGCCGGCGAACGCGCAGACCCGCATGGACACCCTGCTGGCCGCGAACTACGGTTCGACCGAGCTCGACGGCGTCCTCTCGCCGAACGACACCCTGGCCCGCGCCATCATCACCTCGGTGAAGGGTGCAGGCAAGCCGGTCCCGATCGTCACCGGTCAGGACTCGGAGGCCGAGTCGGTCAAGTCCATCATGGCGGGCGAGCAGTACTCGACCATCAACAAGGACACCCGCAACCTGGTCAAGCAGGCCATCACCATGGTCGAGGACCTGCAGCAGGGCAAGAAGCCCGAGATCAACGACGACAAGTCGTACGACAACGGCAAGAAGGTCGTCCCGGCCTACCTGCTGAAGCCGGTCATCGTCACCAAGGAGAACGCGGCGGAGGCGTACGCCAACGACCCGACCCTGGAGCCGCTGACCAAGTAACTCCCGTTCGCACAGTCGTGTGAACAACGAAAGGGCCCGGAGCGATTCGCTCCGGGCCCTTTCCCGATCCGTCCCCCGACAGGATCGGTCCCCCCTGGCCGAGACAACAGCAGGTTAGGACGCGCCCTGCAGCTGCGGCATCCGGGCTGGCACGGATTTGCGTGCGTTGCCTGCATTGAGAGGTGCGGACGCGTTCGCCGGGACCGACGCGGCCGCCTGCCGGCGCCGGGCCGCACGGTAGAAGCGGACCAGCTCCGCCGCTGCCGGGCGCTGAGCCGCCATGGCCGCGGCATCCGTGCGTCGCGCGGCCATGTGATGGCGCCAGGACTCCGCGGCGCACCGGTGGTCCCACGCGGCGGCGGCCGCGGCCTCCAGCGTCCGGCACCAGCCGATGAGCTCCCGCCCCTCGGACGTCGGCGCCCACGTGACCACGCGGAACCAGACGTCCGGCCGGTTCGGGTCGCCGAACCCGAACCGCCGGATGACCCCGTACGGCGACCCGAGCGCTCCCTGGCGGAGCAGCCACTCGGCGGGCTGCGCATTCGCCACCGGGTGCCAGGATGCGCTCACGACGTCACGCTACGGGCGGCCGCCGACATGACGCTTGCTCTGACGTCGCTGGTGGTGGCCCTACTTGGCGCCTCGCTCTGCAGCGGCCTTGATCCTGCGAAGCACGGCCGGATCGAATGCCTCGCCGACGAGACGACCGGACGGGCGGGGATGGACGACGCGCTCGCTCCGAAGGATTTCAGAGTGATTCAGATCTCTCACGCTCCGATGCCATAGATGGAGCTTCGATTCGTGTGTGAAGCCGCCGCGCACCGACGGCATGGCCCCCGGGCTGGCCACCCAGCTGTAAGACGAATTCTGCACCAGCTGGTAGTCGATCGCCCGTCCGACGCATGCTGCTACCCAGTCGGCGAATTGGATGTTCGAACTGAGCACGCTGTCGACGTGCATCGGCGGTTCGATGATTCTCCTCATCTCGGGGTAATCCCCGGATCGGCCGAGGATATGCCCGTACATCGCGGGCAGCCGTTCGGCTCGCGTCTTCTCGTTTATCTGGTCGACCATGACCATGACGTTGGACGCTTGCGCCTCGGCATGCCGGGCGACCCGATTGAGCGCCTCCCTCATTGCGGCGGTTTCGCGATCTGTGACCACGAGACCGGTCTGCTTCGGCGTGCCGAGTGGCTTCTCATCGGCATAGAAGAACAGCCGTCCTCCCAGGGCCCTCAAGCGCCTGACGAGTCCGTTGAACACGCGCAAGTGCTGAGGAAAGCGGTCGGGAGTGTCCGGCCTGAACAAGCTAGCGCCCTTCTTCTCCCATCGCCCCGGGTGCGTCGCTTCGCGGAGCTCGGCTGCGAACAAGGAACGTTTGTCTTCGTTGAACAGGCTTCCAAAGTGTCTGGCTTCGCTCTCGGGGATCACGAACCCTGCGTAGCCGAACGCGGGGCTGGTGTTGTAGCGCTGATGCTCGCGACTGATGAACGCCCCGGGTTCCCCGATCTCGTCGATGTAGGAAAGCAGCACGTCGATCATTATCGCCAACGCAGAAACCCACGCCGTGGCGTGGGTTTCTCGAATCGGCGCTCGGGGAACTCTTTCATCCCTAGCTACCACTACGGATCGTACGTAACTCGGGTGTTATCTGCAAGATTGGCCGCGCCATAGGGGTCCGATTGCGGTCATAGCCGCGCACGCGGTCAGGCGACGAGCTCCTGCGGCAGCACCACCACATCCACCAGCGCTCCGTTGCGCCAGAGGGTCAGTTCCATGCGGCGGCCGATGGCGCGTTCGACCATGAGCCGCTGCAGGCCGGTCGGGTCGGTGACGGGCACGCCGTCGAGCGACACGACGATGTCGCCGGGGCGCGCGCCCGCCTCCGCGGCGGGGCTGCCGGCCACCACGGTCGCGATGCGGATGCCCATCGGCGAGCCGACCTTCGCCGCCGCCTCGGGGCTCAGGCGCACCTTCGTGCCCGCGACGCCGAGCCACGCCCGGCGCACGCGTCCGGCCGTCGTCAGCGCCTCGACGATCTCGAGGGTGGAGCTGTTGATCGGCACGGCCAGCCCGAGTCCGACGCCCGCGACGGCCGTGTTCACGCCGACCATCCGCCCGGCGCTGTCCGCGAGCACGCCGCCGCTGTTGCCCGGGTTGAGGGCCGCATCCGTCTGGATCACCTCGTCGATCACCCGGCCGGACGCGGTGGGCAGCGACCGCCCGAGGGCGGAGACGATCCCCGCGGTGACGCTGCCGGCGAGGCCCAGCGGGTTGCCGAGCGCCACCACGAGCTGACCGACGCGCAGGCGTGCCGCATCGCCGAGCCGCAGGGGAGGGGGCGTCGCCCCGCGGGCGCGGAGCACCGCGAGGTCGGAGAGCGGATCGGCGCCGGCGAGGTCGGCCGCCACCGTACTGCCGTCGGCGAAGGTCAGCTCGACCGCGGACGCACCGGCGACGACGTGCGCGCTCGTCAGCAGGTGGCCGTCGGCGCTGATGACGGAGGCGCTGCCGGCGCCGGCTCCCGCCCGCGTCCGGACGGACACGGCGGCGACCGACGGGAGCACGGTCTCGGCGACGCGCACGACGGCGGCCGAGTACGCATCGAGCGCCGCCCGGTCGTCCACCTCATCCCTGTCGTCCATGCCGACAGTGTCACCCCGAAGAGTACGCGGGAGGGTGCGAATTCGCCCTGGGCGGACGGCGTTCAGAAGAAGAGGCGGATGAGCGCGGCGACGACGGCCGCCGCCGGAACGACCACGATGAACGGCACCCGGAGGGCGTAGAGGCCGGCTGCGATCGCCACGGCCGGGAGGCGCGCGTCGAGGTGCAATGACTGCCCGGCGCCGAGCGTCTGCACGCAGATGAGCGCGGCGAGGAGGGCGGCGGTCAGCAGGTCGCTGATGCGCGCGACGGTCGGGTGGTCGAGCGCTTTCGGGGGCACCAGCCAGCCGACCGCTTTGAGCGCGAGCACGGCGATGGAGCCGAGCAGGATGACGTGCCAGGTGGTCACGGCTCCACCTCCCGCTCCATCGGGATCGCCTCGGGATGCGGCGGGTCGTCACGCCGCCCGAGGACGTTGAGGGCGCCGAGCACGATCGCGACGACCGCCGCCGCGAGCACCGGGAGGCCGGGCATCAGGAAGGGCGTCAGCAGCGTCGCCACGAAGCCGCCCGCGACGGCGACCGCTTGCGTCTGCCGGGCCTTCAGCCGGGGCCAGAGCAGGCCGAGGAACGCGGCCGCGGCAGCCGCATCCAATCCGTACGCCTTCACGTCTCCGATCAGGTTGCCGAGCAGCGCGCCGGCCAGGGTCATGATGTTCCAGCCGATGAAGACGACGAGGCCGGTCACCCAGAAGCCGATGCGCTGGGCCCGCGGCTCGGTCTGCGCCGTCGCCACGGCGGTCGACTCGTCGATGGTCAGCTGCGTCGCGGCGGCGCGGCGCCAGAAGCCCGGACCGATGATCCGGGACAGACGCAGGGCGTAGAAGGAGTTGCGGACGCCGAGCAGGGCGGCGCTCGCGATGGCCGTGCCGCCGGCCGCAGCCCCGCCCGAGGCGAGGATGCCGATCAGCGCGAACTGCGATCCGCCGCTGAACATGACGAGGCTGAGCACGCACGCCTGCCAGACGTCCAGACCGGAGGCCGTCGCGAGGGCGCCGAACGAGATCCCGTACAGGGCGGTCGCGATGCCGACGGCCCAGCCGGAGCGGGCCGCCGCGCGTTCCTCGCTGGTCCGTTCCTGGCGCATCGCCTCCCGACACTACCGGGTGCGCGCCCGCTCAGTGGAACAGGCGGGAGACCAGGTGCTCGGCGATCGAGTCATCCAGCGTCCACGGCAGGAAGATGACACGGTAGATGACCGGCGCGATGACGACATCGAGGATGTCGTCCGCGGTGACGCCGGAGTCGGGGTAGCGGTCGAGGAGCAGGTTCGCCTCGACCCGCCGATTGCGCAGGCAGTAGGACTGCTGCTCGCCGGCGGCCGAGGCGCCGCCGCGGAGGAGGGCCGCGTTGACCGGCTTGCGATAGTGCTCGACGATCTCCCGCGTCCATGCGGTCAGGTCGGCGCGGAGGTCGCCGTTGGCGGGGAGCGGGCGTTCCGGGTCGAGGCGGTAGGTGGCGATGTCGTTGATGAGGGTCGGCAGATCGCCCCAGCGGCGGTAGATGCTGGTCGGGTTGACGCCGGCCCGTTCGGCGATCATCGGGACGGTGACCTTCTCCTGGCCCTTCTCCTCGACGAGCTCCTCGACGGCGGTCCGCACGTTGTGGATGACCGCTGCGCTGCGGCCGCCTGTGCGCCGGGCGGGAGTGGTCGTGGATTCCATGGGAATAGCTTAAAGCAAATTCTGTTGCTTTATCTGAGCAATCGCTCTATAGTCGCAAAAAGCAATCAGAATTGCTTTAAGGAGCCGACATGACCACAGCCGAAGACACCCGCACCGGCGGCATCCTCGCCGTCCGGCCGACGCCGTCTGCACGCCGCACCCGTGGCTTGCGCCTGCGCCCGGTGGCCGCGTTCGCCGGCACGTCCCTCGCGTTCGTCGCCGTCGCGCTCGCCGTGGGCGCCCCGAGCCCGCTCTTCGTGCTGTACGAACAGGAGTGGGGCTTCCAGCCGTGGCTGCTGACCGTAGCCTTCGCCATCTACGCAGTGACCCTGCTGATCACACTGCTCATCGCCGGCTCGCTCTCCGACCACATCGGACGGCGTCCCGTGCTGATCGGAGCGCTGGCGCTGCAGGTGGTCGCCATGCTGATCTTCCTGTTCGCGCCCGACATCGGCTGGATCATCGGCGCTCGCTCGGTTCAGGGCGTCGCCACCGGCGCCGCGATGAGCACATTCACCGCCGCCCTGGTGGAGCTGGCGCCCGAGCGCCAGAAGAAGCTGGGCGCCACCATCGGCAGCACGGCGCCGGTCGGCGGCATCGCGGTCGGCGCGTTCCTGACCGGCCTCGCGGTGCAGTTCGTCCCGCAGCCGACCACGCTCGTGTTCGTCGCCCTCGCGCTGCTGTTCGCGGCCGGGATCCTCGTCATCATCGCATCGCCCGAGACCGTGCAGCGCCGCCCCGGGGCCGCGCGGTCGCTGATCCCTCGCCTCCTCGTCCCGCGCGCCGCGCGCAGCGAGTTCCTCGGGGCGATCCCGCTCTTCCTCGCCACGTGGATGCTGGCCGGCCTGTTCATCGGGCTGTCGCCGTCCATCCTGCACGGCGTGTTCCACCTCGACAGCGGTCTGCTCAACGGCGCGATCGTCGCCGCACCGCCCGCAGTGGGCGCCACCGCCGGGCTGCTGCTCACGCGGGCGCCGGCGCGCCGGACCGTGGTGTGGTCGATGGCCGCCATCGTGCTCGGCGTCGCCGTCGCCGCGGTGGGGATCGCCGGGGCCATCCTGCCGCTGCTGTTCGCCGGGGCGGTCATCGCCGGGGGCGGGTTCGGCGCCGGCTTCTCGGGGATGCTGCGCATCCTGGCGCCGCTCGCGCCGAACGACCAGCGCGCGGAGCTCTTCGCCGCGGTGTTCCTGGTCAGCTACCTCGCGTACGGCCTCCCGGCGCTGGTCGCCGGGGAGCTGATCGGCACGATCGGCCTGCTGCCGACCGCGCTCGGCTACTCCGCCGCGATCGCGATCGCATCGGTCGTCGCCCTCGTCGTTCAGGCGCTCAGATCACGTCGATGAGCACCTTGCCCACGACGCCGTCCTCCACGGCGTCGTGGGCCGCCGCCGTCTGATCCAGGAGAAAGCGGGTGATCGGGAGGCCGTGTTCGGCGCCCACGCGCAGGGCCCCGTCGGCCGCGGCGGCCGCGACGGCGCGCACCGCCGCATCCTTCGTCCCGTCGTCCACCGTGTAGGTGAGCACGAACTGCCAGCGCAGGTTCTTCGACATGCTGGGCCGCACCGGGATGGTCACGGAGTCCTGCCCCGGTGCGTCTGCGTAGCTCGCGATGGTGGCGTTCGCGCCGGCGACCTTGACGTCGAGTTCGGCGTTCGCGATGACGTTGACCTCCACCACGATGTCCACGCCGCGCGGGGCCAGCGCCCCGATCGCCTGCGCGGTGTCCGGGTCGGTGTAATCGACGACGTGGTGGGCGCCGGCGGCCCGCGCAAGCTGCACCTTGTCGTGGCTGCTGACGGTTGCGATCACGGTCGCGCCGGCCCACACCGCGAGCTGGATGGCCGCGTGGCCCACCGCGCCCGCGCCGCCGGCGACCAGCACGGTGCGACCGTCCAGTGAGCCAGGGGCCAGCTCCGCCGGCGCGTGCTCGTAGGCGGTCAGCGCCCGGTGGGCGGTCAGGGCCGGGATGCCGAACGACGCGCCCTCGTCGAAGCTCACGTCATCGGGCAGGGCGACCACGTGCCGGACCGGGAGCACCACGAGCTCCTGCGCCGTGCCGTCCGGGCGCTGGTAGGCCGCATCCCACACCCACACCCGGTCGCCGGGCGCGAACGCGGTGACCCCGTCTCCCACCTCGTCGACCACTCCGGCGCCGTCCTGGTTCGGGACCTGCGGCCGGGGCAGCTCCCTCGAGCCGCTGCCGCGCCGGGCCTTCCAGTCGGTCGGGTTGACGCCCGAGACGTGGATGCGCACGCGCACCTCGCCGGGGCCGGCGTGCGGCTCCTCCCGCTCGCCGAGGGTGAGGACGCCGGAGTCGCCGGTGCTGGAGTAGCTGACAGCCTTCATGGCACCAGCCAACCATGAGCGGCGCCGCCGGGCGAGCGGCCCACGGACGTCGCGAGTCAGCCGGCCGAGCAGGCGCCCGAGCTGATCGGCGCCGAGCCGACCGATGAGAGCACCGGCCGGAGCTCGGTGAGCGTCAGCGCGTAGCCGGTGTCGCCGTCGGTCGCGCTGCGGGCGAAGACGACACCCGCGACCTGGCCGTTGCCGTCGAGCAGCGGGCCGCCCGAGTTGCCGGGGCGCACGACGCCGCGCAGCGAGTAGATGTCTCGGTCGACGCTGCCGCTCTGGTAGATGTCCGTGCCGCGGGCGGTGACCCGGTCGCGCACCCGCTGCGGCGAGACGGTGAACGGACCGTTGCCGGGGTAGCCGGCGGCGTAGGCGGCGGCCCCCGCCGTGAGATCGGGGCCGATGTCGAGCGCCGGGGCGTTGAGGTCGGTCACGTCGAGCACGGCGAGGTCGCGCGACGGGTCGAAGGCCACGAGGGTGGCGCGGTCGACGGTGCCGCTTCCGGCCTCCCGGACGACGACGGAGGACGCTCCGGCCACCACGTGCGCGTTGGTCACGACGCGACCGCGCTGCACGACCCATCCGCTGCCCTCGGAGTCGACCCCGCAGGCGGGCTTCGAGGCGAGCACCGTCACGACCGACTGCTGTGAGTTCGCGACCGCCGCCGGCACGGACGCGTCGGGTTCGGGCACGGCCCGGATCGGCTCGCCGCCCTCGAAGACCTTCGGCAGCCCGGCGCCGGCCAGAGCGTCGTCCACCGCGCCGAGGACCGTGGAGGACGGCAGCGGAGCCATTCCGTCGAGGGTCGCGACGACCCGCGACGAGTTCGCGGCCTGCACGACGGTCGCGAGGCCCGTCGCCATGGCGAAGCCGGCGAGCAGCCAGACGACGACCGCCCAGGTCAGGAGGCCGAGCACAGCGCCGATCAGAGAGTCCAGCCAGCGGATGGGGCCGTGCCGCAGCAGCTTGCCGACGATGCTCGCCAGCGCACCGACCAGCGCGTACACGACGCCGGCGCAGACCAGGATGACGATCGCGGCCACCACGGAGCGCTCCGTGACCGCGCCGTACCCGTTGGAGGCGGTCCAGCCGACGACGAGCGGGGCGAGCGTCAGGCCCAGCCACAGGCCCAGTCCCAGCCCGATCAGGGTTCCGGCCGAACGGATGGCGCCCTTGCTCCACCCTGCGGCGATCGCGATGATGGCGAGCACCACGAGCACGACGTCGACCACGATCTCCACGCGCCCCACCCTGCCCCACGAGACTGTGCGACTGCTCAACCCCGCGTGAGCATCCTCTGCTCGCGGACCCCTGTCGGCGGTCGCGTCAGAAGACTACCGTCCGCTTTCACAGCCCATCCGCGACGAAGGAGGCACCATGTCGGATCCCCGGGCCAACGGCGACGACGAGCGCGAGGACCTCGCGCCGGGCGAACGTCAGTACACGAGTGCGGATCTGACGGCGCACGACCCCGAGGAGGGGCAGCTCGACGAGTCAGGCGACCGGGCCTCCGGCGACTAGAGCCGCCCGTCCTCCTCGTCGCCGTCGTCCACGGATTCCGGGGCGGGCTGCTGGACCGGCACGATGTCGGGATCCATCTGCTCCTCCGGGACGACGTCCGGGAAGTCGGTTGCCTGCTGTTCGCTGGTCTGTCTGGCCATGGGCGAACGCTACGCCTGCGGCGGGGGCGAGGATAGCCCCTCACACCCCGTCGTCGGGCGGAGTCGCGCCGTCCGATGGCGTCCGCCGCGCGGTGAGAAGCACGATGACCACGCCGATCACCGCCAGCACGACGATCGCGATCGCGATGCCGATGACCAGGCCCAGGTCGGTGCCGTTCGACGCCGGGGCGGTCGGCTGCGCCGTGGACGCGCTGGCCGCCGGGGGAGCGGTGGAGACGGTTGCGCCGCTCGACGAGGACGCGCTCGGGGTCGAGGGTGCACCGCAGGGCGAGGCCTCCGTTCCCTTCGCGGCGGCCGTGCCGGCGGGCGGCTGGTATGTGAAGGCGTACGACGACGAGACCGTGTGACCATCCGCAGAGACGATCTGGTACGTGACCGTGTAGCTGCCGGCGTCTCCGAGCGCCACGGGTGCGCTGAGCTTCGTGTCCGCGGCGGTCGCGCAGCCGGTCTCGAAGTGGCGTGCAGCGGACCCCGGCCCGGTGACGGTCAGCAGGTTCGTCGATCCGTTGCCGGAGAGATCCAGCACCCGGTCGTTGAACGTCACCGTCACGGCCTGCAGCGGGGTGGTGACGGTGGAGTCGGCGGCCGGGTCGCTGCCCACCACGTAGTCGTGCGCATCCGCCGCTCCCGCGGGGGCCAGCGCGATGGCGGCGGCCGCTGCGATGGCGGCGGCCGCGGCGAGCATCCTGTTCCTCATCGCTGCACCTTACGCTCGGCGCCGCGACCGACGCGGGTCAGGGCGAACACCGCGATCACGAGGGCGATCGCGCCGAGCGCCAGCCCGCCGACGGCGAGGGCCAGGGAGACGACCGTCGAGGTCGTGCCGGCGGCAGCCGACTGCGGCGATGGCGCAGCCGTCGCGACCAGGGCGGGCGTGCTCCCCTCCGAGGGCGCGGGGTCGTCGATGTAGAGGGTGGGTGCGGGATGCTCGGGCTCGGCCCCCGACGCGGGTGTCGGCTGGTCCCAGTCCACCACCGAGCCGTCGGAGTAGTACTGGTGGGTCGGCAGGACGACGGAGCCGGTCTCCGGCACCGCGCCGGCCGAGATGGTGAAGCGCTGGAACTGGCCGGGAGCGACCTGCACGCCGCCGGCCGCCGTCCACGTGACGCGCACGGGCGCCTCGGTGATCGTGCCGTCGTCCGTCTTCACGGGTTTCGCGAGCTTCTCGGTGTCGACCGTGGTGGTCCATCCCGCGAGCGGCAGGTAGCTCACCGACGTGAACGGTGTCGCCGTGGGCAGGTCCACGACCAGCTTGACCGTTCCCGCGGTCGCGGACTCGGTCGGAACTTTGAACGTCAGATCGGTGTAGCTGCCCGGCGTCGCCCGGTCGGGGTCGACGTGGATGTGGGCGCTCGCGGCGAGCGGCGCGCCCGCCAGGAGCAGAGCGGTGGATGCCGCCGCGACGGACGCGGCGAACGTGGACTTCTTCATGGTTTTCCCTCAGAGCGTCGGATCGTCGATGAGCGCGGGCGCGACCCTGCGGCGACGACCCGGGTTCCGGGCGGCCGTCAGAGCGCGCAGGCGAACGCCGGCGGCCCGCGATGGCGGAGCCGGGCGAGGGGAGGCCGAGGTCGCGCAGGCGCACCGGCTCGGCAGTGGCCGGAGTGCCGACGCATGCGCGCACGAGCACGGGAATGACGACGAGGCGATCCGCAGCGCGGGCGACGCGAACCCGAGCGGTGTCGAACAGCCCCCAGAACGCCTGCTCGCCGAAGCGCAGCGCGATGACGGTCACCAGGACCGCGGTGGTGTGGGTGAGCCACATCGACGGGCTCAGCTCCGAGCCGTGCGTGGCGGGCATCGCACCGCCCGTCATGACGAGGTGGGCGCCCGCGTGCAGGTGCGTCATCCCGCCTGGTCCTGTGAAGTGTGCGGCACTCGCTCCGGCGCCCAAGGAGAAGAGCGCGTGGAAGAGGAACTGGCTCAGCGCGACTGCGGCGGTCAGCCGCCACAGCGACAGCCGTCGCGCGGTGAGGGCGACGGATCCGAGGGTGGCGAAGGCCATGCTGAGCGCGAGGGCGACCGGCCCGGGGGCCGAGCCTCCTCCGGCGACGTGGAACAGCGCGGCGACGAAGATGGCCGCGCTCGAGGCGAGCGCCCCGCGCGTCAGGCGAGCCCACCTCGATCCCATGCGCATCCTCCGTGTCGTCGGGGTCTTCGGAGCCAGTCTACGGATCGGATGCGCGGCGCCCCGGCGGGGCCCACAACGGGGGCCGCCTGCCCGACCGTGGGAGAGGCAACAGCGCGTTATCCTGTGCGGGTGGCGGACACGTGGCGGCGCAGGGTGCTGGTGGTCGAAGACCACGCCCTGATGCGCTCGCTCGTGGCGGACGCCTTCGGCCGGCGCGGCTTCGACGTGACACCGGCCGCCTCCACCGCCGAGGCGCTCGCGCTGGCGGAGAGCGCCGACCCGGACCTGCTCGTGACGGACATCGACCTGGGGCAGCGGCCCAACGGCGTCGAGCTCGCGACCATCCTGCGGGCGCGGGCTCCGCACGTCGCGGTCATGTTCCTCAGCAACCTCTCCCGCGAGGCGGCCGCGGCGCAGGCGCGCAGCGTCGTCGCCGGCGCCTCCTTCGTCAACAAGTCGGCCGTGGAGTCGGTCGAGGAGCTGGTGGATGCCGCGGAGGCGGTCCTCGCCGACCGCCCGGTGTCGCGGGAGTCCGCCGGAACCGACGCTCGCTCCCGCCTCCTCGCCCTCACCGCGGGCCAACTCGAGACCACGCGGCTGCTCGCGGCGGGGCTCACCAACGCCGAGATCGCCCGGCAGCGGAACGTCACCGTGCGGGCGGTCGAGAAGAGCGTCGAGCGGGTGTTCGCGGCGCTGGGCCTCGCGGGCGGCGAGCGGACGACCCCGCGCGTCGCCGCCGCCACCCTCTACACCGCGACGTTCGGCGATCCGGCGACGGGCCTCTGAGCGTGGCGACGACACTGCGCCGCTCCGTCGCGCGCGCCTTCGGCCCCTTCGCGATCACCTGGTGGACCTGGCTCGTCACCCTCCCCTTCGCGCTGACGGTCATGTCGGGCGTGCAGTACGTGCACGGCGGCCCGGCGGAGGTGCTCGCCGTCGCGGGACTGCAGCACGCGATCCTCGGCGGTCTGCTGCTCCTCGGGGCCGGCGTCCTGCGCCGCGTCGGGGGCCACGCGCGTCCCGTCGCCGTGATCGCGGTCTTCGCCCTGATCGGGGCCGCGCGCCCGGTGCTGTTCCTCGAAGCAGGTGGGTTGCTCGGCATTCCGGTCGTGACAGGCGACCTGGCCGGGCGGATGACGATCAACGTGGTCGTGGTCACGGTCATGTTCGCGCTCGTCGCTGCCGGCGTGGATCTGGTGCACGAGCATCGCGGAGTGTTCCGCCGGCTGAGAGCGGCGCAGAGCGCCGCGGACCGCGACGGGGACTGGGCGTCGGAACGCCTCGCCCGGCTGCGCAACACCGCGGTGGACGAGGTGATGACGGCCCTCGAGGATGCAGCAGAGACCGCCTCCGCTCACCGGATGGACCCCGCCGAGGCGGCAAGGCTGCTCCGTCGGCTGGCGGAGGACGTGGTCCGCCCCGCGAGCCACCGGGTGTACGACGACGAGGTCGGCGCGGGGACGCCCGAGCCGGAGCCGCCGCGCTTCGGCGAGTGGCCGGCATCCCTTCTCGCGGGCATGAGAGCCGCGCCTCCCGTCTCGACGGTGCTGCTGTTCACCGGCCTGGTGCTGCCGTTCGCCCTCATCCTCGTCGGCCCCGTCAGCATCCTCCCCTGGCGGTCGGCCTGATCGTGCTGGTCGGCGCGGGGGTGGGGATCAGCGCGCTGCCGCTCCCGAAGCCGGTCGTGCCGCGCGTGCTGGTGCTGGTGCTCCTCCAGGCGGCCGTCGGTGTGCTCCTGGCGGCGGTCTGCGCCCTCGGACTGCTTCTCGCAGGCGGTGATCCCTCCTGGGCATGGTTCCAGGCGATCACCTACCCCGTGGTCGCGCTCGCCGTCGCGTTCGTGGTCTCCCTCTCCATCCGGGTGCGGCAGGACCAGGCCGAGCTGGAGTCGGCCCTCCAGGCGAACATCGCCGCCACGGCACGCGTCCGCTCCGAGTACGAGCGTGAGCGCGCCGCCCTCGCCCGGCTGCTGCATGCCGGGGTGCAGTCGGAGCTCATCGCGGGCGCCCTGAGCCTCACCGCTTCGCCCGGCAACGGACCGGTGACGGCCGCCCAGCGCATCGCCGAGGTGGTCGGGCGTGCAGGGGAGGCGCTTCGCGGGGGAAACCAGGAGCCGCACGCGGCGGACGAGGTGCGCGCGCTGATCGACAGCTGGTCGTCGGCGATCGATCTGCGAGCCCGCATCGGCGACGCCGTCTGGGAGCGGCTCGGCGACCCGCAGCGCGCGTCCGCCGTCGTGGACACGCTGTCGGAGGGCCTCGCGAACGCGGTGCGGCACGGCGACGGGTCGGCGGTCGAGGTGGAACTGCGGCCGACCGGCGCCGACGGCGTGGAGCTGCTGATCCAGTCGGGCGGAGCCCTCGGCGCGACGCGGCCCGGTATCGGGCTGAGACAACTCGCAGAGCGTGGCACGGTGGCTCTGAGGGAGGCCGCCGGGCGTGTCGAACTCGCCGTCGTCATCCCCTGACCGGTCGCTGGGAACCCCGTCGTATCAGCCGTACCACCGGGCTTCAGCCGGGCCCGCGCGCCCTAGATTCCAGGGGACGGACAGTGTTGACGTCCCGGTCCCGGGTGGGGGCCCCCGCGTGACCCGAACGTGCGGGATGAGCCCCCTGCCGGGATCTATTCGTCTGTATTGATGGAACATCCAGCCGAAATCCGATAGAAAAGATCGGTACGCTTTCGCGCCCGCCCCAGGCGCTGCCCCCGACCGTCTCGTCCAGGAAGTACCCAGCAGCTTGCAGCAGTCCACTCCCCCGTGCGGTCTCGCCGCGCTCTCCGGGCACCCGTCGTGGTGGATGTGGACCAGCAGACGCAGATCTCGGACGACCCGGTCAGCGCGTTCACCACGCCGGAGGAGCTGACCGCGACGCAGGCCTTCCTGAGCCGCCGGGCCGCCCTCGAGGCGGAGCGCAGCCGGCCGCGCAAGCGCGAGCGCATCGTCGTCAAGCCCACCCGCGCCGAGCGGAGCCCGAAGGCCCCCGTGCCGCGCGGGCGCCGCGTCCGGCACGAATCGAGCGCCCGGCTCGACCGCCTCGCGCTCACGCCGAGCGCCGGCGCCTGGGTGTCCACGCGGTCGTCATGCTGGCGCTCGCCGCCTTCTTCGGCACCGCCGCCCTCCCCGCCTACGCGACCACGGGCGAGGGTTCGACCGTCGGCGCGGCCCGCACCGCCCTCGCGGTGCAGACGCTCACCGGCGGCGGCGTCACCCAGGTGGTCGCGCGTGACGGCCTCGACATCCAGGAGAGCCCGCAGGCGCTCGACTCGACCACGAACTCCACCGTGTCGCCGACGGTTCAGGCGCTCGCCGTGCAGATCATGGGGGCCGTGGCCTCCGGTCGTCTCGTCGGCTCGACGCCGAACCACATCCCCGAGATCGCCGACCTCGCCGAGGGTCGCGCCGTTCCGGGCTGCGGGGTCGACTACCGCGTGCTGCAGGCCATCTCGGTCGCCCTCGACAACTTCAACCAGGTGGGCGTCAGCGACATCAACCGGCGCTGCACCGGCCAGATCGAGGGCGCGGGAACCGACTCCGCGCACTACGCCGACGGCGGCGGCCACGCGGTCGACTTCTATCTGCTGAACGGCTCGCCGCTCACCGGTGGCGACGCCAAGTCGGTCGAGCTGATCAAGATCCTCGACCCGCTCGTGCCGGACGGCACGGGCCTCGGCCAGGTCGGCTGCCGCTCGTCGATGAGCCTGTCCAACTTCAAGCCGTTCGACGACACGTGCAACCACCTGCACATCGACTTCCTGCGGTCGTCCGGCCCGGCCCTCCGCTACGGCTGAGCCTCAACCGAAGAGGGTGAGCGCCGCCCACTGTACGAGGATGACCGTCTTGCCGTCCGCGATGCGGCCGTCGGCCACCCACTGCAGCGCCTCGTCGTAGGGCACGACGACCGGCTCGATCTCCTCGCCCTCCTCTTCCAGCCCGCCCCCGCCGGCGATCTCGCCCGGGAGGTACGGCGCCGCGTAGAAGTGCACGCGTTCGGTGACCGACCCGGGGCTCATGTACAGGTCGAACAGGTGCGTCAGCTCGCCGATCCGCACACCGAGCTCCTCGGCGGCCTCGCGGCGGATGGCCTCCTCCGGCCCGTCGCCGTCCAGCAGGCCACCGGCGGACTCGACCAGCATCCCGTCGGGGTGCCCGTTCACGTAGGCGGGGAACCGGAACTGCCGTGAGAGCAGCAGCGTGCGACCGACGGGGTCGTAGAGCAGCACGGTGGCTCCGTTGCCGCGGTCGTACGTCTCGCGGGCCTGCGTCGTCCAGACGCCGTCGCGGCCGCGGTAGTCGTATGTGGTACGGCGCAGCACGTGCCAGCCGTCCGAGGTGACCTCGACCTCGCGGATGCGCACGTCCGCGTTGCCGGTCAGGTCTCGTCCGGTGAGGTGAAGGCCGCTCCGGCCCCGGCTGTCGGGGATGTCGTGGCCGGGACGCGGATCGCTCATGCGACGAGCCTAGCGAGCCGCCTTCTGAGCCTGACCGGGCTGGGCTCGCCCCGGGCCGTAGCGCCGACGGATCTCGCGCGCCGCCAGGATGTCACCGGCGTGCACCTCGCGCCGCTTGACCAGGGCCTTGTCCGACTTGAGCGGCAGCCGCAGCACGTCGTCGGCCTCGATCCCGGCCACGAGCTCGCGGGCGCGCTCCGTCTCGGAGTCGAGCTCGGCGCCGAACAGCAGCGCGTTGTTCGCGATCCAGATCCACAGCAGGAAGACGATGATGCCGGCGAGCGTGCCGTACGTCTTGTCGTAGTTGCCGAAGTTGCCGACGTAGAACGCGAACCCGGCCGACGCGATGCCCAGCACGACGATCGCCGCGATCGAGCCGGGGGTGAGCCAGCGGAACCGCGTGTGCTTGACGTTCGGGGTGGATGCGTAGAGCACCGCCACGAGCAGGACGATGACGATGACCACGACCGGCCAGCGGAGGACGTTCCACGCCGCGACGAACGCCTCGCTCAGGCCGATGAACCCGCCGAGGAACTCGAGGACCGGACCGGAGACCACGAGCAGCAGCGCCAGCAGCGAGACACCGACGAGGGCCAGGAGCGTCACCCCGAGCTGCACCGGGCGCAGGGCGATGAACGTGCGCCCCTCCTGCACCCCGTACACGCGGTTGAGGGCGCGGCCGAAGGCGCCGACGTAGCCGGAGGCCGACCACACGGCGCCGACGATGCCGATCGCGAGCGCCCACCCGGTGGCCGGTGACGACGCGAGGCTCTCGATCGGGCCCTTCAGCACATCGGTCATTCCGGGGGCGAGGTCGTTGACCATCCCGAACAGCGCGTCGATGCCCGCCTGGCTCTGGCCGACGATGCCGAGGAGGCTCACCAGCGCGAGCAGCGCCGGGAACAGCGACAGCACGCCGAAGTACGTGAGCCCGGCGGCGAGGTCGGTCGCCTGATCGGTGGAGTAGCTGCGCATGGTGCGCTTGAGGATGAAGCCCCACGGCAGGCGGTACCAGGGGAGGCTGTTGTGGTCCTCGATCCGCCGCATCGCCTTCGCGCGGTCGCTGCCCACCCCGCCCCGGTCAGTGGGCACGCCCGCGCCTCCGCACCAGCAGGGTGGCGATCCCGGCGGCCCCGGCGGCCACGACCAGGAAGAGCCCGGTGAAGAAGGCGGGATGCGACCGGATCTGCACGCGGATGTTGAAGGTCGCGAAGAGGTCGTCGAGCGTGCTCGCAAGTTCTTCGCGCGTCACTTCGAGGTCGAGCTTGAGGGAGTTGATGCCCGCGCCCTTGGGGAGCGGCGGGCGGCCCGCGGGGCGCTCGCCCTCGCGGCTCACCGAGGGGACGGTCTCCGAGGTCACGGCTGTTCTCCCTTCAGGGCCTGCACGTCGGCGCGCATCTCGCTGCCGAGATCGTCCGGAACGGGCGGCAGGCCCTTCTTGAGGCTGCGCATCCCGATGAGGCCGAGCACGACCGCGATGACGATGAGGATGACGCCGACGATGATCGCGGACAGCCAGGCGGGCAGGATGAGCGCGAAGCCCAGCACCGCCGCCGTGATCAGCACCGCGAACGCGAAGAAGAGGAACAGCAACGCGCCGATGAGCAGGCCGGCGCCGATACCGGCGGCCTTCGCCTTCGCGGCCATCTCGGCCTTGAAGAGGGCCAGTTCGGTCGAGACGAGGCGGCGCAGCTGGGCCACGAGGTCGCGGGTCAGCTCCGGCAGCGGACGGAGCCCGCGGGTGGTGCGGCGGCGCTCCCGGGGCAGCGGTGGCGTGTCGGCCATCGGTTCGGGCTCCTCTCAGACGCTGTAACGCCGAACGTACCCCACGGCCACGCGCGAGTGAACCCGTGATGGTGCACACTAGGGGCATGAAGGGCAACGAGCTCGCGGGGCGGGGCGGCATCCTCGCGGCCGTGGTCCCCGGCCAGCCGGTCGCGGTGCTGGAGCAGGCCGCACGTCTGGCGGACGACCTGGACGTCCCGCTCGTGTGCGCGAACGTCGACCCCGACCGCTACGTCGTGTCGAACTACGTCGACGGAACGGTGGTCGCGCTGCCGTACGACCCGGACCTGCCGGAAACCGAGGAGGAGCGGTTCGACCCCGACCTGGAGGCGCACATCCGCACCGTGCTCGACGGCCGCGGCATCCCGTATTCGCTTCAGCAGCTCGCGGGCGACCCCGCCTGGTCGCTCGCCCGGCTGGCCGACGAACTGGACGCCCGCTACATCGTGGTCGGGACGCGCGAGGCCGGGCTGCGCGGCAGCCTGCGCGAGTTCTTCAACGGCTCCGTCGCGATCCACCTGGCGCACCGCCAGCACCGTCCTGTGATCGTCGTTCCGCTCAACCCCGTCCCGGGAGCCCAGCGCTTCCCGTGGGAAGACCCGCCGGCCCAGTGACGCCGGACCGTCACGGAGCGCCGCTGCATCTTCGGCCGCGCTCGCTCCTGTTCGTCTTCCTCGGCGGCGCCCTCGGCACGGCCGTCCGGTATCTGCTCACCCTCGCCGTCCCTCCGGTCGGCGGGGTTCCGCTGATCACGCTGCTCATCAACGTCACCGGCGCGTTCATCCTCGGCTGGCTGTTGCAGACGCTGGCCCAGCAGGGACCGGACGAGGGCGCGCGTCGCGACGTGCGCCTGTTCGCGGGCACCGGAATCCTCGGCGGCTATACGACGTACAGCTCGCTCGCGGTCGACACGGACGGCCTCATCGCCGCGCAGAGCGTCGGGCTCAGCGTCCTCTACGCCACCGCCACGATCGTCATCGGCGCCGCCGCGTCGGTCGCCGGGATCGCGCTGGCATCGGGTATCGCGCGCCGCCGCGCGGATCGGGATCGCGGATGACGGGGTTGCTCGTGCTGGCCGTCGCGGCGGCCGGCGGCGTCGGCGCGGTCGCGCGGCTCGTCGTCGACGGAGCTCTGCGGGCGTGGCTGCGGGTCGGCTTCCCGATCGGGACGACGATCATCAACGTCACGGGATCGTTCCTGCTGGGGCTCGTGACCGGGCTCGCGCTCGCGCACGGCCTGCCGCCCGAGTGGCGTGCGGTGCTCGGCACCGGGTTCCTCGGCGGGTACACCACCTTCAGCACCGCCAGCTACGAGACCGTGCGTCTTGCGCAGCAGCGGCGCTACCGGGCCGCCCTGGTGAACGGCGTGGGGATGCTGGCGCTGGCGCTCGCCGCTGCCGGCCTCGGGCTATGGCTGGGCCAGCTGGCCTGACCCCGCTCGGTCAGCCCAGGTCGGCTTCCTGCTCCATCCACCACTCGGTGAACTCCTCGGCGCGGCCATCCTCCGCCAGGCGGACGATCCACAGGTTGCTGTAGATGGGGCCGTCGTCGTAGTCGGTGACGCCCTCGACGAAGTACACCGGACCGTCCTGGCCGAGCAGCCGCCACTCGAAGGTCGTGGTGCCCGGGTCGTCCTGCGCCTCGAGCCAGCCCTCGACGATCTCCGCGTGCCCGTCCCAGGGCTCGGCGAACGGTTCGGTGCGGTAGCTCGCGTCCTCGGTGAACAGGGCTCTGATGTCGTCGGACTCGTTGCTCTCCCATGCGCGCCGGTACAGCTCGATCCAGTTGGTGATCGCGTCCGCCATGCCCCCGTTATACGCCCTGGCCGCGACGCGCCGCTACGCTGGCGGCATGCTGGAGCCGTTCGCTTCGTGGTCCGAGTTCAATGTGGCGGTCGCCGGGGCCGGCGCGGCGCTCGGCGGCCTCCTGATCGTCGCCCTGTCGGTCAACATCCGGATGATCGCCGAGTCGCGGGGACTGGCCGCACGCGCCAGCGCCTCCATCGCGTCGCTCATCCTCGGCGTGGCCCTGTGCTGTGCGGCGCTCATCCCCGGCCAGGTGCCGGTCGGATACGGCGTCCAGGTGCTGGTGGGAACGGCGCTCTGCGGCGTCGTCGTGGTGCGGTCGGCGCTCGCCGTGCAGCGGGATGCGGTGCAGACCGGGTTCCGGAGGTGGACGGCCGAACGCGTCGCGCTGTTCTCCGTCCCGCCCGCGGCCTATGCGATCGGGGGAGTGCTCCTGGTTGCGGGCGCCGAGACGGGCGGGCTCGTGTTCGTGGCGGTGGGTACCATCCTGGCCATCATCACGACCGTGCTGTTCTCATGGGTGGCGCTGGTCGAAGTGCTGCGCTGACCAGCGCGCCGCTCAGGCGGGCTGGGCGGTCAGCTGGGGGAGCGCATCCACCAGCGGGCTCAGCTCGGGGATCGCCTTGGCGCCGTCGAGCGCCCGGGTGAGTGCGGCGTCGTGCACCGGGCGCGCGGTGTCGAGCAGCCGGTGACCGGACGCGGTCAGCTCGGTGTAGATCCCGCGGCGGTCGTCGGCGCAGAGGATGCGCGTCAGCAGGCCGCGCTCCTCCAGGCGGTTCACGAGCCGGGTCGTGGCGCTGGGGCTCAGGGCGCTCGCCCGGGCGAGCTGCTGCATCCTCATGTGCCAGCCGTCCTGCCGGGCCAGCGCGTCCAGCACGGTGTATTCGACGACGGAGAGTTGCACGTCGCGCGTGAGGTCGCGCTCGAGCTCCGCCTCGATGTAGCCGTGCAGGGCGGCGAGCGTGCGCCAGCCGTGCGCGCGCACCTCGACCGCGTCGTCGGCGATGCCCATGACGTCTCCCTTGCATTATGTAGTTGCACGTGCAACTATTTACAGCGCGTCTGCAACTAACAGGGTAGCGCACCCTGCCCCACCAGCACCGTCGTATCCAGAAGGAGACACCCATGCCCGCTGGCCTGATCGCCCTCGCCCTCGGAGGATTCGGCATCGGCCTGACGGAGTTCGTCATCGCCGGGCTGCTGCCCGAGGTCGCCGCCGACTTCCACGTCGACGAGGCGACCGCCGGCTGGCTGATCTCCGGATACGCGCTCGCGGTCGTCGTCGGCGCGCTCGGGCTGACTGCGGCGGCGACGCGGATCCCCGCAAGGCGGCGCTGCTCGGCCTCATGGTGCTGTTCATCGTCGGCAACCTGATGTCGGCGATCGCGCCCGACTACGGCGTGATGCTCGCCGGCCGCGTGGTGGCGGCCCTCTGCCACGGCGCCTTCTTCGGCATCGGCTCGGTCGTCGCCGCCGGCCTCGTGGCGGCTGAGAAGCAGGCGCGTGCGATCGCGATCATGTTCACCGGGCTGACCGCCGCGAACGTGCTCGGGGTGCCCTTCGGCACCCTGCTCGGGCAGGCGTTCGGCTGGCGCTCGACCTTCTGGGCCATCACGGCGATCGGCGTGGTCGCGCTCGTCGGCGTCGCCGTGCTGGTTCCCGCCGGGGCGGGCGCGCGGTCGGCCTCCGGACTGCGCGGGGAGTTGTCCGCGTTCCGGTCCGGGCAGGTGTGGCTGTCGCTGGCCGCCACGGTTCTCGGCTTCGGCGGGATGTTCGGCGCCTTCACGTACATCGCCTACACGCTCACCGGCGTCTCGGGCTTCCCCTCGGCCGCGGTGCCCTGGCTCCTCATCCTGTTCGGCCTCGGGCTCTTCGCCGGCAACTGGGTGGGCGGACGCCTCGCCGACCGCTCCGTCGACGGCACCCTGCTGTGGCTGCTCGGTGCGCTCGCCGTGGTGCTCGTGGCGTTCGCCCTCGTCGCCGGCATGCCGGTCCCGGCCGTCGTCGCGCTCGTGCTGATGGGCGCGTTCGGGTTCGCGACCGTGCCCGCGCTCCAGCTGCGCGTGCTGTCGTACGCCTCGCATGCGCCGACCCTCGCCTCGGGAGCGAACATCGCCGCGTTCAACCTCGGCAACGCGCTCGGCGCGTGGCTGGGCGGCCTCACGATCGCCGCCGGCTTCGGGTACGCCTCGCCGCTGTGGGTGGGCGCCGCCATGACCGTCGGGGCGCTGATCGTCGTGGGCGTCGCCGCGGGCGCCGCCCGCCGCACCCGTTCGGCCCGCGAACGTGCCGCGACCGACCCGCGGAATTCCGCCCTTCCTGTTCCGTAGACCGCGGCGTACACTCGCCGACGTCTCGAACGGTCAGGGGGTGATCGTATGCCGGAGGTGGCTCAGGAGCTGCACCGCCGCTTCATCACCCCTGCGCGCGTGCTGGTCGGCTCGCTGATCGCCGGCGCCGGACTGACCGTCCTCGGATTCCTCGCCGGCGGGCCCTCCGCCTCGGCGGCCGAGCCCGCACCGCCGCCCGGACCCGTGAGCGCGCTCCTGTCGAGCGCCGCCTCCGGCGTCGGCGAAGCGGTGGGCGCGGTGACCCACGCGGTCGCCCCGGCCCTCCCGGCCCCGGTTCACGAGGTGGTCTCGGCGGTCGTGGCGCCCGTCGCAGACACGGTCGACGAGGTCGCCGATCAGTCGCCCGTCTCGGCCGTCGTCGACCCGGTGGTCTCCACCGTGGACGAGGTCGTGGCAGTGGTCCCCGTCGTCGGAGACGTGCTCCCGCCCGCACCGGTCTCGTCGGTGACGCAGCCGGTGACCGGCGCGGTCGACCAGGCGGTGTCGGATGCGGTGGGCGCGGTCGACACGGCCGTCTCGCCCGTGACGTCGCCGGTCGAGTCGGCACCGCCGACCTCCGGGCAGCCGGGTTCCCCGGCGGATCCGGCCGTTCCGGCACCGACTGCCGCTCTCCAGCCGCGGGCCGAGGATGCCGTGCTTCCGTCCGTGTCGGCGGCGCTGTCCCACCCCTTCGTGAGCGTCGCTCGCTCCCTCTCCGCCGCCGCCCTGACGTCTGTATCCGCCGGAGCCCTGGGCGGAGCTCCGCTCGCTCCGGCCGGTGGCGGCGAGCCCGGTGACGGTCTGCCGGGCGGCAGCCTGCCCGGCGGCGGCTCCGCCGGTTCCGCGGGCGGCGCAGGCGGCCCGGGCGGAGCTGTGCCCGGATCCGCGGCCACAGCGGACGACTTCCTCCTCCCCGTCTCCGTTCGGAGCGGGCTCAGCGCCGCGGCCGCGGACGATCACGTCCCCGCCGGCCCCGTCGCCGACCACGACATCAGCCCCGACTGAGTGGGTCGCGGCTGCCCTGAGGCAGCACGCGACATTCGCCCGGCACATCCGTGCCCGGGCTGAGACCCACTCATTCGAAAGGCTCCACCATGAACAAGTTCGTATCCAGGGGGATGTGGTTCACCCTCTGCGTCGGCGGCCTCTGGCTCGCCGGAACGGCCGCGGCGAACGCGGCCGAGACCTCGGGCACCGACGGTGTCGCGAGCGGCGACCAGGCGGTCGTCGGCGTCACCGTCCCGGTCTCCATCGCGGGCAACGGCATCTCGGTGATCGGCGACTCGTCGAGCACCGACTCCTCGGCGGCCGCTCCCACGCCGTCGGCTCCGAGCGCGACGGTGTCGCCCGATTCGGTCAGCGGGGTGCTGACCGGCGACCAGGCGGTGGTCGACGTCAGCGTGCCGGTGGATGTGTCCGGGAACGCGGTCAGCGTCGTCGGGGACTCCGCGACGGCCGACTCCACCGCCGCCGCCCCGGCGGCGGACTCTGGCTCCGGCGCGAGCGCCACGTCCTCCGGCGCGGATGGCGTCGCCTCGGGCATCCAGGCCCCGGTCGCGGTCGACGTCCCGGTCACGGCGGGCGGCAACGCGATTTCGGTGATCGGCGACTCGACCTCGTCGGGCTCCTCCGCGAGCACCACCTCCGGCGGCTCCGGTTCGACGGCCACCTCGACCGGCACGGCGACGGACGGCGGCCTGCTGTCCGGCATCCAGGCACCCGTCTCGGCGGCCGTTCCGGTGACCGCGGGCGGCAACGCCGTGTCGGTGGTGGGCGACTCGTCGTCGACCGGTTCGACGACGGCCGCTCCGGCGGCCGGCGGCAGCACCGCCACGAGCGGTGCAGGCTCGGACGGTGGCATCCCCTCGGGCGTCCAGGCCCCTGTGGATGCGGCTCTTCCGGTGACGGTAGGCGGCAACGCGATCTCGGGGCTCGGTGACTCGACCACGTCGGGTTCGACGACGACCGCTCCGGCGGCCGGCAGCGGCAGCACCGCGACCAGCGGCTCGGGTTCGGGCGACGGCATCCTCTCGGGCGTCCAGGCCCCTGTGGATGCGGCTCTTCCGGTGACGGTGGGCGGCAACGCGATCTCGGGTGTGGGTGACTCGACCACCTCGGGGACGACCACCAACGCCCCGGCGACCGGTGGCGCGACCGGCGGCTCCACGACCGGCGGCGACTCGACGGGCGGCATCGACCTTCCGATCGGAGTGCAGCTCCCCGTGACCGTGGGCGGCAACGGTATCAGCCTCGTGGGCGACAGCGCGGCGGTCGACGTGACCATGCCGACGACCCCGGGTACGCCGACGACCCCGTCGACGCCGGCCGACCCCGCGACGCCGACCGATCCCGCGACGCCGACCACCCCGGCGACCCCGATCGCCGGCGGTCCGGATGTGGGCGCCGGCGCGTTCCCCGACGGCGGAACCACGACCGTCGCCGCGAGCGGCGCGTCGGCTCTGGCCGCCGGCTCGGGCTCGTGGGGCTCCGCGGCGACCGGCACCTCGGCGCTCGCCTCGACCGGCTCCGACGAGCTGGGCATCGGCGGCCTGGGCGCGCTGCTGGCGCTGCTCGGAGTGATGCTCGCCTTCGCCGCGGGCAACCGGGGGCACCGCCACCACACCCGCTGAGCGCATCCCTTCGGTGCTGACCTCCCGGCACGCCGGCAACCCCAGCCGCCGGCGTGCCGGGATCTCGCGCGCACGCACGCGTGCGGCGCCGACGCGCGCCCGTGCCCGCGCCTAGAAGCCGATCGGGCGCCCGGGCGTCAGCGGCTCGTCGTTGCCGACGAACGCCTCGCCACCGTTGTACGCGAGCTCGCGACGCTCGACCTCGGCGAGCAGCGCCTTGTTGAGCATCTCGGACCAGCTGCTGTCACGCTCGTCGAACGACGTCTGACGGTAGGCCGCACGCGCTCGGTTGCGCATGGCGTCGGTCAGGTAGAAGGTCACGGTCGTGCGCTTCTTCACCGGGTTCGCCTTCGCGACGTCGGCGCTGGGAGCGACCCGGAGTTCGGCGGCGTGCTGCGCGGCAGGCGCGTCGTCGGAGGGGCCGGATGCTGATCGGTCCATGTCTCACCTTTCCGCATATCCGATGTCGATGCTCGATTTCAGATACTAATCTGTCCACCCCCGTTCCGGCCACCCTTCGCGCGCGCTAAGCATGCTTTTATGCCTGGTTATGCAGGCATTCCGACGGGCGCAGAGCCGGAATCGATCAGCGCGAGAGGCGCTCGACGATGGAGCCGAACAGCTCTGGACGGTGCGCCGCGGTCGGCACGATGCGGGGCCGGAAGCGCGACCGGGACGCGACCACCAGGGCCGTGGTGAGCAGCCGGAAGTCGCGCGTCGTCGCGCGCCAGGCGCGCTCGTACTGCTCGGTGCTGCCCGCGCGCACCGCCGCGATCGCCGCGCGGGCCTGCGCGAAGCCGACGCGCATCCCTTCGCCGGTGAGGGCGTCCACGTAGCCGGAGGCGTCCCCCGCGAGCAGCACCCGCCCGGACGACCGCGCCCGCGCCCGCTGCAAAAGCGGACCCGCGCCGCGGGGCTCGGAGACGGTCGCGACACCGTCGAGGCGCCCGGCGAGCTCCGGGATGCCCGCGATCACCGCATCCACGTCGAGGGGCCGCGCACCCAGCACGGCGACGCCGACGGTGTGATCGTCGACTGGCGTCACGTAGGCCTCCGCGCCGTCCGACCAGTGCACCTCCACGAGAGACGTCCAGGGCTCGATCGCGAAATGCTTCCGCAGCCCGAACCGCCTCCGGTCGCCCGGCTGCCCGCGGCCCTCGAGCCCGACCATCCGACGCACCGGCGAGTGCAGGCCGTCGGCGGCGACGACCCACGGCGCGTCGATCGACTGGCCGTCGTTCAGCGTCAGCGTCACGCCGTCCATGCGCCGCTCGACGCCCGTGACCTTCGCCTGGATGCGTTCCGTGCCCAGCTCGGCGGCGCGCTCCGCCAGCGCCTGGTGCAGCACGGTGCGCCGAACCCCGCGACCCGGCCGGTCGGAGAACCGGTGCTCCACGCGGGCGGAGGCGTCCAGATAGGCGACCCCGTCCAGGCGGCGGCCGGGCGGATCGACGCCGATGCGGTGGAGTGCGGCCAGCGCACCGGGCATCAGGCCCTCGCCGCACGCCTTGTCGATCGGCCCGACGCGCGGCTCGACGAGCACCACGTCCATCCCGTCGATGCGCGCCTCGATCGCACAGGCCAGGCCGATCGGGCCCCCGCCCACGACGACGACCTGCGGACTCATGCGCGGGCGGTGGCCGGGAGGACGGAGGCGAGGGCGCGGTTCTCGCAGCGGATGCGCACGACGAGCAGCCACGCGTTCAGCACGGTGAACGCGAGGGCGGTCACCCAGGCGGTGTGCACCAGGGGAAGGGCGAAGCCCTCGACCACGACGGCGACGTAGTTCGGGTGCGTGAACCAGCGGTACGGGCCGCGGGTCACGAGCGGGAGGTCGCGCACGACGATGACCCGGGTGTTCCACCGCGGGCCCAGTGTGGCGATGCACCACCAGCGGAGTGCCTGACTGGCGAGCACCAGCACGAGCATCGGCCAGCCCAGCCACGGGATGAACGGACGTCCCGCGAACCAGACCTCCGCCAGGCAGGCGAGCAGGAGCCCGGTGTGCAGGGCGACCATGGCGGGGAAGTGCCCGCGCCCGAACTCGACGCCGCCGCGGGCGAAGGACCACCGGGCGTTGCGGGTCGAGACGATGAGCTCCGCGATGCGCTCGCCGCCGGTCGCGAGCACGAGGAGGGTGTACCAGATCACGCCGCCGCCCGGCTCACTCTGCCAGCGCCGGGGCCGGCACGATGGCCGGCGCGGCTCGCTTCTCGCCGTCCGCCCAGCGCAGCAGCACCAGCTCGCTGGTGACCCCCGGGCCGAGCGCGAACAGCAGGCCGATCGTGCCGGCGGGATGCGCATCCAACTGTTCGGCCAGCACGTGCAGCACGGCGGCGGAGGACAGGTTGCCCACGTTGGCGAGCGAGCGCCAGCTCGCGTCCAGCGCGCCCTCGGGCAGGTCCAGCGCCTCGGAGAACGCCTCCAGCACCTTCGGGCCGCCCGGATGCGCGGCCCACGCGCCCACGTCGTCCACCTCGAGTCCGTGCGCGGCCAGGATGCCGCGTGCGTCGCCGGCGAAGTTCCGCTCGATCACCTCGGGCACGCCCGCGCTCAGAACGATGCGGAAGCCAGTGCCGCCGATGTCCCAGCCGATCACGTCGGCCGTGTCGGGATAGATGTGGCTGCGCGAGTCGACGACCTCCGGCCCGGCGAGGCCGAGCTCCTCCGCCCGCGCGTCGCCGACCATGACGACCGCGGCTGCGCCGTCGCCGAAGAGGCCGCTCGCCACGATGTTGGCCATGGAGTCGTCCCGCGCCTGAACCGTCAGCGAGCAGAGCTCGACCGACAGCAGCACGGCGACCTCGCCGGGATGCCCGGCCAGGTAGTCGTTGACACGGGCGATCCCCGCGGCGCCGGCGACGCATCCCAGCCCGAAGCTCGGCAGCCGCTTCACGTCGGGCCGGAGGCCCAGGCGCGAGACCAGCTGCGCGTCGATCGACGGCGCCGCGATGCCCGTGACGGAGGTGAAGAGGAGGAAGTCGACGTCCTCCGGCGTGAGGCCGGCGGAGCTGAGCGCGGCGGTCAGCGCGCGCTCGGCGAGCGAGGTGCCCTCGGCGATGAAGTAGTCGTTCGACTCCTGGAACGAGGCCAGCGAGCTGTAGCGCTCCAGCGGCATCACCAGGCTGCGGGTCTGGACCCCGGACGAGGCATGGATGCGGCGCATCACCTGCTGGCGTGCGGGATCGGACGTGATCATCGCGAGCAGCGCAGCGGTGATCTCCCCTTGGCTGTAGCTACGGGCGGGGAGCACCGGGGCCACCGACACGATTCGGCTCACAAGCGAAACGTACCACCGGGTTCCGCCGGCGACACCGGGGGTCGGCGGATACCCAGCGGGCACGCAACCCGGGCCCGCTGGCGCAGGAGAAACGCTCCGGATCGGGGAATCCGGAGCGCTCCTCCTGCGCCCGCGGGCGAGGGTCAGAGCGACGCGTCGACCCGGTCGCGCTGCGCGGCGGCGACGACCGCCACCAGCGGCGCGTGCAGGGGCTCGGCGGCCTCGACGCCCATGACCTCGGTCACGATCGCGGCCGCGTCCGCCTCGTCGAGCAGCCGCAGCAGCTCGACGCTCTGCGTGTCCTCCGGCACGTCGAAGCGGAGGGCGGCCCCGACGGCCGCGACGAGCGCCTCGGGGATGCCGCCCACGTACTGGGCGTAGTCGGACGCGGGGCCGATGAAGCGGTCGTCGCGCCCGAGCTTGCGGAGCGGCTCCCGGCCGACGCGGGTGACCTCGTCGACCAGGTAGGGGTTGGTGAACCGGCCCAGGATCTTGGCACGGTACGCGGCGAGCTCCTCCGCGGGCAGACCATGCTTGGCGCTGAGCGCCGCCGACGTCTCGCGCAGGGCCGCCTCGGCCGCTTCACGCACCTCCGGGATGGCGATCGCCTCGGCGATCGTCGTCGCCCCCTGCAGGAACCCCGTGTAGGCGACGGTCGCGTGGCCCGTGTTCACCGTGAAGAGCTTGCGCTCGATGTACGGGCCGAGGGAGTCGACGAAGTCCGCCCCCGGGATGGCCGGCTCGTGCCCGGCGAACGGCGAACGGTCGACGACCCACTCGTAGAACGTCTCCACGGTGACGTCGATGCCGGCGTCGGCCGCCTGCGCGGGCACGATGCGGTCGACGGCCGTGTTGGCGAAGACGGCCTTCGCGGCCAGCTCGTCGCGGGTGTCGTCGTCCGGCAGGCCGTCCATCAGCTCCGCCGCCAGCAGGTCGGAGGCGCCGATCGCGTTCTCGCACGCCATCACGGCGAGGCGCGGCGCGTCCTCGGCGCGGGCGGCGAGCCCGCGGGCGATCACCGGCGCGACGAAGCGGAGGATGCGCGGGCCGACCGCGGTCGTGACGACGTCCGCCGTCGCGATCTCGGCGACCAGCGCATCCTCCTCGGTCGCACTGTTGATCGCGCGGAAGCCGGTGACGGTCTTGGTCGCCGAGTCCTCGCCGACCAGGTGCACGTCGTACGAGTCGGCGGCGGCGAGGGCGTCGATCAGCTCGGCGTTCACGTCTGCGAACACGACCTCGTACCCGGCTTCGTGGAGCAGGAGCCCCACGAAGCCGCGTCCGATGTTGCCCGCGCCGAAGTGGACGGCCTTCACTCGTTCACATTCCCCAACAGCGCGTAGAGCGCATCCGCATCCGGAGCGTCCAGCAGCTTCTGCACGTCGTCCTCCTCCGAGAAGAGGATGGCGATCTTGGACAGGATCTCGAGGTGCTCGTTGTTCTGCCCGGCGATGCCGACGACGAACCGCACCTCCTCGCCGCCCCAGTCGAGCGGCGAGGAGTAGCGGATGAAGGAGAGCGCGGACCGCTTGATCTCGTCCTTGGACTCGTTCGTGCCGTGCGGGATGGCGAGGCCGTTCCCCATGAAGGTGGAGACGGTGTTCTCTCGGTCCTGCATCGAGTCGACGTACCCGGGGTCGACGGCGCCCGCTGCGACGAGCAGGCCACCCGCCTCCCGGATCGCGTCCTCCCGGGTGGTCGCGGAACCCGCGGCCACCACGTTCGCCCGGTCGAGAATCGTGTCGGTCATTTGGCTGCGTTCTCGGTTTCCTTCTGCTGGCTGGCGACGAGGTCGACGACCTCGTCGTACTTGGGGCTGTTCATGAAGTTGTCGACGGACACGTGGAGCGAGTTCGGCGACTGCCCCTTCGCGCGGTCGGTCAGCTCGCGCTGCGTGATGACCAGGTCGGCGGTGCCGTCGAGGTTGCTGATGGCCTGGTTGGTCACCGTCACGCCTTCGACGCCGGCCTTCTTGATCTTGTTGCGCAGCACGGATGCGCCCATCGCGCTCGAGCCCATCCCAGCGTCGCACGCGAACACGATGTTCTGCACCAGTCGCTTGGTGGCGTCGCCCTGGGCGTCTCCGGTGTCGTGCTCGCCCTCCTGGACCAGGCCTTCGAGGACCGAGGACTGCTTGCCCTTGTTGGCCTCGGTCGCGGCGACGGCGGCGGAGAGGTCGCCCGCGTTGCCCGCGGCGAGGTCGCGCTTGCGGCTGGCCCGCAGGATGATCGACGCCACGATGAACGACACGGCCGCGGCGAGGACCACGGAGAGCGTCACGCCGACGAAGCTGTCGGCCGGAGTCTGCAGCAGCACGGCGATGATCGACCCCGGTGAGGCGGGGGCGCGGAGACCCGAGCCGAACGTGACGTTGGTCGCGATGCCGGTCATGCCGCCGAGGATGGCCGCGATGATGATGGTCGGCTTCATGAGCACGTACGGGAAGTAGATCTCGTGGATGCCGCCGACGAACTGGATGAGCGCGGCGCCCGGAGCGCTTGCCCGGGCGATGCCGAGGCCGAAGATCGAGTAGGCGATCAGGATGCCGAAACCGGGGCCGGGGTTGGCCTCCAGCAGGAACAGGATCGACTTGCCGGTCTGCTGCGCCTGCTCGACGCCGAGCGGGGTCAGGACGCCGTGGTTGATGGCGTTGTTGAGGAACAGCACCTTGCCCGGCTCGATGAGGATGCTCGCGAAGGGCAGCAGGTGCGCCGAGACCAGCCAGTTGACCGCGCCGCCGAGCACCGAGCTCAGCCACTCGACGAGGGGGCGATCCCGAAGAAGGCGCCGATCGAGAGCAGCATGCCGACGATGCCGGCGGAGAAGTTGTTGACGAGCATCTCGAAGCCGGCCTTGATCTTGCCGTCCCAGAGCGCATCCACCTTCTTCATGATCCAGGCGCTCAGCGGGCCGAGGATCATGGCGCCGATGAACATCGGGATGGTGGAGCCGACGATGACGCCCATGGTGGCGATGCTGCCGACCACGCCGCCGCGGACGCCGTAGACCATGCGGCCGCCGGTGTTCGCGATGAGCAGGGGCAGCAAGTAGGTGATCATCGGGCCGACGAGTCCGACGTACTGCGAGAAGGTGTGGCCGCTCGGGTCCTGCGCGAGCACGGTGGCCGCACCCGACCAGCCGATCTTCGCCTGGTCGCCGAAGCCGCCGAGGATGGGGCTGATCGCCCATCCCGTGTTCTGCAGCCAGCCGGTCGCGATGAAGAGGGCCGTGATGAACCCCCAGGCGATGAACGCCGGGATGTTCGGCATGACCATGTTGGAGAGGAAGGTGCCGAAGCGCTGCACGTGCACACGTGCGCTGCTCGGCTTCTTCGGCGTCGTCGCTGTCGCCGTCGTCATTCTGGTGCCTCGTTTCTGTTCTGAGGGGGAGGGAGGTGATTCGTTCGGCGGCCTGCTTGACCGCCTCCCGGGCTTCGGCCGCGCCATCGGCGGCCAGAGCGGTCTCGGCCAGGGTTCGGGCCTGGTCGAGGGTGTAGCGCTTGAGGGAGAGCCGCACGTCGGCGAGGGCCGCGGGCGACATCGAGAGGGTGGTGGCTCCGAGACCGACGAGCACCACGGCGAGCAGGGGGTCCGCCGCCGCCTCGCCGCAGATCCCGACCGGCTTGCCCTGCGCGGATCCGGCGGCGCCGACCTCGCCGATCAGGCGGAGGACGGCCGGATGCCACGGATCCTGGAAGCCGGCGACCGAGCCGAGCAGGCGGTCGGCCGCGAGGGTGTACTGCGTGAGGTCGTTGGTGCCGATGGAGGCGAAGTCGGCCACCTGGAGCACACGGTCGGCGAGCAGCGCGGCCGAGGGCACCTCGACCATGACGCCGACCGTCTTGAGGCCGTACTCGCGGCCGAGCTCGGTGAAATAGCGCGTCTCCTCGACGGTGGCCACCATCGGCGCCATGACCCAGAGGTCGGCGTCGGTCTGGGCGTCCGCCTCGGCGAGGGCGGTCAGCTGCTCGCGGAGGATGTCCTCGTTGGCGCGCAGCGAGCGAAGGCCGCGCAGGCCGAGCGCCGGGTTGTCCTCGTGGGCGTCGTTCAGGAACTCGAGGGGCTTGTCCGCGCCCGCGTCCAGCACGCGCACGACGACCTTCTTGCCGCCGCCGAATGCGCTCAGGAGCTTCACGTACTGCTCGCGCTGCTGCTCGACGGTGGGCGCCATCCGCGCATCCAGGAACAGGAACTCGGTGCGGAACAGCCCGACGCCCTCGGCGCCGGCCGCGACAGCGCCCGCGGCGCCTTCGGCGGATCCGAGGTTGGCGAGCAGCGGGATGGCCGTGCCGTCCGCCAGAGCACCGGGCTCGACGCCGCCCGCGAGGGCCGCGGCGCGCTCGTCGATGCGGCGCTGGGCGCCGGCCCGCTGGTCATCGGTGGGCGAGACGGTGACCGTGCCGGCCGCCGCATCCACGATGACCTCATCGCCGTCGGCCAGACCGTCGGCGCCCGCGGCGCCCACGATCGCGACGATCGACTTCTCGCGGGCGAGGATGGCGGTGTGCGAGGTCGGTCCGCCCTCCTTCGTCACCAGCCCCAGGACCTTGGTCAGGTCGAGCAGGGCCGTGTCGGCGGGCGCCAGGTCGTGCGCGACCAGCACGTACGGCGTCTCCGAGTGCGGGACCCCGGGGGCCGGCTTGCCCTCGAGGGCGGCCACGACGCGCTGCGACACGTCGTCGAGGTCGCCGGCGCGCTCGCCCATGTAGCCGCCGAGGTCCTTCAACATGTCGCGGAAGACGGCGAAGCCCTCGAACACGGCGCGCTCGGCGGTCTTGCCGCCGTCGATGCGCGAGGCGACGTCGTCGGCGAGGGTCGAGTCCTCCGCCATCATCGACTGGGCCTCCAGCACGTCGGCGGCGGTGCCGGAGACGGTGGATGCGCGCTCGCGCAGGTCGGCGGCGACAGCGGCCACCGCCTCCTGGACCCGCGTCTTCTCCTCGTCGGGCGTGCGCGTGCTCGGCTGGTCGGCCGGCTCGGGGAGCGGGGCCGACATGCGCAGCACGCGCCCGATGGCGATGCCCTGGCCGATGCCGGCGCCCGTGAGAGTGGATGATCCGGTCATGATCAGGCGTCGTGGTCCGTGGCCAGGATCTCGGCCAGGTCGTCGAGCACGGCCTCCGCGTCGTCCGCCTCCGTGGTGAGCACGATCTTGTCGCCGTGGTCGATGCCCAGCGAGATGACTCCCAGGATGCTGCCGGCGTCGACGGTCTTGCCGCCCTCCTTCGTCAGCTTCACCTTCGCGCCCGAGCCGTTGACCGCCTCGACGAAGAGCTTCGCCGGACGGGCGTGCAGCCCGTGCGTCGATCCGACCGTGATGATCCGTTCAGCCATTGTGGTGATCTCCTTCGCTCCGTGCCGGCCCCGTGGCCGCCCTGTCTCTCATAGTGTCGTCGCCTTCGCGTCCAGGGCCAGGTCCAGCGCGCGCTCGCCGTCGAGGGCCGCGGGGGAGACGGGAGGCAGCACGACGACGGCCGTGCCGGTGGCGGCGGCGCGCTCGCGCAGGCCGGCCACGGCGGACTCGAGGTGGGCGCCGACGAGGACGACGTCCACGCCGTCCAGGGATTCCAGCTGGCTCACGCTGCCCGGCTCGACGTCGACGACCGCGCCGCGCGTGCGTGCCGCGCTGCGCAGCTTCACGGCGACGAAGGTGCTGGACGCACCGGCGCCGCACACGACCACGATCCTCATCGATCTTGCCTTTCCGGGGTGTTGCAGGTGCCCGCAGACTGGAGCGGGGGCGTGCTGGTGGAGCTCATGGGACGTCGATCATGGTCCCTCCGGGTGGCCCGGCGCTGCCAGCAGCGTTTCTTCCGGGGGTGCGGAAACCTGGCCGGAAGCGCCGTGGGGGAGCTCCCGGGGTGGTTGACTCGTTCACGGAAGGTGGTCCCGGTGGCGCTCTCGGCGAAGCAGACGAGGATGCTCGACATCCTCGAGCGTCGTGCTGCCTGGGTGACGGCGGGCGAGCTCGCGCACGACATCGGCGTGACGACGCGCAGCATCCGCTCGTATGCGGCCGCGCTCGGCGAGGTCGTCGAGTCCGGGCCGAACGGCTACCGGGTGAAGCCGGAGGCGTACGCCGCCTATCTCGCGGGTGACGGCAGCTCGGACACGGGCACCGCCGGGTCGCCCCAGGAGCGCCTGGTGTTCCTCGTGCGGCGGCTGCTCGACGAGCCGGAGGGCATCGATGTCTACGAGACCGCGGAGAGCCTCTTCGTCTCCGACTCGACCATCGAATCCGACCTGACCCGGATGCGCGGCCTGCTCGCGGGAACGGAGCTCTCGCTCGAACGCCGCGGCGGCACGGTGCAGCTGCTCGGGCCGGAGATCGCGCGGCGGAAGCTGCTGAGCCGGCTGTTCCGCGACGAGATGCGGCAGAGCGTCGTCGATGTGGCGCGCATCCAGGAGGCGTTCGGATCGCGGGGCCTGGCCGAGTTCAAGTCCGACCTCGTCGCGATGCTCGACGCGCGGGGCTTCTTCGTCAACGAGTACGGCATCAACGACGTGCTGCTGCACATGGCCGTCGCGCTGGACCGGGTGGCGAAGAACCGCGTCCTGCCCACGGTCGAGGAGCCGGAGACGAGCGAGACCATCCGCTCGCTGGCGCAGGAGCTCGGCGCCCTGATCGAACGCCACTTCGGCACGGCGCTGGACCCGACCGAGCTGCGCTACCTCGCCATCCTGATGCGGACCCGCGTCATCGCCCCGGGCGCCGGGCGCGACACCGTCGAGGAGTTCGTCAGCGACGCCGACCTGGAGGTGGTGCGCGGCATCGTCGACCGCGCATCCACCGAGTACCTCGTCGACCTGCACGACGAGAACTTCATCGTGCGCCTCACCCTGCACGTGCAGAACCTCGTGGCCCGCGCACACGAGAACACGTACTCGCGCAATCCGCTCACGCGCTCCATCAAGAGCTCGTACCCGATGATCTACGAGCTCGCGGTGTACATCGCCAGCCGGCTGCAGGCGGCGGAGGGCATCGCGGTCAACGATGACGAGATCGCGTACATCGCCATGCACGTCGGCGCGTATCTCGAGCAGCAGTCCCGCCGACGGGATGCGGTCACCTGCGCGGTGGTCTGCCCCAACTACTACGACATGCACATCCTGCTGCGCGACCGGCTGGAGAGCACGCTGGGCGACGAGCTCGACATCACCAGCGTCATCACCTCGACGGACGCCGACTGGGATGCGATCGACGCGGATCTGGTGCTCACGACGATCGACCCGCGCGGACGGCGCGAGAACACGGTCATCGTGCAGCCGTTCCTCACGGAGACGGATGTGGAGCACATCCGCCAGGCCGCGTCGCGCATCCGCCGGCAGCGGCACCGGGCGCGCATCAAGAGCGAACTGCTGGAGTACTTCGACGAGCGCCTGTTCCTGCGCAACTTCTACGCGCGCGACCCGATCACGATGATCCGCGCGCTCGGCGACCGGATGATCGCGGCCGGCGCGATCGATCAGGAGTACGTGGACCAGACGGTCGAGCGCGAGCAGATGTCGTCCACCGCGTTCACCGACTCGCTGGCGGTGCCGCACGCCATGTCGATGAGCGCCCGGCGCACCGCGATCGCGATCGTGGTCAACGACACCGCGATCGACTGGGGGGATGCGCGGGTGAACGTGATCGCCTTCATCGCGTTCTCGGCGGAGGGGCGGTCGTCGTTCCAGACGGTCTTCGATCAGTTCGTGGAGGTGTTCTCCGACCGCGAGGCCGTCCTGGCGCTCATCCGCCGCTCCGACACCTTCACCGCCTTCATCGACGAACTCGTCCGCATCATCGACGCCTGACCCCTGAGCCGCCCCTCCATCGAGTCCGCGAAGTTTGCACGCGAATCGGCTGAAACCGTGCAAACTCCGCGGACTCGACGGTGGGGAGGGCGTGCGAGCTACTGGTTCGCGGTGACGGCGTACGTGACCGAGACGCCGGGGGTCTTCACGGCGACGGTGTACGTGCCGTTGGTGTAGACCGCGGCGCTGTCGGTGGCGCCGGCCTGCTCGGTGTAGCCCTTGCTCTTCAGCGCGGACTGGGCGTCCGCGAAGCCGTTCTTGCCCTTCGGCTGAACGGTGACCGACCACCCGTTGGCCTTGTCGCCGCGCGCGACGACGACGGTCCCGTCGACCAGAGGAACGTCGTTCTTCGGGAAGTCGGACGGAAGGTCCTCCGACGTCGCGCCCGAGTCGGAGGAGCCCGAACCCGAGCCGGCCTCCGACGAGGACGACGACTTCGGCGTGTGCGAAGAGACGTAGTTGGTGTTGCCGGCGCCGGAGCAGCCCGCCAGCGAGGCGATGGTGAGGGCCGCGACGACGGCGGCCGGAACGAACGGATTACGTGTGCGCATATCGATTCCTAGTGCTGTATGAGGTGCGGTTTCGCAACACATCAGCCTACCCGCGCGCGAACGGCTCCGCCTAGTCAGTGTCCTCAGCCGAGGAGCAGCGAGCTCAGCTGGTCCGCTGAGTGCACGACGGCGATCGCGCCGGCCGCTTCGGCGGGGAGCCGTAGCCCCATTCGACGAGGATGGTCGGCAGACCGTGTGCGCTCGCGCCCTCCACGTCGTACTGCCGGTCGCCCACCATGACGGTGTGCTCGAGGTCGACACCGCGCTCGCCGAGGCGGCGCAGGGCCTCCGCCACCACATCCGCCTTGGCGCTGCGGCTCTCGTCCTCGGTCGCGCCCGTGATCACGTCGAAGTACTGCGCGAGCCCGAAGTGCTCGAGGATGCGCGTCGCCTGGATCTCCGGCTTGCTGGTCGCGAGGGCCAGCGGGATGCCCGCGGCGTGCACGCGCTCCAGCAGGCCCCGGATGCCCGGGAAGACCGCGGAGTCGAGGGCTCCGTGCTGGGCGTAGTCGGCGCGGTAGACGGCGAGCGCCTCGCGGGCCTCGGACTCGGTCATGCCGCCGAAGCTCTTCAGCGAGTCGAGCAGCGGAGGGCCCACGTACTCAAGCAGCTGGGCGGGGGTGGGGACCGGCTGCCCGAGCGCCGCGAACATGCGGGCGAGGGACGAGGTGATGCCGGGGGCGGAGTCGGTGAGCGTGCCGTCGAGGTCGAACAGGATGCACGTCCACGTCCGCGTGACGGTGGTGGTCGGGTTGGTCATAGCGGTCCTACTGTATGTCACGTATCTGAATCGCCCGTCAGCGCTCGCTGAGGGCGGATTCGATGTGTGAGCGCGCGACCACCATGGTGTGCTCGGCCCCCGGATCGAACTGCACGGCGACAAAATCGGCCGTGCGGATGAAGCCCAGCGCTTCGAGAGCCGGCACGATCACCGCCTGGACCCGCGCGCCCTCGCCCTCCGTGCTCTGTGCGACCGCACCCCGCAGCGCGTTCATCGATGTGAACAGGGGCAGCACCGCCTCGCCCGTCGTCGAGCTGATGGTGCGCAGACGCGTGTCCTCGGGGGTCGAGCCGGTCACATCCACCACCAGGCCGCCCTTCGTGGCGGCGGCGAGCAGCGCATCCAGGTTCGCCAGGGTCGGCTCGGCGGCGATCGCGGCGAGGGCCTTCTTGACCGGTCCGTTCTCGTACGACTGCGGGAAGCGGGGGCGGGGCGCGCCATCAGAACAGCCTGCTGTCGCTGTCGTCGAGGCCGCGCATCGCGTCGTAATCGAGCACGAGGCAGCGGATGCCGCGGTCCTCGGCGAGTGTGCGAGCCTGCGGCTTGATCTCCTGGGCGGCGAAGATGCCGGTCACCGGGGCGAGGTGCGGGTCGCGGTTCATCAACTCCAGGTAGCGGGTCAGCTGCTCCACGCCGTCGATGTCGCCTCGGCGTTTGAGCTCGACGGCGACCGCGGCGCCGGAACCGTCACGAGCGAGGATGTCCACCGGGCCGATAGCGGTCATGTACTCCCGGCGGACCAGCACGTGGCCGTCGCCGAGGAGGTGGATCTGCTCGGCGAGCAGCTTCTGCAGATGCGCCTCCACCCCGTCCTTCTGCAGCCCCGGGTCGATCCCCAGATCGTGGGAGGTGTCGCTGAGGATCTCGTGGATGGACACCACCAGCATGTCGGCCGTCTTCGCCTGCGTCACGCGCCAGACCTCGCGGATGCCGGCGGCCCGCTGCAGTTCGTCCGGTTCGTCGACGGTGAGGGTGCACGGCGGGCTCATCCAGTTGAGCGGCTTGTACGACCCGCCGTCGGAGTGCACCAGCAGGCTGCCGTCCGCCTTGAGCATCAGCAGCCGCGTGGCCAGTGGCAGGTGCGCACTCAGCCGGCCGGCATATTCGACGGAGCAGTTGGCAATGACGAGACGCACCGGAACATCCTACGTGGCGGGCGGCCGCCCTCGCCGAGGGGCGGTGGTTGGATGGGCGCATGCCCCGCGAACTCCTCATCGGCACGTACACCGAGAACCTACCGCACGTCGACGGTCACGCGGAGGGGGTGCTGTCGGCGCGGTTCAACGGCACGTCGGTGACGGATGTGCGGGTCGCCGCGCGCGTGACGAACCCCTCGTGGGTGGCTTCCGCGCCGGGCGGGCGGACCGTGTACGCGGTGAGCGAGACGGAGCCCGACGGCCGGGTCGTCGCCTACGCGCGGTCCGAGGACGGGACGCTGACCGAACTGAACTCCGTGTCGAGCGGCGGAGCGTCGCCCGCGCACCTCGTCGTGCATCCGGCGCTGCCGCTGCTCGTGACCGGGACCTACGGGAGCGGGACCGTCTCGGTGTACGCGCTCGCGGCCGACGGGTCGCTCGGGGCGCGGACCGCCTTCGTGCAGCACGAGGGTCGCGGGCCGGACCCGTCGCGGCAGGAGGGGCCGCACGTCCACCAGCTGAGCATCGACCCGCAGACCGGTGACGTCGTCGTGGTCGACCTGGGGCTGGGGGAGGTCCGCTGGTATGCGCTCTCGGAGAGGGGCGAGCTCGAGCTGCGGGCGGAGGCGACCGTGGTCATCGGCTCGGCCGGCCCGCGCCACCTGGCGTTCCACCCCGATGGGACGCACGCGGTGCTGGTGAACGAGCTGGATTCGTCCATCGACGTGCTGCGCCGCGACGGCACCCGGTTCGTCCGGGCGCATAGCACCACGACGCGTGCCGACGGCGCCACGGGCGACAACGCTCCGGCGGCGGTGTGCATCACGGACTCCGGGACGACCGTGCTGGCTAGCAACCGCGGCGACGACACCATCGCGGTGTTCGCCTTCGACCCGGCGTCCTCGCTGCTGACACTCGTCGCCTCCGTGCCGGTCGGCGGACGCTCGCCTCGCGATCTCGTCATCACGCCGGAGGGTGACCGGGTGCTGGCGGCGTGCCAGGACAGCGACGAGGTGACCGTCTTCGCCTTCGACGATGCGGCGCGGTCGCTCACGCCGCTGGGCGCATCCCCGGTGCCGACCCCGGTCCGCATCGCGTTCGTTTAAGGGCGGGGCGGGGCGGCGCGGGGCGTCCGTTCCCCGCGACCCGTGACGAGTGGCGCGTATTCGCGCCGACTTGCGAAATCTGCTCACCGCTCGGCGGGAGGGGGTGCGTGGGCGCGCCGAATGGGTCAGGCCGACGGCCTTCGAACGGTGAGTAGGTGCGCCTATCTGCGCCGAGTCGCGACATCTGCTCACCACTCGCGGGGGAAGGGGCGGATCGGACGGACGCGCGGGAGGGTCGCCGCCCGAGTGGTGAGTTGTGGCGCGAATTCGGCGCGAGTTGCGACATCATGTCACCACTCGGCCGGAGGGGAGAGCCGGCGGGAACGGCCGCCGCGCCCGTCGCGCCTCAGACCGCCTCGGGCGCGTTCTCGCGCGCGGCGGCGGGCGCCACGACCGGGCGCACGGCGGGCGCCGCGAGGAACGCGGCGACCAGCAGCCCGAGCACGAGGAACAGGGCGTTCAGCAGGCCGAAGTGCTGCCCGAGGAAGCCGATCAGGGGCGGACCGGCGAGGAACGCGCAGTATCCGATGATCGCGACGGCGGAGACGCGCGCGGCCGGGTTCGCCGCGCCGTCGGCCGCGGCGGACATGCCGAGCGGGAATCCCAGCGAGACGCCGAAGCCCCACAGCGCGGTGCCGATCACCACGAGCCACATCGGTCCGCCGACGATGAACAGCACCAGCCCGAGGGCGCCCATGCCCGCGGTGATGCGGATGGCGGCGACGCGGCCGATGCGGTCCACGATGGGTCCGCCGGCGACGCGGCCGATGGTCATCGCCGCGACGAAGAAGCCGAAGACGAGGGCGCCGACCGAGTTGGACTGGTCGTGGCCGTCGACGACGGCGAGCGAGATCCAGTCGTTCGCGGATCCCTCGCCGAACGCCATCCCGAGCATGACGACGCCGATCAGGATGAGGCGCCAGTCGGCCCACACGGCCAGCGACGTGCGCATCCGCTCGCCGAACGGGATGCGCTCGGCCGGCGCCGCGTCCTGGTCGCCGAGTTCGGCTTCGCGGGGGATGTAGCGGATCGCCACGAACGCGACGACCACGATCGCGACGGCCACGCCGAGCAGGTGCCACGCGACGGGGACCGCGAGCCACGCCGCGAGCGCGCCGATGCCCGCGCCGAGGACCGTCCCGAGGCTGAAGCAGGCGTGCATGAGCGGCAGGAGCGTCTTGCCGATCTCGCGCTCCACCGCGGTCGCCTCGACGTTCATCATCACGTCGACCATGCCGTTGCCGAAGCCGAGCAGGATGAGGCCCACCGCGACCAGCGGAACGCTGTGGAATGTCGTGGCGCCGAACCCGATGCACAGCGTGCCGATGGCGACGATGATCAGGCCGCCGACCATCCCGCGATGCGGTCCGAAGCGCACCAGCACGGGCGAGGAGACGCTGAGGCCGATGATCGCGCCGACCGACATGCCGAGGATCAGCAGGCCGACCGCGGACGGGTCCTTGCCGAGTCCGAGGTCGTCGCGCACGCCCGGGATGCGGGCCACCCACGTGGCCATGGCGAGGCCGCTCAGGATGAAGATGACGAACACCGCGTTCCGCCAGGCCGTCAGCTCTCGGCGGGGGCGCGTCGGGGTGGAGGTCGGCAGTGACATCGGGGCGATTCCTGTGGGTTCGTCGGCTCGAATCGTTTCGATCGAAACGATTCGACTAAGCTACCACACGTGAACGAACCCAGCACAGCCCCGGCGGGCACGCGGCCGACCCTGGCCGCCGTCGCCCGCCTGGCCGGCGTGTCCAACTCCACCGCGTCCCTCGCGTTCTCGGGCACCGGTCCCGTCTCCGACGCGACGCGGGAGCGGGTGCTCGCCGCGGCGAAGAGCCTCAACTACGCCGGGCCCGACCCCCGCGCCCGGTCGTTGCGCCGTGGCCGCTCCGGCATCGTCGGGGTCGTGATGGAGGAGCGGGTGCGCGACGCCTTCCGCGACCCGATCAAGATCGCCCTGCTCGACGGCATCACGGAGGAGATCGGCGCGATCGACGCCGGCCTCCTGATCCTCACCGACGCCGGGGAGGCCGCCCAGCGCATCGAGGACGCGCCGATGGATGCGGTCGTCCTGATCGGCTGCAGCCCCCGGCTCGACGAGTCGGTCGCGACCCTGCGCCAGCGCGGAATCCCGCTCATCGCGATCGAGGGGGACCCAGCAGACGGCGTCCCGACCATCGGTCAGGACAACCGTGAGGCGACCCGCGTCGCCGCGCAGCACCTCCACCACCTCGGCCACCGCGAGGTCGCCGTGGTGACCCTCTCGCTCACCCGCGACCGCGCACGCGGCCCGCTGACGCCCGAGCGGGTCGCCGCCGCCAGCTCCACCACCGCGATGGAGCGACTGGCCGGCGCGCACGACGTCTTCCCCGGCGCGGGCGGCTGGGTCACGCGGGGATCGTTCGTCGAGGAGGGCCGGGCCGCCGGGCGCGCGCTGCTCGCCGACGCCCGTACGCGTCCGACGGCGATCATCGCGCAGAGCGACCTGCTGGCGGCCGGCGTCATCCGCGCCGCCGAAGAGCTCGGCCTCGAGGTACCCGGTGATGTCAGCGTGGTCGGGTTCGACGGTGTCCGCGTCGACGGCCTCTGGCCCTACGACCTGACCACGCTCGTGCAGCCCGCGGTCGACAAGGGCCGCGCCGCCGGGCGCGCCGTCGTGGAGATGCTCGCGGGCGGCCAGCCGCATCCCGCCACCTTCACCAGCGTCTTCCACCAGGGGAACACGACGACTGCGCCGAAGGAGCGTTAGGGCCCGGTCGTAGGCTGGCGGCATGGATCTCGAAGCGCTGTACCGCGACCTGCACGCCCACCCCGAGCTCGCCTTCACCGAGCACCGCACCGCCGGCATCGTCGCCGACCGGCTGACGGAGCTCGGCCTCGACGAGGTGCACACCGGCATCGCGACCACGGGCGTGGTCGGCGTACTGCGCAACGGCGACGGCCCGACGGTGCTCCTCCGGGCCGACATGGATGCGCTGCCCGTGCGGGAGCAGACCGGCCTGGACTGGGCGTCGACCGAGACCGTCACGGACGAGGCGGGCAACACGGTGCCGCTGATGCACGCGTGCGGGCATGACATCCACATCACGTGCCTGCTCGGAGCAGTGGAGGCGCTGGTCGCCTCGCGCGCGGAGTGGTCCGGGACGCTCGTCGCCCTGTTCCAGCCGGCGGAGGAGCACGGCGGCGGCGCACAGGTGATGGTCGACGACGGCCTGTTCGAGAAGGTCCCGGTGCCGGATGTGGTGCTGGGCCAGCACGTTCTCCCCGCGCCCGCCGGTATGGTCGGAGCGCACCCCGGGGCGGCCATGGCCGCGGTGGACACGATGGAGGTCACCCTGCACGGGCGCGGCGGTCACGGCTCGCGCCCCGAGACGACGATCGACCCGGTCGTCATGGCGGCGGCCACGGTGATGCGCCTGCAGGCCGTGGTCTCGCGCGAGGTGGCCCCGCAGGACACCGCGGTCGTGACCGTGGGGAGCCTGCACGCGGGCACGAAGAACAACATCATCGCCGCCGAGGCGAGCCTGGGGATCAGCGTTCGCAGCTTCAACGAGGACGTTCGGCAGCGCGTGCTCGACGGCGTGCACCGTGTGATCCGGGCCGAGTCGGACGCTTCCGGCGCGCCGAAGGAGCCGGACATCGAGTGGGGCGAGCGCTACCCGGTCACCGTCAACGACCCCGAGTCGACGGCCCGGGTCAATGCCGCCTTCGCGGCAGAGTTCGGCGAGGATCACGTTCTCAACCCGGGCGCCCTGTCCGGCAGCGAGGACGTCGGGAACCTCGCGACAGCGGCCGGCGCACCGCTGGTCTACTGGATGCTCGGCGGCGCCGACCCCGAGACGGTGCTGCGCGCAATGGCAGCGGGCACAGTCGAGACGGACATCCCGACCAACCACTCGCCGTTCTTCGCGCCGATCCCGCAGCCGACCATCGACACCGGGGTGCGGGCGCTCGTCGTCGCGGCGCGCGGCTGGCTGGCGTAGGCGTACCGCGGCGCGCGCGGGCGTCGCCGTCAGACGGTGGCGCCCGCGCGCATCCATACCCGGCCGCGTGCCCGGAGCCCCAGGGTGACCGCCCGGGCGCCCAGGTAGCCGAGCACGAAGGCGGCGGTGAGCAGGGCCAACCCTCCGGCATCGGACGCGCCCCAGGCCGCAGCGGCGATCGCGAGCGGCACGAAGACCGCGACGTTGATGAGGCCGGTCACGGCGAGGTAGCGCGCGTCGCCCGCGCCGATCAGCACGCCGTCGAGCACGAAGACGTAGCCGCCGAGCGGCGCGCCGAGCCCGACGATCGCGAGCGACAGCGGCAACAGGGCGGCGACGGAGGCATCGCTCGTGAAGAGCGCGCCCGCGACCGGAGCCAGGGCGATGGTGACGACGCCCAGCACCACGCCCGCACCGACTCCCCAGCGCAGGCAGCGGCGGAGCACCGCCCGGACGACCTCGAGGTCGCCCTCGCCGAGGCCCTTGCCGATCAGCGCCTGCGCGGCGATCGCGAGCGCGTCGAGGGCGAAGGCGAGCGTTGCGAAGACGGTCATCGTCACCTGGAAGGCGGCCAGCTCGTCCGGTCCGAGCTGCGTCGCCGCGAAGACCGCCAGCAGCATCGCGGCGCGGAGGCTGGCGGTGCGGAGGAGCAGCCAGCCGCCGGCGCGGGCCGTGCGCCCGATGCCGGCATGGTGCGGGAGGAGGGGCGCGCCGACGCGACGGGCGTGCCGTGCGACGATGACCGCGTAGACCAGCACCATCCCCCACTGGGCCGCCACGGTGCCGAGCGCGGAGCCGGCGATCCCGAGCCCGGCCACGTAGATCAGCAGGTAGTTCAGCAGGATGTTCACGGCGAACCCGGCCACCGCGACCGCGAGCGGCGTCCGGGTGTCCTGCAGGCCGCGAAGCAGGCCGGTCGCCGCGTAGACGACGAGCATCGCGGGCAGCCCCAGCATCGACAGCGAGAGGTACTGCTCGGCCTGATCGCTCACGCCGGGGGATGCGCCGAACAGCCCGACGAAGAACGGCGACGCCGCCCATCCGGCCGCCGCCAGCGCGATGCCGAGCACGAGGGCGAGCCAGCAGCCGTCGACACCGGCGGCCACCGCACCAGGTTCGTCTCCGGCTCCGAGGCGGCGCGCCACCGCCGGGGTCGTGCTGTAGGCGAGGAACACCATGAGCCCCACCACCGTCTGCAGCACCGCGCTCGCAATGCCCAGACCCGCCAGCGGTTCGACGCCGAGGTGCCCGACCATGGCCGAGTCGGCGAGCAGGAAGATCGGCTCGGCCACCAGCGCTCCCAGGGCGGGGACGGCCAGCCGCAGGATCTCCCGATCGACGGGACGGCGCAGGATGGTGCTCACGACCGTCAACGCTAGCCCGGGCCACCGACGCGCGGAGCCCGCTCCCTTCGATGTCGGTGGCCCGACCTACGGTGGACGCATGAGCCACCTGATGCCCGAGCCCCTCGCCACCTGGACTTGGCGGCTGGAGCGGGTCCGCAGCGGACGCACGGTGCTCACCCGCTCCCAGGCCGCGACGGCGCGCACCGACCTGGCCAACGACCGGGCAGCGCATCCCGAGGCCTACGCGGGATACGAAGACGAGTACGCGACCGCCGTCGACGAGCTCGACGTGCTGTCACGGCAGGCGAACCGTCACGACGACCTCCTGTCCGTCCTGGCGGCGGAGCGCCGTCGCGCCGAGCGTGAAGCGGTCGCGGGCGGCGCTGTCGCCGACGCGCGTGCCTCCCGGGGGCGCACCTCCCTCGCGACGGAGCATGACCGCGTGCCCGCCGGACTACCCCAGCCGCTGGACGAGTGGGTGCACCGACTCATCCGGTACCGGGCCGGCGTCAAGATCATCTCGCCGATCGAGGCCGCGCGCGCCGAGATCCGGCTGCGCAACGAGGCCGACCTGCAGCCGGGCGCGTACCGGGCGGGTGTGGCCGCGGGCTACTACGCGCGCGTGGTGCGCGAACTGGGCGAGATCGCGACGGCGGAGCGCCCCGGGCGGCGCGAGGGCGGCCTGGTGCGCGGGCTGACCGGCTCCCTGACCTGAGACGTCTGCTGCCTGTGCCCGGTCGCTACGATCGAGGCGTGCGCACAGCGATGCGCCGGGGTGGGGGGATGCGGTGAGTCCGAACGAGGCGGCTGCGCTGCTGGGTGTGTCGCCGGGCGCGGAGTCCGGCGAGGTGCAGCGGGCCTACGAACTGCGGCTGGAGGAGGCGGGGGCGGACGTCCAGCGCCGGGACGCGCTGACGGCGGCACGGGATGCGCTCCTCGCGGCATCCGCCTGGCGGGCCCCGCAGCAGCAGCCGGCCCATCCGCAACCGCAGCAGCGTGCGTACGCGCCACCGCCGCCGGTCGACGGCAGAGCGCCGCAGGCCTACGGGACGCCGCAGGCGTACGCGCCTCCGTACGCGCCTCCGCCTCCGCCCCGGCGCCGACGCCGACGCCTCTCCACGGGCGCGATCGTCGGCATCACGCTCGGCGGCATCGCGGCCGGTCTCGTCCTGATGCTGATGGCGCTGTTCGCCATCCTGGCGATCGCCCACAGTTCCAGCCGGCTGGCGGACGCGCCGACCAGTTCGACGGCGGCGCCGTTCGACGAACCGTCCGCGCCGCCGACGGATGGCTCGTCGCAGGGCGGCGGCGCTGACGACCCCGCGGCGGACGACTACGACGTCGACGGCGTCCATGTCCACTACGTCGACGGATGGACCTTCGAGTTGACGCCCGGCCAGACCTGCGCGGGCGCGACCATCACCGCCGCGTTCTCGGACTCCCCGGAGGGCGACGAAGTCGACAAGTGGAGCACCACCATCGACCTGGTCGCCGGCGAGCCGTACACGTTCACGATCCCGGACTCCGCGTCGGCGCACGACTATGCGGGCATCGACGCTGTCCAATGCGGCCAGGCGTGACGCGCTCGAAAAACAGAACTTTCACAAATTACTGAAGCGGGCGTAGCATCACGTTCCATGGATGCGGTGATCGACGTCTCCGGACTCGAAAAACGATTCGGGCGCGTGCGCGCCCTCGACGGCCTCGATCTGACGGTGGAGGCGGGCGCCGTGCACGGCTTCCTCGGCCCGAACGGAGCCGGGAAGTCCACGACGATCCGGGTGCTCCTCGGCCTCGCCCGTGCTGACGGCGGCCGTGTCGCCCTTTTCGGACGGGACCCGTGGCGGGACGCGGTGGACCTGCACCGCCGTATCGCCTACGTGCCGGGAGACGTCAGCCTCTGGCCCAACCTCTCCGGGGGCGAGGCGATCGACCTGCTCGCCCGGCTCCGCGGCGGCACCGTCGACAAGGCCCAGTACGCCGCCCGCAAGCAGCGGCTGATGGAGGTCTTCCAACTCGATCCGACGAAGAAGGGCCGGGCCTACTCGAAGGGCAACCGTCAGAAGGTGGCCCTCGTCTCCGCGTTCGTGACGCCGGCCGACCTGTACATCCTCGATGAGCCCACGAGCGGGCTCGATCCCCTGATGGAGGCCGTCTTCCACGCGGAGATCACCCGCGTCGCAGCGGAGGGAGCGACCGTCCTGCTCTCCAGCCACATCCTGTCGGAGGTGGAGCAGCTCTGCGACCGGGTCAGCATCATCCGCGCCGGCCGGACGGTGGAGACCGGCACGCTGGACGAACTCCGTCACCTGACCCGCACCGAGATCGCGTTCAGCGCCGACGGCGTGCCCCAGGATGCACTTGCGCAGCTCGCCGGGGCCCACGACCTCCAGGTGCGGAACGGGCGGGTCCGGTTCACCGCCGACAGCGACGCCGTCGCACCGCTGCTGGAGAGATTGGCGCGGCTGCAGGTGCGGGGACTGACGATCGCGCCGCCCTCCCTCGAGGAGCTCTTCCTGCGCCACTATGGCGACGACCTCGCCGCCGACGAGGTGGCGATGTCGCGATGAGCACCGCGGCCGCCCACCTGGAGCCGTCGCGCGCCCGGCCGCTGACCAGCCGGGTGAGCCGGGCGGCGACGCTCGGCGTCCTGCTCCGCCAGCGGCTGCGGCGCGACCGCTGGCAGCTGCTCGTCTGGCTGCTGTGCATCGCGGTCCTGGGCTTCTTCTCGGCGTCGAGCATCGATCAGACGTACGGCACCGCGGCGGCCCGGGAGCAGCTGGTGCGCCTCGCGATCGCCGACCCGACGATCATGGTGCTGCGGGGACTCCCTCAGGGCGCGAGTCTCGCGGCGTTGACGTTCTTCGAGATCTACACGTTCACCGCCCTGCTCGCCGGCCTGATGAACACCTTCCTGGCGGTGCGGCACTCGCGCGCGGAGGAGGAGTCCGGGCGAGCGGAGCTGGTCGCATCCAGCCCCTCCGGTCGCCTCCTGCCGACCGTCGCGACGGTGCTGCACGCGACCATCGCGAACGTGGCGCTGGCCCTCCTGACGGCCGCCGGTTTCGCGGCGGCGGGCCTGCCCGCCTACGGCTCGCTCGTCGCCGGTGCCGCGGTGGGCGGCGCCGGGCTCGCGTTCTTCGCGGTGGGGCTCCTGCTCGCCCAGGTGTTCAGCACCTCGCGCGGCGCCAACGGGTTCTCCTCCGCCGTGGTGGTGCTCGCCTTCCTGGTGCGGGGGATCGGGGATGCGACGGGCACGCCGTTCGGCGACGGCATGCACGTGAGGTCGGCCTGGCCGACGTGGCTGAGCCCGATCGGTTGGGGTGAACAGACGGCGCCGTGGACGGCTGACGACTGGCGGCCGATCCTGCTGATGGTCGCCTTCGCCGGCGTGCTCCTCGCCGTGGTCTTCGGGCTGCAGTCGGTGCGCGACTCGGGCGCGGGCATCATTCCGGAGCGAGCCGGCCGCGCATCCGCCCGGCCGACGCTGTCCGGCGCGTTCGGTCTCGCCTGGCGGCTGCAGTGGCCCACGGTTCTCGGGTGGACGGTCGGGGGCGCGCTGAGCGGACTGCTCGCCGGCGCGCTCGGCAGCGTCGTGAACAACTCGATCGCCAACGACCCGAGCATGGCGGGCATCCGGCAGGCGATCGGGAGGATCGGCGCAGGCGGATCCGGTCCGCTTACGCAACTGTTCATCGCGGCGATCTTCTCCATCGTCGGGGTGCTGGCCGCCGCCTGCGCGGTCCAGGCGGTGATCCGCCTGCGCCAGGAGGAGGCGGCGGGGACCGCCGAACTGCTCATGGCGGCCCCGCTGTCGCGGCTGCGGTGGCTGTTCTCGTTCCTCGCGGTCGGCGTGCTCGCCGTCCTCGCCGTGCTGCTGGCGGCGGCCCTCGCCTCCGGGCTCTCCGCGGTGGCGGCGGGTGAGAAGCCGTCGACCGTCGGCGACTCGTTCGCGGCCGCCGCGGCACAGCTCCCCGTCGCGCTCGTCTACCTCGGCGTCCTCGCCCTGGTGTTCGTCCTCGCGCCGAGCTGGACCGTGCCGTTCGGCTGGGCGGCGCTCGGCCTCGGCGCCTTCATCGGCATCTTCGGCGGGCTGATCGATCTTCCGGAGGGCATACGCCACCTGTCGCCGTTCGCCGACGTCCCGGTGGTGGTGGGCGACGTCGACTGGACGGGGGGATACTGGATGTTCGGCATCACGGCCGCCGCGCTCATCGCGGCCGCCGCACTGATCCGCCGCCGAGACTTCGCTATCGGATAGACGGGACGATGCCCATGGCCAGAGACGAGGCGGCGCTCGCCGAGGTGATGGAGCACTCCGCGGCGGTCCTCACCGCGGCCGGTTTCCCGAAGATGCCCGCGCGCGTGCTCATGGCGCTGACGGTCACCGAGACCGCCGGCCTCACCGCCGCCGAGCTCTCGGAACGCCTCGAGGTGAGCCCGGCGGCCATCTCCGGCGCCGTCCGGTACCTGCAGACGCTCGGCATCATCCGTCGTCTGGCCCAGACCGGCAGCCGCCGTGACCGCTACGAGATCCCGAGCGACTGGTACGCCCTGATGGTCCGCAACAGCCCGATCTACGGCACGCTCGCCGACCAGGCGGAGTCGGGGCTCGCCGCGGTAGGCGACGCGGCGTCTCCGGCGACCGAGCGCCTGCGTGACATGGCCGGGTTCTACCGGTTCCTGCAGGGACGCCTCCCGCAGCTCATCGCCGAATGGGAGCAGGTGCGCAGCGCACGCGAGGCGTGAACCCCGGGCGTCGGGCCTGAGGGGTCAGAAGACGTACTCGAGCAGGTCGAGGCCGACCGAGCGCATGCCGTCGATGACCGCCAGCCGCTCCGGCAGGCTCGTGTCGTCGAAGTACGTCGACACCGCGTAGGTGACGCCCGCTCGCGGACCGCGGAGCACTCCGACCTCGCTGCGCACGCCGGCGTCGGTGCCGGTCTTGTTGACGAGCAGGATGCCGTGCTCCGGGTGCCGGTGTGAGTGCGGGTCGAGCCCGAAGGCGCTGGAGACGAGCGAGAAGTCGCTGTTGAGGGACAGCCACGAGATCACCCGCTGGCTGGTCGCCGGGTTGACGATCTCGCCTCGGGCCAGCGCCGAGAACAGCCAGGTGAGCTCGTTGGCGCTCCCGACGGAGAGTTGCGGGGCGTCGTCCGGTCCGCGGTGGTCGCGCACCAGGTCGAGCAGGGCGGTGCGGGTGAGGCCGAGCGACTCGGTGCGGGCGCTCACCGCCTCCAGCCCCACCCGGCGGAGGAGGACGTTCGTCGCCAGGTTGTCGCTGGTGGCGCCCACCAGGGCGGCCAGGTCGGCGATGGGCAGCGACGGAACGTGGAGGTGGTGCCAGATGCCGGACTCGCCGGCGATGTCCCGCGGGTCGCGGTCGAGATGCGCAAGAGGGCTCAGCTGACCCGACTGGAGCCGGGCCGCGACCTCCACGAGCAGCAGCACCTTGCCGATGCTCGCCGTCGGCATGACCACGTGGTCGTCGACGGAGAACAGCACCGCGCCGGTCGAGAGGTCGGTGGCGCGCGCGGACACCTGGACGCCCGAGACGGCCAGCCGGCCGAGCGCGTCGAATCCGCGACTGAAGGTCTCGGTCGGTCCGGCCGCGCGGTGACGACCTCGGCGGCTCGCCGCCTGCCGCGCCCGGCGGGCGGACTCTTGGGCCTGGATCGTCACGGTGTCGCTAGGTCTTTCTTCCGAGTCGGTTCTACCGGAATCGCGGCGCCCCTCCCCGGCTCCGCCGTCGTCCGTGCGAGGGTGGCCGCGTGGACGATAGGGACGATGTTACCCCGTGGTCGGGGGGCAGAACGCACGAGTTCTGAGAACGGTCGAGCTACCAGATGGTGACCCGCTCGGCGGGAGCGAGCCAGAGCCGGTCGCCTTCGCCGACCTGGAAGGTGTCGTAGAAGGCGTCGATGTTGCGCACGATCTGGTTGCAGCGGAACTCGTTCGGCGAGTGCGGGTCGATCGCGAGCAGGCGGATGACCTCCTCATCGCGTCCCTTCTGCTGCCAGGCCTGCGCCCACGACAGGAAGAACCGCTCTGCGCCGGTCAGCCCGTCGATCACGGGAGGCTCTTCGCCGTTCAGCGACAGCAGGTACGCCTTCCAGGCGATGCCGAGGCCGCCCAGGTCGCCGATGTTCTCGCCGATCGTCAGGGCGCCGTTCACGTGGTGGTCGGGCACCTGCTCCGGAGCGAGTGCGTTGTACTGCTCGATGAGGCTCGCGGTGCGCTTCTCGAACGCCTTCCGGTCGGCCTCCGTCCACCAGTCCTCGAGCCGTCCGTCGCCGTCGAACTTCGACCCCTGGTCGTCGAACCCGTGGCCGATCTCGTGGCCGATGACGGCGCCGATCGCGCCGTAGTTGGCAGCGGCGTCCCGGTCGGCGTCGAAGAACGGGAACTGCAGGATGGCGGCCGGGAACACGATCTCGTTGAAGCCCGGGTTGTAGTAGGCGTTGATCGTCTGCGGCGTCATGAACCACTCGTCGCGGTCGATCGGCTTGCCGATCTTGCCCAGCTCGCGGTTGAACTCGAACAGCGCGGCGGCGCGGACGTTGCCGACCAGGTCGGTGGGGTCGATCTCGAGGCTGGAGTAGTCGCGCCACTTGACCGGGTAGCCGATCTTCGGCGTGAACTTCTCCAGCTTGTCGAGGGCGCGGTCACGCGTCTGCTCGCCCATCCAGTCGAGGGTGCGGATGCTCTGGCGGTAAGCCTCGATCAGGTTGGCGACCAGCGCATCCATCCGCTCCTTGGCCGCCGGCGGGAAGTGCTGCTCGACGTAGATGCGGCCGACCGCCTCGCCCATGGCGCCCTCGACGAGCGAGACGCCGCGCTTCCAGCGGGCCCGCATTTCCGGGGTTCCGGTCAGAGTGCGGCCGTAGAAGTCGAAGTTGGCCTCCACGAAGTCGCCCGAGAGGTACGGCGCCGCGCCGTGGACGACCTGCCAGGTCAGCCAGTCCCGCCACGACTCGAGGCGGTCCTCGGTGAGGAGGCCGGCGAGTCCGGTGGTGAACGACGGCTGACGCAGCACGACCTCGGCCAGTGCGCCCTGGGGCGCGCCCAGCGCGTCGGCCCAGACCTCCAGATCGGCCGCCTGCCCGGCCGCGGCGCCGCCGGTGAAGAGGGCCTTGGCGTCGGCCCAGTCGTACAGGTTGTAGGTCTTCTCGGAGTCGCGCGAGGCCACGTTGTCCCAGTGCTGCGCCGCAAGCGCGGTCTCCAGGTCGAAGACGCGCTGCGCGCGGTCGGGGGCGTCGTCTACCCCGGCGAGCTCGAACATCCGCTGGATGTGCGCGACGAACGCCTCACGGACCGGGGCGAACCGCTCCTCGCGGAAATACGACTCGTCCGGCAGCGAGATCCCGGACTGCTCGAGGAAGACGAGGTAGCGCTCGGGGTCGCCCGGGTCGTTGTCGACGAACAGCTGGTAGAAGCCGCCGAGGCCGCGACGCTCCAGCTTGCCCACCGTCTCGAGCAGGCTCGGGATGCTGTCGACGCCCGAGGCGAACGTCAGTTCGTCGCGGATGGCCTCCACCCCGAGCGCATCGACCCGGTCCTCATCCATGAAGCTCGTGAAGAGGTCGCCGAATTTGCGCTCCTCGGTGCCCTCCGCCGCATCCTGGGCCTTCTCGACGATCTCGCGGACGGCCGCCTCCGACTGCTCGGCCAGGATCATGAACGACCCCCAGCGCGCCTTGTCGGACGGGATCTCGGTGCGGTCCAGCCACTTGCCGTTGACGTGCCGGAACAGGTCGTCCTGGGGGCGGACGGCGGGGTCGAGTTCGTCGGTGCGGATGCCGGAGTCGAGCGTCATGCGCCCAGCCTACGGGTCAGGCCGTCGCGTGGGCCAGCGACGACAGGCGCCGGTACGAGATCGCGAAGAGGGCGGCCATGAGGAGTTCGGCGAGGATCGACACCGTGCCCGAGAGGCCGCCGAAACCCGCGAACGAGAACCCGATGTTGATGACCGCAACGAGTCCGTAAACGATGGCGAAGACGCCGCTCAGGAGTGGGCGGTTCGTCATCCGCCACCACGGCCGCGCCGCCTGCACGGGCTCGCCGGGTCCACGGAACATCCGGCTGACCAGGTACCAGGCGGTCACCTGGAGCACCGTCAGCACCACCGAGACCGCCTCGGAGTGCAGCGCGTCGAAGAGCAGCGCCACCAGGATGTTCACGGCGACGAGCACCGCGATCACGGCGGCCTTGCGGCCCGGGGTGGTGAAGCGCATGCAGATCCTTCTGGTGCTCGGCTGCCAGCATGTCAGTTCCCTCAGACGGCCCGGCGGAGGCTCGCCGTGACGCCCGGAAGGGGTGAGGTGCGACTCAGTCTGCGTTCGTATGCTGGCCCGGTGACCCTCGCCACCTCCCCGCAGCAGCCCGCCGATCCCGAACGGCCGGGCGGGCAGCCGAGCGCGGGCCTGCCGCCGGCCGGCTGGTACGGCGACCCGTCCGACGTGCACGCGCTGCGCTGGTGGAGCGGCGCCGGATGGACGGGATACACCTACCCGCTGCAGGCGGCGCAGCCCCCGCGGCCGGAGCGGCCGCCGCGCAAGTGGATCGGTCGCTTCGGCGGGTGGATCCTCGTCGCCTCCAGCGCCTTCATCTGGGTGTGGCTGTTCGGGTTCAGCCTGCTGCTCAACGCGATCGCGCCGCACGCGTCGGACGACGCACCGGCCGTGCTGTCGCCGTACCTTCTGATGACGGGTGCGGCCACCGTCGCCGCCGCCATCCTCTACACGATGGCCTACCGGCTCCGGCCGGACGACAGGCTGACCGCATCCCGGCTGGTGATCATCGCGGGCGTCGGCGGGCTCGGGGCCACGCTGGTGGCCGGGCCCGTCAACAGCCTGATCGACGTGCTCGGCGGTGGCACGGCGTCCCACCCGAGCGGCCTCGCGCTGGTGCTCGCCGGCGTGGTCGAGGAGCTGCTCAAGGTGACGGCTGCCGTGCTCCTGGCCCTCACCCTCCCGGTGAAGAACGCGCGCATCGGCCTGTTCGTCGGCGGCGCCGTCGGGCTCGGGTTCAGCGTCATCGAGAACCTCGGATACCTGCAGGAGTCGTTCGCCCGCGGCCAGGACAACGGGATGGGGTTCGGGATGTTCCTCGCGACCGTCGTGGGGCGCGAGCTGACCGGCCCGTTCCTGCACCCGGTGTTCTCGGCGCTTCTCGGGGCGGCGGTCTTCGCGGCAGCCCGCAAGGGGCGCTTCCGCCTCACGATCGGCGTCGTGCTGGCCTATCTCGCCGTCGCGGCCGGGCACGGGCTGTTCAACGGCGCTACCTGGCTCGCCCAGCACCTCCCGTGGCAGAAGGCGGCGGCCGGCGGGGCGCTGCTGCTCTTCGAGCTGCTGTTCGCCCTCGGCAGCGGTCTGGCGTGGCTGCTGATCGCGCGCCGGATCCGGAGGAGAGACGCCGAACGCCGGGCCGCCGAGCAACGGACCGCCGAGGCCCGGCGCTAGGCCGAGGCGCGGGTCAGATCTCGCGGAGCCGCTCGGCCAGGTAGCGGTCGAGGCCCTCGAGCGGGATGCGCTCCTGCTGCATCGAGTCGCGGTCGCGAACGGTTACGGCGTCGTCCTCGAGGGAGTCGAAGTCGACCGTCACCGCGAGCGGCGTGCCGATCTCATCCTGTCGCCGGTAGCGGCGGCCGATCGCGCCCGAGTCGTCGAAGTCGACATTGCGGCGCTTGCGGAGCCGGTCGGCGAGGCCGCGGGCCAGCGGTGAGAGGGCCTCGTTGCGCGAGAGCGGCAGCACCGCGACCTTGACCGGCGCGAGGCGCGGGTCGAGGTGCAGCACGGTGCGCTTGTCCGTGCCGCCCTTGGCGTTCGGCACCTGCTCCTCGTCGTACGCGTCGACGAGGAAGGCCATCAGCGCGCGGGTGAGGCCGAACGACGGCTCGATGACGAACGGCACGTAGCGCTCGTTCTTGTTCTGGTCGAAGTAGCTGAGGTCTTTGCCCGAGTGCTCGATGTGCGTCCTCAGGTCGAAGTCGGTGCGGTTGGCGACACCCATCAGCTCGCCCCACTCGCTGCCGACGAAGTCGAAGCGGTACTCGATGTCGATCGTGCGCTTCGAGTAGTGCGCCAGCGCGTCCTTCGGGTGCTCGAATCGGCGGATGTTCTCCGGCTTGATGCCCAGCTCGGTGAACCAGTCCCAGGCCAGGTCGATCCAGGTGTCGAACCACTGCTCATCGGTGCCGGGCTCGACGAAGTACTCGATCTCCATCTGCTCGAACTCGCGGGTGCGGAAGATGAAGTTGCCCGGCGTGATCTCGTTGCGGAATGCCTTGCCGATCTGGCCGATGCCGAACGGCGGCTTCTTGCGCGAGGTCTGCAGCACCGAGCCGAAGTCGGTGAAGATGCCCTGGGCGGTCTCCGGCCGCATGTAGTGGAGGCCCGACTCGTCGTCGACGACGCCGAGGAAGGTCTTCATGAGGCCCGAGAACTGGCGGATGGGCGTCCACTGGCCGATCTTGTCCGGGTGGTCCGGGTCGGGGATGTCGTCGAGGCCGTTCGCCGGCGGGTGGCCGTGCTCGGCCTGGTACGCCTCGAACAGGTGGTCGGCGCGGTACCGCTTGTGGGTGATGAGCGACTCGGTGAGCGGGTCACTGAACACCTGGACGTGGCCGGATGCCTCCCACACCTGTGTCGGCAGGATGATGGCCGAGTCGAGTCCCACCATGTCGCCGCGGCCGCGCACGAACGCGTTCCACCACTCGCGCTTGATGTTCTCCTTCAGCTCCACGCCGAGGGGACCGTAATCCCACGCGGAGCGCGTTCCGCCGTAGATCTCGCCGGAGGGGAAGACGAATCCGCGGTGCTGCGCCAGCGTGATGACGGAATCCAGTCTCGACGGTGCGGCCATGGTGCTCCCTGTGCGATGCGGGTGTGTGGGACCCGTCCATCCTACTGAGGATGCGCGCGCTGCATTGAGCCGCCGGCCTCGCTACGCCTCGGCGGCCGCCCGGAACTCCTGCTCGAGGATCGCGTACACCGCGGTGTCCGACCACTCGCCTTTGAAGATCTCCGTCTCGCGCAGCAGTGCCTCCTGCCGCATCCCGAGGCGCTCGCAGAGCCGGGCGGAGGCGTCGTTTCGGGCGTCGAGCTGGGCGAAGACGCGGTGCGCGCCCAGGGTGTCGAAGCACAGCTCGAGGACGCGCTGGGCGGCCTCGGTCGCGTAGCCGCGACCGTGCACGGCGGGGTGGAAGACCCATCCCATCTCGAACTTGCCCCACGTCGCGTTCTTGAGGAACAGGCTGATGTCGCCGATCACCCGCCCGGGCCCGCCGCCCTCGGTCTCGGCCAGCTCGACCGCGAAGACGATGCCGTCGCCGTTCTCGGCGAGGCGGTTCATCGCGATGCGCTTGCGCAGGTGCTCGGCGGACTCGTCGTGGTCGTGCACCTCCCAGTAGAGGTACCGGACGACGTCCTTCAGCTTCTGGTAGGCGTGCACGTCCTCCAGGTCGCCGGTGTTCAGCGGACGGAGCAGGAGGCGCTCGGTGCGCAGCTGCTCGGCGGCGTACGGGAGGTTGGTCGCGCCATGCGGCTCGACGACGGTCGTGGTGGCTTCGTCGCTCACGGTCGCTCCTTCAGTCGGGATCAGGATGCAGCGGACGCGTCGTCCACGGCGGAGAGGTGCGGGCGGCCGGCGGCTTCGGCCTCGATGTCGACGCCGAAGAGGGCCGCGGCGCCGTCGATGAACGATTGCGCCTCGCCCTGGCGCGCGAGCTCTCGGGCCCGGACCGAGGGGGTGTGCAGCAGCACGCCGGCGAGGTGACGCAGCGCCGCCTCCGTCTGGTCGCTGGCGTCGCCGCGGCCGCGCGCACGCTCGATCTCCGCATCCAGCACGTCGAACACGTGCTTGCGGAGGGCGACCAGCGCGGGGGTGACCGCCTGCTCGGCGCTGCGTGCGCGGTACTCGGCGGCCGCCGCATCCACGATGCTCCGGGCGTCGTCCGCCGCGTGCAGCTCCTCCAGCGGCGCGTGGATGCTGATCGTCTCGAGGTCGAGGAGTTCGACGCCGGCGAACTCGGCAACGGCGGGGTCGACGTTGCGCGGCAGGCCCAGGTCGATCACGAGCCGGCGCTCGGCCGCACCGGGCAGCTCGAGCGCCTCGGCGAGGAGCGGACGGGTGAGCACGTAGTCGGTGACCGCGGAGCAGGTGACGACGAGGTCGCTCTCCGCCAGCGCATCCAGGAGCCCGTCGGCGGGCACCGCGGCGATGTCGTGCGAGGCCGCGAACTTGGGCGCGCGGCCGGAGGGGAGTACACCCGGACGTCTGTCACGCCGCGGTCGCGGAGGGCGGCGAGGCTCGCGCCGGCGTACTTGCCGGTGCCGACGAGCAGCACGCGGGTCTGCGCCCAGTCGCTGACCCGGCTCTCGGCCAGGTCGAGAGCGAGCCGGACCATCGAACGGCCGGCGGTCATGATCCCGGTGCGGTTCTTGACGCCGCGCGAGGTGCGCGAGGCGACCTGGAAGAGGCGCTCCAGCTCGCTGGTCACGGATCCCGTGGAGCGCGCCGTCTCGAGCGCCCGGCGCACCTGGCCGGCGATCTCGCCCTCGCCGACGACCACGGACTCGAGTCCGCTGGTGACGGCGAAGAGGTGCTCTGCGACCGCGTGGTCGCTGTAGACCGAGCTCGCGGAGCGAAGGGTGTCGGCGTCGATCCCGGAAGCGCCGCTCACGGCATCCAAGACGGCCTCGGCCGAGACGGCGCGAGCGGCGGGAAGCGGCTCGTCGATGTCGAGGTACGCCTCGAACCGGTTGCAGGTCGCCAGGACGACGGAACCGGCGACGATGTCGCTGTGCTCTGCGAGTGCGGCCGTGATGGCCGGAGCGTGACGCTCGAGCCGTTCCAGGAGGTCGAAGTCCGCCGTACGGTGACTCGACGAGAAGCACAGAAGCACGCATGAAAGCCTACGCTCGCGTCCGGCCATCCTCGAATCGGGCGCTCAGCCCGCTGTCAGCCCAGCCGCTTGTCAGGCGGCGCCCTGGCAGAATCGTGGGGTGACCACCCTCGCACCCGAGCATCCCCTCGCCTCCGGGCGTACCTCCTCCAGCCCGCTCGTCCGGGCCTACCAGGGGAGCGCCGCGAACTCGTCCCCGTCTGGTTCATGCGCCAGGCCGGCCGGTCGCTCCCGGAGTACCGCGAGCTCCGTGTGGGAACTCGCATGCTGGATGCGTGCCTCGACCCCGCGATGGCCAGCGAGATCACGCTGCAGCCCGTCCGCAGGCACGGTGTGGATGCCGGCATCTTCTTCAGCGACATCGTCGTGCCGCTCAAGCTGGCCGGTGTGGATGTCGAGATCGTTCCCGGCAAGGGGCCCGTCTTCGCGCAGCCGGTGCGCACCGCCGCCGACGTCGACCGCCTCACCGCGATGGACCCCGCCTCGCTGGGCGACGACGTGTTCGCGCCCATCCAGGAGGCGGTCCGGCTGACGATCGCCGAGCTGGACCGGACGCCGCTGATCGGCTTCGCCGGTGCGCCGTTCACGCTCGCCGCGTACCTGGTCGAGGGCGGTCCGTCGAAGGACCACATCCGCGCCCGCACGCTGATGCACGCCGATCCGGAGGCGTGGTCGCGCCTCATGGCGTGGACGGCCGACATCTCCGGGGCCTTCCTGCGCGCGCAGGTGCTCGCCGGGGCCAGCGCCGCGCAGCTGTTCGACTCGTGGGCGGGCTCGCTCTCGCTGCATGACTACGCGGCCCACGTCGCGCCCGCCTCCGCCCGTGCGCTCTCGCACGTCCGTGACCTCGACTACGGTCTGCAGGACGAGACCCCCGCCGACGCCCCCGAGCCGGCCATCCACGACCGCGTGCGCAACGTGCCTCTCGTTCACTTCGGCGTCGGGACCGGCGAGCTCCTCAAGGCGATGCACGAGGTGGGCGCGGACGCGGTCGGCGTCGACTACCGCATCCCCCTCGACGAGGCCAGCCGCCGCCTCGGGCATGTGGTGCCGGTGCAGGGCAACGTCGACCCGGCGATGCTGGATGCCCCGTGGCCGGTGCTCGAGGCGCACGTCCGCGACGTGCTCGACCGCGGCCGCGAGGCGCCGGCGCACGTGCTCAACCTCGGGCACGGCGTGCCGCCGGAGACCGACCCCACCGTGCTGACCCGCGTGGTCGAGCTGGTGCACGGGTGGCGTCCCGAATGAGCGACGAGCCGATCCTCCCCGGTGACGGTCCCGACCCGGTCGACGATCTGGGCGAGGAGATCCGGCACGTCGTCGAAGCGCCTCCGACGCGGGTCGTCGTCATCGGAGGCGGGATGTCCGGGCTGGTCGTCGCGCGGGAGTGCGCACGGCCCGGCTTCGAGGTCACGCTGCTGGACGCATCCTCGCGGGTGGGCGGCAGCGTCGCACCGCTCGAACTGAGCGGGATGACGCTCGATGCCGGCGCGGAGAGCTTCGCGACCCGCGGCGGCCACGTCGCCGAACTGCTGCACGATCTCGGCCTCGACGACGACGTCGTGGAGCCGAATCCGTCCGGCGCGTGGGTCCGTCACGGCTCGCGTTCGGTGCCGCTGCCCAAGGCCGGGCTGCTCGGCATCCCGAGCTCTCCGCTGGCGAAGGATGTCGTCGCCGCGATTGGCGCGCGCGGTGCGTTCCGCGCGTACCTGGACCGCCTCATCCCGGTGCTCAAGATCGGCCAGGAGCGGAGTCTCGGCACGCTCGTCCGCAAGCGGATGGGCCGGGCGGTGCTCGACCTCCTGGTCGCCCCGGTCGCGACCGGCGTGTACTCGGCCTCGCCCGATGATCTCGACGTCGAGGTGGTGGCGCCCGGACTCAACGCGGCGCTGACGCGGCTGGGTTCGCTGTCCGGCGCGGTCGGCGAGTTGCGGTCGGCGTCGAAGGCGGGCAGTGCCGTTGGCGGGATCCGCGGTGGGATGTGGCGGCTGCCCCGGTCGCTCGCCGCAGACATCGAGGCGCGCGGGGGCGTGGTGCGGACGGATGCTCCGGTCACCGCGATCGAGCCCTGGACGCCCTCCGAGGACGCCGATCTCGAGCAGCGTCCGGGCCGCTGGATGGTGCGCCTGGCCGACGGCGAGGAACTCGTGGCGGACGCGGTCGCGCTGACCTCGCCGGCAGATGCCTCCCTCGACCTGCTTGCAACGCTGGACGCACCCCTGGCCGCCCTGCGCGACCTGGACTGGCCGCCCGCCTCCAGCGTCGAGCTGGTCACACTGCTGATCGACGACGACCGGCTCGCCTCGACCCCCGTCGGCACCGGCGTGCTCGTCGCCGATGTGCCCGGCGCCGACGTGCGCGCCAAGGCGATGACCCACTCCAGCGCCAAGTGGGCGTGGGTCGCCGAGGCGGCGGGAGCCGGCCGTCACGTCGTCCGGCTGTCCTACGGCCGCGCCGGGCGGCCGGCCGAGACGATCGCCCTCGGCGACGCCGAACTGCGCGCCCAGGCGGTGGCCGACGTGTCGCGGCTCCTCAATATTCCGCTCGCGGAATCCGCCGTGACCGCTTTCGCCCGCACCCCCTGGACGAACGCCCTGCCGTATGCGACAGTGGGGCAGCGGGAACGCATCCAGCGGGTCCGCACCGAGGTCGACGGTGTCGAGGGTCTCGAGGTCACCGGGTCCTGGCTGACCGGAACAGGCCTCGCCTCCGTCATCCCGGATGCCCGCCGCACGGCGGAGCGCGTGCGCGGGCTGCGGTGGAGGGCTCTCACGGAAGCACTCCACGCGGACGCCGGGGATCCACCTCAGACGGACTGACCGATAGGAGACGGAATGCGCGGCAAGATCCTCTTCGTCACCGGGGCGGCGGTGGGCTACGTGCTCGGCGCCCGCGCGGGGCGCCAGCGGTACGAGCAGATCAAGGCCGCGGCCGCGAAGGTGTGGGAGTCGCCGGCCGTGCAGAAGCAGGTGCACTCCGCGCAGGACTTCGTCTCCGAGAAGGTGGGCGAGTTCCCCGAGACCGTCTACATCACGATCAAGAGGCTCGTCGTGCAGGCGAACGACCGGCGGCGCGAGGCGCGCGCACCGTATCCGTCGCCCGCCGCGGAGGCCGCGATCGCCGCCGGAAACGGACGCAACAACCCGGCCTCCTGACAGGGGTACTGTACGGAAGCGACGAGGGGAGACGCGATGACAGACCGGGAGCAGGTTGAAGGCGCACGGGCGAAGTCCCTCGCGCAGCTGGTCACCGACCTGCCGAAGCTGATCGTCGGGCTGTTCACGGCGGAGTTGAACCACCTCAAGGCGGAGCTCGCCGAGAAGGCGAAGCATGCCGGTGTCGGCATGGGGCTCCTAGCGGCCGCCGCGCTGCTGCTGTTCTACGGGCTCGGCGCGCTGATCGCGGCCGCCATCCTCGGGATCGCCGTCGCGCTCCCCGCCTGGGCGGCCGCGCTGATCGTGTTCGGCGCTCTCGTCGTCATCGCCGTGGTGCTGGCGCTCATCGGCGTCCGCTCCTTCAAGAAGATGGATGGCGTGGCACCGTCGCAGACCATCGACTCCATCAAGCAGGACACCGACGCGCTGAAGGGACTGGGCAAGTATGACAACTGACCGCAGCGACGTCGACCGGGCGCGGGCCGAGCTGGCCGCGACCGTGGAGGCGATCGAGTACAAGCTGAACGTGCCCAAGCGCGCCTCGGAGCGCATCGACCGCCTCCGCAAGGAGAACCCGACCGCCCTCGTCGCCATCGTCGCCGGTGCCGCCGTCGCCCTGGCGGGTGCGGTGTGGGGCATCGTCAGCCTGATCCGAAGGTGAGCGGCGGTCCCGTTTTTGGCCTTCCCAGCTTTCAGAGGGAGACTGTGGGTATGAGTACCCCGGCTGCCGCTCCGGCAGAGTCGTCCGCCCCCGAAACCCCCAGCGACAACCCGACCGGCTTCACCCTCTGGGCTGTGCTGCGCCGCGACCCCGCCCGCCCCGACGATCTCGACGGCACGGATGTGCCGAAGGCCGTCGAAGAGCTCGAAGGCGTGATCGCCGACATCGAACTCCAGGGTGTGACCACCCGCGGCCTCTACGACGTCTCCGGCCTGCGCGCCGACGCCGACATCATGATCTGGCTGCACGGCCCCGAGGCCGAGGCTCTGCAGTGGGGCCTTCGCCAGCTGCGCCGCACCCGCCTGTTCAAGGCGCTGCTGCCGACGTGGAATGCGATGGCCGTCCACCGTGACGCCGAGTTCAACAAGGCGCACGTCCCCGGCTTCCTGCGCGGCATCGCTCCCAAGGGCTGGCTCACCGTCTACCCGTTCGTCCGCAGCTACGAGTGGTACCTGCTGCCCGACGAGGAGCGGTCCAAGATGCTCGCGGACCACGGCCGCAAGGGCGCCGCGTTCCGCTCGGTCATCGCCAACACCGTCGCATCGTTCGCGCTCGGCGACTACGAGTGGATCCTGCCGATGGAGGCCGACGAGCTGACCGATCTCGTCGACATGATGCGCGAGCTCCGCTACACCGAGGCGCGCCGCCACGTGCGCGAAGAGGTGCCGTTCTTCACCGGCCGCCGCATCGAGCCGGCCGAGGTCGTGGAGGTCCTGCAGTGACCGAGGCGCAGACCGCCCAGCGGGTCCTGGGCGCCACCCCCGCCGCCGCCTCCGGTCCCGAACACGTGACCGAGCCGGTCGCGTACGATGCGATCCTGCTCGCCGGCTTCGGCGGTCCCGAGGGGCAGGACGACGTCATCCCGTTCCTCCGCAACGTGACGCGCGGCCGCGGCATCCCGGAGGAGCGCCTGGAGGAGGTGGCGCACCACTACCGCCACTTCGGAGGTGTCAGCCCCATCAACGACCAGAACCGCGAGCTCAAGGCCGCGCTGGAGGCGGAGCTCGCTTCGCGCGGCATCGACCTGCCGGTGCTGTGGGGCAACCGCAACTGGGACCCGTACCTCGCCGACGCGCTCCGTGAGGCGGACGAGCGCGGCTTCACCAAGTTGATCGCGATCGCCACGAGCGCCTACTCGTCGTACTCGAGCTGCCGCCAGTACCGCGAGGATTACGCCGCCGCCCTCGAGTCGACCGGTCTGCTCGGCCGCATCGAGATCGACAAAGTGCGCCAGTTCTTCGACCACCCCGGCTTCGTCGAGCCGTTCATCGAAGGCGTCCGCACCGCCGTCGACGAGCTGCAGCAGAAGCTGCCGGGCCTCGACCCGGCGAAGGAGGTGCGCATCCTCTTCTCGACGCACTCCATCCCGTCGAGCGACGCGGCGAAGTCCGGTCCCGCCGAGCGCGGTTTCGGCGAGGGCGGCGCGTACGCCGCGCAGCACCTCGCCGTGGCCGAGGTCGTCTCGCACGCGGCGACCGGGGGAACCGTCGAGTGGGATCTCGTCTATCAGTCGCGTTCCGGGCCGCCCTCGATGCCCTGGCTCGAGCCCGACATCAACGACCGGATCGCCGAACTCCCGGCGCTCGGTGTCAAGGCCGTCGTCATCGTGCCGCTCGGCTTCATGAGCGACCACATGGAGGTGCTCTGGGACCTCGACAACGAGGCCATGGAGACCAGCGACGAGCACGGCCTGGTCGCCGTCCGCGTCCCGACCCCCGGCACTCACGCGACCTTCGTGAAGGGCCTCGTCGACCTGGTGCTGGAGCGCCGCGACGGCGTGCCCCTCGACCAGCGCCCCGCGGTCACCTCGCTCGGGCCCTGGTACGACGTCTGCCGTCCGGGATGCTGCGAGAACGTCCGTCTCGGGTTCAAGCCGGCTGCGGCGGGTCTGGCGCCGTGACCGGATCCGTGACGATGGTCGACTCCGCCGCGCCTCGCCGCGACGGGGTGCTCCGCGTCGGCACCCGCGGCAGTGCGCTGGCCGTCGCGCAGACGACCGCGATCGCCGAGTCCATGGCTCGCGCGACCGGCGCCGACGTCGAACTCGTCACGGTCACCACCCACGGCGACGTCTCGCGCGAGTCGCTCGCCCAGCTCGGCGGCACGGGCGTCTTCGCCACCGCCCTGCGGGATGCGCTCCTCGCCGGCGAGGTCGACCTCGTCGTCCACTCGCTCAAAGACCTGCCGACCGCTCCGGCGCCCGGCCTCGTCATCGGCGCCATCCCGAAGCGGGCGGATGCGCGTGACACGCTCTGCGCGCGCGGCGGCCTGACGCTGGAGACGCTCCCCGAGGGCGCCCGCGTGGGCACCGGCTCCCCGCGCCGGGTCGCGCAGCTGAAGGCGCAGCGCCCCGACCTCGACATCGTCGACCTCCGCGGCAACGTCGACACCCGCCTCGGCAAGGTGGCGTCTGGCGACCTGGATGCCGTGGTGCTGGCCGCCGCCGGCCTCACGCGCCTCGGCCGCCTCGATGCCGTGACCGATTTCTTCCCGCTCTCGCTGATGCCGACCGCACCGGGCCAGGGCGCGCTCGCCCTCGAGGCGCGCGCCGGCGACGAGAAGGGCCGCGGCCCCGTCGCCCGGGCCCTCTCCGCCGTCGACCACGTGACGACGCACGCGTCGGCCGCCGCGGAGCGGATCGTGCTGGCCGGACTCGAGGCGGGATGCGCCGCGCCGATCGGTGCGACCGCCCTCGTCGACGACGGGCTGCTGTTCCTCACGGCGACGGTGTACCGGCCCGACGGGTCCGAGTCCCTCACCGCATCCCACGCCGCGACCCCCGATTCGCTCAGCGCCGCCCACCTCGACGAGGCGGCGCGCGATGTCGGCGCCCGCGTGGTGGCCGAACTGCTGGCGGCGGGCGCGGCCGACCTGGCGCCGCTCGGGAGCACCCGATGACCACCACCGCGCCGATTCCGAAACCGCTCGCCGGCTGGCGAGTGCTGGTGCCGCGCGGCGGTCCGTGGGGCGACTCGGTCGCGGCCGACCTCCGCTCCAAGGGCGCGTCGCCCGTGGTGGCCGCGATGATCAACTTCGCCCCGACGGCCGACGCCCCGGCCCTCGAGGCCGCCCTGACGCGGCTCGCGAACGGCGAGTTCGACTGGATGACCGTCACCAGCGCCACCACGGTGGATGTGCTGAGTGCCCAGCGCGCCGTCGTCCCGCCGTCGACGCGGGTCGCCGCCGTGGGCGAGACGACCGCCGCGGCGCTGGCCGCCGCCGGCTACCGCGTCGACCTGGTTCCCTCGGAGGACAACTCCGCCCGCGGCCTCCTCGCCGAGTGGGAGGCCGCCACGCAGGGCGCCTTCCCGCTGCGCATCCTGACCCTCCGTTCCGAGATCGCCAAGCCGCTGCTCACCGAGGGTCTGCGTCGCATCGGGCACGATGTCGAGTCGGTCGTCGCCTACCGCACCGTCGGTGTGCCGGTCCCCGAGAACGTCGTCAGCGACGTGCGCGACGGACTCGTGCAGGCCATCCTCGTCACCAGCGGTTCGGTGGCGGAGCAGGTGCAGGAGCAGCTGGGCCCGGTGCCCGAGTCGACCCTGATCGCGGCGATCGGCCCGCAGACGGCACGGGATGCGCGTGCGTTCGGCCTGCGCGTGGACGTGATCGCCGCCGAGCGCACCGCCGCGTCCCTCATCGACGCGGTGGTGCAGGTCGCGCTCGCGCGCGCAGGCGACGACCGCGACGACGACTACTGAGGGTGACCGACGGAGTCCCGCTAGGGTGCGGGGTCCGTCGGGTGCGCCGGGTTTGCGTCACGATCGGTAGAACGTCGCGTCTGACAGAGTGACGGGCGTCGCCCGTGCGGTCATGATCGGGTGTGGTCCGACCGCTCGGTTCAGGAGATGGAGCAGAGATGCGGGCGGTGCGGGTAGCAAGCGCGGTCCTGGCGGCCATCGTCCTGGTCACGGGTCTGGCGGCCTGCTCGTTGATTGGAGATCGCCTCATGACGCCAGACCCTCCGGTCAAGGAATTGCAGCGGGAGTCCGCGATCGTCTACCGGGATGAGTGGCAACCGAACGTGGAGAAGGTTCGGTTCACCCGGGATGGCAACCGGCCAGGGCTTGGTGTTCCTTGGTGCGTGAACGCTGTGGCCACGGTGGCGGGCGTGGACTACCTGGTGATCATCGGGCCGGATAGCGGAGGCGTGTCGTACGTGGGTAGCACCGGTGTGCCGCCTGAAGCGCCGACGCCTTTCGCGCGTGTTCCGTTGACCGTGATCTATAGCGATGGAACGTCCGAGGTGATCGAGTGACTACCGACGAGCGCATTCGGGGCTCGCAGATGCAGATTACCGGCGAACCGCTTGTGCTCAGGTCTCCGACCGCGGCAACGCTCCCGACGGCTCGCCTGCCGACGCTGATCTGCAGCGACGGAGTGTCTGAAGCTAGCGAATGAACGAAGGTGGTCCCGCAGTCGTCATGATCTGTAGAACCGCCCGTCTATCAAGGTGACGGGCTTGATTCCGTCCGGTCCGGGTTGCGCAGTAGCTCGACCGATTCATGCAAAGGACGGGCTGACATGCGCCGAGTACGGATAGCGACTGCTCTGCTGCTGAGCGCCTGCCTGATTGCGGGTCTGACGGCCTGCTCGTTGATTGGAGATCGCCTCATGACGCCAGACCCTCCGGTGAAGGAATTGCAGCGGGAGTCCGCGATCGTCTTCCGGGACAAGTTTCAACCGAATGTCGAGAAGATCCGGTTCACTCGGGATGGCGGCAGACCGGGGCTCGGCGCGTCGTGGAGCGTCAACGCCATCGCAACAGTCGGCGGCTCTGACTATTACGTGATCATAGGGCCGGATGGCAGAAGCGTGTCGTACGTGGGCGGAACCGGTATGCCGCCTGACGCACCGACGCCTTTCGCGCGAGTTGCATTGACCGTGATCTATAGCGACGGGACCTCGGAGCTGATCGAGTGACGACCCCCGAGGAGTACATGGATCTGGCCGATGAGGCTTACAAGGTGGATCGCTTGTGGCAGGACCCCCCGACTGTGAAGGACTCCTTCATCAGGGTCTACACTGCAGCTGGTGAGCGGGTGTATCGGGTGCTCGATACCGAGGACAATCCGGTCAATGGCTTCCAGGCGATGGCTGTCGCGCCGGTCGTGCACGGTGTCGTCGACGAAGACCACATCGTCATCGCGTATGCGGGCACCAATCCGGATCATCGCGCTGACCTCATGGAAGACGTCGAGACCGTGGTCGGCGGGCAGCAGGGCGTGGGCTCGCAGGTGCTCGACGCCCTCTTCTTCGCGGAACGTGTGCGCGTAAAGCATCAGGGGTCGTCGATCACCACCGCGGGCCATTCGCTGGGCGGGCTTCTCGCGCTCCTGGTCGCAGGGGAGAACGACTGGGATTCCACGACCTTCAATGCACCGGACCCGTACGACCATCTGTCCCCGCAGGCCCGGAACCGGATCGCGGCCGACGCGAAGGCCGGGCGCAGCCGGCTGCACAACTACGTCAACGTCTGGGACGTGGTCGGCAACATCTTCGGGAACAGGACGGGTGCCGCCATCTACGTCGGCGATCGGCCGGGCCGCCCCACCCTCGAATATCACAACCTCGGGAAGAACGGGGCGTTCACGCCCAACCCCGATGGCTCGATCGAGGGCGCCGGCGTGAAGGGCCACAGCCTCGAGGACATCATCGCCAACGTTGTGGACGAAGTCATTCCGGGAGCCTCCGCAGCCCTTCCTCTCGGCATCTCGATGCTCGCGGGGATCGCGCGTAGTCCGGCGGCCATGCGGTCGCTGGCCAAGAATGCAGCTGGTGCATTGGTCGCGGTGAACACGGCGTCCGCCCTGGGTCTCGCGGCCAGTATCGGCAACACCGGGCTCGCCCTGGCTCAGATCAAGCTGGCCAATGGCCGGATCGTCCCCCGGATGGAGGAGGGACTGGTGGCCGCGAAGAACGCTGCGACGGCCTTGCCCTATGTCACTGCGTACGACATCGAGAGCTGTGTCGAGGGCAACCGTCTGCGCGTCGACCTGAACGTCGACGAACATGCTGTCCGTGAGGTCGACCGGCTCGTCGACCACCACGTCGACCGCGTCGGGCAGCTCAGGGAGGGCATCACCCGGTCCGTGCTCCACACTGTCGAGCAGGATGCGCGGTGGGCCCTCTCCTTCGGTCTCGCGGGATAGGGGTCTCATGTCCGGTAACGGTGTAATCGACCCGGCGACCTTCGTGGAGGAGCTCTTCGACGGGCTCGACCGCGAGGTGCGGGCGGGCGTGGAAGAGGTCCAGGACTGGATCGAAGAACAGGTTCACGGGGCGACGGTCGGGCTCCTGAACAGCGTGATGCCGCCGCTGGTCCAGGCGGGCTATGCCGCCGTGAAGCTCAGCGAGTCCGCGATCGTGGCCTCGGCCGCCGCAGGCATCGGCTTCACCCTCGGGACCGCCGACGTCAGCAACGCGGTCCTCGCCGGTGCCGTCGCCGACACGGTCAAGCGCGGTATCGGCGAACTGCGGGCGCAGAGCGACTACGCGAAGGGGGTGAACAGCATACGATGACGACCCACCGATCGCTGTACGAGCTGGAGGACGACCAGGAGCAGCAGCGCAGGACGGCGCGGCAGCGGATCGAGCGAGCCGAGGAGTACATCGGCCACTACCGATCCCGAGTCGAGCAGGTGCGCGAGACGTTCTACCACTTCAGCGCGTACCACGGAGTGGCGGATGATCCTGGATTCCGGGAGGCACTCCGGCGCACAGCCGACGTCGCCGACGAGAACGTCAGGCACGCCGGCCGCCGGGTCGGCGAGCTGGAAGAAGAGTACGACGAGCTGCTGCGCGAGCAGCTCCGGGAGCGCGAACTCTTCCTCGCCCAGCAGCGGGACGACTGACCCGCGCTCGGAGGACCCTCAGCGATCCGGGCGTAGGCTGACGTGAGTGAGTGAACTGCATCCCGTCATCCGCCCCCGACGGCTGCGGCAGACCCCGGCGATGCGCCGGCTGGTCGCCGAGACCCGCCTCCACCCCTCCGAGCTGATCCTCCCGCTGTTCGTGCGCGAGGGCGCGACCGAGCCCGTCCCGATCGGCTCGATGCCCGGCGTCTCCCAGCACAGCCTCGACTCGCTGAAGCGGGTCGCGAACGAAGCGGCGGAGGCCGGCGTCGGCGGACTGATGCTGTTCGGCGTGCCGGAGACCCGGGACGCAGTGGGCTCCGCCGCGACCGACCCCGACGGCATCCTGAACGTCGCCACGCGCGTCCTCGCCGACGAGGTGGGCGACGCGCTGGTCGTGCAGACCGACCTGTGCCTCGACGAGTTCACCGACCACGGCCACTGCGGCGTGCTGGATGCGCGGGGGCACGTCGACAACGATGCCACGCTGCTCCGCTACCGCGACATGGCCGTGGCGCAGGCCGAGGCCGGCTCCCAGCTGCTGGGCCTCAGCGGCATGATGGACGGCCAGGTCGCCGCCGTGCGCGAGGCGCTCGACGACGCGGGCCACACGGACGTCGTGGTCCTCGCCTACGCGGCGAAGTACGCGTCCGGCTTCTACGGCCCCTTCCGCGAGGCCGTCGACTCCCAGCTCTCCGGCGACCGCCGCGCCTACCAGCAGGACCCGGCGAACCGCCGTGAGGGCCTCCGCGAGGCGCGCCTCGACCTGGAGGAGGGCGCCGACATCCTGATGGTCAAGCCGGCGCTCAGCTACCTGGATGTGCTCAGTGACGTCGCGGCGATCAGCGACGTGCCCGTGTGGGCGTACCAGGTGTCGGGCGAGTACGCGATGGTGGAGGCGGCCGCCGCGAACGGCTGGATCGACCGCAACCGCATCATCGAGGAGACCCTGGTCGGCGCCAAGCGCGCCGGCGCGGACGCGATCATGACCTACTGGGCGACCGAGGTGGCGGGGTGGCTGCGATGAACGACATCAATCTGGAGCAGTTCGAGCGCGCCCAGCGCGTCATTCCGGGCGGCGTCAACTCGCCCGTGCGCGCCTACGGCTCCGTGGGCGGCACGCCGCGGTTCCTCGTCTCGGCCCGCGGTCCGTACGTGACCGACGCGGAGGGCCGCGAGTACGTCGACCTGGTCGCGTCGTGGGGTCCGGCCATCCTGGGCCACGCCCATCCCGCCGTCGTGGAGGCGGTGCAGCAGGCCGCCGCGCGCGGACTGTCGTTCGGCGCGTCCACTCCCGCCGAGACCGTGCTGGCCGAGACCGTGATCGGGCGCGTGCCGTTCATCGAGAAGCTCCGCCTGGTGTCCACGGGCACCGAGGCGACGATGAGCGCGATCCGCCTGGCGCGCGGGTTCACCGGACGCCCGCTGCTCATCAAGTTCGCCGGCCACTACCATGGGCACTCCGACAGCCTCCTCGCCGAGGCCGGATCGGGGCTCGCGACACTCGCGCTGCCCGGTTCCGCCGGGGTCACCGAGGCGACGGCCGCCCAGACCATCGTGCTGCCGTACAACGACCTGGATGCGGTGCGCGCGGTCTTCGAGGCGCAGGGCCCCGACATCGCCGCCGTCATCACCGAGGCGGCCGCTGCCAACATGGGCGTGGTCCCACCGGATGAGGGCTTCAACGCCGCCCTCGCGGACCTGGCGCACGAGTTCGGTGCCCTGCTCATCCTCGACGAGGTGCTCACCGGCTTCCGCGTCAGCGACGCGGGCTTCTGGGGACTCGACCGCGGCTACACGCCCGACCTGGTCACCTTCGGCAAGGTCATCGGCGGCGGGATGCCGCTGGCGGCCCTCGGCGGACGCGCGGAGCTGATGGACTTCCTGGCTCCGGCCGGCCCGGTCTACCAGGCGGGCACGCTCTCCGGGAACCCGGTCGCCGTCGCGGCGGGTCTGGCGACGCTGGCGAACGCCGACGAGGCCGTCTACGACCGGCTCGACGTCGTCGCCGCGACGATCTCGAATGGCGTCTCCGACGCACTGACCGATGCCGGGGTGGCGCACCGGGTTCAGCGCGCGGGCAACCTGTTCAGCTTCGTCTTCGGCGCGTACGACCGCGCGCCCCGCACGTACGCCGAGGTGCAGCGGCAGGAGGCGTTCCGCTACCGGGCGTTCTTCCACGCGATGCTCGACCAGGGTGTCTCGCTGCCGCCCAGCGTGTTCGAGGCCTGGTTCGTCACCGCCGCGCACGACGACGCCGCGGTGACGCGCATCCTGGACGCGATCCCCGCCGCCGCCCGGGCGGCGGCCGCCGCCACCACCCGCTGACCCCGCTCGCCCGCGCCGGGTCGCGCCCGTCCGCCGATCCCGCCTCCCGCCGAGTGGCGACATCATGTCGCCACTCGGCCCGAATTCGAGCATCTTCTCACCACTCGGGTGGGCGCGGCGCCCCGCCGCGTCACGCGTCAGGCGCGGCCGGCTCCCGCGACAGCGACTCCACATACGTGTACGTCGCGGAGGCCGGCCACCCGTCGGCGTCGAGCAGCGCGTAGACGTCGAAGTTCAGCGTCCCCCCACCCCCGGCGGCGCGGCGCAGGGTGCGCGGCGGCGCGTCGGACGACGACCGCACCGTGACCGTCTGCGGTTCCGCGCCGGATCGCAGCAGGCGGGCGCGGAAGGTGGTGGTCCGGGTCATCCCACCACTCTCCCACGCCCGCCTGGCGTGCGGGACCGGGCGCTAGGTGTACTTGGTCATGACGTTGGTGACGCTTTTGGTCTTGTGGAAGGGGAGAACCTCCGGGTCTAGTGGAGCTGTCTAGTTCCCTCACTTCCCGGAGGTTCTCGTGTCCCACGGTAATGCCCGCCTGACCGTTCATGGCAGGAGCTTGCTCGTCGAACGTGTCGTCACCGATCACAGGCCGGTCGCGCACGTTGCCAAAGAACTTGGTGTTTCTCGGCAATGCGCCCATCGATGGGTTCGCCGATTCCTCGCCGAGGGTGTCGCCGGGTTGGCCGATCGGTCCTCGCGTCCGAGGTCATCCCCTCTCGAACCAGCCTGGAACGCGAGCAGGCCGTTCTTGCAGCCAGGGAACGATTGCGGCAAGGGCCGGCGAGGATCTCGACGGTGACCGGTGTCCCAACGCGAACCGTGTCCAGGATTCTCCTGCGCCATCATGTTCCCCGCCTGTCGTGGTGTGACCCGCTGACCGGAGAGCTCATCCGGGCCTCGCGGGCAACCACAAACCGCTATGAACGCGAACGACCCGGCGAGCTGGTGCACGTCGACGTGAAGAAACTCGGTCGGATCCCCGACGGGGGCGGCTGGCGGGCAGAGGGCCAAACCACCATCAATCACCGCTCACGCCGCAGTAGAACACCGATCGGGTTCGACTACATTCACGCGGTCATCGACGATCACAGCCGGCTTGCTTACGCGGAAATCCACGACGACGAGACCGGGAAGACCGCCGCCGGTGTTCTCCTCCGAGCCGCCGAATTCTTCGCCAGCTGCGGCATCCCCAAGATCGAACGCGTCATCTCCGACAACGCGTTCGCCTACCGGCTTTCCACCGATTTCAAGACCGCCGTCGCTGCACTCGGCGCCGAACAGCGCTTCATCAAACCACACTGCCCGTGGACCAACGGAAAAGTCGAACGACTCAACCGAACCCTCGCCACCGAATGGGCATACCGACAGATCTTCACCAGCAACCAAGCACGAACCGAAGCTCTTGCACCCTGGCTCAACTACTACAACACTGAACGCATCCACACCGGCATCGGAGCAACCCCCATCAGCCGAGTGACACCAACGTCATGACCCAGTACAGCTAGGCCTGGCCGTGCGACTCTCGCGACCGCCTCGACAGCGAGTCGATGATGACCGCGAGCAGCAGCACCGCACCGGTGATCATGAAGCGGTACGACGAGTCGAGGTTGAGCAGTGTCAGGCCGTTCGAGATCGACTGGATCACCAGGATGCCGAGCAGCGCCGACCACGCCGAGCCGCGTCCGCCGAAGAGGCTGGTGCCGCCGATCACGGCTGCTGCGATCGCGTTCAGGTTGGTGTCCGTTCCGCCCGACCCCGCGCCCACCGACGCGAGGCGCGCCGCGGCTAGCAGCCCGCCGACCGCCGCGAACGTCGAGCACAGGATGAAGACGCTGATGAACACGCGGTTGACCCGGATACCTGCGCGGCGTGCCGCCTCCACCGAGCCGCCGACCGCGAATACCGAGCGCCCCCAGCGGGTGCGGGTCAGCAGGAAGTTCATCACGACCACCAGGATCACGAAGAACAGGAACATCGCCCCGGTCCCGCGGTCGGTGGACAGGTACCAGACGCTGATGCAGAGCCCGATGAGCAGCAGAACCGCCTTCACCGCCACGACGGTCATGGAGCCCTCCGACAGCCCTGCCTTGCGGCGCCGGATGTTGCGCCGGAAGTCCGAGTAGAACATCCCGGCCGCGGCGATCACCGCCAGGGCGTACGCCGCCCACGGCGGGAGGAACCATTGCTGGGCGAACTTCACGATCCACGAGTCGTAGGGGATGTTGATCGAGCTGTTCGCGCCGAGGATCCAGAGCTGGAGGCCCAGGAAGCCGAGCAGACCGGCCAGCGTGATCACGAAGCTCGGTACGCCGAACCGGGTGAACAGGAAGCCGTAGAGCAGACCGATCGCCGATCCCGCCAGGATGGCGACGATCACCGTGAGCCACAGCGGCCAGTGGAGCTGCGTGAAGCCGACCCCGAGGATGGCCGCCGCGACACCGCTGACCGAGCCGACCGACAGGTCGATCTGGCCGAGCAGCAGCACGAGGACGATGCCGATCGAGATGGTGCCGATCGCCGCGCACTGCAGCGTCAGGTTGACCAGGTTGTTCGCGCTGAGGAAGTTCGGGTTGAGGATCTGGAACACGACCCAGATCACCGCGAGGCCGATGACCACCGGCAGCGAGCCGAGGTCGCCGCCGCGCACGCGTCGCCCGAAGGCGCGCACCGCCCCGCCGAGGCCCTCCTCGCGGATGAGCCGCTCGTCCTGCAGGTCCGCGGCGAGCTCGGCCGGCGTCTCTGCCGCCGAGGACGAGGTTCGAGATGCGTTCGTCATGCTTCCGGGCTCCGTTCGGTGGATTCTTCGGCCTCCATGAGCCGCTCGGCGCGGCGCACGACCACGTTGTCCGTGGCGCCGGTGATGGCGGAGATGATCTCCTCGTAGCTGACCTCCGGCACCCGGAAGTCGCCGTTGTTGCGGCCGAGGCGGAGCACGGCCACCCGGTCGGCGACGGCCTGCACGTCGGCCATGTTGTGGCTGATCAGGATGACGCCGAGCCCGCGCTCGCGCAGTCGCTCGATCAGGTTCAGCACCTCGGCGGTCTGCGCGACGCCGAGGGCGGCGGTGGGCTCGTCGAGGATCACGACGCGCGGCTCGCCGATGAGGGAACGCGCGATCGCCACGGTCTGGCGCTGACCTCCGGACAGCGATGCGACCGCGATGCGGACGGAGGGGATGCGGGCCGAGAGCTGTCGGAGCAGGCTCCACGAGCGCTTCTCCATCTCCTCCTCGTCGAGGGTGCCCTTGCTGATCTCGCGCCCGAGGAACAGGTTCGAGACCACGTCGAGGTTGTCGCAGAGGGCCAGGTCCTGGAAGACGGTCGCGATGCCGAGCTCGCGGGAGGCGGCGGGGGAGGGGATGCTCACCTCCTGCCCGTCGAACTCGATCGTCCCGGCGTCCTGCGGGTGCACCCCGGCGAGGATCTTGACGAGGGTCGACTTGCCGGCTCCGTTGTCGCCGACCAGGGCGACCACTTCGCCCGCATAGACGTCGAGGTGGATGTCGGTGAGCGCTTGGACGGCGCCGAACCCCTTCGAGACCCCGCGAAGGGAGAGGACGGGCCGGCGGGTCGACCGCTCCTCGTCCACGATGGCGGATTCCATGGTCACGGCGTTCTCCTTCGAGCTGTGCGCAGCATGCTTTCTGTTCTCAGGCTAGATCGGAACCACCCGGCCCGGGTTGCGCCATCCTCGGGGGATGGGCGCAGCCCGGGCCGGGATCGTCCTTCGGGTTACTTGATGCCGGCTTTGTCGCACGCGGCCTTGTAGTCGGCCGTGCAGATCTTCGACACGGAGTCGGAGCCGTAGAAGTTGTCCTTCACGACCGTGCTCTCGATGTTGTCGACCGTGACCGCGACGGGGGTGAGCAGGAACGACTGGATCGCCGCGCCGCCGGCCGTGTTGACCGTGGTGTCGCCCTTCGGCTTGTCGCCCTTGGTGAGCGAGACGGCCAGCTCGGCCGCCTTCTCGGCCTCCGGCTGGAGGGCCTTGTAGACGGTCATGTACTGGTCGCCTGCGAGGATGCGCTGGATGCCCGCGAGCTCAGCGTCCTGACCGGTCACCGGGGGAGCGGGCTGACGTTGGCCGCCTTCATGGCCGCGATCGCGCCGCCGCCGGTGCCGTCGTTCGCCGCGTAGACGCCCTTGATCTGGTCCTTGAACTGCGAGACCTGACCGGACACCCAGTCCTGGGCCTTGGCCGGGTCCCATCCGGGGGTGTCGAACTCGGCGAGCACCTTGTAGCCGCTCGAGTCGATGACGCTGTGCGCGCCCTTCTTGAACAGGGTGGCGTTGTTGTCCGTCGGCGAGCCGTTCACCATCAGGATGCCGGCGCCCGAGGGCACGCCGTCCTTCTTGAGCTTGTCGACCAGCGCCTGGCCCTGCAGCTGACCGACCTTCTCGTTGTCGAACGAGATGTAGTAGTCGCTGTCCGGGCTGTTGATCAGGCGGTCGTAGGAGATGACGGGCACGTTCTTCGCCTTCGCCTCGCCGACGATCGAGGCGGCCGCCTCACCGTCGAACGGGTCGAGGACGAGGACCTTCACGCCCTGCGTCAGCATCGACTCCGCCTGCTGCTGCTGCTTGCTGGCGTCGCCGTCGGCGTTCGCGTAGAGCACCTTGCAGCCCGAGCAGAGCTCCTTGACCTTGGCCTCGAAGAAGGGCTTGTCCGCCGACTCGTAGCGAGCCGTGACGGAGTCGGGAAGGAGGAGACCGATCTGGGCGTTGGCGGCGTCCTTCGTGCTTCCGCCCGAGCTGTTGCCGGAACCGTTCGAACACGCTGTGAGGGTGACGGCTGTGAGCAGGATCGCGGCCGACGCGATGACCGCTCTCTTGGTGGCGATCTTCATTGAAAAACCTCCGATTCGGGACCGCCTTCGTTGGCGGCTGCGTTGAGTGTGCCAGGTGGCGGATTTGGCGTCAAGAGTTGAATCCAAGGTTTCGATAACGGTTCGAGACGTCTTCGGGGGACAGCGTGGGAGCGCGTTCAGTACGAGACGCCGCCGGAGCCGATCGACACGCAGTCGACGGCGTAGGCGACCGCGCCGAGCGCAGCGGCGCGCGTCCCGAGCTGCCCCTGCACGATGTCCGGCATGAGGTCCGGGTTGACGATGATCGAGCGTTCGACCGCGTGCCGCATCGGGCCGAGCAGAAGCTCGCCGGCCCGCGAGAGTTCGCCGCCGACGACCACGCGCTCGGGGTCCAGGATGTTGCAGAGGTTCGCCGTCGCGACGCCGATGTGCTTGCCCGCATCCCCGATCGCGCGGATGCAGCGGGCGTCGCCGGCCATCGCCTGCAGCACCACGTCGCCCAGCTTGAGGCTGCCCAGGTGGTCGCGCAGTTCGTCCAGGATGGCGGGTCCGCCCGCGATCGCCTCCAGGCAGCCGCGGTTGCCGCAGCGGCAGATCGGCCCGTTCTCGCGGATGACGGTGTGGCCGAACTCGCCCGCCACGCCGTGGTTGCCGCGGAACACCTGGCCGCCCAGGATCAGGCCGGCTCCGATGCCGTCGCCGATGTCGAGCGTGATCGTGTTGCGCTTGCCGCGGCCCGCCCCGAAGCGGGACTCGCCGAGGGCTCCGAGGTTCGCCGCATTGTCGACGAAGACCGGCCGCTTGATGCGGCGCTCCATCGACTCCGCGATGACGACGCCGTCCCACCCGCGCATGATGCCGCTGCGGGCGGTGGTGCCCGTGGCGCGGTCGATCGGCGCGGGCACGGCGATGCCGACCGCGAGCAGGTCGTCGCGGGATGCGTCCACCGATTCCAGCATGTCGTTCAGCAGCAGCGAGACCTTGTCGAGCTCGTTGTCGGCACGGTGGTCGCGCGCGAGCGGCATGTGGTTCTCGGCGACGACGGTGTGGGCCACGTCCGCCAGGGCGACCCGCAGGTGGCGCGTGGAGAAGTGGACGCCGACCACCAGCCCGAGGGCGTGCGCCAGCGTCACGTGCTGCGCCCTGCGGCCCGAGCGGATGCTCTGGGTGGTGTGCAGCACGCCCGACGTCGACAGTTCCTTGACGATGTTGGAGACGGTCGCGGGGGAGAGCCCCGTGGCCCCGGCCAACTCCACCTGGGTCAGGCCGCCGTGCTTCTTGATCGCGTCGACGATACGGGCTCGGTTGGCTTCACGAAGTGAAGTCTGCGAACCCGGAGTTCGTCGCTGCGTTGCCACGACCAGAAGGATACATGCCAGCGCACGGCGAGCATCCGGTGCCCGGAAAGTAATCGGTTTGTGAGGTTCCTTTTGCCCCGCGCGGGCGGCCGGGTTGGCAGGATAGACCTATGGCCGACCTGCACGTTCACCCCGACCGCCTGGAGATCCACCTCACGCGGGCCGAGAAGGTGCTGTCCGTCAAGCGCGAAGACCTCGTGGTGCCGCGCGACAGCATCCGGTCGGTCGCGATCACCGAGGATCCGTGGATCTGGATCCGCGGCATCCGCGCGCCCGGCGCCGCCGTTCCGCTGACGCTGTCGGTCGGCACGTGGAAGTTCCACGGCGGAAAGGACTTCCTGCTCATCAAGGGCAAGCAGCGCGCGGCCGTGGTCATCGACCTCGACGGCGAGGAGTACTCGCGCATCATCGTGTCGACCCCGCACGCCGCCCGTCTCGTCGAGGCGCTGCGGGTCGACGGCAGCGAGCTGGCCACCGGCGAGGTCATCGACTGACGGCTGCCGGCGAGGCCGTCACGCGTTCTCGGCGACGACGAACAGGATGAGACCCGCCAGCGGCAGCGCGCCCTGCAGCAGCGCCGCGCCCCAGAACCGGCGACCCGTCGTCACCAGCACGAGCGACGCCAGCACCATGCACACGCCGCAGAAGAAGATCAGCCCGAACCCGACCTGCCGCAGCGTCGTCCAGTACAGCACCAGTCCGACGACCGTCCCTCCCGCAAGGAACAGGTTGTAGAAGCCCTGGTTGTACGCCATCGGCCGTACGACGTCCGCATCCCGCTGCGATGACAGCCCGAAGCGGCGCCAGACGGCGGGCATCGACCACAGCATGCTCTCCATCGCGAAGAACGCCAGGTGCACCAGCGCCGCGGCCGCGACGAGGAAGCTGCCGATGATGGCCATGCCGGGAGGATACGCTGCCGAGCATGGAGACGGTGCACACGACCTGCGTCATCGCCGGCGGCGGTCCTGCCGGGATGATGCTGGGCCTCATCCTGGCCCGCAACGGTGTGGATGTGGTGGTGCTCGAGAAGCACGCGGACTTCTTCCGGGACTTCCGCGGCGACACCATCCATCCGTCCACGATCGGCGTGCTCGGGCAGCTGGGCCTGCGCGAGCGCTTCCTCGGACTGCCGCATACGAGCGTCCATTCGCTCGACGTCGTGGTCAACGGCAACCGGCTGCATCCGATCGACTTCGGGCGGCTGCAGCCTCCCGACGACTTCCTCGTGCTCGCGCCGCAGTGGGACTTCCTGTCCTTCCTCGCGCAGGAGGCGGCGGGCAGCCCGCATTTCCGCCTGCTGATGCAGACCGAAGCGACGGAGCTGCTCTGGGCGGACGGCGCGGTCCATGGCGTGCGGGCGCGCGGACCCCAGGGCGAGGTGGAGGTGCGCGGACGGCTCGTCGTGTCGGCGGACGGCCGCAGCTCGGAGCTCCGCGAGCAGGCGGGGCTGCGCCCGCGGACGTTCGGCGTGCCGATCGACGTGGTGTGGTTCCGCCTCCCGAAGCCCCGGGAGCTGCCGCCGCACACCCTCGCCTACCTCGGTGCCGGCGGGATGGTGGTGACGATCGAGCGCGACGAGTACCTGCAGGTCGGGCTCATCATCCCGAAGGGCGGATTCGCGGCGCTGCAGGATGCGGGTCTCGAGGAGTTCCGGCGCACGGTGGCCGGACCGGCTCCGCACCTCCGCTCCGTGCTCGAGACCATCACCGAGTGGGACCAGCTGAAGTTGCTCAGTGTCCAGATCGACCGTCTGCCGCGCTGGTACCGCCGTGGCTACCTCGCCATCGGCGACGCGGCCCACGCGATGTCCCCGGCCTTCGGGGTCGGCGTCAACTACGCCGTGCAGGATGCGGTGGCGACCGCCAACGCACTCGCCGCGACCCTGCGCGACCCCGCCGCCGGAGAGGTGGACCTCCGCCTGCTCGACGGCATCCAACGGCGGCGGATGCCCCCGGTCGCCGGCATGCAGCGCATCCAGCTCGCGGCGCACCGCTTCATCTCCCGGCCGGAGGGCGTGCGCCTGCTGCCCGACCCGCTGCCTGCGCCGTTGCGGCTGGCGGTCGCCGGGCTCACGCCCGCAGTGCAGCAGGTCGCCTCGCGGCTGATCGGCCGCGGCCTGCGGCCCGAGTCGGTCGACCCGGCGCTGCGCTGAGCCGGATCAGCTCTCGCCGTTGACGATCCCGATGATCAGCAGCACCAGTCCGATGAGCGGCAGGATGCCCTGGATGAGCGCCGGACGGAGGTACCCGCGCCCGGTGGTCGTCAGCACGACGGCCGCCGCGATCATGCTCGACGTCGCGAAGATGATGAGCGCGAGACCCGCGGCGTGCTGGCCGACGCCGTACAGGATCAGCCCGACGACCGCCCCGATCGCGAGGAACAGGTTGTAGAAGCCCTGGTTGTACGCCATCGGGCGCACCGTGTCGGCGGCCTGCTGACTGGCGACGCCGAACCGCCGCCACACCGACGGCCGGGTCCAGGCGACGCTCTCCATGAAGAAGATCGCGATGTGGAGCGCGGCGGCGAGGGTGACCACGACGGTGGCGAGGACGATCATGGCGCCAGCATACCGACCGGTCCACCGTGGCCGTGCTCAGGCGCGGACGTTCACCACCGTGCGCCCGCGGAGTCGCCCGGCCAGGATGTCGTCGGCCGCGGGGATGGCCTCGGCGAGCGTGATGAACCGCGTCATCGCCGCGAGCGACTCCTCGTCCAGGTCGGCGGCGAGGCGCCGCCAGGCGGTCTCCCGCATCGCGGCCGGAGCCTCCACCGAGTTGATGCCGACGAGCGTCACGGCGCGGAGGATGAACGGCAGCACGGTGGTGGGCAGGTCCGGCCCCTGGGCGAGGCCGCAGGCGGCGACCGTTCCGCCGTACCGCGTCTGCGCCAGGACGGTCGCCAGCGTCTGGCTGCCCACCGAATCCACGGCGCCCGCCCAGCGCTGCGACTGCAGCGGCCGCCCGGGGGCGTCGAGCTCGGAACGGTCGATGATCGCCGACGCGCCCAGGTCCGTCAGGTAGTCGCTCGCCTCATCCACCCGGCCGGTGGATGCGGTGACCGGGTAACCCAGTTTCGACAGCAGCGCCACGGCGACCGAGCCGACACCGCCCGCTGCGCCGGTGACCAGGATGCTGCTGCCGCTGTCGGCGACCTCGTGCGGATCGACGCCGGTGCGTTCGAGTGCCAGCACGGCCAGCATCGCCGTGAAGCCGGCCGTGCCGATGGCCGCCGCCTGCTCGGAGGTGATCGGGTCCGGGATGCGGACGAGCGCGTCGCCCTGCACCCGCGCCTTCTCGGCGAGGCCGCCGTGATGCGATTCGCCGAGACCCGCGCCGTTGAGCACGACGCGGTCGCCGGGGCGCCACCGCGGGTCCTCCGAGCTCTGCACGGTGCCCACCACGTCGATGCCCGGGATGAGCGGCGACGTGCGTGCGACGCCCGGGCGGCCGGCGATCGCCAGGCCGTCCTTGTAGTTGAGGTCGGAGAACTCGACGTCGATGGTGACCTCGCCGGGCATCAGGAAGTCGTCGGTGACCCGTCGCACCTCCGCCGTGTGGGCGGTGACCCGTCCGCCGTCGACCTGCTCCTCGATCACGATCGCCCGGAAGTCGCTCATGCGCTCACCCTACGCGTCAGTTCAGCGCCTGAGTGCCCTCCGGCAGTGCTCCGCCCGCGTAGAGCCGGGCGGCGGTGTCGCGCAGCGCTGTCAGAGCCACCCGCTGCGTCCACGGGCCGTACGAGACGCGGGCGACCCCCAGCTCCTGCAGCCGCGCAGGGGAGAGGGAGCCGGGGACCGCGATCACGCTGAGCCGGCGCTCGCCGAGGCCGCCGACAAGGCGCTCGACCGTCCGCTCGTCCAGTTTGCCCGGCACGAACACGCAGGTGGCGCCCTCGTCGAGGAACGCCCGGCCCCGGCGCACGGACTCCTCGATCTTCTCGTCGTCGGTCGGGAAGGCGTTGCGCACGAAGACGTCGGTGCGCGCGTTGAGGGCGAACGGGACGCCCTCCTCCTCCCCGGCGCGCACGGCCGCGCGCACCTCCGCCACGGCCTCCTCGAAGGGACGCATCCGGTCCTCCAGGTTGGCCCCGACGACGCCGACCCCGATCGCGCGGCGGATCGTCTCGCAGGCGTTCCCGTAGCCGCTCTCGAGGTCGGCGCTGACGGGCAGGTCGGTGGCCAGGACGATGCGTCCCACCATGTCGAGCATGAGCTCGAGGGGGATGTGCTCGCCGTCCTCGTAGCCGAGCGTCGCGGCGATCGAGTGGCTGGCCGTCGCGAGCGCGCGCGTATCGGGCAGTCCAGCGACGACCCGGGCGCTGATGGCGTCCCACACGTTCACCACCTGCAGCAGTTCGGGTGCGTCGTGGAGCCGGCGGAGTTCGGCGCCGCGCGCCTGCAGGTCGGTCATGAGCCCACACTACGGCGCGAGCACCGGGCGCTCTAGGATGGCGCCATGGCCCGCACGGGGGAGCCGCAGGAGGTGCCGAAGACGCGGTCGGTGTCTCGCCGCCGGGCCTCCGTCAGCTCGGCCGTGGACTACGCCTTCTTCGTGTTCGGGGGCGCAGCCGCCGTGTGGCTGGCGTGGCTGGTGCTCACCGAGAGCTTCGCGTGGGGGTGGTTCCTCATCCTCTTCTTCGTCCTGTTCTGGGTGCTGCTCGCGTACCTGGTGCTGCCGCGGCTGCACCGCATCCTGACCGAGATCTACGTGCCGGACTATTTCATCGGCCGTGCCCGGACGAGCGACGGCCTGCTGGGCGACCCGATCAACCTGGCCCTGCTCGGGTCGGAGGCGCAGCTCGACGACGCCATGCGCCATGCCGGGTGGACCCGTGCCGACGACGTGACGCTGCGGTCGAGCGGGCGCATCATCTCGTCGACGCTCTTGCGGCGCAGCTACGACGAGGCGCCCGTCAGCCCGTTGTTCCTGTTCGGGCGCCAGCAGGATGTGGCGTACCAGCAGGAGGTGAAGGGCAACCCGGCGAAGCGCCACCACGTGCGGTTCTGGCGCTGCCCGGACGGCTGGCTGCTCCCCGGCGGTCATCGCGTCGACTGGCTCGCGGCCGGGACCTTCGACCGGTCGGTCGGGTTCTCCCTGTTCACTCTGCAGATCACGCACAAGATCGACGCGGACACCGACATCGAGCGCGACCACATCGTGTCGACCCTGGTGGATGCGGACGTCGGCGTTGAGGTCTCGGTCATCCAGGACTTCTCGACCGGCTACCACTCCCGCAACGGCGGGGGCGACACCATCGAGACGGACGGCGACCTGCCCGTCATCGATCTGAGCCGGGTCCCGGTGGACGCGCTGGGCGCCTCGGTCGCGGCGGACGCGGACGCTCGGCGCATCGCCCTCGCGGAGCGGCGGCCCGTGCCGACCGTTCTCGGGGTCCTGCTGATGGCCCTCCGTGTCGCCGCCGGTGTCGGCTACATCGTGCTGAACCTGCTCGACTGGCAGCGCTTCGTCGGCTCGCAGCTGGCGGGGGAATCCGTCTCTCCGGCGGCCCGTGACGCGGTCAGCCTCCTCCTCGGGATCGCGATGGGGCTCTTCGCCGCCGGGCTGGTGCTGTACTTCCTGCTCGCGCTGCTGATCTTCTTCGGCAGCAACTGGGCCCGGATCGCAGCGATGACCTACAGCGCGCTCATCATCGTGGTCTCGGCCGTGGACTTCTTCAACGGCGGTCCGCAGGTCTCGTTGCGCAACAACCTCCTCGGGCTGGCGCTGGACATCCTCGTGGTGCTCGCGCTCTCGTCGAAGGCGTCGCGGCTCTGGGCGCGCCGACCGCGTGCGGGGTCTCGTGCGTCGCGGACGCGGGCGCGGACGCGGGCGCGGCAGGGTGGCGAAGGGGTGCTTGCCGCCGGCGAGCGGGCCGCCGTCGACGCCCCGAACGACGACACGATCGTCCGCTGAGCGGACGCCACGAGCGCCCGCGTCACATGAGCGACTTCTTCCCGTCCGCGCCTCCCGCCTTCAGCGCCGACTCCTCCGCATCCAGGAACGCCAGCACCGACCGCACCGCCGGCTCCTGATACCGGCCCTCCGACCGCGCGGCCAGGACGGCCTGCCGCTCCGCGACGATCATGGTGCGCCGCAGCTTCCGGTATTCCAGGGGGAGGTCGGCCATGTCGTCGGTCGACGGATTCTCGAGCGCATCCGAGAGGAACAGCGCGTTGATGCGCAGCCGTTCGATGACGCGCTCGTCCTCGTCGCCCGTCACCTGCGACTCGAGGTGCTCGAGCCCGGCGGATTGCGCCTCGGCGAGCAGGCGCTGCATCTCGCTGGCCTCCTGGGCGAAATCGGGCGGCGGCAGCCTGAGCCGGCGGATGACCCAGGGCAGCGCGAGACCCTCGAGCAGCGTCGCGATGACCACCACGAACGCGAGGAACTGCAGGAACTCCCGGTGCGGCGTCTGCGTCGGCAGAAGGAACACCGCGGCGAGCGTCACCACGCCGCGGATGCCCGCGAACGAGACGGCGATTCCCGTCGGCCACGACCAGCCGCGCTCGCGGAGCCGTTGAGGGCCGTAGCGGTAAAGCGCGGTCGTCCCGACCATCCAGGCCAGCCGCGCGAGGAAGATGGCGAGGAGCACCACGACGCTGATGGCGATGGTCTGCGGGACGGTGATCCCCGAGGTGAACGCCGTCGTCAGGATGGACCGCAGCTCCAGCCCGATGAAGAGGAAGACGGCGTTCTCCAGAAGGAAGCTCACGGTCCGCCAGTTGATCGTCTCCGCGATGCGCGCCTCGGCGGTCTGGATGGTCGGAGAACGGTAGCCGAGGTAGAGGCCGGCGACCACGACCGCGAGCACTCCCGACCCGTGGAGGAACTGCGAGGGGATGAACGCCAGGTAGGGGGTGATGAGGGCGAGCGATGTGTCGAGCACGGGCGAGCGCAACTGCTTGCGGATCACCGCCAGCACCAGCCCCACCACCAGGCCGACCCCGATGCCGACCACGACGGCCAGGACGAAATCGCCTCCGACCGCCCACGGGTTCACCACGCTGACGATCGCCGCGATGCTGGCGTTCAGGGCGACGAGCGCCGTTGCGTCGTTCAGCAGGCTCTCGCCCTCGAGCACCGTCACGAGCCGTCGAGGAAGGCGGCCGCGGCCGACGACGGCCTGGACCGCGACCGTGTCGGTCGGCGCCACGACCGCCCCGAATGCGAAGGCCGCGGCGAGTGTGATCGCGGGTACCACCAGGTAGGTCGCGAAGCCCACGACGATCACGGTGAACGCGACCAGACCGACGGAGAGCAGGAGGATGCCGTCGCGCCTGGCCCGCACATCCACGATGGAGGTCTGGATCGCCGCCGCGAAGAGCAGCGGAGGGAGCAGGCCGAACAGCACCACCTCGGGCTCCAGCGCCACCTGGGGGACCCCCGGGATGAAGGATGCGGCGGCGCCCACCACGACCAGCACGACGGGGGCCGACCAGCCCACCCTCCGGGACAGGCCGGTGACCGTGACCGTGACGAGGACGAACGACACGATCCAGACGATGGTGGTGACCGGATCCATGCTGTTCATGATGGCGGCAACCGGAGAATCGCGCCAAGGCTTCCCGCCGGTCGGTGGAGAACCCGTTCGCTCTCGGAGATGTGGACGAATCTCCCCGCGGATCCGTTCAGGCCGCGTGCGCCACGCAGGCGGTCGTGTCGCAGTGCTCGCACACCACGAGTTGCTCGCGACAGGCCGGATCGACGCAGTTGCGCATCCTGTCGGTCGCCGTGCCGCAGACCGCGCATCGCCCGAGCACCGCCGCGTGATCGCTGAACGTCATCGAGCCCCGGCCGTCGAAGACGTACAGTGAGCCCTCCCACAGCCCGTCGTCCCCGTAGCGCTCGCCGTAGCGGGCGATCCCTCCGTCGAGCTGGTAGACCTCCTCGAAGCCGCGTGACCTCATCAGCGAGGAGAGGACCTCGCAGCGGATGCCGCCGGTGCAGTACGTGACCACCGGTCGGTCCTTCAGGTGGTCGTAGGCGCCGCTGTCGAGCGCCTCGACGAACTCGCGGGTGTTCGCGACGTCGGGGACCACGGCGTCCCGAAACCGCCCGATGCTCGCCTCGAAGCGGTTGCGCCCGTCGAAGAAGACCAGGTCGTCGCGCGTCTCGGCCAGCGCGTGGAGCGCCTCCGGGTCGAGCCGGGTGCCGCCGCCGACGACGCCGTCCTCATCGACGACCAGCTCGTCCGGCGCTCCGAACGAGACGATCTCCTCGCGCACCTTCACCGACAGTCGCGGGAAGTCGAGGCTGGTGCCGTCCGCATTCAGGCCGGATCCCTCGCTCCATTTGGCCTCCAGTCCGCGGAGCGAGCGGTGCTCCTTCGTCACCCTGAGGTAGCGCTTCAGAGCGTCCAGTTCGCCGCCGAGCGTTCCGTTGATCCCGTGCGGGGAGATGAGGATGCGGCCGCGCAGATCAAGGCGTTCGCAGAGCTCGCGCTGCCACAGCCGTATCGCTTCGGGGTCGGCGAGCGGGGAGAAGACATAGAAGAGGAGCACTTTGGCGACGGCCACCGCCTCATCGTAGGCGAGTCTTCCGCGCGGGCCGCGATCGTAGGATCGTGGACCCTGTGAGCGCCGGAAGGGTCGTTCGCCTGCTGTTCAGACTGGTAGGACAGGGTGGTGAGGTCCGCGGGCCTCGTCCCTGACAGAAAGGCGGGTCGTGCGCACCCTCGTCATCATCCCGACGTACAACGAGCGCGAGAATGTGGGCTCGATCGTCGGGCGCGTGCGTGCCTCGGTGCCGGATGCGGACGTCCTCATCGTCGACGACGGTTCCCCCGACGGCACGGGCGAACTGGCGGATGCGCTCGCCGCCACCGACGGGAGCGTGCACGTGCTGCACCGCGCGGGCAAGGAGGGCCTCGGCGCCGCCTATCGAGACGGGATGACGTGGGCGCTGGATGCCGGCTATTCGACGATCGTCGAGATGGATGCGGATGGGTCCCATCAGCCGGAGCAGCTGCCGCGCCTGCTGGCGGTGCTCCGCGACGGCGACGAGGCCGGTGCCGACGTCGTGCTCGGGTCGCGCTGGGTCGACGGCGGCGGGGTGGTCAACTGGCCCGCACGGCGCCGGCTGATCTCGCGCGGTGGGAGCGCCTACTCACGAATGGCTCTCGGCCTTCCCGTGAAGGATGTGACCGGCGGCTACCGCGCGTTCACCGCCGACGCGCTGCGGGCGCTGCACTTCGACCGCACGGAGAGCCAGGGGTACTGCTTTCAGATCGACATGACGCGGCGGGCCTACGACGCGGGGCTGCGGATCGTCGAGGTGCCGATCACCTTTGTCGAGAGGGAGCGTGGCGCGTCCAAGATGGGCGGCGGGATCGTGGTGGAGGCCATGCTCCGCGTCACGCTGTGGGGGCTCGCCGGCATCCCGCGGCGGTTCCGCAGGCGTTCACCGGCGCGAACGGCGGAGCCGGTGGGCCGGGCGTAGCCTGGCGTCATGGCTGACGATCCCCTGGAGCGCTTCGGCGCAGTGCCCCTGTTCACCGTGACCAGCGACGACGTCGCGGACGGTCGCCCGCTCGCTCGCGAGCAGTGGGGTGCCGGGGGCGGTGGCGGCGACATCTCGCCGCAGCTCTCGTGGTCCGGCTTCCCGCCGGAGACGAAGAGCTTCGCGGTGACCATCCACGATCCGGACGCGCCCACAGGGTCGGGCTTCTGGCATTGGGCGGTCTTCAACATCCCCGCGTCCGTGACCGACCTCCGGTCGAATGCCGGCGCCGAGGGCGGCGCGAACCTGCCGCAGGGCGCGTCGATGCTGTCGAACGAGCTCCGCTCGAAGAGCTTCACGGGCGCCGGACCGCCTCCCGGGACGGGCACCCACCGCTACGACATCGTGGTGCACGCCCTCGACGTCGAGCGCCTCGACCTGGACCCGGAGTCGACCCCGGCCGTCCTCGGATTCAACGCGCACTTCCACACCCTCGCGCGTGCCGTCCTGGCGCCGGTCGCCACGGCGGGCGACATCTGAGCGCCGTTTCCGGACGGGCGCTTCATCCGGCGCGGAGCCCTGACGTCGTTCCAAGGCGTCAGTGCTTCACGCCGGTGACGGCCAGCACCCCGCCGAGCCCGATCATCAGCACGCCACCGGTCGCTCCCAGCCGTTCGACCCGCTTGGGGGAGCGGCCGAACCACTGACGCGCCGTTCCGGCGGCGAGCGCCCAGATGCTGTCGAAGACGAGCGCGAGCGCCAGGAACACGGCGCCGAGCTCGAACAGCTGCAGGGGGATCGCGCCCGCGTGGTAGTCGACGAATTGCGGCAGCACGGCCACGAAGAACACCAGCGACTTCGGGTTCGTCAGCCCCACGACGAAGCCTTCGCTCAGGATGCGCCAGCGCGATCGGCGCGGCGGCGTCGCCTCGTGGGTCACTGCGGTGTGCCGGCGATGCCGGATCGCCTGCACGCCCAGGTACACGAGGTAACCGGCACCCACGAACTTGATGACGGTGAAGAGCACCAGCGATTCTGCGACGATCGCACCGATCCCGAGCGCCACCGCGATCACCAGTGGCAGCATCCCGATCGCGTTCCCGAGCACGCTGAGCAGCCCGCCCAACCGGCCGAGCGCCAGGGAGCGTCCGATCACGAACAGCACGCTCGGACCCGGGATCACGATGAGTGCGAGCGACGCGAGCGCGAACGCCAGCAGCGAGGGACCGGGGACCATGTGCCGAGCGTAGGGGAGGTAGGTTCGTAGCGTGAAGCTCCACAACGTCCGTGTGCACAGCAGCGAAGAGAACCTGGCTCGTCAGGACCAGCTCGCCTGGAAGATCGCCGAGGTGGCGACGGACCCGGTCGAGGTCGACGCGGACGTCGCCGAGATGGTGATCAACCGCGTGATCGACAACGCCGCCGTAGCGGCCGCGTCGCTGACGCGCCGGCCCGTGGCCTCTGCCCGGGCGCAGGCGCTCGCCCACCCGATCCCGACCCGCCAGCTGAACGAGTTGACGGAGTCGACCGAGCATCCGCAGGAGGGCTCCACGGTCTTCGGCGAATGGCCGACGACGCGCGTCTCGCCCGAATGGGCGGCGTGGGCGAACGGCGTGGCGGTCCGCGAGCTCGACTATCACGACACGTTCCTCGCTGCCGAGTACTCGCATCCCGGCGACAACATCCCGCCGATCACGGCCGTCGCGCAGCACGCCGCCCGGGCCTACGGGCTGAGCGGACGGGAGCTGATCCGCGGCATCGCCACGGGCTACGAGATCCAGATCGATCTCGCCCGTGCCATCAGCCTGCACCGCCACAAGATCGACCATGTCGCGCACCTGGGGCCGTCGGCGGCGGCGGGCATCGGAACCCTGCTGGGCCTTCCGGCGGAGACCATCTTCCAGGCGATCGGCCAGGCGCTGCACACCACCACGGCGACCCGGCAGTCGCGGAAGGGCGAGATCTCGAGCTGGAAGGCGCACGCCCCCGCCTTCGCCGGCAAGATGGCCGTCGAGGCGATCGACCGGGCACTTCGCGGCGAGACCAGCCCGACGCCGATCTACGAGGGCGAGGACGGCGTGATCGCCTGGCTGCTGGACGGGCCGGACGCCTCCTACGACGTGCCGCTCCCCGAACGTGGAGAGCCGAAGCGCGCCATCCTCGATTCGTACACGAAGGAGCACTCCGCCGAGTATCAGGCCCAGGCCTGGATCGACCTGGCGCGCAAGCTCCACCACGAGCACCCGGAGGTCGCCGACCCCTCCCGGGTGGAGAGCATCGTCATCCACACTTCGCACCACACCCACTACGTCATCGGGTCGGGCGCCAACGATCCGCAGAAGTACGACCCGACCGCCTCGCGGGAGACGCTGGACCACAGCATCCCGTATATCTTCACGGTGGCGCTTCAGGACGGCGGTTGGCATCACGTCGACTCCTACCTCCCGTCGCGCGCTGCACGCCCCGATACGGTCGCGTTGTGGGGCAAGGTGACGACCACCGAGGACCCGGAGTGGACGCGCCGGTACCATTCGACCGATCCGGCCGAGAAGGCGTTCGGCGGCCGGGTGGAGATTCGCCTGGCGGACGGCACCATGATCGAGGACGAGATCGCTGTGGCCGACGCCCACCCGCTGGGCGCGCGGCCGTTCGCACGCGAGGACTACATCGCCAAGTTCCGCACGCTGGCCACGGACGTGCTGGAGGAGGCGGAGATCGAGCGCTTCCTGGCGCTCGCGCAGCGCCTCCCTGAGCTCGGCGCCGCCGAGCTCGGTGGGCTGACCATCACCGCCCGTGCCGGCCTGCTGACCGGCTCCGTCGCTCCGAGGGGGCTGTTCTAGATGCTGTATTCGTCCATTCCGGCGCACGAGAAGCGCGCCGCCTTCCGCACGCGCCTCGCATCCGGCGAGCTCATCAGGATGCCGGGTGCGTTCAACCCGCTCTCGGCTCGACTCATCGAGCGCAAGGGCTTCGAGGGCGTGTACATCTCCGGCGCCGTGCTCTCCGCCGACCTCGGACTCCCCGACATCGGACTCACCACCCAGACGGAGGTCGCCGGTCGCTCCGCCCAGATCGCGCGGATGACCGATCTGCCGGCTCTGGTCGACGCGGACACGGGCTTCGGCGAGCCGATGAACGTCGCCCGCACCGTCCAGGCGCTCGAGGACGCCGGCGTGGCTGGACTGCACATCGAGGATCAGGTGAACCCGAAGCGCTGCGGTCACCTCGATGGCAAGCAGGTGGTGGATGAGGACACCGCGCTCAAGCGCATCCGCGCGGCAGTGGATGCGCGACGCGACTCGAACCTCCTGATCATGGCGAGGACGGATATCCGCGCCGTCGAGGGCCTCGAAGCCGCGATCGACCGGGCGAGGGCCCTGGTGGACGCGGGCGCCGACGCGCTGTTCCCCGAGGCCATGTCGGACCTCGCCGAGTTCGAGGCCGTCCGCGAAGCCGTCGATGTGCCGCTGCTCGCCAACATGACCGAGTTCGGCAAGAGCGACCTCTTCACCGTCGACCAACTGCGGGATGTGGGCGTCAACATCGTGATCTGGCCGGTGTCCCTCCTCCGGCTCGCGATGGGCGCCGCGGAACGCGGACTGGACCAGCTTCTGGGCCAGGGCACGCTGGAGCCCATGCTGGGCGACATGCAGCATCGCGCCGACCTGTACGACCTGATTGACTACGAGGGATACAACGCGTTCGACACCTCGGTGTACAACTTCGAAGTGCGTCGTTAGAGGCCGCTTCAGCCGGCCCGCCGGGCCGGCCGCCCTGTCAGCAGCGAAGGAGCTCAGATGACCGACCCCGAGATCCACAAGGGACTCGCCGGCGTCGTCGTCGACACGACGACGATCTCTTCGGTGAACCCGCAGACCAACTCCTTGCTGTACCGCGGATACCCGGTCCAGGAGTTGGCTGCGCACTGTTCTTTCGAAGAGGTCGCCTACCTGCTGTGGCACGGAGAGCTGCCGAACGCGGATCAGCTGGTCGCGTTCGAGTCGCTCGAGCGTTCTCTTCGCCGGCTCGATGACCGCACGCGGCGAGCGCTGGAGGACATCCCGGCGTCCGCGCACCCCATGGACGCGCTGCGCACGGCCGTGAGTCAGCTGGGCGGCCTGGATGCGACTCTCGCCCAGCCGGACGGCATCCTGGACAGCGACCTCAACGAGGGCCGAGCCCTGTACCTCTTGGCACAGCTGCCGACCATCGTCGCCTTCATCCAGCGTCGCCGTCGCGGCCTCGAGCCGGTCGAACCGCGCGACGACCTCGACTATTCGCGGAACTTCCTCTGGATGACGTTCGGGGAGGTTCCGGACGACGTGGTGGTCGACGCGTTCCGGGTTTCGCTGGTGCTGTACGCGGAGCACTCGTTCAACGCCTCGACGTTCACCGCCCGCGTGATCGCGTCCACCCTGTCGGATGTCTACTCGGCCGTCACGGGCGCCATCGGGGCGCTCAAGGGGCCGCTGCACGGCGGGGCGAACGAGGCCGTGATGCACGCGTTCGCGGAGATCGGGACAGCGGATCGCGCCGCTGAATGGCTGGATTCCGCCCTCGCCGCGAAGCGCAAGATCATGGGCTTCGGCCACCGCGTGTACAAGAACGGTGATTCGCGCGTTCCGACGATGCGCGAGGCTCTGGTGGCCCTGGTCGATCACTACGACCGGCAGGATGTGCTCGCCCTCTACGATGCCCTCGAGGGGGCCATGGCGGAGCGCAAGAACATCAAGCCGAACCTCGACTACCCGTCCGGGCCGGCGTACAACCTCATGGGCTTCGACACCGAGACGTTCACCCCCTGTTCGCCGCCGCGCGCGTCACCGGCTGGACGGCGCACGTCTTCGAGCAGTACGCCGCCAACTCGCTGATCCGGCCCCTCTCGCAGTACACCGGTCCGGAGGAACGCCACCTCGACCGCTGACCGCGGCCGCGCGCGCCTCAGCGGTAGAGAAGGAGCGCGTCGCCCTGGCCGCCCCCGCCGCAGAGTGCAACGGCGGCGCGTCCCGAGCCGCGTCGCGCCAGTTCGTGCGCGGCGTGGCCGGCGAGTCGCGCTCCCGAGGCTCCGATGGGATGCCCCAGCGCGATCGCGCCGCCGTGGATGTTGACCTTCGCCGGGTCGAGGCTCAGGTCGGACATCGACTGGAGCGCGACCGCGGCGAACGCCTCGTTGATCTCGATCAGATCCAGCTCGGAGACGCTCCAACCCGCTCGCCGGAGCGCCGCGTCGATCGCGCGCGAGGGCTGCGAGTGCAGCGAGTTGTCCGGCCCGGCCACCTGCCCGCTGGCGCCGACGATCGCGAGCCACTGGAGCCCCAGGCGCTCGGCGTTCTCGCGGCTCGTCAGCACGAGCGCCGCTGCGCCGTCGCTCAACGGCGACGAGTTGCCGGCCGTCAGGGTCCCGTCCTGGGCGAAGCTCGGTCGTAGGCCCGCCAGCGTCTCCGCGGTGGAGTCCGGTCGTACTCCTTCGTCCGTGCTGACGACGACCGGTTCGCCCTTGCGCTGAGGGATGGTCACCGGTGCGATCTCGTCGGCGAAGACCCCGTTCGCCATGGCCGCGCCGGCGCGTTGGTGCGATCGGGCCGCGAACTCGTCCTGCGCCTCTCGCCGCAGCCCGAGCTTCTCCGTGTACTTCTCGGTGGAGGCGCCCATCGATTCGCCGTCGAAGGCATCCGTCAGGCCGTCGTGCGCCGCCGAGTCGAGCGCCTGGATGGAGCCGTAGTTCCATCCCATGCGCGACCCCGGAAGGACGTGCGGTGCGTTCGTCATCGACTCCTGGCCGCCGGCGACCACCACCGTCGCTTCGCCGGTCCGGATCAGGCGCGCTGCGTCGATCACTGCAGCCAATCCGGAGAGGCACACCTTGTTGATCGTCGTGGCGGGCACGTCCCAGCCGATGCCCGCGCCGATCGCCGTCTGCCGTGCCGGGTTCTGGCCGGCTCCAGCCTGCAGCACCTGACCGAACAGGACCGTGTCCACCGCATCCGGCCCGATGCCCGACCGCTCCAAAGCCTTCTGCACTGCCACGGTTCCGAGCTGGACCGCACTCAGCGACGCCAGCGTCCCCTTGATCTTTCCCAGCGGCGTACGGGCGGCGGACAGGATGACGACGTCGTCGGAACTCATGGGCTACTCCTTCGTGCCTGGTCCCTCCATTCTCACACCTGCCGCACGGGTAGGCTTGGGGCTCGTGACCGCACGCGTTTTGATCAAAGACCTCGCCGCTCTGCCCGACGGCCCCGTGAGCGTCGCCGGATGGGTCGAGACCGTCCGCGACCAGAAGAAGGTGCAGTTCGTCGTCCTGCGCGATGAGTCCGGCGCGGTCCAGCTCGTCAATCCGCGGACCGTCGGAGAGGACGGCATCGTCGTCGCCGACGAGCCGGCCACCACGATCTCCGGGCTCTCCCAAGGGACGTTCGTCCGCGCCACGGGCGAGCTCAAGCACGACGAGCGTGTCAAGCTCGGCGGCATCGAGATCCGTCTCTCGTCGCTCGAGGTCGAGACGGCGGCTATCCCGGAGACGCCCATCGCCGCAGACAGTGGCATCGACAAGCGCATGGACTGGCGCTTCCTCGACCTGCGCGAGCCGCGGCACAATCTGATCTTCCGTGTGCAGACGACCTTCGAGCACGCTCTGCGCCAGTACTGGGTGGACAACGGCTTCGTCGAGATCCACACGCCCAAGCTCATGGCGTCCGCGTCCGAGTCCCGAGCCGAGCTGTTCGAGCTGCCGTACTTCGAGACGACGGCCTACCTGGCGCAGAGCCCCCAGATCTTCAAGCAGATGGCGCAGGCAGCCGGTTTCGGCCGCGTGTTCGAGATCGGCCCCGCCTTCCGCGCCGACCCGAGCTTCACCAGCCGGCACGCGACGGAGTTCACCAGCGTGGACACCGAGATCAGCTGGATCGACAGCCATGAGGATGTCATGAAGGTGCACGAGGACCTCCTTGTCGCCGGCTTCACCGCGGTGAAGGAGAAGCACGGCGAGGAGATCGAGCAGCTCTTCGGCGTCGAGGTGACCGTCCCCTCCACGCCGTTCCCGCGCATCCCGCTCTCCGAGGCGAAGCGGATCGTCGCCGAGCGCGGCTACGTCGTGCCGCGGGAGGACGACGACATGGATCCGGAGGGCGAGCGCCAGATCTCCGCCTATGTCAAAGAGACCTACAACCACGAGTTCGTCTTCCTGACGGACTACGCCGCGAGCATCCGTCCGTACTACCACATGCGGCACCCGGAGGACCCCTCCATCACCCGCAGCTACGACCTGATCTTCAACGGTGTGGAGATCTCGACCGGTGCACAGCGTGAGCACCGCGTCGATGTCCTCGAGAAGCAGGCCGTCGAGAAGGGCCTGTCGGTGGAGGAGCTCGAGGACGTGCTCGCCTTCTTCCGCTACGGCATCCCCCGCACGGCGGATTCGGCATGGGTCTCGCCCGGGTGCTGATGCTCATGCTGCACCTCTCGAACCTGCGTGAGACGACCTACCTCTTCCGCGGACCGACGCGCCTGACGCCGTAGCTGCTGAACCGGCGGTCGGCAGAGCCGCCCAACTGTCTCCTGCGACCAGGATGTGCCCGAGGAAGCGCAGCCCGAGGGTGGCAGCCGCCTGATCGAGCCTCCGCGTGAGCATGAGGTCGGCCACGGATGCGTCGAGCACGCCAGACGTATGGTTGTGCGCCACCGCGAAGGAGCGGCCCCCGCGGGTGAGCACCGCCTGGAGCACGTCCGCAGGCAGAATGGTGGTCTCGTCGACGCCTCCGTCGCGCATGAGCACCAGCTCGATCGGCCGAGCGGCCCGGTCGGCGACGGCCACGACGAACCGTTCGCTGTCCCGGTGCAGCAGCTCGGGCCGCACCACATCGGCGATCGCCTTGTGGTCGACGAGCCGTGTCCACGCCGAGGGTGCGCCGGCGCGCCGCCAGATCTCCGTGATGGCGACCAGCCGGCCCGCGGTCGCCGGTCCGACGCCGGGCAGATTCTCCAGTCGCGCGAAGTCCATCGTCGCGAGCCCGGGGAACCCGCCGGTCCTGCGCAGGACCGATCGCGCGAGTGCGAGCACGCTGCGCCCGGTCTGGCCGGATCCGAGCACCAGCGCGAGCACCTCGTCGTCCGTGAGCGATCCGATGCCCAGGCGTCGCATCCGCTCCCGTGGGCGGTCATGGTTCGGGATGTTCGCAAGAGCCTCACCCTCTTCTTCCTGTTGGGCCATGGCTCGACGCTAGATATCCGCGAACATGAGAAGTCCCGCACGACGGAATCTGTGGATAAGACGCGTGCCATACAGGCCTGTGGACGATTCCGTTGTCCACAGGCGCGCCGTGCTCAGTGAATTCAAGGGGAACCCCTCCGTAGACTGGAGCGGTGGTAGCGAGCCAGGTCCATCTCGTCCGTCATGGTGAGGTGTTCAATCCCGACGGCATCCTGTACGGCAGGTTGCCGGGCTTCGGCCTCTCCAAGCTGGGTCACCGCATGGCCCATGCCGCCGCCGACGAGCTCGCCGAGCGGTCCCGTCCCATCTCGGCCCTGCGCGTCTCCCCGTTGCAGCGCACACGCGAATCCGCGGCGCCGATCGCGGCGACATTCGGTCTCGACCCCGTGATCGACGAGCGCATCATCGAGCCGACGAACCGCTTCGAAGGCACCAGGATGAAGCTCGCCGTCCGGAAGCCGGTCTACTGGCCCTACCTGATCAACCCGCTCCGGCCCAGTTGGGGTGAGGCGTATGCGAGCATCGAGCAGCGCATGCTCGCGGCCGTCCACGACGCCTTCGACTCGGTCGACTCGGGTGACGTGGTGCTGGTGAGCCATCAGCTCCCGATCTGGGTCAGCCATCTGTCGGTCGCGGGGGAGCGGTATGCGCACGATCCGCGCAAGCGACGCTGTGCCTTGTCGAGTATCACGACCTTCGAGCGCCGCGCCGCCGAAATCCCCGCAGCGGCCGCCGACGGCCCGAGCGATGAGTCCGCGGCGCACCCGGGCGAAGCCGCTCCGGTGCATCCGGGCCGCACACCCGAAGCGCAGCGTCTCATCGAGGTCGGCTATGTGGAGCCCGCCGCAAGCCTGCTGGTCACCGCAACCGATGTGGGGGCCGTGTGAGAAGCTCCTTCGGCAGACGCACCCGGCTGCGTCTCCGCGTCCTGATGCCCGTCGCGGCCGCCGTCTCGGCCACAGCGCTCGCCCTCAGCGGCTGCACGGCCAACGACAGCCTCGCCTCGCAGTACCGTTCCGGCAACGGTCAGAACTACATCGCAGGCGACGGCACCGTGAGCGAGTACGCCGCGGGCAGTCGCGGAACGCCCGTCGCCTTCGAGGGAACGCTTCAGAACGGCGACACCGTCACGTCGAAGGACTACGCGGGCAAGGTGCTCGTCGTGAACTTCTGGTACGCCGGCTGCCCGCCGTGCCGCGTGGAGGCGCCGGCGCTGGAGCAGCTGAGCCGGAAGTACGCCGCCCAGGGCGTCGGCTTCCTCGGCGTGAACCTCTACGACTCCGCGCAGACGGCCGCGAGCTTCGAGAAGGAGAAGGGCGTCACGTATCCGTCGGTGCTCGACCGCGACACCGGATCCGTCCTCCTCGCGTTCAGCAAGACCGTGCCCCCGAAGGCGACGCCGACGACTCTGGTCGTGGACAAGCAGGGCCGGGTCGCAGCGCGCATCCTGGGCGCGATCCCCGACAAGAGCATCCTCGACTCGCTCATCTCCGACGCCGTGGCCGAGCACTGACGTGGGCGGCGTCGGTCAGATCGTCTTCAGCGGGCAGCTTCTGCTGGCCCTGCCGATCGCGCTTCTCGCGGGACTCGTCTCGTTCGCGTCACCATGCGTGCTGCCGCTCGTCCCGGGCTACCTCGCCTACGTCGGCGGCATCAGCGACCCGGGGGCGAAGCGCGACCGCTCGCGCCTGCTGACCGGCGTCGCGCTGTTCATCCTCGGATTCGCGATCGTGTTCGTGGCGTACGGTGCGGCCTTCGGGGCTCTCGGCTACTGGCTGGTGCGGTGGCAGGATGTCGTGGTCCGCATCCTCGGAGCCCTCGTCATCGTCATGGGCCTCGTATTCATCGGCCAGTTCTCGTTCCTGCAGCGCACGATCAAGCCCGCGTGGCGTCCAGCGACCGGCCTGATCGGGGCACCGCTGCTCGGTATCGTCTTCGGGCTGGGGTGGACGCCGTGCATCGGCCCGACCCTGGCGGCCATCAGCGCGCTCAGCGTCGGCAGCGGTTCGCCCTGGCGCGGTGCCCTGCTCGGCCTGTTCTACTGCATCGGTCTCGGGATCCCGTTCCTGCTCGTCGCCCTGGGCTTCGACTGGGTGGCCGGGTCCGTCGCATTCCTCAAGCGCCACATCCGCGCCATCAACATCGTCGGCGGCGTCCTGCTGGTCGCCATCGGCATCCTGATGGTCACCGGTCTGTGGAGCGAACTCATGTCCCAGTTCTTGGCGGTGATCCAAGGTTTTGAGCCGGCCCTCTGATCACATCGATGCCGCTCCTCCTCGCGAGGACCCGGACGTCGTCCAGCCCAAGCTCGGCCCCGTCGGCTGGCTCCGCTGGTTCTGGCGGCAGCTCACGAGCATGCGGACCGCCCTGTTCCTGCTGCTCCTTCTGGCGATCGCCGCCGTCCCCGGGTCGCTGGTGCCTCAGCGCAGCTCCGACCCGAACGGCGTGACGAAGTACTTCACCGACAACCCGTCGCTCGCCCCGGTGCTCGACAAGCTGCAGTTCTTCGACGTCTACACGTCGGTGTGGTTCTCGGCGATCTACCTGCTGCTCTTCGCGTCGCTGATCGGGTGCATCATCCCGCGCACCAAGCACCACTTCGACGCCATGCGGGCCAAGCCGCCCAAGACCCCGGTGCGTCTGGCGCGGATGGCCGGCTTCCAGTCGCGGATCCTCCCGGCAGAGCTGCGCACGCGATCGGTCGACCCGATCGTCGGCGCCCGCGAGGTCCTGAAGGCGAACCACTACCGCGTCGCCCTCTATCAGGACGCCGGGTCGACGTCCGTCTCCGCGGAGCGGGGATATCTCCGCGAGAGCGGGAACCTCGTCTTCCACATCGCACTCCTCGGCGTCCTGCTCGCCATCGGGGTCGGCGGAGGATTCGGCTACACCGGTCAGAAGATCGTGGTCGAGGGCCAGAGCTTCGTGAACAGCCTCCCGTCGTACAACTCGTTCAACCCGGGACGCTTCTTCAGCGACGCGTCGCTCGCCCCGTTCTCCATCGCGGTGGACAAGCTCGACGTGCGCTACGAGACGAAGAACCAGGATGCGATCGGCACTCCGCTCGACTACACCGCGCACGTGACCACGAAGGGGCCCGGCGACTCCCGCGACGAGACGACCATCAAGGTGAACGATCCGCTGCCGATCGGAGGCACGAACGTCTACCTCCTGGGCAACGGATACGCGCCGACGATCACCGTCAAGGACACCGCCGGCAAGGTCGTCTTCAACGACTCCGTCCCGTTCATCCCGCAGGCGGACCCGAACCTCACGTCGCTGGGGTTCGTCAAGATCCCGGACGGGCTCAAGGAGCAGGTCGGGATGATCGGCTTCTTCTATCCGACGGTGACCGAGAGCCAGACGGCCAAGGGCGCCCTGGCGTCGAAGTTCCCGGGGCTCCGTGATCCGATGCTGACTCTGAACGTGTACGCCGGGGATCTCGGGGTCGACGACGGCGTGCCGCAATCCGTCTACAGCCTGAACACCGACACGCTCGAGCAGTTGGCGGGGCCGCCGACGAAGACGAAGGCGCTCGAACTGAAGCCCGGCCAGACGGTCGAACTTCCGAACGGGCTGGGGACGATCTCGCTGGACGGCGTGAAGCGGTTCGCGACGCTGGAGGTGCACCACGACCCCGCGCAGGTGTGGGTGCTGCTCTTCGCGGTGCTCATCCTGGTGGGGCTGCTCACCTCGCTGTTCGTCCCGCGGCGCCGGCTGTGGGTCAAGGCGATCGAGAACGCCGACGGTTCGCTCACCCTCGAGTACGCGGGGCTGGCCCGCGGTGACGACCCGAACCTCCTGGCCGCGGTAGCGACCGTAGCGGATCAGCACTCCAAGGCCCTCGCCGGGCCCCCGACGACTTAGGCTTGCATTGTGACCGAGACATTGGCTCAGCTGTCGACCGTGTTCCTGTACGCGGCGATGGGACTCTATGCGGCGGCGTTCATCGCCTTCGCGCTCGACCTCGCCCGGCGGGGAGCGCGCGCGACCGCGGTCGAGGCGGCCGTCGTGCCGAGTGCCGTGGCGCGGCGTGCGGAGGTGGCGACGCCCGTCGGTGCGCCCTCGGCGACGCTGATCGGCGGAGGCACGGCGGATGTGCCGCCGCCGCCGGCATCCGCGCTCGGACGCCTGTCGTCGCGCATCAGCACCCGCGTCGAGGACGACGTGATGAACGGCTCGGGTGGGGAGTCTCGCTCACGTGGGCGTTCGGGCTCACCATCGCAGGCTTCGCCTTCCACCTCGTGGCCGTCGTCCTGCGGGGCATCGCGGCCGCTCGCGTTCCGTGGGCCAACATGTGGGAGTTCTCGATGACGGGAACCCTCGTCATCATCGGGGTCTTCCTCGTCGCCAACCTCAAGTGGCCGATCAAGTACGTGGGCACGTTCGTGCTGGGGCTGGTGCTCGTGCTGCAGGGCATCGCCCTTCTGCGGTACTACGTGCCGGTGGTCCCGTTGCAGCCGGCGCTTCAGTCGTACTGGCTGGTCATCCACATCATCGTGGCCGTGCTCGGCACGGCGTTCTTCGCTCTCGGGTTCGCGCTCTCCGGCCTGCAGCTGCTCCAGTACCGGCGCGAGCGCCAGGTGGCCGAGTCGCGGCCCCAGCAATTCCGGTTCCTGTCGACGCTCCCGAGCTCGGTCGCGCTCGAGAACCTCGCGTACCGGATCAACATCGTCGGCTTCATCGCCTGGACCTTCACCCTGATCGCCGGTGCCATCTGGGCCGAGAAGGCGTGGGGCCGCTATTGGGGTTGGGACACGAAGGAGGTCTGGACGTTCATCATCTGGGTGATCTATGCCGGATACATCCACGCTCGTGCGACACGCGGTTGGCGTGGGTCGCGTTCTGCGTGGCTGGCGATCATCGGCTTCGGTGCCGTGCTGTTCAACTTCGGCATCGTCAACGTGTTCTTCCACGGACTGCACGCGTACTCCGGACTGTGACTCCGCGTCCCTCACCGACGAAACCCCCGCAAGCCCGCCGGCTTCGCGGGGGTTTTCTGCGTAGTGCGGCCGCTTGCAGAGTGGCGCAGCAGGAAAATCCGCGTGATTCCGCGGAAGTCAAGGGCGACACGCCCGGGATGTGGGCGGAATTTGCGACGACCCGAGGGCCTGCGTAAAGTACTTACTTGTCACCCCAAAGGTGCGGGAGAGCGGAAGAGCTCCCCGGCCTCAAGCGGGACCAAATCCTTAGCCTAGCGGCAAACCTGAACTTGAATTAGTTCGCTTGCTGCGCTTAGGATTAACACCCACTCACTGAGCAGGTCTAACCGGTTCGGATCGTGTGATTCGGTTGTGCCCACACATCGGGCCAACGAGGAACGCGAAACGCCGACTTGACAAACTGACTGAGGGTGGTAAGGTAGAGAAGTTGCCTCGCAGAGACAGCCGGAAGGTTGAAAAGCGAGAGCGTCCGATCCTTGAGAACTCAACAGCGTGCACAATGTCAAATGCCAAACAACCTCGGCATTGACCTTCTAGACCTAGTCTAGTGGTCGATGCGAGATTCCTTTGGATTAGAAACAGAATGTCAGTAGATATTCGAAACTAGTCAAGACAAACTCGCAGTGCACGAGCATATTTCCTGCTCGAGCCTGCACTATGTTTCCCGGTCGCTTGCGACCGCGGAGCTAAACATTTACGGAGAGTTTGATCCTGGCTCAGGACGAACGCTGGCGGCGTGCTTAACACATGCAAGTCGAACGATGAACCTGGAGCTTGCTCTAGGGGATTAGTGGCGAACGGGTGAGTAACACGTGAGTAACCTGCCCTTGACTCTGGGATAACCTCCGGAAACGGAAGCTAATACCGGATATGACGTACGGAGGCATCTCCTGTACGTGGAAAGAACTTCGGTCAAGGATGGACTCGCGGCCTATCAGGTAGTTGGTGAGGTAACGGCTCACCAAGCCTACGACGGGTAGCCGGCCTGAGAGGGTGACCGGCCACACTGGGACTGAGACACGGCCCAGACTCCTACGGGAGGCAGCAGTGGGGAATATTGCACAATGGGCGCAAGCCTGATGCAGCAACGCCGCGTGAGGGATGACGGCCTTCGGGTTGTAAACCTCTTTTAGTAGGGAAGAAGCGAAAGTGACGGTACCTGCAGAAAAAGCACCGGCTAACTACGTGCCAGCAGCCGCGGTAATACGTAGGGTGCGAGCGTTGTCCGGAATTATTGGGCGTAAAGAGCTCGTAGGCGGTCTGTCGCGTCTGCTGTGAAAACCCGAGGCTCAACCTCGGGCCTGCAGTGGGTACGGGCAGACTAGAGTGCGGTAGGGGAGAATGGAATTCCTGGTGTAGCGGTGGAATGCGCAGATATCAGGAGGAACACCGATGGCGAAGGCAGTTCTCTGGGCCGTAACTGACGCTGAGGAGCGAAAGCGTGGGGAGCGAACAGGATTAGATACCCTGGTAGTCCACGCCGTAAACGTTGGGCGCTAGATGTGGGGACCATTCCACGGTTTCCGTGTCGCAGCTAACGCATTAAGCGCCCCGCCTGGGGAGTACGGCCGCAAGGCTAAAACTCAAAGGAATTGACGGGGGCCCGCACAAGCGGCGGAGCATGCGGATTAATTCGATGCAACGCGAAGAACCTTACCAAGGCTTGACATACACGAGAACGGGCCAGAAATGGTCAACTCTTTGGACACTCGTGAACAGGTGGTGCATGGTTGTCGTCAGCTCGTGTCGTGAGATGTTGGGTTAAGTCCCGCAACGAGCGCAACCCTCGTTCTATGTTGCCAGCGCGTAATGGCGGGAACTCATAGGAGACTGCCGGGGTCAACTCGGAGGAAGGTGGGGATGACGTCAAATCATCATGCCCCTTATGTCTTGGGCTTCACGCATGCTACAATGGCCGGTACAAAGGGCTGCAATACCGTAAGGTGGAGCGAATCCCAAAAAGCCGGTCTCAGTTCGGATTGAGGTCTGCAACTCGACCTCATGAAGTCGGAGTCGCTAGTAATCGCAGATCAGCAACGCTGCGGTGAATACGTTCCCGGGCCTTGTACACACCGCCCGTCAAGTCATGAAAGTCGGTAACACCCGAAGCCGGTGGCCCAACCCTTGTGGAGGGAGCCGTCGAAGGTGGGATCGGTGATTAGGACTAAGTCGTAACAAGGTAGCCGTACCGGAAGGTGCGGCTGGATCACCTCCTTTCTAAGGAGCATCTGGCACTCTAGGGTGTCCAGGCGCCGGATCTGAGCGAACGTCTCAGCCGGTTAGCTCATGGGTGGAACATTGACATTGGTGCGGAGCCGATCGGCTCGAACTCAGTACACCTCTTGCAGGTAGGAACGGTTCGGATCGCGAAGCCCCGCACATGCACGCTGTTGGGTCCTGAGGGACCGGACCTCATCGGAACAGATGAGAACCGAATCCTCTGGACCTTTTCTAGTCGGCATCATTAGCCGGCGGAGAAGGTACCGCCCGTACTTTGAGAACTACACAGTGGACGCGAGCATCTTAGATTCGAACCTTCGGGTTCGGATCACAAAGATGATCACAGTACTTACGTACTGATAGATCATTGGTCAATCTGCTCATCTTCGGATGAGTCGATCGATTCTAAAACTCATGTGATTTCAAGTTTCTAAGAGCAAACGGTGGATGCCTTGGCATCTGGAGCCGAAGAAGGACGTAGTAATCTGCGATAAGCCTCGGGGAGCTGATAAACGAGCTTTGATCCGAGGATCTCCGAATGGGGAAACCCCGCTGGGCCCTTTATGGTGACCCAGTGACTCCCGCCTGAATATATAGGGCGGGTAGAGGGAACGTGGGGAAGTGAAACATCTCAGTACCCACAGGAAGAGAAAGCAAAAGCGATTCCGTTAGTAGTGGCGAGCGAAACCGGAAGAGGCTAAACCGATCATGTGTGATAGCCGGCAGGCGTTGCATGGTCGGGGTTGCGGGACTTTTCTGCTGATTCTGCCGAACAGCGAGCGTTACAAAGGATCATAGGCGAATGGTATTGAAAGGCCAGTCATAGAGGGTGCCAACCCCGTAGCCGAAATGGTCCAATGGCGCGAAGAGTATCCCAAGTAGCACGGGGCCCGAGAAATCCCGTGTGAATCTGTCAGGACCACCTGATAAGCCTAAATACTCCCAGATGACCGATAGCGGACAAGTACCGTGAGGGAAAGGTGAAAAGTACCCCGGGAGGGAGTGAAATAGTACCTGAAACCGTTTGCTTACAAACCGTTGGAGCCTCCTTGTAGGGGTGACAGCGTGCCTTTTGAAGAATGAGCCTGCGAGTTAGCGATATGTGGCGAGGTTAACCCGTGAGGGGTAGCCGTAGCGAAAGCGAGTCTGAATAGGGCGATTCAGTCGCATGTCCTAGACCCGAAGCGAAGTGATCTATCCATGGCCAGGTTGAAGCGACGGTAAGACGTCGTGGAGGACCGAACCCACTTAGGTTGAAAACTGAGGGGATGAGCTGTGGATAGGGGTGAAAGGCCAATCAAACTTCGTGATAGCTGGTTCTCTCCGAAATGCATTTAGGTGCAGCGTTGCGTGTTTCTTGCCGGAGGTAGAGCTACTGGATGGCCGATGGGCCCCAAAAGGTTACTGACGTCAGCCAAACTCCGAATGCCGGTAAGTGAGAGCGCAGCAGTGAGACGGTGGGGGATAAGCTTCATCGTCGAGAGGGAAACAACCCAGACCACCAACTAAGGTCCCTAAGCGCGTGCTAAGTGGGAAAGGATGTGGAGTTGCACAGACAACCAGGAGGTTGGCTTAGAAGCAGCCACCCTTGAAAGAGTGCGTAATAGCTCACTGGTCAAGTGATTCCGCGCCGACAATGTAACGGGGCTCAAGCACGCCACCGAAGTTGTGGCATTGACATTATTGGTAGGCCTTCGTGGTCCAGCCGTGTTGATGGGTAGGAGAGCGTCGTGTGGCGAGTGAAGCGGCGGTGTAAACCAGCCGTGGACGCCACACGAGTGAGAATGCAGGCATGAGTAGCGAAAGACGGGTGAGAAACCCGTCCTCCGAAAGACCAAGGGTTCCAGGGCCAGGCTAATCCGCCCTGGGTAAGTCGGGACCTAAGGCGAGGCCGACAGGCGTAGTCGATGGACAACGGGTTGATATTCCCGTACCGGCGAAGAACCGCCCAAGCTAATCCAGTGGTGCTAAGAGTCCTAATCCTGGACACGGATCCCTTCGGGGTGAAGGTCCGGGCCTAACGCTCGACCCCATGCTGGTGCGGCTAGCGTATTAACAGGTGTGACGCAGGAAGGTAGCCCAGCCGGGCGATGGTTGTCCCGGTGTAAGTGTGTAAGCCGAGAGATAGGCAAATCCGTCTCTCACATAGGCCCAGGCACGATGCGTAGTCTTCATTGACGAAATGGGTGATCCTATGCTGCCGAGAAAAGCATCGACGCGAGGTTCCAGCCGCCCGTACCCCAAACCGACTCAGGTGGTCAGGTAGAGAATACCAAGGAGATCGAGAGAATCGTGGTTAAGGAACTCGGCAAAATGCCCCCGTAACTTCGGGAGAAGGGGGCCTGAGGCGTGAACGGACTTGCTCCGGGAGCGTTTGAAGGCCGCAGAGACCAGTGGGAAGCGACTGTTTACTAAAAACACAGGTCCGTGCCAAGTCGCAAGACGATGTATACGGACTGACGCCTGCCCGGTGCTGGAAGGTTAAGAGGAAGGGTTAGCTTCGGCGAAGCTCAGAATTTAAGCCCCAGTAAACGGCGGTGGTAACTATAACCATCCTAAGGTAGCGAAATTCCTTGTCGGGTAAGTTCCGACCTGCACGAATGGCGTAACGACTTCCCAGCTGTCTCAACCGCGAACTCGGCGAAATTGCACTACGAGTAAAGATGCTCGTTACGCGCAGCAGGACGGAAAGACCCCGTGACCTTTACTACAGCTTGGTATTGGTGTTCGGTGTGGCTTGTGTAGGATAGGTGGGAGACTTTGAAGCCGGCACGCCAGTGTCGGTGGAGTCAATGTTGAAATACCACTCTGGTCACTCTGGATATCTAACTTAGAACCGTAATCCGGTTCAGGGACAGTGCCTGGTGGGTAGTTTAACTGGGGCGGTTGCCTCCCAAAAAGTAACGGAGGCGCCCAAAGGTTCCCTCAACCTGGTTGGCAATCAGGTGTCGAGTGTAAGTGCACAAGGGAGCTTGACTGTGAGACTGACAAGTCGAGCAGGGACGAAAGTCGGGACTAGTGATCCGGCAGTGGCTTGTGGAAGCGCTGTCGCTCAACGGATAAAAGGTACCTCGGGGATAACAGGCTGATCTTGCCCAAGAGTCCATATCGACGGCATGGTTTGGCACCTCGATGTCGGCTCGTCGCATCCTGGGGCTGGAGTAGGTCCCAAGGGTTGGGCTGTTCGCCCATTAAAGCGGTACGCGAGCTGGGTTTAGAACGTCGTGAGACAGTTCGGTCCCTATCCGCTGCGCGCGTAGGAAATTTGAGAGGATCTGACCCTAGTACGAGAGGACCGGGTTGGACGAACCTCTGGTGTGCCAGTTGTTCTGCCAAGAGCACCGCTGGTTAGCTACGTTCGGGATGGATAACCGCTGAAAGCATCTAAGCGGGAAGCCGGCCTCAAGATGAGATTTCCATGCCTTCGGGCGAGAGGCTCCCAGCTAGACTACTGGGTTGATAGGCCGGATGTGGAAGTGGGGACTAAAGACCCATGGAGCTGACCGGTACTAATAAGCCGATAACTTGATAATCACCACTCTCATGCATGTTGTAAGGCTGGCATGAGGGGCCAAGATTGTTCGCGTCCACTATGTGGTTCTCGATGTACGGTCGAGAACTGATTCGAGCTAACGCTCGACGTTCACTTTGATACATCAATAGTGTTTCGGCGGCCATAGCGAGAGGGAAACGCCCGGTTACATTCCGAACCCGGAAGCTAAGACTCTCTGCGCCGATGGTACTGCAGGGGGACCCTGTGGGAGAGTAGGACACCGCCGGACTTCTTTGTGAGATGGCCACCCAGTGATGGGTGGCCATTTCGCGTTAACGGGGTCGCTGGCGGCGCAAAGCATAGGCTGGGCCCGACCCCGTGTAATCGACAGGAGCACCCGTGAGCGACACCCCGTCCGACGAGAACCCTCGCAACGAGCGGTCCGAGGGCCGGCAGCAGCCGGGACGTCCCGGCCGGTCCGGAGACGGCCAGCGCCGTCCGGGTGACGACGACGGCCGTCGCGGGCGCCCGCAGTCGAGCGGCCGCCCCCAGTCGAGTGGCCGTCCGCACGGGGGTGGCGGCGCATCGCGTAACCGATCCGCATCCGGCAGCGGTCGCGGGCAGTGGCGCGGCGATCGCGAGGGCGAGCGCGGAAGCGAGGGCCGTCGCAACAGTGGCGACCGCCCGCGGCGTTCCCAGGACGGCTACCGCCCCAGCGGCGACGCCGATCGCTCCGGCTCGCGTCGCGGAAGCGGCCACCGCTCGGCCGGTTCGCAGCAGCACGGCGCGTCGCGTTCCACCGAGCGAGGAGGGTTCCGCCCATCCGCAGGATCGCGGGACGGTCGTTCGGGCGAGCGGGCTCCGGGAGGATACCGCGGCGGCGAGCGGGACGGTCGTTCGGGTGAGCGGTCGTCGGGTGGATACCGCGGCGCCGAGCGGAGCGGCTCGGGCGAGCGGCGGTTCGGCCCTGGGAGCGCCGACCGCAAGCAGGGCGGCTTCCGTGACGACAGGCGTGGAGGAGCTCCGCGCGGTCGCGACGGCGGTGCTCGGCGCGACGGCGGTCAGCGCAGCGGCCGTGACGAGAAGCTCTGGACGCGCAACGGAGCTCCCGCGCGCGGGGACCGCGACGCTCGGGACGAGCGCAGGCAGTACGACGAGAACGAGCAGCGTTCGCGTGAACTCCAGTCGGTTCGGCCCCGGCACGACGACCCGATCATCCCGGACGACGTCCAGGCACGCGACCTGCCCGGCGAGGCGCGCGTCGAGCTCAAGACCCTGAGCAAGGACAACGCCGACTGGGTGGCCAAGCACCTCGTCATGGCCGGCCGGCTGATCGAATCCGATCCGCAACTTGCACACGAGCATGCCGTGTCGGCGTCTCGCCGAGCCGGGCGGGTCGCCGTGGTCCGCGAGACGCTCGCGATCACCGCCTACGCCACAGGCGACTTCGCTCTGGCGCTGCGTGAGCTGCGCACGTACCGGCGGATCTCCGGTTCCAATGACCAGCTTCCCCTGATGGTCGACAGCGAGCGCGGGGTGGGCCGGCCGGATCGTGCGCTCGAGCTGGGGCGCTCGGTCGACCGCTCGACGCTTCCGGTCGACGTCCAGGTCTCCCTGGCGATCGCCATGTCGGGAGCCCGCCTGGACCTGGGGCAGCCAGAGGCCGCACTCGCCGAGCTCGAGATCCCCCAGCTCGACCCCGACCGGGCGTTCAGCTACAGTGCGGACCTGTTCCACGCGTACGCGGAGGTCCTCGAGGAGCTCGGGCGGGAGGCGCAGGCCCGTCAGTGGCGCGAGCGCGCAGAACGCGCAGAGGCTGCGCTGGATGTGGCGCACGCTCTCGACGAGCACGAGACGGTCGACATCATCGAAGAGGACATCGTCATCGACTCCTCCGACGAAGCGCCGGAACCGGCGACAGGCGAGGGGACGGACGACGGGAAGGACGAGCCGAACGATGGCCCTGTTTCGACGGAGCAGTGAGGGCGCGACGCCACTTGACGGCGTCGACCTCGTGCTGGCGGACCTCGACGGCGTCGTCTACAAGGGCGCGGACCCCATCCCCTTCGCCGTAGAGAGCCTGAACGGCGTGGCCGACAGCATCCGCGTCGGCTACATCACCAACAACGCGTCCAGGACGGATGCGACCGTGGCGAGCCACCTCACCGAGCTCGGCCTGCATGTCCAACCGTCCGATGTCGTCACGTCGCCCCAGGCCGCCGTTCGCCTGCTGGCCCAGCACGTTCCCGCCGGTTCCAGCATCCTCGTCGTCGGCGGGGACGGACTGGTGGATGAGGTGCAGAAGGCCGGGTTCACGGTGACCCGATCCGCCGAGGACGGGCCGGCCGCGGTGATCCAGGGATTCTCCCCGGAGCTCGGTTGGGCAGAGCTCGCGGAGGCCTCGTTCGCGCTGCAGGGGCGCACGGACGCCGAGCGGCCGTGGATCGCGACGAACACGGACTGGACGATTCCCGTCGCTCGCGGCATCGCCCCGGGGAACGGCACCCTCGTCTCGGCGGTGCACACCGCTGTCGGCCGGCTGCCGCTCGTCGCGGGCAAGCCGGAGCGGGCGATCTTCGACGAGGCGGTCGCGCGTTTCGGAGCCCGCAAGCCTCTGTTCATCGGCGACCGGCTGGATACGGATGTGCTCGGCGCGAACCGGGCGGGCATCGACTCCGTCCTGGTGCTGACCGGGATCGACACGGGAAAGCAGCTGCTTTCGGCGGACGCCGACTCGCGCCCGACGTACATCCTCCGCGACCTGCGCGGCCTCACCGAGCCCTATCCGGAGATCCGGACGGCCCGCAACGGGGCCGTGAGCGTCCGCAATGCGGCGGTCGCGATCGACGGCAACGACGTACGGATCGTGTCCGAGGGGTCCGACGAGGTCGACCTGCTGCGCGCCGCATGCGCCGTCATCTGGAACTCGGGTCGTGCCATCTACGGACTGGACGTGCCGGAGCGGCTGTACGCCTGATGCGCTTCACAGAGCGGCGTCGTGCTCCAGGATGCGGTGACACCGTCGGAGCCGGTCGAGCCACCATTCGGCGCGGTCGGCGTCGGCGCTGAGCGCATCCACCCGCCGCGACGAGACCGTGGGGCGGGTGACCGGGATGCTGCCATCGTGCGGCATCAACGGTTCATCGGCGACGTCGTGGACGAACATGGCGACCGTTCCCAGGCCGCAGTCGAAGTCGAGCTCCGGCAATGCGGCGGCGAGGTGCGCACCCATCGCGATCCCTATGGAAGTGTCGATCGCACTGGACACGACCGCCGGCAGGCCGGCCTCCGCCACGATCCGCTGAGCCCTGTGCACCCCTCCCAGCGGCTGAGCCTTGACCACGAGGATGTCTGCCGCTCCCGCCTTCGCCACGGCGAGCGGATCGGAGGCTTTCCGCACGCTCTCGTCCGCGGCGACAGGGATGCCCATGTACCGGATGCGGCGCCGGAGTTCGGCCAGTTCTTCGACCGTCGCGCACGGCTGCTCGACGTACTCGAGATCGAAAGGTGCCAGGGCATGCACCGCGTGCTCGGCCTCGTCGAGGTTCCAGAGGGTGTTCGCGTCGATGCGGATACGGCCTTCTGCGCCGAGTGCGTCTCGCACGGCCCGGACGCGGGCGACATCGTCCGCGAGCGTCTGACCGGGCTCCGCCACCTTGACCTTCGCCGTCCGGGCACCCGGGTAGCGCGCGAGCACGGGAGTCACCTCGTCGGCCGGGACCGCCGGAACAGTGGCGTTGACGGGGATGCGGTCGCGCAACGCCGGTGGGGTGGGGCGCCAGCCGAAGTCGATCGCAGCGTGCAGCCAGGTGGCGGCCTCGGTGTCGTCGTACTCCGCGAACGGCGAGAACTCCGTCCACCCATGCGGACCCTCGAACAGCACGGCCTCGCGGACCGTGATGCCCCGGAAGCGCGTTGTCATCGGCAGAGCGACGATGCGCGCTGTTGCTAACAGGTCGGCGATTTCCGGAACCATTCCACAAGTCTTGCATGGCCCGGTCCGGCGGCCACGGCGAACCGTAGGCTTGGTCCCATGCAAGCGGATGTGTCAGAACTTTTCGACCCCGAGACGTGGCGCGAGGTGCCGGGCTTCGGCGGCCTCACCGACATCACGTACCACCACGACGTGACCGGTCGCATCGCCCGCGTGGCGTTCGATCGGCCGGAGGTGCGGAACGCCTTCCGCCCGCACACGGTCGACGAGCTCTACGCGGCGTTGGAGGATGCGCGCACCAACCCGCGCATCGGCGTGGTGCTGCTGACCGGCAATGGTCCGAGCCCGAAGGACGGCGGGTGGGCGTTCTGCTCGGGCGGAGACCAGCGCATCCGCGGCCGCGACGGCTACAAGTACGCGGAGGGCGAGACGGCATCCGGGATCGATGCGGCCCGCGGCGGCCGGCTGCACATCCTCGAGGTCCAGAGGCTCATCCGCTTCATGCCGAAGGTGGTGATCGCGGTCGTGCCGGGGTGGGCCGCCGGAGGGGGCCACTCGCTCCATGTCGTCTGCGATCTGACCATCGCAAGCGAGGAGCACGGCCGGTTCAAGCAGACGGATGCCGACGTCGGGTCGTTCGACGCCGGATACGGCTCGGCCTACTTCGCGCGGCAAGTGGGGCAGAAGGTCGGGCGCGAGGTCTTCTTCCTCGCCCGCGAGTACTCCGCGCAGCGGGCCTACGAGGTGGGCGCGGTCAACGCGGTGGTCCCTCACGCCGAGCTGGAGACGGTGGCGCTGGAGTGGGCGAACGAGATCCTCACGAAGTCGCCGACGGCCATCCGGATGCTGAAGTTCGCGTTCAACGCGGTCGACGACGGACTCGTGGGGCAGCAGGTGTTCGCGGGGGAGGCTACCCGGCTGGCGTACGGGACGGACGAGGCGGTCGAAGGGCGCGATGCCTTCCTGCAGAAGAGGGAACCGGACTGGTCGCCGTTCCCCTGGCAGTACTGAGCGGCCGTGTCATGACGCGGATCCTGCGCGTGGTCGACGCGTCGCAACCGGAGGAGGTTTTCGCGGCGCTTCGCGACGCGCTGACGGGTGGGGGCGACGCGGTGCTCCCGCGAGCGGCGCCGCGGGCGCCGGGCACCGGCCTGGGCTCCGGGGCCGGTTCCGCCGAGGGCGAGGGCCGACGGCCCGAGGCTGAGCGGGTGGCGCAGAACGTCGCGCTGGTCATCGAGACGTCCGGATCCACGGGCGTGCCCAAGAGGGTGGCTCTGTCGGCGGACGCGCTGCTGGCCAGCGCGGCCGCATCGGCGGGGGCGCTGGGCGGACAGGGGCAGTGGCTGCTCGCCCTGCCGGCGCATTACGTCGCCGGTGCGCAGGTGCTGATCCGGTCGCTGGCGGCGGAGACCGAGCCCGTGCAGTACGGCGAAGGGCACTTCGACGCGGAGCGGTTCGCGGACGCGGCGGATCGCCTTGATCACGACCTGCGCTACACGTCGCTCGTGCCGGCGCAGCTGGCGCGGCTGGTCGAGCGCGCGGAGGGCGGCTCCCGCCGGGTCGCCGCGGCCCTGCGCCGATTCGACGGGATCCTCGTCGGAGGCCAGGCGTTGTCGCCGTCGTTGCGCGACCGAGCGGAACGCCTCGGGGCGCGCGTCACGGCGACGTACGGTTCCAGCGAGACGGCGGGTGGATGCGTCTACGACGGCGTCCCGATCGGTACGACTCTCGTGCGTGCGTCCGACGGCCAGCTGGAGATCTCCGGGCCGGTCCTTGCGGAGGGCTACCTCGGCGATCCGGAACGGACGGCGAGGGCGCTCCACGAAGCCGATGGGGTGCGGTGGTACCGCACCGGCGACCTCGGAGAGGTTTCCGCGGAGGGGCGCGTGAGCGTATTCGGCCGATCGGACAACGTCATCATCTCGGGAGGGGAGAAGGTGCTGCTGGATGCCGTGGAGCGCACGGTGCACGAGGTCCCCGGCTTCGAACAGGCGGTCGTGGTGGGCGCGCGGCATCCCGAGTGGGGGAGGTCCCGGTGGTCGCGACGGAGGGCGCTGCGCGGCTACCCCTGGCCGAGCTGCGCCGGGCCGTCGCCGGCCGGTTGGGCCGGGCTGCGGCGCCGGACCGTGTGGTCGAACTGGAGCGCATGCCGCGGCTGGCGAGCGGGAAGCCGGACCGGGTCGCCGTGGCGGCGCTCGCCGCGGACGACGCCGGTGACGTCGGCGACGGCGACGGCGACGGCGACGGCGACGAAGGGGCTTAGCGGATGTTGTTACGATTCGCTCTGTGATGAGTCAGAACAAGCCACGCATGCAGCGCATGGCGCCACCCATGGCGCGCGGACCGCGCGGGGGTCGCAGCGGACGCCCGGGGGCGGCCGCGGCGGCGGTCAAGCCCGCAGCGACGGCCGACTGGATCGCCGGAGCGCGACTCCGCACCCTCCCGCTCGCCGTCGCGCCGGTGCTCATCGGCGTCGGGGCGGCGAAGGTCGCCGAGGGCCCGGGCGTCTGGCACCCGATCCGGTCTCTGCTATGCCTGGCCGTCGCCGTGCTCCTGCAGATCGCGGTGAACTACGCCAACGACTACTCGGACGGCGTACGCGGGACGGACGAGTTCCGAGTGGGCCCCGGACGCCTCACCGGCTCCGGCAAGGCGGCGCCGCGGGCGGTCCTGACCGTTGCCCTGACCTTCTTCGGCCTGGCGGCCGTCGCCGGGCTGATCCTCGTCATCCTCACGCAGCACTGGTGGGTCCTCCTGATCGGCGCCGCGGCGATCGCGGCCGCGTGGTTCTACACCGGCGGGCGGCGCCCCTACGGTTACTACGGTCTCGGCGAAGTCTTCGTCTTCGTGTTCTTCGGGCTCGTCGCGACCGTCGGCACCACCTACATGCTCGCGGACACCGTCAACCAGGAGGCCTGGTACGGCGGAGTGATCGCCGGCCTCATCGCCTGCGCGGTGCTCATGGTCAACAACATCCGCGACATCGAGCCCGACCGCCGCGCCCGCAAGCGCACCCTCGCGGTGCTGCTTGGGCGCGTGGCGTCGCGCATCGTGTTCTGCGTCCTGCTGCTGGTGCCGTTCGTCATCCTCGGCGTGCTGGCGTGGTTCTACCCGCTGGCGTGGTTCGGGATGTTCGCGCTGCTGGCGGCGATCCCGGCCTGCGTCATCACGCTCTTCGGGCGCTCGCCCCGGGAACTCGTGACGGCCCTTCAGCTGACGAGCATCACCGGCCTGCTCGTGGGCATCGCGCTGGGCGTCGCCTACGCGTTCTGATCGCGGTCGCCCGCTTCGGTGCGCGTCTCGACGGCGGCATCCTCGACCTCGTCGTCCTCCGACCGTGACGGCTTCTCGCGGTGCCGGGCGGCGTACAGGTCGGACGACACCGCGTTGCGCGGGCGGCTCAGGAAGATGTACGACAGGCAGAGCCCGATCAGGGCGGCGGCGATGACGGCCAGCCACCAGACGAGGCCCAGCAGAAGCAGGATCACGAGCGGCACCGCGAACACCAGGAGGCGCAGCACGGTGTAGGTGATCCAAGAGGGAATCCGCTTCACCCTCCCAGCTTAGAGACCGTCTCTGAGAGTTACGATTGGGCTATGGTTCGCCTCTGGATAGCCCTCGGCGTCGCAGCCGTGGTGTTCTACATCTATTCGGTGGCAGACTGCGCCCTGTTCGACCGTTCGCGCGTGCGTGGCCTTCCCAAGCCCCTGTGGCTGCTCGTCGTCATCCTGTTCCCCCTCATCGGCGGAATCCTCTGGTTTCTCATCGGCCGCGGCCGGCGTCGAGCCGACGGAGTCCGCCGCGTGACCGCTCCGGATGACGACCCCGAGTTCCTCGGCAAACTGCGGATGGACCGCGACCAGGAGGAGCGCATCCGACAGCTCGAGAAGGAGCTCGCCGAACTGGACGACAACGGTCCGGACAACGATCAGACCGGCCGCCGGGATGGGTGACCGCCCGCACGCGGGCGATTCCCCCGAGACGGGCACCGCTGCGCCCGTCGAGCTCGACCTCCGCACGGGCAACCCGGCAACGGACTTCTCGCTGGCCCTCCTGAGTGCGCTCGTGCGCAACGGCGTCCGCGATCTCGTCGTCAGCCCCGGCTCGCGATCGCAGGCCCTTGCACTGGTGGCCGCGGAACTGGAGCGGTCCGGGTCCGCGCGACTTCACGTGCGGATCGACGAACGCTCGGGCGGCTTCCTCGCCCTCGGGCTGGCGCGCGAGACCAGCGCCCCGGCGGTCGTGATCACGACCAGCGGCACCGCGACGGCCAACCTGCACCCGGCCGTGCTGGAAGCGCACGAAGCCGGCATCCCCCTCATCGTCCTCACCGGCGACCGTCCTGAGGAGCTGCGTGGCATCCGCGCAAACCAGACGACCCAGCAGGACGGTCTCTATGCGGCCGCGGTCCGCTGGTCCGTCGACGTCGAAGCGCCCGCGGGCGACGAGAGCGAGCCGGAGGGGGCGAGCGCGCTCGCCGAAGCGGCCGTGCGCGCAGCCGTCGGCGCGGACACGGCCGATCCGGGTCCCGTGCACCTCAATGTCGCCTTTCGGGAGCCGCTCTCGGTCGCGGTGCCCGAGCTGCCCGAAGCACTTGCGGGCGAACTGCCTCCGACCGCGGACCCCTCGGCGCTCGGTCGCGATGTCGTCACGGTCGGAGGGGAGGCTCGCACCGTCGTCGTCGCCGGAGCGGACTCCGGGCCCCGCGCCGAGGAGTTCGCGCGCGAAGCCGGGTTGCCGCTGCTGGCGGAGGTCTCGAGCGGAGCCCACTTCGGCCCCAACCTCGTGGTCGCGTACCGCGAACTGCTGCGCGAGGAGGCCTTCGGCGGCGCGGTCGAACGCGCGATCGTGTTCGGCCACCCGACGCTGAGCCGCGAGGTACCCGTGCTCCTGGCTCGCGACGATATCGAGGTCCTGGTGGTCGCCCCGACCGGCGCGCAGGCGTACAACCCGGCGCATCGTGCACGGATCGTCGGCGGAGTGCGAGCGGATGCGTCCATCGACGTCCGCTCGCCGGAGGTGCGGGGATGGGTCGGCCGCTGGGTGTTCGCCAGCCGTCGGCTCCTCGAGGAGGCGGAGCGCGCATCCGGGGCCGCTGCTGTCGCACCGGACGTCGAGAAGGCCCGATCGTTCGACCCGGCCGACGCTCTCGCGTTCGCGTCCACCGAGCTGGCCGCCGTACGCGCCCCGATCACGCGGACGCTGCTCGCCGAAGCCCTCTGGCGCTACACCTGGCCCCACGACCGGCTCGTCCTGGGCGCCTCCCGCCTGATCCGGGATGTGGATCGCACGGTCCCGGGCAAGAAGATCTCCGTGCACGCCAACCGCGGGCTGGCGGGCATCGACGGCACGATCGCGACGGCGACGGGCATCGCGCTCGCGAGTCAGCGGCCCGCCGAGGCCCCCGGGTCCGCGTCGCCGACCGGGGTCACGCGCGTCCTGCTCGGCGACCTCGCGCTGCTCCACGACGTCGGCTCGCTGCTGTTCGGCGTCGGCGAGGCGCGTCCGCACCTCCAGGTCGTCGTGGGCAACGACGGGGGAGGGACGATCTTCGACGGGCTGGAGGTCGCCGGGACCGCATCCGCTCTCTCGTTCGACCGTGTCCTCTACACGCCGCAGACGGTGGACCTCGGGGCGCTCGCCTCTGCGTACGGCTGGCACTACGGCGTCGCGCAGACCAAGGGCGAGCTCGACCAGGCGCTCTCGGCGCCGCCCGCAGGCGTCAGCATCCTCGAAGTCCCGCTCCCGCGCTGAATCGCCGACCCCCGTCCGCCCGGGGCTGTCGTGGAACGGACAATCGCGTTCCGCGGTGTCCGGAGCACTGTTGGAGGAGCCGCACAACGAATGCGCCGATCCCTCGGCGGATCACTAACATGACGGCGTGCACATGATCTTCCGGACGATGCTTCACGCGATCATCTCCCGGTTCGGGCGACGGCTCGGGCATTGGGATGTGGCGCGCACGAAGTTCCGCGTCCTCCCGACCGACCTCGACATCCTGAAGCACATGAACAACGGCGTGTACCTGTCGATCGCCGACATCGGACGGTTCGACCTGCTGCAGCGCAACGGCGTCTGGGCGATCTTCAAGAGCCGGGGCTGGTACCCCGTGGTCGCGTCGGAGACGATCTCCTTCCGCAAGTCGCTCGAGCTGTGGCAGCCGTTCGTCGTGGAGTCGCGCATCCTCGGCTTCGACGACAAGGCGGTGTACGTCGAGCAGCGGTTCACCGTCGACGGTGAGATCTACACGCAGGCGTTCATCCGCGGTCGCTTCCTCAAACGCCGGGGCGGCGTCGTCACGATCGATGAGCTGTTGGAGGCGGTGGGCCCGTCGCCGACGGATGTCACCGTGCCCGAGTGGCTGGTCGAGTGGGGAGCCGACGCGGCGCTTCCTCGACCCGCGCCGAGGCGCCGAGCGTCTGGAGCGAGTGACGGACTGAGTCCCGCGCTCAGGAGGGGCCGAAGGCGAACACCCGCTCGGGATCCCACTCCGCTCGCGCGCTGGCCAGTCGCTCGGATACCGCCGGTGGCCAGACCTTCTCGAAGGCCGCCGCGTCTGCGAGATCACCGGCGAAGTTGACGTTCGTCACGACCGAGATGCGGTCCCGCAGCGCCTCCGCGATCGCGAGCGCCCGGGCCGGGGCCGCCTCGGCGAACGTCGACGGGTCGGCGGCGAGCAGCGAGAGGGTGTACCCGCTGTCGCGGCCGCCGACGGCTGTGCCGTCGTCGGTGTCGCGGGCGGTCGCTCCGCCGATCTGACGGATCTCCACCGCGAGGAACGGCGCGCCAGAGCCGGGACCGGCCAGTTCGAGGATCACGTCGCCCGCATCCTGATCGAACGTGTCGAGCATGAACCCGCGGATCCAGGTGGGCCCGCCCTCCTCCGGGTCGTTGTGGATGCTGGCCATCGCGGTCGTCGGCATCTCGCCCACGAAGTCGAGATACACCGGGGCTGCGGCGCGGATGGGCGCGAACAGCCGTTCGCCTTCCTCCGGGTCACCGGGGTACGCGAACCGCACGCTCAGCACGGTGCGGCCGCGGAGGGGCGGCGGCGGGCCGTCCATATCGGGCACGTTCAGCAGGGCGATGGACGTGGTCGCCTCGTCGGGCAGCTCGGCCGACCAGTCGATCCAGGCGCGCAGTGCGGGTTCGATGGCGCCGCCGTCGAAGAAGACGCTGCCGCCGTAGAGGGAGCGCAACGGCACGAGCTCGAGCGTCATCTCCGTCACGACGCCGAGGCCGCCCTTGCCGCCGCGCAGCCCCCAGAACAGGTCTTCGTTGGTGTCGCGGTCGGCCGTGACGATCCGTCCGTCGGCTGTGGCGACGCGGAAGGCGCGCACCCAGTCGGCGGTGAAGCCGTACCGGCGCGCCAGCGGGCCGATCCCGCCACCCAGCGTGTAGCCGACGGCGCCGACGCTTGTGGAGGAGCCGGTGATCGGCGCCAGTCCGTGCTCAGCGGCCGCGATGATCACAGGCGCCCAGCGGAGCCCGGCGCCGATGCGCGCCAGGCCGGTCGCCGGGTCGACGGACAACCCGTCCAGCCCCCGGGTCGAGACGATCATGCCGCCGGAGATCGGGGATTCCGCTCCGTGGCCGGTGGCCTGCACGCGGACCGGGAGGCCGGCCTCGCGCGCGAAGCGCACGGCCTCCACGACGTCGTCCTCGCCGGCGACGGCGACCACGATGTCGGGGTCGTGGCGGATCGCGGGGTTGAAGCAGGAGACCTCGGCGGCGAGCCCCTCATCGCCGCGGACGTAGACCGTTCCGGTGACGCTGTCGCGCAGGCGCGCGACAGCGTTCGTGTCGAGTTCGATTCCCATGGGAGGAAATGTAGGGGAGACCACCGACGTGCGGGTAGCCCCCGGCGCGCATCCCACCGTCAGACGGGTGACGTAGCATTCCTGCATGACCGCCGTCCTGCCCGTGCCCCGCGCCTCCGGGCCGGGCACGCCGCCGGATGCGGAGACCGTCTACCGGCCGGCGGAACGGCTCGACCTGCCGGGCACTCTCGGTCTCCTCGGTCGTGGTCCGTACGACCCGACCACGGTGTGGGACCTGCGCGGGATGTGGCGCACGTGGCGCACGCCCGCCGGGCCGGCGACCCTGCGCATCCAGCGTCCGGCAGCGGATGGCTCGGTCGGGGCGGCTGCGTGGGGCCCGGGAGCCGCGTGGGCCATCGAGGCGGTTCCCGCGCTGCTCGGCCATGGTGACGACTGGTCGGAGCTCGACGTGGACGGCCATCCTCTGCTCCGTGACAGCCGCCGCCGGAACCCGGGCCTGCGGCTGGCCCGCACCGGAAGGATGCTCGAAGCGCTGATCCCGGCGATCATCGAGCAGCGGGTGACGAGCCTGGAGGCGTACCGCTCGTGGGCGCGGCTGCTGCGCTGGTACGGCGAGCCCGCTCCCGGACCGGCGCCCGAGGGGATGCGGGTCACCCCGACTCTTCAGCAGTGGCGCGGCATCCAGTCGTGGGAGTGGCATCGCGCAGGGGTCGATCCACGCCGGGCACGCGCCGTGCAGGCGGTGCTCGCGGTCGCGCCGTCGCTGGAGCGGGCGGTCGAGGGCGCCGAGACGCTCTCCGCCGCTGAGTCGGCGCTGCAGACGATTCCCGGGGTCGGGTTGTGGACGGCCGCCGAGACCCTGCAGCGCTCCCACGCGCATCCTGATCTCGTCAGCGTCGGCGACTACCATCTGGCCCACCAGGTGGGCGAGGCGCTGACCGGCCGCCGGGTCGACGACGACGGGATGCTCGAGCTGCTGGAGCCCTGGGCGGGTCACCAGCAGCGCGTGGTGCGGCTCATCTTCGCGAGCGGGTTCCGGTTCCAGCGGCGGGGCCCGCGGATGTCGGTGCAGGACCACCGCTGGCACTGAGAAGGTCAGCTGCCTCCCGCGGACCGGGCAGCAGCGGTCTCGGACCGCAGGTCACGATCGAGCTCCCGGCACAGCGTCCGGTAGTGCTCCGTCATCGCCGGGACATAGTTGCTCCACTCGGGGAGCGGCTTGTGGTCGTGCGCGGCGACGAGCCGGTCGAGGTAGTAGTCCCAGCGCGGGCCGGCGTCGGCCTCCTCCACGACCGAGCGCAGGCGTCGTCCGACGGTCACCGTGGTGTGCCCGCTCGACTCGGTCAGGTGGGCGAACATCCGGTGCGACGATCCGGCGGGCCCGACGTCGGCATGCAGCCGATGCGGGGCAGCGCACTCCATCACCGTGACGTCCTGCCACTCGGCCTCGCCACCGTCGGCCGTGAGCCGGAACTTCACCGCCCCGGTCGCGCCCGAACCGGTGAACTCGCCCAGCCATTCGGCGAGCCTCGGCGACCGGCCGAAGTAGGTCCAGACCTGTTCGATCGGCGCTTTGAACATCCGGTCCAGGACGAGGTAGACCCCGTCATCCTTGCGGACCAGTCGTCCTGTCGGCTGCGGCATCATCGTGCACCTCCGTCGGCTCAACCTCTGGTGATGCTCACACTAGTCATGCCGCCGCCGAATCGGCAGAGGGATGCTTCGGATGCTTTCAGCCTTCCAGCACGGCCATGGCCGCATTGTGGCCGCCGAGCCCGCTGACGGCACCGCCGCGGCGGGCCCCGGAGCCGCAGAGCAGGATGCGCGGATGACGCGTCGCGACGCCCCAGCGCTCGGCCGGTGTGGCGAGCGGTTCGTCGTCCTCGGCGAACGGCCACGAGAGCGGGCCGTGGAAGATGTTGCCGCCAGGCATGTTGAGCGCCTGCTCGAGGTCGCGCGTCGTCTTGGTCTCGATGCACGGCCGGCCGTCGGCATCCGTCAGCAGGAGGCTCTCGACAGGCTCGGCGAGGACCGAGTCGAGGGACGCGAGCACCGCATCCTGAAGCCGCTGCCGCGTCGCGTCGTTGTTCTCGTCGGTGAGCCAGCGGTCGGGCGTGTGCAGGCCGAACACGGTGATCGTCTGCGCGCCGGACTGGGCCAGCTCGGGGTCGAGGATGCTCGGGTCCGCCAGGGTGTGGCAGTAGATCTCGCACGGGAGCAGTTCGGGCATGACACCGCGGGTCATGCCCGAGTACGCGTCCTCCAGCTGGCGGTAGGTCTCGTTGATGTGGAAGGTGCCGCCGAAGGCCGCAGCCGGGTCGATGGCGTCGTCGCGCAGACGGGGCAGGCGCTCCAGCAGCAGGTTCACCTTGACCTGGGCGCCTTCGGCCCTCGGGCGCGGCGGCTCGGGCGATTCGCCCAGCAGGCCGTCGAGCACATCCGGCGCGACGTTGACGAGCACGGTCGATCCCTCGACCCGTCGCTCGTGGCCGTTCCGGATGTACTCCACGGTCCCGTCCGGGTCGATACGGGTGACCTCGGCGCCGGTGACGATCCGGGCGCCGGCCTCGCGCGCGACGCGGGCGAGCTCGCCGGTGACCGCGCCCATGCCGCCGACAGGGACGTCCCATTCGCCGGTGCCCTGGCCGATCACGTGATAGAGGAAGCAGCGGTTCTGCGCGAGAGACGGGTCGGAGACGCTGGCGAAGGTGCCGATCAGGGCGTCCGTCGCGACGACGCCGCGCACGAGGTCGCTCTGCACCCGCGACTCGATGAACTCGCCGATCGGGCGTTCGATCAGCGCATTCCACAGCTCCTCGTCCCCGACGAGGGCCTTCGCCTCGGAGCGCGTGAGCAGCGGCTCGGTGACGGTCGGCCAGAGGGCGCGTGCCAGCTCGCCGGTGCTGCGGTAGACGGAGTCGAACCCTTCCGCGTCGTCGGTCGCGCCGATGCGGGCGAAGGATGCGGCCGTCGCGGTCTCGTCGGTGTTGTCGATCAGGAGTCCGGCGCCGTCCGGGTCCCCGGGGACCGGCGTATAGGAGGAGTAGCGGCGGCGGGCCAGCTGGATGTGCAGGCCCAGGTCGTCGATGATGCGCTGCGGGAGGAGGCTCACCAGGTAGGAGTAGCGCGAGAGACGCGCCTCGACGCCGGCGAACGCCTGCGCGCTGACGGCCGCGCCGCCGACGTCGTCGAGCCGCTCGAGCAGGATGACGGACTTGCCGGCGCGGGCGAGGTAGGCGGCGGCGGTGAGCCCGTTGTGGCCGCCCCCGACGATCACGATGTCGTGCGTCGCGGCTGGGTTCGAGGGGGAGCGGTCGATCATGTCCACGACTCTAGCCGCGGAGCAGTTATCCACATGTTCAGGTCGCTTCCGCGGCTCCCCAGCGCCGGGTAATAGTGTCGTCAGCATGGTCGATGCAACAGACGGAGCCGAGGCGCGTCCGGCTGCGATCGCTCACGAGGCGGTCCAGCTGGTGCAGCAGTGGCTCGCCGAGAGTGCCCGGGCGGCCGGCGGCCCTGAGGCGCGTCAGGATCCCGCCGCAGAACGGCTCGCGGGCGTTCTCAGCGATCCCGACGGACTGGAGTTCGCCGTCGGGTTCGTCGACGGCGTCGCCCGCCCGCAAGACCTCTTCGTCGCCGGCTACAACCTGCAGCGCGTGGCCCGGCGCATCCCGCGGTTCCTGCCCTGGTACCTGCGCTTCGCCATCTGGCTGGGTGGCGTGTTCGGGCCGGTGCTGCCGTGGATCGTCATCCCCATCGCACGGCGGGTGCTGCGCAATATGGTCGGCCACCTCGTCGTCGATGCGACCCCTGAGAAGCTCGGCCCGGCGATCGCCGACCTGCGGTCCTCCGGCGACGCCGACGGCCCTGGCGCGCGGCTCAACCTCAACCTGCTGGGCGAAGCGGTGCTCGGCGAGAAGGAGGCGCTGCGGCGTTTCCAGGGCACGCGGACCCTCCTCGGGCGGGACGACGTGGACTACGTCTCGATCAAGGTCTCCTCGATCGCCTCGCAGTTGTCCATGTGGGCGTTCGACGAAACGGTCGAGCGCGTCGTCGAACGGCTGACCCCCTGTACGAGCTCGCCGCCGCATCCCCGACGCCGAAGTTCATCAACCTCGACATGGAGGAGTACCGCGATCTCGACCTGACGATGGCCGTGTTCACGACCATCCTGAGCAAGCCGCAGTTCCTCGGGCTCGAGGCGGGGATCGTGCTCCAGGCGTATCTGCCCGACGCGCTCGACGCTCTGCAGACCCTGACGGAGTGGGCGACGCAGCGACGTGTCCAGGGCGGTGCCCCGATCAAGGTCCGGGTGGTGAAAGGCGCCAACCTGGCGATGGAGCGGGTGGATGCGACCATCCACGACTGGCCGCTGGCGACCTTCGGCAGCAAGCAGTCGACGGACGCCAACTACAAGCGGGTGCTCGACTGGGCTCTGACGCCGGAGCACGCGGACGCCGTCAAGATCGGCGTTGCCGGCCACAACCTCTTCGACATCGCGTACGCGTGGCTGCTCGCCTCGCGGCGCGGCGTGACGGAGAGGATCGACTTCGAGATGCTGCTCGGCATGGCGACCGCCCAGGCGGAGGTCGTCACGCGAACGGTCGGGCCGCTCGTGCTCTACACGCCCGTGGTCGACCCGCGCGAGTTCGACGTGGCCATCTCCTATCTGATCCGGCGGCTCGAAGAGAACGCCAGCACCGAGAACTTCATGTCCGCGGTCTTCCGGCTCGGGTCCGATCCGGGGCTGTTCGAGCGGGAGAAGCAGCGATTCCTCGGGTCGGTCGCCGAGCTGGAGGCTCAGGCCGGGCCCCGAGGTGCCGCACCGCTGCCGAACCGCCGGCAGGATCGAACGCAGGAGTGGGAGGTGACGACTGCGCCGTCGTTCACGCGTGCTCCGGCTCCGGAGACGGTGACACCGGAGGAGCAGGGACTGACCAGCGTGGTGCTGGGCCTGACGCGTGGCTCCGGCGGCATCGAGCTTCCGTCGCCCGTGCAAGCGCCGCCCGCGGCCGAGCAGACGGACGGCTTCCACAACGCGCCCGATACGGATCCGTCGCGTGCGGCGAACCGCGCCTGGGGCCGGCGGATCCTCGCGCGGGCCGCGTCGTCCGTGCTCGGCGAGGACACCGTCGCGGCGGCCGTCGTCCAGGAGAGCGAGCGACTCGACCGGATCATGCGGATGGTCGCGGAGGCGGGCGCCGGATGGGGGCGGAGGACCGGCCAGGAGCGCGCAGCGCTGGTCGATCGCGCCGCGCACGCGCTGGAAGCCAACCGGGATCGGCTGATCGAGGTCATGGCGGCGGAGACGGGGAAGACCATCGCCGAGGCCGATCCCGAGGTCAGCGAGGCGGTGGACTTCGCCCGCTACTACGCCACGCGAGCGCGAGAGCTCGACATGGTGCAGGGGGCGAGATTCGTTCCCTCGGCGCTGACCGTCGTGGCACCGCCGTGGAACTTCCCGGTCGCGATCCCTGCAGGCTCGGTGCTGGCGGCGCTCGCCGCGGGCAGCGGCGTGATCATCAAGCCGGCGCCTCAGGCGCGACGGTCCGCAGCCGTGATGGTGGAGGCACTCTGGGAGGCCGGTTTCCCGCGCGAGCTGCTGGCGCTGGTCGACGTGGCGGAGAACGAGCTCGGCCAGCAGCTCATCGCCGACCCACGGGTCGACCGGGTGATCCTCACGGGCGCCTACGAGACCGCGCGGCTGTTCCGCTCGTGGCGGCCCGACCTGCCGCTCCTTGCGGAGACCAGCGGCAAGAACGCGATCGTCGTCACGCCGAGCGCCGACTACGACCTCGCCGTGTCCGACATCGTGAAGAGTGCGTTCGGTCACGCCGGGCAGAAGTGCTCGGCGGCGAGTCTGGTGATCCTCGTCGGGTCGGTCGCGAAGTCGGAGCGGTTCCGCAACCAGCTGATCGATGCGACGACCAGCCTGCGCGTCGGCTTCCCGTACGACCCCGTCAGCCAGATGGGACCGCTCATCGAGCCGGCGTCGGGCAAGCTGCGGCATGCGCTCACCACGCTCGGAACAGGGGAGGAGTGGCTCGTCGAGCCCAGGCAGCTCGACAGCTCGGGCCGGCTGTGGTCGCCCGGGATCCGGACCGGCGTGCAGCCGGGGTCCTACTTCCACCTGACGGAGTTCTTCGGTCCCGTCCTCGGGATCATGACCGCACGCGATCTCGATGAGGCGATCCGGTTGCAGAACGCCGTCGAGTACGGCCTGACGGCGGGGCTCCACTCCCTCGATTCGGAGGAGCTCGCGCACTGGATCGACACCGTCGAGGCCGGCAACCTCTACGTCAACCGAGGCATCACCGGCGCCATCGTGCGGCGGCAGCCGTTCGGCGGCTGGAAGCGCTCGTCGGTCGGCGCCGGGGCCAAAGCGGGCGGCCCCAACTACCTGATCGGTCTCGGCCGCTGGGTGCCCGAGGCGGGGAACGCCAGCTCCAGCCTCCATCTCCGCGGGCTCGAGCCCCGGGTCTCCGACCTCATCGAGTCCGGCCAGTCGTCGATGGACTACCCCTCGTTCGACCTGGTGCGGCGCTCGGCGCTCAGCGACGCCATCGCGGTCGCCAACGAATACCACCGGGTGAAAGACGTATCGGCCCTCGGCGTGGAGCGCAACCTGTTCCGCTACCGGCCGGTGCCCGTCGCGATCCGGCTGTCGGAGGGCAGTTCGCTGCCCGAGCTCCTCCGGGTCATGGCCGCGGCGACCGTCGCCCGTTCGCCCTTCACGGTCAGCACTCCGGCGAAACTGCCCAAGGCCACGCTCGCGCTCCTCCGGGAGCGGGAGGTGGAGGTCGTCGTGGAGTCCGACGCGCACTGGCTGTCCCGTGTGCGCGGACGGCGGATCGGCGCCCACCGCATCCGCCTGATCGGCGGCGATCCTGCGGCCCTCGCCGCGGCGCTCGGGGGAAGTCCCGACGTGGCGGTGTACGACGGTCCCGTCACGCCGTCCGGCCGGGTGGAGGTGCTGACGTTCCTGCGCGAGCAGGCCATCTCGATCACCAATCACCGGTTCGGCAACCCGACCACGCTGTCCGACGGCGTGATCTGAGCACGCGTAGTGTGACACCATGACGACCTCGATCCCCTCCCTCCCGCTCGCCGGCGGCGGACGCATCCCGCAGATCGGGCTCGGCACCTGGCCCCTCGACGACGCCGAAGTGCAGCGCGCGGTCGTGGCCGCGGCGGAGCTCGGTTACCGGCACATCGACACGGCGGTGAAGTACGCCAACGAGGTGGGGGTCGGCCGCGGGCTCGCCGCGAGCGGCGTCCCTCGGGAGGAGTGGTTCGTCACGACCAAGCTCGACGGCCTCTACCAGGGCGGTGATCGCGCGGTGCCGGGGCTCGACGACAGCCTCCAGCGCCTGGGGCTCGACTACGTCGACCTTCTGCTCATCCACTGGCCGCTGCCGCAGCGCGATCAGTACGTGTCGACGTGGGAGACGTTCATCCGCCTGCGCGAGGCGGGCAAGGCGCGCGCCATCGGCGTCTCCAACTTCAAGCCGGCCCACATCAATCGGCTGATCGCCGAGACGGGCGTCGTGCCCGCGGTCAACCAGATCCAGCTCAGCCCGGCGATTCAGCGCCGCGAGCAACGGGCCTACGACAGCGAGCACGGCATCGTCACCGAGTCGTGGAGCCCGATCGGCGGCACGGGAGACCTGCTCCAGGCGCCCGTGCTCAACGAGCTCGCCGAGAAGCACGGGCGCACGGCCGGCCAGATCGTCCTGCGCTGGCACGTCCAGAACGGGTTGGTCGCCATCCCTAAGTCGCGGAACCCCGAGCGCATGGCGCAGAATCTGGCCGTGTTCGACTTCGAGCTCGACGCCGACGACCTCGCCCGGCTGGACAGCCTCGACGAAGGCCCGGACGCCGGAGTCGACTCCGACCGCACCGGGCACTGAGCCGAGGCTCCCCCGCGCTCAGTCGCGGCGGATCGGCAGCGTGACGGTGACCGTCAGTCCCGACGGCTCCCCGTTCGCCAGCACCACGTGGCCGCCGGCCGCATCCGCGAGTGCGCCGACGATCGCGAGGCCCAGCCCGCCGCCCGACTGGCCCGTGCGCGAGCCGTCCGCGCGCGTGAAGCGGTCCAACGCCACGGGGATGAACTCCTGCGGCATGCCCGGCCCCGAGTCGCGCACCGTCAGGATGACGGACTCCTCGCCGTCCGGGCCCGCACCGAGGGCGAGAGACGCCGTGACCGTCGCCTCCGGATGATCACCCGCCGAGCGGATCGCCGTGATCGCGTTGCCGAGCAGGTTGTCCAGGATGCGGGCGAAATCCGTCGGCGACAGCGCGACCCGCGCGCCCGCGTCGGGCCGGCGGCGCGGGTCGTACTCGAAGTCCACCGAGATCCCTGCGGCGTCGTCGTCGCTGCTGACCAGCAGCCGGGCGCGGTCGATGGCGTCCGTCAGCTCGTCGACGAGGGTGCGCCAGTCGATACGGCCGCTTGATGGACCCGCCTCGATGCGCGACAGCTCCAGCAGGTTGTTCGCCAGCTGCGCCAGCCGGATCGCGGTGGAATGCGACGAGCGGATATCGAGCAGCAGCGCATCTGGATCGCCCGCATCCAACTCGGCCAGTTCGAGCTGACCGCGGAGGACCGCGAGCGGTGTCCGCAGCTCGTGGCTCGCGTCCGACACCATCTGCCGCTCCCGGTCGGCGGAGGCGCGAAGCCGCAGGATCAGGTCGTTCAGCGTCGTGGCGAGCTCGGACAACTCATCCTGGGCGGGCCCGACAGGCAGCAGCCCGGCCTCGTCCGGGGTCGAGGCGGCGATCCGGTCGGCCTGCTCCCGCATGCGGCTCACCGGCCGCAGGGCGGTCCGCGCCAGCAGCCATGAGGCGGCCCCGAACGCGAAGATCAGCACACCGGCGCCGATCAGCAGTGCGGCGGTCAGCCGGTCGAGCAGCAGCGCTGTCGTCTCCTCGTTGCGGGCAGCCACCACGTGCATGACGCCGTCCGAGGTGGTGACGCTCCGGCTGAGCACCAGGTAGTGCTCGTCGCCGACCTGCACATCCCGCGCCTGCCCGCCCTGGCCGACCAAGGTCTCCATGCGGTCCTCGAGCCCCTCCGGCATCGTGGAGGCGAGGATGGTGCCGTCCGCCGACACGATCGCCAGCTCCTGGCCGCCCCCGGCAGGTCGAAGGGCCCCGACGGCTTGCTCGTCAGGCCCTCCGCGGGTGCCGACACGTCATTGTTGAGCAAGGTCAGCGTGGCGTTGTGCAGGATGGACGACACCCCGATGCGGATGATGACCACGGCCACGAGGGCGAACAGGGCGGCGACGACCAGGCTGCCGATCGTGATCCGCGCCGTGATCGACAGGCGCCGCAGCCGGTTCACGGCGTGGAGGCTGCGTTGCGCGCATCCAGCCGGTAGCCCCGGCCGCGCTCCGTCACGATGGAAAGGCCCGCTCCGGCGGCGTCGAGCTTCTTCCGCAGGTACGACACGTACTGGTCGATCACGTTGGTCCCGATGTTCTCGGTGGTGCCCCACACGGACTCGAGGATGTCCGACCGCGACAGCGTCTTGTCCGGGTTGGTGGCGAACAGCCGCAGCAGTGTGAACTCGCGCCGGCTGAGCGGCATCTCGTGCCCGGCGACGAGCGCCTGGTGCTCGTGCGAGTCGATGGTGAGCCGGCCAACCGTCACCTGCGGCCGCATCCCGGTCGGCTCGCGCCGCAGCAGCGCACGCACGCGGGCGGCCAGCTCTGCGAAGGCGAACGGCTTCGTCAGGTAGTCGTCGGCGCCGGAGTCGAGCCCGTGCACGCGGTCCTCGATGGCGTCCCGCGCGGTCAGCAGCAGGATCGGCATCGAGTTGTTCGCCTCGCGGACGTGGCGGCACAGCTCGAAACCGCTCATGCCCGGGAGCATCACGTCGATCGCGGCGGCGGAGTAGGTGTCGCTGCGGAGCGCGATCAGCGCATCCACACCATTCGTGACGAGCGTGACGTCGTAGCCCTCGGCCGCGAGTCCACGCTGCACGAGGCCTCCCATGTCCGGATCGTCTTCGACTACGAGGAGCTTCATGCGCCCATCGTGCCACTCTTGGCCGTGTCCGTGCTCGGATGCCGTCCCGCCGCGGCCCGCGCCCGCTGAACGTTCTCGCAGGCGACGCCCCGTCGCTCGCGGCGATCGGCCACGACGCTCAGGCGCTTCCCCGGTTGATGAGGCGCGAGAGCACGATCGCGCTGCGGGTGTGGTCGACGTTCGGCGCGAGGCGCACCTTCTCGAGGGCCGCCTCGAGGCTGGGGATGTCGCGCGAGCGGATGTGGACGATGGCGTCGGCGCTGCCCGTGACGGTTCCCGCGTCCACCACCTCGGGCACGGCCGAGAGGATGCGGAGCAGCTCCTCGGGCGACACGGTACCGCGGCAGAACAGCTCGACGTAGGCCTCCGTGCTCATGCCGTCGATCGCCGGATCGACCTGGATGGTGAACCCGCGGATCACCCCGTCGGCCACCAGCCGGTCCACGCGCCGCTTCACGGCCGACGCCGAGAGCCCGACGACGGATCCGATGTCGCCGTAGCCGGCCCGTGCGTTCTGACGCAGGAGGTCGAGAATGCTGCGATCGAGGTTGTCCACGGGCTGAGTTTATGGTGAATCGTTGCGTCTACGTAGCGGATGCGGTCGAATCGTGCGCGCCATGCCGCGTTGTAGGCGTGCGGCGCGGGTGGGACCATGGGCGCCATGAGCGAAACGGATACCGCCCCGGCTCGTCGTGACGACGCGAGCCGCGGCTTCTTCGGCCAGCCGCGCGCGCTGGCCAACATCTTCGGCGTGGAGATGTGGGAGCGGTTCTCCTTCTACGGCATGCAGGGCATCCTGCTCATCTACCTGTACTACTCGGCCGAGAAGGGCGGCCTCGGCATCGACCAGGCGACCGCCGCCGGTGTGGTCGGGGCGTACGGCGGCGCGGTGTACCTGTCGACCATTCTCGGGGCGTGGCTCGCCGACCGCGTCTTCGGCTCCGAGCGGGTGCTGTTCTCGAGCGCCGTCGTCATCATGGCCGGCCACATCTCCCTCGCCCTCATCCCGGGCGTCGCGGGGGTCCTCGTCGGTCTGCTCTTCGTCGCCCTCGGCAGCGGCGGCCTGAAGGCGAACGCCACCCGCATCGTCGGCACGCTCTACGAGGAGAAGGATCCGCGGCGCGACGCGGGCTTCTCGCTGTTCTACCTCGGCATCAACCTGGGCGCCTTCTTCGGGCCGCTGCTGACCGGCCTGCTGCAGACCACCCTCGGCTTCCACTGGGGCTTCGGCCTCGCCGCGGTCGGGATGGCGATCGGGCTCATCCAGTACTCCCTCGGCCGCAAGCGGCTTCCGGGCGCATCCCGGCTGGCGCCCAACCCGCTGGAGCGCTCGCGCTACCCGCTCGTGATCGGCATCGGGGTCGCGGCGCTGGCCGTCATCGTGGTGCTCGTGCTGACCGGCGTGGTCAACGCCTCGAACCTCGCGCTGTGGGTCATCGGCGTCACGATCGTGGCGGCCATCGCATACTTCGCGGTCATCCTGACCTCCCGCCTGGTGAGCGGCGAGGAGCGCAGCAGGATCGTGGCCTTCATCCCCCTCTTCATCACCAACGCGGCCTTCTGGTCGCTCTACCAGCAGCAGTTCACCGTCGTCACGATCTACTCGGACAAGCGACTCGACCGCAATCTCTTCGGGTGGGAGTTCCCGGTGTCGTGGGTGCAGTCGATCAACCCGATCTTCATCATCGTGCTGTCGGGGGTCTTCGCCGCGATCTGGACGAAGTGGGGCGCCAAGCAGCCGTCGGCGCCGATCAAGTTCTCGGCGGGGACCATCCTGATGGGCGTCGCGTTCTTCCTCTTCCTGTTCTGGTCGGGGGCGGCGCCAACAGCACGCCGTTGCTGGCGATGGTCGGCATCCTGTTCGTCTTCACGATCGCGGAGCTGCTGATCTCACCGCCCGGGCTGTCGGTGACGACGAAGCTGGCGCCGCGGAAGTTCCAGGCGCAGATGGTGGCGCTGTACTTCCTGTCGGTGGCGCTCGGGACGGCGATGGCCGGTCAGCTGGCGAAGCTGTACTCGCCCGGGAGCGAGGCGGTCTACTTCTCCTTCATCGGCGGTGTGGCGATCGTGATCGGCATCCTTCTCGCGGTGATCAGCCCGTGGGTGCTGAGGATGATGCGCGGCGTCCGCTGAACCGGCCCGCTCGCCCCGACCCGCTGGAACGGCCCCCTGGCATACTGGGCCGATGGCGGAGATTCTCGCGGTGTGCCGGGTGGAGCAGCTCCTCCACGACTCGGGGACGATCGGCGTGACGGCCATCGACAAGCGGCCCGTCGCGCGGCGGCTGCGCGTGCGTCCGCTGGGACTCCACGGCGACGTGCAGGCGGACCGCAAGCACCACGGCGGCGCCTCGAAGGCGGTCTACGCCTATGCGGACGAGGACGCTGCGTTCTGGGCGGAGCGGCTCGGCCGCGATATCCCGCCGGGCCTGTTCGGCGAGAACCTGCGGACGGCCGGGGTCGACGTGAACGGAGCCGAGATCGGGGAGCGCTGGGCGATCGGCGACGAGCTGGTGCTGGAGGTGACCTGCCCCCGCACACCGTGCGCGACGTTCCAGCGGAGGATGCGCGAGCCTCAGTGGGTGAAGCGCTTCACGGAGGAGGGGCGGACGGGCGCGTACTTCTCGGTCGTGAAGTCGGGGAGCGTCGGGGCCGGCGATCCGGTCCGCGTGGTGTCCCGTCCGGGCCACGGTGTGACGATCGCGTCGTGGTTCACGGGCGCGGATGCGCGACAGGCGGATGCGCTCGAGGCGGCGGAGGCGGCCGGCTCCGTCGCGTTGGCGCGCGAGATGCATGAGTCGATCGCCTCGGTGCGCAAACGGCATTTACTTGCTATTGACAAGTGAACTTGCAAAGAGCAAGCTAGGCGTATTCGAACCGCTCACCTCACCCGTTTGGAGCACGCCATGTCACTCAACATCTTCGTGAACTTCACGACGAACGACCTCGACCGCTCGAAGGCCTTCTACGAGGCCCTCGGCTACAGCATCAACCCGCTGTTCACCGACGAGAACGCCGCCTGCGTCGTGCTCAGCGACACGATCTACTTCATGGTGCAGACGCGCGACTTCTACGCCACCTTCACCGACAAGGAGATCATCGACCCGCGCACCCAGGCCGGAGCCTCCATCGCCCTCAGCCAGGACTCGCGTGAAGACGTGGATGCCATCATCGCCAAGGGCCTCGAGGCCGGCGGCTCGGAGCCGCGCCCGGCGCAGGACTACGGCTTCATGTACTCCCGCGACCTGGAGGACCCGGACGGCAATAACCTGTCCTTCCTCTACATGGCTCCGCAAGCCGCAGAGAAGGGCCCGGAGGCGTACATGGCCGAGCAGGGGGCCGGCGCACCGGCTCAGGGCTGACGACCGGATGGCCACACGCGCCCCGCGCGGGTTCGGTCAGTACGGCGGCGTCGCGCGCGCGGTCGAGCGGGTCGGCGAACGGTGGGCCCTGCTCATCGTCCGCGACCTGCTCGCCGGCGCCCGCCGCTACAGCGACCTCAAGGCCGGGCTGCCGCGCATCCCCACCAACATCCTCAGCGACCGGCTCAAGGAGCTGCAGCAGGCCGGCGTGATCCGGCGCGTCCCGACGGTGCGCGGCGGGTACGAGCTCACCCCGCTCGGGCGCGAGCTCGAGCCGGTCGTGCTCGCACTCGAGCGCTGGGGGTGGGCGCTGCCGGAGGAGGCGGCCGAGGGGGACGTGCTCACGGCCGACGCGCTGGCGGTGACGTTACGGGCGGCCTTCCGCGACCGGAGCGCCGAGGGCCTGCCGGTCACGGAGTACGTGCTTCACGTCGGCGAGACGTCCGTGAGCGCCATCGTCGACGGGAGGGCGCTGGACGTGATGGATGTGGGTCCCACTGCCTTGCCGCAGCCCCAGCGTCGCGTCGCCCACGAGACGCCGGTGGATGTGCTCGAGTTCGGGGTCGCCCGCGAGGACCTGGGCGGCCTGCTCGCCGGCGGGATCGTCGCGGTGCGGGTGCTCGCCGGCCGGGATGAGCTGCTGGCCCGGTTCCGACGCACGTTCCACCTCGATGCCGCGCCCGGGGCGGACGAAGCGCCCGCCGCTTCCGTCGCCTGAGGCGCATCGGTCGCGGTTATGATGCGCCGGCGACTCAGCAGTACGATCGCTGAATGGAACTGCGTCAACTGCAGCACTTCGTCGCCGTCGCCGAAGAGCGCCATTTCACCCGCGCCGCCGAGCTGCTGCGGATCTCGCAGTCGGGGCTCAGCGCATCCATCCGCTCGCTCGAGCAGGAGCTCGGTACGTCGCTCTTCGTGCGCAGCACCCGCCGCGTCGAGCTGACGGTGGCCGGGCAGGCGCTCCTGGCCGACTCCGTCCGAACGCTGGCGAGCGCCGCCGCCGCGCGGGATGCGGTCGCGGCGGTCCGCGGGCTGCTGCGCGGGCGGCTGACGATCGGCGCCGAGCCGTGTCTCGGATCCGTCGACCTGCCGGCCGAACTTGCGGGGTTCCGCACGGCCAACCCGGGCGTGGAGGTCCGGCTCCGCTACTCGGGCTCCGAGGAGCTGGTGGATGACGTCGCAGGCGGACGAGCGGATGTCGCCCTCGTCGTCGACACCGGCCACGCTCCCGCGGGCGTGCGGTTCCGCCGCTTGAGCACGCAGGACATGCTGGTGCTCTGCCACCCGCAGCACCATTTCGCGGCCGAGGAGAGCATCCCGCTGGAGAGTCTGCGCGGGGAGCCGCTGGTCGGCTTCCAGGAGGGATGGGGCGCCCAGGCGCTCACCCGGCGCGCGTTCGCGGCGGCCGGGTTCGACTACCGGGCGGCGATGGAGGTCAACGACGTCCATCCGCTGCTCGACCTGGTCGGATACAACCTCGGTGTCGCCGTGGTCCCGGCCAGTTTCGCCCTGAAGCGGCCGGACGCCCTCCGGGCGGTGCGCCTGCAGGGAGCCCCGGCCTGGACCGTCGCCGTCGCGGTCGCCGACCAGCCGAGCCCTGCCGCCGCCGCGTTCCTCGCCCAGCTCGAGCCCGCCCCGGCCCCCGCGCCCGCCGCGTCGCTCGCCGCCCCAGCAAAGAATTCCTGAGTTGTTCGGGTGGCGCAGGGCGCGTCGACCCGAACAGCTCAGGAACAGATGGCGTGGGTCAGGCGGCGTTGAGGGCGGAGAGCTCCTCGGGGGTCAGCTCCACGTCGACGGCCGTGACCGAGTCGCGGATGGTCTCCGGCCGCGATGAGCCGGGGATCGGGATGACGTGCGGGCTCTGCGCCAGGTGCCACGCGAGCGCGACGACCTGGGGGCTGATCCCGCGGGCGTCCGCCACATCCTTGAACGGCTCGAACCGGCTGCCGAGGTCGCCGGCCGAGGTGATGCCGCCGAGCGGACTCCATGGCAGGAAGGCGATGCCGAGCTCGTCGGCGAGGCGCAGCTCCGGCTCGCTGGAGCGGAACGCGGGCGAGAACTGGTTCTGGACCGACACCAGCCGGCCGCCGAGGATGTCGTTCGCCTCCCGGATCTGCTCCGGGTTCGCGTTCGAGATGCCCGCCATGCGGATCACGCCGTCGTCGAGGAGGTCGCGGATGGCGCCCACCGAGTCGGCATAGGGCACCTCGGGATCGGGCCGGTGGAGCTGATACAGCCCGATCGCGTCGCCGCCCAGACGGCGCAGCGACTCCTTCGCGGCCTGCTTGAGGTACTCGGGCCGGCCGTTCTGCGTCCATGAGCCGTCGCCCGGACGCAGGTGACCGCCCTTGGTCGCGACGAGCACGGTGGAGGCGTCCCCGCTCCAGGAGCGCAGCGCCTCCGCGATGAGCTCCTCGTTGTGGCCGACCTCGTCCGCGTGCAGGTGGTACGCGTCCGCGGTGTCGATGAAGGTGATGCCCTCATCCAACGCGGCGTGGATGGTCCTGATCGAGCGCTCGCGGTCCGGTCGTCCCTCGATGGACATGGGCATGCCGCCCAGGCCGATGGCCGAGACCTGGACGTCTCCGATGGTGCGTGTCTTCACTGCGTTCCTTCCGTTCTGTTGCTGCCCAGGGTCACCAGGCGTAGTCCTCGGGGGCCGGCTTGTGGCCCGGGAAGATCTCGTCGATCCGTGCGAGGGCGGCCTCGTCGAGATGGATGTCGAGCGCGCGCAGGCCGCCGTCGAGCTGCTCCTGCGTGCGCGGTCCGATGATCGGGCCGGTCACACCGGGACGGGTGAGCAGCCACGCCAGTGCCAGGTCGCCCGGCTCGTGGCCCAGCTCTTCGGCGAAGGCTTCGTAGGCCTCGATGGCGTCGCGGTGCTTCTCCAGCGTCTCCGCCGCGCGGCCCTCCAGCCGCCGCTTGCCCTCGTTCTGCTTGCGGACGACGCCGCCGAGCAGGCCGCCCTGCAGGGGAGACCAGGCGATGACGCCGAGGCCGTTCTCCTGTGCGGCGGGCAGCACCTCCAGCTCGATCTGCCGGGTCAGGAGGTTGTAGATCGACTGCTCGCTGACCAGTCCGAGCAGGTTGCGCCGGCGGGCCTCGGCCTGCGCCGTGGCGATGTGCCAGCCGGCGAAGTTGCTGGAGCCGGCGTACAGGATCTTGCCCTGCGCGATCGCGGTCTCGATGCCCTGCCAGATCTCGTCCCACGGGGTGTCCCGGTCGATGTGGTGGAACTGGTAGATGTCGATGTAGTCCGTCTGCAGGCGCTTCAGGCTGGCGTCGAGCGCCCGGCGGATGTTCAGCGCCGACAAGCGGCCCTCGTTCGGCCAGTCGCCCATGTCGCCGTAGAGCTTCGTGGCGAGCACCGTGCGCTCGCGCCGCCCGTCGCCCTGCGCGAACCAGTTGCCGATGATCGTCTCGGTCGCGCCCTTGCCCAGGTGCTGACCGTACGCATTGGCGGTGTCGAAGTAGTTGATGCCGGCGTCGTGCGCGGCGTCCATGATCCGATGGGAATCCTCTTCGGTGGTCTGCGGTCCGAAGTTCATCGTGCCGAGGACGAGGCGCGAGACCTTCAGGCCGGACCGGCCCAGGTGTGTGTACTCCATGGGCGCTACTCAACGCCTGCGCGAGTCAGTTGTCCAACAAGAGAAGTGGATGGGATTGCGCGGCCGGGGCGATCAATCCGGCGATCAGGCGCGGGGACTAGCATCCCAGCATGCGAGAGGTCATCGAGAGCATCCACCGCCTCGACAAGGTGCGAGGGGCGAACGCCTACCTGATCGAGGCCGACGATCGCGCGGTCGTCGTGGACACGGGGGTCGCCTCCGGCGCCGACGGGCTCGTCGCCGAGCTGCGCGCGGCGCGCATCCCCCGGATCACGGATGTGGTGGTGACGCACTACGACCCGGATCACATCGGCTCCGCGGCCGCTGTGCAGCGCGAGACGGGAGCCACCGTGTGGCTGGGAGCGGCGGATCAGCGCATCGTGCGCGGCGAGGTCCCCCACCCACGCGGACGCGCCGCCTCATGCGCCGGATCAGCCGCCCGGGACGTGCGGACCTGCCGGAGCTCACCGAGCTGCCCGACGACGCCGAGACCGAGATCGTGCCGGGGCTGGTCGTGATCCCGGCCCCGGGGCACACGCCGGGACATCACATCGTGCGCTGGCGCGGCGTCGCCTTCATCGGCGACGCCGGACTGGTGTCGAAGGGCCGGCTCGTGCACCTGCCGGGTCCGCTGATCTCGGATCGCGCTCAGGCGGACGCGACGCTCGCCGCGATCACGGCGCTGCGTCCGCGCCTGGTGCTCCCCGGGCACGGCCGCCCCGGCCGTCTCGACCGACCTGACCCCGCGGGCGGCTCGTAGATATTTGTCTACGCTGCGCTAGCATGGGCTCATGATCGAGACCGCACCCTCACCCCACAGCATCACGGTGGGGCAATTGCGCCAGAACCCGACGCCTATGCTCGACAAGGTGCAGGACGGGGAGACCTATATCATCACGAGCCACGGCCGTGCGATCGCTGACGTGGTCCCGCATGAGGGTTCGGGATGGGTCCCTGCCGATCGGGTGCGCGCACTTCTGGCCGTTCCGGGCGATCTGGGATGGGCGGAAGAGATCCGCCAGCAGCGTGACGGCGCCGATCTTCGCGACCCATGGGCATGAGGGTCGTACTCGACACGAACGTTCTCATCACGGGTGGCTTTACCGTTCCGGATGGCGTCACGGAGGTGGCGGTGTCGTCGATCAGCTTCGCTGAGATGGAGCAGGGGATCGTCCGCCCCGGGCTCGTCGCTGCGACGGTCGCAGAACGGCGACTCCACCTGCTTGAGCTTCGACGGGCGTTCGGGCGAGGGCTGGCTTTCGACGACCTCGCCGCGCAGTACTACGGCCGCATCGTGGAAGCCGTCTACGCGGCGGGGCGCAACCCGCGAGGGCGGATCGCCGACCTGATGATCGCTGCAGTGGCGCGCGCGAACGACGCCGCGGTCGTGACGCACAACGTCGACGACTTCGCCGGCCTCGGGCGCATCGTGCACGTGATCCGCGCCTGATCGACGGTTCAGGCGCGCAGGGCGGCCTCGAGTTCGGGATCGGTCGGCTCCACGAGGTGGCGTCCGTCGGGGAAGACGACGACGGGGATGTTCGTGCGACCGCTGATCCGCTGGGCGCGGTCGGCCTCCTCCGGGCGTGCGACGAGGTCGATGTACTCGTAGTCGGCGCCGAGGCGGTCGAGGAGGGACTTCGAGCGGATGCAGTCGCGGCACCAGTCGGCGCCGAACACGGTGAGGCGGTCGAAGGTCGTGTCGGGGGAGGTCATCGCTCCAGGCTAAGCGCTCCCGGCTGGGAGTCCGGCGGTGCCGTCGACGACCAGCGTGGCGCGCGGCCGCGAGGCTTCGATGACGAGGGCGTTGGCGCCGTCCACATCGCGCGCCCAGGCGGTCGCCGCCTTAACCGTCCGCCCGTGCCGCGTGTGCCGGTCGACGAGGCGCCGCATCCGCTCGTCCTCCGGCGTCGCCACGAACCAGCTCTCCGCGAGCAGCGGCGGGATGCGCGACCACGGGTCCTGGTCCACCAGCACGTAGTTGCCCTCGACGACGACCAGACGCGTCTTGGGCGGAACAGGGATGGATCCGGCGACGGGCTCGTCGACCGTCCGCTCGAAGGCCGGGGCGTAGACGACGTTCGCCGTCTCGACCAGCACCCGCTGCAGCAGGGCCACGAAGCCCCACCCGTCGAACGTGTCGATCGCACCCTTGCGATCGTGGCGGCCGAGCGCATCCAGAGTCGCGTTGGCCAGGTGGAAGCCGTCCATGGGCAGGTGCACCGCCGCCCCGGCGCCGCCGAGCTCGTTCACGCGATCGGCCACCGAGCGGGCGAGTGTGGTCTTGCCCGAGCCGGGGCTCCCTGCGATGCCGAGCAGGGCGCGACCCCCGCCCTCCGGGGCGAGGGCGAGCGCGCGCTGCGCCAGTGCGGTCAGGTCGGCGGTCATGCGATGGTCCCCGACCGGGTCGCGAAACCGCTGATGGCCTCCGCCATCCGCTCGGACGACTCCGGGCCGCCGTGGCCCTCGCCCTCCACCACGATCAGGCGGCTGTCAGGCCACGCGCGATGCAGCAGCCACGGGGTGATGACAGGCCCGCTCACGTCGTGCCGGCCATGGATGAGCACCGCCGGGATGTGCGCGAGTTCGCCGACGCGGTGGAGGATGGCCCGCTCACCGGGCAGGAACGCGTCATTCGCCCAGTAGTGGGTCACCAGGGTCGCGAACACCTGCCGCTGCAGCGGGTCCTCGTGCAGCGGCCCGGGCACGAAGTGGGGATCCAGGGAGACGTGCGTCGACTCCCACGCGTCCCAGGCGTCGGCGGCTGCGGCCCGTTCCTCGAACGTCCCGGTCGCCAGCACCCGGGCGTACGCGTCGATCACACGCTCGCCGGGGCGCCTGCCCGGCAACGCCTCGAGCGTCTCCCACGCCTCGGGGAAGATGCGTCCCATCGTCTCGTCTCGGTGATCCAGGTCACCTCGTCGCGTCCGGTGGTCGTGACAGCGCCGAGCACGATGGCTTCCACCCGATCGGGATGCTCCAGGGCATACGCCAGCGCGAGCGTCGAGCCCCACGACCCGCCCGTGACGATCCAGCGGTCGATGCCGAGCTCCTCGCGCACCAGCTCGATGTCGGCGATGAGTGCGTCCGTCGTGTTCTCGGGAAGGCGATCCAGCGCATCCACCACCAGGGGCGTGCTGCGACCGCACCCGCGCTGGTCGATGCCGACGAGACGGAAGGCGGCGGGGTCGTACCGCTTGCGGTAGTTCCCGGTGCCGAGGCCGGAACCCGGGCCGCCGTGGAGCCAGAGCGCGGGCACGCCTCCGGGATTGCCGCTCGTCTCCCAGTAGATGCTGTCGCCGCCGGGGTTGCGGACGTGGCCGCTCGCGTACGGTTCGGTCGCAGGAAACACCCCCGCACCGTATCGCACGAAGGTCAGGACGCGCGGGTCGCGGTCGCCTCGGCCTCTTCGAGTTCCTCGCGGGCGACCTCGCGCGGGGCGAGCACGAACCGCGGCCGCGTCCCGCCGAACCGCACCCGGAGGCCGCGGTACTTCACGAGGTAGAACACGCCGACCAGGGCGGCCGCGAAGCCGCTCGCGGCGCCGACGCCCATCGCCCAGCGGGGCCCGAACGTATCGGCGACCCAGCCGACGATGGGCGCACCGACGGGCGTTCCGCCCATGAAGATCGCCATGTAGATCGCCATGACGCGGCCGCGCAGCACCGGGTCGGTGGTCATCTGAACGGTTCCGTTCGCCGTGGTCATCAGGGTCTGCGACGAGATGCCGACAACGATGAGGGCCGCGGCGAAGAGCCAGTACGTCGGCATCACGGCGGCCAGGGCGCAGCCGAAACCGAAGAACGCCGCGCCCGCGAACAGCAGCGAGACCCGCGGGCGGTCCCGCCGGGCGGACAGCAGGGCGCCGACGACCGACCCGATGGCCATGATCGACGACAGGATGCCGTACTCGCCCGCGCCCTGGTGGAACACGCTCACGGACATGGTCGAGATGAAGATCGGGAAGTTCAGGCCGAAGGTGCCGATGAGGAACACCATGACGAGGATGACCATGATGTCGGGCCGCGTCCGCACGTAACGGAAGCCGTCTACGAGGCCGCCGCGCGAGCGCTTGGCCCGCTCCGCCCGGTACAGCTGCTCGCGCCGCAGCATGGCCAGCGACAGCAGCACCGCGCCGAACGTCGCCGCGTTGATGAGGAACACCCAGCCGGCGCCGATCGCGGCGGTGAGCAGTCCGGCGACCGCGGGCCCGATGAGGCGGGCGACGTTGAACGAGGCGGAGTTCAGGGCGACCGCGTTCGACAGGTTCGGGCCGGCGACCAGCTCAGACACGAACGTCTGCCGTGCCGGCGCGTCGAAGGCGGCGACGACGCCGAGGAGCAGGGCGAACAGGTAGACGTGCCACAACTGCACCGCACCGGTGACGGTGAGGATGCCGAGCCCGAGTCCCAGCGCCCCCATCGCGCCCTGCGTCATCATCAGCAGCCTGCGGCGGTCGAGCCGGTCGGCCGCCCATCCCGTCACCGGCAGCAGGAGCAGCTGCGGACCGAACTGCAGGGCCATCACGAAGCCGACGGCCGACGCGTTGTTGTGGGTGAGCTGGGTCAGGACGATCCAGTCCTGGGCCGTCCGCTGCATCCACGTTCCGACATTCGAGACGATCGCGCCGGCGGCCCAGATGCGGTAGTTGACCCCGGCGAGGGAGCGGAACATGGAACTCACGAGTCGGCGAGCTCCTGCATGATCTCGGCGGCGGCTGCCAGGGTCGCCCGCTGCTCGGGGCTCAGCGTGCGAACGCGCTGCTGCAGCCAGGCGTCGCGGCGCTCGCGCGTGACGGTCACCAGCTCGATCCCGCGGTCGGTGGGCACGACGACCACCTTGCGACCGTCGGCGGCGTCGGCGGTGCGCTCGACGTAGCCCGCCGCCTCCAGGCGGTTGACGGTGCGGTTCATCGACGGCGGCTTGACCCGTTCGAACTCGCTGAGGCGCCCGATCGTCCCGGAGCCCTCGCTGACGAGGTACGCCAGCGTCGCGGTCTGCGAGTCGCTGAGCTCGTCGTCCTCCTTCTCCGCGCGCAGGCGGCGCGAGAGCCGGGCCACCGCGATGCGCAGGAGGCCGCTGAGCTCGTGAGGAGACAGATGTTGCTTCATGTTCATAGCTAGCTTAGCAAATTAGTCAGGCTAACTAAACCTCCCGGACGCTCTCACTTCCGCCAGAATGAGCCCGTGCAGACCGAACAGGACCGGACCTTCGACGCGGACGGCGACCGCATCCACTTCGATGTGTACGCGCCTGCGACGGGCGCGACAAGGCCGGGCGCGGTCGTACAGCTGGCACACGGAGTCGGCGAGCACGCCGGACGGTACCGGCAGGTGGCGACGCACCTGGCCTCCGCCGGGTACCTCGTCTACGCGGACGACCACCTCGGTCACGGTCGCACGGGCATGGATCAGTGGAAGGGCGACGCCTCCCACCTCGGCCGGCTCGGGCCAGGAGGTCTGCGCGCGGCGGTCCGCGACGTCCACCTCTTCTCCGACCTGATCCGCGCCGAGAACCCCGAGCTGCCCCTGGTCTTCGTCGGACACAGCTGGGGGTCGCTGATCGGCCAGATGCTGCTCAACCGCCACAGCGACGAGTACGACGCGATGGTGCTCTCGGGCACGGCGTACCGGGTGCTGGGCTCGATGAACGGCGGCGACCTCAACAAGCGGCACGCCCACCTCGGAACGACCGGTGCCGAGTGGCTGAGCCGCGACCCCGCGGTCGCACAGGCGTTCGTCGACGACCCGCTCTGCACGCTCACGCCGTTGCAGAAGCTGTTCGGGACCCTCGACGCTGCTCGCCTGCTCGGACGGCCTGCGCGGAACCTCGCGCACGACCTCCCCGTGCTCATCCAGGTCGGATCGGAGGACCCGCTCGGCGGACCGGTCAGCGCGCGCAAGCTCGAACGGGCTTACCGGATGCGATCCGGCCTCACGGACGTGACGACCATCGTCTACGAGGGCGCCCGCCACGAGATCTTCAACGAGACCAACCGCGAGGAGGTCTACGCCGATCTCACCGCGTGGCTCCTCGAGCGGTTCCCTGCGCGAAGCTGACGCGCTGGGGCTGCCCTCTATCGCATCCCCTCGCCGCGCGCGCACACTGGTGCCGAGGAGGCCACCATGGGAAACCGCATCGCATTCGGCCTGTCGCATCTCGCACCGATCGACAACCCGGCGACGGTCGGCGGGCACGGCGAGATCCTGACCGCGATCTTCGTCATCCTCGGGCTGCTGATCGTCATCCTGCTGATCGGGTTCGGTGTGACGCTGGCCCGCCGTCCGGACAAGCAGCTGGATGAGTGGGGCAACCCGACCGGCGCCCCGCCCGCCCCGCCTCCGCACTGATCCTCTGGGCCGCCGTCGGTCGTAGGCTGGGGGCATGCATGGTGAGTACAAGGTCCCGGGGGGCAAGCTCGTCGTCGTCGACCTGGAGGTGGTGGACGGCAGGATCTCGGAATTCCAGCTCGCCGGAGACTTCTTCCTCGAACCCGACTCCGCGCTCGAGGCGATCAACACGGCCGTGAACGGACTGCCCGCCGAGGCCGACGCGAAGACCATCGCCGCTGCCGTGAAGGACGCGCTCCCCGAGGGTGCGAGCCTGCTCGGCTTCTCGCCGGAGGCCGTCGCGGTGACGGTGCGGCGGGCGCTCGCGAAGGCGACCAGCTGGCGCGACTACGACTGGCAGATCGTGCACGCCAAGGCGGTCTCGCCGCAGATGCACCTCGCACTCGACGAGGTGCTCGCCACCGAGGTGGGGGAGGGCGGCGCGGCCCGACGCTGCGGATCTGGGAGTGGGACGAGCCCGCCGTGGTCATCGGCAGCTTCCAGTCGGTCAAGAACGAGGTCGACCCCGAGAACGCCGCGAAGTACGGCATCCAGGTCGTCCGCCGCATCTCCGGCGGCGGCGCCATGTTCATGGAGGCGGGATCGGTCGTCACCTACTCGATCTACGCGCCGGCCGATCTCGTGCAGGGCATGAGCTTCGCCGACAGCTACGCCTTCCTCGACGAGTGGGCGATCGTGGCGCTCAAGTCGCTCGGCATCGACGCCGTCTATCAGCCCCTCAACGACATCACGAGCCCGTCGGGCAAGATCGGCGGCGCCGCCCAGAAGCGGCTCGGGTCGGGAGCGGTGCTCCACCACGTCACCATGAGCTACGACATGGACGGGCAGAAGATGACGGAGGTGCTCCGCATCGGCCGCGAGAAGATCAGCGACAAGGGCATCACGAGCGCGGCCAAGCGCGTCGACCCGTTGCGCAGCCAGACCGGGCTCAGCCGCGCCGAGATCATCGAGCAGATGAAGCTGACCTTCAAGAGCCTCTACGGCGCGACCGAGGGCGACCTCACCGATGCCGAGTACGCGGCGGCCGAGAAGCTGGTCGCGGAGAAGTTCGAGACCGAGGAGTGGCTCTACCGCGTCCCGTGACGTCTGACGTCCGTCACCCCGGTCGGCGTGCGGCCAGCACTTCGCCCGCGCGGCGCGCCCAGCGCACGGTGTCGGCGACGGACGCCTCGACCGATCCGGCGAGGCTGCTCAGCTCGACCTGATCGGCGAAGCCGGCCGGATCGGCGGCGATCGACCCCGCGACGAGCAGGACAGGCGTGCCGGCCGCCGACGCGAGCGATGCGACCTCTGCGGCGACCTTGCCCTCGCGGGTCTGCTCGTCGAAGCGGCCCTCCCCGGTGATCACCAGGTCCGCCTCGCGAATGGCGGCGGGCAGACCGAGGCGTGCCGCGACCTCCTGCGCCCCGGCACGGAAGTCCGCGCCCCACAGGGCGAGCCCGAAACCCGTCCCTCCGGCGGCGCCCGCGCCGGGGCGTACGCTCACCGCGTCGGCGTCGGGGCGGCGTGTGGCGACGCACCGCACGAACCGCGTCAGGTTCCGCTCCAGGGTCTCCACCTCCGCAGGCGAGGCGCCCTTCTGCGGGCCGAACATCCGCGCGGCGCCGCGCTCGCCGAGCAGGGGGCTCCGCACATCCGTCAGGAGGGTCACGCCGTCCTCGGGCGTGCGTCGCAAAGCGGTGAGATCGACGTGGGCCAGCGAGGCGAGCCCGGCGTTCCCGGGCGGGATGGGCCCACCCCTCTCGTCCGTCAACCGTGCGCCGATCTCCTGCAACGCCCCCGACCCTCCGTCGCTGGTGGCACTGCCGCCCAGTCCGATCAGGATGCGCGTCGCCCCCGCATCGAGGGCGGCGACGATCAGCCGGCCGAGCCCCCGGGTATGCCCGTCGAGCGGTCGGAGGGGATGCATCAGCCCCAGACCGCTCGTCTGGGCGATCTCGAGCACCGCCGTCGGCCCGCCATCCGAACCGGTCGGCGGAAGCAGGGCCCAACGGGCGCTGACCGGGCGTCCATCCGGCCCTTCGACCGCCGTCGACCGCCCGGCGGCGCCGGGAGCGGAGGCGAGGAACGCATCCACCGTGCCCTCACCGCCGTCGGCCATGGGGAGGCGCCGCACGTGGTCCGCCGGGCGCACCGCGCTCCACCCTTCGGCGATCGCGCGGCTCACGGCATCCGCATCCGCCGACCCCTTGAAGGAGTCGGGAGCGATGACGACGCGCAGGTCCACGAGTCGAGATGCTACCCGGGCACGCGGCCCATCCTCAGAAAGCCCACAGCTGCTCCGGTACCCTGGAGGGCGTGAATTGGTGGGTCGTGGGGATCATCGGGGCGTTCATCGCCCTGATCGTCGTCGCCGTCAAGCTCGGCTGGATCGACCTGTCCAACAAGGCGCAGCGCGGGTCCGGCACCATGAGCGGGGCCATCGGCGGCTCGTTCGACGAGATCTTCGCGCCCGCCCGGCACGAGGCCCAGCAGGAGATGGACCGGCAGTCGCTGCTCCCCGCGCCTGCTCCGTTGCCCGGCGACGGCGGCGAGGACGGCTGGTCGGGCGGCAAGATCACCATCGACCTCGGGCGCGCCGGTCACGGGCAGCGCGTCGAGGGGCGCGAGCCCAGCGAGGACGGCCGCGCTAGCGCTTCTGCAGCTCCGCGTAGTCGGGGTGCGAGCTGAGCCAGCTCCGCACGTAAGGGCACGAGGCGATGACCCGCCGGTCGGAGTTGTCGCGCACGTCGTCGAGGGCGGTCTGCACCAGTGTCGAGGCCATGCCCTTCTCGCGCTTGGCCTCATCCACTTCGGTGTGCGTGAAGACGATGGCGCCCTCGCGAAGCTCGTACTCGGCCAGGCCGATCACCTCGCCGTCCTGCAGAAGGACGTAACGGGACTGCTCCGGCTGGTTCTCGACGCTCAGGCTCATGCGGCCACGCTACCCGTTCGCAGCGGCGTCAGGATGCCGGGGGGTACGTCGTCTCTGACAGTGGGGAGGGAGACGCTCTCGGTAGCGGCTGCGTAGTCCTGCGGTTCCGGACGGCGGACCACGCAACGGACTCTGAGGACATCGGATCGGGAAGCTCCCGAGCCGCGATGACCGAGGAGACAGGATGACCGCCACCGCCGTCCGCCCGACCGACCTGGAGCTGCTGCAGCGGGTGCGACTGGGCGATCGGGCGGCCTTCGGCGAGCTGTGGAACCGCTATCAGGGCTGGGCGCATCACCTCGCCCGCACCACCACGCACCGGTTCGACCCCGAGGACATCGTTCAGGAGGCGTTCGCCAAGGTGCTGCGGTCGCTGCGCAACGGCAACGGCCCGACGGAGGGCTTCGCGCAGTACCTGCGCATCGCGGTCCGCACCGTCGCTTCCTCGTGGGGGCGCGCGAGTCGCGCGCGACCCTCGTGCCCCTCGCCGACGACACGGCCGTCGGGTCCTACGTCGTCGAGGTGACCGACCTCGGTGAGCTGGAGCGGCCGTTCCGGAGTCTGCCGGAGCGATGGCAACGCATCCTGTACCTCACCTGCATCCTCGACCTGCCGCTGGCCGCGGTCGCCTCGGCGATGGGGCTGACCGTGGGCGCCGCGACGGCGCTCGCCGCGCGAGCGCGGAAAGGCCTGCGCGCGGCGGCCGGGCCGGCGGTCGCGCCGGCGAGGGGTCTGCCGAAGCCGACGGAGAGCTCGCGCTCGCCGCCTGAATGTCCGCCCCGGAGGGCATGCGCCGCAGCCATGTCCTCCGGGTGAGCGGTCCGCTACGCGGCCTGGTCGCGGTACCAGAGCGCGAGTTCGGTGCGCGACCGCAGACCCAGCTTGACCAGGGCGTTCTGCACGTGCGATTCGACGGTGCGGATGGAGACGAAGAGGCGACGCGCGATGGCCTTGTTGGTCTCGCCGCCGGCGACGAGCGCGGCGACCTGCGCCTCGCGTGGCGTCAGCGAGGAGACGCGCGAGACCGCGAACGCGTCGACGGGCATGCCCGCGCGCGCGTGGGACTCGACGACGCCGTGCAGTGCGAAGTCGATGCTCTCCTCCTCGCTGAGGGCGGCGCCCTGGCCGAAGGCGCGCTCGAAGGCGACATCGCCGAGTCTCTGCCGCAGTGCGCGCTCGGTCGCCTGGCGGTCGTAATAGAAGGGCGGGTAATTCGAACGGATGGCGCCGATGTCCTTCCAGCGCGCCGCAGCCGCGCCGAGGAGGGTCGCACCGCGCGCCGGATGCGCCCCGTCCCGCGCCACATCGGCGAGCAGCTCGAGGGCCTGCGCGACACCGAGGCCGTTCCCCAAGCCGCGCTTCAACACCAGCGCGTCGCGGGCGTCCCGCTCGGTGGTCGCCAGGTCGCCCGCGGCGGCGCACGCGGACGCACGCGTGGTGAGGGCGAAGGACCGCTCGAATCGGTCGCCGACGGCGCGCGCCCGCTCGGCGATCGCCTCGTCCACCCGGTCGCCCTCCTCCCGCTCGCCGAGCGCGTGAAGCCGCGCGGCCAGCCGCTGCGGGGTGTTGGTGCGTCCGAACCGGTACGCCTCCTCGCCGAGCTCCGCCATGAGCTGCCGCAGCATCCCGGCCGCAGCGGCGTCGTCGGTCTCGGCGACCTCCGCGGCGCTCCGGACCGCGACATCGCACTCGCGCGCCAGCGGGGTGCCGGCCGCTCCCAACCGCTTCTGCTCCGCCCTCGCGGCCTGCAGCTCGTCGGCAGCGAGCCCCGGCTTGTCCGTGAGCGCGAAGACGACCGCGCGCAGCGCATGTCCGAGCGCTCCCCAGAACGGCGTGGGCCGCCCGGAGGCGAGCGCGATCCCCAGCCATGCCGCCAGCTCGTCCGCGCTCCCGTGCAGCACCCAGGCTTGGCGCCAAGCGGTGACCGTAAGCTCGACGGCCGCGTCCACGTCGCCGAGGGACGCGGCGGTCGCCACCGCACGCCGGATGTTCGGGATGTCGCTCCGGAGCCGGCGGAGGATCTCCGGCTGCCGGCTCCCGAACCAGTGGTCCTCCGCGTCGTGCAGGCGCAGCAGCAGGCACCCGACGAAGTGATGCCCGGCCTCCTCGGGATGCTGCGCCCGCTCGGCGCCGAACTCGCGCAGCGCAGGCAGGAGCTCGTAGCGCACCCCGTCGCCGGCCCGGCGGCGGTGGACCACCGAGCGTCGGATCAGCTGCTTGACGGCGACGGACGCCTCGCGGTGGCCGCCCGCCGAGAAGCGTGCCATCGCCTCCCCGAGGTCGAGATCCCAGCCCGGCGCCAGCAGAGACAGGTCGCTCCACACCCGCCGCTCGACCGGGCTGCAGCGCTCCCAGCTGTCCTCGACGGCTGCGCGCAGCGACCGCGAGGCGGGGTCAGCCGGCTCGAGGGTGGCCAGCTGGTCGTCCATGCGTCCGGCGAGGGTCGCCGCATCCATGAACTGCAGTTGCGCGGCGGCCAGTTCGATCGCCAACGGCACCCCGCCTGCGGCCTCGCAGATGCGCACGACCTGCGGAAGGGTCTCGTCGTCGAGAGCGAACAGGGCGTCACCGGACGCGGCCCGCTCGGCGAAGAGGCGGACGGCGTCGCTCGACCGGGTGAGATTGCGGCGCGCGAACGGCCCGATGGCGACCAGGGCCTGGGCGGGCGAGGTCAGCGGCTCCCGGCTGGTCACGATGAGACGGATGCCGCTGCACGCCACCAGGAGCGCGCCGACCACGGCCGAGGTCTCCGCGACCGCCTCATCCACGTCATCGAGCAGCAGCAGCGCGTCGTCGTGGCCGATCGCGGCGATGACGGCGGTGAGCGCGTCGGCCGCCGGGTCCACCTTCAGTTCGTGCGCGATGGCAGAGGCGACATCCGTCCCATTGCCGCGCAGATCGACGTACCAGACGCCCGACACCGACCGGGACATCCCCTCGGCGGCGGCGATCGCGAGCCGGCTCTTCCCGACACCCGCCGCTCCGGTGACCGTCACCAGACGCGCCGACGACTGCAGCAGCCGACGGATCAGGGAGACCTCCTCACGGCGGCCGATCAGCGGATCGAACCGTGCAGGCAACCCGTGCGTCGAATTCGCGTCATGGTCGGGGCGCATCGTCCGTCTCTATCCACGGAAGCTTCTCTCGGGCAGGAGCTTCTCCCGCCCCGGGGGTGGAGGGCCCGCTGCGTTTCGGGTTCGCGCGGGGATCCTCCACCCCCACGGCTACAGGTGGGGCTGGTACGGCGCCCACGTGTCGAGGTCGTACTCGAGTTCGATCCCGGAGTACAGGCGGACGACCCAGCGACGCGAGTCACCGCCGGCGAACTGACCGGTCACGGTCTCTCTGACCCAGTCGCCCTGCTTGTTCCTGCTCCAGCGGATCAGCCCGACATGCTCCCTCAGCCGGGGAGGGTGCGGTGGATGGATGTAGTCGTTCTCGTCGAGCATCGTGGTTTCCCCTTTCGACCGGTGCGTCCCCCGACGCGCCGGTGCAGGGTCATAGTGCATGACGGATGGCGAAGCGCGCACTACTCCAATTTCGTGAGAGTTCATACACGGTCATCGCCCGACGGCCCGCGGCCCAGCTCGTCGACCGGCCAATCGAGCTCCATACCGGAACGCAGGCGGACGCGGACGAAGCCGTCGACCACCTCGGCACTGTCCACGTCCGGGTGCGCCAAGAATCGAGCCCGAACCCCGTCGGGCTCCTGCCCCCGAGCCGACGCACCGTCATCCGTCACCGTCCCCACCTCTCCCCAGGCGTTGTGAAGGCGTTTCACGAGTAGCTTGAACCAGAGCCCGAGGAAATGGCTAGGCAGGCGAGGAAATCACGTCGTGCGCGGCTCCGTGCCGGTGTACCGGTAGATCACTTCGCGGGGCCAGTCGTCGGCCGCGACGAGTTCGTACACGTCCATCGTGTCGTCGTCGGGCCCGTCGACCGGCACGCGCACCCGGACCGGCGGCCGCGACTCGAGGTTCGGCAGTTCGATCGACCGGTCCCGCGTCGGCTCCCCCGAATGGATGAGGAACGCGACGAACGTCTCCTCTCCGGAATCCATGCATTCACATTAGCTCGGTGGTGTCCGAGGGAGTAGCCCAGACGCGACTGTCTAGCCAGCGATACGCGAACGACGTCACGATGGCCGCGGTGAGGGGGAAGGAGGCGGCGGACATGACGTCTGCAGGTCGTAACCGTGAGCATCAGCCCGGTCGCTTCCCCACGTGGGCGATCGTCCTCCTTGCCGGGCTCGGCGCGGTCGTCCTGTTCGGAGCGGGGGTGCTCGGCGGGCTCGCCCTTCGGTCGGCGGGCTCCCTGAGCGGGACGGCCGCGTCGCGCCTCACGACGGCGACCTCGCCCTCGGTCTGCGACGCCGAGCGGGTCGCCGCGGACGTGCTCCCGACGATCGTCACGATCGGGGTGACCTCCGCCGACGGTTCCGGGGGCACCGGCAGCGGCGAGATCATCACCTCCGACGGCTACATCCTGACGAACAACCACGTGATCGCCCCGGCGGCGGAGGGCGCCGGGATCGTGGTGATCTCCACCGATGGCACGAAGCGCCCGGCGCACCTCGTGGGCCGATCGGAACGAGCGGACATCGCGGTCGTCAAAGTGCAGGCGACGGGACTGCCCACGATCCAGCAGGGCGACTCCAGCACTCTGAAGGTGGGACAGCCGGTGGTGGCGCTCGGTGCGCCGCTGGGCCTGTCGAGCACGGTGACGACCGGCGTGGTGAGCGCGCTCGGCCGAACGGTGCCGGTCCAGAGCGACAGCGACCGGAACGCGGTGCTCGCCGACGCCATCCAGACCGACGCCAGCATCAATCCGGGCAACTCCGGGGGAGCGCTCGTCGATTGCGGGGGACGGCTGATCGGCGTCAACTCGGCCATCGCGACCGTTCCGAATGCGACGGGCGTGGCCGGTGGGGGCAGCGTCGGGATCGGCTTCGCGGTGCCCGAAGCCGTCGCGATGCGGATCGCGGAGCAGATCATCACGACGGGGAAGGTGACGTATCCGATCTTCGGCGTCGCGGTCACGCCCATCCAACCAGGTGACGACGGCGACGGACGAGGCGGGCTCTACGTGGAATCCGTCACGCCGGGCGGACCGGCGGCGGAAGCGGGCCTGCGGGCCGGCGACATCATCACGGCCCTGGACGGCGAACCCGTGGGCAGCGTGGACGACCTCACGGCCATCCAGCTGACCAGCGTGCCCGGTGATGCGGTCGAGGTGACGTACGAGCGGGATGGTGGGAAGAAGACCACAACGGTGACGCTCGGCGAGGGATGACGTGCCCTACGCCGGGCGGTCGATGCCGGCGGCGGCCTTGAAGCGGTCGATGATGCGGTAGCTGTCGCCCGGGCCGTTCTCTTCGATGCGGACGGTGTCGTAGACACGGAAGTCGAGGTCGCGGAGCTCGCTGAGCCGGTCGGCGCGTTCATTCAGCAGGGCGGACCGCAGAGGGGAGGACGGATCGCGCGGGATCAGGGGTGTGACGAGCTCGCCACGCCACCCATCGGTGCTGGCGCTGATGAGCCGGGCCGCGCGCTCGCGTGGGTTCCAGCGGGTCGCCCTCATCTCGTCCTCTCAGGTCATGGCCGGTGGTGCCGTTCGCGGCGGTTGGGGTCGGAGTGGTCCGGCGGGCCCGATACCCGACGGGTGAGCCGGACCACTCCGGGGAGACAACGTCCGAAGGGGTTGCTCCGAGGAGAGCGCCAAGCCCGAAAAGCGCTCTCACGTAATGGAGACGTCGCCGCGGCCGGATCATGACGCGGCGACGTCATTTACACAGGTTCCATTGAGCTTCGACCTGCGCTGCGCTGAGTGCCGTGCGGTACACCGCGGCGTAGGCGAGGCTGCCGCCTACTGTCCTGCGCGACGGCGTGTCGGGGCCCCAGCTGTCGAGGTTGTCGAATCCGATGCGCCAGACGCCCGAGTACAGATGGCCGTGCTGGGACGTCGGGTCATGCGCCACCCGTGACCCGTCGACGTAAAGCGACATGCCTTCGCCGGAGAGGGTGGCGGTGGCCTGGTGCCAGCGGTCGTCTGCGTAGCCCGCAGGTGAGGCGAGCGTGCGAACGGCACCCGGGAAGACCCCGAACTCCACGCGGCCGTCGTCGGTGAGGAAGAGGTGACGGTCGTAGTACACCGACAAGCCCTGCGTGGAGGAACTGAAGCCGAGGAGACGCCCGCCTCCTGTGGTCACCCGGAACCAGATCTGGATGGTGAAGTCATCCGTCGGCTCCCGGACGACGCCATCGCTGAGCGACCACCCTTCCGTCGTACGCGGGCCGTCGTACTGCGCGGTCGCCCCGTGCACGAGGTCGGCAGCGGTGGTCGAGCCGAGAGGGTCATCGAGCCGGTAGGCGAACAGGGTGTCCGCGGCGGGGATCGCGCGGATGGCTGACTCGCATCCGGTGGCCGGTAGCTCGGGCGTGGACGGTTCGGGGGTCGGGGTTGGGGCGGGCGTCGGCGTCGGGGCGGGCGTCGGCGTGGGCGGTTCGGGTGTGGGGGTGGGCGACGGGGTCGGTGGTTCGGGTGTGGGGGTGGGCGACGGGGCCGGTGGTTCGGGAGTCGGGGTCGGCGACGGGGACGGCGGTTCGGGCGTCGCAGGGGTGGACTCGCCCCTCGTGGCGTCGGCGGGAGCCGGCGCCGGGGACGCCGACGGCGTTCCGCCTCCCAGCGTGGGCCTGCCCGGTGCGACCGCCCCGGAGGTCGGCTTCGGGGCCTCGGTCGACCCGCCGGTCGCAGTCGGTGCGCTCCCTCCAGGCGGCATGGGGTCCGCCTTCCGCTCGGGTGCGGCGGTGTCCGTTCGGGCGGAGGCGAACTGCGTGGTCGGCGCCGCGACCACCGCCCCGGCTGTCAGCACGGCGGCGGCGACGACGCTGGCCGCGACGGTCGCCATGCCCGCGTTGGACCCGGAGGCCGCCGTGTTGAGCAGGTGTCGGAGGCGGCCGCCCTGGCGCGCGCCCCGCGTGCCGGCCGGCAGGGTGGCTGCCACTGCGCTGCCCGACCTCGAGCTGGTCCAGGTGACGTAGGCCGAGGCGCCCGCGATGCCCAGGAACAGCGGCAGGATGCCCAGCGCGAGTCGTGAGCCGACATGGTCCGCTTCATTCGCCGCGTCGGCGCAGGCGTCGCAGTGGTCGAGGTGCTCGGCCACCCGCCGCCGGTCCGCTCCGGAGAGCTTGCCGCGCACGTAGGAGCCCAGCCGCTTCAGGGTCCAGCTGTGCGCGGGGTCGTCCTTGGGCGAGTCGGCGAGGTGGGCGTTGATCCAGGCCTGCCGCAGGCCCTCCCGCGCGCGGACGGCGAGTGCCGACACGGCATTCGGGGTGAGCCCCAGGATCGGCGCGACCTCCCGCGGCGCCATGTCTTCGACCTCGGTGTACCAGAGCACCTCCTGCCAGCTGTCGGGCAGGTCGTAGAACGCCTTCGCGATCGTCTCGCGCTCGATGCGCTCGAGTGCGGTCAGCTCGCTGAACGTCCAGTCTTCGATGATGTCGGGGTCTTCGATGTTCGGCGTCGTCTTGCGCCGCGACCAGTCGATGGCGACGTTGCGAACGGTCGTCGCCAGATAGGAACGGAAGCCCGACCTCGGCCCACTGCCCTTCTCGACCGCCTTCAGGATGCGCGTGAACGCCTCCGACGCCAGATCGTCGGGGTCGAATCGGCCTGTGACGGAGGCGGCCATGGCCCGCGCCGCGTGCCAGTGGCGCTTCCAGAGCACCCCGTAGGCGGCGGTGTCGCCCTCGCGGGCGAGGGTGAGCAGCTCGGCGTCGGAGAGGTCGTCGAGATCACAGGTCATAAGGTCGGGTTTCCTTACGGGCAGTACAAGGGTTCTCTTCTAGAGACGTGACCGATCGCAGATCGTGACGCGCTCTTGAGAAAAAAGTCGCGTCGGTTTCGACGCGCTCCGTCAGAAGAGACCCGGGTACGGCTCGTAAGCCGACGCGGTAGGGGTGTTAGCGGGGCGTTGCGTACTCCGGCTGCGCGGCATCGGCGCGCCGGGAGAGTCCACGGGTCGCGAGGTTCCAAAGCCCCGCGATGAGGATCGCGCCCGCGACGCCGTTCAGGACGCCGCCCACCACATCGGTGCCGTAGTGCACACCGACGTAGAGCCGCGACCAGCCGACGGCGAGCACGAACAGGGCGCCGAGCACCAGCACGATGGTGCGGGAGCGGGCGCCGGCGCACACCATGGCCAGCGCCGTCACCAGGGCGGCCGCGAACACGACGTGCCCGCTCGGGTAGCTCAGGGTCGCAGGCGAGATGTGCAGGAGGTGGGTGAGCCCGCCCGTCGAGGGGCGCGGCTGCGCGACGACCGTCTTCACGACGAGGGTGGTCAGCCAGCCGGCGCCCGTCGTGACGCACGCACCAAGAGCCCGGCGCCATCCGACGACGAAGAGCAGCACCACGAAGACGACGGCCAGGATCCCCGCCACGACCACCGGGTGATCCAGCCGGTCGAGTATGAGCGCGGCGTCATCCAGCAGTGGGGAGTTGACGCGGTTGACCGCCGCGTCGAGCCCGTCGAACCGAAGGGCGGGAACGACCTTCGCGACCAGACCGAGTGCGATCGTGACCGCGAAGAGCACGATCGTCCACACGATCCAGTGGGCGGGGGTGGCCAGCGACCAGGTGCGCGTGCGAGGGGAGGGCATGCTCCGAGCGTAGGGAGAGGCGGCAGCCGAACGCTGAAGAAGCGCTCATCCACTCTTAGAGGACGTTCATCCTGGCCCGCTGAATTCTGCAGTCACGGAAGTATTGCAGCGGCGCATAGCGTTAGTTGACTTCAGTCACCTATCTGAATATGGTTGATGGCAGTCAACAAATTGCGCGAAGGATCTCTATGTCCACCACTCTCACCAGAGACGACGCACCGGCGGCGATGTCCCACCGCCAGGTGCTCGAATCCCTCTCCGGGCTCCTGCTCGGGATGTTCGTCTCGATCCTCGCGGGCACGGTCGTCTCGACGTCGATGCCCCGGATCATCTCCGAACTCCACGGCGACCAGACGGCATACACCTGGGTCGTGACCAGCACGCTGCTCGCGACCACCGTGTCCACGCCGATCTGGGGAAAGCTCGCCGACCTGCTCAACCGCAAGCTGCTCATTCAGCTCGCCCTCGGTCTGTTCGTGGTCGGCTCGGCGCTGGCCGGCTTCTCGCAGGACACCGACATGCTCATCGGGTTCCGCGTCGTTCAGGGCCTCGGCGCCGGCGGCCTGACCGCGCTGAGCCAGATCATCATGGCCGATATCATCAGCCCGCGCGACCGCGGTCGCTACATGGGCCTCTTCGGCGGCATCATGGCCGTCGGCACCGTCGGCGGACCGCTGATCGGCGGACTCCTCACCGACTCGGTCGGCTGGCGCTGGAACTTCTTCGTCGGCGTTCCCGTCGCCGTCGTGGCCATCATCCTGCTGCAGATCACGCTGAAGCTGCCGAAGCGGCCGGCACGAAAGGTCCGCATCGACTACCTCGGCGCCGCCTTCCTGGCCGCGGGTGTCTCGCTGCTGCTCATCTGGGTCTCCCTGGCGGGCAAGGACTTCGACTGGAACAGCGCCCAGACGTACTGGATGGTCGGCGGAGCGGTGGCCCTGCTCATCGCCTTCCTGGTGACGGAGTTCCTGGTGAAGGAGCCCATCATCCCGCTCGGCATGTTCAAAAACCGCACCTTCACGCTCGCGGTGATCGCATCCATCTCGGTCGGCGTCGCGATGTTCGGTACCTCGGTCTACCTCGGTCAGTACATGCAGCTGGCGCGTGGCGCGACGCCCACCGAGTCCGGCCTGCTCACGCTGCCGATGATCTTCGGGCTGCTCCTCTCCTCGATGGTCGTAGGTAACCTCATCAGCCGGTTCGGCAGATGGAAGGGCTACATGATCGTCGGCTCCGTCCTGCTGACCGTCGGGCTCTACCTCATGAGCACCATCGCATACGACACGAACTACGTCGTCGTCTCGGTGTACATGCTCATCCTCGGCGCCGGCGTCGGCATGGTCATGCAGAACCTCGTGCTGATCGTGCAGAACACAGTGCAGCCCGAGCAGCTCGGCGCAGCCAGCTCCAACGTCGCGTTCTTCCGCAGCCTGGGCGGCACCATCGGCGTCTCGGTGATGGGAAGCGTGCTCGGCTCGACGGTCGTCAACCTGATGAGCGACCGCAAGGACGACCTGCTCGCCGCCGCCGCGAAGAGCGGCACCGCCGGCATCGCGGCGCTGAAGTCGCTGCAGAGCGGGAGGCTGCCGGAGGTCGACACCTTGCCGACCGGGATCCGCACCATCGTGGAGTCGGTCTACGGCCAGGCGGTCGCGGGTATCTTCCTCATCGCCGTACCGCTTGCGATCGTGACGATCATCGCCATCCTCTTCCTGCCGAACATCACCCTCGGTACGAAGACGGCGATCGAGCGGATGAAGGAGAAGGAGTCGGGCGCCGACACCCCGCTCGAGGCCGCCGAGGAGAACGCGCTGGAGGTGGCGGAGGCGCTCATCGGCGCGCCCGTCACCGGCTCGGTCGCTGCGGTCCGGCAGGGGCGCGGCGACGCCCCGGCCGCTGAGAGCGGACGCTAGACGGTCACGTTATGATCGCGGCCATGGACAACACGGGACGGGTGGCGGCGGGCGACGCGGCCACCCGTCCGGCCGCCGGCGACAGCGCCGGCTCGACGGACCGGGCGATCGCCGAGGTGGAGGAGCAGTTCACCCGGCTGTTCAACCAGGTGGGCACCGCGATGCGCGAGCGTGCGTCGCGCATCCACCCCGACCTCCAGCCCGGCGGGTACAAGCTGCTCAGCACGATCGTGAGGAACGGCCCCGTCCACGCCGGCGACCTGGCGGCGATGCTCTTCACGGACAAGAGCGTGATCAGCCGGCAGCTGCGCTTCCTCGAGGAGGCCGGCTTCGTGGAGCGGCAGACCGACCCGACCGACCGGCGTGCCAGTTTCATCGCGGCGACCCCGGAGGCGATCGAGAAGGTCAACGAGGTGCGGGCCGCCGACCAGGCCAACCTGTACCGCAGCCTCCGGCGCTGGGATCAGGACGACGTGCAGCGGCTTGCCCAGCTGCTGGAGCGGCTGAATGAAGTGGGCCGCTGACGCCTCGCGGTGACGATCCCGGCTGACGCTGGTACCCTTCGTCGGGTATGCATTCCGCATCCGCCCCCTCCGCCCCCGCGGCCGCCGATCGGCGGGCCGCCGCGCCGCCCGCCGATCGGCGGGCCGCCGCGCCGCGGTGCCGTCGCAGCGTGTGCGGATCCGCCTGCCGAAGCCGGCGCGACGCCGGATGCTCCCGCTGCACCACCGGGTGGGCGTGACGCTGGCGGTCATCGGGCTGATCTGCGGATTCTCGATCGTGCCGACGGATGCTGCCCTCGCCTCGACGCTGCGGATCGCGCCCTCGACCACGCTGGCCCCGGGGGAGGCGGCCACGGCGGAGCGCGCCTCGGCGCCCCCGCAGGAACTGCTGGTGGATGCGACCATCGCCGCCCCGGTCGTCAACCGCGAGGGACTCAGTGCGACGGACGGGCTGCAGACGCTGGCCCGCGTCGGCACCAACGAGGCCTGGGCGAAGCTGGTGCTGATGTTCGGCGGCTGGCCGCAGACGGACGAGAACGTGAACGTGATGCTGCGCTGGATGCGGCAGGAGAACGGTCCGCCGGACTGGTGGAACCGCAACAACCCCCTCAACAACGGCTACGGCTCGGGCGGCGGCGCGGGTCTGGGCAGCTACCCCGACCTCGTCACCGCGGCGGAGTACTGCGCCAAGAACCTGCAGCGCGGGTACCCCGACATCGTCGCGGGGCTGCAGGCCGGCACATCGGCGGATGCGACGGCGGCCGCCATCTGGGCCTCGCCGTGGGCGAGCAGCCACTACGCCAACGGCGCCCACTGGAGCACCCGCCCCGTGCAAATCGTGCAGGCGCCCGCCTCCGCCTGGGGCCTCTAGGCGTCCCGCCGCGCGTCGAGTGGTGAGTCGTGGCGCCTATCCGCGCCGAGTTGCGACGTGATGTCACCACTCGGCGGGGTTGGGAGGGGCGGAGCGCGTCACGACTTGGCGAGCCAGGGGCGCAGGCGCTCCAGCGGCCAGGTCGTGATGATGCGGTCGGCCGGCACGCCGTTGGCGGCCGCGCGGGCGGCGCCGTAGGCGAGGAAGTCGAGCTGGCCGGGCGCGTGCGCATCCGTGTCGATCGAGAAGAAGCAGCCGGCGTCGAGGGCGCGCTGGATGAGGTCGTCCGGCGGATCCTGACGTTCCGGCCGCGAGTTGATCTCGACCGCGACCTGGTTCTCGACGCAGGCGGCGAACACCGCGTCGGCGTCGAACTCCGAGGGCGGACGCGTTCCGCGCGACCCCTGCACAAGCCGCCCGGTGCAGTGGCCGAGCACGTTGGTCTGCGGGTCGCGGATGCCGCCCAACATCCGCTTCGTCATGGTGCGCTTGTCGGAGCGCAGCTTGGAGTGGACGCTGCCGACCACCACATCCAGCCGCGTCAGCAACTCGGGCGTCTGGTCGAGCGTGCCGTCCTCGAGGATGTCGACCTCGATCCCGGTCAGCAGGGTGAGGGATCCGGTGTCCAGCTGCGAGATGATCTCCAGCTGCTCCTCCAGCCGCTCGGCGCTGAGCCCGCTCGCGACCGTGAGGGTGGGGGAGTGGTCGGTGATCGCCTGGTACTCGCGGCCGAGCGTGGCGGCGGCCGCGGCCATGACGTCGATCGGGACCGTTCCGTCGGACCACTCGGTGTGGCTGTGCAGGTCGCCGCGCAGCTGGGCGAGGAGCTCCGCGCCGCCGGTGTCGAGCGGCGCCGCGTTGCGCTCGCGCAGGTCGGCGAGGTAGGCCGGCACCTCGCCGGATACGGCCCGGGCGATGACCTGGAACGTGCGGTCGCCGATGCCTTTCGTGCGCTTCAGCCGGCCATCGGCGACGCGGGCGGCGAGCTCGTCCTGCCCGAGCCCGTCGATGGTGGCGGCGGCCCGGCGGAACGCCTGCACCTTGAAGCTCGGGGCGAGCTCCCGCTCCAGCCAGAAGGCGATCTCGTTCAGGGCGTCGACGGCATCCATGCGCCCCATGCTCCCACCGTGTCGGTGGTGCCCGGTACCGTCGCGGCATGGGGAGGATCATCTTCGACACCGCGGCGACCCTCAACGGGTACATCGCCGACGAGAACGACTCGCTGGCCTGGCTGTTCGCCGTGCCCGGCGGCGAGGAGCCCGACGAGTCGCTGTTGCCCAGCGATGCGGCCGTGATGGTGGAGGGGCGCACGACGTACGAGTGGGTGCTGCGCGAGTCCGGCATCCTGGCGCATCCGGAGAAGTGGCAGGAGTTCCACGGCTCGCGGTCCACCTTCGTGTTCACCCATCGTGAGCTGCCCGTGCCCGAGGGAGCCGACATCCGCTTCGTGTCAGGGCCGGTGGTGGATGCACTGCCCGCCATCCGGGAGGCGGCCGGCGACGGCGACATCTGGGTGGTCGGCGGCGGCGACCTGGCCGGGCAGTTCTTCGACGCCGGGGCGCTGGACGAACTTGCGTTGTCGATCGCGCCGGCCGCGCTGACGGGAGGGGCCCCGCTGTTCCCGCGCCGGGTCGGGTCCGACCGGCTGCGGCTCGAGTCGGCGACCGCAATCGGCCAGTTCGCGCGCCTCCGCTTCTCGGTGCATCACCCGGCGGCGGGGTCCTGATCTAGGGTGGGTCACGCTCGACGGAGGGAATCGACATGACCGCAACGGCCGACAGTCACGACGTCATCCGCGTGCAGGGGGCGCGCGAGAACAACCTGAAAGAGGTGAGCGTCGAACTGCCGAAGCGCCGGCTCACCGTGTTCACCGGTGTCTCCGGCTCGGGCAAGAGCTCGCTGGTGTTCGGCACGATCGCGGCCGAGTCGCAGCGCATGATCAACGAGACGTACAGCGCCTTCGTGCAGGGCTTCATGCCGTCGCTCGCGCGGCCCGACGTCGATGTGCTCGAGGGGCTGACGACGGCGATCATCGTCGACCAGGAGCGGATGGGCGCCAACGCCCGCTCGACGGTCGGCACGGTGACCGACGCGAACGCGATGCTGCGCATCCTGTTCAGCCGGCTCGGACAGCCGCACATCGGCTCCCCGCAGGCGTTCTCGTTCAACATCCCGTCGATCTCCGGCAAGGGCGCCATCACGGTGGGCGGCAAGACCGAGCGGCGCGAGTTCACCCAGCTCGGCGGCATGTGCCCGCGGTGCGAGGGGATGGGCACGGTCAGCGACATCGACCTGACGCAGCTGTTCGACGACAGCAAGTCCCTGGCGGAGGGGGCGATCACGGTTCCCGGCTTCACGGCCGACGGCTGGTCGACGCGCATGTTCAGCGAGTCGGGTTTCTTCGACCCGGACAAGCCGATCAGCGACTACAGCGAGACGGAGCGGAACGACTTCCTGTACAAGGAGCCGACGAAGGTCAAGATCAACGGCATCAATCTGACGTTCGAGGGGCTCGTGCCGAAGGTGCAGAAGTCGATGCTGTCGAAGGATGTGGACGCCATGCAGCCGCACATCCGCGCCTTCGTCGAGCGGGCGGTCACCTTCGCCGCATGCCCGGAGTGCGGAGGGACGCGTCTCAGCAAGGGCGCCCGGTCGTCGAAGATCGCCGGAATCAGCATCGCCGACGCCTGCGCCATGCAGATCACCGACCTCTCCGACTGGGTGCGCTCGCTCGACGAGCCGTCCGTGGCCCCGCTGCTCAAGAACCTGCAGCACCTGCTCGACTCCTTCGTCGACATCGGGCTGGGGTACCTGTCGCTCGACCGGCCGTCGGGGACGCTCTCGGGCGGCGAGGCGCAGCGCACCAAGATGATCCGGCACCTCGGTTCGTCGCTGACCGACATCACGTACGTCTTCGACGAGCCGACCGTCGGGCTGCATCCGCACGACATCCAGCGCATGAACGAGCTGCTGCAGCAGTTGCGCGACAAGGGCAACACCGTGCTCGTCGTGGAGCACAAGCCGGAGGCCATCGCGATCGCCGACCACGTGGTCGACCTCGGTCCGCGCGCCGGCTCCCAGGGCGGCGAGGTCGTCTTCGAGGGCACGGTCGAGGCGCTGCGGGCGAGCGGGACGCTCACCGGGCGGCACCTGGACGACCGCGCGCGCCTGAAGGACGAGGTCCGGACGGCGAGGGGCACGCTCGAGGTCCGCGGCGCCTCCGAGCACAATCTGCAGAACGTCGACGTCGACATCCCGCTCGGGGTGCTGGTCGTCGTCACGGGGGTGGCCGGGTCGGGCAAGAGCTCCCTGATCCACGGCTCGGTGGCACAGCGGGAGGGCGTGGTGTCGGTCGATCAGGGCACGATCCGCGGCTCCCGGCGCAGCAACCCCGCCACCTATACCGGGATGCTGGAGCCGATCCGCAAGGCGTTCGCCAAGGCGAACGGCGTGAAGCCCGCCCTGTTCAGTGCCAACTCGGAGGGCGCCTGCCCCAACTGCAACGGTGCCGGCGTCATCTACACCGACCTGGGCGTCATGGCGGGCGTCTCGACCGTGTGCGAAGTGTGCGAGGGCCGGCGCTTCGACGACTCCGTGCTCGAGTACACGCTCGGTGGCCGGGACATCAGCCAGGTGCTGGCGATGCCGGTCGCCGAGGCGGAGCGGTTCTTCTCGGAGGGTGAGGCGAAGCTGCCGGCGGCGCACGCCATCCTGACCCGGCTGTCGGATGTGGGGCTCGGCTACCTGACGATCGGGCAGCCGCTCACGACGCTCTCCGGCGGGGAGCGGCAGCGGCTCAAGCTGGCGACGCACATGGGCGAGAAGGGCGGCGTGTACGTGCTCGACGAGCCGACCACCGGCCTCCACCTGGCCGACGTCGAGCAGCTGCTCAGGCTGCTCGACCGGCTGGTCGACAGCGGCAAGTCGGTCATCGTGATCGAGCATCACCAGGCGGTGATGGCTCACGCCGACTGGATCATCGACCTCGGCCCGGGCGCAGGGCACGACGGCGGGAAGGTCGTCTTCGAGGGCACGCCGGCCGAGCTCGTGACCGAGCGCTCGACGCTGACGGGCGAGCATCTCGCGCGCTACATCGGGGCCTGAGACGGCGCCGGTGACCCGCCGGGGCGTCAGCGGCCGAGGTCGTCGATGGTCAGCGCCGCGTCGATGAGGCCCAGGTGCGAGAGCGCCTGCGGAAAGTTGCCCCAGAAGGCGCCGACCTCATCCATCATCTCGGCGTACAGCCCGACGTCGTTCGCCCGGTCGACCAGGTCGTCCATGAGGGCGGATGCCTCACGGATGTCCCCGACGCAGGCAAGCGCCGCAGCCAGCCAGAAGGAGCAGGCGACGAACGGGCGCTCACCGTCGGCCTCCGCCCCGGTGAAGCGGAACAGCAGAGGGCCCCTGCCGAGCTCGCGGCGCAGCACCTCGATCGTGGAGCGCATCCGCTCGCCGCGGTCGAAGCCGCTCGGAGCGTGGAGCAGCACCGACGCATCCAGGTCGTCCTCGCCGGCGACCATCGTGTAGGCGCCCAGGCGCTCCGACCAGCAGTGCTCGTCCACCCACTCGTGGATGAGCTCCGCCTCGCGCCTCCAGCGGTCCGGGTTGCCCTCCGCCTGCCCCAGCCCGGCCAGATCCAGGGCCGCCTGCAGCGCCTGCCAGCACCCCATCTTCGAGGAGGTGTGGTGGCGCAGCTCGGCGAGCTCCCACATCCCGGAGTCCGGCTGGCGCCAGACGTCGCAGACGCGGTCGGCGACGTCGGAGACCAGGCGCCGGGTCGGCACGTCGAGCACGTTCCCGGCCGACGCGTAGGCGAGGGCGACACTGAGCAGGTCGCCGTAGACGCCGAGCTGGAGCTGTGACGCGGCCCGGTTGCCGGTGACGACCGGCCCGATGCCGCGCCAGCCGGGCGCGTCGTGCGTCTGCGGTTCGGCGGACGACTCCTCGCGGAGCCCGTAGAGGATGCGCAGCTCGGCCGGGTCGCCCTTGACCGCCCGCAGCAGCCAGGCGATCGCGGCGTGCGTCTCCTCGCGCAGCCCGAAGCGGGCGAGTGCGCGGAGCGCGTAGGCGGTGTCGCGCACCCACGCGAAGCGGTAGTCCCAGTTCTTGCCCCCGCGGGAGGTCTCTGGGAGGGAGGTGGTGGCCGCCGCCGCGATGGCACCGGTGGGCGCATAGAGCAGGAGCTTGAGGGCGAGCGCGCTCCGCTGCACCGCATCCGCCCATGGCCCGTCGTACGAGAACGTCCGCGACCACAGCTCCCAATTGGAGACGGTGCGATCGATCCCGATGTCGACGTTCCCCGGCTCGGGCAGGTGCAGGGGTTCGTCGTGGGTCGCCACGACGGTCAGCGTGCGGCGATTGCCGGCGACCACGCGGATTCGGCCGCCGAACCGCGGGGCATCGGCGTCCTCCTCGCCGTCATCGAGGCCGGTCACGCCGATGTTGACCGTGCCGACCCGCAGGATGCGCCTGCCGTCGATGTGCTCGGCCCACGGGCTCGACATCCCGAACACGGTACCGGGTTCGACGGACCAGTCCATCACCACGGTGCCGTCGACGCCCTCGATCCGCCGCGCGAACTCGACCCACGGCAGCCGGCCGGCGACGCCCGTGACCAGCGCGTCGGTGACGCGCACCGTCCCCGTCGCCGTGGTGAACGTGGTCTCCAGCACGTTCGTGCCCGGCAGGTATCGTCGCCGCGTCTCGAATGCGCTCACCGGGTGCAGTTCCAGGCGGCCGCCGTGTTCGGTGTCGAGCAGTGCGGCGAAGACCGGCGGCGAGTCCAGGCTGGGGAGCGGGAGCCAGTCGACCGTGCCGGATCGATCGATGAGGGCGACCGTGCGGCCGTCGCCGAGGGCCGCGTGCTCCTCGATGCCCGCGGCGTCCGCGCCCGTCGTGGTCACGCCCTCTGCTGCAGGCCCGCGGCCGAGATGACGGCCTCGCGGAACACGGGCGTCAGCTGCTTCGCGGTCGGCCGGGCGGCCGGGTCGCTCGCCGTCATGGCGTGGAGGATGCGCGTCCAGTCGTCGGGGAGGCCGTTCGGCACGGGCGGCTCGTGATCCAGCCGGGCCATCGCCGATTCGACGGCGTCTCCCGGGTAGGTCACGTGATGGGTGAAGCACTCGAGCAGGACGAGGCCCAGCGAGTAGATGTCGCTGGCTGCGGTGGCCGGCTTCCGGAGTGCCTGCTCGGGGCTCAGGTAGGCGGCCGTTCCGGTCGTCTTGCCCTCCTCCGTCTGCGTGGGCTCTCCCCGGATGCCGCTGGCGATGCCGAAGTCGGTGAGCCGGGCGCGGGCCCGGAAGGTGGTGGTGCCGTACGACACCAGCATGATGTTCGAGGGCTTGATGTCGCGATGCACGACGCCGTTCGCGTGCACGTACTCGAGCGCCTCGGAGATGTCGTACGCGACCTCCGCGATCTCCTCCAGCGTCAGTTCCCGCTGGCCCAGCGCAGTCGCCAGGTCGGTGCCGGAGACCAGCTCCATGATGAGGAACGGCCGTGGATCCGTGGGCGACGTGTAGTCGATCCCCGCGTCGATGAGCGACACGATGCCGTGGTGGCTGAGCCGCGCGAGCGCCGCCTGCTCGGTGCGGTACTGCGCCATCTCCTCCTCGCCGCCCGAGCGGTACAGCTTGATCGCGACCTCTCGGCCGAGGAGCTCGTCCGTCGCACGGAAGATGCTCGCCTCGCCGCCGCGGCCGATGACGTGCTGCGGCCGATAGCGGCCGAGGAGGGCCGGGATGGTCGACTCGGGCATCAGCTGTTCCGCGACCTCAGCAGCGCGAAGGAGGACTCGCCCAGGATGACGCTCCCGCCGTCGCCGAGGGAGAGCTCCGGGTCGCTCGAGAGCTCCAGCTCCCACGCCGAGCCGATCGCGTCCGGAAGCACGAACTCGACACCGTTTCCCGCGCCGTTCAGCAGGAGCAGGAACGAGTCGGCGCCCTCGTGGCGCAGCTCGAAGGCGATGGAGCGCGCCTCCGGGTCGCCCCAGTCCTCGTCCGCGAACGGCTCGCCGTCTGCGCGGAGGATGCAGACCACGTCCGGGCCGCCGACGTCGGGGGCGTGGCGGTACCACTCCGGCCGCAGCGCTGGCTCCGAGCGGCGCAGGTGGATGAGCTTCGACGTGAACTCGTGGAGCTCCCAATCCGCGTTCTGCCAGTCGAACCACGAGATCTCGTTGTCCTGGCAGTAGGCGTTGTTGTTGCCCTGCTGGGTGCGGCCGATCTCGTCGCCGCCGAGGATCATCGGGACGCCGGCCGACAGCAGCACGGTCGCCAGGAAGTTCTTGCGCTGCCGGGTGCGGAAGGCGTTGATGCCCTCGTCGTCGGTCGGACCCTCGACTCCGTAGTTGCTGGACCGGTTGTCGGATTCGCCGTCGCGGTTGTCCTCGCCGTTCGCCTCGTTGTGCTTCTCGTTGTAGCTGGTGAGGTCGGCGAGGGTGAAGCCGTCGTGCGCCGTGATGAAGTTGACGCTGGAGAGCGGCGCGCGGCGCGAATCCTCGTAGATGTCCGGGCTGCCGAGGACGCGCTGCGACAGGGTGGAGAGCACGCCCGGCTCGCCGCGCCAGAAGTCGCGGACGTCGTCGCGGAACTTCCCGTTCCACTCCGACCAGTCGGCGGGGAAGCCGCCCAGCTGGTAGCCGGCGACGTCCCACGGTTCGGCGATCATCTTCACCTGCGCGAGCACCGGGTCCTGCTGGATCAGGGTCAGAAACGCGCTGTGGAGGCTGGCGTCGCCGCCCTGGCGGGTCAGCGTGGTCGCCAGGTCGAAGCGGAAGCCGTCGATGTGCATGTCCTCGACCCAATAGCGAAGCGAGTCCATGATGACCTGCAGGGCGGCAGGGTGACTGACGTTCCAGCTGTTGCCGGTGCCCGTGGTGTCGAAGTAGTGCGCGCCGTCGCCCTCGACCAGCCGGTAGTACGAGGGGTTGTCGATGCCCTTGAAGCTGTAGGTGGGGCCCATGTCGTTGCCCTCGGCCGTGTGGTTGTAGACGACGTCGAGGATGACCTCGAGGCCGGCGGCGTGCAGAGCCTTCACCATGCCCTTGAACTCGTCCACCTGGTGCCCCGTGTCACCGGTCGCCGCGTACTCGTTGTGCGGCGCGAAGAAGCCGATGGAGTTGTAGCCCCAGTAGTTGCGGAGGCCCTTCTCGGCGAGGTGCGCATCCTGGACGAACTGGTGGATGGGCAGCAGCTCGACCGCCGTCACCCCGAGGTTCTTCAGGTACTCGACGGCGGCGGGATGCGCCAGCCCGGCGTAGGTGCCGCGGAACTCCTCCGGCACCCACTCCATGAGCTTCGTGAATCCCTTCACGTGCATCTCGTAGATGATGGTCTCGCTCAGCGGGATGCGCGGCCGCTCGTGGTCGCCCCAGTCGAATTCCTGCCGGTCGATCGCAACGCCCAGCGCGACGTGGCGCGCTCCGTTGGTGTCGCTGCGGCGCTTCGGCCGCCCGAGCTGGTGCCCGAACACGGCCTGGGTGTTGTCCCAGTGGCCGGTGACGGCACGGGCGTGCGGCGGGAGCAGCACCTTGGCGGGGGAGAAGCGGAGGCCGTTCGCCGGGTCCCAGGGACCGTCGACCCGCAGGCCGTAGCGCGTGCCGGGGACGAGCCCGGGAACGAAGCCGTGGAAGACGTGGCCGGTGCGCTCGGGCAGCACCGTCTGCGTCTCGCGACCGCGGGCGTCGAACAGCGACACGATGACCTTGTCGGCGCGCTCGCTGTAGACGGCGACATTGGCGCCGCCCTCGCGCAGGGTGATGCCCAGCGGGTACGGCGTGGAGTCGGCGGTCATCGGCACGCTCGCTCGGAGGAGCGGCTGCTGCGGGCGGCGCAGCGAGGCTGGGGACAGGGCTGGGACACGGTGTCTCCGATCGGCGGTAGACCGCCACGATACCTGGGCGGGGCGTGGCCCTCCAGGCATTGACAGGGAGCAGCGGGGACGTTAGACCCGGGTCAGAGTTCGCCAGACGCGGGCGTTCATCCACGCGACGACCTCGTCGCCACGATCCACGCGAGCCGCTTCTCGCCGTCGGCGAGCGGATGGTGGCGGTTGAGGGCGACCAGAAGCGCTGGGCCTTCGAGACTTCGCCGACCGTACCACCGTGCGCGCCTAGAGTGGCGTGACGCGCACCGCCTCGCCGAAGGCGGCGACGGCGTCCTGCGGCGACGCCACGAGACCGGCTCCGGAGAGGCTGACCTCCACCAGCAGGCCCGCGCGTGTGAAGCGGAACACGCCCTCGTCCAAGGCCACGTCGTCGGCGCGCGCCCCGGCCGGGATGGTGCGGCGGAGCGCCGTGAGGGTGCGGTACCACTCCAGCATCCGGGCGTTCTCGGCCCGGTCGAGTTCAGACCAGTCCAGCTTCGACCGCCGGAGCGTCTCGGGGTCCTGCGGGTCAGGCACGATGTCCGGGTCCCAGCCCATCTTGGCGAACTCCGCGATGCGCCCCTCGGCGGTAGCCTTCCCCAGCTCGGGCTCGGGGTGCGAGGTGAAGAACTGCCAGGGTGTGGTGGCCGCCCACTCCTCGCCCATGAACAGCATGGGGGTGAACGGTCCGAGCAGCGTGAGGGCCGCCGCGGCCGCCAGGCGCCCGGCGTCGAGCGTCGCGGTGAGGCGGTCGCCGGCGGCGCGGTTGCCGATCTGGTCGTGGTCCTGGCTGAACGCCACCAACCGGGTGAAGGGGATGTCGGGGTCGAGCGGCCGGCCGTGGTGGCGCTCCCGGAAGCTCGACCAGGTGCCATCGTGGAAGAACCCGCGCTGGAAGACCCTGACCAGCGCATCCGGCTGGGCGAAGTCGGCGTAGTAGCCGGTCGCCTCGCCGGTGAGGTTGGCGTGGATGCTGTGGTGCACGTCGTCGTCCCACTGCGCGTGCAGGCCGTAACCGTGGTGCGACCGCGTGCGGATGAGCTTCGGGTCGTTGAGGTCGCTCTCGGCGATGAGGGTGCGCGGGCGGCCGGTCTCTCCGGACAGTTCGTCGGCGAGCACCGCCAGCTCTTCGAGCAGGTGCGTCGCACCGGTGTCGGCCAGCGCATGCACCGCATCCAGGCGCAGGCCGTCGACGTGCATCTCGCGCAGCCAGTACTCGGCGTTGTCGAGGATGTAGCGGCGCACCTCGTCGGACTGCGGGCCGTCGAGGTTGATCTTGACGCCCCACGTGCTGGCGCCCTGCCCGAGGTACGGGCCGAACTTCGGGAGGTAGTTGCCGCTCGGGCCGAGGTGGTTGTAGACGACGTCCTGGATGACGGCGAGGCCGCGCTGGTGGCACGCCTCGACGAACCGCTGGTACGCCTCCGGGCCCCCGTACTGCTCCTGCACCGCGTACCAGAGCACGCCGTCGTAGCCCCAGTTGTGCGTGCCGTTGAAGGCGTTCACCGGGAGCAGCTCGACGGCGTCCACCCCGAGCTCGATCAGATGGTCCAGCCGGCCGGCCGCCGCATCCAGCGTCCCTTCGGGCGTGAACGTGCCGATGTGGAGTTCGTAGATCAGCGAGCCCGTCAGGTCGCGTCCCTCCCACATCCCGTCGGCCCACTCGTGCGCACGCGGATCGAACTCGCGGCTCAGCTCGTGCACGCCGTTCGGCTGACGCAGCGAGCGTGGGTCAGGGAACGGACCCTCGCCGTCCACCACGAATCCGTAGTCCACCGGCGCGTCCGGCAGGGCGGGCGACTCGGCGAGCCGCCACCAGCCCCCGGTCGGCGCTTCGGCCGTGGCCGGGACGGGCGTGAGCGGGAACGTGCCCAGGTCGCCGAGCACCACATCCACGCTGCGCGCCTCCGGAGCCCAGACGGGGAAGTCCCGCCCTCCCCAGCCGCCGGCCGTCATCGGACGACCGCCAGCAGTGCGACCGGGTACCGCTCGAAGACGGTGGCGAGCGGCACGCGTCCGCGATGCTCGCGGCCGGTGAGCTCGTCGCGCATGGGTTCCTCCCCGAGGTCGATGGTGGTGTCCGCCCAGCCGCCGGTCGCGGAGAGGCCGACGGGCAGGCGGGTCGCCAGCGCGATCGCGCCGCCGCGGTCGAAGCCGACGAGGTGGCCGGCGCGCGACCCCTCCGCGTAGACCGGGCGGTAGCCGGTGAACAACTCCGGGCGGTCCCGCAGCAGCCGCAGGGCACGCGACGTGACAAGCACCTTGGCCGCGCCCGACGAGTCGATCTCGGGCAGCCAGCCCTCGTCGATGTGGGCGAGCAGGGCTGCGGCGGCGTCGAACTCGACAGGGCGGCGGTTGTCCGGGTCGACCAGCGACCGCTCCCAGCGCTCGGAGCCCTGGTACACGTCCGGGCGCCCCGGCGACAGCAGCTGCAGCAGCTTCGCGCCGAGGCCGTTGACGGCGCCGGGCGCCTCGATCACCGCGGCGAGGGCTTCGACCTCGGCGCGCACCCGTTCGTCGTCGAAGGCGGCGTCGATCGCGGCGGCCATGCGGGTCTCGAACTCCTCGTCCGGGTCGGTCCAGGCGGTGGACGCGCCCGCCTCCCTCGCCGCCTTCAGGGCGTAGCCCTGCAGGCGCTCACGGGAGGCCGGCCAGGCGCCAAGGACGGACTGCCAGAGCAGGCTCTCCAGCGACGCGTCGCCGACGCTGACGCGTTCGCGCACCGTGCGCAGGAACCGCTCGAAGCGCCCCGGCAGCTCGGCGAGCACGGCGATCCGGGCGCGGGTGTCCTCGCCGCGCTTGGTGTCGTGGGTGGAGAGCACGGTCATCGACTCGGGGAGGCGTCGCAGGCGGTCCTCCTGCCGCCGGTGGAACTCCTCCGGCGAGAGGGCGAACTCGGACGGGTCGCCGCCGACCTCCGTCAGCGAGACCAACCGGGTGAAGCGGTAGAAGGCGTTGTCCTCGACACCCTTCGCCATGATCGCGCCGGTCGTCTGCTCGAAGCGGTCGCCCAGCCGATCGGTGATGCGGGCGATGACCGGGACGAGGTCGGGCCGCGATTCCGCGGCGGCGAGGCGCGCCTCCTCGAGGTACTCGGCGCCGAACGGGAGGTAGCTGCGGTACACCGGGAACCACGCCGCCAGCTCGGCCACGGCATCCGCGGTCTCCTCGTCGGTGCCCTCGCCCAGCTCGCGGACGACGCGCAGGACCTCCGAGCGCAGGATGCCGTCGGCGACCGCCCGCTTGCGACGGTGGATCAGCTCCGTCCAGTCCTGGTTCTCCTCCCGGTCGTCGGTCTCGCCCGCGAGCGCGGTCAGCGGCCCCTCGCCGGCGGGGTCGATGAAGACCCGGTCGATGACGCCGAGGGCGTCGTAGCCGGTGGTGCCCTGCACGGGCCAGTCGGGCATCCGCTCGTCGCCCTCGATGATCTTCTCCACCCAGATCGGCGCATCGCCGGCGAGGGCGCGCAGACGCTCCAGGTACTGCCCCGGGTCGCGCAGGCCGTCGGGGTGGTCGACGCGGAGGCCGTCCGCGATGCCCTCGCGCAGCCAGCGGCCGATCTCGCGGTGGGTGTCGTCGAAGACCTGCTGATCCTCGACCCGGAGGCCCGCGAGGGTGGTGACCGCGAAGAACCGGCGGTAGTTCAGCTCGGCGTCCGCGCGGCGCCACGACATGAGCTCGTAGTCCTGGCGGTCGTGGACCTCGCGCGGGCTGCCGTCGCCGGTGCCCGGCGCGATCGGGAACCGGTGGTCGTAGTACCGGAGCTCGCCGTCTTCGATGCGCAGCGCATCCAACTCGTCGGCGCCGTCACCGAGGATCGGGAGCCGCAGTTTCCCGTGGCCGAACTCCCAGTCGATGTCGAAGTACGGCGCATAGCGCGACCGGCGCCCGTGCGTCAGCAGGTCCCACCACCACGGGTTGACGGCGGGCGTGGCGACGCCCATGTGGTTGGGGACGATGTCGACGAGCACCTTCAAGCCGCGCTCGTGGGCGGCGTCGGCGAACTCCCGAAGGGCCTCCGGGCCGCCGCGGGACGCATCCACCCGGCTGTGGTCGACGACGTCGTAGCCGTGCATCGATCCCGGCTCGGCTTCGAGCAACGGCGACAGGTAGACCCAGTCCGCGCCGAGCCGCTGGATGTGGTCGAGCACCTGCATCGCATCGCGCAGAGTGAAGGAGGGGGAGATCTGAAGGCGGTAGGTGCTCACAGCCTCATTGTGCGGGAGCGCATCGGGCGCCAGTAGGCCTTGAATTCGCGCGAGCCTGCGATTGCTAGACAAGCAAGCAATATGGATAGACTAACTACATATCCGACGTACGAGCCGTCGGAGAAGAGGGGAGTGACCGGGATGGGCGTGCTCAGCTACGGAGGCACCGACTACCCCTTCGGGGATCGGATGCTGGCGCACCTCCAGGTCGTCATCACCACGAAACTGCGCCGGCGCGAGAGCTTCGCCCTGAGCTGGGTGCCGGACGGCGACGGCGGGCGCGAGGCGATCTGGGTCGACAACGGTCTGCCGATCCGCTTCCGGTACGACGAGTCGACGATCGAGCCGCTCAATCGCGACTGGCTGGAGGCCTTGATGGACGGCACCCACCGCCCGAACGGCCTGCTGGTGATGCCCGAGCCCGAACGCATAGCGGCCAGACACTAGACCTCCTCGTTTCTCGGTGACCTATCGTCATCGCCTTGCTGCACCGGATGCGCGACGCGGTCGACCGCATAGACGTTGCCGGCAACGCCGGGCGCCCGTATGGTCGCCGCGACCGCCTCGACTGAGCATGCGGTGTGACGTGGTGGCGCGGGGGTAGACCGCCACACCGAACGGTGGGACCGTCTATGGGGTATCCGAACCGGACCACGAAAGGGGACCTCATGGGACTCGACGACAAGATCGAGAACGCCGGCGAGAAGCTCGGCGGCAGCGCCAAGGAGGCCGCGGGCAAGGCGACCGACAACGAGCGCCTCGAGGCCGAGGGCAAGGGCGACCAGGCCAAGGCCGACGTCAAGCAGGCCGGCGAGAAGATCAAGGACGCATTCAAGGACTGACGACCGGCGAGCCACGAAGCCCCCGCCCGGGTCCACGTGGGCGGGGGCTTCGTCATGCCCGGACAGCCGCATCCGTCGCCTGAGATTCATCTTTCGTTAACCGGCGCGGCGGAGTAGTTTCCGGTCCATGGGAGACCGGACGGATCGTGCGCGCGCGTGGCGCCGCGCCGCCGTCGGCGCCGTCCTGGCGGCACTCGCCCTCCTCGCGACCGTCGCGGTGGCCGTCGCCATCCCGACCCAGGGCGAGAACCCGCGGGCCTGGGGCGTCGTCGTCTGCGGGGTGATCACCGTCGCGATCTGCGTGGACGTGGCCGTGCGTAATCGGCGTCTGCTCCGCCACTACCGGGGCGACGACCTCGCCCCGCGCCATCACGTGCGGGCGAAGGCCGCGCGGTAGCGGGTCGGCGGCACGCCCACCTCGGCGTCGAAGTGATGGCGCAGCAGCGTCGCGCTGCCGAAGCCGCAGCGGCGGGCCACCTCGTCGATGGGAAGATCCGTCGTCTCCAGCAGGAGCCGGGCGTGCAGCACGCGCTGGGTGGTCAGCCACTGCATCGGCGGCACGCCGGTCTCGGCGACGAACCGCCGCGCGAAGCTGCGCGTCGACATGTGGACCCGCTCGGCCAGGCTGCTGACGCTGTGCGGCTCGTCGAGGCGGTCGGTCAGGTGGTCGAGCAGCTCGCTGAAGGTGTCGTCCGTGCAGTCGCTGACCGGCTTGTCGATGTACTGCCGCTGGCCGCCGTCGCGCTGCGGGGGACGACCATGTTGCGGGCGATGGTGTTGGCGACGGCACTGCCGAGCTCGCGGCGCACGAGGTGGAGGCTGGCGTCGATGCCCGCGGAGGTCCCAGCGCTGGTGATCAGGCGGCCGTCGTCCACGAACAGGACATCGGGGTCGACCCGGGCCTCCGGGAACCGGCGCTGCAGCTCGGCGGAGTAGCGCCAGTGCGTCGTGCAGTCCCGGCCGTCGAGGAGACCGGCGGCGCCCAGGGCGAAGGCGCCGGAGCAGACGCTGAGCAGGATCGCGCCCCGGTCGTAGGCGCGGCGGAGCGCATCCAGGAACTCCTCGGGGTACTCGTCGCGCACGGTGGCGGCGGGGACGGCGATCAGGTCGGCGTCGTCCATCGCCTCGAGGCCGTACGGCGCGGTGAGGGTGACGCCGGTCGGATTCGTCACCGGCTTCCCGGGGTCGATCGCGCAGACGCGGAAGTCGAAGGGCTCGAGGCCGGCGTAGCTGCGGTCGAGGCCGAAGACCTCGCAGACGACGCCGAATTCGAACATGGCGAAGTCGTCGATGAGGGGGACCGCCACGGATCGGATCATGCCCGCCAGTGTAGTGGCGGAATCTTTACGAGGATAGACCGAAAGCCACCTCGTGTCCGGATATTTACGTTCGTAACGTTGGTGTCATGGCAAACGCGACATGGACACAGGGAATGGAACACGGCTGGGTCGGCCGACCGGCCCGCACGGGCGACCGGGCGCGGACGCCGCGGCGGTTCGTGCTCAGCGACTGGCTGCCGGCGGCGATCCAGGCGCGCGGCGGAAGCGTCACGCGCGAGACCGATCGCGCGCTCAGCGACCTGCGCGCGGCGCAATCCGCACGCGAGACCGGTCGCTAGCGCATCCCTTCGGTGAGATTTGTGCCAAATCGCGGTTATGGCGTCGCGATAACCGCGATTTGGCACAAATCTCCGACAAGGCGAGCGGCTCAGGCGGAGGCGACGCGGGCGGGGGATGGCACGGGACCGACGGAGGCGCGGCGCACCAGTTGCGCGTCGAAGACGACGGCCTCCTCATCCACGCGCTCGCCGTGGATGCGCTGCAGCGCCAGGCGGGCGGCTGCAGCGCCGAGCTCGTAGATCGGCTGCTCGACGACGGTCAGCGGGGGCGTGGTGATGCGCGTCCACTCGGGGTTGTCGAAGGTGATCAGCGACACGTCGTCGGGCACCCCCAGGCCGAGCGACCGGATGGTCTGGAGCACGGTCATCCCGATCAGGCTGTCCGAGGCGATGACGGCGGTGACGGGGTCGTCGCCGGTCAGGAGTTCGCGCGCCACCGCCTCCACTCCGCGCCGGCGGGCGTCGAGGCGGATGTGGCTCTCGGGTGACGGGATGCCTGCGTCGGTGAGCGCCTCCATCACGCCGTCCACACGATCCGCCACGCTCGACATGGTGATGCGATCCCCGGGGGTGTAGGCCTGCGCGGGGTGGTCGTGCGTGGAGATGAACGCGATGCGCCGGTGGCCTTCGGCGAGCAACTCCGCGGTCGCGCGGGCGGCCGCCGACCGGTTGTCCACCGTGACGGAGTCGTAGTGCTCCCCGTCGGCGCGGCGGTCGAGCAGCACGAGCGGACGTCCCGCCGCCGGCGCGGCCGCCAGGTGTGCGACGCGGGCGGAGGACGCCGGCGCCACGATGAGGGCGTCGACCTGCTTGTCGAGCAGGACGTCGACGGCGGCCTGCTCCGCATCCACGTCCTCGTCGGAGTTGGTCAGGATGACGTCGTAACCGGCCTTGCTGGCGACGTCGGAGATCCCACGCATGGCGTGCGCGAAGAACGGGTTCTCGATGTCGCCGACGACGACCCCGATCGTGTTCGAGCGGCCCGTGTTCATCGACCTCGCGAGCGCGTTCGGCCGGTAGTTCAGCTCCTCGGCCGCGGCGAGCACACGCGAGCGCACCGCCTCGCTCACCTGCCCGTAGTCGCCCAGCGCGCGGGCCGCAGTGGCCTTCGAGACCTTCGCCGCTTTGGCGATGTCGGCCACCGTGACGGCGCGGCGGGACGCGGGGCGTGGGGACATCGGTGGACCCTTCCTTTTCTCGCTTCCCGTTTGACGAACCCGGGAAACGTGTTGTAGCGTCCCAGAAAACCAACTGAGACCGGTCTCAGGCTAAACGACAGAGACCGGTCTCAGCAACCACAGATCGACGAGGATCGCACGCCACGTTTCTCGCCGCACCATCCCCCGACGATTGGACCCCGCAGTGAAACGACGCACTCTCCTCCGGCCGGCCGGTCTGCTGGCCGCAGCGGCCTCCGCCGCCCTCGTCCTCGCCGCCTGCAGTTCGGGCGGCGCCTCGGGCGCCTCCACCAAAGACAACCCGTACGGCCTCATCGAGGCGGGCACCGTCCGCGTCGCGAGCCTCGGCGACGCGAAGCCGTACACGTTCACCGACGCGAGCGGCGACTTCACCGGCTTCGACGTGGAGCTGTTCACCGACGTCGCCAAGCGCGCGCACCTCGGCAAGGCCGTCTTCACCGGACAGGACTTCTCGGGCCTGCTCGCCGCGGTCGCGAACCACCAGTTCGACGTCGGCGTCGCCGCCATCGGCATCACCGACGAGCGCAAGAAGACGGTCGACTTCTCGGACGGCTACCTCGCCGGCTACCTGACGGTGCTCACGACGAAGACGTCGGGCATCGACTCGAAGGCCGACCTCGCCGGCAAGCGCCTCGGCGTCGTGCAGGGCACGCTGCAGGAGTCGTACGCGGTGAAGAACTTCCCGAAGGCGAACCTCGTCCGGTTCCCGGACAACAACGCCGCCGTCTCCGCCCTCAACAGCGGCTCGGTGGATGCGCACTTCCTCGACTACGAGGCGGCGAAGAGCTACGTCGCGCAGTACCCGTCCCTCAAGGACGCCGACGACATCCCCTCGTTCGATGCGCCCGCCGGCTTCGCCATCGCCAAGGGCAACCCCGCCCTGAAGAGCGCGCTCGACAAGGCGCTGCACGCGGCGATGGAGGACGGCACCTGGAAGAAGCTCTACCAGAAGTGGTTCCCGGGCTCGCCGATGCCGAAGCAGTACCTGCCGAAGGCGGAGCAGGATTCGACCCCCACCCCGTCCAAGTAGGACGGCCGCACGGAGATCCCCATGGACTGGCTCACCACCATCACGCACACCTTCTTCGACATCCCCTCCATGCTGCAGGTCTTCCCGCAGCTGCTGGGCGTCGGACTCGTCAACACGCTGATCATCTCGATCGCGGCGACCGTCATCGGCGTCGTGCTCGGCATGGTGGTCGCCGTCATGGGGATCTCCACCTCCCGCTGGCTGCGCATCCCCGCCCGCGTCTACACGGACGTGTTCCGCGGCCTGCCGGCGATCCTCACCATCCTGCTCATCGGCCAGGGCTTCGCGCGCTTCTCGCAGTCGATCTTCGGACCGTCGCCGTATCCGCTCGGCATCCTGGCGCTGTCGCTCATCGCGGCCGCGTACATCGGCGAGATCTTCCGCGCCGGCATCCAGAGCGTCGACCGCGGTCAGCTGGAGGCGTGCCGCGCGCTCGGCCTCAGCTACGGCAAGGCGATGCGCCTGGTCGTCGTGCCGCAAGGCGTCCGCCGGGTGCTGCCCGCTCTGGTCAACCAGTTCATCGCCATCGTGAAGGACTCGAGCCTCGTGTACTTCCTCGGCCTGCTGGTGGGCGAGCGCGAGCTGTTCCGAGTGGGTCAGGATGCGGCCGTGCTGACCGGCAACCTGTCGCCGCTGGTGCTCGCCGGACTGTTCTATCTGGTCATCACCGTGCCGCTCACGCACCTCGTCAACTACTTCGACAACCGGTTCCGCACCGGGCGCCGCAAGCCGGCGCCGCCGAAGAGCGGACTGGACGAGCTGGACGAGGTCCAGCCTCCGGCCGCCCTCACCCTCGGGAGCAACACATGACCTACACCTCGCCTCTCCCCGCCCAGACCACCCCGGACTTCCGCGGCTCGGCGCTCGACCTCGTCGACCTGACGATGGCCTACGGCGACATCGACGTGCTGCGCGGCGTGTCGATCTCGGTGGCGCCGGGTAGCACGACCTGCGTCATCGGACCGTCCGGCTCGGGCAAGTCGACCATGCTGCGCGGCATCAACCGCCTCCACGAGCCGAAGAGCGGCGACGTGCGGCTCGACGGCCAGAGCATCCTGGGCACCAAGCCCGACGCGCTCCGCCGCAGGATCGGCCTGGTCTTCCAGCACTTCAACCTCTTCCCGGACCACACGGCGCTGCAGAACGTCATGCTCGCGCTGCGGAGCGTGAAGCGGATGTCGAAGGCGGAAGCGCAACGCGTCGCCGAGGAGCGGCTCCACGAAGTAGGCCTGGGGGAGCGCATGGACCACCGTCCGCGCGACCTCTCCGGTGGCCAGCAGCAGCGCGTCGCGATCGCCCGCGCGCTCGCGATGGAGCCGGAGGTGATGCTCTTCGACGAGGTCACCAGCGCCCTCGACCCGGAGCTCGTCAAGGGCGTGCTCAACCTCATGGCCGATCTCGGTCGCCGGGGGATGACCATGGTCGTCGTCACGCACGAGATGAACTTCGCCCGCAAGGTCGCCGACCAGGTGGTCTTCATGGACGAGGGACGCGTCGTGGAGGCCGGGCGACCGGACGACCTGTTCGACCGGCCGCAGAGCCCCCGCCTGCAGCGCTTCCTGTCGGAGGTGCTGTGAGCGCGCAGCCGCTCCGCGTCGGCCTCATCGGGTACGGCGTCGCCGGGCGGGTGTTCCACGCGCCGTTCCTCGCGGCGGATCCCGCGTTCGAGCTGACGGCGGTCGTCACGTCGCAGGCCGACCGGCTCGCCGCCGACCACCCCTCCGCGGTAGCGCTGCCCGACGTGGATGCGCTGCTCGCCACACAGGGGGTCGACCTGGTCGTCGTCGCCTCGCCGACGCCGCTGCACGTCGGCCACGCGACGGCCGCGGTGGATGCCGGGCTGCCGACGGTCGTCGACAAGCCGTTCGCGCCGGACTCCGGCTCGGGGCGTGCCCTCATCGAGCGCGCAGAGGCGGCGCGCGTGCCCTTCACGGTGTTCCAGAACCGCCGGTGGGACGGCGACTTCCTCACCCTCCGCCGCGTGGTCGGCGACGGAGCGCTCGGCGACATCCGGCGCTTCGAGTCCCGGTTCGAATGGTGGAAGCCGTCCGCCGACGACTCGTGGAAGTCCACGACAGGAGCGGCGGAGGGCGGCGGCATCCTGTTCGACCTCGGAGCTCACCTGATCGACCAGGCGCTCCTGCTGTTCGGACCCGCGGCCGTCGCCCACGCGGAGGTCCGCACCCGGCGCGGCGGTGCCGCCGACGACGACGCGTTCGTCGTGCTCGAGCACGGCAGCGGGACGACGAGCCACCTGTGGATGAGCGCCGTCGCGCCCATCTCGGGCCCGCGATTCCGCGTGCTCGGCTCACGCTCCGGATTCGTCTCGTGGGGGCTCGACCCGCAGGAGGGTCAGCTCGCGGGCGGCATGCGCCCCGGCGACGCGCGCCTCGGCCGCGCCACCTCCCCGGCACGGCTGGGCACCGACGCGCACCCGGACGAGGTGCCGCTGGCACCCGGCGACTACGCCGACTTCTACCGCCGGCTCGCGGCCTCCCTCCGGGACGGCACGCCGCTGCCGGTCGAACCGCGGGACAGCCTCGCGGTCCTCGAACTGATCGACACCATCCACACTCAGAACCGAAAGTGAGCACCATGACTGCACCATCCATCCGTTCCCGCGTCGTCGTCATCGGCGGCGGCGTGCTGGGCGTGTCCACCGCCACGCAGCTGGTCCGCGCCGGGGCCGAGGTGACGCTGCTCACCGAGGGCGAGCTGGCCGGCGGCGCGAGCGGGCGCTCGCTCTCCTGGCTGAACACCGCGGGTCTGCGCTCGCCGGAGTACCACGCCCTGCGTCAGCTCGGCATCGATCGCTACCGCACCCTCGCGGCCCGAGAGGACGTCTCGGCGTTCCTGCGCTTCGACGGCGGCCTGACCTGGGCTCCGGAGGGCGAGTCGTTCCGTCCGATCCTCGAGCACGAGCGCGCCATCGGCTACGACGCCCAGTGGGTGACCGCCGACCAGGTGGCCGACGTGACGCCCGGCGTCGACCCGGCCGCGATCGCCGAGGAGGGCGCCATCTTCAACCCGGGCGAGGGATGGGTCGACCTGCCGTCGCTCATCGCCCACCTCGCTGAGGAGTTCACCGCGCGCGGTGGCCGGCTGATCGCGGACGCCGGCCACGTCGAGGTCCTCGTGGAGGACGGCCGCGCCGTCGGTGCGGTCACGCCGGACGGTCGCCGGTTCGAGGCGGACGCGGTCCTCCTCGCGACGGGCCCGGGTGTCCCTGCGCAGGTCGCCCAGCACGGTGTCCGCATCGAGGACGGCAGCCCCGCCGCGCTGCTGGTCTGGACGAAGCCCATCGACACCGAGCTGACGGCGGTGCTGAACACGCCGAACGTCGCGGTCCGCCCGACGCCGACCGGCGCCCTGGCGCTCGACTCGGCGTGGTCGGAGGAAGCGCTCGTCGTCGGGGACGACGGCAGCATCACGGTTCCCGACGGCATCCTGGAGCGCCTGCTGGAGGAGGCGTCTCGCGTCCTCGCCGGCAACCCGGCGCTCGAGCTGGACGGCTTCGGCACCGGCGGCAAGCCCATCCCGGGCGACGGCGAGCCCGTGCTCGGCGAGCTGGAGCAGATCTCCGGCTACTTCGTCGCCTTCACGCACAGCGGTGCGACGCTGGGGCTCATCGCCGGCGAACTGCTCGCCCGCGAGATCCTCACCGGCGAGAAGTCGCCGCTGCTCGACACGTTCCGCCCCGCGCGTTTCAGCGCGGCGCTCGTGTGACGGGAGTCGCTGTCTAATCGGCGGAGGGGTCAGGTGGGATGGGCCCCTCCGCTACCTCGCGTCGCGCTGTCGCTCGAGGAAGAGCTCGCGTTCTGTGTACTGCTGCGTCCTCAGCTCGTCGAGGTCTTCCTCGAGTCGGGCGACGGCGCGGTTCGCCTCCCAGACCTCGGCCTCGGTGATGTCCGAGACGCGGTGCAGCGCGGCGCGGAAGCCGGGATCGTCTGCCGCTCCCTCGCGCGCGGCGAGCGCGTGGAAGTCCTCCTGCATGCGGGCCATCTGCGAGCGGTAGTACGCGACGCCTTCCTCGGCCCTCTCGAGGCGGCGCCGCGCGACGACGACCGCTTGGTCCTGGGCGTCCTCCAGCTCACGGAGCGATGAGTACTCGGTCATGTGATGCTGTTCACTCCGTGGGTGTAGTCCGAATGCGACAGGATGTGGTCGACGCCCTCATCCACCTTCCCGGCGACCAGGCCGGCGAGGAGCGCGTTGTTCGCTTTGGCGCTTCCCAAAGCGAGGAGGATTTCGGCGGTGAGGGCTTCCGTCCTCACCCACGCGCCGGAGCGGACCATGGCGTTCTTGCCGTGGACCATCGGCGGAAGGAGGGCGTGCAGGAGCCCCACCGCGGCGTTGTGCACCAGCTCATCGATCGCCTCCTGCGCTCCGTGAACCAGGTCGTCGAGACCCTTGCCGATTCCCTCGATCACGCTCGCCAGGTTGTCCCAGGCCTGTTCGGCCTGGCCCCATCCGTAGTCGGACATGTCCTACTCCTTTCCCCTATCGCCCGGCGAAGATCGACGCCCACCGTGCGTCCTGCTCGACCGCGTTGCTCATGGCGGCGCCGATGCCGGCGGTCAACCTGTGCACGGTGGCGACGTGGTCGTCCACCAGGCGGTTCACCGCGGTGACCGCGTGCTCGTCGATGTTGTCCGAGACGCGCAGGCGCTCGGTGATCACACAGTTCTCGATATCCGTCGCCGTGATGTAAGGAATCCCGGAGACGGCGCGACAGGCATCGTCGAGGCTGACCTGCAGCTGCGGGACCAGGGAGCTGTTCACCGACTTCACCTGCGTCAGCAGATCGGACGTGCTGAAGATCGAGGACGCCAGGGAGGCCGCCGCGAGCGTATCCATCGCGACGAGCATCGCCGACACGGACCTACCGACCGACTCGCCGACCAACGGATTCCGCAGCACCGTCATGGCTCCGGAGACGCCCGCCGCGACGGCCGTGCGGTACGCCGGTGGCACCCCCTGCAGCAGGTTCTCGGTGATCTCCAGCCTGCTCCGCCCGGTCTTCGTGATGTCCGTGATCCGGCCGTCCGTGAAATGGAATCCGGTATCCAGGTTGTGATACTGAAGCGGGTCCTGCCCCGGCAGTCCGTGCACGAAGATGGCCGTGCCCGACGTGTTGCCGCGCGAATTGCCGATCGGGTCCCACTCGTTTACGAAGTTGCGGAAGGGGTTCCTGCCGGCGGCGATCTCCTTCGTCAGCCACTCGCGCTGCTCCGGGGACATCGCATCCCACGGGTCGGGGGAGTTGAAGGTCGTCGAGGACCAGTGGAGATCGGAGGCGACGAGCGTGGCTACGTGGCCCCCCAGGGAATGTCCGACCGTGTCGAAGGTGGCCTCGGGGTGCTTCGCGAGCACGCGCGATCGAACCTTCTTCGCATACTCCTTGGCCTCGGCCGCCTGCGTCCCCCCGACAGACTTGCCGGCCATGACCTCCTGCGAGTCTGCGTTCAGATCGGCGTGGTCGGCGGGATTGGTCCCCGCGAAGGCGACGAAGACGTGCCCGTAGTCGGGTTCGCCGTTGACCAGCGGCGCCACCGCGATGCCCTGCAGACCCGTGACCGGATCGCTGACGGGGGCAGGGTCGTTGAGGATGATGAAGCGCGGGTTTCCGGGTGGGAATCTGTGGTTCTCTTTCCAGGGCAATTTCCGCCACTTGGGGTCGACGTTGTAGGCCGCCTGTGCGATCTCCGCATAATCCTCGTCGGTGGTCAACTCAGCACCTCGGAGCTGCCGTCGCTGTAGACAACGGTGACACTGTGGGGCGGCGGTGCGCCGGGAGCGATTGTCGGCAGCGCATCGCCTCCAGACAGAAACGTCCCGAGGATCTCCTCATAACGCTTGCCGTCCACCGTGACATACGCGCTCGCTCCCCAAGCGCCGCTGCCGTCGACGTGGCCCTCGTCCGCGAACGTGATTGCTTCAATTTGCGGGTTTGGATAGTCCTGCACGAACTGCAGCGCGACCCTACGCTGGTTGGCCAGGTTCCTTTCGGTCGATAGCTGCTTGTTCACCATTCCTCCGTAGAGCGAGCAGGCGGTCGTGCCCGCTGTCGTTGCCGCGATGAGCGCGAGGGCCGCGAGCATCATTGTGATCTTCCGAGTACGAGAGCGTCCCGGCGCCCTGGCCGTCACTCGAGCACCTCGGATGTGCCATCGCTGTAGATCACGGTTACGGATGGCGGGGTCGAGTGCGGGGCCACCGGGGGCAGCCCGTCTCCGCTTGATACCAGCGTGTCCAGTAATTCGTGGTATTCCTTCCCCGCGACCGTTACGACGGCGCTGGCCCCCCAGGCGCCGCTACCATCGATATGGCCCTCGTTGACGAACCGGATGGTTTCGAGGTCCGGATTCGGGTACCCCCGAATCAGATCCAGCGCGACCTTCCGCTGATTAGCCAGATTTCCCTCGGTCGATAGCTGCTTGTTCACCATTCCTCCGTAGGGCGAGCAGGCGGTCAGGCCCGCTGTCGTTGCCGCGATGAGCGCGAGGGCCGTGAGCAACGACGCGAGCCTCGGCACATGATGGCGGCTCCCCATACTGGCCGTCATTCGAGCACCTCCAGCTGAACCGCGACCTTCCGCTGGTTCGCCGAGTTCCCCTCCGTCGACAGCTGCTGGTTCACGAGCGCCGAGCACGCAGACAGCGCCACCTCGCTCGTCGCGAGAACCGCGACGAGCGCCGGAGTCGCCGCGCTGCGCGGCCACCGCTCGGGATTCAAGTGCACAACTATCCATTCATATGTGAATACCAGTCCGCCTAGACTACCCGGTCTAGTCGCCGCCGCGCCGGTCTCCTAAGCTCGGAGGGTGGATGAGATCGCAGCAGCCGGGTTCCTGTTCGACATGGACGGCACGCTCGTCGACTCGACCGCGGTCGTCGAGCAGGTGTGGACGGCGTTCTGCGAGCGGCACGGCATCGATCCGGCCGCGATGCTCGCCTTCGCGCACGGACGACAGGCTGCCGACACCATCGCGCACTTCCTCCCCGACCTGAGCGAGGGCGAGCGCGCGGAGTTGCTCCGCGAGTTGGTCGCGGAGGAGCTGACGCGCACCGACGGCATCGTCGAGGTGCCCGGTGCGGCCGCGCTGGTTTCGCGGCTGGTGGCGGATGGCGCGTCGGTCGCAGTGGTGACCAGCGCACCCCGGGAGCTCGCCATCACCCGCTTGCGCGCCGCAGGCGTTCCGGTACCCGAGGTCCTCGTCGCGGCCGAGGATGTCGAGCGCGGCAAGCCCGATCCGCAGGCCTACCTCCTCGCTGCCGAGCGACTCGGGGTGCCCATCTCCGAGTGCGTCGTGTTCGAGGACGCGGAGGCGGGTCTCGCCGCCGGGATCGCCTCTGGTGCGCGTGTGATCGTGGTCGGGGGCCACGAGTCGGCGATCACGGCCGAACTGCCGCGGCTCGCGCACTACACCGACTTCACGACGATCTCCGCCTGACCGACGGGTCGGCTTCGGCGGTCAGCGCGCGGTGAGGCCGCTGCCCTGCCCGCAGATGGTGGTGCGCACCCAGCCCTCCGCGTCCGCCGGCGCCAGCTCGCCGGAACGCACCAGGCGCACGAAGTCGAGCGCGTGGTCGGTGAGGCGTCCGTCGGCGGTATCGGGCGCATCCCGGCCCACGTGGATGGAGAGCCAGCGCGTCGCGGGCGCGCCGATCCGCGCCGCGACGGCCACGATGCCGGCGAAGTGCCGAGCCTGACCGTCGGTGCCGTCGTCGACGTGGCGGCGGAAGCCCCGGCCGCGGATCCGGTTCGATCCGCCGCGGCCGGCATCGACCGGCCAGAGCGGACCGCGCCGCACGCCGGCCGCCTCGTGCCCGAGCCGCCGGAGGAACTCGCCCGGAGTCGACGTCCGGGCCGCGACCCGCGAGCACGCCTCCGCGAGCCGGCTGCAGGCGTCCGCGGTCACCCTTTCCGCCCGTCGACCAGCGCCTCGGCCCCCGCCTGCCACCACACACCCGCGGCAGGGCCGCCGTTGCAGGTGCCGTCGCTGACGCCCGGGTGCTTCACCCAGAGCAGCGCATCCAGCTTGCCTTCCGTGCCCTCCGTCACCTTCGGGTCCTCGCCGAGTTTCGCGCCGGGAGGGTTGCACCAGGTGCCGGTCCAGCCGTTGGCGTTGCGGGAGACGTCGATGACGTAGTGCTTCCAGCCCACCTTCGACGACAGGCGCCCGGCGTAGTCGCGCTCACGCGAGGTCGTGTCGAAGTTGGAGACGTTCGTGAAGAAGCCGTGCGCTCCCTGCACTCCGGCCTTCTCCAGCCAGGCCGCCTGGGCCGAGGGGAGAGCCAGCGCGCGTTGCCGCCGTCGAGATAGGTCGCGATGCCCGCCCCCTCGAGGATGCCGACCGAGGCCTTGAGCAGGGGCAGTCGTACCTCGGCGGATCCGTCGCACTTCTTGTCGGCGAGCATCCCCAGCGAGTCGGGCTCGAGCAGCACCACCGCGTGGCTGCCGCGGAGAGTGGATGCGATGGTGCGCATCCACGGCAGGTACTGGTCCGGCGCGAGGCCGCCCTTCGAGTAGCCGCCGCAGTCGCGGTTCGGGATGGCGTACGCCACGAACACCGGTGTCGCCTGCTGTGCGCGAGCGTCGGCGACGTCGTTGCGCAATTCGGTCACCAGGCGGTCACCCTGGAACCACTCGCCGAGCCAGACCGCGGTAGGGATGTCGGCGATCCGCCCGGCGATGAGGGAGGAGGCCGTGTCGCCCTGCTGCTCGAATCGGGCGGCCGCGGCGGCGGCCTCGGTGTTCGGGTCGAGGTACAGCCGGGTGGATGCGAACGCCCGCGACGCATCACCGGTCGGGGTCGCGGTCGTACTCGTGGACGGCGTCGGTGACGGCGCGGCGGCCGGCGCAGCCCCGCGGCGCGCGAGTCCGAGGGCCGCCGCACCGGCGACGATCGCCACGGCCAGCACGACGGAGGTGACGATGATCGGCTTGCGCATCCGCTCCCCTTCCCGCACGGCGCCGGAAAGCACACCCTAACAGCGCGATGTGCACGGCCCGCGTGTCGCCCGAAATGGGGGACAGCCGCTTGTCCTCCAAATGACCCACAGAACGGTCTTTCTGGCTATGCTCGCGGTTGTCACACCCCGAGTTACTCCCTTGAGCCCTGCAGGACGGACCCGAAACCCGTTCCGCAGGAAGACCCGAACGCTGCAAAGGACGTATCGTGCACACCTCTTCCTACAACCATGCCCACGACCGGGCCCAGCTGCTCGCCCGCCGTCACGAGCGCGACCTGCACTGGGCGAAGGAGCGCCGTCGCCAGCAGGAGCGCGCCGCCGCCGAAGCGCGCGCCCTGCTCGCCGCGCATCCGCTCCGCCTCGCTCGCCCGACCCTCTGGACCGCGGGCGCTTCGCTCGCCGTCGTCGCCGGCGGCTGGCTCCTGGCCGTCGGTGCGGTGACGCCCGCCTGGTCGGCCGTCGTCGACGGTGTCGCGATGGCGCTGGCCGTCGCCGTGCTCGTCGGGGCGACCGTCGCGATCGGCCGCCTGCAGTCCCGGCGCGCGGCCGCCCGGGTGCTTCTGCGCTCGCGAGAGGCGCGCCTGTCGCACACGCAGTTCCACATCCAGGAGAGCGTCCACTCGTTCATCGACGCGCGGGTGGATGTGGTCAACACGCGGGAGACCCTGTCCGCCTGACGCCTTCGGCGCCGCCGCCCGCCAGGGTTTCTATAATCGAACACATGCCCCGCTCCGACGACGGCGCCGGAACCGGCGCGCCCCCGCTGCAGACGCTGTCGCGCGGCATCCGGATGCTGGAACTGCTCGCCGAGGCCGGTGAACCGCTGACCATCCAGGCCATCGCGTCGCGCCTGGGCCTGCACCGGTCGATCGCCTACCGCATCCTGCGCACTCTCGAGGATCACGGGCTGGTGGTGCGGGACGCTTCAGGCGCCGTCGAGCTCGGCCCGCGCATGGCGTCGCTCGCCCGCGCCGTGTCCCGCGACCTGCAGTCGGCCGCGCTGCCGCAGCTGACCGCTGTCGCGAACGAGCTGACGATGACGGCGTTCCTCGCGGTGCTCGACCGCCACGACGTCGTGACGCTCGTGACCGTCGAGCCGTCGCACGCGCATGCCACGGTCGCCCAGCGGCCGGGCACGCGGCATCCGCTCGCGTCGGGGGCTCCCGGTATCGCGATCCAGTCGGCGCTGACCGAGGCGCAGTGGCGCGCACTGCCCGGGGAGCACGAGCGCGACGAGGCCCTGCTCGCCCGCGAACGCGGCTATGCGACGAGCCACGACGAGGTCATCGCCGGGCTGGCGTCGATCGCCGTCCCGGTGTCCGCGCCGGGTCAGCCCGTCGCGGCGCTCGCCGTGGTCTATGTCGCGAACGGCGTCGACGCTGCAGCGATCGGCGCGCGGCTTCGGGCCGCGGCGGACGCCGTCGAGGCGGAGCTGCGCTGACCGGGCGCCCCACCCCCGTCCCCCACACCCTCGATGAGGATGCTGCCGGACGCTAGCGGGTCAGCGCCTCCGCCCGCAGGATGGGCCGGAAGAAGGCCGCCAGCTCGTCCGTGGCGGTGAGCGGCAGCACGTTCGCGACGTACTGGTCGGGTCGCACGACGACGATCGCGCCGCCGCGGTCGATACCGCGCTCGGCGAAGATGTCGTCGACCGGGCTGGCGGCGTAGACCTTCTCGTAGTCGATGAGGCCGAACGGTCCCACGTGGGGGAGGAACAGTCGCGGCACGACGCCGAGGTCCACCCGTGTGTGGTCCTGCTGGTAGATCACCTTCACGTCGAACCAGGCGTCGGGGTCGGCGCCCTCCGGGGTCGCGGCGAGTGGCGACTCGGGCGAGGACGACATCCACTCGGCCAGCTCGGCGACCGGCGAGTTATCTCCCGCGGCCGCCGCGTCGGCGAACACGTAGATGCGCCACCGTCCGTCGGCGCGCGCATGATGTCCCAAGTGCACCGGGTTGCCGTCGCACACGCGCTCGACCGGGGCCGACTTGAACCGCTTCCCGGTCGGGAACCCGGATGCCAGCTCCTGATGGGATGCCTCGCCGACGATGAGCGACGGCGTGTACTGCGTCATGAACCCGGCGGGGAACTCGGCGGTGCGCACGTAGAAGTCCTCGAGCTCGGAGGGGCTGGCGAACTCCTCCGGCTTCTTCGCCATCAGGGTCGACCACTGCTTGTCGAAGTCGATGAGATCCTTGGCGACCACCTGACGCTCGGCCGAGTAGGTGGCGAGCAGCGACTCCGGAGCACGGCCGTCGAGCACGTGGCCGAGCTTCCAGCCGATGTTGAAGCCGTCCTGCATCGAGACGTTCATGCCCTGGCCGGCCTTCGCGCTGTGCGTGTGGCAGGCGTCGCCGGTGATGAACACGCGCGGGGTGCGCATCCCGAGCTCCTCCGGCAGCACGTCGTCGAAGCGGTCGGTGAGCCGGTGACCGACCTCGTAGACGCTGTGCCAAGCGACGTTCCGCACGTCCAGCGTGTACGGGTGCAGGATGTCGTTCGCCTTGGCGATGATCTGCTCGATGGTGGTGGAGCGCACCGCACCCTTGTCGTCGGGCGCGACCTCGCCGAGGTCGACGTACATCCGGAACAGGAAGCCGCCCTCGCGCGGGATGAGCAGGATGTTCCCCGCCTCCGATTGGATGGAGCACTTGGTGCGGATGTCCGGGAAGTCGGTCACGGCCAGTGCGTCCATGACACCCCAGGCGTGGTTGGCCTGGTCGCCGGCGAGGTGGCAGCCGATCGACTCGCGGACCTTGCTGCGGGCGCCGTCGGCGCCGACGACGTACTTCGCGTGGATGACGCGCTCGGCTCCTTCGTCCGGCCCGGCCGTGCGGCGCAGGGTGACGGCCACGGGATGCTCGCCGTCGCCGACCTGCAGCCGTACGAACTCGTACCCGTAGTCGGGCGTCAGCCGCGCGGGCGCATTCGCGGCGACCTCGGCGAAGTAGTCGAGCACGCGCGCCTGGTTGACGATGAGGTGCGGGAACTCGCTGACCCCGGTCGGGTCGTCGACGGGGCGCGCGGTGCGGACGATGCGCGACGGGTCGGCCGGGTCCGGCTTCCAGAAGGCCATCTCCGTGATCCGGTACGCCTCGGCGATGATCCGCTCGGCGAATCCGAACGCCTGGAACGTCTCGACGCTGCGGGCCTGGATGCCGTCCGCCTGCCCGATGGCGAGCCGGCCGGGGCGGCGCTCGACGAGCCGCGTGACGATCCCGGGGAACTGGGCGAGCTGCGCCGCTGCGATCATGCCGGCGGGGCCGGAGCCGACGATGAGCACGTCGGCCTCGTCGGGGAGCTCGTCCGGGCGGTCTATTCCGGCTCCGGAGGGCTCATGGATGCGCGGGTCGCCGGAGACGTATCCGTGGTGGTGGAACTGCACGGGATCCTCACTTCGTCGTAAGTCAATGCTGTTCGATATCAGAACGCTACGTTCGGATATCGATGCTGGGAGTGTACCAGTTGGTTCTTGCGGAGACCTCTCGCTCCACGTTGCCTCCCTGTCGGCGACTCGAGCTCGCTGGGGCGTTTGGAAGAACCTGCTCGGATCCGCGTCATATTCGGGTGGCCTCGAAGTCTGAATCAGTAGAGGGCGCCGCCCTTGTGTGTGGAGCACGACCGTCAGTGTGGACTGCGGCCGTTCCGGCCTGTCGGGTGACGGACATCTGTCCACTTCGTTCGTCGTTGAACGGAAGGAGACCTTCGTGAAGAGATCTCGAGTTTTGATGTCGGCTGCAAATCTGGCAGGAGTCTGCATCATTGGGGCTAGCCTGACCGGGGTCGCTGCGCCGGACGCGGAGGAACTCAACGCAGTGGATGCGGTGGCCGCGATCCAAGGCGTCGTGCCGGAGTCGTTCTCCGGCCTTGCAACGGTGAGTCGCGACAGCGACGCCGCCGCGGCGGCAACTTTTGAGGGCGGCAGGGTGGACGTCCCGGTCGACCCTGCCCACGGCCTCTCGCTCGGAGACTCGGTTCAGATCGGGTTGCCGTTTGCCCAGCAGGCGTCCGACGCAACGGGTTCTCAGCTTCCGGGCGTGGTGGCGTACGACAACAAGAACGGCTCGACCACCGTCCCGCTCATCAAGGCGGATGGTGCCGTGCAGATCAACACCGTGATCGACAACGCGAGCGCTCCAAATCGGTACGACTACCCGATCGACGTGCCCGATGGAGCATCACTCACCCAAGACGTGAACGGTACTGTTGCGGTGGTCGCTGCGGACGGCGCGCCGCTGCGCGTCTTCGGGGAGGCATGGGCGAAGGATGCCAGAGGCCAAGCCGTGCCGACACACTACGAAGTGCGCGGTAACACGCTCACGCAGGCCGTCGACTTCACGGAGCACACTGCCTTCCCCGTCGTCGCTGATCCGACGACGACTGGGGTGTACTCGTACAACTGCGTGAACGCGAACGGCAGCAGCTATTTCATGAGGCCAAACGAGAACCTGACGAACTGCAAGGGGAGCTACCTCCAGAAGTACATCAACGGCCGCATGGTTCAGTCGCTCAGCCTCGTCTACCGTGGCGGTGCAACCGCAAAGGTCACCTGGAAGAGCGGATGCATCCTTGCGCTGGGTGGAGCGGCGGTCGCACTGGTGTGGTTCCCGCCTGCCGGCGTCACAGCCTGGGTCGTGACCAGTGCATTTGCGGCGGCGGGGATCTCCCAGAGTTGCAAAGGCTTCTGATGTCGGTGCGGCCTCGGCACTTCGCCTACTTCGCCACAATGGCTCTCGTAGTGGGGGGCACGCTGCTAGGTGCCTCGCTCCTCCCGCCGCCGTGGGGCGGGATGGCGCTGACGGTGGGGTCGCTTCTGTGCGCTGCCGTCGATCGAGTGTGGAGTGGCGTCAGAGGTCCAGTCTTTCCGCCACCGCTGACCGCCGCAGTTCGGGTATATCTCGCGATCTTGGCGGTCGTCCTGCTGTCCACGGTGCTGATGGTCACGGTGCTCGCTCCCGGTAGCGGTTCGCCGACGTGGACCTTCTCCACAATCGCCATGCTCACTGTCCTCGCCGGGAGCTGGGTCCCGACAAGGAGGCCCCGGTGGAGCCCGCCACCGAGTGGCGAGGGCTAGACACAGCCACGGGCTGCATTGAGCCGCGTGACGATGCAGCGGAACCGGCAGCGCATCGTCACGAATCCGCCGGCTGCGCGTCCTCACTGACGTGACCTCTCCCGACAATGCTCCCCACCGTGGCTGGGTCCGTGCCGGCTTCGCGGCGAACCTGCTCGTGCAGGGCTGTCTGACGATCGTCGGCGTGTGGGTGGTCCTCTCGCCCGGCCTCGAGAGTTCGATCAGCCTCCTGACGACCTGGTGCCTGATCGCGACCGTGTACCTCATCGGCGTCTGGGTCGTCCTCGCGGTGAACTCCCGGCGGGCACGACCGGCTCCGGCCGCGGGATCCCTGCTCTACACCGATTGGACGGCGCGATCCGTCGTCGCCGCATCCACCCTTTTCGCCAGCCTCACCGGGATCGTCTCGGCGATCCAAGTGCGTGTCGTCCACGACGATGCCCTGCTCGATCTCTTCGCCGACGTGGTCGGCACCTGCGCCATGCTGCTGTCCTGGGGGCTGCTGCACTGGGGCTACGCGCAGTTGTACCACCGGAGGAGTCAACACTCGCCAGAGCCCGTGATCGCGTTTCCCGGAACCGGGAGCCCGAGGCTCAGCGACTTCGTGTACTTCGCCTTCACCATCGGCACGTCCTTCGCTGCCTCTGACACCGAGATCCTCTCGCCGCGGCTGCGCTGGGCGGTGGCCAAGCACTCCATCCTGAGCTTCTTCTACAACGGGGCCATCATCGTCGTCGCGCTCAACGTCCTGACGCACTGACGCCCTCCCACGGCGGCCGGGCCGTAGCTTTCCGCAACAGAAGGGTGCCGCCGGGATGCGGTGCCGCACCATAGGGAGATGCCGGAGTTCACCACAGCCCAGGTCCACGCGGGAGAGTCCCGCGACGCCGCCCACGGCGCCCGGGTCACGCCCATCTACCTGACCGCAGGGTTCGAGTTCGACAGCTTCGCCCAGGCGGAGGGACGCTTCGGCGGCGACGAGGCGGGCTACACGTACAGCCGGTCGGGCAACCCCACGACGGCGGCGCTGGAGCGGCGGGTCGCCGCCCTCGAGGGCGGACGCGAGGCGATCGCCGTCGGCAGCGGCCAGGCCGCGCTCACGGTCGCCGTTCTCGGCCTCGTGCAGGCGGGCGACCACATCCTCTCGGCGCAGAGCATCTACTCGGGCACGCGGGGACTGTTCGAGAACGGACTGCGGCGGCTCGGCATCCAGATCGAGTTCGTCGACGACCCCACCGATGCGGACGAGTGGCGACGGCGCATCCGTCCGAACACCCGGGTGCTGTTCGGCGAGTCGATCGCCAACCCGGGCAACGAGGTGCTCGACATCGAGGCCGTCGCGGCCGTCGCGCACGACAACGGCATCCCGCTGATCGTCGACAACACGCTGGCCACGCCGTACCTGCTCCGGCCGGGTGCGCACGGCGCGGACATCGTCGTCCACTCGGCGAGCAAGTACCTCGGCGGACATGGGTCCACGCTCGGCGGTGTCGTGGTCGACCAGGGGACCTACGACTGGGCGTCCTCACCCTTCACGCACCTCACCGGGCCCGACGAATGGCTCGAGGGCTCCAGCTACGTGGCGGAGCACGGCGCCGCCGCCTACACCGCCTTCGCCCGCTCCGTCGTGGCCTCCCTGTTCGGACCGGTGCTGTCGCCGATGAATGCGTTCCTCATCCAGCAGGGCATCGAAACGCTCTCGCTGCGGGTGCAGCGGCAGTCCGACACGGCGCTCGCCGTGGCCCGCTGGCTGCAGGAGCAGCCCGAGGTCGTGCGCGTCGACTACGCGGGCCTGCCCTCCCATCCCGCGTACGAGCTGGCGTCGCATTACCTGCCGAAGGGTCAGGGCGCGGTGCTCGGGTTCGCCCTCGCCGGGGGCGCTGCCGCGGCCGAGCGCTTCTACGACTCGGTCGACCTGTTCAGCCGGATGACCCACATCGGCGACGTGCGGTCGCTCATCCTGCACCCCGCATCCACCACCCACGCTCACCTGCACGACGACGTGCGTGAGGAGACGGGAATCGGCGGCGGGCTGCTGCGCCTGTCGATCGGGCTCGAGGATGCGGAGGACCTGATCGCGGATCTGGCGCGCGGCCTGGCAGCAGTGAGGGCGGCGGATGCGGTCCTGACCGAGGCGGTCGTCGCGGCGGCCGGACGGTAGGAGGAGAGCATGGCACGACTGCAGCACTTCGGCTGGTTCTTCAGCCGCGGCTTCGGCCCGCAAGGGTGGGGTCACCCCTACTGGGAGTGGGGCTACGACTGGACGCGTCCCGACCTGTACCAGCAGTCGGCGCGCGAACTGGAGCAGGCCGGCCTAGACCTGGTCATCATCGAGGATGCGCTGTCGCTCGGCTTCCCGGACACCGTTGACCTGCGCGTGCGCGAGGCTTACGGCGGCCCGAAGCACGACCCGCTCATCCTCTCGCCGTACCTGCTCGACGCCACCCGGCACCTCGGCGTCGCGCCGACGATCAACGCCGGGGCGTATCCGCCGTACGTCGCGGCGCGGCAGTTCGCGAGCCTCCACCACCTGAGCGGTCACCGTCTCGGCGTGAACGTCGTCACCGACGTCGGAAGCGCGCGGCACCTGGGCCTTCCCGCTCTGTCGCACGACGCCGCCTATGACCGAGCCGAGGAGTGGCTGACCGTCATCCGCCGGCTGTGGCACAGCTGGGACGACGGGGCGTTGGTGCAGGATGCCGCGACGCGGCACTTCGCCGACGGCTCGAAGATCCGGCCATTCCAGCACGAGGGCGAGTACTTCACGGTCGCCGGGCCGCTCAACGCGGTGCCGTTCAGCGCGGGCGACCCGGCGATCGTCTCCCCGGGCGGCTCGCCGCGCGGCATCGCCTTCGCCGGCGCCCACTCGGAGGTGCAGCTCGCGCTGGCGCCGCTGGACGCGCAGAGCATCCGCGACTACCGGACCAAGGTGCGCGCGGCCGCGGCGGCCGCTGGCCGGAACCCGGACTCCATCAAGGTGCTGTTCGTCTTCAAGCCGGAGGTCGTCCCCAGCGACGAGGAGGCGCGGCGCGTCGTCGAGGCGTCGAAGCATCCGACCGACGAGGAGCTGTACCGCGCGCTGGCCGGCCAGTCGAGCGACCTCGAGACCGACCTGACCGTGCTCTCGCTGGACGAGCCGTTCGACGTCACGATCTTCGGCGACCACGTCTCGCAGGGCAGCATCAAGGGGCTCTTCGGCAAGCAGGGCGTCCGCGAGGGCGTCACGCTGCGCGAGCTGATCGCGCCGAAGGTGGTCAAGGGGCGCATCGCCGACCGCGCCGGCTTCGTCGGCACGGCCGAGCAGATCGCCGACTTCATCGAGGAGATCGGGGAGGAGGCCGACAACGACGGCGTCATCTTCTCCGGCGACCTGCACCCGGTGACGCTGCACCGCTACCTCGACGAGCTGGTGCCGGTGCTGCGGCGCCGTGGCATCCTGCGCACCGAGTACGGCAACGGCGGCATCCGGGGCAACCTGTCGGACTTCTGAACGCGGTGGCGCGCTGGCGCGGTGGGCGGTGAAACGGTGAGCCGCCAGGCGGTCGGGCTGGCGGTCATGCTGGCCGCCCAGCTGTCGTTCAGCTCGAGCAGCATCCTGCTGAAGCCCCTGCTGGATGCGGGATGGTCGCCGGCCGCGGCCGTCGGTGTGCGCGTCGCGCTCGGCGGCCTCATCCTCGCCGTGCCGGCCCTCATCTCCTTGCGCGGCGACCTGCGGCCGCTGCTCCGGAACGGGCGTCTCGTCCTCGGGTACGCCCTCGTCGCCGTCGCGGGGACGCAGGTGCTCTACTTCGCGGCGGTGCAGCGGCTGCCGGTCGCGGTCGCGCTGCTCATCCAGTACTCCGCGCCCGTGCTGATCGTCGTGCTCGGCTGGCTGCGGGGCACGCCCGTCCGCCTCGTCGTCGTCGCGGGAGCCGCCGCGAGCGTGCTGGGCGTGGTTCTCGTCGTCGACCCCTTCGGCGGAGGCGGCAACGGCGCGATGGATGCGGTGGGCGTCGCCCTGGCGCTGGCGGCGGCCGTCTGCCTGGCCGGTTACTACCTGATCTCCGCCGTGCCGACGCCGGGGCTCCCTCCGCTCGCGCTGGTGAGCGCGGGGCTGCTCGTCGGCGCCGTCGCCACCGCCGCGGTGGGGCTGACCGGGTTGCTGCCTCTGTCGGTGTCGGTCGAGCCCGTCCGTCTCGGCGACGCGACGCTGCCGTGGTGGGGGCCGATGCTCTTCGTGGCAGTGGTCGCGACCGCGCTGGCGTACTCGCTCAGCCTGGCGGGTTCGCGCCGGCTCGGGTCGAGGCTCGCGTCCTTCGCCGGGCTGATGGAGGTGGTCTTCGCGACCCTGCTGGCGTGGTTGCTGCTCGGCGAGCGGCCGGGGCCGCTGCAGCTCGTCGGCGGGGTGTGCATCCTCGCGGGGGTCGTGCTCGTGCGGTCGGGCGAGATCGACCCGGCACTCGCAACGAAGGAGATCGGCGTTCGAATCTCCTTCGATGGGCAGTCGCGCGGGAGATTCGAACGGGATGCGGCCGAATCTCCTTCCGAAGCGGGCGAGCGGCCGAGCGCCTAGACCTCGTGCTCCTGCCGCGCGCGGAACGCGATCATGTTCACGCGGTTGCCGCAGCGGACACTGCAGAAGCGCTTCGATCCGTTGCGCGACAGGTCGAGCACGAGTCCGGTGCAGTCGTCGGCCGCGCAGACGCGCAGTCGGTCCGTCTCGCCCGAGCGGATGACGTCGACCAGGGCGAGCGCGACCTCGACCCGGATGCGCTCGGCGAGCGGCGCATCCTGTGCCGTCGCGTGCAGGTGCCAGTCGAAGCCGTCGTGGCGCATGAGGTAGGGAAGGGCCCGGGCTTCGGCGAGCATGGCGTTCACCTCGAGGGCGGCGGCGTCTCGGTCGAGCGACCAGGTGCGCCGCAGACGCTCGCGGGTGGCTCGCACCTCCTCCAGCTCGGCCTCGTCACCGTCGACGCGGCCCGAGTAGCGGTTCTCTTTCAGCAGGGCGGCGAGCTGCTCGGTCGTGGCGAGCTCGTCGCGGCCGCTGCGCGAGGCGCCGGGGTCGGTGTCGGTCAGGGCGACGGCGAACTCCAGAGCATCCAGGGTGTCAGGGGCAAAATGCAAGTTGACTCCTTACTCGACACGAGACTACCGTCAGGACCATCATCCCTTTCGATCCTGACAGGTGCATCCCATGGCGCAGCGACACCCCGCGACAGCAGGCTTCCTCATCGCCGTCCTCGCGGCTGCCTCGTTCGGGATGTCGGGCGCGTTCATCAAGCCGCTGCTCGAGAGCGGCTGGTCGCCCGTCGCGGCGGTGACGGCCCGCGCGGCCATCGGCGGGCTCGTACTGCTGCCCTTCGCCCTGTTCTCCGTGCGCGGCCGCTGGGACGCGGTCCGGCGCGGACGGTGGCGCCTGCTCGGCATGGCGCTGGTCGGTGTCGCCGGAACGCAGGTGCTGTACTTCGCGGCGATCCAGCGCATCCCGGTGAGCACCGGCATCCTGGTCGAGTACCTCGCGCCCGTGCTGCTCGTCGCCGTCGTCTGGGCGCGGACGCGCAGAGCGCCTCGCGCGGTCGTGCTTGCCGGGTCCGCGGTCGCCGTGGCGGGTCTGGTGCTCGTCGTGTCTCCGGGCGGGGCGGGCGCGCCCGACCCGCTCGGACTGCTGCTCGCCGTCCTGGCCATGGTGGGATGCGCCGCTTTCTACATCATCGCCGCCCGGCCGAGCGACGGGCTGCCGCCAGTGGCCCTCGCCTCCGGAGGGCTTCTGATCGGCGCCGTCGCCCTCGCGCTGGTGGGCGCGACCGGGCTGCTGCCGGTCACCGTGAGCTTCGCCGACGTCGCGCTGTTCGGCGCGGCGACGCCGTGGTGGGTGCCGCTCCTGGTGGTGGGCGTCATCGCGACCGCCGTCGCATACGCCTCCAGCATCACGGCCGCGGAACTGCTCGGCTCACGGCTGGCGTCGTTCACCGGCCTCCTGGAAGTCGTCGCCGCAACCCTGTACGCGTGGCTGCTGCTCGGCGAGCGGCTCGACGCGCTGCAGCTGCTCGGCGGGCTGCTCATCCTCGGCGGTATCGCGCTGGTGCGCGCCGACCGCGGGGAGGGGACGCCGCGAGAGCCGCGTCGCGTGCGGAGCGAGCCGCGCGAGAGCGCCCGTCCGCTAGGCTGACAGGCTCGGCGCCGGCCGGGCGGAGGAGGCGGCCGACCGATGACCCACTACAGCGACGCGAACCGTGCGAATTGGGACGAGCGGGCCACCCTGCACGCCGACCGTGGCGAGCACGGATACCGTGTCTCGCAGTACATCTCCGACCGGGAGGTGATCTCCGGTGTCGTGAGGTTCGACCTGCCCCGGCTCGGGTCGGTCGAGGGACTCCGGACCGTGCACCTCCAGTGCCACATCGGCACCGACACCCTCTCGCTCGCCCGGCTCGGCGCTCGCGTGACCGGGCTGGACTTCTCCGCGAATGCGATCGATGAGGCACGCGGGCTGGTAGCCGACACGGGCGACGACGTCGACTTCGTGGTCGCGGATGTGTACGACGCCGCGGCCGTTCTCGGCCCAGGGACCTTCGACCTCGTCTACACGGGCGTCGGGGCCCTCTGCTGGCTCCCGAGCGTCGACCGCTGGGCGGCCGTCGTCGCGGACCTTCTGGCACCCGGCGGCTCGCTGCATCTGCGCGAGGGCCACCCGATCCTCTGGTCGATGGATGAGCGGCTCGACGACGACCTGCATCTCCGGTTCCCCTACTTCGAGCAGGAGCAGCCGCTGGAATGGGACGACGACTCCACCTACGTCGAGACGACACGCCCCCTGACCGCGACCCGCACCTATGAGTGGAACCACTCGCTCGGCGAGATCGTCACCGCCCTCATCGGTGCCGGCCTCCGCATCGACCTCCTCGAGGAGCACGACAGCGTGCCGTGGGAGGCGCTCCCCGGCCAGATGGTGACCCGCCCCGACGGCGAGTTCGCGCTCGGCGCTCTCGACGGTGTCGCGCCCCTCAGCTACACCCTGCGGGCGACGAAGCACGCCTGACCCCTTGTCGATCGCAGCGGACGCGCCGATGGTGGAGTCATGGATGACACGAGCGGCGACGGCGGCCGGCGCGGGCACGACGAGGACAAGTCGACGCTGGATGTGCGGCTGACCGGGGTGCGCGATCCGAAGGACCCGGACGGGCTGCTGACGGTGGAGCAGGATGCCGCGCGTCCCGACCCGGCCCGCTACGGGACCCCGGAGACGGACACGCTGGAGCGCGAGCGGGCGTACGTCGCGGCGCTCGGCGCCGACGGCTCGGCCGACGACCTGCCGCAGGTGCCGCCGAAGCGCGGAGTCACCGGGCTGGGCTGACGACGGGCAGCGGTCGCCCGGGGAGAGAATGGCCTGATGGCCCTCCCCGCGACCGAGCGCATCGTCCCCGTCTCCGTGCAGCGCATCGAGCTGGAGGCGGCGGTCGCCTTCGGGACGCTGCGGCGCGCGTTCGAGACCGAGGTTCCGCCCCTCGATGTCGCGCACCTGCGCGAGCTGCTGTCGTCGGGAGCGGACTGGCGGCGGCTGACGCTCGAGACGGCCGGCCCCGGCATCCACCGCTTCGTGCGGTTCTGGACGGACCACCCGACCCCGGTGATGCGGGTGGGCGGAGCGGATATCGCGAGCGCCGTCTACCTGATCGGGGACTATGCGACGGCCGCGCGGATGTTCCGCCACGACCCGGGCACCCTCCTGTACACGCCCATCCGCGTCGAGCTGCACGCCGCCCGCGACGGGGGCACCGTGCTCACCGTCGATCAGCCGAGCAGCCGGCTCGGCAGCTTCGGCAACAACAAGATCACACAGGCCGGTTTCGAACTCGACCGGATGCTCGGCGACCTGCTCGAGGAGCTCGGCCTGCCGCGGCCCAGCGTGCTCCGGCGCTGAGGGTCAGCCTTCGGGGCCCGGCACGTCGGGCCCCGTGACCGCCACCTCGCAGCGGTACCAGACGCCCGCCACGCCGCCGGCGTCCACCCACGAGCGGACGACCTCGTAGCGGCGCGGCACGTCGCCCTGGGTCGGCTGCTGCGACATCGCATCCTCGAGCGCCTCGGCGAATCCCGCCTGAGACGAGCCCGTGACCATCATGGGAGCCCCCTTCCCGGCTCGACGGCGAGCCGATCCAGCCGCACGCTACGCCATTCCGGATCGCTGAGGCAATGGACGCGGTGCCGTCAACCCGGATGCGGTGTCGGTGCCGCGGCGTACTGTCTGCCGCATGACCGACAGCAACGACACCACGAACGGGGCAGGCGACGACGTGCTCGGCGCTCGCCGCGGCGACGACGAGAACCCGGCCAGCAAGGACCCGTCGGAATGGGTCACCGGCGACGAGCCGATGACCGCCTCCCAGCGCAGCTACCTCGACACGCTCGCCCGCGAGGCCGGCGAGGAGATTCCCGCCGACCTCACGAAGGCGCAGGCGTCCGAGCACATCGACCGCCTCCAGCAGAAGACCGGGCGCGGCCAGAACTGACCGCCGGGCAGTACTACTTCGCCGTGATCGACAGCCCGTCGAACTGGTTGATCGCCGACTGGTTCACGTCGTGGGACGTCGAGAAGATCCCCGCGTCCTGCGTGGCCGCCGCCGACGCGAGGGTCACCGGCGCGCCGATCGGCACGTAGTTCGCCCCGTCATAGGAGTACGACGCCGTGAACGCGGAGCCCGTCCGGGTGAGCTGCACCCAGATCGGCCGGAAGACGTCGACCGACGCCTTCGCCTCCGAGTCCAGGTAACCGTCGCCGTTCGCATCCCACTCGAACACGACACCGTTGCGAGCGGTCACCGCGACGACCGCGTAGCCCGCCGACGACCCCGCCTTCGAGGTGTCGTTGCGGACCATCACGCCCGACTTGGCCGACGAGTTCGCGTCGTTGACCGACACCACCCGGGCCGAGACCGCGGCGTCTGCGGTGAACGACCCGGCCTTGTAGATCGCCCCGAACTGGTCCGAGTGCTGGCCGCCCGCGCCCCAGACGTCCGGTCCGGCGGCGGCGATCCCGTAGGCGTCACCGGCCTGCCCGAAGTAGGAGCTGACCGCGGAGGAGCCCGCGGTCGAGAGGCCGGAGACCGGCGCATCCACCGGGCACCCGGTGAACCCGAACTGGTTCGCATTGAGCGAGGTGCGGTACTTCGGTGCGACGCCGGAGGCGCAGATCACGTCGCGGGCGCCGGCGGGCCAGTTGGTGCCGGTGACCTTCACGTTGTTCGTCAGCGTGTTGTTGTGCGCCGCTGCGTTCGGGGCCGAGATGCCGCCCGAGTTGTACCAGTTGTTCCGGATGGTGTTGTCGCTCGTGTTGTTCCGGAGGCTGTACGCGTTGGTGAAGACGAACGAGCCGCCCTGCACCACGTTGTTCTCGTACGTCATCGAACGCGACCCCTCGTCGAGGTAGAGCCCGACTCCGGAGATGTTGAACAGGTAGTTCTTGTCGACGACCGACCCCGGGCTGGCGGACAGGTTGTAGACCGAACCGCCGTCGGCGAAGCGCGCCTTGGTGTTGTGCACGAGGTTGCCCTCCACCGTGTTGTCCTTCAGTGTGGTGGGCGTCGTGTACAGCGTGTTCCACTTGTAGTAGCCGCGGTCGACGTAGTCGTTCGACCCGCCCGCGTCGTTGATGCCCCAGCCGTAGCCGGTGTCGATGCCGTCGTACGGAACATTGGACACCTCGTTGTGCAGGATCTTCGCGCGCGTGACGTAGGTGCTGAGGATGCCGCTGTTGTCCTTGTAGTCCACCGAGACGTGGTCGATCGTGTTGTCCTGGATCGTGATGTCCTGGTTCGTCATCCGCGGGTCGCTCGGGTGGTGCGCGTCGGGGAGCACGCCTCCGACCGCGACGCCGTGGCCGCTGTCCTCCATGAAGCGGTTGCCGACGACCTGGATGTCGCTGGCTCCGTATCCGACTCCGGTGGTCGTCGCGTTGGCGTCGTTGCCGATGCCGAGCGCCGACGATCCCAGGTTGGTGAAGGTGTTGCCGGTGAAGGAGACGCGGCTGGCGGCCGAGACCTGCACGGCGGACGGCTCCTGGAACCAGCTGGTCCGCGCCCGCTCGAACATCTCGCAGCCGCGGGAGCAGCTGGTGAACGCGTCGGCCGGCCGGTAGTCGTAGGCGCCCTTGATGAAGAGGCCGTTCTGCTGGTCGGCGTAGCCGTCGGTGGACGGTCCGAGCCAGGAGGTGCCGGAGAATTGGATTCCCGAGAACGCGAGTCCGCTGACCGGCTGGTCGTACGTGCCGCCGATGCTGATCAGCGACTGCAGGCGCGGCAGCTCGATGTCCAGCTTGTTGGGGTCGATCCCGGCAGCCGGCTTGTAGTAGAGCTTGCCGCCGCTCGGGTCGATGTACCACTGGCCCGTCTGGGTGAGGAACGCCAGCGAGTTGTCGAGGTACCAGCTCGGGCCCGCGAGGAACGAGTTCTGGACGGTGTCCCAGCCCCAGGTGTTGTTGTCCCATGCCGGCTGCGCCATCGTGATCTCCGTGCTGCTGATGCTCTGCACGGGCGAGTAGCGGTTCGTGAAGTCGCCGAGCGACTCGAACTCGATGCGCGACTGGTCGGGCAGGCCCGCCAGGTATCCGAGCGCGGGGTTCTTGATGGTGAGACCGGTGGCGGTCGGCGTCACGTCCGCGTTCGCGAGGCGGATGGCCGCACGCGGCGCGATGGTGCCGTTGACGTAGAGCTGACGCGTGTCCAGCCCCGCGGGGGTCGGTGCCTCCCAGATGCCCGCACCTGCCGCTGAGGCGGTCCAGCCGGTGACGGCCGAGGATCCGCTGATGACGGGGTGGGCGCCCGGCGCGGCCGTCCAGCGGACGGTGTTGTCGCCGCCGCCGTCGCCGGCGTCGAACGACAGCGGCTTGTCGAGACGGTACGTGCCGTCCGCCAGCTGCACGGTGACGTCGCCGTGCTTGATGGACGGCCTCAGCACGTGCTGCGCCCGCTCGAGCGAGCAGGGCATCGACTGGCTGCAATGCCCGGCGTCCTTGCCGTCGGGCGCTGCGTAGAAGATGGTCGATGGAGCGGCTTCGGCCCGGAGCGGGATGAGCGCGGAGGCGATGACGACGCCTGCGCCGAGGATCGCCAGCAGCGCCGGCCTTCCCTTCCGCCTGGTCGTCGATCGTCGCGAGACTGACGTCGATGTCATATTCGATCGCTTCCTGTTCGTGGGAGGCATCGGCGCCCCCGCACACAGGGTTATCATACGTATGATGTTTAAATCAAGAGACGTGTGATGTTTACGCCAGAATCGCGCGTGCGGGATCTGCGGCCAGGCCCGACGCATCCAGGTCGTGCCAGAGTGCCTCCGGGATCTCGGTCCCGTGGCGCTCGACGGTGCTCTGGACGTGACCGGCGGTCCGCATCCCGGTGACGACGGAGACGACCGCCGGGTGCCGGAGCGGATACTGGACGGCGGCCGCCGGCAGGCTCACGCCGTGATCGCGGCAGACATCCGCGATGCGCCGCGCGCGCTCGACCACCTCGGCCGGAGCCGAGCCGTAGTCGAAGTGCGCGCTCGGGTCGATCCGATCGGTGCTCAGGAGCCCGGAGTTGTACACGGCGGCGGCGACCACGCCGACGCCGCGTTCCATCGCGGCCGGGAGGAGGTCGTCGAGCGCGGCGCCGTCGAGGAGGGTGAAGCGCCCGGCGACCATGACGACGTCGACATCGGTGCGGCGGACGAACTCCGCGAGCATCGCCGACTGGTTCATGCCGGCGCCGACCGCGCCGACGACGCCTTGCTCCCGCAGCTCCACGAGAGCGTCGACCCCGGTGGTGGAGGCGGACTCCCAGTGGTCGTCAGGATCGTGCAGGTAGGCGATGTCGAGCCGGTCCGTCCCGAGGCGGCTGAGCGACTGCTCCACCGACCGGAGGATCCCGTCGCGGCTGAAGTCCCACACCCGCCGGGTGCTCGCCGGCACCACGAAGCCGTCGTCGTCCAGCCGGTCGGCGGTGTCCGGGCTGTCCACCAGCAGCCGGCCCACCTTGGACGAGAGCGCGATGCGGTCGCGGGGCGTGCCGCGGAGCGCGCGACCCAGTCGTTGCTCCGAGAGTCCGAGCCCGTAGTGCGGGGCGGTGTCGAAGTACCGCAGGCCCTCATCCCAGGCCGCCCTCACGGCGTCCTGGGCCTCGGCGTCGGTCGTCTCCCGGAAGAGGTTCCCGAGTTGGGCGGCGCCGAACCCCAGCTCGGTGAGGGCGGTTCCCGTGCGCAGGGCGCGGGTGGGCAGTGTCGAGGTCATCGCGGGGCCTTCTTCGTCGGTGGAGCAGGATCGCTTCCTTCAGCATACGTATTATGTTTGGATAATTCGAGACGAGGACGTCACGCCCGGTCCGTTCCGGACAGGCGATGGCGAGGAAGGAGCGGCCGGCGATGTTGGCGGCGAACTACGTAGGCGAGCGCACGATCACGATCGAGGAGCGGGAGGCGGCCGAGCTGCGACCGGGCGAGGTGCGCGTCGCGGTGGCCTACGTGGGCATCTGCGGCACCGATCTGCACGTCTTCCACGGCGACATGGATGCGCGGGTCACGATGCCGGCGACGATCGGCCACGAGATGTCCGGCACCATCGCGGAGATCGGGCCCGACGTCGACGGCTGGGCGGTGGGCGACGCCGTCACGGTCATGCCGTTGGCGTGGGACGGCACCTGTCCGGCCTGCCGAGCGGGCAACGAGCACATCTGCCAGAACCTCGACTTCATCGGGATCGACAGCCCTGGCGCACTCCAGCAGAGCTGGAACGTCCCGGCGTCGACCCTCGTCCGCCTGCCGGAGGGGGTCTCGCTGCGGGAGGCCGCGCTGGTCGAACCCGTCGCCGTGGCCGTGCACGACGTGCGGCGTTCGGAGCTCGCCCCCGGCGACCGCGCCGTGGTGATCGGAGCGGGGCCGATCGGCGTGCTGATCGCCACGGTCGCGACCGCATTCGGTGCGGACGTGGTGATCGCGGAGATCGACCCGGGACGTCGCGCCGCCGCCGAGGAGATGGGCCTGTGGACGCTCGACCCGAGCGCGGTCGATCAGGTCGCCTGGGTGGAGGAATGGACCGGGGGAGCGGGAGCCGACGTTGTCTTCGAGGTCTCCGGGTCGGCGGCGGCCGTGCTCGGCGCGACCTCGCTCGCGAAGGTGCGCGGAACGCTCGTCGTCGTGGCCATCCACTCCCAGCCGCGCCCCATCGACCTGCATCGCCTCTTCTGGCGCGAGTTGCGCATCCTCGGTGCCCGCGTCTACCAGCGTCAGGACTTCGAGCGGGCGATCGAGCTCGTGGCGGGGGGCGACATCCCCGCCGACCGGCTGATCACGCGGGTCGTGCCGCTGGCCGAGACCGCGTCCGCGTTCGAGGCGCTCGAGGCCGGGGGCGCGATGAAGATCCTCGTGGAGGTCGCGCGATGAGCGGGTTCGACCTGTCCGGCCGGCTGGCCGTCGTCACCGGCGCCAAGCGCGGGATCGGCTTCGCGATCGCGGAGGCGCTCGCCGCCGCGGGCGCCGACATCGTGGGCGTTTCGGCGACACTCGACCCGGCGTCGTCGGCGATCGGCGACCGGGTGCGGTCCCTCGGGCGGAGCTTCGAGGGCCACCGCGTCGATTTCGCCGACCGCAGCCAGGTGATCGCGCTCGCCGCCGAGCTCTCCGGGCGCGACCGGCACGCCGACATCCTCGTCAACAACGCGGGGACCATCCGCCGGGCCCCAGCGGCCGAGCATCCGCTGGACTGGTTCGACGAGGTGCTGGAGGTGGATCTCACGAGCGGCTTCGTGCTCAGCCAGGCGCTGGGCCGGCGGATGCTGGAAGCGGGCGCGGGCCGGATCGTCTTCACCGCCTCCCTCTTGTCGTTCCAGGGCGGGATCACGGTCCCGGGCTACACGGCGGCGAAGTCCGGGGTCGCCGGCCTGGTCCGCGCGCTGTCGAACGAATGGGCGGGCAAGGGAGTGACGGTGAACGGCATCGCGCCCGGGTACATCGCGACCGACAACACGCAGGCGCTGCAGGACGATCCCGATCGCTCCCGGTCCATCCTCGAGCGCATCCCGGCGGGTCGCTGGGGCGAGCCGGAGGACATCGGCGGCGCCGCGGTGTTCTTCGCCTCGGATGCCGCCCGGTACGTCTCGGGCGCGATCCTGCCCGTCGACGGAGGGTGGCTCGGGCGATGACGGCGTTCGACCCGATCCTGCCGGTCGTGGTGATCGACGATGCGCGCGACGCGGAGCCACTGGCCCGCGCTCTGCTGGCCGGCGGCATCCGGCAGGCGGAGATCACGCTGCGGACCGGCGCGGCGCTCGGCGCGTTGCGGACCATGAGCGGGGTACCGGGGCTGCGCGTCGGGGCCGGCACCGTCCTCGAACCCCAGCAGGCGGAGGCGGCGATCGATGCCGGCGCGACCTTCGTGGTGAGCCCGGGACTGGCCGACGCGGTCGTCGCCGCGTGCGAGCGCCGCGGAGTCCAGGCCGTGCCGGGCGTGGCGACGGCGACCGAGGCGATGCGGGCTCGCGCGCTGGGGCTCCGCACCGTGAAGTTCTTCCCGGCCGAGTCGTCGGGCGGTCCCGCCGCCATCTCGGCCATGGCATCCGTCTTCCCCGAGCTCGCGTTCGTTCCGACCGGCGGGATCGACGCGGCCCGCGCGGCGGCCTACCTCGCGCTTCCCGCCGTGGTCGCGGTCGGCGGCAGCTGGATGGTGCCCCGCGCCGCCATCGCGGCCGGCGACTTCGACGCGATCGAGTCGCTGTGCCGGGCCGCCGTGGAGGCCGCAGCATGACCGGCCACGTGCTCACCTTCGGCGAGACCATGGGACTGTTCCGCGCGGCGGAGATCGGAGGACTCGCCGACGTCGACACCGCGCGGATCGGGACGGGCGGCGCCGACAGCAATGTCGCCATCGGCCTGAGCCGGCTCGGCGTCCCGGCTGTCTGGGTCGGGCGCGTCGGCGCGGACGGCATCGGGCGGAGGGTCGTGCGCGACATCCTCGGGCAGGGAGTGGATGCGCGCGCGATCGTCGACCCCGGCCATCCGACCGGGCTGATGATCAAGGAGAAGCGCACGCCGCACACCACCAGGGTGTGGTTCTACCGGTCGGGGAGCGCCGGAAGCGGACTGCAGCCGACGGACGTCGACGAGGAGCTGATCGAGACCGCGGCGATGGTGCACGTCACCGGCATCACCGCGTCCATCTCCGCGTCCGGGTGGGAGACCGTACGCCGGGTGCTCGCGGTCGCCCGGGCACGCGGTGTCCCGGTCTCCTTCGACGTGAACCACCGCACGGCCCTGTGGCCGACGGGTGACCCGGCCCCGCTGTACCGGGAGATCGCCGCCTCGGCCGACGTGGTCTTCGCGGGAGACGACGAGGCCGCTCTTTTGCTCGGCGGGACCACAGGCGACGCCGCTGCGCTGGTCGAGGGGATGCGCGGGCTCGGACCCGCGACGGCTGTCCTCAAGCGCGGCGCGCTGGGGAGCGCCGCCTCCGACGGCGGACCGCTCATCGAGCATCCGGCGCTCGAGGTGCCCGTGGTCGACACGGTCGGTGCCGGTGACGCGTTCGTCGCCGGCTTCCTGGCGGCCCGTCTGCGCGGGGACGCATTACCCGACTCCCTCGCGGTCGCCACTGCTGCGGGGGCCTTCGCCTGCATGGGCCTGGGCGACTGGGAGAGCATGCCGCGGACCGACGAGCTGGCGCTGCTTGGCAGCTCGGATCCGGTGTCGCGCTGATCCGCTTGGCAAACATAATACGTATGCCCTATAGTCGAGCTACGCCTCCTCGGAGTCGTCAACGAAGTCGACAAGACAAGGACATCTCATGGTCGGAATCCACACTGTGGTGCGTTCACGCCGTAGGCCGGCGCTGACCGTCGCCGCACTTGGCGCCGCGACGGCGCTCCTGGCCCTCACCGGCTGCAGCACCGGCGGGAGCTCGGCGAACGGGTCGTACGGCTTTCCCGAAGCCAAGCAGGACACCTCCTCGACGATCACCGTCTGGGTGGACGCGGACCGTCAGGCCGCGGCGAAGGCATTCGAGAAGGCGAACCCGGACACCAAGATCAAGGTCGTCACCTACGACGGGTCGGCCAACGGCTCCAACTCGTTCCGGACGAAGATGCAGCTGTTCGACCGTGCCGGCAGCGGCTGGCCGGACGTGGTCTTCTCCAGCCAGAACAACGACGCCGCCTGGGCGAGCCAGAAGAGCAACGGCAAGCAGGCCTTCGCCGCCGTGCTCGACAAGGGCCTCGTCTCCAGGGACACCCTCGGCAACTTCACCGAGGGGGCCCTCAACCCCTGCACCGTCGACGGGCAGGTGTACTGCCTCCGCAACGACCTCGCTCAGGCCGTGCTCTGGTACGACAAGACGCTGATGGACAAGTTCGGCTACGCCGTGCCCACCACGTGGGAGGAGTACCAGGCGCTCGGCGAGAAGGTCGCAACCGAGCACCCCGGGTACATCATCGGGACCGCCGGCGACGCCTGGACCCCCGAGGTATTCATGTGGGCCAGCAAGTGCCAGGCGAACGACATCACCGGGCCGAAGTCCGTCACCGTGAAGACGGACAGCGACGAGTGCAAGCGGGCCGCCGGCCTGCTCGACACCCTGCGCGAGAACAAGACCGTCCCCGCGGTCAGCGTCTTCACCCCGGAGTTCGTCAAGAGCTACGCGGGCAAGGTGCTGATGATGCCCGGCCCCGCCTGGTACGCCGGTGCGATCTTCAACAACCCGCAGTCGCTCAACGTGCCCGCCGGCGAGCTGGGCGTCGCGGCTCCGCTGCCCTGGAAGGGCGAGAGCAAGGCCGTCACCGGCAACGTCGGCGGCGGCACCTGGTTCATCTCCAGCCACTCCAAGAACCTGAAGGCCGCCGAGAAGTTCGCCCAGTTCGTGACGACCTCCGACGACTACCAGGTGCAGGTCGCGCCGGGCTACCCGGCGTACGCGCCGGCCGCCAAGAAGTGGATCGAGAAGCAGGAGTCGAGCAAGTACTACGCGACTCCGCTCGCGCCGGTCGCCACGGCCGCCTCGCAGGTGTGGGACGGCTGGGGCTACGGCGTCTTCAGCCAGGAGGCCGTCTGGGCCAAGACGATGACCCCGGCGATCACCGGCGGTAAGTCGATCGTGAGCCTGCTGCCCACCTGGCAGGAGGCCATCGCGAACCAGGCCAAGGTCAACGGATACAAGGTGAACTGACATGACCCTCGCTCCACCGAGCGACCAGCTGACCGTCGGCGCCGCACAGCGCCGGCGGTCGGCCCGGCTGCGCAGCCGGGCGCCGGGGCGCACGCCGATCGGCTACGTCTTCGTCTCGCTCTACGCCCTCCTGGCCATCGCCTTCGGCATCCTCCCGGCGCTGTACGCGGTGCTGCTCGCCTTCACCAAGGCCGACGGCGGCTTCGCCGGCCTCGACAACTTCGTCACGGTCGTCACCGACTTCCGGTTCTGGCCTGCCGTGCTGCACGTCACGATCTACCTCGTCATCTGGCTGATCGCCCTCGTGATCTTCGTGGTGCTGCTCGCGCTGGTCGTCCACTCCCTCCGGGTGCGGTGGGCGAGCACGAGCCTGCGGTTCCTCTACTATCTGCCCGGCGCGCTCGCGGGTGCGTCCAGCGTCCTGCTCTGGCTGTTCGTCCTCGACCCGACGGCGAGTCCGGTCAGCGGACTCCTCCGGCTGATGGGGCTCAACAGCTTCGTCGAGGTCATCCAGCCCGGCAACCTCCCGGCCATCTTCGCGATCATCGCTTTCTGGACGGGGGCAGGCGGCTGGATCGTGATCATGTACGGCGCACTGAACAACATCAGCACCGAGGTGATCGAAGCCGCGCGGATCGACGGCGCGAACGCCGCGCAGATCGCCGTGAGCATCCAGCTGCCGATGCTCCGCAAGTGGATCGCGTACATGGGCGTGATGTCGCTCGCGGCGGGCACGCAGCTCTTCGTCGAGCCCCAGCTGCTGAGTCAGGCGAGCAACGCCGTGGTCCCCAACGACTACTCGCTCAACCAGCTGGCCTACCAGTACGCGCTCCAGCAGAACGACTTCAACGGCGCGGCCGCGATCTCGCTCCTGCTGCTGATCGTCGCGCTCCTGCTGTCGTGGGTGTTCGTCACCCGCGGCGGCCTGTTCGAGAAGGAATGACCATGACCGCACTCACCGCAGAGCGCCGGCGCGCCAGCCTGCGCGGCTGGAGCGGCCGATCCATCGCGGGCCTCATCCTCGTCGTGTTCGTCCTGTTCTTCGCCATCCCGATCGTCTGGCTGCTGTTCGCGGTGACCAAGTCGTCCAAGGCGCTGATCGTCGCCAACCCGTTCTCGATCGGGTCGTGGTCGGACTTCGTGGCGAACTGGAACCAGCTGTTCGGCTTCCAGGACGGCGCGGTCACCGTGTGGATCGGCAACTCGGCGCTGTACTCGATCGGTGCGTTGCTCATCACGCTGATCGTCAGCATCCCGGCCGGATACGCCCTCGCCCTCACCGAGTTCCGGCTCCGCAAGGCGCTGCTCGTGCTCACCCTGGTCGTCATGCTCATCCCGAGCACGGCGCTGGTCCTGCCGGTCTTCCTCGAGCTCAACAGCGTCGGGCTGATCGGCAGCCCGCTGTCGGTGATCCTGCCGATGTCGTTCTTCCCGTTCGGCGTCTACCTGACGTACATCTACTTCTCGACCAGCATCCCGCGCGATCTGCTGGCGGCCGCACGGATCGACGGCTGCACCGAGTTCCAGGTGTTCACCCGCGTCGCGCTGCCGCTCGCCGCTCCGATCGTCGCGCTGGTCGCCTTCTTCAGCTTCGTGCAGAACTGGAACAACTTCTTCCTGCCGTTCGTGATGCTCCCGTCGAGCGACGGCTATCCGATCCAGGTCGGCCTGACGTCGCTGCTCTCGGCCACGCCGGCCTTCAACCCGAGTTCGGCGGGATCCGACTCGGTACAGCTGCCCACACTGGCGCTGGCGACGATCGTGTCGATCCTGCCCGTCCTCATCGTCTTCCTGTTCTCGCAGCGGTTCCTGGTCTCCGGGATGACCGCGGGAGGGACGAAGGAATGAGCGCGCCCGCACCGAAGGAGAACCACCGATGAAGATCACCGGCTACCGGAGCCTGAGCACCGTCCACGACTGGGGCCGTGTCACCGGCGACGTCAACGGAGTGCAGTCCGGCAACACGACACCCGTCCCCGTGCTCATCCTCGAGACGGACAGCGGCCTCGAAGGCGTCGGGGTGGGGGCCCACGCCGACATCGCCCGGGTCTTCCCCGCGGTCGACGGGGAGGATCCGCGGTCGGTCGTCGCCCTGTACGACCGGATGCTCGACTGGGTGTTCAAGGCCGGCCACTCCGGAACGACGTTCGGAACCATCGGCGCCATCGACATGGCGCTGTGGGACCTCAAGGCGAAGGCGGCCGAGGAGCCGCTGTGGCGCATGCTGGGCGCGCGCGAGCGGTTCGTGCCCGGGTACGCCTCGGGCCTCGAGTACGGGCTGACCGACGACGAGCTGGCCGAGCTGTACGGACGGTTCGCGGATCGGGGCTTCAAGGCGGGCAAGCTGAAGGGCGGCCGCGATCTCGACCGCGACCTTCCCCGGCTGGAGCTGCTGCGCGACGTCCTGAGCCGCAACTCGCGGCATCCCGCCCTCATGTTCGACGTCAACGAGTCGTGGAACCACGCGCAGGCCGCCCGCTACGTCGGCGCCATCGAGGAGCGCATCGACCTGACGTGGGTGGAGGAGCCGTTGCGCCGGTGGGATGCCGCCGGCATGGCCTCGCTCCGGGGCAAGATCCGCGCGGCCATCGCGAGCGGCGAGAACCTCACGGGTCTCGAGCAGTACCGTCCCCTGCTCGACAGCGGGGCGGTGGACATCGTCCAGGTCGGCAACGTCTGGGGGATCACGCACTTCCTCCGCGTCGCGACGCTCGCTCACGGGCACGACCTGCCGGTGAGCCCGGTCACCTACAACACCAACCCCGTCGCGCACGCGGCGGCTGCGGTGCCCAACCTGCTCACGCACGAGGTGCAGGACCTCTCCTTCCCGATCGGCTTGGATGTGGACCAGGAGTTCGACGACGGCGGCATCGTGCTCGGCGACCGGCCCGGGATCGGGATCATCGTGGACGAGGCGAGGCTGACGGGCGAGGGCGGCACACCCGCTCCTCCCGCGACGGGGCCGCACATCCGTCCGGAGCGGGCGGCTCTGCGCCTGGTGGCCGAACCCGACGTGATCGACGACCCCACCGTGCCGCTCAGGCCGGTCTCATGAGCGGGGACCCGCAGCGGTTCGCTTTCGTCGTCGGCGTCCGTCCGGAGAAGCGCGAGGAGTACCTCGAACTGCACCGCGCGGTATGGCCGGACGTCGAGGCGAAGATGACCGAGTGCAACATCCGCAACTACAGCATCTACGTGTTCGGCGACACCTTGTTCGCCTACTACGAGTACATCGGCGAGGACCTCGCGGCGGACATGCAGCGGATCGCGGACGACCCGGTGTCGCAGGAATGGTGGACGCACACCGAGCCCTGCCAGGTGCGCATCGCCGACGAACAGGACCCCGGGGCCCTCTGGCAGCCGCTCGACGAAGTGTGGCACCTCCGGTGACGGCCCGGATCGACGCCCACGTGCACCTGTGGGACCGCGCGACCGACCCGCAGGACTGGATCGATCCGGTGACGATGTCCGCCATCGACCGGGACTTCGGCGCCGAGGACCTGAGCGGGATGCTGCGAGCGACGAGCATGGAGCGCGCGGTTCTCGTGCAGGCGAGCAACAGCATGGAGGAGAGCGTCCGCCTGTCGCGCAGCGACCCCGAGGTGGTCGCGGGCCTGGTCGCATGGGTGGACCTGACCCGCGACGTGCCGCCGCAGCTCGCCGAGGCCGACGCCGGCTCGGTGCCCGTCGTCGGCGTGCGGCACCTGGCCCACATCGACCCGGATCCGGAGTGGTTGCTCCGGGCAGACGTCGCCGACGGCCTCGCCGCCCTCGGCCGGGAGGGGCTCACATTCGACCTGGTGGTCCGCGACTGGCAGCTCGGGCAGGCAGCGCAGGCAGCCGCGCGCCATGACGGTGTCGCTTTCGTGCTCGACCACCTCGGCGGCCCGCTCGCCGACGACGCCGACGCGTCGCGCTGGGAGCGAGGCCTGCGCGCTCTCGCGGCGCTTCCGAACGTGGCGGCGAAAGTCTCCGGTCTCACGTCCGGCCTGACGCCGGGACGCTGGACGGCGGACGATCTCCGCGGGATCGTCGATACGGCCGTGGAGGCGTTCGGGCCCGACCGTCTGCTCTACGGCTCCGATTGGCCGCTCGCCGAGCTCGGCGGCGGCGCGCCCGCGTGGCGCGAGGCGTTCGACGCGCTGGTCGCCGGCCTGTCCACATCGGAGCGGGACGCGATGCTCGGAGGCAACGCGGCCCGGGTCTACTCGGTCGGCTGACCCGTGCGTGAGCCGGGGGCGTGATCCGGCAGGCGGCGCCGCTCCCACGAGATGTGGATGTGGTCGTGCATCGCCCGCTCGGCGGCGGCCGCATCCCCGTTCGCGATCGCCGCCACGATCGCGGCGTGCTCGTCGAGCGTCAGGGCGACGGCATCCGGGGGATTGATCCCCTGGTACCGGCTGGACTCGACAGCGCGCTTGTACAAGTGCTTGGCGATGTTCTCGGCGAGGCGATTGCCGGAGATCTCCATGAGTGCGTAGTGGAAGACGACATCGGCCTGCCGGAACGAGTCCGTCTCCGATTCGCTCTCCCGCATGGCGGTGAGCGCGTTCTCGAGCCGTCGCAGCCCGTCGGCGGTGTGCGACCGGGCGACAGCGCCCGCCATGGCGGACTCGAGGCTGGCGCGCACGACCGTGAGCTCGTCGAGCACGCCGAGGCTCTCGTCGTTGTCGATGAGCGCCGAGAGCACGACCGGGTCGAGCATGTTCCAATATCCGGGCGCCTGCACCTGGGTGCCGCGACCCTGCGACACGATCACCAGGCCCTTCTCCTCAAGCCGCTTCACGGACTCGCGCAGCACCGTGCGGCTGACCCCGAAATGCTCGCTGAGCGGGCCCTCCGGAGGAAGCAGATCGCCCTCTTTGAGCTGGCCGGTGACGATGATCTCGACCAGCTCGGCCACGACGGCGACGCCCAGCCGCGCGGCGGGAAGCCGTTGCGGGATGAGCCGGGCAGCGGCATCGGAGTCGGTCGCCATAGGTATGACCTTAGCGCCTCACCTCTTCGCCGGACGCGCGGGCGTCCTTTCGAAGTTCAGAAGGCTCTCAGGGCTTCGGGTCGGTTGCCCAGTCTGGCGGGGAGGCGATCCGGGAGGCTGAAGGGATGCGCAACACCGTCCCCGCCGTCACCGCCCTGTTCTGGGTCACCAAGCTGCTGACGACGGCGATGGGCGAGACAGCCTCCGACTTCCTGGTGAAGACGATCAACCCCTTCGTCGCCGTCGGTGGAGCGTTCCTGGTGTTCGCCGGTGCCCTGGTGCTGCAATTCACCGTGCGGCGCTATATCCCCTGGGTGTACTGGCTCGCCGTCCTGATGGTCGCGGTGTTCGGCACCATGGTGGCGGATGTGCTGCACGTCGAGCTGGGCATCCCGTACCTGGTCTCGACGGTCGTGTTCGCGGTGGCCCTGGCGGCGGTGTTCGCGCTCTGGTTCCTCACGCAGCGGACGCTCTCGGTGCACCGGATCGACAAGTTCCCGCGCCAGGTGTTCTATTGGTGCGCGGTGCTCGCCACCTTCGCTCTCGGCACGGCCGTCGGCGACCTGACGGCGGTGACGTTCGGGATGGGGTACTGGCTCTCCGCGCTCGTCTTCGGCATCCTGTTCGCGATCCCCGGCATCGCGTACCGCTGGTGGGGGCTGGGCGCGACCGCCGCGTTCTGGACCTCGTACGTGCTGACCCGGCCGTTCGGCGCATCCATCTCCGACGGGCTGGCGGTCTCGCACGCCCGCGGCGGCCTCGCCCTCGGAACCGGCCCGGTCAGCGTGGCGCTGTTCGCGGCGATCGTCGTCTGCGTCGTGCTGCTGAGCCGGCGCCCGCAGGCGCAAGGAGCCCTGTCACGGAAAGGCGCGCAGGGCGCGTTCGGCGACGCGCTGGAGTGACGCCCGGCTCGCGCCCGCCGAGGCCTGAACCGCCAGGCCGGTGCTGACGGTCACCAGGTATTTCGCCAGGTCGGCCGGGCGTTCGCCGGCGGAGAGGTCGCCCTCCTCGACGGCCCGCCGGAAGCGCTCGGTCAGGCGTCGCTCGCCCGCGTCGCGGCTGTCGGCGAGGAACCGGACGATCCGCTGGTCCTCCGCGCTCCCGGCGAGGCCGCCCTGGATCGAGAGGCAGCCGGCGGGCTTGCCCGGCGCCGTGATCGCGAGCACGTTGCTGCGGAGGTAGTGCTCCGCGACCGCGCGGGCGGTCGGCTCCGCGAGGGCGTCGCCCACGTAGGCCATCTCGACGTCCGCGTAGCGGGCGACCGCCTGCTTGAAGGTCTCCTCCTTGTTGCCGAAGGCGGCGTAGAGGCTCGGCCGGTTGATGCCCATGGCCGAGGTGAGGTCGTCGAGCGTGGTGCCCTCGTAGCCCTGGCGCCAGAAGACGTCGACGGCGGCATCCAGAGCCTCGTCGGTGTCGAATCCGCGTGGACGCCCGCGTCCGGCCATCCCAATCACCCCATTCTGTACCGAGTTGAAAGAAATTCTCGCACTCGGGGAATAGCGGGGCAAGCGCACTGTTTTATGTACCGTCTCGAACAGAAATGGAGAAGATCATGACCACCATCGCAGCATCCACCGGAACCCTCGCCGGCAAGAAGGCGCTCGTCACCGGGGGCGCCCGCGGGATCGGCGAGGGCATCGCCCGTGCGCTCGCGGCCCACGGCGCCGAGGTCGCCGTCACCTACCGTGCATCGCGGGAGCGCGCCGACGCACTCGTCGCCGACATCGTGGCCGCCGGGGGACGCGCCGTGGCCGTGCACGCGGACGCCTCCGACGCCGACGCCGCGCGCGCCGGAGTCCGTGACTCCGTCGCCGCGCTCGGCGGACTCGACATCCTCGTCAACAACGCGGGCGGCGGATGGTTCGAGCACTTCACCGAGACGCCCGACGAGCACATCGAGGCGACGATCGACCTGAACATCCGCGGCACCGTCTACGCCACCCAGGCCGCGATCCCGCTGCTCCCCGACGGCGGCCGGATCATCACGATCGGCAGCGTCAACGCCGAGCGGATCCCGTTCACCGGCGGGGCGGTCTACGGCCTCACCAAGGCGGCCATGGTCGGCTTCACGAAGGGCCTGGCTCGCGACCTCGCGGGGCGCGGGATCACGGTGAACGTCATCCAGCCGGGCCCGATCGACACCGAGGGCAACCCGGCCGACGGCGAAGCGGGCGACTACCTGGCCGGCTTCACGGCGTTCGGACGGTTCGGGCACAGCTCGGACGTGGGCGAGCTCGTGTCGTGGATCGCCTCCGACGCCTCCGGCTACATGACGGGCTCGGCCGTCACGATCGACGGCGGCTGGACCGCCTGAGTGCGGGCCGCACGAGCCACCCGCGAAGATTCGTGACGAATGGTCGCTATCCGCATCGGATAGCGACCATTCGTCACGAATGCTGTCGCGCAGGCGGTCAGAACTCGGTGTGGCCGAGGCGCGGCTCGGGCACGAAGGCGGCGATCGCCTCGGCGGCGGACTCGAGCTCGAGGATGATCAGCTCGTTGCGCCCTGCGCGCAGAATGCCGCGCGGCACGTACAGCGTCTCCTGCGGGCCGCGGGTCCAGTAGCGGCCGAGGTTGAAGCCGTTGATCCAGGCGACGCCCTTGCCCCACCCTGTCGTATCGAGGAAGAGGGGAGCCGGCTCGTCGAGGTCGAAGACCGCTCGCGCGAAGACGGGGCCGGCGAGCCGCGAAGGCGCCGGAGCATCGGCAGCGGCCAACGCAGCGGACACGGGCGCGATGTCCGACAGCTGCAGCGGAAGGACGCTCCACCGCTGCAGTTCCTCGCCGTTCAGCTGAACGGGGCCGATCAGTCCCTTCGGCTCGCCGATGCGGGGGCCGTAGTCGACGCGGCCCTGGTCCTCGACGAGGACGGTCAGTGTCCCGCGGCTGGGCGACAGCGCGATGGCGGAGTCGTGGTGGTCGCGAGCGAGCACTCCCAGGCGGCTGCTGCCCACCGACACGTAGGCGCGGTCGCGCACCTCGCCGAACTCCAGGACCGCCGGCTCGGCGGTGTCGATCTCGGTGCGGTACAGCCCGAGCCCGCTGTAGTGGCCGAGCTCGTCGAAGGTGGGCAGCGCGTCCACGTGGGTCCACTCGCCGAGGCGGTCCGCCACCGCCGACAGCGGGAGGGCGGCGTCGAACGCGGCCGTGAAGGACGGAGCGGCGGCCGCGACCACGGGATCCAGGGAGGGTACGGGAGCGTACTTGGCGATGACGTCGCGAAACGCCCAGAACTTCTCCGTCGGCTCGCCGGCCTCGTCCAGCGGGGCGTCGTAGTCGTAGCTGGTCACGATCGGCTGGTAGACGCCCTTGTCGTTTGCGCCGTTGGTGAAGCCGAAGTTGGTGCCGCCGTGGAACATGTACAGATTGACGGAGGCGCCGAGCGCCAGGAGGTCGTCCAGGTCGCCGGCCGACTGCTCCACCGACGTGGTGTGGTGGTGCGTCCCCCAGCTGTCGAACCAGCCGTCCCAGAACTCCGAGCACATGAGCGGACCGGTCGGCTGGTGCTGGCGCAGGGTCGCCAGCCGTTCCCGCGAACGGGAGCCGAAGGATGCCGTCTTCAGCAGCTCCGGCAGCGAACCGTTCCGCAGCATGTCGTCCTGCGGCTGGTCGACGGTCGTCAGCGGAACGGTGATGCCCGCCTCGCGGATGACGTCGACGAGCTGCTGCAGGTACTCCTGGTCGTCGCCGTAGGCGCCGTACTCGTTCTCGACCTGCACCAGCAGCACCGGACCACCCTCGGTCACCTGCAGCGGCCGCACGATCGCGAGCACGTTCCGCAGGTAGCGGCTGACCGCCGCCACGAACTGCGGTTCGGACCGCCGGATGCCGACCGACGGGTCGGTGAAGAGCCATGCCGGCAGGCCGCCGTTGTCCCACTCCGCGCAGATGTACGGCCCGGGACGGACGATCGCGTGCATCCCCTCGTCGGCCACCGCACGCAGGAACCGCCCCAGGTCGAGACCGCCCTCCGTGACCCATTCGCCGGGACGGGGCTCGTGCGCGTTCCACGGCACGTACGTCTCGATGGTGTTCAGCCCCATCAGACGCGCCTTGCGGATGCGGTCCGCCCAGTCGTCCGGGTGCACGCGGAAGTAGTGGAGGGCTCCCGAGAGGATGCGGTGCGGCTCGCCGTCGAGGACGAAGTCGTCGCCCGCGATCTCGAAGGTGGTCATGGTTCTCCTGAGAAGTGGAAGGGATGCGGCCGGCCGCGACGAGCGCGACCGGCCGCAGGCGGGGCTACTTGCCGGTGACGGTGAAGCCCTGCTGGTTGCCGTAGTCGACCAGCGCCTTCTGCCACGACTGGAGCGCCGGGTTCAGGCTGGAGTTCGACGTGTACGCCTGGCCCACGGTGTCGCCGTAGATGCTGTTCGCGTAGACCTGGAACGGCAGGTACTGCCAGCCGGAGGAGACGTTCTTGGCCCCGTCCACCAGCACCTCGTTGATCTTCTGGCCGCCGAAGTAGTCGGGAGCCTGCGCGAGGAAGTCGGACGACTCCAGGTCCTTGGTGGTCGACGGGAAGCCGCCGGACTTCAGGAAGACCTCGATGCTTTTCGGGTCGTTGTTGAGCCACTTCAGGAAGCCGGCCGCGAGCGCCTGGTTCTTGCTCTGCTTGAGCACGACCTGCCCGCCGCCGCCGTTCTCGGCGTTGACCGGGGTGCCGTCGTAGGTCGGGATGGGCGCGACGCGCCACTGGCCGGCGCCGTCCTTCACCGACGACTCGAGCACGCCGGGCATCCACGCGCCGGTGACGAGGGTCGCGATCGAGCCGTTGCCGAGCGCCTTGAACCAGTCGTCGCTCCAGCCGGGAACCGTGGAGAGCAGCTTGCCCTCGACCAGCTTGTCCCAGGTGGCGGTCCACTTCTTGGTGCCCTCGTCCTGGAGGTTGATCGTCGCCTTCGTGCCGTTCACCTCGAACGGGCGGCCGCCGGCCTGCCAGATCATGGAGGTGGTGAAGCCGGAGTCGCCCGAGTCGCTCGTGATGTAGGCGTTCGGGTCGGCGGCGTGCAGCTTCTGCGCTGCGGCCACGTACTCGTCCCAGGTCTTCGGCACCGCGATGCCGTACTTGTCGAACAGCGTCTTGTTGTAGAACATCGCCATGGGGCCGGAGTCCTGGGGGAGGCCGACCAGCTTGCCGCCGACGTTCACCGAGCCCCACGGGCCGGGCGTGTAGTCGCCCTTGAGCTTGTCGAAGCCGTACTGCTTCAGGTCGACGAGGGAGTCGGAGAGGGCGAACTGGGGGATGGCGTAGTACTCGACCTGCGCGACGTCGGGGGCGCCCGAGCCGGCCTTGATGGCGTTCTGCAGCTTCGTGTACTCGGTGGTGTTGGTGCCGGCGTTGACCAGCTTGACCTTCACCTTCGGGTACTGCTTCTCGAAGGCGGCGACCTGCGCCTCCGCCGACGGCGTCCACGACCAGTACGTGATGGTGCCGCCCTGCTTGAGGGCCGAGTCGATGTCGGAGGCGCTGCCGCCTCCCGAGGACGTTCCGCCGGAGCAGGCGGCGAGCGAGACGCCGATCACGGTGCTGACGACCGCCGCCGCGACGGCCCGGCGCAGAGTCCGGGACGCGAGTGTGCGCTTCATGGGTTCCCTTTCACTTCTTCGTGGAATGCGATGCATGGATGGATGGATGCGGTTACTGCTTGACGCTTCCGGCGGCGAGACCCGACTGCCAGTAGCGCTGGAGCACCAGGAAGGCGGCCACGATCGGGACGATCGTGATGAGCGATCCGGTGATCACGAGGTTGAAGATCGGCTGGGCGCCGACCCCGGTCGCCTGCGCGCTCCACTGGCTGAGGCCCACGGTGAGCGGGTACCAGGTGGGGTCGCTCAGCATGATGAGCGGCAGGAAGTAGTTGTTCCAGGTGGCGACGATGGCGAAGAGCGCGACGGTGACGATGCCGGGGGCCAGCAGCCGCAGCGAGATCGTGAAGAACGTGCGGAACTCGCCGGCCCCGTCCATCCGCGCCGCCTCCAGCAGTTCGGTCGGCACGGCCTCGGTCGCGTACGTCCAGATCAGGTAGAGCCCGAACGGGCTGATCAGCGACGGCAGCATGATCGCCCAGGGCGTGTTGGTGAGCCCGGCCTGGCTGAACATGAGGAAGGTCGGGACGGCGAGAGCGGTGCCCGGGACGGCGATCGCGCCGAGGACCACCGCGAAGACGGCGCGCTTGCCCGGGAAGTCGTACTTCGCGAGCCCGTAGCCGGCGACGGTGGCGAGCAGCGTCGCACCTCCCGCGCCGACGACGACGTACAGCAGCGTGTTGCCGAGCCACTGCACGAAGATCCCGCCGCGGTACGTGAACGTGTCGACGATGTTCTGGAAGAGGTTGAAGTCCTTGCCGAACCACAGCCCGAAGGACGAGTACAGGTCGGGCTGGCTCTTCGTCGCGTTGACGATCAGCCAGATCAGCGGAACGAACGAGTAGATGACGAACAGGATCATCACCACGGTCAGCAGGGGAGACTTGCGGATGCGCCGGCCGGATCCGGCGCCCGCGTTGCTGCGGGCGGCGGCGCGCGAGGGGACGCTGCGGACGCGGCCGCGGGGGCTCCGGGCGCTGCGCGTGTCGGTCAGGGAGGCCATCAGCGGAGCTCCTTCCTCGTGCCGCGGAGCTGCACGACGTAGGCGATCACGGCGGTGACCACGCCCATCACGATCGCGACGGTCGCGGCGTAGTTGAACTGCTGACCGGCGAACGAGAGGTTGTAGGCGTACATGTTGGGCGTGAAGTAGCTGCTGATCGCGTTCGGCGCCAGCTGCTTGAGCAGGTTCGGCTCGTTGAAGAGCTGGAAGCTGCCGATGATCGAGAAGATCGTGGCGATGACGATGGCGCCGCGGATGGCCGGCAGCTTGATGCTGAACACGGTGCGGAACGCCCCGGCCCCGTCGATCTCGGCCGCCTCGAACAGCTCGGTGGGGATGACGCGCAGCGCCGAGTAGAAGATGAGCATGTTGTAGCCCATGAACTCCCAGGTGACGATGTTGCCGATGGAGGCGAGCACCCACTGGCCGCTCAGGGGCGCGAGGCCGGTGCCGAGCAGCTGGTTGACGCTGGCGGTGAGCCCGAACTGGTCGCCGTAGATGAAGCCCCAGATGAGGGCGGCCACCACGCCCGGGACGGCGTACGGCAGGAACAGCGCGATGCGGAAGAAGCCGGAGCCGTGCAGGCGGGCGCTGTCGAGGGCGAGCGCGGCGATCAGCGAGAGCGCCAGCATGACCGGCACCTGGACCACCAGGAAGATTGCGACCCGGCCGAGCGAGGCCCAGAACTTGTCGTCCTGCAGCACGGCGAGGTAGTTGCCGAGACCGACGAACGCGTTGCCGCCGATGAGCTGCTGCCGGAAGAGGCTGAGGTAGAGCGCGTAGAGCACGGGCGCGATGATCATGGCGGCGAAGACGACCATGAAGGGGGCGACGAAAGCCCAGCCGCGCCAGTCGCGACGCGTGAGGCGCCGGCGGCGGGAGCCGCGCGGCGTAATCGCCTGCGTGAGAGACGTCGTTGTCATGTCTTCCCTGGGTCGGAGATCGGGTCGGCGATGTTTACGTCAACATCGTGGGCGCCACTCTAACATGTTGACGTCAACACAGCGCAAGTCGAATGTGAGAAAGTGGAGCCATGACCGAGCCGATCGCCGACACCCAGCCTGCTCCGGCGTCCCGCAAGCGCGGTCCGTCCCTCGGGGATGTGGCGGCACACGCCGGTGTCTCGACGCAGACGGTGTCGCGCGTCGCCAACGGGCTCACCAACGTCGAGGAGACCACGCGCCAGCGCGTCCTCGCGTCCATGCAGGCGCTCGGCTACCGGCCCAACCGCGCGGCCCGCGCCCTGCGCTCGGGCCAGTTCCGGAACATCGGCGTGATGATGTTCACCCTGTCGTCCTACGGCAACATGCGCACGCTGGATGCGATCGCCGTCTCGGCCGCGAAGGCCGGCTACTCGATAACCGTCGTCCCGGTGGAACGACCGACGCAGAAGGACGTGAGCGCCGCATTCAGCCGTCTGCTGGAGCAGGCGGTCGACGGCATCATCGTCGTGCTGGAGGCGCACATCGCCGACCGCTCCGACGTCGAACTGCCGTCGGGGCTCTCCGTCGTCGTCGTGGACTCGACAGAGCGCCGCGACTACCCCCAGGTCGACACCGACCAGGCGGAGGGGGCCCGGCAGGCGACCGAGCACCTGCTGTCGCTGGGTCACCGCACGGTCTGGCACATCTCGGGGCCGGCCGAGTCGTACTCCGCCGCCCGCCGGGAGGAGTCGTGGCGCCGCACGCTCGAAGAGGCCGATGCGCCCATCCCCGAGGTCTTCCGCGGCGACTGGTCGACCGCGGCCGGCTACCGTCACGGCCAGGAGATCGCGGCGCGGCCGGAGATCACCGCCGTGTTCGCGGCGAACGACCAGATGGCACTCGGCGTGCTGCGCGCCCTCCACGAGGCCGGCCGCCGCGTGCCGGAGGACGTCAGCGTCGTCGGGTTCGACGACATGGCGGAGTCGGACTCCTTCTGGCCGCCGCTCACGACCGTGCACCAGGAGTTCGAGGCGATCGGCCGGCGGGCCCTCGAGCTGCTCATCGCCGAGATCGAGCAGCGCCCGGAACCCGTCCGCTCGTCGGTGCAGCACACCCGTCTCGTCGTCCGGTCGAGCACGGCGGCCCCGTCGCCCTCCGCCTGACGCGCTCCGCCGGTCCGCGTCCCGTTTGCGCCGGGTGGCGACATGATGTCGCAACTCGCGCGGGATAGGCGCATCCACTCACCGTTCGGCGGGCTCGGGAGGGGATGGCGCGCAAACAGGAAGCCCCGGACCGATGGCCCGGGGCTTCCGTACTGTCTCAACCAGTGTGCGCCACGAGGGATTCGAACCCCCAACCTTCTGATCCGTAGTCAGATGCTCTATCCGTTGAGCTAGTGGCGCATGGCCCGCAAGCAGGCCGGATACGAGCTTACATGACCGCATCCAAGACCGCCAATCAGCGGCGGAGGGCCCCTCGACCCGTCCCCATCAGCGGAACATCTCGTCGAGGAAGCAGGCGAGCGCCCGCCAGCTGCGCGCATCCGCCACCGGTCGGTAGCTCTCTGTTCCGGGGATGGTGAACGCGTGCGGCGCCCCGGAGTAGGTGGTCACCTGCCAGTCGACGTGCGGCGCCCCGCGCAGCTCCTGCTCGAACGCGACGACCGCCTCGTCCGGCACCACCGGGTCCGAGCCGCCGGTCAGCACCAGGAGGGATGCGGTGATCTGCGCCGCGTCCGACGGGTCGTGGGCGATGAGGCCGCCGTGGAAGGAGACCACAGCCCGGGCCGGGGCGCCGGTCCGCGCGAACTCGAGCGCCGCCGTCCCTCCGAAGCAGTACCCGATCACGGCGAGCCGCGCCGGATCGACTGCGGGATGCTGCTGCAGCCAGCTGAATCCGGCGGATACGCGCGAGCGGAGCAGCTGCAGATCGCGGTAGTACCGCCCCGCCTCGGCGGGCGCCGCCTCCCCGCTGGGCCGCACGCCGGCGCCGTACAGGTCCGCCGCGAACGCGACGTAGCCCCGCCGAGCCAGCATCTGCGCGCGCATCCGCACGTTGTCGCCCACGCCGTGCCAGTCGTGCAGCACGAGGACCGCCGGCCGGCGCTCGTCGGCGTTGGCGTCGCGCGCGAGGTACCCCTCCAGGGGCAGCCCCTGGTGCTCGTAGGCGACCGTCTCGGCCTCGATGACGGAGCGCTCGGGGATCGGCACCTGCTCGAGCAGGTCTTGGAAGGCGGGGGCGAGGGCGGGCGACGAAGCGTCGAACGTCACAGCGGTACTCCAGGCTCGTCGAGTCGCGCGGGAGGCGGTCGCCACCGGCGGCATGGGCTGCTGTGACCTCTGTCGCGGAACGCGCGGGAGCCCTGGGGTGCGGGTCGGGATCCCACACCATCACCGTACCCCGGTTGTCCCTCTGGACGGCGGACGTACGATGGGGTCATGGCCACCGAATTCAGCGATCAGGCGGATGCGAACCGGTACGCGATGCACGTCGACGGCGAGTTGGTGGCCGTGCTCGACTACAGCATCCTGGGCGACTCGATCTCGCTGACGCGTGCGTTCACGGTGCCGGAGTTCCGCGGCAAGGGCTACGCCGGTCAGCTCGTCGAGTACGCGGTCGACGACATCGAGAAGAGCAGTTCCCGGCGGATCGTCCCGATGTGCTGGTACGTGGGCGACTGGTTCGAGTCGCACCCGGAGCGCGCGGAGCTCTTGAAGAGTCGCGCGGGCTGACGGCACCCGCGTCGGGTCAGAACGCGAACATCTGACCGAGCACGACCACCGCGATGATGAACAGCACGACGATCGTCGCCATGACGATGAGCGCGCGGCCCGAGAGGCGCGCGATGCCGAAGCCGACGAGGAACGGCAGCGCGATGCAGCCGAGGGCGAGCACCCACCAGAAGGCCGCGTAGCCCCCGGCCGACGCCGACTCCAGGCGGCCCCCGAAGAGCTTCTGCGTGGTGGGATGCGTCGCGAACGCGATGCAGGCCGACAGCGGATACGCGATGAGCACGGCGGTGATCAGCCCCGCGAACGCGCCCCACAGTCCGCGCTTGTCCCCGAGCTGCAGCGTCTCCTCGCGGTGCGGTCCCTGGCGGCTCTTGGTGCTCATGGCGCACAGCATAGCCACGGGCGGCGCCCCCTGGCATGCACTGTTATCCCAGCGGGATGCCCCTCAGAAGTCGTCGGGCGAGCCGATGACTACGGGCACGCACTCGCTGAAGCGATAGCGGATGAGTTCCGGCCAGAGCGTGGAGTCGCACAGGTCGAAGACGTCCATGACCGCGGCGCCGCCGATGTCGGAGGGCAGGCGTAGCTCGAAGGGCGGCTCGCTCGTCTGCTCGAACTCGATCTCGTATGCGGTGTCGTCGCGCTCGAGCACGGCGAGGACCGTCTCCATGTCGCCTCCTTCGTTCCGGCGAAGTGTGTACGCACATCCATACGCTCTCCCGTCGTCAAGACAAGCCCTTGCGGGCGGATCCCCGCGGCGGCCCGGGCGGAGGGCGGGAGGTCAGCGAGGCGCGCGCGGCGAGCGCACGGCGTAGGCGACCCCGGCCGTGAGCGCCGCGACGAGGAGCACGCGGCCCGTCTTCCTGCGCGTGCCGCCCCAGCCGCCGGACACGGCGTGCGGCGGCCCCGACGGCTCGTAGAGGTTGCCGGTCGTCGGCGCGACGCGCTCCCGGGAGAGCTGGCCGGCCTCCGTCTGCCGGGCGACCGCGGCCTCAACGAGCTGCGGACGCTTCCGGTGCTGCCGCACCAGCGTTCGGCCCGGACCGCTGACCGTGCGCTCCGGGGTGCCCGGATGCTTCCAGGCGGCGAGGATCTCATCCACCGCGTCCGACGCCGGGTACACCGGGGGCAGCGCCTTCAGAGCGCGACCGGTGATGTTGCCGGCGTGATGGAAGATCGGCGTGTCCAGCGTCGGCGGGAGCACCGTAACCACGTGCACCGGCGACTTCGCGAGCGACAGCTCTGAGCGGAGGCTGCGACCGAAAGCGATGATGGCCGCCTTGGACATCGAGTACGCCGCCGAGTACGGCTGCGGCACCTCGCCGAGGATCGACGACACGTTGACGATCAGCCCGGACCGCTGCCGCAGCATCGCCCTCAGCGCGCTCCTGCTGCCGTTCGCGTAGCCGCGGATGTCGACGTCGAGCACGCGCTCGAAGTCGGCGGGCGCCTGCTCCCAGAACCGGCCGTAGGCGGTGACGGCGGCCGCGTTGACCCACACGTCGAGCCTGCCGTCGCGGGCGATGGCCGTGTCGACCGCGCGGTCGGTGATGGACCGGTCGGTCACGTCGCCCGCGACGGTCGCCACGCCGCGCGCGCCGAGCGCCGAGCACTCGGCTGCGACCTCCTTCAGAGTGGATGCGCCCCGCGCCACGAGCACGAGTCGCGCGTGCCGTCTCGCGAAGGCGAGGGCGGTGGCGCGGCCCAGACCGCTGGATGCTCCGGTGACGACGACGACGGGGGATGCGCTCATGGCCCGACCCTAGGCGCGCGGCGGAGACCGGTGGAGGCCTTGACAGTCGGCGGTGCGTGCCCGGACCGACGCCCATACGCGCCGGAGCGGCCGTGCGGAAGGGACTGTCGCCGACCGCATCCCGGGCCGACGATGCCGACACCTGGAGAGGAGCATCCCATGACCGCCCCCGACGTCGAGCCCGGATTCCGGCGCGCCAAGCGACCACGTTCCGTGGTCGCCGGGCCCTATGGCCATCCCTTCCATGCGACCGTCGTCACGATCCCCATCGGGGCGTGGACGGCCGCCGTCGTCTTCGACATCGCCGCGCTGCTCGGGGCGGCGCCCGGGGCGCTCGCCGTCGGCGCGCTCTGGCTGGTCGTCATCGGTGTGATCGGCGGACTGCTCGCCGCAGTCTTCGGCCTCCTGGACTTCTCGCAGCTGCCCGCCGGCACGAAGGTGAAGCGCACCGCCGTCTGGCACCTGATCTTCAACTCCACCGCCATCGTGCTGTTCATCGTGAGCGCCATCGTTCGCGCCGGCGACCCGGACCACCCGAGTGTGGGAGGGTTCATCCTCGCGCTCATCGGAATCCTCGTGGTCGGCGTCTCCGGGTTCCTCGGCGGCGAGCTGGCCTACCGCCACGGAGTCCGCGTCGCGGACGAGCGGGACCAGGAGCGCGCGTACAACCGATGACCCCGCGAACCACCAGCCCGAGCCGCTACGGTGGCGGCATGTCGCGCATCCAGGAGGTCGCCCGCGAGTCGTTCGGTTGGCAGGAGCTCCGGCCGCGCCTGGCGGAGGCGATGCAGGTCCTCCTCGACGGCGGCGACGTGCTCGCCGTCATGCCGACCGGCTACGGCAAGTCGTCGCTGTACCAGGTGACCGGCACCGTGCTCGGAGGCGTCACGATCGTGGTCTCTCCCTGATCTCGCTGCAGGAGGACCAGGTGCGCGCGCTCGCCGAGGCGAAGGATGTGCCCCGCGCGTTCGCCATCAACTCGTCCGCCGGCCAGCGCGAGCGCGAGGACGACTGGGAGGCCCTGGAGGCGGCCGGCGCCGGCTTCGCCTTCCTGGCGCCCGAACAGCTGGCGAACCCGGAGGTGCGCGAGCGTCTCCGTGCGCTGCCCGTGTCCCTCTTCGCGGTGGACGAGGCGCACTGCGTGTCGTCGTGGGGCCACGACTTCCGGCCCGACTACCTGCTCCTCGGCGACGTGATCGACGAGCTGGGGCACCCTCCTGTCGTCGCGATGACCGCCACGGGTGCGCCGCCGGTGCGGGCGGAGATCGGGGAGCGGCTCGGGATGCGACGGCCGCGGCTGTTCGCGACCGGATTCGACCGCCCCAACCTGCGGCTGGAGGTGCGTCGCCACGAGGAGGACGCGGAGAAGCGCGCGGCCGTCGTGGAGCACGTGCGCGAGCTGCAGGGTTCCGGTCTCGTCTACACCGCGACCCGGAAGGACGCCGAGCAGTACGCCGAGGAGCTCGAGAGGCACGGCATCCCGGCCGCCGCCTACCATGCGGGCCTGCGGCGTGCCGAGCGCGACGACGTGTACGAACGGTTCATGGACGACCGCGCACGCGTCGTCACCGCGACCAGCGCGTTCGGGATGGGCATCGACAAGCACGACGTCCGCTTCGTCGTGCATGCGTCGGTGACCGACTCGCTCGACAGCTACTACCAGGAGGCCGGACGCGCCGGACGCGACGGCGAGCCCGCGGTCGTGACGCTGCACTACCGGCCGGAGGACTTCGCCCTGACCAAGTTCTTCAGCGGCGGGGGACCGGATGCGGACGAGCTGGCGTGCGTCTTCGGCGCCATCGCGAAGGAGCCCGGCATCGGCCGCGCCGACCTCGCCGAACGCACCGGCATCAGCGTCCGCTCGCTCGGGCGGCTGCTCGGGCTGCTCCGCGACGCGGACGTGCTCTCGGGCGGTGACGACGAGTTGCGGGCGGCCGACGTCAAGGCCGGCGAAGCCGCATCCCGCGCGGTCGCCGAGGCGGAGGCCCGGCAACGGATCGAGCACTCCCGCTCGCAGCTGATGCAGGAATATGCCGAGACGGGAATGTGCCGCCGCCAGTTCCTCCTCGGCTATTTCGGGGAGGAACTCGAAAAGCCGTGCGGCAACTGCGACACGTGCTCGTCGGGGAGCGCCTACCGCTGGGCGGACCAGCACGACGCGGCGGGTGAGGAGCCGTTCCCGCTGGCCGCACGGGTCACGCACGAGACCTGGGGCGCCGGAGTCGTCATGCACACCGAGGCCGACCGGCTGACGGTGTTCTTCGACGACGCCGGCTACAAGGTGCTGTCGCTCGCGGCCGTGACGGACGGCGGCCTGCTCGAAGTGCTCGGCCCGGCCGCCTGACGGATCGGATCAGCTGCGACCGAACGCCCGCGCTGCAGCGACCGCGGCGGCGGCGCCGTCGAACCACGGCTCGCCGTGCCCGGGCAGCAGCACGCGGGCGCCGGTCGCGGCGATGGCGTCCAGTGAGCGCAGGGCCATGTCCGAGTCCGCCGTCGCGGCGCCCGCGATGATCTGCGGTCCGACCCGACCCTTGTACGGGTCCAGCGTGACGATCGCGTCCCCCGTGAGGAGCGTCTCCGCGCTCCGCAGCAGCAGGCCGCAGTGCCCGAAGGTGTGGCCGGGGGTGAACACGACCTCGGGGCGGCCGGGCACATCCAGCATCCCGGATCCGGGCAGCTCGGACACCGCCTCCACGCCCTTGACGCTGAGGGCGCCCGCCCGCACCATTCCGGTCACCGGCCTCAACGACCGGGGATAGAGGAGGGGGTAGACCAGCGGCGTGTGCTCCCGGCGGTAGCGGTAGGGATGCGCCGCGAGCCTCCGGTCCTCCGCGTGCACGTAGACCGGCACCCCGAACTCCTCGACCGCCCGCTTCGCGACGCCGACGTGGTCGAAGTGCCCGTGCGTCAGCACGATGCCCTGCAGGTCGCGCATGCGGAGGCCCAGCTCGTGCGCCGCTCGGATCAGCGCGCTCCAGGTCTTCGGGAAGGCCGCGTCCACGAGCGTCCAGGAGTCCCCGTCCGCGAGCAGGTAGCAGTTGGTGGCGGCATGCTCGAGCCGGTGCACTCCCGGCACGACGTCCGGCGTGAGCTGCGGGGCCGTGCTCCGGCGGTCGGCCGTGAGCGGGATCGTTGCGGTCATGATGCAGGTCTACGCGCTGCGGAGTGTCGCGGGCAGGGGTTGACACCCCGAGTGACCGGTCGCCTTCCGGCCCGCCCGCTTCCGGTCAGTGCGGCCTGTTCACGCGGCCCGCCACGCCCTATGCTGTTCCGCGGGAAAGGGGAATCGTATGGGCGCGATCGCTGTGCACGAGTTCGTCTCGCTGGACGGCGTGTTCGAGGATCCGAGCTGGACCGCCGAGTACGGGTTCGACCCGGAGATGGGCGAGGACATCGGGCGGATCACCCGCGCCTCGGACGCCATCCTGCTCGGTCGACGCACCTTCGAGATGTTCGCCCCCGCCTGGTCCCAGCGCACCGCCGACGACGACCCCGGGGCGCCGTTCTTCAACGACAGCCCGAAGGGCGTGGTCAGCTCGTCGCTCGATGACGAGACCGCTGCAAGGACCTGGAACAACTCCCGCTCGCTGGGCGCCTACGACGCCGAGCGCATCCGGGAGTTCGCCGACGGGTACAGCGGCGTTTACGTCAGCGGCTCCGGCTCGCTCGTGCGGTCGCTGCTCGCCGACGGGCTCGTCGGAACCCTCCACCTGTTCGTCTATCCGACCGTCCGCGGAACCGGCGCCCGCCTGTTCCCGGAGGGCAGCGCGCCCGTCAAGCTCCGGCTGCGCCACCAGTACGCCTACGCGAACGGCGTCGTGCATCTGGCCTACACGCCGGCGTGATCCGTCACGATTGAGGACACTGTGCGTCCTCTTAGGTAGATAGCGTCGCCTCATATAGATCGTCGTCGGGTGCCGCGCATCGCCGGCACCCGCATCCACACACAGCACACCCGGGAATCACTGTGACTCTGCTTCGTCTCTCACTCCGCTTCGTGCGCCCCTACTGGCGCGCGGTGACCGCGGTCGTCCTCCTCCAACTGGTGGCGACCATGGCCGCCCTCTACTTGCCGACGCTCAACGCGGACATCATCGACAAGGGCGTCGTCAAGGGCGACACCGATTTCATCTGGCGCACCGGCGGTGTGATGCTGATCGTCTGCTTCGTGCAGGTGATCGCGGCCGTCGCCGCCACGTACTTCGGCGCACGTGCGTCGATGTCGGCCGGCCAGGACATCCGCCGCTCCTTCTACCGCAAGGTGGATGCGCTGCCGTCGCTCGACCTCGCGCGCTGGGGCATGCCGACGCTGATCACCCGCAACACGAACGACGTGCAGCAGGTGCAGATGCTGCTGCTGATGACGTTCAACTTCATGGTCTCCACGCCGATCATGTGCATCGCGGGCATCATCTTCGCGGTGCGGGTCGACGCGGGCCTGTCGTGGCTCATCTGGGTGTCCGTGGCCGTGCTCTTCATCGTGGTGGGCATCCTCGTGACGATCCTGCTGCCGATGTTCCGCGTGATGCAGGAGCGCATCGATGGCGTCAACGGCGTGATCCGCGAGCAGATCGTCGGCATCCGCGTGATCCGGGCGTTCGTGCGAGAGAGGTTCGAGACGAAGCGCTACGACGACGCGAACGCGGCGCTCACCCGCATATCGGTGAAGGTCGGCAACGTCTTCGTGCTGATGTTCCCGGTGATCATGCTGATCCTCAACGCGGCGACGGTCGCGGTGCTGTGGTTCGGCGGGCACCGGGTGGATGCGGGCGACATCCAGATCGGCGCGCTCACCGCGCTCCTGCAGTACCTGCTGCAGATCCTGGTGGCCGTCATGATGGGCGTCTTCATGGCGATGATGATCCCGCGGGCCATGGTCTGCGCGGAGCGCATCGAGGAGGTGCTCGGCGCGTCCGCCAGCACCACCGTCGAAGGGGCAGGCGCGTCCGCCGTCCCCGCCGACGGCACGGTCGAGGTGCAGGATGTGACGTTCGGGTACCCCGGGGCCGAGAAGCCGGTGCTGAACGGCGTCTCGTTCACCGCCGAGGCGGGCGAGGTGACCGCGATCGTCGGTTCGACCGGATCGGGCAAGACGACGCTGGTGTCCGTCATCGCGAACCTCTTCACACCGCAGAAGGGTCACGTGCTCATCGGCGGCGTGCCGGTCGACGAGCTGAGCCGGCAGCAGATCGCCGGCGTGCTCGGACTCGTGCCGCAGCGTCCGTACCTCTTCTCGGGGACCATCGCGTCGAACCTGCGCTTCGGCCGGCCCGACGCCACGGACGCCGAGCTGTGGGAGGCGCTGCGCATCTCGCAGGCGGAGGACTTCGTCCGCGCCAAGGAACGCGGGCTCGACGAGCGCATCTCGCAGGGCGGCACCAACGTCTCCGGCGGCCAACGGCAGCGTCTCTGCATCGCCCGCGCCCTCGTCGCCCGCCCGAAGGTCTACCTGTTCGACGACTCGTTCTCGGCGCTCGACGTCGCGACCGACGCCCGGTTGAGACGCGCGCTCGCCGACTCGACGGGTGACGCGGCGGTGATCGTGGTCGCCCAGCGGGTGTCCACGATCCGGGAGGCGGACACCATCATCGTCATGGACGACGGGCGGGTCGTCGGCCGCGGAACGCACGACGAACTGATCGAGACCAACGAGACCTACCGCGAGATCGTCGAGTCGCAGCTGAGCCTGGAGGTGGCCTGACCATGGCGCGCACCACGGAACGCAAGAAGCGCGGCGGCCGCCCCGAGGGGGCAGACGCCGAACGCCACGGACATCGTGCTCGACGAGCTCGAAGAGGAGTACGACTTCACGCCGGGTGAGGGCGACGGCGACATGTTCGGCGGAGCCCCGGCGAAGAAGGCCGAGAACTTCTGGCCGTCGTTCAAGCGGCTGATGGGCCTGCTCAAGCCGGAGTGGCTCGGGATGGCCTTCGTCACGCTGCTCACGGTCGTCTCTGTCGTGCTCATCGTCATCGCTCCGAAGATCCTGGGCGACGCGACGAACGTCATCTTCCGCGGCGTGATCTCGTCGCAACTGCCCCCGGGCGTGCCCGTCAGCCAGGTGATCGAGCAGCTGCGGGCGGCCGGGCAGGACCAGCTCGCCGACGTGATCGCCGGCTCCGGCGTCACGGCCGGGCAGGGCATCGACTTCACCGAGCTCGGGCGGCTCCTGCTGATCGTGCTCACGATGTACCTGGTCGCCTCGCTGCTGCAGTGGTGGCAGGGCTACCTGCTCAACGCGCTGGTCATGCGAGTGGTCTACGGGCTGCGGAAGGACGTCGAGGCCAAGCTGAACCGGCTCCCGCTCAGCTACTTCGACACGCGCCAGCGCGGCGACCTGATGTCGCGCGTGACCAACGACGTCGACAACATCCAGACGGCGCTGCAGCAGGCGTTCTCACAGCTCATCCAGTCGGTGCTCACCGTGATCGGCATCGCCATCATGATGTTCATCGTGTCGTGGCAGCTCGCGCTGATCGCGCTGATCTCGATCCCGCTCTCCGGCGTCATCGCGGGCATCATCGGCTCGCGGTCGCAGAAGCTGTTCAAGACGCAGTGGGCCTCCACCGGCGCGCTCAACGGACACATCGAGGAGTCGTACTCGGGTCTCGACCTGGTGCGCGCGTTCGGGCGCGACGAGGTCATGCTCGCCGAGTTCGACGCCCGCAACTCGACCCTGCACAAGGCCCAGGTCGGCGCGCAGTTCGTGTCGGGCAGCATCATGCCCGCAATGAACTTCGTCTCGTACCTGTCCTACGTGCTCATCGCGGTGGTCGGCGGGCTGAAGGTCGCCGCCGGGCAGCTGACGATCGGCGACGCCACGGCGTTCATCCAGTACTCGCGGGAGTTCTCGCAGCCGATCGGGCAGATCGCCGGCATGGCGAACATGCTGCAGTCGGGTGTCGCATCCGCCGAGCGGACGTTCGAATTCCTCGACTCCGCGGAGCAGACGCCCGACACCGTGACGGAGCACCTGCCGGAGCGCGCCGACGGCCGGGTGGAGCTCGACCACGTCGACTTCTCGTACGACCCCGAGACGGAGCTCATCCGGGACCTGTCGCTCAGCGTGCAGCCGGGCAGCACCGTCGCGATCGTCGGACCGACCGGCGCGGGGAAGACCACGCTGGTCAACCTCATCATGCGGTTCTACGAGCTGAGCGGCGGGGCGATCCGCCTCGACGGCGTCGACACCACGCACCTGTCGCGCGACGAGCTGCGCGGACAGGTGGGCATGGTGCTGCAGGACGCCTGGCTGTTCTCCGGGACCATCCGCGAGAACATCCGCTACGGCCGGCTCGACGCGACGGACGACGAGGTGATCGCAGCCGCCAAGGCCACGATGGTCGACCGGTTCGTGCGCCAGCTGCCGGACGGCTACGACACGGTGATCGACGCCGAGGGCGGGAACGTCTCGGCCGGCGAGCGTCAGCTGATCACGATCGCGCGGGCGTTCATCGCCAACCCGTCCCTGCTCATCCTCGACGAGGCGACCTCGTCGGTGGACACCCGCACCGAACTCCTCGTGCAGCACGCCATGGCGGCGCTGCGGACCGACCGCACGTCGTTCGTGATCGCGCACCGGCTGTCGACCATCCGCGACGCGCACACCATCCTGGTCATGGAGCACGGCCGCATCGTCGAGCAGGGCGACCACGCGACCCTGCTCGAGCGCCGCGGCGCGTACTACGAGCTGTACATGACCCAGTTCCGCGGCGGCGACGCCGAGGCGGAGCAGGAGCGCGAGGAGCAGGAGCAGCAGGGGGCCCGCCCCGACCTGCCCGAGGAGGTGGCCGCGCCGTAGCGTCGAGGTGAGTGGTGCGCGGGCCACCGAGCGGGGTTGAGGCCGCCCGCGCACCGGACACCATCGAACGACGATCACACGGCCGCGTGCAGGCGATTGACTGACACGCGGCCGCGTGCGGCTAGAACGACCGGTTCAGCGGAGTCAGCGCCGGGCGATCTTCGCCACGGTCCGCACCGCGACCACACCGGCGATCACCCACGGCCCGAGCACGATGATCGGATCGAGCCAGGTGTGCTTCACGTCGGCGCGGTTGACGCCGTAGCGCGACGAGATCGGCCGGTGTCCGAGCTCGGCCAGCACGCCCGACTCGGTGATCGGGTCGTCGGGGCGCCGGCTCGCGAGCGACCTCACGTGCGCACCGATCGCATCCACCCGGTCGCCGACCACCAGCAGCAGCCAGTGAGCGGTGCGCCCCTCGCTGTACCGTTCGTAGGCGAACCGGCGGATGGCGCCCGAGACGCCGTGCAGCGGCTGCGCCGCGCCGAAGACGGGGGTGAGCATCTGGTGCTCGATGGAGCGCTCGCGGTATCCGGCCGCTTCCTGGCGCTCCGGGAACTCCCAGTGCGCCCCGGTCGCCTCCGGGTCGAACCGTTCGCGTGGATGCGACGGCCGGTCGGCGGGGTCACTGTCCACTCCCCACCCGGGGATGCGTCGGCGCAGGGCCTCGGGGTCGTACTTCTTCGTGTGGTCGCGTGCGACGTACGGCATGGTGGTCCTCCTAGGCCGCGCTCGGGATGACGAGCGGCTTGATGATGCCGTCGAGCTTCGTCGAGAACAGGTGGTACCCGTCCTGGATGTGCTCGAGCGGGATGCGGTGGGTTACGATCTCGCTGGGCGTCAGGTAGCCGTTGCGGACGTGCTCGAACAGGCGAGGCCACTGGCGCTTCACCGGGCACTGGTTCGTGTTGATCCGGAGACCCTTGTTCATCGCGTCGCCGAACTTCACCGCGCTGAACAGCGGCCCGTAGGCGCCCATCACCGAGATGGTGCCGCCTTTGCGCACGGAGTCGATGGCCCAGTTGAGGGCGACAGGCGAACCCCTTGCAGCTTGAGCTTCGACGACGTGATGTGCTGCAGCGCCGAGCCGTCCGCCTCCGCGCCGACTGCGTCGATCACGACGTCCGCGCCGAGCCCGTCGGTGGTGCGCTTCAGGGTCAGGACCACGTCATTCAGCTGCGTAAAGTTGTACGTCTCGGCGTGCGCGAACTCCTGAGCCTTGGCGAGGCGGTAGTCGAGGTGGTCGATGACGATCACCCGGCCGGCGCCCATCAGCCAGGCCGACTTCGCCGCGTAGAGTCCGACCGGCCCGGCGCCGAACACGACGACGGTGTCGCCCTCCTCGATCTCTCCGAGCTGCGCGCCGAAGTATCCGGTGGGCAGCGCGTCGGTGAGCAGGACAGCGTCCTCATCCGACATCCAGTCGGGGATGATGGCCGGCCCGACGTCGGCGAACGGCACGCGCACGTACTCCGCCTGGCCGCCGTCATAGCCGCCGGTCGTGTGCGAGTACCCGTAGATACCGCCGACGGCGGTCGCATTGGGGTTCACGTTGTGGCAATTCGAGTAGAGGCCGCGGACGCAGAAGTAGCAGCTCCCGCAGAAGACGTTGAACGGCACCATCACCCGGTCACCCACCTTCAGGTTGCGCACATCGGGGCCGACCTCGTCCACGATCCCGATGAACTCGTGCCCGAAGGTGTGCCCGATCCGGGTGTCCGGCATCATGCCGTGATACAGGTGCAGGTCGGAGCCGCAGATGGCGGCCAGCGTCACGCGGACGATCGCGTCGCCGGGGTGCTCGATCTTCGGCCTGTCCTTCTCCTCCACGCGGATCTTGTACGGACCGCGGTATGTCATGGCCAGCATTCGGCCCCCTCTCGTCGCAGACCACTCCAATCCCTTCGCCCTCCCGAGTCGAGGCGTTGACAGGCCCTATGCCGGGTGTAGCCCTACACCGTTTTGCTAGGCAAGTGAACGAGTTGTCCCGCGAGGCCCCGCCGTCGTACAACTGGAGGCATGACCAAGGATGAGCGCGCCTCTCTGCCCCCGGGGCCGGACTTCAAGTACGGCGGCTACACCGTCCGGATCGAGCCGGAGCACGGCCGCACCGGGCGCTGGCGCGTCGTCGACGACGAGAACTACTACGGGCTGATCGCAGCGTCCGACCCGCTCAACGGCGACCCGGAGGTGCACTTCGCCGCGCATTTCCCCGGCGAGGAGGACATCCCGCCGATGAAGATCGTGCCGTTCTGGACCTCGGCCGCCGAGTTCCTGCTCGATGCGGGCGAGGGTGAGCCGCTGTGGGGGCTGCCGGAGGACCGCACGGCGCCGCATCCCATCGTCGTCGAGGACCTCACCCCGCCGACGGGTCCGGTCGAGACGCGCGAGTCCCCGGCCACCTGAGTTCGCCCCGCGCGGCCGCCCGCACCACGATCGCGATCGCGCAGACCGTTCCCGCCGTGGCCACAATCGCGTAGGTTGCGACGGTCACCGGGTTGGGCTGCAGCGCGACCTCGCCAGGGAGGCGCAGCACGAAGTACTCCACCGCCGCGCCCACCGGGATGGCGAGGCGCGCGAGCACGCCCAGGACGTCCGGCCGTCGCAGGGCCGCACCGATCATCCCGAGAGGAACGCACGCCAGCACGGAGGCGGCCGCCCATATGCCGGCATCCCCGGCGAGCACGTCCCATGCAGTGCCCTCGATCGACGCGTAAAGCCCGAGGGAGAGGTCGCTGCCGTAGTAGCTGAAGACCGCGCAGAGAAGCACCATCAGGGCGCTCCGGATCGGCGCCCGGGGCACGAGCGCCGCCGCCACGATCCCGAGAGCCGCCCACGACCAGCCCATGCCGAGGATCTTCGACGGGATCGCCCACAGCGGGGAGGTATTCACAAGCGACGAGAGGATGCCGAAGACGGCACCGCCCACGGCGAGGAGGACGAAGGTCAACACGTGCTTCGGCATCCCGATGCGATCGAATCCGGCCATACGGCACAGTTTCAAGAGACGCCCGCACCGGGCAACTCGGCGTGGCCGCTATTGGCCACGACGCATCCGCCACATTGACCCGTCAGAAATCCCCGACGTATTCTGCTCGTCCGCGATGAGCGCCGGGGCCGTCTGCGGACCCACCGACCTCGAACGAAGGGCCATGATGACCGACACCACCACTCCCGCCATCGAGTGCGAGGAGTTTCTGCCGCACCCGCCGGCCACCGTCTGGCGCGCAATGACCGATCCGGAACTCGTCGCCCGATGGTGGGCCGCAGGCGATGTACGAGCGGAGGTCGGACACCGCTTCACCCTCGACATGGGCGCGTGGGGGCTCCAGCGATGCGAGGTGCTGGAGGTGGCGCCCGAACGCCTCATCCGGTACAGCTTCGGCGAGGGCGTAATCGACACCACCATCACGTGGACGCTGGTGCCCGAGGGCGCCGGCACCCGCTTGTTCCTGCGGCACGAGGGCTTCGACCTCGACTCGCCGCTCGGTCGGACGGCGCTCGAAGGCATGGGTCGCGGATGGCCCGGCGTGCTCGGCGCGGTCGGCAGGGTGCTCACCGACCCTTCGCTGTGAACGACGAAGGCCCGGAGCCGACGGCTCCGGGCCTTCCCGCGTGACGCGACTGCTAGGCGGTCGCGCCGATGGCGAAGCTGACGCCGCCCTGGTCGTCGACCTGGGCGTCCAGCACCTTGTCGTCGAGCACCTCGGCGGCCTGCGTCTCCAGGAAGATGCGGGCGCCGCCCGACTCCACGACCTGGTCCGAGGCCTCCGGCTCGGGGGTGACGGCCGCCGCGAAGGCGGTGGCGTCGGGGTTGCTGCTGCTGATCCGCAGGCCGGCCGTCTCGTCGGGGGACTGGTCGGTCAGCGTCTTGACGATCGTGCTGGCGTTCTCCGTGAGGGTGAGCATGTGCTCTCCTTCCTTTCGATGGTCCAGGAATGCCCTACGCTCCCGCGGCGAGGGCCGCCCCGCAACTGCCGTTGAGGCGTTTGCCAGGGAACGTCCACCGGGCTCTACTCGAAGGCGGCGAGCAGCTCGCGGTTGAATGCGGCGAGGTCGTCGGGCTTGCGCGAGGAGACGAGCGTGAACGGCCCGTCGTCCACGACGACCTCCTCGTCCACCCAGGTGGCGCCCGCGTTGCGGTAGTCCGTCTGCAGACTCGGCCAGCTGGTCAGCTTCCGTCCGTCGAGCACGCCCGCCTCGATGAGCACCCATCCGCCGTGGCAGATCACCGCGATGGGCTTGCCCGCGTCGGCGAACGCCTTCACGAGCGAGACCGCCTCGGGGAAGGTGCGGACCTGGTCTCCATTGGCGACGCCGCCGGGCAGCACCAGCGCGTCGTACTGTTCGGCGCTCGCGGAGCCGAGGGTCGCATCCACCGGGAACGTGTCGGCGGGCGTCAGGTGGTTGAACGCCTGCACCTCGCCCTCCTCCTTCGAGATCAGCTTCGGCGTGCCGCCTGCGTCGCTGACCGCCTTCCAGGGCTCCACCAGCTCCGCCTGCTCGATACCCTCCGGGCCGACCAGGAACGCGATCGTCTTGTCGTTCAATGCCATGTGCGTTCTCCTTCCGTCACCCCACCTGTACGCGCGGGGCGGGGCAGAATGAACCCATGGCGAGCATCCCGCAGCTGACTCTCAACGACGGCAACACGATCCCGCAGCTGGGCTTCGGCGTGTACAAGATCCCCGAGGCCGAGACGGCGGATGCGGTGGTTGCCGCACTGGATGCGGGGTACCGCCACATCGACACGGCCGCCTTCTATGACAACGAGCGCGGCGTGGGCGAAGGTGTGCGGCGCAGCGGGCTCGACCGCTCAGAGGTCTTCGTCACGAGCAAGGTCTGGTGGACCGAGAACGGGTACGACTCGACCCTGCGCTCGTTCGACCGGAGCTTGGAACTCCTGGGCTTCGACGCGGTCGACCTGTTCCTCATCCACTGGCCGGCGCCGAAGAGCGACCGGTACGTCGAGACCTGGCGTGCGCTCGAGCGAGTCCGGGACGAAGGGCGCGCGCGGTCGATCGGCGTCGCCAACTTCCACACCCACCACCTCGGCCGGCTCGCCCGCGAGACGGCGACGGTGCCCGCGGTGAACCAGGTGGAGCTGCACCCGTGGCTCCCGCAGGCGCAGGTGCGCGCCTACGACGCGGCCCACGGCATCGTCACCGAGGCCTGGTCGCCGCTGGCGCGGGGCCGCATCCTGGGCGACCCGACGCTCGACCGGCTGGCCGCGAAGCACGGCGTGAGCCCGGCCCAGGTCGTCATCCGCTGGCAGCTGCAGCTCGGAAACGTGGTGATCCCCAAGTCGACGTCACCGGAGCGCATCCGCTCGAACGCCGATGTGTTCGGCTTCGAGCTGGACGCCGCCGACCTCGCCGCGATCGCCGCGCTGGAGACGGGCGAGCGGACGGGGAAGGACCCGGACGACCTGGGCTGAGCCCGCTCAGTCCACCCGTTCGACCGGCTGCCGCAGGATGGTGCGCAGCTTCTCGGGCGCGGTGCGGCGGGCGTCGCTCAGGTAGATCTCGTGGTGCCGGCCCGTCATGCGGAGGCCGTTGGCCGGGATGAACTCCTCGTGCAACTCCTCGAGCACGGGCGCCTCATCGTCGTACGAGCCGAGATGGAGGGTCTGCACGCTGAGGCCCTCCTCGAGCGTCTCCACGCGCAGGCTGTCGAGCAGCAGGACGCCGCCCTTCGCCGCGACAGCTGCGCGGGCCTCCGCGACGTGCTCGTCGGTGAGCCAGTCGGGCACCAGGATGAGCGCCCTCCAGTCCCATTGCGACTTGTCGCGGGCGGTGGTGAACGCCGCCATGTCGTCCGCCCACCACAGCGCCTCCAGCGGCATGACGGTGTAGTCGCGGTCGAGCGTGCGCTTGCTGAAGAACTTGAGGGCGTACGCGACGGGGTAGAGCGTCTGCAGCGCGTCACGGTAGGCGTCCGTGTTGGGATCCCCGTGGCCGTCGACGGCGAGGTAGCGCAGCGGCGGCACGGTGATGACGTCGAAGCGCCCCCGCCGTGCGCTGTACGCGGGCAGCTCCTTCTTCAGGTCGACCTTCACCGCGGCCTCACTCGCCCGACGGGTGCGCCCCGACGACGTCGAGCAGCCACGCCAGCGCGAAGGCGCGCTCCCGCCAGGCGGCGTACCGTCCGGAGACCCCGCCGTGGCCGGCCGCCATCTCGATCTTGAGCAGCGGATCCGCATCCACCTCGCGCAGCTTCGCCACCCACTTGGCGGGCTCGACGTAGAGCACCCGGGTGTCGTTGAGGCTTGTGATCGCCAGGATGCGCGGGTAGCGCGTCGCGTGCACGTTCTCGAGCGGCGAATACGACTTCATGTAGTCGTACACCTCGGGGTCGTGCAGCGGGTCGCCCCACTCGTCCCACTCGATCACGGTGAGCGGCAGCGAGGGGTCCAGGATGCTGGTCAGCGGATCGACGAAGGGCACCTCGGCGAGGATGCCGGCGAAGTCGCGGGGCGCCAGGTTCGCCACGGCGCCCATCAGCAGGCCGCCGGCGCTGCCGCCCTGCGCCGCCATGCGCGACGGCTCCGTCCACCCACGGTCCACCAGGTGCCGCGCCGCGGCGACGAAGTCGGTGAAGGTGTTCTTCTTGTGCAGCTTCTTGCCGTTCTCGTACCAGAGCCGGCCGAGCTCGCCGCCGCCGCGCACGTGCGCGATCGCGAAGACGACCCCGCGGTCGAGCAGGCTGAGGCGCGGGATGCCGAACGACGGATCCATGCTCGCCTCGTACGAGCCGTAGCCGTACAGCACGAGCGGCGCGGGCTCGCCGGGGGTGACCAGGTCGCGGCGGTAGACCAGCGAGATGGGGACGCGCGCGCCGTCCGCCGCGGTCGCCCACTCGCGGCGCTGCTCGAACAGCGACGGGTCGAAGCCGCCGAGCACCGGCTGCTGCTTGCGCAGGGCGAGTTCGCCCGTCCGCACGTCGTAGTCGTACACGGTCGACGGGGTGACGAAGCTGCCGTATCCCAGTCGCAGGAACGGCTGCGTCCACTCGGGGTTGCCGCCGACGCCGACGGTGAACAGCTCCTCGTCGAAGTGCAGCTCGTGCGGGGTGTCGTCGGCGGGCCGGTCGCTCTGCGGGTCGGGCACGCATGCGACGGCGACCCGCGTCATGCCCTCGCGGCGGTACTCGACGCTGACGAAGTCGCGGAACGCATCCACCCCCTCCAGGCGCACGGCGGGGTCGTGGGGCAGCAGGATGCGGCGCGGGCCCTGCGGGTCGTCGGCCGAGACGCTGACCAGCTCGAAGTTGACCGCCCCGTCGTTGTGCACGATGAGCAGGCGGTCGTGGCCGCCGACGACGGCGTGCTCGATGTCGTACTCGACGCCCTCCGTGCGCGGCCAGACGACGCGGAACTCGCCGGTCGGGTCGTCCGAGCGCAGCAGCCACGATTCGCTGGTGATGTTGGAGCCGGCCTCGATGACCAGGAAGCGGCGGCTCCGGGTGAGACCCACGCCGATCCAGTACCGCTCGTCGGGCTCGTGGAACACCTGCACGTCGGGCACCTCGGGACCGTCGCCCACGCGGTGCCGCCAGACCGTGTCCGGCCGCCAGGAGTCGTCGACCGTCGTGTAGAAGACGTAGGCGCCGCTCTGGTCGAAGAGGGCGCCGCCCGCGGTGCCGCGGATCTCGTCGGGGAAGGCCGCGCCGTCGTCGATGAGCGACCGGACCCGGATGGTGTACCGCTCGTCGCCCTCGGTGTCGACGGCCCACAGCAGCCGGGTTCCGTCGGCGCTCACGTCGAAGCTGCCGAGGGCGTAGAAGTCGTGACCCTCGGCCTCCACGTTGTCGTCGAGCAGGATCTGCTCGCCGGGGAGTCCGTGCGCCTGCGCCTCCTCGTCGAGGGTCGGCGGTGCCCAGTCGTCCGGGCCGGCGATCGGCGCACGGCAGTGGATGCCGTACTGCTTCCCCTCCACGGTCCGCGTGTAGTACCACCAGTCGCCCTCGCGCACCGGCACGCTCATGTCGGTCTCGCGCGTGCGCGCCTTGATCTCGTCGAAGATCTGCTCGCGGAGCACCGCCAGGTGCTCGGTGCGCGCGTTCGTGTACGCGTTCTCCTCGTGCAGGTGCGCCACGACGGTCGGGTCGTCCTTCTCGCGCAGCCACTCGTAGTCGTCGATATAGACGTCTCCATGGTGGACGCGTTCGACGGGCTTCTTCGGGGTGACCGGCGGGGTGAGCATGAGCCCAGGCTAGCGGCCGCCGCCCACCCCGGGCCGGGTCAGGGGCGCAGCAGCACCTTGCCGACGCGTCCGGCCTCACCGCTCGCGGCGACCGCGGCGGCGATGTCGTCGAGCGCGTGGATGCTCGCGACCGGGAGCGTCAGCGTCCCGTCGCCGATGCGGGCGAAGAGCTCCTGGAAGAGCCGCCCGCGCTGGTCGGCGGGCATCTCGCGGCTGACCACGCTGCCCCAGAATCCCTTCACGGTGGCCTGCTTGAAGATGATGTCGCCGGAGGCCAGTTCCAGCGTCGGTGAGGCCATCGCGCCGAAGACGACGAGCGTGCCGTTCACGGCGAGCGTGGACAGCACGTCGCCCGCGGCGGACCCGCCGACGGAGTCCACGCCCACGCGAATGGGGGCGCCCCCGGTGACCTCGGCCAGCCGCTCGCGCCAGTCGGCGGAGTCGGTGGCGATGACGCGGTCGATGCCCTGCGCGCGGAGCTCCTCCACGCCGGCAGCCCGGCGGACCAGGCCGACGACGTTGAGCCCGCGGGCGGCGCCCAGCTGCGCGACCATCCGGCCGACGGCGCCGTTCGCGGCGTTCTGGATGAGCCAGTCGCCCTCGGAGAGCCCGAGCGACTCGATCAGGCTGATCGCGCTGAACGGCATGGCGACCAGCTGCGAGGCGGACTCGTCGGGCAGGGCATCCGGCACCGGGATGAGGCCCGCGGCCTTGGTGACGAAGTGCTCGCCCCACACGCCGAAGGTGCCGCCGCTGACGACGCGCTGACCGACGGTGAGCTGCTCGACGCCGTCGCCGACGGCATCCACGACACCCAGCGCCTCCGTGCCCGCGGGCGCCGGCAGCTCTGGCTTGAAGCCGTACGTGCCGCGGACCGTCCACAGGTCGTGGTTGTGGATGGGCGACAGCAGCATCCGCACGCGGACCTCGCCCGGCCCGGGCTCGGGGAGGGGGCGTTCTTCGACGGCGAGGACCTGCGCCGGGTCGCCGAACTGGTGGTGGATCAGTGCTCTCATGGGTCAGTCCTCCGAAACCGTGATCGTGACGTCGATGTTGCCACGCGTGGCGTTCGAGTAGGGGCACACCTGGTGGGCCGCGTCCGCCAGCGCCTGGGCCTGCTGCTGCTCGAGGCCGGGGAGCACGACCTCCAGAAGGACGGACAGCTGGTAGCCGCCGTCGCCGTTCGGGCCGATCTGCACCCGGCCGCCCACGGAGGAGTCGTCGACCTTCACCTTCTGGCTGCGGGCGACGGCCTGCAGCGCGGAGTGGAAGCACGCCGCGTAGCCGGCCGCGAACAGCTGCTCGGGGTTCGTGCCTCTGCCTGTGCCGCCCATCTCCTTCGGGATGGCGAGATCGAGGGCGAATGCTCCGTCGCTTGTGGCGACGCGTCCGTCGCGGCCCGCTCCGGTGGAGAGGGCTTCTGCGGTGTAGAGGACGTTCATGAGTTCCTTTCTGAGGGGTTCAGTTCGTCGGTGCGACCGTGCGATCCGCGGTGGCGGCGTGCATGGTCTCGGTGAGACGGTGGAGGGTGTCGATGAGCGCAGCGGCGGCCTGCTCATCGGGTAGGCCCGTGCCCGCGGCGATCCGGCCGGGGATGTGCGCGAGCTGCGGACGGAGCTCGAGGCCGCGCTCGCCGATGGTGACGGTGACGACGCGCTCGTCGGGGGAGCGGCGCTCGCGGCGCACGAGGCCGGAATGCTCCATGCGGCGGAGCAGCGGCGACAGCGTGCCCGAGTCGAGCTGCAGGTGCTCGCCGAGGGAGCCGACCGTCTGGTCGCCCTCCACCCAGAGGGTCACCAGCACGAGGTACTGGGGGTAGGTCAGGCCCCACGGCTCCAGGAGCACGCGGTAGGCCTGGGTCGTCGCACGTGTGGCGGCGTACAGGGAGAAGCACACCATCTCGTCGGTCACCGGCATGGCTTTAGCCTTGCACACAACCATGTTGTGCACAACTTAACGAGGCGCCGGTCAGCCCGCGGCGGCGAACGCCAGCAGTGCAGCACCCGCGCGGCCGGCGTCCCCGCCCAGCGCGCTGCGCACGACGGGTGGGCTCTCGCGCCAGGCGAGCCCGGCGGACATCCGCTCGGCCAGCGGGACGAACAGCGCGTCCCCGGCGTGCGAGACGCCCCCGCCCAGCACGATCAGCCCCGGGTCGAGCAGCAGCGTCAGGATGTCGAGCCCCTGCGCCAGCACGTCCAGCGCCTCCGACCACACGCGGTCCGCCAGCGGGTCGGCCCCGAGCCGCCCCACGATGCGCCGCGTGCTGAGCGCGTCGCCACCGGCCGCGCGGTACCGCCGGGCCACGCCGGCGCCGGACATGTACACCTCGAGGCAGCCGCGCTGCCCGCACGTGCACGGCTCTCCGCCCGGAATGACGGGGATGTGGCCGAACTCGCCGGCGGCGCCGGTCGCGCCGGTGACGGCGCCGCCGGACGAGACCAGTGCGGCAGCCACGCCCGTGCCGATCGGCACCAGGGCGAAGTCCGCGAAGCCCTGAGCCGCGCCCGTGTTCCGCTCGGCGAGCCCGGCGGCGCGCACGTCGTGCCCGACCGCCACCGGCAGCTGCAGCTCGGAGCGCAGGATGTCGAGCAGCGGCACATCCCGCCAACCCAGATTGGACGCGTAGTGCACCAGGCCGCGCTGCTCGTCGAGCATCCCGGGCGTGGCCACTCCCGCGCCGACGACGTCGTGCCCGTCGTCCGCGGCGGTCCGCCGCAGTTCGCCGAGCATCCCGACGAGGGCGGCGAGGATGTTCTCGGCGGGCGTCGCGCGCGTCGACTCGGCAACGGTCGCTCCGTCCTGGCCGACGACCGCGCCCTTCATCGCCGTGCCGCCGAGATCCACGGCGAGCACCACCGGACGGCCGCTCATGCGGCGGCACCTCCGACGGAACCGCCGACCGCGGCGACCACCGCGCGGACGATCTCCGCCGAGGTCACCTCGCGCTCGCCCGAGTCGTAGGCGGTGGGGGATCCGGCGCCTGCGCTGGCAACGGCGTGCGGCGCTCGCAGGTGCACCTCGCGCACACCGGTGCGCGCCGGGATTTCGGACACGTTGCCGGGTCGCACTCCGCCTCCGGCCAGGATGACGATGCGTTCGCCCGCCTGCTCCACCAGCCGCGCCAGGTCCTCCGCACCGTCGAGCACGGTCGGCGCTCCGGCGGAGGTGAGCACGCGGCCGACGCCCAGACCGACGAGCTGCTCGAGCGCCTCCGCCCGATCCGGCACCTGGTCGAACGCCTTGTGGAACGTCACCGGGGCGTCGCCGCAGGCGGCCACGAGCCGCCGCGTCGCATCCGCGTCGATCCGCCCGTCCGGGCGCAGCGCACCGATCACGAAGCCGACCGTCACCTCGGCGGGATGCGGCAGCGCGCGGATCGAATGGATGTCGTCCACCATCGCCTGCAGCTCGTCGCCGTCGTACACGAAGTCGCCGGGCCGCTGCCGGATGAGCGCCTGGATGCCGATCCGCGACGCCGAGCGGAGGGCCGCAGCGACGGTCCCGATGGAGGGCGTGATGCCGCCGGAGGCGAGGTCGGCGCACAGCTCGATACGGTCCGCGCCCGCCTCCTCAGCGACGCGCACGCCTGCGAGGTCGTCGAGGCAGATCTCGACGACGGTCACGCGAGCCGCTCCAGCGCCGACGTCAGGTCGGCGCTGAGCTCGATCGCCCCGACCGGCGCACCGCCGCCGAGCACGGGCAGGTCGACCAGCGCGCGGGCATCCGCGATGGGGGTGCCCAGGGCCTCCAGCACGCGGAGGGCGATGAGGGTCGTGGCGCGGGGGCTTCCGTCGATGATCTTCATCGCGACCGCGGTGCCGTCGGCGGCCGCGACCCCGATCACGCCCTCGGCGCCGCCCTTGGCGAGGGCACCGGGCACGGTCTCCATCAGCGTGGTGTTCTGGTGGCCCGATCCGCCGATGAAGTAGGGGTGCTCGCGCATGGCGTCCGCGACGGCGCGCTCCGGCGTCCCCGCCTCCGACTGCACCAGGCGGCCGAAGGCGCGCGCGATCCCGCGCACGGTGGTGCCGAACAGCGGGGCGCCGCAGCCGTCGATCGCGTCGTGCCCGACCGGGACTCCGGTCGACTCGGCCATCGTCGCGCGGATGTGCTGCTGCAGCGGGTGCGCCGGGTCGAGGTAGCCCTCGGTCGGCCAGCCGTTCGTCGCGGCGGCGAGCAGCATCGCGGCGTGCTTGCCGGAGCAGTTCATGCGCACGCGCGAGCGCCCTTCGCCGTCGCGCAGCATCCGCTCGAACGTCGCCTCGTCCTCCGGGCGGTCGACCGGGCAGCCGAGCGCCGAGTCGTCGACGCCCGCGCGGGCCAGCAGGCCGCGCACCAGCCGGACGTGCTCGTCCTCGCCGGTGTGGCTGCCCGCGGCGATCGCCAGCTCGGGGCCCTCCAGCGGGGCGCCCGCGGTCAGGCAGCCGAGCGCCTGCAGCGGCTTGACGGTGCTGCGAGGCAGCACCGTCGCATCCGGGTCCCCGAGCTCGATCAGAGCGGACCCCGACGGGTCGAGCGCGACCAGGCTGCCGAAGTGCCGGCTCTCGACGAGGCCGGAGCGCCGCACGACGGCCAGCTCGGCCAGCGCGGCGGAACCTGCGGACGACGGGACGGAGACGGTGGGGGCGGCGCTAGGCATGGTCGGCTTTCGAGGCGGGCGCGGAGGCGGGGGTGGAGACGGAGCCCGCGGCGTCGTCCTCGTGCTCGACGGCGGCGACGGCGGGAAGAGACGGAAGGGTCGGGGGCGCCGTCGTGCGGCGGCGCGAGCCGCGCTGCAGCCGCGACGCGAACGCCGAGAGGCTGCCGTTGACGATCAGGTAGATGACGGTGACCGCGACGTAGGTGGGGATGAGCAGGTGCAGGTACGAGGCGAGCACCTGACCGCGGTACAGCAGCTCGGTGAAGGCGACGATGTAGCCGAGCGACGTGTCCTTCAGGAGGCTGACGAACTGGGTCACGAGCGAGGGCGTCACGTTCCGGAACGCCTGCGGCAGCACGACGTACGTCATAGCCTGCACCGGGCGCATGCCGAGGCTGAGGGCAGCCTCGCGCTGACCGCGGGGAGGCTCAGGATGCCGGCGCGGATGATCTCGGCGAACACGGCGGCGTTGGCGATGGTCAGGGGTACAACGAGCTTCCACAGCGTCGGCAGGTTGATGCCGATCTGCGGCAGTCCGAACAGCATCAGGTAGATCACCAGCAGCACCGGCACGGTGCGCGCGATCTCGATGTACAGGCCGCAGACGAAGCGCACCCACTTCACGTGGCTGACGCGGCCGAGGGCGAGCACCACTCCGAGGACCGCGCCGAGGACCGCGACGATCGCCGCGGCCTCGAGCGTGCCCAGCAGGCCGACGAGCAGGTACTGCCAGATCGCCCACTCGGTGAACGGCGCCCAGCGCTCCGGTGCGAGCTGGCCGTGGTCGGCGAACTGCCACAGGCCCAGGCCGATGACGATCGCGAACAGGGCGACGCTGATGACGGAGCCGACCAGGATGTTGCGCCGACCGCGCGGACCGGGCACGTCGTAGATGAACGCGGCGTCGTAGCGGCGCTTCGCCGCGCGAGTGCGCGCGGGCGCCGGACGGTCGGGGATGAGCTGTGCGGTCATCGGGCGATCGCCACCTTCCGCTCCACCCAGCCGGCGGCGAGGCCGATAGCGAGGGCGATGGCCATGTAGAGGATGCCGGCGCTCGAGAAGATCAGGATGGGCTGCGCCGCGACGAGGTTGACCTTGTTGACCGCGGCGGTGAGCTCGACGACGCCGACCGCCGCGGCGAGGGCCGTGTTCATCGCGAGGGCGATCATGACGTTGCCGATCGGCTGCACGACCGCGCGGAGCGCCTGCGGCACGACGACGTACCGCAGCGACTGCCAGAGGGTCAGGCCCAGGGCGCGGGACGCCTCCACCTGCCCGACGGGGACGGTGTTGACCCCGGAGCGGACCGCCTCGGCGACGTACGCCGCCTCGTAGACGGTCAGCACGATGATGGCCGTGGGCGTCAGCGGCAGCAGGATACCGGCGTCCGGCAGGGCGAACACCGCCAGCAGGAGCAGTGCGAGCAGCGGCACGTTGATGAAGAACTGCACGTAGAGGAACGCCGCGGCGCGGAGCACCGGGATGGGGCTGACGCGCGCGATCGTCACCAGCACACCGAGGACGATGGAGCCGACGCCCGCGACCACCGCCATCAGCAGGGTCGTGCCGAGCGCCTGGACCAGCGGTCCGAGGTTGTCGATCAGGGGGTTCATCGTTCTCTCGTCGAGCGGCGGGCGGATGGGTGGATCCGGGGAGAGGTGAGGCCGGATGCGCGCGGGCGTGGGGGCCGCCTCCACGCGCATCCGGCCCGTCTATCAGGAGCCGGGGACCGACCCGATCTCCGGCGGGGTGGGGACGTCGGAGTCGGTCACGGTGCCGAGGGTGGTCTTCCACGCCTTGCTCCACTGGCCGTCCTTCTGGATGGTCTTGAGCCAGTCGTTGACGAACTTCTTGAAGTCGTCGTCTCCGTGCTTCAGGCCGATGCCGTACGGCTCCTTGGTGAAAGGCTGGCCGACGACCTTGATCTGCTTCTCGCTCGCGGCGTCGCTCGCGAGGAGCGTGTAGTCCTGCACGTAGGCGTCACCGCGGCCCTGGATGAGCGCCTGCACGGCGGCCGGGTCGGTGCCGAACGCGGTGACGGTCGCCTTGGGGGCGATCTTGGGCACCTCGGTGACGGCCGGCGTGTTGGCGCCGACGATCACGTTCTTGCCGTCGAGGTCTTTGGAGCTCGTGATGTCCTTGTTGTCGCTCTTGACCGCGACGGCCAGGCCCGACTCGAAGTACGGTCCGGCGAACGCGACCTGCTTGGCCCGCTCCTCGGTGATCGTGTACGTGTTGAAGACCACGTCGACGGTGTCGTTCTGCAGCATCGCCTCGCGGGTCTCGGAGGCGGGCGGCACGATCTCCACGTTCGGCTTGCCGATGATGTAGGTGGCGAGCAGCTTGGCGAGCTCGGCGTCGAAGCCGTTCACCTTCGACGGGTCCGTCGGGTCCTGCTGCGAGAGCAGCGGGGCGTCGAGCGCCTCGGCGACGATGAGCTTGCCGCGCTTCTTGATCTTCTCCATGGTGGAGCCCGAGATGATCAGGTCGGACTTCGCGACGGGGGCTCCGGCGAGCACGGAGTCTCCGGACGGGGCCTTGCTGGCGTCGCTGCCGGGCAGTGCCGTGGTTCCGGAGCAGGCGGTGACGGCGAGCGTCACGGCCGCGAGCAGGACGCCGGCGACGGCGCTCTTCCTGCGGAGGCTGCGGGTCATGGGATGCATCCCTTTCTTCTGTGGGTTGTGAGGGGGAACCGGTGGTGCGTTGGTGCGCGGCCCGGTGCGGTCAGTGCGACAGCACGGAGGCCAGGAACGACTGCGCCCGCGCGGTGGCCGGCGAGTCGAAGAACTGTGCGGGTGGGGCCTGCTCGACGATCTGCCCGCGGTCCATGAAGACCACGCGGTCGGCGGCGCGGCGGGCGAAGCCCATCTCGTGGGTGACGACGATCATCGTCATCCCCTCCTTGGCGAGGGAGGTCATCACGTCGAGCACCTCGCCGACCATCTCGGGGTCGAGGGCGCTGGTGGGCTCGTCGAACAGCATCACCTTCGGCTGCATGGCCAGCGCGCGGGCGATCGCCGCACGCTGCTGCTGGCCGCCGGAGAGCTGCGCCGGGTGGCTCTCCGCCTTGTCGGCGATGCCGACCCGGTCCAGGAGCTCCATCGCCTGCGCGCGTGCCGCATCCTTGCCGAGCTTGCGGACCTTGAGCGGCGCGAGCGTGACGTTGTCGAGGATGGTGCGGTGCGCGAAGAGGTTGAACGACTGGAACACCATCCCGACCTCGGCCCGCAGTTTCGCCAGCGGCGCGCCCTCTTCGGGCAGCAGCTCGCCGTCGACGCGGATCTCGCCCGAGTCGATGGTCTCGAGACGGTTGATGGAGCGGCAGAGCGTCGACTTGCCGGAGCCGGACGGCCCGACGACCACCACGACCTCGCGCTCGGCGACGTCGAGGTCGATGTTCTGCAGCACGTGGAGGTCGCCGAAGTGCTTGTCGACCGCGCGCAGGCTCACCATCGGCCGTGCGTCCGTTGCTGTCATCGGTTCCTCGCATCGTTGTCGGGCAGGTTCCGACGAGCGTACTAAGTGATCGCTGTTGTCCGCAATATCGAAATTAGTTACGTTGAAATCGAACGAAGTCGGTACAGTATCCTCAACGCAGCGCGGAGTACCCAGGCTCCGCCGTCGAGGGGATGCAACGATGACGAGCACGATCGAGGGGGCGTCGGTCCAGGCGGGGCCCGGTACGCCGGGCGGCATCCTCGACCTCGTGCGCTCGGGCCGCTCCCGCTCCCGAGCGGACCTCGCCCGCAGCACCGGCCTGTCGCCCTCCACGGTCTCCCAGCGGGTGGATGCGCTCATCGCCGCGGGCTACCTGCGTGAAGCGGGCGCGGGCGTCTCGCACGGCGGGCGACGTCCCCGTGCCCTCGAAGTGGATGCGTCCACCGGCGTCGTCTGCGCCGCCGACCTGGGCTCCCACCACGCCACCTTCGGGCTCATCGACCTCGGCGGCCGCCTGCTCGCCGCGCGCACCGAGCCGATGGACATCGCCCGCGGTCCGTCGGCCGTGCTCGGCTGGATCGCCGAGGTCGCGGCGGAGCTGACCGCAGAGCACGCGGCGCCCGGCCAGACCCTCCGCGGGTTCGGCATCGGCCTGCCGGGGCCGGTCGGCACGAGCGGACGGATGGTGTCGCCCTCGCGCATGCCGGGCTGGAACGGCGTCGACGTCGCGGCCGAGCTCACCGCTCTCACCGGCCTCCCGGCCGCCGCCGACAACGATGCGAACCTCATGGCCCTCGGCGAGTACGACACGCTGGGCGGCGAGGTCGGCGAGCTCGTCTTCGTGAAGGCGGGGTCGAGCATCGGCTGCGGCATCATCGCCTTCGGCGGCGTCTACCACGGGCACTACGGCATGGCCGGCGACATCAGCCACGTGACGGTGCCCGGGGCTCCGGCCGTGCTCTGCTCGTGCGGTCGCATCGGCTGCCTGGATGCGGTGGCCGGCGGGGCCGCCATCGTGCAGGCCCTGCGCGCGTCCGGTGTCGAGGTCGCGGACACGCGCGACGTGCTGGCCCTGGCGCGGGACGCGCATCCACGCGCCACCCAGGAGCTGCGGGAGGCGGGACTCCGCACCGGCGGGGTGCTCGCCACCATCATGAACTTCTTCAACCCGCAGCGGCTGGTGCTGGGCGGCATCCTCGGCGAGGCGGAGGCGTTCGTCGCGGGCGTCCGCTCGGCCATCTACTCCGACTGCCTGCCGATGATCACCGACCAGCTCGACATCGCGGTGAGCGTCGCCAAGGAGAACGCGGGCATCCGCGGCGCCGGACGCCTCATCCTCGACTCGGTCTTCGATCCGTCCCGGGTCGACCTCGTCGTGCGATGACGCCGGACTCCGCGCGGCACGGGGCGCACGGCGTCGCCGTCGTCGGTGCCGGCCGCATGGGCCAGGCGCACGCGTCGGCCTGGGCGGCCGTCGGCGTGCCGGTGCGCTGGGCCGTCTCGCCGCGCCGCCGTCCCGCCCTGAGGGATGCACCGGACGCCCGCTGGGCCACCGCTCTGGAGGAGGCGCTCGCCGACCCGGCCGTCACCGTCGTCTCCATCTGCACGCCGACGCCGTCGCACGCCGAGCTCGCCGTTCAGGCGCTGGAGGCCGGGCGCAGCGTGCTGCTCGAGAAGCCGATCGCCCTGACGCTGGAGGACGCGCAGCGGGTCGAGGCAGCCGCATCCCGCGCCCCGGGCATCCTGATGGTCGCGCACGTCGTCCGGTTCTTCCCCGGGTACGCCGCCCTCGCCGAGCGGGTCGCCGCCGGGTCGGTGGGCCGCGCGCGGGTCGTCCGCGCCTCCCGCATCTCCGATGCGCCGGCGGGCTTCGACTGGCTCGACGACGAGGCGCAGTCCGGCGGCATGCTCGTCGACTTCGCCATCCACGACATCGACCAGGCGGCCGCGTACCTCGGCCGGGCGGTGGCGGTGACCTGTGCCCGCGGTCCCGGTTCGGGGTTCGGAGCGCCGGTCGCGACGACGATCGAGTACGCCGACGGCGGTGTGGCGCAGCTGCTGAGCGCGTCCGACTTGCCGGAGGGACAGCCGTTCCGCACCTCCTTCGAGATCGTGGGCGACGCCGGGGTGGATGCGGCCGAGCCCGACGCCGGAGACGCCTTCGCCGCCCAGGCGCGGTACTTCCTGGAGTGCGTCGACTCCGGGCGTGCCCCCGAGCGGGCGCCCGTCGCCTCCGCCGTCGAGGCGCTCCGGGTGGCCCTGGCGGCGCGCGAGTCCGCGCGCACCGGACGGCGCGTCGAACTCGCCGGTAGGGTGGGCCCGTGAGCGACAAGTGGTGGCAGTCGGCCGTCGTCTACCAGGTCTACCCGCGGAGCTTCGCGGACAGCGACGGCGACGGCATCGGCGACCTGCGCGGCATCATCCAGCACCTCGACTACCTGCACCGGCTCGGGGTGGACGTGATCTGGCTCTCGCCGATCTACGCCTCGCCAGGCGACGACAACGGGTACGACATCAGCGACTACCAGGCGATCGACCCGCTCTTCGGTACGTTCGACGACTTCGATGAGCTGCTCGACGGGCTCCACGCGCGCGGGATGAAGCTCGTCATGGACCTCGTCGTCAACCACACCTCCGACGAGCACCCGTGGTTCGTCGAGTCCGCCGCCTCGCTCGACAGTCCGAAGCGTGACTGGTACTGGTGGCGGCCGGCGCGCGACGGCCTGCAGCCGGGGAGCACGGCGCCGAGCCCAACAACTGGGGCTCCTTCTTCTCCGGGCCGGCCTGGCAGCTCGACCCGCAGACCGGCGAGTACTACCTGCACCTGTTCTCGCGCAAGCAGCCGGACCTCAACTGGGAGAACCCGGAGGTGCGCGGCGCCGTCTACGAGATGATGAACTGGTGGCTCGACCGCGGGGTCGACGGCTTCCGGATGGACGTCATCAACTTCATCTCCAAGGTCACCGACCTGCCCGACGGCCAGGTGCCCGAGCGCGCCCTGTACGGCGATGCATACCCGTACTTCGGGCAGGGGCCGCGCATCCACGAGTTCCTGCACGAGATGCACGAGCGCGTCTTCGCCGGCCGGGACGACCGCTATCTCACCGTGGGGGAGATGCCCGGCGTCGACGTCGAGCAGGCGCGGCAGTTCACCGACCCCGCCAACGGCGAGCTCGACATGGTGTTCCAGTTCGAGCACGTCGACCTCGACCACGGGCCCGGAGGCAAGTGGGACTACCGGCCCGCAACCGTGCTCGACCTGAAGCGCAACCTGTCGAAGTGGCAGGAGGGCCTGGCCGAGGTCGGCTGGAACAGCCTCTACTGGAACAACCACGACCAGCCGCGCGTGGTCAGCCGCTTCGGCGACGACGGCGAGCACCGGGTGGAATCGGCCAAGGCGCTTGCGACGGTGCTGCACCTGATGCGCGGCACGCCGTACGTCTACCAGGGCGAAGAGCTGGGGATGACGAACGTCCCCTTCGCGACCATCGACGACTTCCGCGACATCGAGACGCTCAACCACTACGCCGAGGCCGTCGACATCCTGGGCGCGCCGGCCGAGGCGGTGCTCACCGCCCTGCGGCGCACCAGCCGCGACAACGCACGCACGCCGATGCAGTGGACGCCGGACGCGAACGCCGGGTTCACGACCGGCACCCCGTGGATCCCGGCGAACCCCAACGCCGCCGAGATCAACGCCGAGGCGGAGGTCGACGACCCGGACTCGGTGTTCGCGCACTATCGCGCGCTCATCGACCTGCGGCACCGGTCGGAGGTGGTGGCCACCGGCGACTACGAGCTCCAGCTGCCGGAGCATCCGCAGATCTTCGCGTACTCGCGGTCGCTCGGCGGACGGTCGCTGCTGGTGCTCGCGAACCTCACCGGCTCGGTCGCCACCTTCGACCCGGCCGCGCTGCCCGGATGGGAGGGCGCCGAGGTGCTGCTCCAGGGCCGCGGGGCAGAGACCCAGGCGGCCTCCGGCGCGCTGCAACCGTGGGAGGCGCTGGTCCTCTCCCGCGGCTGAGCAACGCGTCCCTTGCGCATTCCGCTGCGAGAGGTGTGGGATGGGCGACACGACGGGAGGCGGCGATGGGCAACTACGTGGCACGCGCGGAGATCGACGTGGCGGCGCCCCGGCGCGAGGTGTGGCGGGTGCTGACGACGAACGGGTCGCGGCCGGAGATCCTCTTCGGCGCCGAGGTGGTCTCCGACTGGCGTCTGGGCTCGACGATCGTCTGGCGGGGCGAATGGCAGGGGAAGACCTTCGAGGACCACGGTCGCGTGATCGAACTGGAAGACGCACAGGAGCCCTGGCGGATCGTTCTCACCCACTTCAGCCCGCTCAGCGGCCTGCCGGACGAGCCCGAGAACTACCACACGCTGCGCTTCGAGCTGGATGAGATCCCGGGTGGGACGCGCATCACGCTCGACCAGGACAACAACCCGACACGGGAGGCCGCCGAGCACTCGCAGGAGAACTGGGCGCAGATGCTCGCCGGCGTGAAGACGGTGGCCGAGCGGGAGTCCCGCTAGGCGCTCTCCTCGCCGAACGCCTCACGGAGGAAGGCCGTCAGGAAGACGTCGAACGCCTGCACCGTTCCGTTGCGGTCGCCCGTGATGAGGAAGCCGAAGTGCAGCCCGGCCGCGGAGTCGACCAGCCAGTGCGCGAGGACGCCGGCGCGGCGGGTCTCGATGCCCTGCTTCTTGAGCCATGACTTCACGGTGTCGCGCCACTGGGTGAACGCGGTGGTGACGCGCTTGCCGATGTCGGGGTCGATCGGCTCCAGAGCGCCGGCCTCGAACTGCAGTCGCAGGGCCGTCCGGTTGTTCTCGCGCAGCGAGTGGCGGAACGCCTCCTTGTACCAGTCGCGGAATTGGTCGCGGTCGAACGCGGTCACGTCGACGCCGGTCAGCGACTCGGACTGTTGCCGGACGCCCTCCTCGAGGATCGCGTCGATCATCTCCTGGCGGGATCCGAAGTGGTACACGAACGAGTACGTGCTCACGCCGAGCGCGCTCGCCAGGCTGCGGAAGGTCATGCGGGAGAGCGGCTCCGTCGCCACATGCTCCATGATGCGGCCGAGCAGCTCCGGCTTGCGACTCGGATCTGGTGTGCGTCCCACGCCATAACACTAGTCCGAATATCGCGTCAGATGGCTAGGCACCTGCGGCGCTGTGACCTGAAGGTTCCGGGCCCGGTTTCCGGGCTCGCACGCTGTGTTCGCCGGTGGACTAGGGCTTGCCCGGACCCTTGCCGCCGCCACCGCCGTTGCCTCCGCCCCCGCCGCCGGGTGCGGCCGGCGGTGCCGGAGCGGTAGGCGCGGAGGGCGCCGCCGGCTTCGGCTTCGGGGCGACCGGCGCCGTGGTGAACTTGCCGCTCGGCGCCGGGAAGGCGGTCCCGCCGTAGGCGACGTTCAGCGCCGCGATCACCTGCTTGGCGATCGCGAACTTGACGTTGCCGCCGCCGACGCCCTGGAAGTAGACGCTGCGCAGGGGCACCGCGCCCTGGACGTTGCCGACCCACGTCGCCTGTGCGACCTTGGTCGAGGACGTGACGAGCCAGTTCTCGAGGGAGTCGTCCGTCGTTCCGGTCTTGCCGAAGATCGGGATGCCGTCGTTCGGGTTCGCGGACGCCGCCGTCCCGCCTCCGCGGAGCACGCCCTGCAGTGCGAAGATCGCGGCCGCCGCGACCTGCGGGTCGATCGGGGTCGCCGAGCACTGCGACTTCGGCACCGTGTGCGGCGTGCCGTCGCCGTTGACGATTTTGTCGATCGCCACGGGGCTGCACGCGACGCCGTTGTTGGCGAGGCCGGCGTACGCCGTCGCCATGGTCAGCGGCGCGATGTAGTTGGTGCCGAGGACGGCGGACGGGTTCGCCATGAACCGGTTGGCCTGCTCGTCAGCGCCGTGCACGAGGAGGTCTTGGGCCCGTTGCTTGATCCCGCACAGGTCGAGCTGGGTCGCCATTTTCGCGAAGACCGTGTTGATGGACTGCGCGGTCGCGTTCATGACCGTCGTGGAGGTGACCGACTCGCCCTCGTCGTTCGAGACGTTCCAGGGAGCGCCGCCAATGTCGTTGCACGGATCGCTCGCGTGGAACTGCGTCTGCGGGAAGACGTGCTGAGTGCCGCTCACCGACTGGTACAGCGAATGCCCCTCCTGCAGCCACTCGAGCAGGTCGAACACCTTGAACGCCGATCCGGTCTGGAAGCCCTCCGAGCCGCCGTACGCATAGTCGGTGTTGTAGTTGACGGCGGTCGTGGCGGGCGCCGGTTCTGCCGTGTTGTCGTACGGCCGGTTCTGCACCATCGAGACCACGCGGCCGGTGCCCACCTCGACCGCGACGTTCGACGAGCCGACGTCGAGCCGCGGGTCTGCCGGAGGGATGTACGAGCTCACGGCCGCCTGCGCCTGCGTCTGCAGGTCGAGGTTCAGAGTGGTGTAGATCTTCAGGCCGCCGCGCGTCAGGAAGTTGGAGCGGTCGTCGTCGGTCTTGCCGAAGATCGGATCCTGCTCGATGACGCGCTCGACGTAGTCACAGAAGAACGCGGCGTTGTATTGCTGCGCCGTCATGCAGCCGTTCTGGGTGGGCGTGACCTTCGGCTCCACCTTGGTGGCGCGCGCCGCGTCGTGCTCCTCCTTGGTGATCTTGCCGTTGGCGAGCATCCGGTCGAGCACGTAGTTGCGGCGGTCGAGGGTCTCCTTGTACCCGTTGGCCGCGCCGTTCTCCTTGCTGTTCGGCCGGTCGATGCGCAGGTTGTCCGGGTTGTTGAGGATCGCGATGAGCGTCGCCGCCTGCTGCAGGTTCACGGCCTTCGCCGGGACGCCGAAGTAGTACTCGGCCGCCGACTGCACGCCGTAGACGCGCCCACCGAACAGAGCGATGTTCAGATAGCTCTGCAGGATGTCGTTCTTCGAGTACTCCTTCTCGAGCCCGATCGCGTACCGCATCTCCTTCAGCTTCCGCGACGGGTCGACCTTCGTCGCGTCGTCATAGCAGGCCTGATAGACGGCGAGCTGCTTATTCTGCACGGCGTCGGATGCCGTCGGGTCGGGCTGCTTGTTCTCGCATCGCTGCACGAGGATGTTCTTGACGTACTGCTGCGTGATCGACGATCCGCCCTGCACCGACTTGTGCAGCGCCGTCAGTACCGCGCCGCGCAGGGTGCCGGTCACATCCACACCGCCGTGCTCGTAGAAGCGCGGGTCCTCCGTGGCGATCGCGGCGTCTTTGAGGTTCTGCGAGATGCCGTCCCAGCCGACCTCGATGCGGTTCTGCGAGTAGAAGGTGGCGATCGGGACCTGCTGACCGTGGCTCACCGCGTACATGGTGGAGGCCTGCGCGAGCGGCTCGACCTTCACGTACTCGGGGAGCCCGTCGAACACGCTGATGGTGGAGTCGGCCGCCGAGCCGGTCAGTGCCACCGCCGGCGTCACCGCGGCCGCCGCCAGCACACCGGCCAGCGCGCTCAATGCGACGAAGCCGGCAAGGGCAGGCGCCCATCCCCATCTCATGCGTCTTCTCCCTCGTAGAAACCGTTCGTCCGTGGCGGCAATGATACGCGTCGGGGGTGACGCTCCCGGCAGGCGGGCGCCCAGGTTGGGGGCAGAGCGAAGGTCGGTCCGGCTGTGGACGGTTTCGTCAGACGGCGTCGCGCAGCTTGTCGCAGATCCGCACCAGGGTCTCGAGCTCTTCCGTGCTGAGCCGGCCGCCGACGCGGCTCGTGATGGTCTTCATGTGGTCGACGGCGACCCGGCGGAACATGTCGAATCCCGTGTCGGTCAAGCGGATGAGGGTGCCGCGTGCGTCCGACGGCTCGGGCTGTTTCGCCACCAGACCGCGGGCGGCGAGCCGGTCGACGAGCCGGCTGACGCTGGGCTGCGTCAGGAGCACGTGCTTGTTGAGGTCGCGCAGGCGCAGCTCGCGATTCGGCTGGCGCGAGAGGTTGAACAGCACGTCGTACTCGTTGAACGAGATGTCACGGGTGGGGAACTCGGCGGCCAGCGTGCGCATGACCGCGACCTGCGCCCGGAACAGCGACTCCCAGGCCGATACGGCGTTGATGCGGGCGCGTGTCGAGCTCGGTGTCGCCGTCTCGCCCATGCTCATCCTCCCGCTCGCGCTCGATGCATTCGCATCTTCTCATCATGAGGGTCGGCCAGCATCCGTGCCACCACGGGCGGGTCGGGGCGGATGCGAGAGGAGCGGGCGGGGAAAAGATCGAGGGCCGGCCGCAGAGGCTAGCGGCCGGCCCTCTCCCTTGCACCAAGAGTGTCCTGCAATCACATTCCGCGATGGCTGCCACAGCAAACAACCATTGCTCTTGAACTATATAACGAAGAGGTAACGGCATCTAGTTATCAACTCGTTATTTTTTCTGCGAATCTCCTATGCATCCATGAACGCATTCGCGGACGGTACTCTCGGCTCGTGGACGACGACGCCACCCGCTTCCGGGGCTCGATCCCCGCGCACTACGACTCCGGCCTCGGGCCGGTGATCTTCCGTCACTACGCCGACGTGCTGGGCAGCGCCGTCGCGGAGACACGTCCGGCCCGCATCCTGGAGACCGCCGCCGGCACGGGCATTTCGTCGGCCGCGATCGTCAAGCACAACGCCGGTTCGCAGCTCGTGATCACCGACCTCAGCGACGAGATGCTGGAGCTCGCCCTCAGCAAGGTCCCCCCGTCGACCGGGAGCGCGGTCGCGGATGCGCAGGAGCTTCCCTTCGGCGACGCGGGCTTCGACGCGGTGGCCTGCCAGTTCGGTCTCATGTTCGTGCCCGACCTGACCCGCGCGTTCTGCGAAGCCCGCCGCGTCCTCGCTCCGGGGGCGTGTTCCACTTCTCGGTGTGGGACAGTCACGCCAAGAACCGGTTCGCCGCGATCGTGGACGCCCTGCTCGCCGAGACCTTCCCGGAGAACCCGCCGCCGTTCTACCGGGTGCCGTTCGGGCTGAGCGACGTCGAACGTCTCCGGCAGCTCGCGCAGTCCACCGGCTTCACGCGGCTCCGGATCGACGTCGTCCCGCACGACGCTCCCGTCGCATCCTGGGCCGGCTTCGCGGACGGCCTCATCGTCGGCAACCCGGTCGCCGATCAGCTGCGCCGACGGGGCGGCTCCCTCGACGACCTCGTGGCCGAGACGGCGTCACGCCTCGAGGCCGTGTACGGCGCCGCGCCGGTGACGATCCCGGTGCAGACCATCTTCTTCCGCGCATACACCGACTGACGCTGGACACGATCACTCTGAATCGGATACTCTGCTTCGAGTAATCGGTTCCCGGAGGTGGATCATGGCCAAGCGCGCGGTGTCGAACCCGCTGGCCCTCGCGGTGCTCGCGTGCCTGTGGGAACGCCCGATGTACCCGTACGAGATGACGACCACGATGCGCGAGCGGGGCAAGGAGGACAGCATCCGCCTCAACTTCGGGTCGCTGTACTCCGTGATCAAGTCGCTCGAGAAGCACGGCTTCATCCGCGTCGCGCAGACCGAGCGCGAGGGCAATCGCCCGGAGCGCGTCGTCTACGAGATCACGGAGGCCGGCCGCCAGGAGGCGGAGGAGTGGCTGCAGGAGCTGCTCGAGATCCCCGTGAAGGAGTACCCGGCCATCGAGACGGGGCTCTCCCTGCTCCCGATGCTGCCCCCGCAGACGGCCGCCGGCCTCCTCGAGCGGCGGCGCGACCGCCTGGACGCCGACCTCGCGTCGCGGCGTGAGCTCCAGGAGCAGACGAAGGGCCTCCCCGAGCTGTTCATGGTCGAGTTCCACTACCGCTTGGCGGTGCTCGAGGCGGAGCGGGCGTTCGTCGCCGACCTCGCCGCGCGCATCCGGGATCGCTCGATCGGCGGCTACGGGGCCTGGGAGCAGCTGCACCGGCTGCTCGACGACGGAGTCGGCATGGAGGAGCTGACCGGCCGCATCGCCGCCGGCGACTTCGGGGAGGAGGCGGCCGACCTGTACCGCGCATAGAACGATGGCCGGAGAGCGGCAACTCTCCGGCCATCCACACCTTCAGTCGTTCCGTGAGGAACCTGCGTCAACAGTCACCGAGGGCTGTCTTCAAGGATATCCCCGTGCAGGTGGCTGCCAACAAGCAAGAGAGGAAAGCCACCATGGCACCCGCAACCGGTCCGGCGCTCGCCGCCGACCACCTCGTGAAGACCTACAGCGCCGGGAGGGGCAAGCCGCCCATCCGCGCGCTCGACGGCCTCGGCTTCGAAGCCCAGGCCGGAACCGTGTTCGGACTGCTCGGCCCCAACGGCGCCGGCAAGTCGACCACCATGAAGATCCTGTCCACCCTCGCCCGTCCCGACTCCGGCACCGCGTACGTCGCCGGGATCGACGTGGCCCGGCACCCCGCTCGTGTGCGCCGGGCCATCGGGTTCGTCGCGCAGAAGCCGGTCTCCGACCCGTCGGACACCGGGCTCGAGAACCTCGTGCTCGCCGGCCGGCTGCAGGGTCTGCCGGGCCGGGATGCGGCCGCCCGCGCCCGCGAGCTGCTCGACCGCTTCGGGCTCGCCGAGCACGCCCGCCGGCAGGTGAAGACCTACTCGGGCGGGATGGCGCGCAAGCTCGACGTCGCGATCGGACTCATGCACCGCCCCGAGGTGCTGTTCCTCGACGAGCCCACCACCGGCCTCGACCCCGAGGCGCGCGCGCAGCTGTGGCTGGAGCTGGAGCGGATGACCGCGGCCGAGAACCTGACGGTGCTGCTCACGACGCACTACCTCGACGAGGCGGATCGCCTGGCGGATCGGCTGGCGATCGTCGACCACGGGCGCGTGGTGGCGGGCGGCACGCCGGAGGAGCTGAAGAACGACCTCCGCGGCGATGCCGTGATCGTCGAGCTCGCGGGCGACGCCGATCCGCTCGTGGGGCTTGCCGCCCTCCGGCGAGTGGATGCGCTGCGCGAGGTCGGCGGAGACGGACGGACGCTCCGCGCCCGCGCCGACAGCGGCGCCGCGACCCTGCCGCTCGCGCTCGCCGCGCTCGATGCAGCGGCTGTCGCCGTCGCCTCCGCCACGGTCGCCCGGCCCAGTCTGGACGACGTCTACCTGCGGCACACCGGCCGCACCTTCGCGCGGGCGCAGGAGTCCGCCGAATCCGCTGAATCCGCCGCACCCGTTCTGGAGGCCGCATCATGACGACCGCAACCCTCACCCCCGCCCGGCCGGTGCGCCGAGGCGGGCCGACCTTCGTGACGCACACCCTGCTCCTCACCGGGCGCCAGCTGCGCGCCGCCTGGCGGATGCCCGCCTTCCTCGTGATGAACCTCGTCCAGCCGGTGATCTGGCTGCTCCTCTTCGGGCAGCTTTTCAAGGCGGTCATCGACATCCCCGGATTCGGTGTCGGGCAGAGCTACCTCGAGTACCTGACGCCCGGGGTCGTGATGATGCTCGCGCTGTTCGGGAGCGCGTGGTCGGGCACGGTGTACATCCAGGACATGGATCGCGGTGTGATGGACCGGTTCCTCACCTCGCCGACCAACCGCGCGTCGATGATCGTGGCGACGCTGGTCTACCAGTCGATGCTCGCGGTGGCGCAGTCGCTCGTCGTGCTGGGCATCGCCTTCTGGGCGGGCGCCCGGTTCGAGGGCGGGATCGGCGGCATCCTTCTGCTTCTCCTCGGCGTGGTGCTGCTGACCGCCGTGTTCTGCTCGCTCTCCAACGCGGTCGCGCTGCTCGCGCGCGAGCAGACCGCGCTGATCGGCATCTCGCAGCTGATCACGCTGCCGCTGATGTTCCTCAGCTCGGCGATCATGAACACGAAGCTGTCACCGGAGTGGGTGCAGAACGTCGCCGCGTACAACCCGTTCGAGTGGGCGGTGATCGTCGGCCGGCAGGCGCTCAGCGCGCATCCCGACTGGGCGGCCCTCTGGGGTCACGCGGCGCTGCTGCTCGGGCTGGCGTTCGTCATGGCCGCCTGGGCGACCAGCGCCTTCCGCGTCTACCAGCGCTCCGCCTGACCTTGCAGCAGGTCCCAACCGCCATCGAGTCCGCGAAGATTGCACGTTTTCCTCGCGAGAACGGTCAAACTTCGCGGACTCGTCGGTGGGCGGATCAGAAGAGGTCGGGGGAGGGGGCGCTGGCGTAGCGGATCGAGACGTCGGCGTGGCGGTCGAACCGATAGCCGACACCGCGGACGGTGCGCACGATGTCCTCGTAGCGGGCCAGCTTGGAGCGCAGGCGCCGGACGTGCACGTCGATCGTCCGCTCGTTGGGCACGTCGTCCTCGTCGGCGTCGCTCCACAGGGAGCTGATGAGCTCGGAGCGCTCGATCGTCCGGCCCTCGCGCAGCACCAGGTACTGCAGCAGCTCGAACTCCTTGTAGGTCAGCGCGACCGGCTGGTTGTCGAGTACGAGGCGCTTGCGCGAGATGTCGACGACCACACCGGAGGCGGCGCGGTCCTCGTCCTCGTCCACCGTCACGGCCTGGCGGTGCTTGGCGATCGCCGCCGGGTCCTGCAGGGCGAGGCGCACCACGTCCACATCGCGGCCGCCGGAGCCGGCCGGGGCCAGGGCGACGGCGGCGTAGGTCTCGGCGGAGGGGGCGATCTCGGCGGTGAGGCGCTTCAGCGCCTCCACGATGCGGCCGAGGTCGGTGCCGTCGGCGAGGGCCTTGGCCTCGTCGATGCCGACGTAGAGCACGAAGCCGCGGGCCTCGGTGCCCTCCGGGACGGCGCGGATGCGCGGCGCGGGCTCGGTCGGGGCGGCGGATGCGGCGGTCGCGGGGGCGGGAGCGGCGGCCCGGACGGGGCTGACCGGCGAGACGGAGGCGGTGCGGGGGTAGGCGGTGTCGATGGTGGCCAGAGACATGGGGATCGAGTCCTTAAAGATGATGTTCCGCATCCCGGTGCGACGAGACTCCGCGGGTACGGCGGAGGTGCGGGGATTCTGCGGGGAGTGTGTCGTGTTGTGGCCTACAGAGAAAGGCCGATGCACAGGAGCGTGAGTGTGGCGCTCCCGGGGAGCGTGCGCCCGGTCTCGACAGGATGAGGTCGGAGGGCGGCTGCTCGGCGAAGGGTCGTCAGATCAGCGACACATTCGGCAACACATGACTGCGTCGCGGCCGGCCATCATCATGCCGGCATTCCCAAGGGCCTCGAAGGAGGTCAGGGTACGCGCGTTGTCAGTCATGCAGGAAAGTAAAACCGACGATGACTCGACGTGTCAAATCATTACGCAATGTTGCGTTCGTTCTAGACGGTGCCGTAGAGCCGGTCACCGGCGTCGCCGAGGCCCGGGACGATGTAGCCGTTCTCGTTCAGGCGCTCGTCGAGGGAGCCGAGCACGATCGTCACATTGCGGCCCTCCGTCGCCTTCTCGAGCGCCTGGAGACCCTCCGGCGCGGCGAGCAGGCAGATGGCCGTCACGTCCACCGCGTTGCGCTGGAACAGGAAGTCGATCGCGGCGCCGAGCGAACCTCCGGTCGCCAGCATGGGGTCGAGCACGAAGCACTGCCGGTCGGAGAGATCCATCGGCAGGCGCTCGGCGTACGTGGTCGGCTCGAGCGTCTCTTCGTTGCGCACCATGCCCAGGAACCCGACCTCGGCGGTCGGCATCAGGCGCACCATCCCCTCGAGCATGCCGAGACCGGCGCGCAGGATGGGGACCACCAGCGGTCGCGGCTCGCTCAGGGCGACGCCCATCGTCCGGGTGACGGGCGTCTCGATCTCGACCGGCTCGACCCGCACGCCGCGGGTCGCCTCGTACGCGAGCAGCGTCACGAGCTCCTCGGTGAGCTGGCGGAACACCGGCGAGGGCGTCGACTTGTCGCGGAGGACCGTCAGCTTGTGGGTGATGAGTGGGTGGTCCGCAACGTGCACTCGCATAGGCTCAAGGCTAGCCGAAACCTCGACAGCCCAGCCGAAGGAGGAACCGCCGTGAGCCTGACCGTGCCCGGCGCCTACGAGCAGTGGATGCGCCGCGCACTCCAGGACGCACGGCTCGCGTTCGGCACGGGCGACGTGCCCGTCGCGGCCCTCGTCGTCGACGAGAACGGCGAGGTCATCGGCACCGGACGCAACGAGCGCGAGCTGAGGCACGACCCGACCGCGCACGCCGAGGTGCTGGCGCTGCGGGAGGCGGCTGCGACCCGCGACGACTGGCACCTGGAGGGATGCACGCTGGTCGTGACGCTGGAGCCGTGCGTCATGTGCGCCGGCGCCGTGCTCGCGGCACGCGTCCCGACGGTCGTGTTCGGCGCGTGGGACGAGAAGGCGGGCGCGGGAGGCTCGGTGTACGACGTGCTGCGCGACCGGCGGCTCAACCACCGCGTCGAGGTGTTCGCCGGGGTGCTCGCGGAGGAGTGCGGCGAAGTGCTGCTCGACTTCTTCCGCGCCAAGCGCTGAGGCGGCTGACCGGCCTGAACCCGCCGGCTGCGGGCGCGCGTCACGCCGGCAGGCTCTCCAGCCACTCGGAGAACGCCGCGCGCGACGCCTCCTGCATCCGCGCCGAGTACGCCTCGCGGTCGCGGCGCATGGCGTCCGGATCGATGGCGTGCTCATCCAGCTCGTTGTAGCCGTCCGAGACCCACTTCTCGTGCATCTCGTCGGTGACCTCGGGATGGAACTGCACGGCGAGCGCGAAGTCGCCGATCGCGAACGCCTCGTTCGAGTAGTCGCTCGACGACGCCAGCAGCGTCGCCTGCTCCGGCAGTTCGAACGTGTCGCCGTGCCACTCCACCACCGGCACGCCGTCGAAGTGCCGGATGGGGAGTCCACCCCGGCCTCCGTCGGCTCCACGCGGCGGTAACCGATCTGCATGGTGTCGCCCTTGTAGACGCGCTCCCCGAGGGCTCCCGCCATCAGCTGGGCGCCGAGGCACACCCCGAGCGTCGGGCGTCGGGCGTCGATGCGGGCGCGCAGAAGCTGCTTCTCATCCTCGAGGAACGGGAACTCGTCCGTCTGGTACGCGCCCATCTCGCCGCCGAGCACGACCACCAGGTCGGCCTCGGACGGGTCGATCGCCGAGACGTCCTCGGCGCTCGCATCCACGATCCGCAGGTCGTAGCCGTGCTCGACGAGCACCGGCCCGATGTTGCCGAGGTGGATGCTGGGGTCGTGCTGCAGGATGACGGCTGTGCGGGTCACTCGAGTCCTTTGATGACGATGGTGTCGGTGGCGGGCGCCCGGTCGTTCGGGTCGACCCAGACATCCGGTTCGATGTAGATGACGCGCGCGGCGGGGACCGCATCCCGGATCCGCCGCTCGACCGTGTCGATCGCGGCGGCGACGTCGGCCAGGCGGTGCTCGCCCGGGAACGCCAGCTTCGCGGCGACCATCAGCTCGTCCGGCCCCAGGTACAGCGTCTTCATGTGGATGATGCGCTCGACGTCGTCGCCCGCGTCGATGGCCCGCTCGATCGCGGCGACGTCCAGGTCGCTCGCGCCCTCGCCGACCAGCAGGCTCTTCGTCTCCATGCCGAGGATGATCGCGACGGTCACGAGCAGAGCGCCGATGAGCACCGTGCCGACGCCGTCCCAGACGCTGTTCCCGGTGAGGATGGTCAGGCCGACGCCGAGCAGCGCGAAGACGAGACCGGTCAGCGCCGCCACGTCCTCCAGCAGCACGACCGGCAGCTCGGGGGCCTTGGCGCGGCGGATGAACTGCGGCCACGACATCCCCTTCTTGTGCGGCCGGGACTCCTTGACCGCGGTGCGCAGCGAGAACGACTCCAGGCCGATCGCGATGAGCAGCACCAGGATCGGCAGCCACGCGTTCTCGAGCGGGTGCGGGTGGGTCAGCTTCTCGACGCCCTCGTAGATCGAGAAGACACCGCCGACCGAGAACAGGATGATCGAGACGACGAACGCGTAGACGTAGCGCTCGCGGCCGTACCCGAAGGGATGCTCGCGGTCGGCCTCCTTGCGCGACTGGCGGCCGCCGAGCAGCAGCAGCAGCTGGTTGCCGGAGTCGGCGACCGAGTGCACGCCCTCCGCCAGCATCGATGACGACCCCGAGAAGAACCAGGCGATGAACTTCGTCAGCGCGATCCCGAGGTTCGCCGCGAAGGCGGCGATGATGGCCCTGGTCCCACCTGATGCGCTCATGCCCCAATCCTAGGATGGAGGCATGGACGACGCGCAGAACGTGACCCTCCCGACGATCGCGATGCTGGGCGCGGGCTCGATGGGCCGCGCCATCCTGAGCGGGCTGCTCGCCCCCGGGGTGCAGGTGGCGGGCATCCGCGTCACCAACCGCTCGGAGGCGCGCGCGGCGGAACTCGCCGGCACCCCCGGCGTGACGGCGTACGCGGCCGAGACGAAGGCCGACGCGAACCGGCTCGCGGTCGATGGTGCGCAGGTCGTCCTCGTCGCGGTCAAGCCCGCGAAGGTCCGGGACGTGCTGGCCGAGATCACGGACTCGCTCGCCCCGGGAACGGTCGTCGTCAGCGTCGCGGCCGGGGTCACCACGGAGACGATGGAGTCGCTGCTGCCCGACACGATCTCGGTCATTCGCGCGATGCCGAACACCCCCGCCGTCGTCGGCAAGGCCGTGACCGGCATCAGCGCCGGATCGCGCACGGAGGCGGAGGACCTGGAGGTGGTCCGCGCCCTGTTCGGGACGGTCGGCGAGGTGGTCGAGGTGCCCGAGTCGCAGCTGGATGCGCTGAGCACCATCTCCGGGTCGGGCCCGGCGTACGTCTTCCTCCTCATCGAGGCGCTGACGGAGGCCGCCGTGCGGAAGGGCTTCACACCCGAGCAGGCGGCCACACTCGTGAACGGGACGTTCCTGGGAGCCTCCGAGCTGCTCGTCTCCTCCGGCGAGGACCCGGCCGAGCTGCGCCGCCGGGTCACCAGCCCGAACGGCACCACCGAGCGCGCGATCGCCGTCCTCTCCGACGCGGACCTGCCGGCACTCTTCGCCCGCGCCACGGACGCCGCCCTCGCCCGCGCCCGCGAGCTCGCCGCCGGCTGACCTCCTCGCCCCGCCCCCGCCGTCCTATGCCCAACGCCGAGTACACGAAGTCTTGACGAGATCCCCCTGATTCTGTGCAATCAGGGCGGACTCGATCGGTAGAGCGCGCGACGGACGCGCATCGCGACGACGTCGAAGTCGTCAGCTGCGGTGACGAACACCACGAACCAGCCTTGCTCCACGAGGCGTTCACGGCGTCGGATGTCGTCCCGATAGACGGCTGGGTCGGTCCGGTGATGGTCGCCGAGGTACTCGATAGCGACCATTGCGTGGGGGTACGCGAGATCGATCATCGCCTCCACGCGGCGTTCGCCCGCCGGCCGAACGGGGTGATTCAGTGTCGGAGCGGGGAGGCCGGCGTCCTCCAGTGCCAGGCGCAGTCGCGACTCCTGGGGCGAGAGGGACCCGTAACGGACTCGCTCGAGAGCGAGACGCAGGTTCCTGACTCCGCGACGGCGACCGTGCCGACGCACCGCCGCTTCGAGGTCGAATCGCGTGAGCGGCGGCGGTTGACCCGAGTACGGCTCGTCGCCCGTGACCAGGTAGTCCCCGATCGCCACGAGATCGGGCACAGACAGCCGTGAACTCAGCTGGGCCCACGCATCCTGCGCGGCGATCACGGAGAGTCCGTCCACCACGGCCCCGCGGTGGTCATCCGGAGTCAGCTGGTGAGCCGCCACTCCGTCGAGAGTCGGCGGCCGATGCGGCTCGAACACGCTGACCTCGACGTCGGTCGGTCGCGCGTGGAGCGGCAGCGGCATCCGGTGGATGATGGCGGCAGACCGGTGACTGAACAGGGCGTGGGCCGGCAGCACCACGGCGGCTGCGCGACACAACGCGAGATGGTCGACAGGCGCTTGCTCGGTGCGCATCCCGTAGAAGGGTCGATGCATGCGCTTCCCGTAAACAGTTCGCCACGGCACACCCTCTGCGAGGAGGTCCCGACTCCGCTCTCCGTACTTCTCCATCTGCACACCCAAGCGCGTCCGGAGGGGCTCGACCCACTTATCCACAGCCCCCAGCATCGAGTCCGCGATGTTTGCACGTCCGCGGGGCGTGTTGCGTGCAAACATCGCGGACTCGACGGTGGAGGGAACGCCGAGAGACGAACGGGCGCGCGGACGGGAGGACGCGCGGAGGGCGCAGCGGGCGGGCGTCAGGCCTCGAGGGCGGCGAAGCGCTCGATGTCGGCGGAGGCGCCGGAGACGATGACGAGGTCGTGGTCGGACACCACGGTCTGGGCGGTCGCGTACGTGAAGGGGAGGCCGGGGCTCTTCACGCCCACCACGGTGATGTTGTACTTCGAGCGGACGCCCGAGTCGCCCAGGGGCAGGCCGCGGATGGGCTTCGGCGGGTACATCTTGACGAGGGCGAAGTCGTCGTCGAACTCGATGAAGTCGAGCATCCGCCCGGTCACGAGGTGCGCCGCCCGCTCGCCCGCCTCCGCCTCCGGGTAGATGACGTGGTTGGCGCCGATGCGCTCCAGGATCTTGCCGTGCGACTTCGAGATCGCCTTGGCCCAGATCTGCGGCACCTTCAGGTCGACGAGGTTCGCCGTGATGAGCACGCTCGCCTCGATCGACGAGCCGACCGCGACGACGCCGACGGAGAAGTCCTCCGCACCGATCTGCCGCAGGGTCTCGATCGAGCGCGCGTCCGCCTGCACGGTGTGGGTGACGCGGTCCGCCCACTTCTGCACGAGCTGTGCGTCCGTGTCGATCGCGAGCACCTCGCGCCCCAGCCGGTCGAGTTCGCCCGCCGTGGCCGCGCCGAAGCGTCCGAGACCGATGACGAGGACGGGCGCGTTGTGCTTGATCCGGTCAACCAACGAGCGGCCTCTCCTCCGGGTTGTGGTACAGCTGGCGGCGCTGACTCTGCGCCAGCGCCGCGGCGAGTGTCACTGTACCAACGCGCCCGCAGAACATGGTGGCGGCCATGATGTAGACGCCCGCGTCGGGCAGCCGCTCGGTCAGCCCGGTCGACAGACCGCAGGTCGCGAACGCCGAGATGACATCGAACAGCACGTGGTCGAGCGGCGCCTTCGTGACCTGCAGGATGAGGATGCTGGACACCGCCACGATCGTCGCCCCCCACAGCGCGACGGCCACCGAGAGCCGCAGGACGTCGATCGGGATGCGGCGCCGGAACGCATCCATCGACTCGACCCCGCGCGCCTCTGCGAACGCGGCCAGGAAGAGGACGGCCAGCGTCGTCACCTTGATGCCGCCGGCGGTGGATGCGGACCCGCCGCCGATGAACATCAGCATGTCCGTGACCAGCAGGCTCGAGCCGTGGAGGTGGTCGATGGGAATGGTCGAGAACCCGCCCGAGCGCGCCATCGTCGAGAGGAAGAACGACTGGAAGACCGTGTGTCCCGCATCCAGCCGCCCGAAGGTCCTCGGGTTTTCGTATTCCAGCACGATGTAGAGCACGGCGCCGGCGACGAGGAGGATGAGGAACGTGAGCAGCGTCAGCTTCACGTGGATGGACCATCGCCGCCGCTTCTCGCGCAGGTTGGTGGCGATGGCGAAGATGACCGGGAAACCGATCGCTCCGAGGATCACGCCGACCATGAGCGCACTGAGGAACCAGTAGTCCGTCGCGAACGCCTGGATGCCCTCCGTGTTCGGCGTGAACCCGGTGTTCGTGAAGGCCATCGCCGAGTAGTACACGGCCTCCCACGCCGCGGTTCCGACGTCGACGCCGCCGATGAGCATGCGCGGGAACAGCAGCAGAGCGACTCCGCCCTCGATCACCACCATGCTGATCGCGACGGTGGTCAGCAGCTTGCCGACCTCGCCGAGGCGGACCGCCTGGCCTTCTGCGACGGGGCCCGAGTGCATCCTGAGCGGGTTGCTGTCGCTCGCGGCCATCAGCTTCGCGCGCAGTCCGAGCTTGCGCGAGATGACGAGCCCCAGGATGGACGCCATGGTCAGCACGCCGACCGCACCCACCTGCACCCCGATGTAGACGAGCAGGTGGCCGAACATCGACCAGTGCGTCGCCATGTCGACGGTCGCGAGTCCCGTCACGCAGATCACCGAGACGGCGGTGAAGAGGGAGTCGGCCAGGGGCGTCCACTGGCCCTTCGCCGACGAGATCGGCAGCGAGAAGAGCAGGGTGAAGACGAGGATCAGGAGCGCGAACACGACGATCGCGAACCGCGACGGGCTGCGCGCAGCGAAAGCGTTGAGGGCCGCACGCACACGTCCCGCCGGCGAGACGGGCCGGCCGCGGACCGTCCGGGTGGTGGTCATGTGTGGTCCTTCCCGTCGTCTTCCTGGTGAGGGGCGGGCTGGTGGACATGGTACTGCGCCGGGGGAATGACTAGCCTGGGGGCATGGCCGACATCTTCGACGTGATCGCCGACCCGACGCGGCGCGAGATCCTCCGAGTGCTGCGCGATCGCAACGCGGACGCGACGCATTCCGTTCGGGATATATCCGTCTCCGAGATCGTGGCCACCCTGGAGCTCAGCCAGCCGACCGTCTCCAAGCACCTGAAAGTGCTGCGCGAGGCGGGTCTCGTGGCCGTCCGCGAAGAGGGCCAGCACCGGTACTACCGGCTCGACCCGGTGCCGTTGGAGGCCGTCGAGGACTGGGTCATTCCGTTCACGGCATCGGAAGAGGACATGGAGCTGAGCGTGCGCCTCGCGGAGGAGACGCGCGAGTTCGCGAGCACCGTCGGCAAGGTGCTCGCCGACACGCGCCATCGCGTCTCGTCGGCGACCGAGCGGGTCACCCCGAAGAAGTGGCGCAAGGACTGACCTCCCCGAGTACGATGTCCGGCAGGAGGGACGGGACCATGGCACAGGATCTGAAGGATGTGCGCTTCCTGACGGTCGCCGAGGTGGCCGACATGATGCGCGTCTCCCGCATGACCGTCTACCGCCTCGTCCACGCCGGTGAGCTGCCGGCCATCCGCTTCGGCCGGTCGTTCCGGGTTCCGGAGTCGGCGGTCGAGCAGCTGCTGCATGCGGCCACCTTCCGAGAGGGCGGCGTCGCGGACTCGGCGTGACGTCGGGTAGACTGTCACCTCGTGTCGCCGCGCGCCCCGCGGCTTACCCCTGATTCTTTGTGAGGTCTACGTGGGTTCCGTTATCAAGAAGCGTCGCAAGCGTATGGCGAAGAAGAAGCACCGCAAGCTTCTTCGCAAGACGCGCCACCAGCGTCGCAACAAGAAGTAGACCCCGGTCTACGGCTCAAGCGTCGGTCCAACCGGTCCGGCGCTTTTTGCTGTGCCCGCGCATCCGGCCGCGCGCTTAGAGTGAAGGGGTGGACAGCGTCTCCCTCACCCTCATCGGCAAGCCCGGATGCCACCTCTGCGACGACGCGAGGGATGTCATCCACTCGGTGATCGCCGAGCTGCCGTCGGACGGCCCCGACGTCACCGTGGAGGAGCGCGACATCCTTCAGGATGCGGAACTCCACGAGAAGTACGTGGAGGAGATCCCGGTCGTGCTCATCGAGGGGCGCGTCCACACGTACTGGCGCGTGGATCCTGCCCGGCTGCGTTCAGCGCTGCTCGAGCGCTGACACCGGCGTCAGAACACCGGTGTCTGGTCGATGTCCGCGTCGCGTCGGCGGTAGTCCTGCAGGAACTGCTTCAGCGTCCCCGCGTACAGCTCCTTGACGAGGTCGCCCGCGCGGGCGCCGTCGCGGTCCTTGGCCGCGGCCAGGATGCCGGCGAGGGCGGCGGGCAGGTCGTCGACGCCGAACGGGGTCTGCCACACCGAGATGTAGCGGAGCAGCTGCGGGCTGAGCCCCTCGGAGACGGAGACCAGCACCTCGTCGCTGCCCGCGCGCTCCAGTTCGAGGAAGAAGTCGTTGAACGCGTGGCCGAGCGCCGGAAGGTCGCGGACCTTGGTGGCCTTGCGCACGTCCTTCTGCGCCTTGTCGAGACGGCTGACCGTCGCGTTGTCGAGCGTCGGGACGATGGTCCGCGCGGCGTGCTCGTGCAGCAGGCCGGTCGTGTAGATGGCCTCGTCGATCGCCTTCAGGTCGATGGGGGCGACGCGGGTGTAGCGGTTCGGCGCCATCTCGACGAGGCCGATGTCGGCCAGCTTCATGAGGGCCTCGCGGATCGGCGTCCGCGAAACACCCAGCCAGGCGGTCAGCTTCTCGTCGAGCAGGGTCTCGCCGGGCTCGAGCGTGCCGTCGAGGATGCCGTCGTAGAGGCGGTTGTAGACGACGTCGCGCAGCAGCCGGCGCTCGACAGGGGCGGTGTCGTTCACGGGCAGCGGCATCAGCGGGTCTCCTTCTTGTTCCCGGCGAAGTCGTCGGCGATGGTCACGAGGGCCTTGTCGAAGAGGTCGGCGGTGGCGCGACCGGCCTTCTCGGCCTTGCCGGAGACGGCGGCGTCGAGGAGTGCCGTGACCGACGGCTTCGCCTTGTCGAATGCGGCGGAGGAGGGCGCGGCGTTGAGCGCTCGCTGCACCTCGGGCAGGTGGCGCTTGAGCAGGCGCGCGATGGTGCGGTTGTCGAGGCGTCGGAGGAACACACCGAGGAACCCGTCGGAGGACAGCCCGGTGCGGGCGGCTTCTGCCGCGTCGATGTCGCGCAGCGCCTCCCGGTCGGCGTCGGTGAGGAGCGGGGTGGCGTCGCGGACGACCCCCGCGACCAGCACGCCGATCGTGGCGATCAGCTGCCGCAGGCGAACGGACTCGATCGGGGTGACCCGGGTGCGGCGCTGGGGCAGGATCTCGACCAGGCCCATGGCCGCGAGCTGGTTGAGCGCTTCGCGGACCGGGGTGCGCGAGACGCCCACCCAGCGCTCGATCTCGGCGTCGTACAGCTGCTCGCCGGGGAGCAGGTCGCCGTCGACGATCGCATCGAGGAGGCGCAGGAAGACTTCGTCTCGGATGAGCCGGCGGGGGCTGGCGGCTCCGGTCACGGGCACGGGCATAGATGAATGTTACATCCCGGTCTATCGGTGGGCGGGCTGATGTGCAGAGTGTCGAAAGCGCGCATTGCCTGCACTCCGGGCCCGGTCGGAACGCCCATCGAGTCCCCATCCGCCGCCCACCGGGCGCACAGTTCCGCGGGCGTAGGCTGGCCTGGTGAGATCAGCCCCGACCGCTCGGCGGGAGACTGGCGTGACGGCCCTGGAGGCCGAGACCACACCGCTCGATGACGTCCGCCAGCTCATCCCCTTCCTCGACTCCCGCACGCCTCTGCTGTGGCTGCGCAAGGGCGAAGGGATGGCGGGGATCGGCGAGGTGCTGAGGCTCGACTTCACGGGTCCGGACCGGATCGAGCAGGCGTCGGCCGCGTGGCGGGAGACCGCGGCTGCCGCGACGGTCGACGACGCGGTGGGAACGCCGGGCACCGGCCTGGTGGCCTTCGGCACCTTCGCGTTCGACGACGAGAGCACCGCCACGAGCACCCTGATCGTGCCGGAGGTGGTGATCGGGCGCCGGGGGAGCCGCAGCTGGATCACGCGCATCCGTCGCGCGGGCGAGCCCGCCGTGACGACGCTGTCGAAGCCGACCGCGTTCGGCGACGAGTACCGGCTGAGCCTGCTGCCGGGTGAGCTCGGGGCCGACGGCTACCGGGAGGCGGTCGCGGAGGCCGTGGAGCGCATCCGGGAGGCCGACCTGTCCAAGGTGGTGCTGGCCCGCGACCTGCGCGGGCACCTGCCGCTCGAGTCGGACCTCCGCCGGGCCCTCGTCGAGCTCGCGCTCGGGTACCCGGACTGCTGGACCTTCGCCGTGGACGGCCTGGTCGGGTCGTCGCCGGAGACGCTGGTCCGCGTCCACCACGGCACGGTGACGGCGCGCGTGCTGGCGGGGACGATCTCGCGCGGTCCGGATGCCGCACAGGATGCCGCCGCCGCGGCCGAGCTCGTCGCCAGCGCCAAAGACCAGGGCGAGCACCGCTTCGCGGTGACGAGCGTGATGGATGCGCTCCGCCCGCACAGCGCGGACCTCGCGGCGAGCGACGAGCCGTTCACCCTCAAGCTGCCGAACCTGTGGCACCTGGCGACCGACATCGCCGGGATGCTGAGCGACGGATCCAGCTCGCTCGACCTGGCCGCCGCGCTGCACCCGACCGCCGCGGTCGCCGGCACGCCTCGCGATGAGGCGCTCGCGCTGATCCGCGAACTGGAGCCGTTCGACCGCGGACGCTACGCCGGCCCGGTCGGCTGGGTGGGCGCGGACGGCGACGGCGAGTGGGCGATCGCCCTCCGCTGCGCCCAGGTCACCACGGGCGGCGACCTGACCGCCTATGCGGGCGCCGGGATCGTCGCCGACTCGGAGCCCGAACGCGAGCTCGCGGAGACGGGGATGAAGTTCCGCCCCATCGTGGAGGCCTTCGGCTGACCCGTCGTCACGACTGCGCGAGGCGGAGCTTCTGCTCCTCCACGTCGTAGTGCGGACGCGGCCACTCCAGCTGGAGGCCCTGCATCGCGTGGATGAGCAGCTGCTGCACCGCCGCCCGGGCGTACCACTTGTGGTCGGCCGGGACGACGAACCACGGGGCGTAGACGCTGTTCGTGCGGTCGAGGACGACCTGATAGGCCTCCTGGTACTCGTCCCAGTACAGGCGCTCGTCCACGTCGGCGGGGTTGAACTTCCAGAGTTTGTCGGGGCGTTCGAGCCGTGAGGCAAGGCGCTTCCGCTGCTCGTCCTTGCTCAGGTGGAGCATCACCTTGATCACGGTGGTGCCGGACTGGTTCAACTCCTTCTCGAAGGCGTTGATGGCGCCGTAGCGCCGCTCCAGCTCCTCGGGCGGCGCCAGCGAGCGCACCCGCCCGATCAGCACGTCTTCGTAGTGGGAGCGGTCGAAGACGCCGACCTCGCCCGCGGCCGGCACCTGCTGCCACACCCGCCAGAGGAAGTCGTGGGCCAGTTCGTCCGGGGTGGGTTTGCCGAATCCCGCGTAGTGCACGCCGCCCGGGTTCATCGAGCCGATGACGTGGGAGACGATCCCGCCCTTGCCCGCCGTGTCCATCGCCTGCAGCACCAGGAGCACGGAACGCGGATCGCCCTCACGGCCGCAGGCGAACAGCTGCTCCTGAAGATCCGCGAGCAGGCCCGCGCCATCGGCGAGGGCCTTCTCGCCCTCCTTCTTGCCTCCGTCGAAGCCGGGAACGCCGTCCGTCGGCTCGTCGGCGAGCCGGAAGCCGGGCTGTACGCGCAGCAGCTCGTAGGGATCCGTCGTCCAGTAATCGCTGTCGCCCACCGTGGCCTCCTCGTCGCGTGTGCGGGACGCCCATGGTAGACCCGGCGGCGAGTCCCGGTGGGCCACGCGATTCCGCATCTAGCCATGTGCGGCAGCGCGGCATTACGGTGTGCGCGTCGAGAGGAGACTGAGATGGACACGTTCTGGTCGGCATTCCTGTATGTCTTCTGGATCTTCGCGTTCGTCGCGTTCCTGATGATCCTGTTCACGGTCCTGGTGGACCTGTTCCGGGATCAGGAACTGAACGGGTGGTGGAAGGCCCTGTGGGTGATCTTCCTGATCTTCCTGCCGGTGCTCGGGGCGCTCGTCTACCTCATCGCGCGGGGGCGCGGGATGGCGGCCCGCAATCTGGCGCGCGACGCGAGGGTTCCCGAGGACGACAGCTGGGGCCAGCGCCCGACGGGATCCGCGACGCCGGCGGCGGACATCCAGCAGGCGCAGACGCTGCTCGACCAGGGGGTCATCAGCCGCGGCGAGTTCGACGCGCTTCGGGCGAAGGCGCTCGGCGAGCGCTACTGAGCGGCCCGGGCGGAGTGCGGTCCCGGCGCTCGCTGACCATTCGGCGTGCATCCAGGCACTGGAATGCAAGCGGCGGACGGCGCGGCCTAAGCTGGTGGGGTGAGTAAGGCCGACCTCAGCAAGCAGCCCGCCCAGGTCGCCGCCATGTTCGACGAGGTGTCGACGCGCTACGACCGGACCAATGCCGTCCTGTCGGTGGGCAATGCGGCGCTGTGGCGCGTGGCGACGACGCGAGCCGTCGATCCGCGCGCAGGCGAGACGATCCTCGACGTCGCGGCCGGCACGGGGACGTCGAGCGCGTCGCTCGCCCGGAACGGCGCGTCGGTCGTCGCTGCGGACTTCTCCGAGGGGATGATCGAGGTCGGCCGCCAGCGGCAGGCCGGCAACCCGTTCGTCCGCTTCGTGCAGGCCGACGCGACGGCGCTTCCCTTCGAGGACGACACGTTCGACGCCGTGACGATCTCCTTCGGGCTGCGGAACATCGTTGACCCGAAGAAGGCGCTCGCCGAGTTCTACCGCGTCGTCAAGCCGGGCGGCCGTGTCGTCGTCTGCGAGTTCTCCCAGCCTCCCCTCGCTCCCGTCCGTGCCGGCTACTCGGCCTATCTGCGCTATGGGATGCCCGTCCTCGCCCGGGTCGCGAGTTCGAACCCTGCGGCGTACGAGTACCTGATGGAGTCCATCCAGGCGTGGCCGGACCAGCGCTCGCTCGCGGGCTGGCTGCGCGAGGCCGGATTCGAGCGCGTCGCCTTCCGCAACCTCACGGCCGGCATCGTTGCGCTCCACCGCGGCTTCAAGCCCGAGCGGCCCGCGGTCGTCGAGGAGCCGGCTCCGGCCCCGAAGCCCAAGCGGGCGGCGGCCGCCAAGCCGAAGACCGACGCTGCCGTGAAGCCGAAGACCGACGCTGCCGCGACGCCCGAGACGGCCGCTTCTGCGAAGCCCAGGCCGGCCGCTGCTGCGAAGCCCAGGCCGGCCGCGTCCGCGAAGCCCGCCGCCGCTGCCAAGCCGAAGGCTGCGCCGAAGCCGAAGCCGGCCCCCAAGCCGACGACGGAATCCGCCGGATCCGCCGGCTCCGAACAGTCTGCGTCCACCATCCCGTCCGAGGGGGAGTAGTGCCACGAAGTGTCCCGGGTGTGCGGCGCCCGTCGCTGACCGGTCAACTGGGCTTCACCGAACGGATCTTCATCCGCGGCGAGGATCGTGAGCTCGCCAACGCGGTGGACGACGGCCTGGCCGCGGTCGAGGAGGGCCTGCACCGCGAGATGCAGTTCGCCGACAACCTGGCCGACGTCACCGCGCGCTATCTGCTCGAGGCGGGGGGCAAGCGCGTCCGCCCCATGCTCACCCTGCTCGCCGCCCAGCTGGGACGGGGTACCAACGCGGATGTCATCCAGGCCGCCGAAGCCGTCGAGATCACGCACCTCGCCTCGCTCTACCACGACGACGTCATGGACGACTCGCAGATGCGCCGCGGAGTGCCCAGTGCGCAGTTCGTCTGGGGCAACTCCGTCGCCGTGCTGACGGGCGATCTCCTCTTCGCCCGGGCGAGCAAGCTGGTCTCCGCCCTCGGGGAGCGTGCGATCCAGCTGCAGGCCGACACCTTCGAGCGGCTGTGCCTCGGCCAGCTGCACGAGACCATCGGCCCGCAGGAGGGGGAGGACCCGGTCGCGCACTACATCCAGGTGCTCGAGGACAAGACCGGCTCGCTGATCGCCGTCGCCGCGCAGATGGGCGTGGTCTTCTCGAACGCGCCCACCGAGTACGAGCAACCCGTTGTGGTCTTCGGCGAGAAGATCGGTGTCGCGTTCCAGCTGATCGACGACGTGATCGACCTCTCCGGTCAGGGCGTCGCCGAGACGGGCAAGACGCCCGGCAACGACCTGCGCGCGGGCGTCGCCACCCTCCCGGTGCTGCGCCTGCGCGAGCGCGCGGCGACCGATCCGGACGCGGCGGCGCTGCTCGAGCGTCTCGAGCGCGACGTCATGGGCTCGGCGGAGGACGGCGAGGTGACGCCCGCCGCGATGGAGGCCATCGCGGCGCTCCGCGAGCACGACGTGACGCGTCAGACGCTGGAGGAGGCGCACCGCTGGGCGCGCGAGGCGGTGGAGGCGCTGGCCCCGCTGCCGGACGGCCCGGTCAAGAAGGCTCTGGTCCGCTTCGCGGACACCATCGTCGAGCGCTCCAGCTGAGCCGCACGGAACACCAGAAGGAATCAACGCATGACCAAACTTCGACTGGCCATCGTCGGCGCCGGGCCGGCGGGCATCTACGCCGCCGACATCCTGCTGAAGGCCGAGCGCGGCTTCGACGTATCCATCGACCTGTTCGAGCAGCTTCCCGCACCGTACGGCCTGGTCCGTTACGGGGTCGCGCCCGATCACCCGCGCATCAAGGGCATCATCACCGCCCTGCGCGAGGTGCTCGATCGCGGCGACATCCGCATCTTCGGCAACGTCGAGTTCGGCCGTGACATCACCCTCGACGACCTCAAGCGCCACTACAACGCGGTCATCTTCGCCACGGGCGCGGTGCGGGACGCTGACCTGGAGATCCCCGGCATAGAACTGCACGGCTCCTACGGCGCCGCGGACTTCGTCAGCTGGTTCGACGGTCACCCGGACGTGCCGCGCACCTGGCCGCTGGAGGCGAAGTCGGTCGCCGTGATCGGCAACGGCAATGTCGCCCTCGACATCTCTCGCATGCTCGCGAAGCACGCCGACGACCTGCTGCCGACCGAGATCCCGGACAACGTCTACGAGGGGCTCAAGAACTCGCCGGTCACGGACGTGCACGTCTTCGGCCGCCGCGGACCGGCGCAGGTGAAGTTCACACCGCTGGAACTGCGCGAGCTGGGCGAGCTCCGGGACGTGGACATGATCCTGTACGACGAGGACTTCGACTACGACGAGCAGTCCAAGGCGGCCGTCGCCAGCAACAAGCAGGTGATGGTGATCGACCGCGTGCTGCAGCAGTGGCGGCAGCGCGAGGTGGGCAACGCGTCGCGTCGACTTCACCTGCACTTCTACGCGAAGCCCCTCGAGGTCGTCGGCGACGACCACGGCAACGTGACGGCGTTCCGGTACGAGCGCACGGAGCCGGACGGCGAGGGCGGCGTGCGGGGCACGGGCGAGATCCGCGAGCTCGAGATCGACGCCCTCTACCGCGCCGTCGGCTACTTCGGCTCGCCGCTCCCCGGCATCCCCTTCGACCGCAAGCACGGCGTCATCCCGAACCACGAGGGCCAGGTGCTGCGCAAGGGCGACAACGAGCGCATGTACGGCGTCTACGCGACGGGGTGGATCAAGCGCGGTCCGGTCGGACTCATCGGTCACACCAAGTCGGATGCGATGGAGACGATCAAGCATGTGATCAACGATCAGGGAAACTGGTGGTCGCCCGCAGACCCATCCGAGGAATCTGTGGAGAACCTCCTGCGCGAGCGGGGTGTGGAGTACACCACGCTCGACGGCTGGCACAACCTCGACACGCACGAGCAGGCGCTCGGCGCCGAGCGCGGCCGGGTGCGCGTGAAGGTGGTTCCGCGCGACGAGATGGTCCGCGTCTCGAACGCGGAGACGGTCGCGAGCGGCCCAGCGCTGGGTCAGGCAGAGTAGCCCCGCAGCGCGCATGACGAGCCCGCGCGAGTGGCGCCCCGACATCCTCGGGGCGCCCTTCGAGCAGACCACCCTTCCGCTCGGCGACGATGCGGAAGGCGAGGTCGTCGCGACGCTGGTGCGGTACTCGCCGCCTCCGCGTCCCCGTCTGCACCGGGGACCCGCGGCCGACGCGGACGTGCTCTACGTCCACGGCTGGTCGGACTACTTCTTCCAGTCCGAGCTCGCCCGGTTCTGGCACGACCAGGGCGCCCGGTTCCACGCCCTCGACCTGCGCAAGTACGGGCGGAGTCTGCGGGAGGGGCAGACGCCCGGCTTCGTCGACGACCTCGCGGTCTACGACGAGGACATCGCGGCGGCGCTCGACGCGATGGGCCACGGCGAGGGCGAGCGGCGCTCGCACCATCGACGTCTCATCCTGCTCGGCCACTCGACCGGCGGCCTGACGCTGAGCCTCTGGGCGGACCGTCATCCAGGACGGGCCGATGCGCTCATCCTGAACAGCCCGTGGCTGGAGTTCCAGGCGCACTCCGCCGGCCGGGCGGCCCTCGCGCCGCTCATGGACCTGCGTGCGCGCATCGACCCCAAGGCGGCGATGCCGAACGTCGATCTCGGCTTCTACACCCGGACCGTGTCGCGCACGCTGGACGGCGAGTGGGACTACGACCTCGCCTGGCGTCCGGTGCGCGGCTTCCCCGTGCACCCCGCCTGGCTGACCGCCGTGCTCGCCGGGCATGCCCGGGTGGCAGCCGGTCTCACGATCGACGCGCCCGTGCTCACGCTGCTCTCGGCGCGGTCGACGCTGCTGCCGTTCTGGACGCCCGACATGATGCGCTCCGACGTGGTGCTCGTCGTCCGCGACATCGCCGAGCGCGCGCTCGGGCTGGCGCCGACGGTCACCGTGTCCTGGGTGCAGGATGCGCTCCACGACGTGTTCCTGTCGGCCGCTCCCGTGCGGAAGGCGGCCTACACGGCGATGGAGCGATGGCTCCGGGGCTACCTCAGCGGAAGTTGACGAACTGCACCGCGACGTCGAGGTCGGCGTTCTTGAGGAGCGCCATCGTCGCCTGCAGGTCGTCGCGGCTCTTCGAACTCACGCGCAGCTCGTCGCCCTGGATCTGCGACTTCACGCTCTTCGGTGCCTCGTCGCGGATGAGCTTGTTGATCTTCTTCGCCGCATCCTGCTCGATGCCGTTCTTGAGCCCGACCTCGACGCGGAACTCCTTGCCGGACGGGTAAGGGGCGCCGGTGTCGAGCGACTTGAGCGTGATGCCGCGCTTGATGAACTTCGACTCGAGCACCTCGAGCACCGCCTTGACGCGCTCCTCGGTGTTGGCCTTCAGGAGCACCTTCTCGCCGCTCCACTCGACCGACGCTCCGACGTTCTTGAAGTCGTAGCGCTGCTCCACCTCTTTGCGGGCCTGATTGACGGCGTTGTCCGCCTCCATCTTGTCGACCTTGCTGACGACGTCGAACGAGGAGTCTGCCATGAGATCACTCCGATCCTTCTCGGCGGGCGCGTACGGCATCCAGTCTACGGGTGAGGGCCGCAGCATCCGTTGCCGCATCCGACAGCCCGGTTCTAGACTGACGCCCGCTCGGCATACGCCCCGATGGAGGAGGTTCGTATGTACATGAAACTCGAGGTCGTCGTCCTGCCCGTCTCCGATGTGGACCGGGCGAAGTCCTTCTACCAGTCGCTGGGGTGGCGGGAGGATGCGGACTTCGCCGTCGACGACGGCTACCGGATCGTGCAGTTCACCCCGCCCGAGTCGGAGGCGTCGATCATCTTCGGGACGGGGCTGACGGATGCGCCTCCCGGGTCGACGCAGGGGCTGCAGCTCACCGTCTACGACATCGACGAGGCGCGGGCTGCGCTGGTCGACGCGGGTGTCGAGGTGTCGGAGCTCTTCCACGACTCGACGGGCATCTTCCGGCACGCCGGCACGCGCGAACGCATCAGCGGCCCCCACCCGGAGCGTGCCGACTACTCGACCTTCGCCTCCTTCGAGGACCCGGACGGGAACGGCTGGATCCTGCAGGAGATCAAGAAGCGGCTGCCGGGACGATGAGCGACGAACTGACCGACGTCATCCTGGACCACTTGAAGCAGGCGGCCGAGGCGCACGGGGTGCACGAGAAGGAGGACCTGGGCGGAGTCTTCGACGAGCAGTGGCCCGAGTGGTACGCCCAGCACATGGCGCAGACGCTGCGCGCGGCGGGCTACCGGCTCGAGCGTACGGAGCCGCCCTCGCCTTGACGACCTGGCAGGGGTGCGACAGGCTGAGGTAAGCCTTCCCTTAGTCAGGAGTCCCGAATGGCCCAGCTCATCCCCTTCTCGCAGGCGCTGCGCGAGCGCACCCGCGGTGTCCACCAGGAGAGCGAGGGCGCGGTCTTCATGCAGGACCTGATGAGCGGCCGCGGCAGCCGGGACGACTACATCTCCTTGCTGTCGCAGCACTACTTCATCTACGAGGCGCTCGAGGAGTCGGCCGAGTGGATGGGCTCCGACCCGGTCGCGACGCTGTTCATCAGCCCCGCGTTGACGCGGCTGCCGGCCATCGAAGCCGACCTGGAGTTCCTGCTCGGCGACGCCTGGCGCGAGCGGATCGCGGCCCTGCCGTCGACGGTCCGCTACACCGAGCGCATCCGCGAGGTGGGTCGCACGTGGCCGGGCGGATTCGTCGCCCACCACTACACGCGTTACCTCGGTGACCTCTCCGGCGGCCAGATCATCCGCACGCTGCTGCAGCGGCAGTACGGGTTCGACACCAACGGCGTCGGCTTCTACCTCTTCGCGGACATCGCGAAGCCGAAGCTGTTCAAGGACACCTACCGCTCGCAGCTCGACGCCGTCGAGTGGACGGAGGAGGAGCGGGATCGCGTGATCGCGGAGGTCGGGCTCGCGTTCCGGTTCAACACGGAACTGTTCGACGACCTCGCGGCGGCCAAGACCGCCGCCTGACGTGCGGGTCGCCTGCGTCAGGCCGTCTGGGCCAGCTCCTCGTAATACGTGACGTGGCAGCCGTCGCCGCTGCACTCGATGCAGAGCGCAACCTCCTCGGCGTGCTGCGAGGGGTCGGCCCCTGTGCCGTCGCACCGTTCGCAAATCTCCAACGTTCTCATGCCCACGATTGTGCGCCCGACCACCGACATCGGCGGCAGCGCGCGCCGGGGTGTCGCGATCGCACAGCATCCACACGGGATTATGCCCACAGCAGAACGCGCAGATCCCGCAGGCGCGGATCGGCGGCATCCGACATAGGCTGGCCGCATGCTTCTGCGGCACGCGATCGGCTCGGTGCTCCGCCGGATCAGGACGGAGCGGGGAACGACCCTGCGCGAGCTCTCCGAGCGCTCGCGGGTCTCCGTCCCCTACCTCTCCGAGATCGAGCGCGGGCGCAAGGAGGCGTCGTCCGAGATCCTCGCCGCGCTGTGCCGGGTCCTCGACCTGAGCGAGGGGGAGCTGCTGACCCGCGTCGCCGCCGAATTCGCCGGCGCGCAGGTGCTCTCGCTGGTGCCCGAACGGGAGCTCGCGATCGCTGCCGGCACGACCGCCGAGCTGCAGCCCGCGACCGTCGCGGAGGTCGGCCGGACGCCCGGAGTCGTCGCCCTCGCTGCCTGACGCCGGCCGGTGCGCAGGCTGGGCGGGCGCTGATTTCGTGTGCGGGCGCGCGGCGGCTATTCTTGTGTGGCGCCTTCGGTCACGAGAACACTGGTGGTCGGGAGCGCCAATGGCGAGTTACCCAAGCGGCCAAAGGGATCTGACTGTAAATCAGCTGTCTACGACTTCGGGGGTTCGAATCCCTCACTCGCCACGTCACGAAGAGCCCGGCCCTGCGGCCGGGCTCTTCTCGTCTGCGGGGCATGCAGCCCATCTGAGAGGCTTGACGCATGACCTCCACCGTCGAGCTGCTCGAGATCGCCTCCACCGTCGCCAAACGGGCCGCCGCGTTCGCCCTCCAGCGGCGGCAGGACGGCGTGGAGATCGCCGCCTCGAAGTCGTCGCTGAGCGACATCGTCACGCGGGCGGACCGCGAGACCGAGCAGTTGATCCGGGATGCGCTGGCCGCGGCGCGACCGCGTGACGGGTTCCTCGGCGAGGAGTCCGGCGGCGGGAGCAGCCAGAGCGGGCTCACCTGGGTGGTCGACCCGATCGACGGCACCGTCAACTACTTCTACGGCATCCCCGCCTGGGCGGTCAGCATCGCGGTCGTCGAAGGCGACCCGGACCCCGCCACGTGGCGGACCCTCGCCGGGGCCGTGGTGAATCCTGTCTCCAAGGAGGTGTTCACCGCTGCCGAGGGGGACGGCGCGCGGCTGAACGGGGAGCGCATCCACGTGAACGAGGGCGTCGACCTGAGCCTCGCCCTGGTCGGGACGGGATTCGGGTACGACGCCGAGGTGCGCCGGCGCCAGGCCGGCTTCGTCGCCGAGCTCATCCCCGAGGTGCGCGACATCCGCCGCATCGGGGCCGCATCCCTCGACCTCTGCTCGCTCGCCGCCGGCCGGCTCGACGCGTACTACGAGCGCGGGCTCAACCCATGGGATCACGCGGCCGGCGCCCTGATCGCGCAGGAGGCCGGCGCACGGGTCGCCGGAATCGCAGGAGGCCCGGCGGACCGCCGCCTGCTGGTGGCGGCCGCGCCGGACCTCTTCGATCGACTGCACCCCCGGGTCGAGCGCTTCTACTCCGACTGGGAGTGACGCCGACCGGAGTGGCCCCGGCTCAGACGAGCCAGACCGCGGTGTCCTGCGGCAGCTTCCCGTCCTCCAGCTCGTCGCTGGCGAGCGCGATCCGCCCCTCGGGCAGCGCGACGGCGTCCGTGCCGAAGTTGACGACGACCGTCACCTCGCCGGTACGGAAGGCGAGCGTGTCACCGCCGAGGTCGATCCACTCGGGGGCGCCGAACGCCAGGTCGTGACGGCGGCGCAGCTTCAAGGCCTCCTGGTACATGCTCAGCGTCGACCCGGCCACGCCCTCCTGCGCCGAGCGGATGTACGACGCCCAGAGCGCGGGCTGCGGCAGCCAGCTCGCCGGGCTCGGGCCGAAGCCGTACGACGCCTCGTCGCCCTCCCACGGGATGGGGACGCGGCAGCCGTCGCGGCCGTACCGCTCACCGTTTGTGCGGAACCAGGTCGGGTCCTGACGGGCCTCGTCGGGCAGGTCGATCGCCTCGGGGAGACCGAGCTCCTCGCCCTGGTAGAGGTAGGCCGATCCCGGCAGTGCGAGCATGAGCGCGGTCGCCGCGCGTGCCCGGCGGAGGCCGAACGCCGGGTCCGGCAGCCCCTTCGTCTTCGGCCCGATGCCGTGGCCCTGCAGGTTCTCGCCCGCGAGGGCCAGGCGGGTCGCGTGACGGACGACGTCGTGGTTCGACAGCACCCACGTGCTCGGAGCGCCGACACTGCTGAAGGCCGCGATGGAGCGATCGATGACGCTCCGCAGCGCGGCCGCATCCCACGGGGTCTCCAGGTACGCGAAGTTGAACGTCTGCTGCATCTCGTCCGGGCGCACCCAGCGGGCCAGCTTGTCGAGCGGCTCGACCCACGCCTCGCCGCAGAGCACGCGGTCGCCCTCGTACTCGGCGAGGACCGTGTGCCAGTCGCGGTAGATCGCGTGGACGCCGTCCTGCGCGAAGTACGGCGGCGTCGGCGGGTCGACCTCGGCGTGCGCGTGGATCTCGGGTTCGAGCGGGATGCCGCCGGTCTCCAGGGTCGGAGTGGTGCCGCCCATGCTGCCCATACCCTCCGGCGGCGTGTAGTCGGGGAGGCCCGCCTCCTTCACCATGCCATGGGCCACATCCACCCGGAACCCGTCGACGCCGCGGTCGAGCCAGAAGCGCAGCACGCCGCGGAACTGCTCCCACACCCACGGGTTCTCCCAGTCGAAGTCCGGCTGCGACTTGTCGAAGAGGTGGAGGTACCACTGGCCCGGCGTGCCGTCGGGCTCGGTGATGCGCGTCCACGCGTGGCCGCCGAAGATCGACTCCCAGTTGTTGGGCGGCAGCTCGCCGTTCTCGCCCATGCCGTCGCGGAAGATGTACCGGGCGCGCTCCTGGCTCCCCGGTGCGGCGGCCAGCGCCTCCTGGAACCAGACGTGGTCGCTCGACGAGTGGTTCGGGACGATGTCGATGATCACGCGCAGCCCCAGGCCATGCGCCTCCGCGAGCATCGTGTCGAAGTCCGCGAGGGTGCCGAAGCGCGGGTCGACGTCGCGGTAGTCCGCCACGTCGTAGCCGGCGTCGTTCTGGGGCGAGCGGTAGAAGGGGGAGAGCCAGACGGCATCCACCCCGAGATCGCGCAGTGCGGGGAGACGGTGCGTGATTCCGGGGAGGTCGCCCATCCCGTCGCCGTCGGAGTCGGCGAAGGAGCGCGGGTAGACCTGGTAGATGACGGCGGAGCGCCACCACTCGCGACCGGGGGTGTCGGGGGTGCGATCGGTGGTCGGGGTCGTTGCGGAGATGGTGGTCACCTCATGTTCGTGTCGGGGGCGGGTGGGGGATCAGGGGTGGACGGCGGTGCTCGATCGGACGATCAGCTCCGCGGGGGCGGTGTGGCTGACGGGTTCCGGATGCGCGGCTCCGCCGGTACTTCGCCGCGCCTCGAGTGCGGCGAGCAGCAGTTCCGCCGCGCGCTCGCCCTGGCGGACGGGGTGCTGCGCGATCGTGCTCAGCCCGAAGAACTCGGAAAGGGGATGGTCGTCTATCCCGATGACGGAGACGTCGCGCGGCACGCTGAGGCCGAGGTCGCGGGCGGCGAGGATGGCGCCGACCGCCATCTCGTCGGAGGCGGCGAAGAGGGCGGTGGGACGCTCGTGCGGTGTTCCGAGCAGCTGCTTCGCGGCCTCGTACCCGCCCGGGAGCGTGAAGTCCGTCGCCCGGTGCAGGCGTTCGTCGACGGGAAGGCCGGCTTCGGTCAGCGCCTGCTCGTAGCCCAGGCGCCGGCTCGTCGGGATGTGGAAGTCGAGGTCGAACTCGTCCGAGCCGCCGATGTGCGCGATGCGGGTGTGGCCGAGGCCGATGAGGTGCTCGGTCGCCAGCCGCGCGACCGCGACGTCGTCGATGGTGAGGGTGCTGACGCCGGGCAGCGGTCCGCCGACGCCGACCAGCGGCTTCCCGAGCGCGAGCAGGCGGCCGACCTCGTCCTCGGCGAGCTCGAGCGAGACGGCGAAGACCGCATCCACCCGGTTGCGCAGCAGGTGCTGCTCGAACACTCGGCGCCGCTCCTCCCCGTCACCGCTCAGGTTGTAGAGAGTGAGGTCATAGCCGCGACGGAGGAGGACCCGCTGGGCGCCCTCGATGACGGAGGTGAAGAACCAGCGGTTCAGCTGCGGGACGACCGCTCCGATGTTGCGTGTGCGGCCGGAGGCGAGGCTCGACGCGTCGGAGGAGACGACGTACCCGAGGTCGGATGCGACCCGCAGCACCCGCGCACGGGTGGTCTGCGAGACAGGGCCGTTGCCGCTGAGCGCACGGGAAACGGTGGCCGTGGAGACGCCGGCGAGGCGCGCGACGTCGTCGATGCCGGGCATCCCACCTCCTGTGCTCTGGTGCGGTTGCTGTGCTCTCGTGCGGTGGAAGCGCTTGCGACCGCCGGTGCCCGGGATGTGACCGCGCACAGGGGGAGTATAGCGATGCGGCTGGAAGCGTTTGCAGTCTCCGTGGCCCGGTCGTCGGCCGTGGAGTTCAGTGCCAGTGGGTCGGGCGGGCGAGCGTCGGCGGCAGGAGAGTGCGTCGGTCGCCGTTGGCGGCGTTGAGTTGGGGCTGCGTGAGGTAGATCGCCGTGCGGAGGTCTGCCCCATCGAGGCGCGCGTCGCGCAGGTCGGCGCCGATGAGCTCGGCGCGGGAGAGGTCGGCGTCGCGGAGGTCAGCCGCGATGAGCAGGGCGCCGCGGAGCTCGGCACCGCGCAGGTCCGCCCCGCGCAGGTCCGCGCCCAGCAGGTCGGCGTCGGGACGGATGCGGGAGCGCGCGCCTCGTTTCGGCCCGGTGCCGACGGGGCCGCCCTCTCGGGCCAGGCGGGCCGCATCCCGCAGCAGTCTGGCGGCGGGGGCGCGGATCTCTTCGATGTCCGCTTCGCAGATGGCGTCGGCCGGTGCATCGGCGAGCGCGCGCGCCTCGGTGCGGACCAACCGCAGCGCGGGATGCAGTGAGGCGGCGGCCTCCAGGGCCAGCGCATCCTCCACGTACCAGAGCAGTTCGTGCAGCTGGCGCATCAGCGGGAAGACGGCGAACATGGCACTCTGCGTCTCGCCTCCGTCGTGCCACGTGGCGCCGGCGAAGGTGTGCTGCGTGACCTGCTGCCCGGCACCGAAGCAGTCGAAGACGGTGCAGCCCTTGAAGCCGCGCTCGCGCAGTTCGGGATGGATGCCGCAGCGGTAGTCCTCGGCGAGGTTGACGCACGGGTCGCCGGCCGGCTTGTCGAATGCGAAGTCCGCGGAGCGGGCGAAAGCCAAGGCGACGCAGCAGAGGCCGACGCAGCGGGCGCAGTCCGCCCGCAGCTCGCGGCGGGCGTCGTCAGCGGTGCGCATCCGTCCACAGTACGTGCTGCGGGTCACCTTTCCACATCTTCAGACGGCTACGGAATACCGTTCGGACCGCCGCGTTAGCGTGAGGGAACGGACAAACGAAGGAGTCACGCATGACCGCACCCCGCCGCACCATCGGCTCGTCCGACCTCGAGGTCTACCCGCTGTCGCTCGGAGGCAACGTCTTCGGCTGGACCGCGGACAGGCAGACCTCGTTCGACGTGCTCGACGCCTACACCGCCGCGGGCGGCAACTTCGTGGACACGGCGGACGGCTACTCGGCGTGGGTGCCCGGCAACACCGGCGGCGACTCGGAGTGCATCCTCGGCGAGTGGTTCGACGCCCGCGGCAACCGCGACGACGTCGTGCTCGCGACCAAGGTCAGCCAGCACCCCGACTTCAAGGGTCTCGCCGCCGACAACATCCGCCGGGCCGCCGATGCGTCGCTCGAGCGCCTGCAGTCCGAGTACATCGACCTCTACTACGCCCACTTCGATGACGAGACGGTCCCGCTGGAGGAGACCGTCGCCGCCCTGTCCGGCCTGGTCGACGCGGGCAAGGTCCGCTACATCGGCATCTCGAACTACACGCCCGAGCGCATCGACGAGTGGTTCCGCATCACCGAGCGCGAGGGCCTCCACCGCGCCGTCGCTCTGCAGCCGCACTACAACCTGGTCGAGCGCGCCTACGAGTCGGCGTACCGGCCGATCGCCGAGCGCGAAGGCCTGGGCGTCATGCCGTACTTCGCCCTGGCGGCCGGCTTCCTGACCGGCAAGTACCGCGACGGCGTCACGGTCGACAGCGCTCGCGCCGGCGGCGCGGCGAAGTACCTCGACGAGACCGGCCGGTCTGTGCTGTCCGCCCTCGACGAGGTCGCCGCCGCCCACGACGCATCGGTGGCCTCCGTCGCCCTGGCGTGGCTCGCCGCGCAGCCGACGATCACCGCGCCCATCGCGAGTGCCCGCACGACCGACCAGCTGCCCGACCTGCTGGCCTCCGTCACCCTCGAGCTGACCGCCGACGAACTGGACGCCCTCGACGGCGCATCGGAGTCCGCGAAGGCCGCCTGATGCGCGCTCCGCCGTGTACGAAACACGACGCGGCGGATGGTATCCTCGTACGGTTGCCGAAAACGGCCGGCTCTCGCCGGCGTGCGGCTCCGCCCCCTTAGCTCATTGGTAGAGCACTTCCTTGGTAAGGAAGAGGTAGTGGGTCCGATTCCCACAGGGGGCTCCGTCTCCCCGTCACGCGACACGTCGCACGGCGGAGGGATGCCACGGCGGGGTAGCTCAGGTGGTTAGAGCACACGGCTCATAATCGTGGTGTCGCGGGTTCGAGTCCCGCCCTCGCTACATAGCTTCAAAACACTGGGAACGGCGGCTGTCAGACAGCCGTCGTTTTCTTGTTGGTGTAGCGGTTTGCCCACATTCTGCCCACACTTGAAATCTTTCCGCCCTGATGCCTGAAGGCTCAGGGCCTGCGATTGTGGCCTTTGCGGTCAGCGCGCGAGTAATCCGGACGTCCGAACCCGACCCCGACCAATATGATTCAGAAATCGCTTTGGATCGGGAGAGCAATGAGGCAAGCGTCGCCAGCAGATGTTGCACAGCTGTTCAAGCGCGGCGGTGCGGTAGGTGTAGATGCCGCGCTCAGCGGTCAAGCTAGGCGCACGGTAGCTCATGTTGTTGGGGTGATCGAGAGTCTGGGACTGGTCCTTGACGAACAGATTGATGCTTGGCGTCGGGTCTCGGATCTCGACGCGATTAGGCTCTGGCTGGCACTCGACTCCGAGCCGTCAAGCCTCGTCCGCAGTTTCACCTCACTCGACAGCTCGAAGCTTCCCCTGCTTGCCGCATTGACCATCGAGGCCCGGATGGCAACCGCCGGCGCGGAGGTCGGATCTTACTTGCGCTCGAGCGGCTCCAGTTTTGCGGCTGCGATCGTGGACGCACGATGGACAGTTGCGCACGCGCTGCGTAGGCAGGTCTATTCGGTCCGGTTCAGCGAGCCCGTCATTCTCGCGAGGGCGGCGAATCTCGCGGCTACCGCCTTCGAGTCGCTGGTCCCCTTCGCTGATGAGTCCAACCCGGAGCGCACGCTCGCTCGGATCCAAAGGCAAGTCGGAAGACTGGTTGTGACCGCCGCGCGATTCTCCACGGGGGACGTCAGCAAACTCGAGACCGCGCTTGGGTACCTCGTGAGCGCATCAACGGATCCGGATGACATCTCCACGGCAGTCCATCGAATTGAAGCGTCACTTGAACTGTACCACGCTACTGGCGACAAGAGCTTTCTCACTGACGCCGCCCAATTCATCAGTTCCCGTCGAGTGCCCCGAGATGATTGGCCGGCATGGCACTTGATCGTTGCCGAAATTTGGCTGAATTTAGCTGACCACGCGACTACCACTGGAAGGTCGAGGTTTCTCGAGAAGGCAGATGAGTCCTTCGCAGCAGTTGATGCTCAAGGACAGATCGAACTTCGTCACGAGATCCGCTGCGCGATGTTCAAGGCACTGCGTACGTTCGTCGGCCAAAGGGCATCCAAGCTGGAACTGCTACGTGGCGTGCGCCTTCCGTTCGCGCTACGTACGCCGCGCGACCTCCCCGAAATTGTGTACGAGGCCACTCCTGAACTCATTCGAGCGCTTCGGTTCGACGCAGAACGTGGTCAATATCAGTACCGCGAGTTTCTAGCGGAACTAGAGTCGCGAGTCGCGCGGAATCGAACCGGTGAGGAAGCCGCAGCGTTACTGCAGGACGCGATTCGGCTTAGGGGGCCGATCGGAACCAAAAAGGCTTTGGACGGTGCCCGAGATCAGCTCGCGCAGGCACAAGACCTACTCTTGTTGGCGCAATTGAAGAACGATCCCACGTATCGTTCTCGGGGTCTCGACATTCTCTTGAGAAGGCAGTATCTCGACTCCTCTTCAAGCGAGCCAATAGTCATCATTGCGAACGAGATCGAGGCGCACGGACCGAGTTCAATAACAAGCCCAACGTCACCACCCGATCTCATGGACGCAATACGTGTCGGAGATCACACTGCATTGTTCGCTATGGCTGCGGCGCGAGCTCTCAATAACCCCGCTCTTAGGGTCAGCGGGCTAGGTGGGCGGGGTGGCGGTGGTGAGACGTACACGGTCGACGACTTCTCGGGCATCACCGGTCAGACATTTGTCTTCAAGCGGACGAGTCAGGAGGCGCTGTCACGCGACGAGGCACGGGCACGCTTCCTTGCAGCGCAACTCGAGAATCACAACGAAACGACGCGCTTCGGAGTGATTGAACACATCGGGACGCTGTCGGTGAGCCAGCCACAGGGTGGCGCATCGCTTGTAAGTGTTCGCCGGTATGTCCGCGGGCGAACACTTCGCTCCGCTCTCGTCGACGTAGGAACGGACCGTCTGGCCCTGCTCCGACGCTCTGCTCGGTTTTTGGGGTTGATCCATGGCTGGGAAGCCCGCGCGGTCCAAGTTCCGGGACTATCCCGGAACCAGATCAAGGAAAAGGAACTGGGTCGATGGCTTAAGAAGCTGGCTGGCGAGGAGAAGCTATCGCTCTTCAACTCCTGGTGGGAGCTCGTAAGCCCTGTCGACTGCGTGCCAAGGCGGGACGCGCATTCCTTGAACTGGCTCGTAAACGATGACCAACGGGTGCTCGCGGTCGACTTGGAAGCGACGGGCGCAAGACCGCTTACCTACGAACTCGCACAACTCGTTGACGATCACCCAGCGCTTGCGCCAGCGGACTGGTCAAGCCGCGAACTGCTGCTCCGCGAGTACTTGGGAGCGGCTGGGATCGAGGCTCAACCGTCACACCTGGTCGCGTACCAGGCGAGCTCGGCTGCGCGAGCAGTAGGCCTGTTGACCGACGAGAAGGCAACCGAGCAGCAGCGCAACCACGCCTACGAGTTGCTGCTGTCCTTATCAACGCAAAGTGCGAACGATGATTTGCGGCGGTGGTGCAGAAGGGTCCTAGACGCCTGGGCTGTAAAAACCGGGCTCGCCGACCCCACCAGGTACACGTCGATCCAGCCTGACGATCGAGTCCGAATCAGCAAAGCCATGTCCTACCATCTGCGCCACGACCCAGTCGCCCAGACCACTCGCGGGGGGTGGATGTTTGTCGAGGACCTTGCTGAAGTGCTTCAGGCGAATGGGCACAACGTGACTCCCGAACAGTTGCTGGTTGTCGCGGGCGCACTAGGTGAACCCCGTTTCCAACTCGATGGACGGGAGATCCGAGCTGCATATGGGCATTCTGTGGCCCGACGAACCGACTATGAGGCTTCCACGCCACCGGGATGGCTCTACCACGCGACTCCCACGTCGAGCATGCAGTCAATCTTTGAAGCCCGTGCAGGCTTGCGGCCAATGGGACGACAAATGGTGCATCTATCCACTGATCCCATTCGAGCGTTGCAGACCGCTCAGAGGCACTCGCCAGCAGCTCACTTGCTTCGAGTTCGTGGCAAGAGCTTGCCAGAACTAGTCAAAGCTGCCGAAGACACCTGGCTAATTCCGTTTGTTCCCGCTGGCGAGCTTGAGGTCACAACAATCATTGACTTGGCGCGCTTCGAACTTGAGGCGCGCTCGTACCGCTAGGCTGCCTAGTCGCGGAGTGAAATGCCATCTCCCGCCCATATTGCTCCTGCAGTTCGGGCGGCAGCGCTATTGAGTCGAGATGCCACCGCGTCCAGATCGTCATCGAACAAATCGCTGTAGGTGTCGAGCGTCATCGCTGCAGAGGCGTGGCCGAGCATCCGTTGTACCGCTTTTACGTTGGCGCCCGCACTGACGGCCAACGACGCGGCTGTGTGACGCAGGTCGTGGACCGTCATGGGTGGGAGGTCTGCCGCCACGAGAGCGCGGTCCCACCATGAGTTGGCCGCCATCGTCGGCGTCTTCTGATAACCACCGTGACCGTCGTCGAAGACGAGGTCGTCGCGCGCCTTGCCGGTGCAGGCCGCACGGAGGGGCGTTGACAAGAATTGCGGATACGGCACGCTGCGGCGTTCATGCGTCTTGGGCGTGCCCACGACTATCGATCCGTTGACGTAGACAGCGTTCTCCACGACCGTAAGTCGCAGCCGGCGTGTATCGACATCACGGACCCGCAGGGCTGACACTTCACCCCAGCGGACGCCTGTGTAGGCGAGTGTTGCTACGACCGGAGCGTGCTCGTCGCACGCTATGAGCAGGCGGGCAACCTGCTCGTTGGTCAAGTAGACGTGCTCCCTGGACCGCCGTCTCGGGAGCTTAATTCCTCGCGCTGGGTTAGATGGGATGAGGTGGTCTCGCACCGCAGAGTCGAGGATGCCAGCGAGGATGTCGTGGCTTCGTCGAACAATCGTCGGGGACTTCGCCTTCCTGTCCCCTACGCCATCACTCAACTCGGAGATCCAAGTTTGGACTTCGCTATGGCGGATGTTGCCGACCATGGCCGCGCCCCACCGCGGTTTGACGTGTAGTCGCCAAGCCGACTCGTACACATAGGCAGAGGACGGCTTAAGGTGAGATCGAGATGCGAGCCACGCCTCCCCGAGACGATCGACCGTCGCGCGAGCCGCCGTTGGATCGATGTACTCGCCAGTCGCCTTCTTCATCTCGACGGACGCTAGGAAGAGCTCGGCCTCGCGCTTGGTGCGAAAGCCCCGCTTGTCGGTCTGGGAATGATCGGGCTTGCGGTAGCGAACGCGATACCGCTTGCCTGCGGCTGACTCGTACGGGGTGATGCTGCCCATGGCTACTCCGAGTCGGCGCCCTCGCCCGCAACATCAACAAACCCGCCGGATTCGAGCAAGCCGACAAGCCGGGCTACTTCCTTCGCGACAGCTTCGATCTGACGCTCGACGTCCTTATTCGCATTGATGAGCTCTACGTCACCCGACGCACTCTGCACATTCATGACAAGACGAAGCCTTTCGAGCTCGCGTTGGAAGGTCCCGAGCTGCCGCAGCGTGCCCAGCGCCTCAATGTCGTCGCGTTCGCCTGCCCACCTGGGGCGGTACGAACTCAATGGCGTGGCCGACAACCAGCAGTCGAACTGCGCCGCGGTCATGTCGGCAAGTTCGACGTTGAGATTCTGTAAGTCCATTTTCGCGTTCGGTCGACCGATAGGGGCGAGCAAGTACGAGACCGGAGTGCCAAGTCCATGGGCGATGTTGAGCAGCTGCGTGATGCTGATGTCGGCCTTGCGACCCGACTCAATGTTCTCGACGACAGCGGCCGTGACATTGCCTCCGCGAAGCGATTCGGCGAACTCTCGTGCCGTGCGAAACCCTCGCTCTCGTCGCGCGAACTTGATCCGCGCGCCCACAGTGCCCTCAGTACGGAAGTTAGCCATTTCAGCAGCATAGACCCGTCTCTATTGTCAAATCAAAGAATCAACGCTATCGTAGCCACTGCTGAAAGATGACCGATTTTTAGTCGAAACGGAGAAAAGAGATGATTGGAGAGTACATTCGGCCCACCGAGGTAGCCGAGATGACGGGTCTGTCCGTCGCCGCGCTGGCGCAGCTTCGTTACAAGGGCAAAGGCCCGCGCTACTACAAGCCCACGCCACACCAGGTGGTCTACAAGCCGGCGGAGGTGATCGCATGGGTGGAGGCGACGGTACACACCGGGACCGCAGTACCGGCGTAAGCGAGTCGGCTCCCGTTGGCACTGGTGTTACCCAGCATTCCGTCGACGGCTACCTCGTGCCGGTCGACCCCATGGATGCGCTGCAGTGCGAAAGCTGTCAGTAGAACCCGCCGTCCACCCCGGCGTGGCACGTCGGAGCAACCCCCGATCGGGGGTAGCGTCCGGCACCAAATGGAGCGGCCGATCCTTACCCTCTTCACCGTGACGCACGACTCACAGACCGAGTCCGGGCGGCGGTGACGCATCGTGGCTGAGACTCCCGAACCGCAGAGTCGCCCTCGCCACTCCACCTCTCGAACCGGGCACGCCGCCCACCTGAATCCCCGGCGTACTCCCGGCTCACCGTCCTCACTCACTCTGTGCTGGCGCACGCCAAGGCGCGCCAGCGCACCGCACTAACGGGTCCTCAGGCCCGAACCCGATCCTTCACACAAGCCACCTCCGTACAAGAAAGGTAGTGATCTCGTGGCTGAAGGAACCCAACTCCGCACCCGTGCGGATGCTCGACTCACGGAGCTGCTCCGCGAAGTCGACACACTGCTGCCGTACGTCCGCTTGCAATTGCGCGGCTGGCCGAACGAAGTCGACACAGTGCTACAGCTGGCCCGGGAGACGGTCTGGCACCGAAGCTCTCGGTACGACCCGGAACGCGGCTCACCGCATGCGTTCGTGTTCGGCATCACTCGCAACGTGGTGCTCCGTGAGGTCGCGCGGAAGCACGTGGCGATGGACGATGTGCCAGACGACGTCGAGTCCGATACGGACGTCGACCCCTTGGATGCGCTGATTCGTAGGTTCGACGCACACCGGTGGATGGTGCTGGTCGCCGACTTCGTGGGTCCATCCGACTGGCAGGTCATCAGCGACCTCAGCCTTGCCAACGGCGACGTCGACCTTGTGGCGGACGCGCATCAGATGTCCAAACGCGGCCTGCGCTCAGTGCATGACCGGGTATGCCAGACCGCCCGAACCGTGCTCGCCGCCCTCGCGGCCGCAGACGCCGGACTACCAATTACGGGGTCGGTGATCGTGTCCTGCGTTCCTGAGGTCGGTGGCTTCCGGGAGGTCGCAGAGATGATCAGCGACGACGCCAATACCATCGCCGAGACCTTGCAAATCCACCCGGGTTCAGCGCGGGCACGAATCGCGACAGCGAAGCGGTTGCTGATGATTGCACGTGTCGTGCTCGAGCAGGAGGCCGCGGCGTGATCAGCGCTGGCGCAGCGGCCGCTCAGGTAGTGAGGCGTCCGAAGGCGATCCGGAACCTCCTGACCATCGTGGTCATCATCGTCCTCGTCGTCCCGGTCGCGCTCGTCGCGGTACCGGTCACCGTGGTGCTTGCGATGGGAGCCAACGGGTTCAGTGGCGGCGGGGGAGAGTGCGGCGGTTCCGCACGCGCCGTGGAGGCAGGCCAGGCGGTCGATGGTTACGGGCCTGAGCAGTTGAGGATCGCTGCGGCGATTATCACCGTCGGGCAGCAGATGGGTGTTCCTCCGCACGGGCTGACGTTGGCCCTGATGGTCGCGATTGGCGAGTCCGGACTCCGCAATCTTGACCACGGCGATGCGGTGGACAACACCACGATCGGTGTTTTCCAGCAGGGCCCTAGCTACGGTACCCGGGCGCAGCGGATGGACCCGGCGACCGCGGCCGCGTCGTTCTACACGCGGATGCTGCGCGTCCCTGACTGGCAGACCACGGCTCCCACCCTTGTCGCGCACGCGGTGCAGATCAACGCAGACCCGAACCACTACACCCCGTTCTGGACGCCGGCCGTACAGGTTCTCACCGCCCTCACCGGGGCCAGTGCCACGGCATGTCAGGTCCCTGCAGACGCTCGTGCAGCGGCAGCGGTGCTGGCTGCGGCGATCCAAGCGAACAAGCTCAACTTCCTCGAGGCCCGCTACCAACAGCAAATCCTCAACATGGCAGACGGCTCCGCAACACCGAACTGCGCCATTGACGCCCAGGTCCTGCAGCTCATCGTCGTGGCCGTCCAGGCGTTCCAGCAGGTGGGAGTCAGCGACCTCAACCGGCGCTGCACAGGCATGACACCCGGCGCGGGCACAGCGTCAGCGCACTGGCGGGGCAAGGCGGTCGATTTCTACGCCATCAACCGGCAGTCACTCACCGGAGCAGACGCCCTCTCGCTCCAGCTCATTCACACGCTGGACCCCTACGCGCCGCACGGCTCATCGATTGGACAAAGCGACTGCCGCGCTCGCGCCAACGTCTCCTTGGGCGCGCTACTCAACATCACCAGCGCATTCCCCGATACCTGCAACCACCAGCACATCCAGGTGCCCTGAATCAGGGAGTTTCCGAGATTGCGCGCCAAAAAAGTCCCGTACCGGAAGTTCTAAGTGAAGGGCGCATACGAAACCGAGGTGAAGTGAAATGACCAAGAAGCTGATCGCGATTGCGGCGCTCCTCCCATGCCTAGCCCTGACCAGCTGCGCCACGACAGCCCCAGCCAAGAACACGTCATTCACCACCGTCACGCCGGCCAAGCCAACCCCAACCCCGGCTGAAGCTGCGACGCCAGCTGCAGACGGCATCGTCGATACGGTCTACGTCCAGGTCTTTCCCGGGAAGGCGTTCAAGGCCAAGCACGGCTGCCGCTGCACACTCCCAGATGCGACGCAGGAACTCTTTCCCGCTGGCACACCGGTCATCTTCGTGAAGTTCACCATGACCGGCGAGTGGAAGCCCTCGCAAGGCAACCAGACCTATCAGGACGTCACCGGCACCACCCTCAAGGGGACCCAGTTCGATGGTCGACCGGAGCCCGCGGTCTTGGACACTGCCGACGGGCCCATCGTCGCCAGGACCAACGGCCTCGCCTGGATGCCGAGCGGGCTCTTCCGCGGCCAGTCAACCTGGACCCTCCCGAACGACAAAGAACGCTCCTTTGCCGCCGCCTGGTATCTGCCAGCAGGAGTCGATCGCCTCCTGCTCACCATGGACGTCCCCTCCGAGGGACAACCGCTGAGACTGACCGTCCCGCTGCCTGCCTCTGCAACCAAGGCCGCGAACGCTGGCGGTGAGTGACCTCATGAACCTCCTGCTAACTCTCCTCGGCGTCCTGGGACTCGTGGCAGTCACCTTGCTCGGCATCATCGGATCCGGGCTCCTGACCGCGAAGCGGATGGCCGAGACGAACGAACCCGAGTCAAGAACAGAAGCCACAGGAAGGAAAACCACATCATGAACGCCCTCAACGAAGCACTCGTGATCGTGCACTCCCGCACGATCCCCGTGCTGACCGTGAACAGCCCGTCGCCGGACTTCTCCGGCCCCGGGGTCGGCGCCCTTCAGTCGATTGCGAACATCGTGTTCGCCATCGTCCTCACCCTCGGTGTGATCGGAGGCCTCATCGCCGCCGGTTTCATCGTCGTCGGCCATATCTCCAGCAACGGACGCGTGCAGAAGATGGGCATTGTCGGCGTCGTCAGCTGCGTCGCAGGTGTCGCCGTCGCCGCCGGAATCGCCGGACTGATCAACTGGGGCCAGTCCCTTCACGTGGCGTGATCATTATGCAGGTACTCGCTGCTCCGCCGGACCCGTTCTCACCGAACTACGGTTGCTTCATTTCAGACTTCGGCTGCCAGGCCTCCCAAACCCTCGCCCAATTCATGGGATCCACCATTCGCAACCTCGGCGACTTCATCGCCACCATGATCGCCGGCTCCTTCAACACCAACATCGACCAGAGCAGTTGGGAGATCGCACACTCCCAGTTCTTGTTCTGGGTCGCCGTCACCGCCCCGGTGATCCTCATCGTCGCCCTCATCCAGATTGGGATCGCGATGATCCTGCAGGACTGGGCACGCATCGGCCGAACCGCCGCCGGTGCCGCCCTGGCCATCCCGTTCGCCGCCATCTGCGTGTGGGGTATGCAAAAAGCTTCTGGCGTCACCGACGCCGTCACCAGCAGCCTCACCTCAACTGTCCAAGGCGGAAGCCTCAGCCAGGGCCTGCTGCGCGTCGTCGGCATCCTCGACATCACCAAGCAAGCGCCTAACGCGGTCATGCACAACTCCCAATTCACCCAAGGAGGCGTCGTCTTCACCATCGCCGCTCAGGGCGCGCAAGGACCCGGCGCCGTTGGGGAGTACGTGCTCGCTCTGCTCGTGGTCGGGCTGATGATGATCGCCTCGCTGTTCTTGTTCATCGCCATGGCCATCCGCGAGTTCGGGCTCCTCGCCCTCGCCGCGATGGCCCCCGTCGGGCTGATGATGATCGGCCAACCCAAGCTCACCGCCTGGGCACAACGCTGGATGAACCTCACCATCGGACTGCTCATCGCCAAACCCCTCGCTGCCGGCGTCGTCCTCCTCGCCGTCGAACTCACCAAATCCAGCCTCAGCATCGGAGTCATCCTCGTCGCCGCCGGCGCCGTGATCGCCGCCTCGTTCTCACCGCTGTGGGCCACCAAGCTCGTGTCCTTTGCGGGCGCGGAGGTAGGCACAGCTCTACATCACCGCTTCTCGGTGCGAGACCAGTTCTCGCGTGCCAACACCGCCGCCGCACCGGTTCGCTCCGCGGCGCGCGTCATCAAGGTTGGGAGATAACCCATGACTACCTTCATCGCCGAGCAGGTGATCACCGACGAAGGCGCACCCCGTGTCCGCTTCGCCGCCCGCGAGCGCCGCGGCATTATCCTCGGCCTCACCTTCCTCCAGCTCGTCGTCATCGGCGGCGCCGTCGCCGCACTGCTGGCAACGCTGCTCATCAACCCCAACGCGTTCTGGGTGATGCTTCCCCTGATCGCACTGATCGTGTTCTTCGCACTAGCCACGTACCGGCGCGAGCCGGTGCTGGTGATCGCCGCCCAGGCCGCCCGATACGTGTACCGCAGCATCGCTGGTCAAACCGTGTTCCGTCGAGACGTCTGGCTGCGGGTCGCCACCGCGTCGCTGAACGTCGGCCACGCACAGGTTGCTGCAATCACGCCGACCGTGACCTCGAAGTTCCTGCTTCCAGGCGCATTGGGTGATGTACAGATCGTTCAAATCCCCGGTGCCGGGGCGTTCATTTACAACGCTCACGGCCGGCTCGCTTCGATCACCGTGCGGGTCGGATCCCGGGCGTGGGCGCTGCGCGACAAGGGCACCCAGGAAGCGGCGTACGACGGTTTCGTCGAGTGGCTCAGCTCGCTGGAGAACCTGCCGGGCGTGCGCGAGACCACTATCCGCATTCGCGTGGACCGAGCGTCCTCCAACGAGCTCCGTGACTACCTGATCGCCCGGGAAGGCGAACACGCCCCACAGGTCAGCCGCGAACTGCGACGGCAGTACTGGGACCTGACCCAAGCCGCCTCAAAGCGGTCGATGGGATTCACGAACTACGTCACTCTCACCTTCGACACCGGTGCGCTCAACGGGGCGATCCGCGACGCGGGCAGAGGGCTCACCGGACTTGCCGCCGTTCTCAAGGAGCGCGTGGCCGGTATCGAAACCTCGATGGAGCACGCCCGGCTCACTCCGGGCGGATGGCTGACCTGCGACGACTTGGACGAGCTGCTCGCGCTCTCCGCGGACCCGGTCTCGGCAGCGACTCGGCGTGAGCGGGACGCCACGCTCGAGCCGCAGCCCGCCCCGCCAGTGATGGGTATCGACGAGGGCTGGGACGTGATGCGGGTCGATGAATCCTGGCACCAGACCTTCTGGGTCGCCGAATGGCCCCGAACCGATGTTCGCACCGGGTTCCTCGAGCCTCTCCTCTACGCCGGGGACACGACCCGGGTGATCACTCTCCAGGTGCGGCCCGTAGCCACGCACAAGGCGCTGGCCCAGCTGAACAGGGCCCAATCCGACATGGAAACCGCTGCAACCATTCGGATGAAGCTGTCATCCCGGATCCCGCTCACACACCTGCGCGAAGAGGAAGACCTCGCCATCCGCGAGCATGATCTCGTCGACGGGTTCGGAGACGTACAGTACCGCGGGTTCGTCACTATCTCCGCCGAGTCAAAGGATGCCCTGGCGAAAGCCAGGACGGACATCGAGCAGGCCTCTCACCCGGCACGGCTGGTGCTGGCGTCCATGTCGGGGCAGCAAGCCGCCGGGTTTGTCACCGGCGCCCTGCCTGTGCCACTCGAAGGGGAGTGAAATGAAGCCCAACACGGTCATCGGCCGCATCCCCGCCAACGAGAAGCCGGGAGCTAACGGCCGGCACCATCAGAGCACTGATGCCGGCAAGACCTCGTCGTGGAAAGTCCAGCCCGCGGAACTGCCGGCGTCGAAGATGCCAGCGTGGGGCTGGAAGCAGCCGCACAATCTGCGTGGCCCGCTGCGCGCCGCCCCACCCGCGCACCGCTGCAGCTCGAAGGTGCTCGGCGGTGCGTACCCGTTCCTGGCCGAAACCGGCGACATCCTTACCGGTGCGTACATCGGCGAGAACCTGCTCTCTCGGGCGCCGTTCTGTTTCGACCCCTGGGACGCGTACTCCGCTGAGGCCGTCCGCTCTCACTCCGTCGCCATCCTCGGAGTGAAGGGCACCGGCAAATCGATGCTGGCAAAGTCCTGGTCGTCCCGGCTGGCCCGGCTGGGCCGGAAGATCGCGGTGCCGCACGATCCGAACGGGGAGTGGGTGCGCGTCGCCGACTACGTCGGCGGCACCTCGATCTCCGTCGGCCCCGGCAAAGCCACCCGCATCAACCTCCTCGACGAAGGACCGCGCGACGCATCGTTCTCGGACGAGGACTGGAACCAGAACGTTCTCCAATACCGGCGGGCGACCGTCAAGACCATCATCCGCCGGTTACGGGAAGGCGGGAACCTGGAGCCGGTTGAGCACACCGCCCTCGATGTCGCGCTCGACGCTCTCCGTGGGCAGTCGACGGTGACCATCACCCACGTCTACGACCGACTGGTCGACTCCAACGAAGGTCTACCGGTCGAAGTCGCGGACGCCGGCCACCGGCTCGCACACTCGCTACGTCGCATGGTCTCCGGCGACTTGACCGGATTCTTCGAGGGGCCCTCCACGGTTCGCTTTGATGCGGATGCCCCGATGATGGTCGTCGACACCTCCGCCTTGAAGGGGCATCCCCCGAGGCGCAGGCATTGGCGCGCCTAGCGACAGCGAACTGGATCCGCCGCGCCAGCCTCGGCGCCAACCGGCAGGCCCGCGTCATCATCCACGAAGAGGCCGCCGTCGAACTCCTCAACGACGTCTCCGGCGGCGACGAACTCGCCGACCGCGTCGAAGACGAGAAAGTCGCCCGGCACCTCGGAACCTCCAACTGGTACCTCCTCCACCGCGTCGCCGACCTCGACGCTCTCGGCGACCGCAATAGCGCACTCCACTCCCGCGCGCTTGGTCTCCTGGCCGACTGCGAGACCCGCATCTCGTATGCACAGCACTCCGGGGAGATCGCCCGGTCCCGGGAAATACTCGGCTGGAACGACACCCAAGCCGGCCTCGTCCGCAAGCTCCATAAGGGCGAAGGGCTGTGGCAGATCGGGCAAGACCGGGTCGCGAAGGTCCGCAACATCTGCACCGACTACGAACTCGGCGTCTTCCGCACCGACACCATGGGCGGTGAACGAGCGTGAGAAACGACCACTCCTCCTCGACCCACCTCGCCCTCTACAGCCTGTTCGCTGTTGTGGTCGCCGGGGCGCTGACCACCGGGATCGCCAGCGCGACCATCACCGTCACGTGCGACGGTGGCGGTGAGCCCCAAAGCGTCTTCGCCGGCCTGCAACTCGCGATGAGTGGCGACCTGGGTGGCTTTGCCCTGAAGCTCGGATGCACCGCACCGGTGACCTTGATCCGCGTGCTCGACATCCTCGCGGTTGTTCTCCTCCTCGGCGCCGTCGCGGCAAGCGTGGTCTGGTGGCTTCGGTACCGGCAATCGGACCGGCACTTCATCCACGAGTTGCGCGGCCGAGACGGACTCGCCAAGCCCAGCGAGGTGCGCAAGCACACCTCCGCCCGAACCGCTCTGCGCCGTGCCAAGGTGTTGCGGCCGTCGCTGGCCCACCCGGCACCGTCCGCTGCGGGGTGGAAGGTCGGCAGCGCCCACGGGCAGGACGTGTACGTGTCGATCGAGGACTCAATCGTTGTCGAGGGGGCACCCCGGTCGGGCAAGGGGTACCGGTTCATCATCAACGCCATCCTCGACTGGGACGGCCCCTTGATCACCACCTCCACCCGCAACGACAACCTCTCCGCCACCATGCGCGAACGCGCCCGGATCGGCGACGTCACCGTGTTCGACCCTCAGGAACTCACCGGTGTGCGCTCGGCACTGCGGATCTCACCTGTCACCGGGTGCGAGGACCCGCTCATCGCGGATCAACGAGGTCAGGCAATCGTCGCCGGCACCGCGCTCGGTTCGTCGAAGACCAACCAGGAGTGGGCGCAGGTGTCCTCCTCCGTGCTGTCCCGGCTCCTCCATGCGGCTGCCGTCTCCGGGCGAGGCATCGAAGCCCTCGCCCGCTGGGGGTCCAACCCGCGGCTCGCTCTGGAAGCGGTCGGCGTGCTCGCCAACCAGGGCACGCCGGGCTGGTCGGAGGACCTGGATGCGATCATCAACGGCGACGAGAAGCTCCTCGCCAACTCCTGGTTCGGCGTCTTCGGTGCGCTCCGCCCACTGTCCATCCCGGCGATTCGGAAGGCGATGACGCCCGGGCCGGGGGAGCAGTTTGATCTCGACGCGTTCCTCGCTGGTCCTAACAGCCTCTTTCTCGTCGGTACCGGCGCTGGTGCAGGTTCCGTCGGCGGGTTCCTCGGCGCGATCCTCGACGACATCGTCGAGACCGCCCGCCGCAAGGCTCTCGCCTCTCCCGGTTCCCGCCTCGACCTCCCACTCGCACTGATCCTGGACGAGATCGCGAATATGTTCTCCTGGCCCGCCTTGCCGCGGATCATGGCCGACGGCGGCGGCATCGGCATCTCCACCGTCGTCGTCCTCCAGGCGCTATCGCAGGCTGAAACCGCCTGGTCACGATCCGAGGCCGACACAATCTGGTCCGCCGCCACCGCCAAGCTCCTCCTCGGTGGCGCGTCCGACGTGGACCACCTCCGCGACATCGAATCCCTACTCGGGCTGCGCCGCATCCGAACCACCGGGCACTCGTACAACGACAACGGATCCTCAACGAACGTGCAGAACGAGAAGGTCCCGGTGATGACGATCGACGAGATCCGCCGCATGCCCGAAACCGTCGGGCTCCTCGCCTACCGCAACCGGCGCGGCATCCTCCTCGACCTGCGCGGCTGGACCGACCGCAACGACGCCCGACAGGTCAGCACAGGAAAGAAGCTCACCGAACTCGACCAACAAGTCGTGTTCGCCGAACAGTACCAAGCCGCCCTCGACCGACGGGGATCAACGGGAAAGGGCAACTGATGTCCAACCGTCGCCGTCCCGCCCGGGACAACACCTACCGCACAACCTACCTGCACTCCGCAGCTTGGTTCGCTCGCCGCGACCGCTGGTTCACTGAAGAACAAGCCCGCAACGGAGAGGCCCGGTGTGCGCTCTGCCTCGGCTCCGGCGACTCTGGGTCCCTCGAGCTGCACCACCTCGACTACCGCGGCGTCACCCAAACCCCGCACGGCTGGACCGCTGACGAACAGCACCAGGACCTGATCGCGCTGCACCCGCGCTGCCATGAGTACGTCCACCAGCTCATCGACCGTGACCGGGTGTTCTCCGGCTTCGTCTCTCGCCGCACCGCGTCGCTCCAGGCGATCGCCAGGCTCCAGGCCAAGATCGCCCACTACATCGAAGCCGCACTGGAACAGCAGTGACCGACGACACCCCACTCGACGACCTCGTCGCCTCCCTCGCCGAGCGATGGGATGACCAACCTCCGCGGCAAAGCCCCGGCATGCTCGGCATCCGCGTAATTAACTGGCGCACCCTCGCCGACGAAGAGGCGGCAGAGGTCTGGACCGACTTGCGCAGCTGGGTAGTCTGGTTTACCCACCGGTACAACCTTCCCGCCCGCAAGATCCCGCCCTGCTGGTTCAAACACGGCCCCCTCGTGGAAGAACTCTCCGCCCTGCGCACAGCCTGGCTCGTCTCCTACGACAGCCTCGACGCCGGCTACGGACCCATCGGCTGGCACGAACGCCTCGCCGTCGCCATCCCGCGCCTCGCCACTTGGTACAACGGCGAATGCCACAACGGCCACACCGAACTCCCACAAACCGGCGACGACGCCACCCCTGCTGAGTGGGCCGACTGGATCAGCCGGAGCCACGCCGGCACCTGAACGAGCCTCCTCGTTGCGCGCCATTTGAGTGCATTCCCCGACCTCGAATCGGAAGTTCTAAGTGAAAGCGACCCGAGCAGCGGGCGCAGATCGAAAGGAAGAGAACGATGAGCACACGAGTCCCGATCAGCATCGAAGGCAACCTCGTCGCCGACCCCGACTACGGCGAATCCCAGAACGGCACGAAGTTCGCCAAGTTCACCGTCGCCGTAACCGACCGCAAACAGGTCGATGGCAAATGGGTCGACGGCGACACCCAGTACCACCGCACCACCGTCTTCGGCCGCACAGCCGAGAACGTCCGCGCCAGCCTCGCCAAAGGCGACACCGTCATCGTCAACGGCAACCTCGAGTTTCGCCACTGGACCGACCAGGCAACCGGCGAACCCCGAGCCGCCACCGAAGTCGTCGCCGACAGCGTCGGACCGTCCCTCCGCTACACCACCGCCGAGGTCGCTCGCCGCATCCCAAAAGCTGACGGCCCGGCGGCCACATTCGCCGGGCCGTCACTTATTGCGCCGGCCGCGCAGCCGTCAGCCGCGATGTCCTAGACCATAGTCCGGGGTGGGGCCGCAATACTTTGCGGCCCCGCTTTCGTGTGAAGCGCGGGCAATACGCCCTAGCCCCTACGCTTCTGTCATGGCCCAGGACGCAACTAACCCGATATGGGTCGTCATTCTCGTAGGTGCGCTCTCCGGTGTGATCGGCGCGATAGCGGGCCCCATCATCCAGCGAGTGTTTGGCCGAAATGACCGTGCTCTCGATGCCCGGCAGTCCTGGGCCAGGGAGAAGCTGCAACGGGTCTTCGGATTGGGCGACGAATGGGTGCCCACGGACGGTGCCGCCGAGCCATTTGGTCGCCTGGTCCCGCCCAGCGGATACAAGCCACAGCGTTACGACATGCACACCATCAATTGGGCGGTCTTGGAATCCGTCGACCTGATGATGCTTCAGCCGAGACGCAGCAAGTGGGCCAGGCAATGGCTGTACAACTGGCACTTCGTCCTGCAACGCGAATACCGCGCCCTGCACACCTGGATGCACGATCTTCGAGAACGGGGCGTGTGGGACGACAAGCATTGGGACAGGGCAAACGAAAAATATGAGCGACGTGTCCGTCGAGTGGAAAGTTCGCTTTCGATTTGGGCCACGGGTCAATGGCTCACGCACCCCAGCCCGCGCATCTGGGTTTCTGGTCGTGACGGTCTACACGAACTGCGACAAAAAAGGGTGATGTCCCAGCTCCACCGCAAGATGCCCGAGGACATTAGGCGCGGTGAGTATCGCAAGTGCGACTGCCCAGAGTGGGACGTCCTGAACGCCAGGATCGCAGAGTTCGCAAAGCAACACCCCTATCCGTCGGCAGCACCGTCCGAGGGGCAAGCGCCTTCGGTATAGTGCGCGCATGGACGCGGCGATGCTCGTTCTAACATCGGTCGCCGCGTGGTCGGTATTGCCGCAGCCATCTTCGTCACTCGCGCCGCGGGGCCCAGGCCTCCGCGTCGACTCCTTCAGGGAATGAGAGGAACAGGCGCAGTGAGGAGCCTCATCATTGGAGCCGGTGCTCGACCGCCCTTGTGAGCTCCGTGACCTAGACGAACCCTTTATTGCCCGAAGGCCAGGGGTCCCGCCGCAACCGATGCCGAGCGATTGGGTGGACAGTTTGTCGGGATGCGCCATGATCTATGCATGGCTTCAGGTGTGCTTGAACATATGACGGCGCACGAGCCAGGCTTGCTTCCGACTCGATCGCTTAGCTGGGATCAATTCGAAGACTTCATCGAGCGACTCTTGGATGCGCACAGATTTGCCCCGCTCGCGACGCGGCGAATTGAGTCTGTTCTGCGCTGGGGTCGCAGAGGCGACAAACAGCATGGCATCGATCTGTTGGGGCGTTGGTCGGACGGCTCGTCGGTCGACTGGCAATGCAAGCGATGGAAGAATCTCAGACCCTCCGACGTCGCGGGCATCGTCAAAGCGTGCAAGATTCGATCTGCGGAGCACAACATTGTCTTCTCATCGGAAGCGTCGGCGGCGGTAAGGCTAGAAGTACGGAAGCACCGCAACTGGAACCTCCTAGACCAGCGCGACCTAACCCGTATGTTCCGAGAGCTCCCGCTCAACCGACAGCGCGACATCCTGGATGCGACCTGGGGACCGGCCGTTCGGCGGCGACTGATAGACGTTCCAGGGCAGGACGCGTGGGAATCGCTTACGCGCGTCAGCCGTCGACTCCACGACGCCCAAAACCTGTTGGTCAGCGGGGGGCCACTATTTGGCCGTGATCAGGAGCTGGGCGACCTACGGGCCGCGTTGGCAAGCGATAGCCCAATATGGGTGGCGGTTGTCGCCGGCGCCGGCGGGGCTGGGAAGTCTCGGCTCATCTTTGAAGCAGCTTTAGATCACCAAGCTAGCCGACCCGATCACCCTGTCTATTGGCTGGCGCCGGGCCGACCGCTCGATGGAGATGCAATATCGGCGCTTCCGTACGTCCCTGCGCTGGTAGTTGTCGAAGACGCGCATCGCTCGCCTGACGGTGTCACGCAACTGATCGAGTACGCTCGCGAAGTTGACGGCACTCAGCTTCTGCTTGGAGTTAGAACTGAAGGCGCTGATCCTGTTCGGGGTGCTATCGCAAGAGCCGGCATTCCGCTCGCCTCGCGGCTCGAAATGGGTTTAGAGCGCCTCGAACTGACTGCCGCACGCAATCTTGTGGACTCACTCGCCGCCGGCCTGGGGCTTCAACATGGCGCCAAGGAGTATCTGGCAAAGACGGCTCAGGACACTCCGTTCGTTGCAGTCATTGCGGCAAACCTAATTCGTCACGGCCAACTTGATTCCCTGCGCGTGGACAGAAATCTGCGCGAGCAAGTCCTGGGCCTATATCAGGACGCATTGGTCGCCGCTGCCGGAGACCTTACTACCAACAGTTCTCGACGATTGCTTGCAGTCCTAGCGGCGCTCGGTGCAACAGACTTGGCTTCGACAGGAGTCCGGAACCAAATCAGTGGCTTCTTGGCAACTGACAGCGCATCAGTCCTACGTGCAGTGGACGATTTCACCAGTCGCGGAGTCCTCGTAAACACCGAAGGTAGGGTTCGCGTTGTTCCGGACGTACTAGCTGATCAGGTCCTCGAGCAGCAGGCGGTGATTGCACAGGTTGACAGCGGCTTCATCGAGGAAATCTGGCGAGAATTTGGAAGCTCAGCGAGCGTCGACCTAATCATCAACTTGTCATCGCTCGAATGGAGGCTCGGTCGCCGCGGCCTACCGAGTGTTGCCGCAAAAGTTTGGGAAACTCTCCGAGACGATGTAAGTGGGGGTCTTACGGCAGGCTCGAGCAGGTGTCCGAACTTCTCGAATCCCTCGCGTATACGGAGCCGCTTCGGTGCGAAGCACTGGTCGAATGCATCCTCGATCGACTTGCCGCGCTTGACGGCCAAGAAGCGGATGGGGAACCCACCGATCGTGACCGGCAACGAGCCGAATGGGGGTTGCCTGCAATCGGTCGCTTCGATGTCGAGCAGAAATTGCCGAGACCGTTGGGCATCAGCGCGCGGCAAGATGATTCGCTCCTCCCGGCGGCTCTTGAGCTTCTTTGGATGCTGCGCCTTAACGACTCTCGTCGGCCGCACTCCCACCCCGAATCCGCCGCGCGAGTCCTGGCAGACGACGTCGCAAACCTGGGGACGATGGATCATCCCTCGGTCGCGAAAAACATCGTCGGCTGGGTATTTGACGCCGTTGTTCGGCATCCGGCGCGAGGCGATGATGTAGTTAGCGTGTTCGAGCTTCTCGACCCCCTATTAGCTAAGGAGGGATACCGCACTGTCGCAGTCGATTCCAAGTCGATAGCGTTCAGGCCGTATTTCGTAGCGGCCGCTTGGGCAAAGCCGCACCGTGATGCAATCCGTACGGGTTTTCGTGATGCTTGGGCACGCCTCGGAGGCTTGGATCGGGCAGCCGCGATTCGAGAACTGTCCAATGCTCTACGGATACCGCATGGGTTATTCGGAGCGACGGTTCCCGAAGAGGTGCTGCACGCATGGCAAACCGACGATCTGGCTACGATCCAGTTGCTCGACGAGTTGGCGCATGGGGGCGCGAGTGCAATTGAACGCCAGATGATTAGAAATGCCGTCCGCTGGGACGCGGAACGCGCGCCAAGCATGCCCGTGAGGTTCGCCGCATTGCGACTCGTCAACACCATCGACCAGGATCGCGACTGCCTCGCCGAGTTGCTCGTAAGTGGTCCGCGTGACGAAGCTCCTCTGCCAACAGCTGCTGAGACATTCGACGAGTTTCTGGCCAGTCCGGCGGCCGCGGAGGCCTCCGAATTCGATAGTGACGAATGGTCTCGAAACTACGAACGACGTCGGAGTGCCCACCTCGCGGGTGTCGTTAAGCAGCTCTTTTCAGATGGCGTCGAGTCCGCAGTATCTGAGCTCAAAGCGGAATCTAGCCTCGCGACTCAGTCGGGGATGGACCCTGCGGGCGGTTTGCAGGCGCTAGGGCTGTTTCTACTCAGGGAGCGACCCGCTCTAGCAGCCGGAATTGCAAGACACGTCGTCAGCAGTACTGATATGGAACCCTTCGTGCAGATCCTCCCCTTCTTTTCGAAGGATGGAGACGGGATGACGAGGCGAGCCTGTTGGATTGGCTTGAGGACTATACCTCTAAGCCGACCGCGCTCAGGCAGATGATCGCAACGACGTTTGCCGAGTTCTCTTGGGCGCAGCACGCGGACACCTACGCTGCGATACAAGATCAGGGCTTGAATGACACTGAAGGCAGTATTCGGGACACCTTCGCGTTGGCGCTAGCGAGCGACGTGGTCGCAGACCCGAACTTAGGTCTTGAACGTCTTACGCACGCCGACATCTCGGCAGCAGCGCGTGCCGACTGCATTGAACGCGCCACGCATGGATTTGAGAGAGGGTGGGTCGACCTCCTTGATGGGGATGCGATCGCCAAACTTCTTGCGATTGCGGCGGCAGTCCCCACGCTGGGATATGGCACCGGTCAACTCATCGTGAAACTGGCTGCAAAGGACAGGGCGCGCGTCGCGCAGTGGGCTGCCTTCCTACCGGAGGACTCCCGCATTTTGGATTCTCCGGAAATCCGAGACGCAGTCAGCAAAGACGTTGTGGCGATGGAACAGCTATTTCTCCGAGCCATCGGGGCGACCGATGATGCCGCAGCACGAAAGCACGCAATTGCGCTGTCCGGGGGAGGGGTCTCACCAGAATTGGCAGCAGCTCTATGCGCTCGGATTCCTAGCCTCGGAGAGGCAGAGACGCTCGAGCTAGCTGGCTTGCTTTCCCAAGCCGATAGAGGCTACGCCTCATGGGTACTGGAAGCCCCGGATCTGTCCGAGGCGATTCATAAGCGGGCTCTGGAATTAGGTCAACGGGTCTCTGAGCAAACCGAGTACTTGCTGTACTCCGGGATCATGCCCGCGGTTGTCGATTTGGACGACCAGGGTCGGAGGAAATTGACAGCTCTGAAAGAATCCGTAGAAGCAGCCATGGCTAGTCCGTCCTCGATGAGCCATGTCCTTGAACGGGCGTGCGCTCGGATCGACCAATATCTGGCACGAATGGATATGGATCTCGATTCAGCCGAATAACTTGCGCCCGCGCGAAGGCGGAGGTCTGGGGGAGACTGGCTCCATGCAGCCGCAACCCCCGACACCCAGAGCATGGCGAGCGTCTGAACCAGAAGCCATCGAGTTGTGCCGCCAATGGATGATTTACCTAGGCGCCATCGACACTGTTCTTTCGTCTGCTGCGGTTCGCCGGACGTGCGATCTCTTCAGCAGTAAGTTTCTGGCTTGGGTCGCCAACCAACGCGGGAATCTCGGACTCGAACCTGTCGAGAAGGCCGCCACGATAGCTGCCGTTGATGGCCGGGACGCCTTAATCTTTCTGTCCGGCGGTGTTCTCCCAGAGGCTCAAGACCGCGCAGACGCGCTCGGTGTTGCGCTCCTGCGATTCGACGCGCAAGGAGGCAATCTCGACGGAGCCAACCGCGTCGGCCGGCGACTGCGAGAGAGTGGTCTAGCCACAGCTTGACTACGGGTCTAGTTCAACGATGGACGGGTCGTCCGCTGGTGCGCGCCCACTTGTGTGCGATCGATTTGCGCTCGAGCTGCGCGACTAAACTCTGTCCGTGCCGCGGCTCGCGACATTTCCAGGGTTTCCTCAATAGGCTGTCGCTGCATCGCCTTAGCAAGCTCCGCAATAGCTGACTCCTTGCCTGCGGCGACGACGACAACGCTATTGCTTTGCCTGCCGCGCGTTAGGCCGACGTAAAGTCCGGAGGCATCAACACCGGGACCCACAAAGGATAGATCGGTAGTCTCCCCCTGGACGCCGTAGACAGTCGTCGCATACGCCAAGTGGAGGTGCGAGTTGGCGTATGCGCGAGTGATCCATCGCAAATCGCCGGAGTCCCTTTCCGAAGCGAGCATGACGTGATCGGCTGTGACACTCTTGACCACCCAATTCTCGCGATTCTGGACGTCGGCCGCACTGTCGTTTCGCCGCGTCTGCACTACATCTCCGACGAATATTGATTGCCCACCTTGTCCGGAGGCTTCGTGATTCGGGTCGACCGATCCCTCCGCGATTCGCCTGGACTGTATCTCCTCGCTGACCGCTTGAGCCTCTGCGTGCGTCGCTGTGACCAGCGCGATCGTCCGGTGTGTTCGGGCTGCATCGAACCAGGCGCTGACCATTGCGCTTTGCGCTGCGACGTCGCTGTCAGCGAGCAGAACGTGGCCCGTTCGCACAAGCTCGCCCGCGACTTCTACCGCCTCGCGACTTTCCGGGTTGCGGAGCCTCAGGCTTAGCTGGGCCCAGGCGGGATCTTCGAAGCGATGGATGGTGTCGAGCTCAATCTGGCGAGTTGCGCGACGCCAGAAAAGAGCCATCGCGCCCGAGTGGCCGACTGGAAGGGCTTGATGCTGGTCCCCAACGAAAGCCACACCTGCGCCCGTTCGGTCGACGACGTCCAGAAGGGCATTGGCAGCCTCTAAGTCAAGCATGCCAGCTTCGTCGACGACGATTCGGTCGCCGACGCGGATGAGAGTCCGCGGTCCCAAGTACTGATGCCCGGTTGTCGGATCTGTCTGACCGATTCGTAAGCGCGACCACTCGGTCGCGCCAGCTTGGTTGCTGCGCCACCGCCAGCCGTAGTCGTGCAGGAGCTGATGGAGCGACGAGGAAGCGCTCTCGGCTTCTCGTCCGGCGACCGCGGACGCCTTCTTTGTTGGAGCAACGATGATCATGTTGCGACCGTGACGACGAAGGGCAGCTCCGGCCACCTTGAGCATCGTTGTCTTGCCACTGCCAGCGGCTCCAGAGACCGCGACGACCCGGTCCGTCCCCGAAATCGACGAGGCACCGCTTGCCTGTCCCTGATCGAGAGTGCGCTCTGGTTCGACCGCTTCGGCGACTAGGGCAATCTCAGCAACTGGAACTGCATCGCCAGGTGCAGCAAGCGACTCAACTCTCTGAGCGATGCCGGCCTTGAGGGTCGCAGTCGATATCGCCATACGCCGCTTGATGTGCCCAGGAATGTGCGGGTCGGACAAGAGGGTCACGGTGTGGGTACGGATTGCGGCAGAACACACTTCGTTGGCTACCTGAGCAAGTTGGGTCCAATCGGCAACGACCCCGGATACCGAGATTGCTCGGATTGCTCCCGCTCGGACGTCCATATCGCTGAAACGACCACCCGTCCGAGTCGCTCTAGCATCCGCATCGACGATCGCCTTCGCAGCAAGCAACTCAAGGTCGAGGTCGTGCAAGCTCACCGATGGCGCATTGACCGCAGTCCGCTTTCGAGCCAGATCTGGATCGGCATGCAAAAGCTCGGTCCTCATGACCGACTCCCAATCTCCTTTGGTCGACTCTTGCGGCTTATTAGGTCGACTCGCCGCCCACGCCCACTGATCGATTTGAGCCAGAACTGTTGCGGAAGGCTCCTCGCCCGGGTGCTGTTGCCTCCAAGTGCGGACGTGAGCGGCTTTGTTGGCTTCGATCTGTGTCGAGCGCTTTGACAGGGGCCGCACAAGATGCTGAAGCTGCGCGATCTCGCCGTCGGCGTTCAGCGTGAGGCCCTTGGTGGCCAGCGCGGTGATCCAGGCTGGGTCGGTCCGAGAGGCCAGATCGCCTTCGGCGTTCACGACGTTCTGGAACCGCAGCGCGACCCGTGTGTCCACGTTCGACCACTTCCCATCGAGCCCTTGCACTTTGACGTTCAGCCAGAGATGGCGGTGCTTATGCGGATCCAACGAGCGCGACCGCTCATGCTTGAGCTCAACGACCTCGATCCGCGAAAGGTCCTCCCGGATTAAGCCCTGCTTCCCGCGCCGGGCGTTGAGCTCGGTCTGCCACAGCTTGATGACCCGGTCCCGCAACCGGTCCTGAAGATCCTCGTATGCCGCCGCTAGCTCCGGGTCCAGCATCGCTGCGATCGAGAACGACTTCGGTGCGTTGATCGTCGCATCCAAGATGAGATCTGCGACCGGCGAGTCCAGATCCCGGCCCCGCCGCTCACCAGTGAGCGGGTCCACACCGCCGACCCAATCCTTAATCTGTGAGCGGGTGAGCAGGTCATCTCGGATAGCACCGTTCTCGACGATGTAGCGGGTCATCACCGCGTCCGCGTAGCCGGCCGCGGCCAGCGCGCCGTCGGCGGTCTTGGCGGTGAGGGTGGCGTCGCAGACGCCGCCGAAGGCGTAGCGGATGGCCTGCTTGACCCCTTGGGCTGCCTGGCCGCGCTTCCAGCGCGCCACTCCACCTCTCACACCTAGAACTTCCGATTGCGCGCTCACTTCTGCGCGCATTTGGCGCGCACATCTCAAAGAGTGCCTACGTGCATTCGCTCTTTCCTCTTGCTCTTGTTCCTTGGCTCCGCCTCGCTTCTTTCGGCGTTGTCCTCCATCGTTGGTTCTTTGCTCTCGTCTCTGTCGCTTCGATCTCTGCTTCCGCTTGGTCCTTCCTGGTTCCTGTGGCGCGTATCCGTCGTTGTGTCTCGACGCGCTCGCATCCCGAGCCCACGTGTTCGGCATGAGAAACCCCGGCCCATTCGGACCGGGGTTCCTGGTTGCACTTATGCCTGGTGCTCGATGGCTTCAGCGATGGTGTGGGCCGTTCTTAGCACGTGTACTGCAGTCTCGCGGATCATGTTGATGTCTTCATCCGCCCAGCCGGTGATGTATCCGATGCTGTACGCGCTGGTGTCAAACCCGTTCAAGCCAGCGACTATGTAGGCGACGGATTCGGCTTCGACCTCCATCTGTCCGCGGTGCGTGCGGTAGTCGTCGATGTCGTCGATGTGGCGCAGCTCGATGTGCGCGGTCTCGTGAATGAGAGTCTTTGCCGACTGCTCGGGCGCAAGGTCTTCGGCGAGGATGACGCGGCGAGACGCAGGGTCGGTGTACCCACTCGCGCTGGAGAGCGCCGCGCGGTGGACGCTCCATCCGTGGCCCGTTAGGTAGGCGGTGAGGGGAGCGATGAGGCCGTGGTCGTCGTCCCCAATCAGCCGTCGGGTTGGGTCCGAAGCGAGCGGCGCGGCTCCCTCGATCGGGTCGGTCTGTGTGATGTCGAAAACCGACAGTGTGGGGAAGTACCGGACGAGGCGTTCGTCGTCCTCGGTCGCCTTCTTCTGGTCATGCCTTGCGGCTCTCTTCTCCCGGTATCCGAAGATTTTGATCGACTTCTCGCCCTTGCGAACTTGCCGTCCCTTGGCCTGCCACTGACGAAATCCAGCAACCATGGTCGCCTGCGGGTTCTGCGACATGATCAGCAGGACGTTGTTGAGGCTGTAGGTGTGGAAGGAGCGGGCGAACTCTAGGAATGCCCGCCACTGGCCGCTGTCGCTGAGTTGCTGGACTTGCTTCACGATCGACGCCTGCAGTGCCTCCGCCTCGGTCCGTCGATCTTCTGCGCTCCTTGTGGTGCTCTTGCCGCCCATGACCCCGACCTCCCTGATCGCTCTTCTTGCCGTTCCGGCACAGGGATCAAGGGCGAGCGGAGGCGGCGCAGTGCCCTGAGGGAGCGGTTGCTAAGCGCAGGGAGTGAAGCGAGCGGAGTCTGCAAATAGCGAGCGGAGGGAACGGAGCCGTCGGAGGTCGCTATGATCGGCTGCCGGATCGGAAAGAAGCCAAAGGGGGCAGCACGCCGAGGGCGTCCCGCCCAGGCCGCTTGTCCTCGTGATGGCCGTTCTCCAGTTGCGTATGCGCCAGGAGTGAGTGCGGTGTACTCGCGGTGTCAGGGCGTCCAGAGTGGCGTCCACTGCACTCCCATGTCCGCGGTCGCAAAAATCCCGCGGTCTGTGGCGAGAATGACGCGGTCGTCGGTTGCGGTGAGCGCTTGGGCTGTCCCGGGCAGGACCTCGCCGCGGGTCCACGAGGCCCCGGCGTGCTTCCAGAGGTATCCGTCTGGCCCGATGCCGTAGACGGTGCCTTTGCCGGCAATGGCGAGCTGGTTGAGGATGGGTGCGTTGGTGTCCGTTTTGAATGTGCGGCCGCCGTCGGTGCTGATGGCGACTCCGGCTCGGGTGGCGGCGTAGATGGTGTCAGCCTTCCCGGGGGTAGGCGGCGAGGTCGGTTGCTTCCAGAGTTGCGCCAACGGACCAGGTTTCGCCGCTGTCCTGGCTGTGCAGGAGCGCACCGGAGGCTGCGTCGATGCCGTAGAGCTGAACCGTCGTATCGACCCGGGCGGAGGTGAGCGCGTGGAAGTCGGTACGTCCGCCGAGTGATGTGTTGGTCCACTCATTGGCGTCGCCGGAGACGCGCATCAGTCCAACATTGGGCGCTTGGAAAGCTGCCGGGGAATCACTGCCGGGGTGCCCTGAGGCGAACGTGGTGTCGCCGACGGTGGTGAATGACATGGCATCGAAGCGTGCTCCGCCGAGCGGCCCAGTCAGCTCGGTGCCGCCGGCGATCTCGGGGAGGTGGTAGATGCCGTCGTGTGTTGCGACAAGAACGCGTTGCTTGTCGTCGATGGCGAGGTCGTGGACATGGGCGAGCGCGGCGACTGGATCGACGGTCCGCTGGGATGGTTCGCCGGTCGGGAGAGTGCACCCGGTGAGCAGCAGCCCGGTAACGACTAGACCTGCAGTCAGGGCAAAGCGGGTGGGGGCGCTCACGAGCCAACCTTCTCTTTCATGTAGGGGTACGGGTCGATGAAGGCGCCATCGCGCATGATTCCGAAATGGAGGTGGGCGCCGGTGCTCATGCCGGTGCTGCCAACCTGTCCGACGATGTCGGTGACTCGGACTTGGTCTCCGACATTCACGCGAAGGGAACCGGCGAGCATGTGAGCGTAGAGGCTGCTGATCCTTTCCCCGTCGATGACATGGTCGATGATCGCGTAGACGCCGAGTTCGCCGCTGGGGTTGCCGATTTCTGAGACCACACCGTCCGCGATGATTTGGATGGGGGTGCCGCAGCCCGGGTTCATGTCGATCCCCTGGTGCTTGGAGGAGCAGCCGGCGCAGGGTGCGCTGCGGTATCCGAACCCGTCGCTGATGGGCACGCCCTGAGTGAAGGGCCACTGGACCGGGGAGGCCGGGTTGTTGGTGAACGTATCGGCCGTGGAAGCGTAGCCGCCGGTCAGCGCTTGAGGGGCGGGCGCGGGTGGTGGGGGTGGTGGTGGCGTGGTGACTGTGTAGCCCTCGCGCGTGATCGCCACGCCGGTCGCGTCCGCGTTGATGCTGACGGTCTGGGCTTGCTCGAGCACGCGGATCACGTCGATAGCGTCCGGTTCGGCAGAGTCGGCGAAGGCGGGGAGGGCAAAGGGTGCGGCGAGCAGAGTGGCAGCCGCGGTGGCGATGATGGTCTGCCAGGGTCGGTTCTTCCGGCGCGCGGATTTCGGCGCCACGTTGCGGCGCTGCGATCGAAGATCGCGTCTGCGTGAGTACGAAGGGGTTGGGGAGGTCATGGCTCTTCCGACGGGAGGCGAGGGCAGGAAAAGGACGGGTGCCGCCGCTGCAGGGGGGACGGGGGGATGCGGCGACACCCGCCCGTCGGTGGGACGGACTACAGGCTGCTGAGCAGGTCCTTCATCGTGGCGATCTCGGCGGTCTGATCGGTGACAATCTTCTTCGCCAGGGCCACGGCATCCGTGTTCTTCCCCGTCTTGACTTCCTCGTTCGCCATCTCGATGGCGCCCTGGTGATGCTGAATCATCTGAGTGAGGAACAACTTGCTTGCGTCCGCACCGGAGGCGTCCTTGAGGTCGCTCATGTCGGATTCGGACATCATGCCGCCCATGTCGTGGGACATGCCCATGGACACGTTCCAGCTGTTCAGCCAGCCGTTCATCGTGTCGATCTCCGGCTGCTGCGCGGCCTTGATCTTCTGCGCCAGCTCGGTGACCTTTGCGTCGACGCCGGTCTTGGCAAGGACCATGTCGGACATTTCGATGGCCTGCTGGTGGTGCATGACCATGTTCTGGGTGAACGATACGTCGGCGTCGTTGTGCTCGCTCGTGGCGGTGCTGGTGGCGGAGGATCCGCCCATGTCCATTCCGGAGTGACCGCCGGTGGTGGGGCTGGAGCAGCCAGCCAGGATGAGGGCGGTGGCCAGGGCGGCGCTGGAGGCGAGCGCCATCGTCTTGATCTTCATGTGCGTACTTCTCTCTTGCTCGAAAACTGATTCGTCAGACCGGCCGGTGGGCAGGCCTCGGTGCCCGGAGCAGGGCCGGGGACGGTCGAATCAGGTTCGGCTGATGGAGAGAACGTGAAGAGAGGGTGGCGAGGGAGGCGCCAGTACGGCGGGGAGGGCGGCGGTCAGCGCGGCGACGAGCCGGTGCAGGTCGTTGCCCCATCGGGTAAAGATCACCCGCAACGTGACGATCAGCGTCAGTACGAGCAGCGCGAGCAGGCAGACCAGGTTGGCCATGTTGTGGCCGGACTCGCAGGTGCCGTTGCAATCGCTCGTCCCGCCGGATACTCCATTCATGCCCGCGTCGGTCATTGCCGCGGGATGTACCGCCGCCATGGCGGTGGAGGCCAAGTCGGCGTGGTCGTGCGTCGCAGCGTCGGCGTGGTCGTGCGTTGCGTCGGCGGCAGCGTGGTGGGTGGTGTGGTCGCCGGTGACCGTGGTGAGCGTGTGCATGGCGAGGAGACCGACGACGATGCCGGTCACGCCGAGCAGCAGAACGACGATGCGCTGCATCCCGCTGAGCCGCGGCAAGCGGATGCTGTTGCTGACCACGACACCTCCTACGACGTTTCGACCGGATTCAGGGTTCAGGGTACAGGCTCAAGGGCGATGATCTTCTGGGAGTTCGAGGACGCACTAGGCGGCCTCGATGACGGGACCTAATGCCCTCAGGTCCCACTTTCTGTGAGCCATGCTGGGGGAGGAGAGGGAGAGAGGAGGCGGCCGTGTATGGGTGGATGATGGGCGGTGCCGGCGCGTGGTGGGTCCTCTGGCTGGTCGTGCCGTTGCTGATCATCGCCGTTGTCGTCGTGCTGGTCGTCACTCTGACCCCGCGCGGTCCGTCCGGCGGAGGGAACCCGGTTCCGCAGCGACCGTCTGCCCGGGCGATCCTTGATGAACGGTACGCCCGGGGCGAGATCGATCACGAGGAATACGTCCGTCGACGCGACGAGTTGGGACGTTCAGGCAGCTGAGCGACCGCTGGCGCTCCTAGGAGCGAACGAGCCGGGCGATGGCGTCGCTGGCTTCGTTGATTTTCGCCTGTCCTTCCTCGCCGCCCAGTAGGACGGCGTCGGCGACGCAGTGCTTGAGGTGGTCGTCGACCAGGCCGACGGCGACGCTCTTGAGGGCGGAGGTCAGAGCCGAGATCTGGGTGAGGATGTCGATGCAGTACTGCTCTTCGTCGACCATTCGTGCGATTCCGCGGGCTTGCCCCTCGATGCGGCTGAGGCGGCGCATGTAGCTGGCCTTGTCGGTGATGTAGCCGTGTTCGTGTTCGTGTTGTGTGGCGGTCGCGGTGTCGTTCATGGAGGGCTCCAAGGGTGGTCAGGTGCGGGAGGCGGGTTGCTTGGTCTCGGGCATCGTACGGGATCGGTCGAGGGCGGCTCGGGCGCTGGTCTCGGGTCGCAGGTCGAGGCGGCGCAGCAGTTGGGCGTTGAGCGCGACGACGATGGTGGACAGGGACATCAGGATGGCGCCGACGGACATCGGGAGGACGAAGCCGATGGGTGCGAGGACGCCGGCGGCGAGTGGGACGGAGATCAGGTTGTAGCCGGCCGCCCACCACAGGTTTTGCTTCATCTTGCGGTAGCTGGCCCGGGAGAGTTCGATGACCGACAGCACGGAGCGGGGGTCGTCGCTGGCGAGGATGACCCCGGCGGAGGCGATGGCGACATCCGTGCCGGCGCCGATGGCGATGCCGACGTCGGCTTGGGCGAGGGCGGGGGCGTCGTTCACGCCGTCGCCGACCATGGCCACCTTGCGGCCTTCGGTCTGGAGTTCTTTGACCTTGGCGGACTTGTCCTCGGGTCGGACTCCTGCGAAGTACCGGTCGATGCCGAGGTCGGTCGCGACTGACTTGGCGACAGCGTCGGCGTCGCCGGTGATCATCACGACCTGCACGTGCTGCGCGTGCAGCGCGTCGACGGCCTGCCGGGATTCCTCACGGATCTCGTCGGCGAGCTTCAGCGCGCCGGCCACCCGCCCGTCGACGAGGACGTGCAGGATGATCGCGCCATCCTCCCGCCAGGCGTCGGCGACGCGGAGCTCGTCGACACCAGCCTCGTGCAGCAGGTTGGGGCCACCGACCTGGACGCGATGACCGTCGACCGTCGCCGACACCCCGACGGCTGGCGACGACTCGAAACCGGTCGCCGCACTCACCGGCAGGTTGCGTGCCGTGGCGGCGTTGACGATCGCCCGCGCGAGGGGGTGCTCGGAGTCCGCTTCGGCCGCCGCAGCCAGGGCCAGCAGCTGATCAGAGGTGGTGCCGTCGGTGGTCTCGATGGCGGTGACGGTGGGTTCGCCCTTGGTCAGGGTGCCGGTTTTGTCGAACAGGACCGTGTCGACGGTGCGCATGCTCTCCAGGGCGAGACGGTCCTTCACCAGGACACCACCGCGGGCGGCGCGTTCGGTTGCGATCGAGATCACCAGCGGGATAGCCAGCCCGAGTGCGTGCGGGCAAGCGATCACTAGAACGGTGATGGTCCGTACGACCGCCTCGTCCGGAAGCCCGATCATCGTCCACACCAGCGCGGTGATGACGGCGGCGCCGAGGGCGAACCAGAACAGCCAGGCGGCTGCGGTGTCAGCGATCCGCTGGGCCCGGGACGAGGAGTTCTGCGCATCGCTGACGAGGCGCTGGATGCCGGCGAGGGCGGTGTCGTCGCCGACGGCGGTGATCTGCACTCGCAGGCCGGAGTCGGTGGCGACGGTGCCGGCGACGACGGCATCGCCGACGTCGCGGCGGACGGTGCGGGACTCGCCGGTGATCATCGACTCGTCCATGCTCGCCGAGCCGGAGACGATGCGCCCGTCCGCGGGGATGCGGCCGCCGGGGCGGACGATGACGACGTCGCCGACCTGAAGGTCGGCGGGGGCCACCTGCACGGTGCTGTCGCCCTCCACACGCTCCGCCTCATCGGGCAGCAGGGCGGCGAGGGAGTCGAGCGCAGAGGTGGTCTGCGCCAGGGATCGCATCTCGATCCAGTGCCCGAGCAGCATGATCACGATCAGGAGCGCGAGCTCCCACCAGAAGTCGAGTTCGTGATCCAGGATGCCGAGGCTGGCGCCCCAGGAGGCGAGGAAGGCGACCGTGATCGCTAGCGCGATCAGCAACATCATCCCGGGCTTGAGCGCTCGTAGCTCGCTGACAGCGCCGGTGAGGAAGGGTCGGCCGCCCCACACGTACATGACCGTGCCCAGGATCGGTGAGATCCACGCGACCCAGGCTGCGTCGGGCAGCGGGTATCCCAGGATCATGGCGAACATCGACGAGAACCCGACGACGGGGATGGCGATGATCAGCATGATCCAGAACAGCCGCCGGAACTGACCGACGTGGTCGCCATGGCCCGCGTGGCCGCCCATTCCACCGTGGGCGGCCATCTGGTGTCCGGCGTGCCCGGCCATCTCGTGTCCGGTGTGCCCGTCCATGTCGTGTCCGGTGTGCGGGCTTGCGTCGTGTCCGTGGCCACTCACGTGGGGTGTGTGCTGCAGCTGAACGGATTCGGTGTGGGTGGGGGTGGAGTGCCCGGCGTGGTGGTCGTGCCCGTTGTGATCGGTCATGGTGTTAGCCCTTCACCTGGGTGATGTGCTGGAGTCCGCCTGTACCGGGCGGTGGCGGTTATGCGGCGACGTAGGCCGCGGGGTCGGCGTCGAAGCGGGGTGCGCAGCCGGCGCAGCAGAACCAGTACCGCTCACCGTTGTAGTCGCGGTAGAGGCCGGCTGCTTCCGCTTTCGCCTTGCTGACGGCGCTGCCTTTCATCACGACGCACTCGGTGAGGTCGTCTGCGCCGGCTCCGCCGAGGAGGTTGGTACTTCCGGCCGGCATGGCGGCGTCGTTGTCGTGCTGGTTGCTGGTGGTGCTGCAGCAGCTGTCGCTCATGGTGGTGTTCCTTTTCGTGGGTGGTCAGGCGGTCTCAAGCACCCGGGCGGGTGCGTTGGTGGGTGGTGTGGCGGCGCTGCCGCAGGGGCGGAATCCGCGAAGCCGGAGGCTGTTGCTGACAACGAAGACGCTGGAGAATGCCATCGCGGCCCCGGCGATCATCGGGTTGAGCAGGCCCAGGGCGGCCAGCGGGATCGCGGCGACGTTGTAGGCGAACGCCCAGAACAGGTTGGTCTTGATCGTGCCGAGGGTGCGGCGGGCCAGACGAACCGCATCGGCCGCGGCGCGAAGGTCGCCGCGGACGAGGGTGATGTCGGCGGCTTCGATGGCGACGTCGGTGCCCGTCCCCATCGCGAGCCCCAGGTCCGCCGTCGCCAGCGCGGCAGCGTCGTTCACGCCGTCACCGACCATCGCCACGGTCCTGCCCTCGGCCTGGAGCCGGCGGATGGTCTCGGCCTTGTCTTGGGGGAGCACTTCGGCGATCACCGTCTCGATGCCGACAGCGTCGGCGACCTCTCGCGCGACCGTCGCGTTGTCGCCCGTGAGCAGGATCGGGGTGAGCCCGATCTGCGTGAAGGCGGCCACCGCCTCCCGGCTGGTCGGCTTGATGGCATCAGCGACGACGAGCAGACCGCGGGCCCTGCCGTCCCAGGCGACACTGACGACCGTCCGGCCGGCCGCTTCCGCAGCGTTCTTCGCGGCGGTGAGGGCGTGGTCGAGGGTGATGGACCAGTCCTCGAGGAGCGTGGTGCGGCCGACGAGTGTGAGGTGTCCGTCGACGACGCCCTGCACGCCGCGGCCCGCGATGTTCGCGAAGTCCTCAGGGGTAACGAGCGGCCCGGTCCTCTCGGTCGCCGCGGCGGCGATGGCGCGGGCGATGGGGTGCTCGGAGGCGGCCTCGACGGCCCCGGCGACCCGCAGGAGCTCGGTCGCGTCGACCCCGGGCACTGTCACGATCTCGATCAGTGTCATCTTTCCGGTGGTGACGGTGCCGGTCTTGTCCAGGACGACGGTGTCGATGGTCCGGGTGGACTCCAGTACTTCCGGTCCCTTGATCAGGATGCCGAGCTGCGCACCGCGACCAGTCCCGACCAGCAACGCGGTCGGGGTGGCGAGGCCCAGCGCGCACGGGCAGGCGATGATCAACACCGCGACCGCCGCAGTGAACGCTGCCGCGGCCGGGTGGCCGGTGACCAGCCAGGCGGCCAGAGTGACCGCGGCGATGCCGAGCACGATCGGCACGAAGATGCCGGAGATCCGGTCGGCGAGGCGCTGCACCTCGGCCTTCCCGGACTGGGCGTCCTCGACCAGCTTGGCCATCTGGGCCAGCTGAGTGTCGCTGCCGACCCGGGTGGCCCGCACGAGGAGACGGCCGCCGGCGTTGACGGTGGCGCCAGCCACCGCATCCCCGACGGTGACCTCGACCGGGACGGACTCGCCGGTCAGCAGAGACATGTCGATGGCGCTGGCACCGTCGACGACGACACCGTCGGTCGCGATCTTCTCGCCGGGCCGGATGACGAATTCGTCGCCGACCTGCAGCAGGTCGATCGGGATCCGGGTCTCCTGCCCGTCCCGCAGGACTGCCACGTCCTTGGCGCCCAACTCCAGCAGCGCTCGTAACGCGGCGCCGGCCTGCCGCTTCGATCGCTTCTCGAAGTAGCGGCCCGCCAGGACGAACGTTGTCACCCCGGAAGCGACCTCGAGGTAGATGTTCCCGGCGCCGTCCGACGCTGCCACGGTGAAGCTGAACCCGTGCGTCATGCCTGGCATCCCGGCCGTGCCGAAGAACAGTGCATACAGCGACCAGGCGAACGCGGACAGGGTTCCGATCGACACCAGTGTGTCCATGGTCGCCGCCCCGTGGCGCGCGTTGATGAAGGCGGCCTTGTGGAACGGCCACGCCCCCCACACGACGACCGGTGCCGCCAGCGTGAGCGAGAGCCACTGCCAGTAAGTGAACTGCAGGGCCGGGATCATGGCCAGCGCGATGACCGGCACCGACAGGGCCACCGAACCGATCAGGCGGTTGCGCAGTCCGGTCAGCTCCGGGTCGCTTTCCTTCTCCGTTGCGGCCGGCTCGACGGCGGGCAGAGCCGCGGTGTAGCCGGTCTTCTCGACCTCTTCGATGACCGCCGCGACATCCATCCCGGCCGGGATCGAGACCCGTGCTTTCTCGGTGGCGTAATTCACGGTCGCCGTGACACCATCGAGCCGGTTCAGCTTCTTCTCGATCCGCATGGCGCACGACGCACAGGTCATCCCGCCGACCTCGAGTTCGAGGGTCGATCCGCCGGCGGCGGGAATGGGAGATGCTGACACGTCGGGCTCCTCGCGGTGGTGGGAAGGGTTCGGGTTACTTGCGGACGGCGGCGTAGCCGGCCTCGTCGACCGCGGCGAGTACCGCGGCATCGTCCACTCCGGTACCGGTGGTGACATGCAGGACGCCGTCGCTTGCGGACACGTTCACGCTGTCGACGCCGGCCACCTGTCCAACCTCGGTGGAAACTGCACGCTCGCAGTGCTCGCAGGTCATTCCGGTCACCTGGTAGTCGATTGTCTCCATCGTTCCTCCATCACGTCGCGGATACCCACCGAGGGTATCGCTGTCCATGAACAGGATACCCCTAGACGGTATTCCTGCAACCTCCGATAACGGATGCCAAACCCTGATCCGGCGCGTACCGTCGCATCCGCAGGAGGGATCAACGAAGAGGAAGGGCAGTCATCATGTCGACCGCAACGCGAATGCTCGAGACCTATCCGGCGGATCTCGGAGGCGTAGACCGCGACAAACTCGGCGCCTGTATCGAGGCATGCATCGAATGCGCCCAGACATGCACGGCCTGCGCAGACGCATGCCTCAGCGAGGAGATGGTCGCCGAGCTCATCAAGTGCATCCGGACGGATCTCGACTGCGCCGACATCTGCGGCTCGACCGGCAATGTCCTGTCGCGGCACACGGGCTATGACGCCAACGTCACCCGCGCCGCGCTCGAATCGTGCCGCACCGTTTGCGGAGCCTGCGCCGACGAATGCGAGAAGCACGCCGACATGCACGAACACTGCCGGATCTGCGCCGAGGTATGCCGGCGCTGCGAACACGCATGCGCCGAGTTGCTTGACGCTATGGGATAGCTCGCTGGCGGAGGGGCCGTCACCCGGGGGCGCTGGTAGGTCGCCCCGGGCGGATCGGCTGTTGCTTGACATGGGATACCCCCCACCGGTATAGCTAGTACCCCCACCGGGTATACCGGATCATCAAGCGAAGGAATCCCATGTCTTCTGTCTCGCCAGGCCTCCACCCGAGGCGGTGGCTCGGCCTCATACTCATTGCCGCAGCACAGTTCGTCGTCATCATGGACACCTCGATCATCGGTGTCGCGCTACCAGACCTTCAGCGCGAGCTCGGCTTCTCGCCGGAGTCGCTGTCCTGGGTGTTCAACGCCTATGTGATCGCCTTCGGCGGTCTTCTCCTGCTCGGAGGCCGGTTGGCGGATCTGCTCGGCGCCCGAAAGGTGTTCGTCACCGGCTGGCTGATCCTGATTGCAGGCTCCGTCATGGCCGGAGCCGCCGGGAACGCGGGAGTGGAGGTGGCTGGCCGTGCAGCCCAAGGCGCAGGTGCAGCATTGATTGCACCGGCGGCTCTGACGCTCCTGATGATGCTCTTCGGCGGCACGGCCGACCTTCCCAAGGCCTTCGCCGTGTATGGGGCGGCGGCACCGATCGGCGGCACCGCAGGTGTCTTCCTTGGGGGCGTCCTCACCGAATACGCCAGCTGGCCGTGGGTGTTCTACATCACCGTTCCGATCGCCGCGCTCGTCCTCGCCTTCACCGCCATCTCCCTCCCTCGAACCGAGCGCCGCGCCGGCGGGGCGATCGATGTTGCCGGAGCCATCACCGTTACCGGTGGATTGGCTGCCGTGGTTTACGCCGTCGTTCGGGCACCGGAGATCGGATGGTTCGCCGCCCCGACCCTGCTGCTTCTGGGCGCGGGAGCCGTGTTGCTGGCCATGTTCTTCCTGATCCAGGCCCGCTCTCGTCACCCGCTGCTAAACCTGCGTATTTTGCGGGCCCCGCAGCTGGGCGCAGCCAACGCAGCCCAGCTGCTGCTCGGTGCCGCCTGGGTCTCGATGTGGTTCTTCCTGAACCTCTACCTGCAGCAGGTTCTCGGTGCAGGGGCATTCGCTGCCGGCGCAGCCCTGCTGCCGATGACCGGTCTCATCGTGCTCGGCATGATCGTGCTCGCGCCCCGCCTTCAGGCGCGTTTCGGAGCGAAGCCGATGATCACAGCCGGGCTGCTGCTCCTCGGAGTGGGGCTCGGATGGCTCGCCTTCGCCCGCCCGGATGGCACCTACACCGTGGACGTCCTTCCGGCCTCTCTGGTCGCTGCTCTTGGCATGGCGCTGGCTTTCGTTCCTTCACTGGGATCAGCCATCGCCGCAGCTCCGCCCACCGAAACGGGAGTGGCCTCCGGCCTGGTGAGCACCAGTTACCAGGTCGGCTCCGCTCTCGGCCTCGCCATCCTCACCGCGATTGCCGCTGGCATCACCCGCGGAGATGCAACCCCGGCCGCGCTGACGAGCGGGTACTCGGCCGCCTTCCTCGGCGCAGCGATCATCGCGGTTATCGGGGCCGCCGTGGTGCTGCTGACAATGCGGACATCCAACCGACCTGTCACGTCGTCCGAGGCCAGCGCCGCCTGAGGAGTTCCGCGGCAAGCATCACTGCGTGGCCACGATGGGCCGGGCCTGGACGGGTCCGGCCCCTCAGCGCGCACCCTCCGTCAGAAGCTGAAGCGCCCCCTGGCGGACGCTCCGGCACGTGCATCCACAGCCTGAGGACTCTAAGACCTTTCGCATTACACGCAGGGAAGGCGTTCGGCCTCGCCTTGCTTGAATGTAAGCGTGAACGAGACCACTAAGCGTGAGCGAAGGCTCGCGGCCCAGAAGCACGCTGCAGAGCTTCGGCTTCGGGAGCAGCGGCGGGCGCGACGGCGGCGGTGGATCGTCGGCGGTTCGGCGGCCGTCGCTGTACTGGTTGTTGGGGGGATCGTGACAACCGTGATCGTGGGCGGCCGCTCACTGGGGTCGGCTACGAACGCAGACGGCACGCAGTGGGCTGCGCCCGCGAACGTGGAATCGGGCGTGCACGCCGCAGACCTGCAGATGCTTTCCGCGGAAGGCAGCGCCCTGCACATCCATCAACATCTGACCATCACGGTGGACGGGGCGGCGGTGTCGATTCCGGCTGACCTCGGGATCGACGCAGCGAAGCAGCAAATCTCACCCATTCACACGCACGATGCGTCCGGCATCATCCACGTCGAATCCCCCACCGTCACCTCGTTCACCCTCGGCCAGGTGTTCGACGAATGGCAGCAGAAGCTCGGAACGGGCCAGGTCGGTGCGTACCGCGACGGGAAAGACGGGCAGACGATCACTGTCTACGTCAACCGCAAACCCTTCAGCGGCGACCCCCGCTCCATCCCACTGGCCGACCACGAGGACATCGACATCGTCGTGGCGAAGAAGGGGACACCGGTCGCGGCACCATCGGCTTTCAGTTGGCCGGCGGGCTACTAGCCCCAGCCGATCTCACACGAAATAAGCGGGTCTGGGGCGTCGGAGATCGACTGCCACCCGCAGCGTGCGCCCCGGCGCTGTTGGCGTTGAGCCGCCTCCGGCGGCGCCGTTCTTGCCGTTTTGTTTGTCTTTCCGGCTGCCGATCGTAGCTCGTTCCCGGTTCTCCGTGCCGGGCTTTCGCGGCATATCCTCACTCGCTTCGCTCCCTCCGGTATTCCACGGTCCCGGCACTGCGCCCCTCCCACTCGCTCTCGATCTCTCCGCCGGAAGGCAAACAAGAACGATCGACACAGGGGAGTGATTGTGATGCGGGTATTCGTCATCGACACGAGGAACATGGGTCCGGAACTGCAGGGCGGACTGATCGGGGTGGTCGGGTCCGCTCAGCCGGACGCGGCGGAGAAGGAGGAGTGCGTAGACACGGTGAGCCGATACGCGATGGACGGGTGGGCGATCGCTGCCGATCCCCACACCTCCATCGGGCGGCTCGCCGCGCTCACCGCCGAGACGGCGTGTGCCCCGTTCCTGGCGTTTAACCGGATCCCGCAGCGGGGCGGTCCGGTCGTGGGACCTCTGACGCGCGGCCTGGCCGTGCGGGCGCTGTCCTGATATCAGCGCACGGCAGTCGGCCCCGTCATCCATGGCGGGGCCGACTGCGGTGACGTTAGTCGGCGTCGCGGCCGCTGCTGTCCGCGTCTTCTGCGTCCGTCGTCTTCTCCTCGCCGATGACGATCTGCTCGACGTCGCTGAGCGTGTACCCCCAGGCGGCGAGTTGGGTGAAGTAGTCGGCGTCGGTGGGAGAGGGTGCACGCCAGGTCTGCTTGCTGGTGACGGACTCGCAGGCTCCGAACACGATGGCCAGGGCGACGTGCTGTGCCTTGGCCGGGGACTGGTCGAGGAGGGTGCTGAGCCTGTCGGTCTCGAAGTACCCGGACCGTTGGATGCCGAGGAGTTCGTGTGCAAGCTCGTTGCCCGCCTGGGTGGCGGCGCTGATCGCGTGTCGGTGGACGGTCAGTCCGCGGGCGATCACCACAGCGGCGTCCTTGGGCAGCGTCTTGCGGGAGAGAAAGGTGGTGAGCCATTCGCGTCGGACGACTTCAGCTGAGACCCACGCCTTGTTGTTGGCGATCAGGGTGCGGCGTTCCGACTTCTGCTCTTCCGTCATCGGTCCGCTCTTCGTCTGGTTGCCACCGTAGGTGTGGAACCCGGCCGCCTTCGCATCCTTGACGAAGTAGGCGATGTTGGCGTCGCCGTCGGCGTAGACGCGCACATACGCGGCGCGACCTTCCACCGTTTCGATGTGTTCGACGGTGACACGCTGGTCGTCGGTGGTGAGCAGCTCACCGATGCGCGTGTACTCGGTGCCGTAGTACCCGGGATCGTTCTCGAGAATCGTGTACCCGCGGCTGGCAAGCGCGGCTTCCGCGTCGCCTTTCACCTTGGTGCGGGCTTTGTCGTCGCGTGCGCGCTGGGCCGCGTGCCCGAACTGGGCCGGGTCCGTGGTTGCCACCTGGATCAGGCCGGCGCGGATGTCCTCGTCATCGGCGAACTCGATCATCACCGCCGCCTGGTCCAGCGTGAGCTGGTGCTCCTGGATCGCGGACGCCGCGACCGGGTTCTCGGTCACGGCGAGAGCCGTCTTGACCTCCCTCCGCTTGGTTCCCGTCCGGCGGGCGATCGCGGTGACGCTGAGTCCTTCGAACGCGAGCTGCTGGAACGCGGCGGCACGGTCGCCGTCGGTGAGGGGTTCGCGCTGGTCGTTCTCGACCATCTGCTGCACGATCCGCTCGGTCGTGACATCATCCGCCGGTACCAAGTAGACGGGGATGGTGGTCAGTCCTGCTTCGCGGGCGGCGAAGACCCGACGTTGCCCGGCCCGGACAGTCACGGTTCCGTCGTCTGCGCGGTGGCCGAGCACGGGGGTGAGGACTCCGTTCTCTTTGATGGATTGGATGAAGGCGGGGGTGATGGGTGCGCTGGGTCGCACGTTGGTTTCGATGGTGAGGGTGTGCGGGTCGAGGTGTTCGATGCTGCCCGCAACCGTGGTGGTGTCGCTCATGGTCCTGTTCTCCTTCAACTGTTCTTGTTCGCCTGTCTGGCAAGGGGATCGAGGGTGAGCGGGAGCGGTGCGTAGTGCCGGGTCCGTGGAATACCGGAGGGAGCGTGAGCGAGTGAGGATATGCCGCGAAAGCCCGGCACGCAGTCCCGCGGGAGCGAACTACGATCAACGGCCAGGCAGACGGACAACCCCAGCAGACAGGGTGCCGCTCGCGGCACCACATACGTTCTTCGCTTTACATGAATTGAGCCCACGCCATCACGGCGTGGGCTCGTAGTCGATTCCTGGCAGGTGTCGCATTGGAGGTCGTCCATCGGGTCGATCGGAACCAGGTATTCCAGGGTCTCGCCTTGGTAGTGGGCGTCGCCGATTTCGTCGTCGGTGGCGTGTTCTTGGATCCAGGTGTCGGCGGTGGCGGGTTCTCCGAGGGCTCGGAGAAGGCCTGCGAGGGCTTCGACTTCGGTGCAGCTGAGCCGTGGTGCGATATCGGGGCGAGATCCCTAGTGCTGAAGACGGCGGTGAAGCGGGTGAGATCGTCGCTGTTGGTGATGAGGGTGCTCATGATCGGTTCCTCCTACTGGTTGGTGTGCCGTGAAGGCACGCGGTGCCGATCAGGGAGTCCCGCCCGGAGCGCCACCCGGCAGGGCGACTCAGTCGGCCCGGAGGGGCTTGCGCGCACGGCGGGCGACCGCATAATCGCCGCAGGATTCACGGCACACCAATCAGTCGAGGCAGCCGCTTGAGTGCTGATGCTCGGGTCAGCGACGTGGCGGGATGCTGCGCCGTGGTCGGGTGCGGACGGCGTCTTTCCACACCCACCCTTCGTGGGTTTGCCCGTCACGGGAGGTGAACCGGATCCGCACCGCATGCTCGTTCCACGCGATCACCTCGACATCGGGTTGCACGACCGCCTCATGGAAGCGGACGAACGCGGTTGCCGGCGCCGGCGTCTCCGGCACTACCGCCGGATCGTGCTCGAGGTCAACTTCCTTCTCGGTCAACCACACCGGGCAGGGCGATCTGTTCGATGACCCGGTCCATTCCCGCCCCGGGGTAGCGGCGGTTCTGTCCCACCGGTTCAGGCGGGGTCGATCCGGACCAGCACCCACCCAGCACCGGCGCAGCGCACCTGAATCACCCGCACGTCCGCCGGATCCAGGTCGGACGCGACGACCAGTGACCAACCGACGAGTCGCTCGGCGGGGTGCGTCAGGGCGTCGTGGGCGACGGTCGTGCTGATTGGGTCGGCGGCGACCACGCGGTAGCGGCGCTGGCGCCAGACCAGGCGGGTGGGTGTTCCGGAGTCGGTCCAGAGGTGGACGATCTCGGTAGTGGGAGCGATGCTCAAGACCGTTCCTCCGATCGGGTTGCTTTGTGGGTCCTGCAGCCCACAATAGAACATATGTTCGAATGTCGGGGACCGGATCGGTGAGAGTGCTGCAGGCGGGGGAGCGGGTCTGGCTGGTGCTGGACGAACGCCCGCTGCGGATCCGTTTCGTGATCGAGTACGGTCCCGCCGTGAATCAGCGCACCCACGAGACGCTGATGATGTACCGAGTCGACCACTTCACTATCAGGCGGTCGGACCGCTGGCCGCTGGGCTTCTACGACGAGTTGCGCCAGGCGACCGACGCCTGTGCGACGGCACTCGGCATGCCGTCGTTCTTGACTCCGGAGCGTGCGCCGGACGGGACGGTGGTGACACCAGCGGAGCAACGGCAGCGGTGGCAGGCGGGACTTGATCCGCGCACCGGGCTTCCGCGAAGCGGGTAGCCGCTCGGACGGCACAGCTGTCTTTCGCGGGAGCTGCTCGAGTGCGATCGTGACTGCATGTCTCGCATTCCCGAGACCGGCCGGCTGGCCGGCCACACCCTCATCGACGCCCTCAGCGCCAGGGACGAGACCGCCAGTCTGGCGGAGCGGGAAGCAGCAACAGAATTGGCGCTAGAGCGACTTCGAGACATCGACGCGATCACCGTCCGCCTCGATGAAGTCACCGGCCGCGTCGATATCGACGTCTCCGCTGTTATCTCCCCGGCGTTAATGGCAATCACCTGGCTCGCGTCCCGCCTGTCGGAGGCGACCGGGGACAGTCCTGTGGAGATTTGGACTCAACTACGAGAGCACTTCGACCAGTAGTGAGCTGCTCAGGCCGAGCGGCTGATAGCACCCGGGTTCAGGATGCGGATGTGCGGGCGTACCGTTCTCGCCGGAAAGGAGCGCACCATGGCAAAGAACGATGAGGACCGTTACGTCGTCCAGAACGAAGAGCGCGGCGGCTGGGACGTCGTGAAAGAGAACCACAAGCGCGCCTCCGCGCACACCGACACCCAGGCCGAGGCGATCCATCGCGCCAAGGAAATCGTGAACAACTCAGGCGAGGGCAAGGGCGAGGTCCGCGTCCAAGGGCGCGACGGCCAGTTCCGAGACGGTATCTCCGGCCACCACAACGAATCGCCGGCGCCCGATAAGCGCCACTGACTAGAGACGGATATCGCTCGTTCTGGGGACTTCGCTGAGCGTGAGGGGTCTCATACGCTCGACGCATGAGCAAACGACGGGCGGCGACGGGGGTCGATCTGGTCAAGCTCTGGCTAGCCGCACTCGTTGTTATCGGCGCATCCATCTGGGTACTTTCACAATCGACGGTCGACTGCCCCACGTCAGCCATGGACAACGCCGGCGTGGGTCGGTGCATTGGAACGTCCTTCGCTCATGCGTTCGCTCCAGCCGCTCCATGGGCAATCGCGTTCGCCGCAGCCTTGGCTGCGATAGCCACATTGATCTTCGCGCTTCGTCGACGGTGAACATGGTCAGTAGACGGCGCCGAGTGGTCCGCGGATACAAATGACTATCGATGTTCTTCTCGAAGGTCGGTGCGTGCCCATCGACCACAAGGTATTCGTCACGCTGCTCGGCAACTCCGTCGTCAATTCACACGCGCCGTACCGCGATGCCCTTTCGTCCGGGTCCCTCAAGCTCGCCGTGCTCATCGAGCTGGCTCGCAAGGCCGAGGTGCCGTGGTCGCTGTTCTTCGCGCCCATGGAACTCGTGCGTGCGCAGCAGCGGGCCAAGACCGCACGACTTCTACAGGGAGTCTCATCTGAGACTTTCACCGTCAATTCCCGAACAGTCGTTCAGTTACGCGACATCGAACTGATAGTCAAGGACCTGCTCAACAAGCAAGCGCTGCTCCGCAAGCACGATGACACGCTCGTCAGGAATCCACTCATCGGCCTACTGCGGAAGTCGAGAGGTTCGCTCGCCCGCGACGCGGAAGCGCTACTGGAAGTCCTTGAGCTTGACCGCCAAGAGATCTGGTCACTGTCGAAGCACCAGGCGGCGCTTGAACTCGTCATCGCCAAGCTGGAAGCCAAACAAGTTCTCGTCTCGCGCAGCGTCCGGGGCTACATGCCGCAGCTCATAAAGGTGCACTTCAGCGGGATGACGGTCCGAGACTCCAAGGTTCCGTATATCTTCCTGGCCGGCGGGGATCACGAGGACTATCAGGAACCTGTTGGTCGTCAGATTTTTACTCTCATGCTGATGGCGGTCCTCATCGGTCGCGGTATCTTCGCTCCCGTCACATACGACGCTCAAAGCACGGCTCCCGAGCCAGGACTCGAATATGACCTGGTGGGTGAGATTCTCATGCCTGCGATCGAAATCAACAAGCTCGATCTGGGATCGATGGAGGCGCTCGAGGTCGCCGCGCGTAGATTCAAAGTCACACCAAGCGCCATGACGGTTCGCGCCATGCGACTCGGAGTAATGCATGCAGAGGTCGGCCTCAAGTACCTGGCAGAGCTGGAAGAAGCATTCCGCAATCGTGGAAAGCAACGGTTTGGGGCGCCGAATCGCTTCAATGCGGTACGGAAGTACGGTAGTCGTGAGCTTTCCATTCGACTGCTAGGTGCCGTCGACCGCGGGACCCTTCCGGCCCGCGAGTTCTGTCGTGTTGTGAGTCTGAATCGCCTGAGGCCATCGCAACTGGTGGAGTTTAGGCAGGCGCTCGGATGAGCGACGACCACTTTTTCTGGACAACAATGTCGTCTCTCATCTGAGTGCGCAGCACCTGGGTTCCCGCTTCTTTCGCGAGCATTGCCACATTCCGACCGAGGTGCTCTACGAGGCAGGCAACAGAGCGGCGCTGAAGACCGCGGAGTATAAGACCTCCCCCTCGGTGCTCGAAGCACTGCGCGAAGTTATGTCGAAGGTGGACCACACTGACCTGACGTTGGTCAACCTCTATGCCAACAAGGGCAACGGGGACCCGCTGATCGTTGCCTGTGGGCTCGTCGAGACGCGCCAAGCTGAACTGCTTCTAGTGCCGCCAACCTGGCAAGTCGTATCGGAGGACAAGGCTGTACGGCGAATAGCCGAAGAGGTCGGGGTTGTGGCGGTCAGCAGAGACGAATTTGTTCAAGCGACGACTGGATTATGGGAAGACTAGCGTGGCGGCAACAGAGCGCGTCGGGCATGAGGAGCCCCCACAAAAACCCCACAACCACAGTCACTCCGCGCTGAGTCATGTCAGCAGAAAGCGCGGATTTCTGCGGTTTCAGGGGTGCCCCGAGTCCGGTTATGGCCAGGCGTCAGGGTTCAAATCGCTCCGTCTCCGCAATAAAAATGCTGGTCAGGCCGGATTTTCTCTGACCACGATTGCCAGCCCCCACATTAGCCCAACATCGCGGCGTCATTGAGGCATGCTGAAATGGCGTCCATGCCGTCGTCGATAAGATCGGCGTAGATCGAGCATTTTCGGCGGCGTGGGGGACTAACGTTTGCAAGAACTGCATCACGCACCCGAGCACCCGCGAAGAAGTCGACAGAAGTCGTAGTGGGGCGCCCCAGCAGGCGTTTCAAGGCAGCGCGCGCTGGCGAATCTTCCGGGCGCGGGATTGTCTAGAGTGCCCGAGTCGCCTGTTCGAGAAGCTCGAGAATGTGAACGTAGGGGCGTCCCGTAGCTCGAGACATGCCTAGCTCGCACGTTCTGTTCGCCGAAGCATAGGCCTCGAAATGCCTGGAGTTGATTTCCGACGCCTCGAGTTCTGTCGCGGATGCCGTCAACTCGGGGTGGAGCATGCCACGATCTCCGGCGAAGGCGCAGCATCCCCAGTCGATAGGTTCGTACACGTCCTCGCTGATAGCCCGTGCGATGCCGGTCAGGTGGTCGTTCACGTTGAGTGTCGTGGTCGAACAGGTGCGGTGGAGGGCGACGGAGGCCAGCGGGGCGTTCACCGCGAGTTTGTCGAGGAGATGTGTGTTCGTGAACTCGACGGAATCGATGAATCGCAGTGAGGCATATCGCGGGCCTGCGGTGCTCGCTCGCTCCGCCATCGTCTCGAGGCCCTCGGTGCAGGAGGCGGCGTCGCATACGATCGGCAGCCTTCCGCCGTCGCTCGCTGCCAGGAGCGACGGGAGAACGCGCGCGGACATCATGGCGTATCCGCCCGTGTGGCCCTTCGACTTCCACGGCGTCCCGCAGCACATGTCGGCTAGGTCTTCGGGCTCGACTATCGGGACGCCGGCCCGCCCGGCGAGCAGACGGAACGCCTCGCTGCTACCGACACCATTGCCTCCAGGGCCGAACATCGTGCCGATGCACGCGGCGAAGAAGACCGCCTGAGCGGCGGGCGCCTCGCGGTCCGATGGGCGGCGTTTGCGGCCGCCGCGGGGGAGGTCGCCCGAGTAGCGAGGGACCTCGTCGGTGCCCAGCAGGGCGCGGCCGACATCGGTGGCGGTCGTGATGAGCGGCGCCGGGAGGGCGCCGGCGAGGGTGAGCGCGGCTCCGCCGGCGCGCGTGACGGTACCCCAGTGCTTCGCGGCGAGGTTCCAGCCGGCGCCGGTGAACCGGTGTGCGGTCTCTTCGCGCAGCCGGCGGACGAGGTCGCCGGTGTTGATGTCCACCGGGCACGCGACCGAGCACATCCCGTCGACGGCGCATGTCTGCACACCGTCGTAGTCATAGTCGGCAACCAACTCGGCGAGCAACTCGGCATCGCCGCGGTCTTCGGCCGCACGCATCTCGCGTCGCAGGACGATGCGCTGGCGCGGGGTTAGCGTGAGGTTCTTGCTCGGGCACGTCGGCTCGCAGTATCCGCACTCGACGCAGCGGTCGACCTCCGGCTCGATCGTTCCGCTCGACTTGAGGTTCTGGAGGTAGGAGGCAGGGTCGTCGGACAGCAGGACACCGGGATTGAGGATTGCCTGCGGATCGAACAGGTTCTTGATTCGACGCATGACCTCGTAGAGCTCGTCGCCGAACTGCCGGCGGACGAACGGCGCCATAATGCGACCCGTCCCGTGCTCGGCTTTGAGCGTCCCACGCTGCTCGAGGATGAGGTCGACCAAGTCGGCCGTGAACCGCTCGTAGCGTGCGACGCAGTCTGGGTCGTCGAAGCGTTCACCGATCATGAAGTGGATGTTGCCGTCCTTGGCGTGCCCGAAGATCACGGTGTCCGAGTACCCGTGCGCCGCGAAGAGCACGTTCAGCCGGTCGCACGTTTCCAGCAGCCGTTCGACCGGCACGGCCACGTCCTCGAGCAGGGCGGTCGTTCCGGACGGTCGCGCTCCGGCGACCGCCGTGTACAGTCCCTTCCTGACGTGCCAGAGCGATGCCCTCGCGGCCGCGTCGGTGACGAACTCGAACGGTGACGCGAGCTCGATGCTCCCGAGGAGTTCCTCGAACGCGGCTGTCTTGCGAGCCAGGCTGTTTTCGTCCGCCGCGTGATGCTCGATGAGGAGAGCGGCCTGGTCGACGATCCGGATGGTCGAGATCTCGGCCGGCACATCGCTAAGCGATTGCGCCACCCGCAGGGAGGTGGCATCCATCAGCTCGATCGTCGCGAGGCCTGCCGCGACGAGGTGCGGGAGCGCCGCAGTGGCCGACCGCAGATCGGGGAAGACGAGGAGGCCGGTGGCGATCGATGGTGAGATCGGGACGGTCTCGAAGGTGGCCTCGGAGACGAACCCGAGCGTTCCTTCGCTGCCGATGAGCAGGTGCGTCAGAATGTCGATCGGCCGGTCGAAGTCCAGGAGCGAGTTGAGTCCGTAGCCCATGGTGTTCTTCATGGAGTACTGGTGTCTGATCTCCGCCACCAGGTCGGGCCGGCGCAGGACGGAATCCCGCAGTTCACGGAGCCCGGCGTGCAGCTCAGGCTCGCGCTCACGGAGCGTGTCGTCGGCATCCGGGCCGCCCGTGTCGATCGTGGTCCCGCTGGCCAGCGTGACGACTAGCGATCGCAGGGTCCGATAGGTGTTCTGCTCGATGCCGCACGCCATACCGCTGGAGTTGTTCGCGATCACGCCGCCGACCGTGCAGGCGATCTCGCTGGCGGGGTCGGGGCCGAGACGTCGACGGAACCGTGCCAGCCGAGCATTCACCTGGCGGATCGTCAGGCCGGGTTCGATGGTCACTGACGTTCCGTCGGCCGACACGCACATCCTCCGGAACCCCTGGCGGGTGTCGAGGAGCACGGAGTCGCTCACGGCCTGTCCGCTCAGGCTGGTGCCGCCCGAGCGGAGCGTGATCGGAATCCGCTGTGCGGAGCACGCGCGGAACACCTTGCTTACCTCTTCGACCGACGCCGGCTGAACGACGGCAGAGGGCACGAGGAGGTAGTGCGACGCGTCGTGGGCCCGGGCGAAGCGGTCGATCGAGCGGTCCAGAACGGAGATGCCCGCCGGCAGAGCCGCTTCGGCGAGGACTGAGGCGATACGGGAGGGCATGCTGCCACCTGTTCCTGGGTCGGGACCCACTGAGACAACGTTGTTTGAATTAGCGTTTCCTACTGTTGCATAAATGCCTACGAATCCCAAGGTGTGGTCGACACTCGACACTTGTGCGAGTAGACAACGTTGTTTTAGCCTGTTGCGGAAGCCGGACGTACGGCCTTGACGATCGATGAGGATGGTTACGATGGTGCGACCTACGCGGGCCGATGCAGCACGGCGCCCGATCCGGGCAGGGCTGGCGGGGGCGGTGATCCTAGGCATCACTGTGGGCGCGCTCAGCGTCCCGCCTGCGAACGCCGCACACGCAGCGGCGATCACGGCGGCGGGCACTGCGGTCACCTACCCGCTTGCCGGCGACAACTTCGGCGACCCGTGGTCGACAACAGGAACCGTCACCGCCGAGGCGTCGGTCCTGCTCGCGCCGGGCGGCGTGCTGTGGGAGGGCATCCCGGTCGGCTCGGGAAGTGCGCCCCAGATCGGTGACGTGGTGCACGCGTCCGTCAACGCCACCCTCGATTCCGGTGTGACCACGCAATCCGACGTTCTCGTGCGGCTCACCGACGGCAGTTCGATCCTCGCCGAGCGAAGCGACCTGACGGGGCTCGCCCGCGGCGTCCGCGTCAGTGCCGAGACGAGCTTTGTCTCGAACGGCGGGACCATCGGTGCGGGAGCCGGCGCGCTCTATGTCGAACTGCACAACGACACCGCCGCGCCCATCGAGTTCCATGCCGTGCACGCATGGGGCATCCGCGGCGCCGGTGAGCGCGTCGACTACGCCGTCCCGAACGGCGACTTCTCCGCTGCGATCGGAAGCGGCAACTGGTCCGGCAGCGGCGCGACGTCGCTGCGCAGCGTCCTGCTGGCGCCCGGTGCGGGCATCACTCAGTCGCTGCCCGTCGGAGCCGGCGCGAGCAGCCCGCTTCCCGGAGACACTCCCACCCTGTCGTTCCGCGCATTCGTCTCGCCCGACGACACGGCAGGACGTCCGGTGGCATCCGTGAGCTCGGGGGACACGGCGATCGCATCCGCCGTCCTGCCGTCGTCGACCTCCCGCGGCACCTGGCAGACGCTGACCAGCAGCGCGCTCGGCGCTGGAGTCGTACCGCTCGGCGCAACGGCCGTGACCGTCGCTTTGACGAACACAGGTAACACTCGGCTGCGCCTCGCCGCCGTGCAGGCCACGGCGACCCGCGCCCCCAGGAACGACGACCTGAACGGCGACGGCGCGGTGAATGCGTCGGATGCCACCTGGCTGGCCGCCCAGGTCAGGGCCGGAACCACCGACCCCGCGCTCGACTACGACGGCGACGGGCAGGTGACGCTCGCCGACGTCTCGTACTTCACCCGCTTCATCCTCGGCGACCGCCGCGAGGTGTATGCGAACCTGGCGCATCTCGACTTCCTCAGCGAGCACGTCACCGTCGACGGCACGCCGATGCTGATCGTGCACCTCTACTCCGCGCCGGTGGACCCTGCGGACCTCAGCCGCGGCTACACGTGGATCTCGGATCCGCAGGAGGGCATCGCCGCGCTCGACGACGTCGCGCGGGCGGCCATCGTCTGGGCCGAGCACTACCGCACCTACCGGGACGCGCACAGCTACGCGCAGCTGAAGCTCGCTCTGGCCTTCGTGATGTGGATGCAGGCCCCGAACGGCGACTTCGACAACTTCGTCGACCGCGACGCCGCAGGCGCCATCTACAAGCGCGACAGCCAATCGTCGTCGACGAGCTTCAGCTACTGGGCGGCCCGAGGCTATGAGGCCATGGCGACGGCGCTTCCGCTCATCCGGAAGGGCGACGCGACGCTCACAGCCCAGCTGACCTCCCACCTCTCGCTGAGCCTGAAGCGGCTAGGACAGGTCGTCGTACCGATCGCCGGGGCGAAGGGCGCGTCGGCTCCGGCCCTCCTCGGCGGCGATGTGTGGCTGTCTTCCATCGCGGTTTCGGCGCTCGCCGCGCACGTCCCGAGCCTCAGTGGCGCGGCCAAGTCGCGGGCCGTGGCCCTCGCAGGTCGGCTGGGCAAAGGCATCGGTACCTTCCAATCCGGCGTCTTCACGACGTATCCCCTCGGCGCGGTGACGAACACGGGAGGACAGTGGGACGAATGGGGCAGCATCCAGGCGAAGGCGCTTGCGCTCGCCGGTCAGCTCTCCGGCGACAAGTCCCTGGTGAAGAAGGCGGAGCTGGAGGCGGACAGTTACCTCTCTGACCTCCTCATCTCGGGGCGCTCGTTTTCGGTGAGCCCGAACAAGTCGGGGCTTCCCGCGATCAACTACGCGACGGCGTCCTATGTCGAGAACTACCTCACCCTGTACTCGGTCACCGGCCAGAAGAAGTACGCCCAGCTGGCGGGGATCGCCGCCAGCTGGTGGATGGGGCAGAACGCGCTCGGCGTCCCGATGTTCGACCAGACGCTCGGCCTCGCGTTCGACGGCATCACCGTAGACGGCCTCAACGACAACAGCGGTGCGGAGTCAGTCGACGAAGCGCTCAGGGCCATCCTGCGGATCAAGCGGGTGCCGGAGGCCGAAGCGCTGATGACCTCGACCAAGACAGCGGACCGCACCACGCAGACCGTGCAGTTCGAGGACCTGTACCGCCAGGGCCGGTCTGCCGACGCGGCGCTCACCCTGCCCGGCGGTCAGCTGAACGATCCGTCGCAGGCCCTCGTGAGTCAGAGCGCCACCTCCGGCACGGACGAGGAGGCGATCTACGCGGACGCGCTGCCGCTGACCCAGCAGCAGCCCGTGTACGGACAGTGGCAGGGCACGCACGCGATCTTCGTGAAGGGCGTCGGCTACAACAACGTCCGCATCTTCGACGGCGGATCGCTGAGCGTCGACCTGCCGGTGGGCGGTGCCGGACAGCCGCAGGTGGGAGACGCTCTCCGGCTCAACTTCGCCGCTCTGGTGCAGTTCCAGACGAACCTGCGCGCACGAGTGCTCGCGGTGGACGCGTCCGGAGCCCAGATGCTTCTGGCCGACGACAGCGGGTTCAGCTACAACGCCCGCACCTGGTACTCGGGCAGTGGGTCGGTGAACACCACGCCGCTGGCCACGGTTCCCGCGGGCACGGTCTCCGTCCGCGTCCAGTTCACGAGCACATCGACGAACCAGAATGCGTACGAGGGGTACTCGACGGTCACGCTGGCGAACCTGTTCCGGCTCGGCACTCCGGAGGTCCGCTACGGCTCGACGAGCCTCTCCGGGTCGGCATACGCGCTCGCCGCAGCCGGGTCCAGCCGCACGTTCTCGGTCGATGTCGCTTCGGCGGGCGACTATTCGGTCTTCCTGAGCGAGGTAGGCCAGTCGAAGGTCGGGGCCGCCACGATCAGCATCGGCGGCGCCTTCCGCTCGACGGCGACGGTGCCGGCCGGGGCGGGGACGGTGTCGATCGCGAACCTCGGGCGGGCGTCGCTGGCGGCCGGCGCGACCACTGTCACAGTGACCGTCCCGCCGGGAGCCAACGTAGGACTCGACGCGCTGATCCTCTATCCCGTGCAGACGACGGCGACCTACGCGCTCCTCGACGGGCGGAAGGTGACGGTGCTGAGGGATGCCTCGGAGGGCACCCTCACGACCGGGACGCCTGAGCAGATCGCCGCCCGTATGTCACCGATCCCGACAGCCGCACCGACGATCGGCGGCACGGCGGCGCCGCGGTCGGTCCTCAGCGCCGATCCCGGCAGTTGGACGCCGGCCGGGGCGAGCTTCTCGTACCGGTGGCTCCGCGACGGCCAGGAGATCCCGGGCGCTCGCGGACGGACGTACACCGTTCAGCAGAAGGACGCAGGGCACGGGCTGAGCGTAGCCGTGACCGCGAGTGAGCGCGGGCGGACGCCGGGCCACGCGGTGAGCGCGCCCATCATCGTTTCCGCAGCGAAGTGAGCCCGATCAATGCGGCGCGGACGACAGGTTCGCGCCGCACTGGTCGAGCAGGCTCCGGAGGGCCAGTGCGGCCGGCTTCGGGCGCCCCCAGAAGTCGACGACAGCCAGGCTCACAGCGCAGGGGAACGTGTCGTGGCCCATCCACAGCATGAAGCCGCCCGTGGCGGGGAATCGTCCGAGCGCGCGCTCGAGAGCGATGACGAGCATCCTGGCCTGACGCTGGGCGCTGGTGTCCAACCACTGCTCGACAGGCACGTCCCGGTCGCGGGCGTCGAAGCCCGCGAGCCACCAGCCGGACGAGTGCGTCCACAGTGCGCGGATCCGGTCGTCCTCGAGACCGTCGGGGAGCAGCCCGAAGGCTTCGAGCAGGTCTGCGCCGCTCGCTCCGGCCACTCCGACCTCCGATCGGAAGAGCGCGTCGTCGGCCGCCCAGTAGGCCTGCCACTGGTCTTCGTCGCCGTCGAACTCCCACGGGCCGTGGACGTCGTGGTGGATGCCCCGGCCGAACTCGGCGGCGGAGGCCTCGAAGCGCGGGCCGGACGGCGTCGTCGCGACATAACGGGTTGCGGGAGCGAGATCGGCGCATACGTCGCCGGCCGCGCGAAGCGTGGGATGTTCGAGAGTCAATGGTGCACCGGGGACGGCGGGCGCCGTCACCCGGGTGAGCTCGTTGCCGCCGCACCACAGTGCGAGGGCGGGGTGATGGCCGAGCGTCGTGACGTAGTCGGCGGCGATCCGGCGGAACTCCTCGATGATCGACGGGTCGGATGGAGGCTCGTTGTCGAGCCCGGACGAGCTGAGTGGGAGGTCCTGCCAGATGAGCACGCCGAGCCGGTCGCACTCGTCGTAGAACGCCGGACGCTCGGCCCGTGCGCCGCCCCACACGCGGATCACGTTGAACCCGAGGTCACGGTACGTACGGAGCCGGGTGCGAATCTCGGCGTCGCTCACATCGGCGTGGTCCGCGCGCAGTGGGACCCAGTTGACGCCTGCCAGGAAGATCTCCTGGTCATTGACGACGCACAGCCAGGGGTCTGCGTCAGGTGCGGAGCCGGGATTCCGTCGCCACTCCAGGGTCCGGAAGCCCACCTGCCGAGTCGTCGTGCGCGACCGGCCCTCGACCAGGACGTCGACGCGGACCGTGTAGAGGGCCTGCTCGGCGGTCGGGTGGACGTGCCACAGCCGCGGCCGGGGGACGGACAGCGTGCGCAGCTCGGCCGCCGCGGCGGGTTCCGACGCGACGACGGTTCCGGAACCGTCGAACACCGAGACCTCGACGGCAGCGCCCAGGGGGAGCCCGCAGCGGCGCAGATCCACTTCCACTTCTCCGTCACCCGCGTGGTCCACGACACTGCGCACGAGGGCATCGTCGAGGCTCCAGCCGGGTCCCACCCGGAGCCGGATGCCGTCGGCGATGCCGATCTGCACTGTCCGGGGCGTCCAGTCCCAGCCGAAGGAGAAGCGGGGCTTCCAGTCGCGGATGCGGGAGGTCCAGCCGTTCTGACCGAGGGCGTCGGGGACGCGGGTGAACACGATCGTGAGCAGGTCTTCGCCGCGATCGAGGCTGTCGGTGATGTCGAAGCGCTGGCGCACGAACGCGTCCGTGAACTCTCCGACGACGGTCTCGCCGATGAGGATGACGCCTTCGCCGTCCAGCATGTCGGCCTCGAGCACTACCCGCTCATCGGTGCCGGTGATGCGCTCCGTCAGCGTCACGGCAGGTATCACCCGCTCGAACGTCCAGTGCCGGTTCTCGATCCACTCTGAGGCGCGCGAATCCGTTCCGCGATAGGGGCTCAGGGTGATGCCGGCGCGCACGAGAGCGCCGCGGACCGAGCCGGGGACCGGCGCAGGGATCGGACCGATGTCGGCGGTGGACACCTTTCCTCGCTCCGGCGTGAGGCCGAGCAGCCAGTCGTTCTGGCGCCATCCGCGCAGGGTCCACTCGCCGGCCAAATCTACCGTGTCGGCGGTCTCCGCTGTCACGCCGTGACCTCGCGATAGACGTACATCTCGCGAGTTCCGGAGGGCGCGTCCCAGCCCTGCGCGAACAGGATGTCGCCGTTGTAGCGGACCAGACCGCCCCACGAGAGGGACCCGCCGCGGTTCAGCGCCAGCTGCCGGAACGGGTCGTCGACGCTGTACAGGGCCTGAGCGGCCGCGAACTCGCCGGACGCGTCGCGATAGAAGAAGTCGAGGACGATGCTGCCGGAGTCGTCGTGCCCCGTCACGGCGCAGGAGACCTCTAGTAACGTGCCGCCGAGCGGGGTCAGGTCGAGGTAGGACTGCTCTGAGAACGACCAGTTCACGAGATCGTCCGATCGGCCGATGAAGGGGCACCCACCGCAGCCTTCCGACAGGTACATGAGGTACTGCCCGCCCACGCGAACCGCCCGGCCGCTCAGGTCGCGCGGGATGACGGCGCCCTTCGCCCAGAGCCGCGACACCTCGTAGGGCACAGCGAGCCCGCGCTTCTGCCAGTGCACCAGGTCGGTGGAGGTCGCCACTTTCACGTCGCATCCGAGGGAGGCGATCGGATAGCCCGGGGACGGGTAGCGCTCCGCTTCCGCACTGCCTGCCGCCTGCCAGATCCCGTTGTAGAAGAGGACGTACCCGTCGTCGGTGCGGTAGACCTTGGGGTCCTCGCAGCTGAGCAGCTCATCGTCCGCGGTCGGGTAGACGATCGGGTTGGCCGGGGAGTCGCTCCAGGCGCTCTCGGCGGTGTACGTCGCCAGGCCGATCCTGCTGGACGTCGACTCCTTGCGGGGGAGGCCCTGTAGAACATGTGCAGAGCGTCGCCTTCCACGATCAGCGACGGGTTGAAGACGGAGCTCGACGTCCAGCCGATCCCGGTCGGGTCAAGCCATTGCCCCTGCGGACGGAACGTCAGTGACTCGTCACGGGTGAACGGGCCGATCGTCCAGGTGGGCCGCTGCGCATAGCGCCGCGAGAACTGGTCGGTCGATATTCGGTCGGTGAGCGGGTCGGAATGTTCGAGGGCGGCCTCATAGCTCGCGCGCAGGCCTCCCGGCGAGAGTCGTTCCATCGACAGCCTCCAGTCGGGTGTGGGTCGCTGCGACGGTCGGGCAGCGGGGACAGATTTGAACACTACGGACTTCGAACAACGTTGTCCAGAGCTTGACATTATTCTTCAACAGACAGCAAGATAGGCACGAAACAACGTTGTTCCATTCTTTCCCTCGGAACGGAACCCAACCCCCAACCTGCTCGGGAGGCTCCGAGCGAAACGTGACAAAGGAGTTGCATCATGAAGGCAATCACGCCGAAACACCGGGCGGTGACGCGCGGTGCCGTGGCCGTCGCCATCGCCGGGGCGCTCATAGCCCTGGCGGGCTGCTCGGGCACCACGTCTGCGAGCGGTGACGCCAGCGGAAAGGTAAGCGGCACGCTCAACGTCCTGGTCCCCAGCGCCGCCGGATCGGACGCGGGCTTCAAGGCCGTCAACGCCGCATTCCAGAAGAAGTACCCCGCAGCCAAGATCGTCTTCACGACGGTCCCCACCAACAACTGGGCGTCCGTGGAGTCCTCCCGCCTCTCCGCAGGCAACGTCGACGTCCTCGTCGCGAGCCCCATCGCCACGCCGTCCTACGTCCCGGCCGGCTCGGAGTCCTTCGACTCCAAGGCAGCCGACGCCGGCACGTTCATCGACCTGTCGAATCAGAGCTTCATGAAGAACTGGACGCCGACGGTGATCGACGCCCTGAAGTACAAGGGCAAGGACTACAGCGTACCGACCGGCCTTAGCTACTACACCGGCGTGTTCTACAACAAGGACCTCTTCGCGAAGCACGGCCTGCAGGTCCCTACCACCTGGTCCGAGTTCACCGCGCTCGCCGACAAGCTCAAGGCCGCGGGAGTCACGCCGCTCGGGATCGGCGGCAAGGACAGCTGGCCCGCTGGACTGACGATGCTCGCCGCGGTGCAGGGCGCCTACCCGTCGCAGTCGGACAAAGCCGACCTCGCCGAGCAGCTCTGGAAGCAGAAGGCGAAGCTCACTGACCCCAAGCTCGTGGACGTGCTCAACAAAGTCGACACGATGTACGGATACGCCGAGCAGAACTTCGCGGGAGTCGCGTACAGCGACGTTCCGAGCCTCTTCGCCAACGGATCGGTCGCCATGACGCCGGACGGCACCTGGAACCAGACGACGATCGACGCCGCAGTCGCAGGGAAGTTCTCGTACGGATACTTCCCGATCCCAACGAGCGACAACGCCGCCGACAACGCGACGTTGGGCGGCAAGGTCGAGATCCGGCTGTCGGCTACCACCGCCTCGAAGAACAAGACCGCGGCGCTGGCCTACCTCGACTTCTTCTCACAGCCGGAGAACTACAAGCTCTTCATCGCAGACGCCGGCTTCGCCCCAGCCCAGTCGGGTATTGCCTCGAATGCTTTCCTCGACTCGATCAAGGACTACACGAAGTCGTTCAGCCTCGCCTGGGACAACATCTGGACGGCCAACGCCAATGCCGGTCCTGCGGCGAAGTTCCCGTTCAACTACGTCGGGGTCGCTCCGCTCGGGACGGACACGCCCCAGAAGGCCGCTGAAGCGGCGCAGAAGGACTGGTCGGCCGCCTTCTAGGCTGTCTCCCACGCGTCCGTCCGGGAGCGTCGCCCCCAAGCCCCTCCCGGACGGACCACACGATTCGAGGATTAATGTCCAACTCTTACCCGTTCGGCCGACGAAGTTCATTGCTGGCGACCTTCGGAACGGCGCAGGCGCTGATCATCGTCTTCGCGTTCGTCCCTGCGGTCGCCGTGATCGCCATCAGCTTCACCGACATCAGCGGCCTCCCGAACTTCCCCGTCAACTGGGTCGGGATCCACAACTACGTCACCTTCTTCTCGGCGGCACATCTCGGCTACAACCTCAACGCTCTCGGGAACACGCTCGTCTACGCGCTCTCGACCACGGTCATCATCAATGTCCTCGCACTGGCGTTCGCGCTGCTGTTCAACCAGCGGCTGCGCGGCACCACGTTCTACCGTGCGCTCGTGTTCATGCCGACGGTGCTCGGCGTCACCGTCATCGGGCTGATCTGGTCCCTCGTCTTCAACCCGAGCGGCGGTCCGGCTGCGGCCGTGTGGAAGGCTTTCGGTGCCTCGTCGGCGTTCTTCGGCGACCCCCATCTGGCACTGACGCTCGTCATCGCGGTACAGATCTGGTCGGGCATCGGCGTGGCGATGGTGATCTACCTCGCCGGCCTCCAGGCCATCCCCGCGGACCTCTACGAGGTCGCGAGCATCGACGGCGCGACCCCCTGGCAGAAGCTCCGCCACGTCACGTTCCCGCTGCTGGCTCCATCCGTCACCGCCAATGTGCTCCTGTCGATCATCGGAGCGCTGCAGAGCTATCAGCTCGCGTACGTCCTGACCGGTCCGAGCAACCCGGCGACACAGCTGTTGTCGCTGGCGATCTTCGCCCAGGGCTTCGGCGGAGGCGTCAGCGGCAGCCAGGGCTACGCCGCGGCCATCTCTGTCGTCCAGTTCGTGATCGTGGGCGTCATCTCCCTCGCGGTCATGTGGTATCTCCGCAGAAGGGAAAGCAAGCTGTGACCGCCATCCGCACCCAGGAGGCTCCGGCACGGAACGACGATCGCGGCCTGGACTCCGGCGCACGCGCGGTCGCCCGCCGGACTCGCAGACCGACCGCGGGGCGCGCGATCAACTACCTTCTCGCGATCCTCGTCGCGATCCTCTACCTGTTCCCGCTGCTCTACCTGCTGAATACCGCGCTCAAGGACGACACCCAGTTCTTCGCCAACCCGAACGGGCTCGTCACCGTGCCGAACTGGGCGAACTTCCCCGACGCCTGGAATCAGGGCAACTTCGGCGCATACATGATCAACAGCGTGATCTACGCTGGTGGCGCCGCGGTGATCGGGACCATCGTCTCGCTCTTGATCGGGTTCCCGCTCGCGCGCGGCTACCTGAAGCGGCCCGGCGTGTGGAATGTGATGCTGGTGCTCATCCTGTTCCTGCCGAACGCGATCATCACCCAGTTCCAGCTCCTGCTCCGGACGGGGCTCTACGATACCCGGATCGGCTACGTGCTCATCATGTCCGTCGCCGTGGGAATCGGTCCGATCCTGCTGCGCGGCTACGCGAAGTCGATCCCGGTCGAGATCGACGAGGCGGCGGCGCTCGACGGCGTCGGCTACCTCCGGTACCTGACGACGTTCGTCATCCCGATGGCGCGTCCCGCGCTCGTGACGGTGTTCATCCTGCAGGCGATCAGCGTGTGGAACGAGATCATCCTGGCGACGGTGCTGCTCCCGGATCCGGACAAGGCGCCGGTCACCCTGGGCCTGTACGCCTTCCAGGGCCAGTACACCAGCCACTGGGGACTCCTCGCCGCGGCGACGATGATCGTGGCCGGCCCGCTCGTAGCGGCGTACGTGTTCCTTCAGCGCTACCTGGTCAGCGGGGTGCTCGGAGGCGCGGTCAAAGGCTGACGGCGCGACGACGAGGTCAGCTCGCCGCGTTCTCCCGTTCCGAGCCACGGAGGATGAGCTTGACCTGCAGCACCGTCGTCGTAGAAGGGCTCGTGTCGCCGTTGATGCGGGCGAGCAGCCGCTCGGCCGCCAGGCGTCCCATCTCCTCGATCCGCGGGGTCGCGACCGACACGGCAGGCGTGCCGAGTCGTGCCGACTCGAAGTCGTCGAACCCGACCAGGGGGAGTGCAGTGTCGGCGTCGCGGAACGCGAGCACCGACCCGATGCTCGCACGGTTGTTGGCCGCGAAGATCGCATCGGGCCGCTGCTCGCGCAGCAGACGCGACACGATGCTCGCCGCCTCGTCCGCACTGTGCGCGCCGGTGACGACGAGGTCCTCGTCGAACGTGATCCCGGCCTCCGTGAGCGCCAGGCGATAGCCGCGGAGGCGTTCCGACATCGTGTAGAGCGCGAGCGTGTCGCCGACGAACGCGACCCGCCGCGCGCCCGCGGCGGTGAGCGCGGCGGTCGCGGCGTGTGCGCCGCCGGCGTTGTCCGCCAGGATCGTGTCGCTCCACGTGGCGTCGGCGGGGCGGTCGATGACCACGAGCGGGGGACCGGCGGCGTGACATCCTGCCACGACCGGCCGGGGCGCGCGGGCGGGACGACGATGAGCCCGTCGACCTGCTGCCCGATGAAGCGGTCGACCAGACGGTCGTGATTCTCGCCGCTCTCCTCCGAGCTCGCCGTGATGAGCAGGTAGCCGGCAGCCGCTGCGGCCGTCTCGACGGCGCGGGCGATGGTCGAGTAGTAGGGGTTGGCGAGGTCGCTGATGACCAAGCCGATCATCCGGCTCGAACGGCCGGGGCGCAGGCTCGCGGCAGCGAGGTTCCTGCGGTAGCCGAGGAGGTCGATCGCGTCGCGGATGCGCTTGGCGAGCGCCGGGTTGATGTTCGTCTCGCCGTTTACGTAGCGGGAGACCGTCTTGAGTGCGACGCCGGCCTCCTGGGCGACGTCGTTCATCGTCGGTGGCCGGCTCATTCCGTCCCCACCCGTCCTGCTCGAAGTCCGGAGTGCGCGGCCCGTGTGGACCGCGCACTCTGATTCTATGGGCGCACCCGGGGGTGGCCCGGTAGGTTCTGCCGTCACCGGCTCACCCGGCCACGCTGGTCCACCGCCCGCTGTCGGCTGCCGCCAATGCGGCGTCGTACAGGTGGTGGGTGCGGGCCGCCTCCTGCGGCGTGGCTGCGCCGAAGCGATCGCCCAGCTCGCCGGCGCGCTCCGCCAGGAACACTGCCCACATCTGCAGGATCGCGTCGGAGAAGCCCGACTCGAAGATACCGCCCGTGACCGTGGGCCATACCGACTGGCTCCCGGCCTCGATGGCCGTCCAGCCCTGCTCCCGCCCGACGCCCGGCACGTCGCCGACGTTCAGGACCTCCACGCGCTTCGGGTTCGAGGTGGCGAACCGGACTCCGCCGGTCTTGCCAATCACCTCGAACACCCAGGTGTTCTTGTTGCCAGGAGCGATCCGCTTGGTCTCGACGGTGAGCGGGAAGCGGCCGGCGGCGTGGTCCACCCATCCCCACACCGTCGCGTTCTCCCACGTGTCGCAGTCCTCCGGCTCGCCCGTGGGGCCGGGGCGTTGCGGCACGAGATTCTGGAGCACCGCGGTGAGCGACTCGGGCTCCCAGCCCAGTCGGAGCGGGACGTGCCACGCGTGCATGCCGAGGTCGTTCATGACGCCGGCGTCGCCGCAGTACTTCGCCTGGCGCTTCCAGTTGATCGGCTTGCTCTCGTCCAGATCGCTGGAGTGCAGGAAGGCGCTCCTGACCTCGATGATCTGGCCGACAGCGCCGGAGCGCACATAGTCGATGGCGCGCTGGGCGCCGGGGAAGAACGGCATCTCGCTGGAGCAGCGCACGAAGCTCTCGGGGTGTTCGGCCATCGCGCGCAGGATCGCGGCGGAGGCGTCAGTGTCGATCCCGAACGGCTTCTCGGCGAGCAGATCCTTGCCTGCTCGGATCACGTCCGTGTAGATCTGCTCGTGCAGATCGTGCCGGACGGCGACGTAGACGACGTCCACGTCCGGGTTCGCGAGCAGCTCGGCGTAGTCCGTGGTGGTCTGGGTGACACTGTCGATCTGGTCGAACCAGGTCAGCGCGGCGGGGTTGATGTCGCACACCGCTGTCAGGCGCGGGCGAACCGGGTGGTCGACGAGGGCCGGCCAGCGCTGGATGGCGGCGGCGATCTCACGGCCCATCAGGCCGCCGCCGATGATCCCGATTCCGACGTTCTGCGCGGTCATCGTGCGACCTCCTCGAGGGTTGCGAGGGCGGAATCGACGGAGGCGCCCTCGTGCAGGATCCGCATGAGCGCGGCGGTGACACCGGCCGGGCTCGGGTGTTGGACGATGTTGCGTCCGTACACGATTCCCGACGCGCCCGCGTCGAGCACGCGCGCGGTTCGCTCGAGCAGGGTCCGATCGTCGACGCGACCGCCGCCGCGGACCAGAACGGGGACGCCGTCGGCGACCTCGATCACGCGGGAGTATACGGAGAGGTCGTCCGCCGGATCGGCCTTGATCAGGTCGGCCCCGAGCTCGACGGCCTGGCGGACGAGCGTGACGATCTTCTCGATGTCGCCGTCCACCATGTACCCGCCTCCGGCACGGGAGTTGTCCTGCATGACGAGGGGCTCGATCATCAACGGCATCCCGTACCGGGTCGCCTCCTCGCGGAGGGCCATGATCGAGCGGATGTTCGCCTCACGGATCTCCGGGCGGCCGGGCAGCTGCATGAGATTCGCGCAGACGGCCACCGCGTCGAGCCGGACGGCCTCCTCGATCGCGTTCGGGACGTGGTGGCTGAAGATATGCGAGTCCAAGGGGTTGCCGTACACGTTGGCGACGTCGGTTCGCATCACCAACGACGGCTTCTCCTTCCCGGGCCGGGCCTGCAGCTTGGGCGCCTGGCCGAGGGTCAGCTGGATCGCGTCGGGCGCGGCTCCGACCAGGACGTCGATGACCTGCGACATGCTCTCGATGCCGCCGATGAAGCTCGCCTCCCCGAAGAAGCCATGATCGACGGCGACGTCGAGCGCGCGCCCGGAGAGGGGATTGAACAACCGGTTCAGACGGTAGGGCGTCACTGCGATAACTCCTTCAAAACCTTCCCGGGGCTTTCCCGGGTAGCACGACATGTGACAGAGTAGTGCGCAGAAACAACGTTGTCTATCGCATCGTGAAAGGAGTCCGCGTGCGCAGAGTCGCGATCGCAGGACATATCTGTGTGGACCTGAGCCCTGGTCTCCACGCGCCCGCCGTGGTCGAGCCGGGAGGTCTCGTCGACGTCGGACCGCTGACCATCGGGGTGGGCGGCTGCGTGGCGAACACTGCGCGGGCGATGACACGTCTCGGCCACCCGGTCACGGTCTACGCGACCGTCGGCGAGGACGAGCTCGGCGATGTCGTCCGCCGCGAGCTGGCCGCCTCCGACCTCATCGACACCCACCTGCGGGTCGTGCCGGCCGCCACCTCGTACTCGCTCGTCATCGAGCAGCCCGGCGTCGACCGCGTGTTCTGGCACCACCTCGGCGCCAATGCCGCCGTGGACGGCTCGGACGTTATCCTGGACGAGCTGGACCTCCTCCACGTCGGGTATCCGTCCCTGCTCCCGCGCCTGACAGCGGGCGGGGAGCAGCGCTCTCGAGCCTCCTCGGCGCGGCGAAGGAGGCCGGTGTGACGACGTCGATCGACCTCGCCGTAGTCGACCGCGCGTCGGCAGCAGGCGCGCTGGACTGGCGCACGATGCTGCGCTCCCTCGCCCCCGGAATCGACATCCTCACGCCAAGTCTCGACGACCTCACCTCCGCGTTCGGGCTTCCGCGCGCGCTCGACCTCGACCTCGCCGGCCGGCTCGCCGACGAGCTCATCTCCTGGGGCGTCGGCGTCGTCGCGATCTCGTGCGGGCCGCTCGGGGTCGCCCTCCGGGCGTCCGGCGAGGAACGTCTCCGCACCGCTGGGCGTGCCCTGGCGCCGCTCGCTCAGGAGTGGGCGGATGCCTCGCTCCGCGGTCCCATCACCCCTCTGGCGTCGGTCCGGACGACCAACGGGGCCGGCGACGCCTCCACCGCCGGACTCCTGTATGCGGTCTCCCACGGCGCAGGGCCGGCCGTCGCCCTGCAGGCGGCGGCCGCGAGCTCCGCCGCCCATATCTCCGCGATGCCCGCCGGGGAACAAGCGTTCGACGCCGACGCCCACCGGCCGTGGCTGCTCGAGACCAACCGGCCGCCGGCACGTTTCTACCGGGGGAGCCCGTATCGCCGCCTTCCGCGGCCTCTCCGACGCACCGGAGTATACACCGGAGGATTGGGTGGGCTCGACGGTGAGCGTGCGCGGGCAGGAGGAGCACGGCCGTGCCGTGCTCGCGAACGGGCGGCTGGTCGACGACGCCGTGCGGTCCGCCCCGTGCGAGTGGCTCGGCCACGCTCACGTGGAGCAGTTCGGCGCCGACCCGAAGATCCTCGTCAAGCTCCTCGACGCCGGACAGCGGCTCCCAGCGCATGTTCACCCCGACGCCGAATTTGCGCACCGCGCCGTCGACGCCGCCCACGGCAAGGCGGAGGCGTGGCACATCCTCGCGGGCGGGAGCGTCCATCTCGGTTTCACGGAGGACGTCAAGCGCGAGCGCCTGGAGCAGCTGGTCGCCTCCCAGGACACCAGCACGCTCCTCGGGATGATGCACACCGTCGACGTCTCCGCAGGCGACCGTGTCTTCGTGCCGCCGCGGCTCGTGCACGCGATCGGGGAAGGTATCCTCCTCGTCGAGGTGCAGGAGCCGGAGGACCTCTCGATCCTCCTCGAATGGCGGGGCTTCGCCATCGATGGCGAGCAGGAAGGGCACCTGGGCATCGGCTTCGACCGGGCGCTGGACGCCGTCGACCGGAGCGCTCTCGCCGCGCCTGCTCTGGAGCGCCTGGTGCGGCGGGCGGGCGAGGCGGGAGCCGGGCTTCCGAGCGACGCCGATGCGTACTTCCGGCTGGAGTCGGCGAAGGTGCACGGCGAGGTCGAGCTCGACGAAGGCTTCGCCGTTCTCGTGGTCACGGCCGGCTCCGTCACGCTCGCCTCGTTCGGGAATGCTGACCTCACGCTGCACTCTGGCGATACCGTCCTGGTCCCCGCGGGCGTCCGCCGGCCGACGCTTCTGGGCGCAGGCGAGGTGCTCGTGGCGAGGCCGCCGAGGTGAGCGCAGGACCGTCGATGGCGGAGCTGCGGCGGCTGGGGTTGCTCGCCCACGACTCCGCCGTGGCGTGCGTCGTCGAGCGCTTCGGTCTGCCGGGCTCGGCCGACCATCTGCGGGTGCTCGATGCGGCCGTGGCGGGAGGGCTCCGCTTCGATGTGCTCCCCGCGCGCGGATTCGACATCGGGCGGGCGGAGTTCGCCGGTCTCCCGCTCGGGTGGGTATCGCCGGTCTCCGACGCCAGGCCCCTCGACCGGCCCGTGGGAGACGCGTGGATCGATCGATTCGTCGGGGGTCTCGTGTCAACCTGCGGACTCCGCCACATCGGAGGCGCGGAGGACGGACGTGGCGGGCACCCGATGCATGGCGATATCGGTCACAGGCCGGCGTCTAACGTGCGGGTCGAGCCGGCGCGCGGCCGATCGCTCGTCCGGCTGAGCGCGGACGTCGACTCCGCGTCGGTGTTCGGGCCGTCCGTGCGGCTGGAACGGACGATCACGAGCGGCCTGCGCGAGGACGGCGCGGCATTCCTGCGCATCGCTGATCGCGCGTTCAACACGGGCGCCGTGCCGGTGCCCGTCCGGATCCTGTATCACGTGAACCTCGGTGCCCCGGCGATCCTCCCCGGGGCCCGCGTGGCCGTGGAGGCCCGGCGGCACGTCTTCCGCCGGCTGGTCGCCGAGGTGCCCGACTGGGACCGGATGCCCGATCCGACCCCCGTCATCACGGAGGCGGTCGTGTTGCACGACGAGCCGACCCGGTCGCCTGACGGCTGGTCCTTCTGCACGGTCGGCAGCGCGCGGTTCGACGTCGAGGTGGGGTGGCGCGCGGACACGCTTCCGTACCTCCACCAGTGGATCCTCCCCACGCGTGGGAGGTGGGCTCTGGGGATCGAGCCGTCGTCGCATCCGATGTTTGGCGCGGCGGTCGCGCGGGCGGGCGACGATGATCTCGCGCCCGGCGACGACCGGACGTTCGAGCTGGTCGTCGCCGTGCGCGAGTCTGACTGAACTCAGGCAGGAGTGGACACCCATTCCCAGGCGCCCGGCTCGAGCCGGACGCCGACGGTCGTGCCTGAACCAGTGAACCGGACCGTCGCCTCCTGTCTTGAGTCCGTGCCGTTGTAGGCGACCAACCGGCCGGGGGTTCCCGCCCGACCGGGGTCGGGATCCGCGTTCAGAATCATGACCTGCGGATTGTCGGAGGCGGCCAGTGCGTCCCACAGCAGATGGGCCCAGTACAGCCAGCCCGCGCCGTAGATCTCCTGCCCGATGGACCCGCCCGAACGCGTCCCGTCCAGCATCGGGAGCTCCTCAAACGGGATGTGAGGCAGTGCGAATGCGTCCGGTTCCGGCCCGAACGCGGGGAGGAATCCGACGTTGACGCGACGCGCGCGGTCGAGCACGCGCAGGAGGCCTCGCGGGTCGCGCTCGCGGTCCACGACGCTCGCCAGGCGCACCGCCACCTCGATGTCCTCGAAGAACGCGGGATAGACGATGCCCGTGCATGCCTGGAACATGCCGAGACGGGCGCCGCGCTCCGCGTCGACGGGCTGCGGGTCGTCGAACCAGTACATGGCGCGAAGGGTTTGCGCCTGGAAGTACGTGCGCAGCGCCGCCCACTCCCCGTCGGGCTCCAGCCGGGCGAGCTCGTCTGCGGCGACCATCGCGTGCGGCGCGAGGACAGCTTCCTGCGGCACGTCGTCGATGTGCAGGTTGGCGAGTGCGCGCAGGGCGCGCCTGGCCTCTTCGAAATAGCGTGCGGGCTCGCGCTCCGACGTTGCGAGGCTCGTCATGAGCATCGCGTAGGTCCCGGCCGATCCTGCATTGCCTCCCGGCCCGAGCTTGGCGAGTGCGCTCTTGTCGAACGAGAGCGGGAAGTTGTAGCCGACACGGTGCGCCAGAGGAATGAGCACCGTTTCGATCTCGGCGAGGATCTGCTCGCGGAGTTCTGACTCCCCGTAGAGGTACCAGGTGTCGGCGAGCAGGTACACGTACTGCCACGTGCCCATCTCGGTCTGCGCGGCGTGGCGGCCGGAGAGGATGCGGGACCTCGGATGGGCGACCTCCCGGGTGGCGAACCCGTCGATCCTGTCGGTGAGCGCGGCGAACTCGGGGCGGCCGGTCGTGGCGCGGAGGCCCCGCAACGGACGGAGCAGCCATAGTGCTGCGTCGAGACACGGCCCGTCGCCGTTCCACGTCTCGTCCTTGGCGGCGAAGGCAGAGGCCCAGGCATCGGAGCGCGCGTCGACGTAGGCGAGCACGTACTCGCCGAGGTCGTCGCTGCGCCACACGAGGCCGTCCGTCATGAGCTCTGCCGCCGCGCTTGCTGCGGCATCCGCCCAGGCTCGCGGTGAACCATGCCACTCGTCGGTCGGGGTGTCCACCAGGTAGAGGCAATCCGCGACGAGCTGTCGGAGCGCGTCCTGCTCGGTGGGGGACACTCCGTTGAGGTCGTCGCGCCGACGGGCGGCGACGTACCAGCGCAGCATGTGGCGCCCGGACGGGAAGCTGCGCGTCCGTGCCGGTGCAGTGCCGATGAAGCCGAACTCCGCAGACGGCTCCGGGCGGAACGACCGGACGACGCCGCAGGTGTACTCGTAGAGGCGCAGCGCGGAGTCTTCCCCGAACCAGGTGGACGCGCCGAGATCGACGAACATCTCGACCTCGCTACGGTTGTACGGGTCGAAGTGGTACGCGGCGGGGAAGTCGTTGCCTGCCGCGCTCCGGTTCCAGACCGACGGGCCCGAGACGTTCGTGGTGAACCAGAAATGGTTGCCCCGCTCGTACGGCGGCAGGGGGCCGAGATCGAGGTGGATTCCCGGCTGCGGCGCGCTGTGGCCGATTTCGAAGCCGCCGGAGTCGATGGCGAGCTCGAACGCCAACCACCCGGCGACGGGTTCCACGGCCAGGTGCCAGGCGAAGGGGCGGTTCGTGCCGACCCCGCTCAGAGTCGCGGTACGACCGTCGATCGTGCGCGAATGCGTGGTCAGCGCGAAGGCCTCTCCGGAGAGGAGGGGGCCGGAACGGTGACCTGCGACCATTCGCGGGCGCCCGCGCTGACGTCGACCGAGATCGTCGTGTCGCCTGCATCGGCGGACAGGGCGACCCGGAAGTCGCCGGTCGGTGAGGTAATGTGCACGATTGACTCCTGGAACAACGTTGTCATGTGTGGTCGGCGAATTGCTCGCGAGTGGAGGGATTGCGACGGACGCCCTCTTGATCTCAGCGCGCGCATCGCTCATGCTAGTGATGAAACAACGTTATCTCAATGAGGAGGAACGCACGTGGGCGATGCATTCACCCGACGGACATTCATCGTGGGAGCGGCCGCCGTCGCGGCGCTCGGGGCCGCCGCGTCACAGCGGCCGCTTCCCGCGTACGCGACGACGACATCGGTCAGTTTCGACGACTACGACCTTCACCGCTACGGCCATCTGAATTGGCAGCTCCTGACCGCGCGCTCGGTCGACGCGTCGGGGCATGTGACCGGTTTCACGTACGGCTCCGGCACGGGCCCGGGTCAGCGCCCGGACCAGCACGGGGTGACCTGGCCGACACCGTCGTACTACGACGCGACGCTCGGCAGCGGGGGCTATGCGGCGGTGTCGGCATGGCCGATGCAGGCGTTGGCGCTCTACGCGGTCGCGAACTCGGGGTGGGAGACCGCCGGCTGGAATGTCTACCAAGACATGGCCGAAGGGGCGGCCTGCGTCGACGACGCGGCGCGTGCGGCGATCGCGCTCGCCACCGATTACCTCCGCAACGGCACACTCGCGTCGCTCACCGCAGCCAAAGCGCTGCTGACCTTCACGTGCCACCTCACCACGATGGAGGGGAAGGTGTACAACTTCGCTTGGCTCGACGCGCCCTCGATATACACCTGGGATCCTGCCGTGCAAGGCCAGAACGCCCACTACATGTACCGCACGGAATTCAATCGTCGGACGGCGTACCCGGCTGCGCCGGGAGGTGATCGCAGTCTGTGGATGCGTTCGGCGCCCGGCCCGTGCGACTCCGCCGACCCCGCGATCATCACCAGCGGCGGAGCCCCCGTCCCTGCTCCTCCCTTCGTCTCCCACCCGGCCTACTCGGTCTACATGGACGACCTCGTCGCGACCAACGGCAGTGACGTGGCGGCGGTCTACAACGGTCCGCTCTATTCCGACGCGACGAGCGGACCGAGCTCGTATCTGTCGAACATCAAGAAGGACTGGACCACCAGCACCCACAATCTGGGCGCCAAGGACGCCCGACAGCTCTGGGCGCTCGCAATGGGCCTGCAGATGATGCAGAAGGTCAAGGCGACCAGCCCGGGCGGGGTGTTCAGCACTGACGACGCCTACTTCGCCGCGTTCCTGGAGAATCACGTGAACCGCGTGCTGACGAACTGTCTGCAATACGACATGGGCACGCTCGACACCCGGCTCGCCAGCTTCTTCCTCGCCGGACTCAGCGAGTATTTCCGCATCCGATGGGTGGGAGCGGGCTACGGAACTTACTCGGCGCTCGCCACGACGACCACCGGCTACGACGGTCCGCCCGCCCAGTCTGCCGTGTACGCGAAGATGGATCAGGCCATCAACCGCGTGATCGCGACCCAGTTCGTCGGCTCCTCCGGTGACTGGCGGAACGGCATCTTCATCGACGATGCGACCAGCGGTGACTGGCAGGCGTGGGGCCAAGTTCAGATCTACGCGCTGGCGCGCGCCTACCGGCTCAAGCGCGACCTCGGACAAACCGACGCGGCCCTGGGAAGCTTCCTCGACATCATCAGCTATTCCGCCGACAACTTCTACGGCATGCAGGCCTACCACTACGCCGACACCACCGGGAACAACCGGCGCACGCGCGAACGGATCCCGAGCATCACCGGCTGGGCGGCGACGTTCCAGACGAACGACACGCAGATCATCTACCACAATTCCTCGATCGTCGCTGGGCTCATCGAACTGGCCAAGGCGTGGGAGCAGTCCGGCCGGACGACGGCCATTGCACGACGAGACGGCTACCTAGAGCAGGCACGTGCGGTCGCCTCGTGGTTCATCGGGAACAACTCGCTGATCGACAACAATCCGAACGTCACGTGGCCGATGTGGGCGTCGAAGGTCGCCGATTCGTCATCCACGCCCGGCGGCTCCGGAGCGTTTCTGGACCAAATCGCGGTGAACCCCGTCCTCTCCGGCGGCACCTGCACCACGTCGACTCCCGCACGCAAGGCGGACGCGGGAGGGGAATCGACCGCGGAAGGGCTGTGGGCGATGGTCCTCATCAAGGACGCGATCGCGACATACGGGCTCTCGCCGGTGTATTCGTTCGATCTGTAACTTGAATATCGGCAAAGTGATGGATGTCCGCTATGGGGGCGCGCATGTAGTGGCCGTGCAGCCCCGCGAAGTCCATAGCCCCACGAAAACCCCACAACTCCCGTAACCGAGAACGGTGCCATGTCATCGGGGCGCCGCAGAATTCCGCGCTTTTCCGGGCATCCGGAGGCCACTTCAGGAGCGTCGTCAGGGTTCAAATCCCTGCGTCTCGGCTGCTGAATGCGGCTTCCATGTTGCGTCTCCGTGAAATGCACAGCGCCCTCTTAGTTGACCGCGGCTTCCGAGGACTGGATCAGGCGGATATATACGCCACTGGTTCCGCGCCCCGGCAGATCGGCGGGTCCTGTTCCTTGCCAGTCAGCTCTTATTTTCGTAGCCAGTCGAGCGCGGGGGCTTTTCGATGGTTATCCGAAATCCCATTTCGGCCAACTCGAATATCGCCTGAAAGGCTTGGGTGGACCACTCGGCCGGTTCGCGGGAGGTGTTCCGGCGGTATTCGTCATAGTCGAGCACGCGCGGTCCAGTCGAGTCAACCTCGTCTTCGTTGGGATACTCCGGGGCTTCATCCCCGAAGTCATCGAAATCAACGAACTCCGTTGGCTTGCCTACGTAGTATCTCTCGGGGGGCAGCTGCGCCTCGTAATCCGGGTCGAGGCCTTCCTGGAACAGCTCTTTGGCCACCTCCATCTTGAAGTTAAGCGTAGCTGGGTCGACATAAGGGCCCTTAGTGGCCTCGTCCTCGATTCCTTGTCTGATTTCTGCTTCGATGCCCATCCGCTTGGCGCGAGCCAGCCGAGCCGATTCGAACTTCTCGTAGGATCCGGTGAAGGATTCGATCGCGTGACCGACTGCCGTTACGAGCCCGGTTCCGGCTATCGTCCAGGCAAGCCAGACAACGAACTCGCTGCCATAATGGGATTGAATGACCCTGACGGGTATCTCAACAGTGCGATCCCTCTCGTGGTATTCCAACTGAACCAAGTACGACATGGTTATGTCGATTTCACGGACGGCGCGCGTGTAGGTTTCAAGCTCAACAGCATCTGGCAAATTTGCGCGAGCCGCAAAATACAGGTCCTCATTGTGCAGAGCGTCGACTGTTGTCATGACGCAACCGTAACGTCGGACTCGTATGGCGTCATGCGATCGTGTGTCCTGCTGTCCCTACGGCATCGGCGCGTATATTGGGCCGCCAACGGCAGTTAGTCAACGAGAACGTTAGTTACTGGGCGCTCTCGGACTCCTCTGTTCAATCGAACAGTCTTTCGCGACCACCGCACTCGAAAGCATCTGGGGTGCTGGTGGGAGCGTTCTTAGCCCAGACGATAGACGCCGGCGCTGAGTTGCCGGGCATTGCGTTTCCGGCGAAATTGGTCGGAGACTCTCCCCTCCGGTTCGGTTAGAGGCACCGCAGTCCGGCGCGTCGTGGACGCGCCTGTCTGCCCACATTCTGCCCACAATTGGATGGGAGACCTCGAGATCACCGTGATGTCGAGTGCGCGTACTTCCGCGAATATCAGCGGAAGGACGTTGGCAATTCAGTTCTCCTCGCGGGCCAACTAGAGCACACGGCTCATAATCGTGGTGTCGCGGGTTCGAGTCCCGCCCTCGCTACATAGGTTGAAAACACTGGGAACGGCGGCTGTTGAACAGCCGCCGTTCTTTGGTTCTGGAGCGGTTCGGACACAATTTGGACACACTCCAAATCATCGAGCATCGCTTCGGTCGGTCATCGTCACCGAATTGGCCTCTGGGTGTGGCGGCGCAGCGACGTCGTCGAGCGCCAGAGATACTGCCTCATCGAGCCGGTGTGCGACGTGGTCCAGGTCATCGTTGAGAAGATATGTATAAACGTCGAGTGTCATCGCCGGCGACGCGTGCCCCAGCATGCGTTGGACCGCCTTGACGTTGGCGCCCGCGGAGACAGCGAGGCTTGCCGTCGTGTGCCGCAGTTCCCGAATGGTCATCGGAGACAACTCCGCCGCCACCAACGCTTTATCGAACCACACCCACCTGAAGGGGCTCAACTGGTCAGATACTTCGATGGTTCCGTACGGCCGCCTCCAGCTCGTTCAGTCGTGGCGCGAGAGCGGCATCGACGTCGAGGGGTGCGGTCTTATGCAGTTCCTGAAGCAGCCGACGGTTCGGGAGCGCTGTGTTGATCTCGTGTTCGTCGCGCTCGATTGCTGCGAGTATCTCCTCGACCACGTCCGCAACCGGACGACGGCCGAAGCCGAACGAGTCTCCGGCATCGGAACTACGCATCATGTCCGTTTCGGTCGCGCCGGGATAGACCGTGGCGACATGCACGCCGGAGCCGAACAGTTCTCGGCGTAACGCGTGGTCAAAGGCTGCGAGGCCCGACTTCGTCGCGGCGTAGGTCGTGTAGAAGGGGAGTGCCACGAGGGCAATGCCGCTGGATACCCCCAAGAGAAGCGAATGGCGTTCGGATGCGGCTTTCCGCAGATCCGGGAGCAGGGATCGAGTCAACAAGATGGGGGCAACGAGGTTAAGGTTGAACATCGCATGGATGTCGTGTTCATCCGTGTCCTCTAGGCGTCCAGCGCGAACGTTCCCAGCATTGTTGATGAGCAGATCGATCGCTCCGAGACGTTCCCGGGCGGCATCGGCAACCTCGGTAATGGCCGATCCGACAGTTAGATCTGCGGTAAAGGCATGTGCTGTTCCACCGAGCTCCGCAACGCGCTCTGCGGTCGCGTCGAGGGCTCCCTGCCTGCGTCCGACGAGAAAGAGCGACGCACCTCTTTCTGCGAGCGCGAAGGCAAGCTGTCTACCGATGCCGCTCCCGGCTCCGGTGATGACGCCGGAGCGTCTGCTGAGATCCACGAGGTTCCCTCCCGTGACGAACAACTTTCGGTCATTTCATGATGTAGGCATGGTCGCCGGACGGCGCACGCGGTCAGTGGAGCGCGGCATCACGCGGACCGACGCGCCAGCTGATGAACTCCGCCCTAAATCCGGAGCGTTCGGGTGCGCACAGGTACGGACCGGCCTGAACGACGCTTCTTTCGTGCGGATTCCACGGGGCAAGTCTGATGAGCTCGAAATCCTCATCGTCGCATCGCGCGCGTATCGAAAGGGCCCCGGTCGCCCAGCTCATCCGGATGGTGACTCTTCGATTCTGCCAACCCGGCACAGGCGCCGTGGACCAGTCAGAGTAGATGTCGGTAACCACAGCGGAGACGCGAAGAACGCCGTCCGCGAATTCCGTGCCGGCCTTGACCCAGTGGTTCTCGTCGACTCGGACGATCACTCCTGCCTGGTCGAACTGCTCCGACATGTCTGCGAGGAACTGTACTTCCACCGCCGTGTCGATCTCGAAGGGCCGAAGCAAGCCGTGCTCCGAGTCCCTCTCGAACCCGTACGAGGTCTTCTGCCATGCGTCGCTGCCTCGGACCGCTTCGACGCGGAGCCCTCCCGCGGCCGTTTCCGTTGCGGAGACAGGCGCGTTGCGCCAGTTTGCTCGGGTCCAGGGAATGGTCAGCATTTCTGCGTCCGAAGTGTTGGTGTCTGTCATGAGGGTGTCCTTCGATTTCAGAGGTCGGTGGCTGCCGCCAGGACCGGCTCGATCCGCTGCAGCGTCTCGTCGACGTCGAACGACTTGTGGGCGGCCGAGACGTACCAGATCCCGCGGTAGGCGACCCAGACGCCGCTTTCGATCAGCCGTCGCGCAAACGCGCTGTACCGCGCGGCGTCGAGTGCGAGGATCTGGTCGTAGCCGGTGATGGGGTCGTCGTCTTCGTCGAAGCGGAGGTGGAGCGCCATGGGCGGGCCCTGCATCTTCAGGGGGACACCGTGCTGGGTGGCGAGGTCCCTGATTCCCTGCATCAGCTCCGAACCCACCTGCTCGATCTGGGCATAGGCAGACCGGTCCTCGAGCTCGTCGAGTGAAGCGAGCACGGCCGCTGTAGCGACGACGTTTCCGTTGAAGGTGCCAGCGTGGGTCAGGCGACCTGTTGCGACCTCGGTGAAGAGATCCCGCTTACCGACGAGGGCAGCGCACGGCCATCCGGCCGCCATCGCCTTCCCGTAGACGGCAAGGTCGGGAAACACTCCGAATCGCTCAGCAGCTCCGCCCAGGCCGACGCGGAATCCGGAGATCGTCTCGTCGAAGATCAGAACGATTCCGTGCTTCGAGGTCAGTTGCCGTACGCTCTCCAGGTAGCCCGGCTGCGGCTCGATCGCGCCGGCGTTGAGCATCATCGGTTCCATGATCACGCCGGCGATCTCGTCGCCTCGCTCCGTGACGAGCCGCTCGAAGGCTGCGACGTCGTTCCAGTCGATCGTGATCGTGGGCTCGAGCGCGTCGGGCATCTGCCCGAGGCTGCCCGGTCCCGCGACGCCGTCGACCGACTGGATCTGGATGTTGTCGAACCATCCGTGGTAATGACCGTGAAAACGGACGATGTAACGTCGTCCGGTCGCCTGCCGGGCGATGCGCATCGCCGCCTGGACCATCTCGCTCGAGGAACTGCCGAAGCGCATGGTCTCAGCCCAGTCGAGGATGGAGAGCACCCGCTCGGCGGCCTCGATCTCGCGGCGGTGCGTGGCGGCGTAGATGACGCCATCCTTCTGGGCGGCAGCCATCTTCTCGACCACGCGCGGGTGTGCGTAGCCCAGGAAGTTGGGCCCCTGGCCGAGGAGGTAATCGATGTACTCCTTGCCGTCGACGTCCCACAGGCGGGCGCCGTGGGCCCGGTCCACGATGAGGTGGGGGTTGAGGAGGCGGGTATTGCTGGACACGCCGCCCGCGAGCGAACGCAACGCGCGCGCCTGGAGCTCCTCCTGGATGGTGATCGTCTCTGTCATGGATTTGCCTTTCTTATCTGCTTCGGACGTGTGTTGAGAGTTGATAGAGCGCTTGAGCGTTCTCGTGGAAGATGTGCGCCTGCTCGGCAATGGACAAAGCGGCGAGGGTGTCTTCCGCTGCGGCCAGGACCGTGTCGTAGGTGCCCGCTAGTTCGCAGACGGGCCAGTCTGAGCCGAACATCAAGCGCGGCGGCCCGAACACCTCTAGGGCCAAGTCGACGGCGAGCTGAAGGTCGTCGACCGTCCAGCGATCCCACGCCGCCTCGGTGATCAGGCCTGAGATCTTGGCCGACACGTTCGGCCGCGCTGCGATCGCCGATAGTCCGTCGAGCCATTCGTGGTGGATTCCGTCCCGCAGGGTCGGCTTCGCGAGATGGTCGACGACCAGGCGCAGCTCCGGAAGCCGGTCGGCCAGTGCTACGGCTGAAGCCAGTTCGCGCTCGGTGATCTCGAGATCGAACGCCAGCCCCGCTTCGCTGACCGCATGGAGCCCGCGCACGACGTCGTCACGCTCGAGCCATCCGGGATCTGCTTCGTCGGCGACGCCGTGCCGGATCCCGACCAGATGTTCGCCTCCGAAGCCTGATCGAAGGGTCTCGAGCTGTTCGTCGACGTGCGAGGAGGTGAGGTCCACCCAACCGACCACACCCGCGATCTGCTGATATGTCGCGGCCGCCTGGAGAAGCATTATGGACTCTTGGATATCGGCGCGCGCTTGCACGACGACGGTCGATCGGACGTTGCTGCTGTGGAGCAGCGGCGCCAACTCGGTCATGTCGTGAACGCCTCGCAGGGCGGCGAAAGGTCCCACCATCCACGGGTAGTCGCCCTCATCTGTATTCCACAGATGATGGTGGGCATCGACCACAGGCAGGCGGGTCATCTCGAAGCCGGTTCCGGGGCGTCTTCGGCGAGGAGCCCGCGACTCTTCAGGTCTGTCCAGAGTGCATCGGGGAGCTCGAGGTCGAAGAGTTCCACGTTCTCCTGGACTTCCGCGGCTGATCGGGCCCCTGTCAGCACCGCCGCGACGACAGGGTGGGCCGCCGGCAACTGCAATGCTGCAGCTTTGAGCGGCACATCATGGGCAGCGCACACCGCGGCGAGGTCGAGCGCTCGGCGGATTAGGGCTTCCGGTGCGCGGTCGTAGTTGTACCGGGCATCAGGGTTGGGGTCGGCGAGAAGGCCGCTGTTGAATACTCCGCCGGCGATGACGGCGATTCCGCGCTCCGCGCACAGCGGGAAAAACGTCTCGAGTGCCGTCTGCTCGAGGAGCGTGTATCGACCGGCCAGCAGCAGAGCGTCCGGGTCGGATTCGCGCGCGATCCGTTCCAACGCCTCCGTCTGGTTCATTCCGGCGCCGATCGCGCGCACCACACCCTGATCCCGGAGCTCGATGAGCGTCGGGAACGCAGTCGCCAGCGCTTCGTCGAGGTAGTCGTCCGGGTCGTGAACGTGGACGACGTCCAGCCGGTCCACACCCAGCCGTTGCATGGTCTCGTCGAACGCCCGGAGAATGCCGTCGCGGCTGTAGTCGTAGACGGTTGCGACATCCGGCGCACCAGCGTCGTACGGCTTGCCGTCCGGGTCGAAATCGTCCGGGTTCGGCGGAGCATCTGCTCGCAGCAGGCGCCCTACTTTGCTCGAGAGAGTGAATGAGTCCCTGGGGTGTTCCGCCAGTGCGCGGCCGAGACGCACCTCACCGTTGCCCCTTCCGTACTGCGGCGCAGTGTCATAGAACCGGATGCCGGCGTCCCAGGCTGCGGCCACTGCGCCGGCGGCCTGCTCGTCGCTCACCTCGGTGTACATGCCGGCGATCGCGGTGGCGCCGAAGCCGAGCGCGGTCACCTCCACATCGGTGCGGCCGAGTTTGCGGATATGGTCGTGTTTCATTCGTTTCGTCCTCGAAATGGTGGATCATCGCTGTCAGTGGTGGTCCGTCGGCTCAGGGTCGTACGGTGCCGTCGGGCAGGAGCGCGCTCACGGACGAGACGCCGTCGTACAGGTGGGCCGCCACCTCCGTGGTCTGCTCCTCGCCCGGAAGCAGCACCCGCGCACGGCCTGCCGCAACGGCTTCGTCGAGCGGGCTCGGGTAGCCGGTCCAGGGTTCGATGAGCGCCTGGTAGTAGCCGCGCCAGCCGCCGTACACGAGGCAGAACCACACGACGGGAAACAATTCGTGGTCGAACCGGAGGCCGAAGCCCCGCCGGTCCGGTCCGTCCGTCGCGGCGACCCACCCGTCCCTAAGGCCGGTCAGGTAGTGCAACGCGAACGAGTGCCGGTCGGAGAGTTCGGAATTCCGCAGGTCGAACCCGTCGACGAATGGCCAGTCGTATTCCTGACCGGCCTTGCCGAGGAATCCGTCGTCGCTTTCGTCAACGAGTCCGCGGGTCGCCGGGATGTCGAAACGCATGCCGGGCCGGATCGACAGGCTGGGATGGATCCCCCAGTTGTAGTCGAAGGGCAGGAATCCGATGTTGCGCAGCCGGTAGCTGATCGTGAAAGACCTGGCGCCATCCGCCAGTGTGATCGTCCGGATGAGTTCCGCAGGCGTGACGGGAGTCCGGACCACGGTCGTGACCGAGCAGAACCCGTCGCCCCGGTGGATGCTGTAGCCGGCGTTCGCAGTCCAGACCTCGCCCATGTACGGGAGGCGGTCGCCGTACCGGTTCGGGGCTGCGCGACCGCCTGGGAAGGCGTCGTCCCATCCGCCCGCCCAGTGGTCGTCGAAATCGGAGTGGATCGCCGCGACGTGAGGCAGGACACGGTCCGATTTCCAGAGCAGATCAAGATCGCGTGCCTTGTCGATGACGCGATAGATGTTGCCGCCGCGCTCGGGGAAGATGTCCAGTGAGACGTGCTGGTTCTCCAAGCGAATAGTGCGAAGGCCGTTGTACGTCCATCGGTCATCGACGCTGGCTGCCTTGGTCATCGTGGCGATTCCTCTCGGTTCAGAGTGTCTGGGCGGACGGCTTCTCGGCGCCGGCCGGAGCTTCGCTGCCGGTCTCGACAGCTTCGGCTACCCGTTCGATGATCAGCCCATCGTCGGCGCGAAGCGAGGCGGCCACGCGTCGGGCGACGGCAGGCCGGATGACGATGACGGCGAGCACGATGAGTGTCCAGATGCCGGCGATGTAGATGTTGGCCTGGCCTGCGCCTGTGGTGGGCCAGGGCACGAGGTTCCGGTACATCGTGTACGCGATGAGGGCGACACCGAGGATGGGCAGCACGTAGTCCAGCGGAGCCGCCTTCAGCCCGTGCTGCTTCGGGCTGCGGATGACGAGGAAGTACCAGGCTCCCACCGAGAAGAGTGCATATGCCACGAGCAGCACAAGGGTGCCGATGGTCCCCGAGGCTGCGAAGAGATCGAACGCCTTCGTGGTGAAGAAGACGCGGGTGCCGAGGATGACGACCACGGCGATGGCGCAGACCACGTACGTGGCGGAGGTCGGGGCGCCGGACCGCTTGGAGAGGTGGCTGAGGCCGCGGTCGCCCACCAGCCCACGGTTCATCGCGAACAGCAGTCGTGCTGCGGCCACCGCTGTGGCGAGGCAGCAGCCCACCGCCGATACGGCGGTGCCCAGCGTGACGACCCCGCCGACCCACGGGCCGATGTACTGCTGGCCGAGGTCGCCGAAGAGGAAGCCGACCCGGCGAACGCGGTCACTCCGGCCTTGTCGGTACCGAACCCCAGCATCTGGACGGCGGTGCCGATGATGTAGAAGAGCCCTCCGAACAGCGGGACGGCGAAGACGGCGCGGGGGATGGCCTTCTTTGGGTTCTCTGCCTCCTCGCCGAGCGCGGCCGAAGCTTCGAAGCCGGCGAAGGACAGGAACCCGAAGACGACTCCGAGGAAGAGGTCCGATGGGGCGACGCCCTTCGGGACTGTGAACATGTTCAAAGTGAACGACTGCCCGGTCGGACCGCCCACGGTCGAGACACGGATGACCACGACCGCCATGATGATGACGATGAGCGCCAGTGTGACGATCTCGATCCAGAGGAGCACCTTGGCCGACTGCTTGATGGGGGACAGGCCGAGGACCAGGGAGATGACCACTGTCACGATAGCGAGCAGCCATGGAACGATGTCGGGCGTCTGGTTGTATACACCCAGCACGCGCAAGAGGTCGGCGCCGAAGATTCCCGCGGTCATCGACGTGGTGACGATGAAGGAAAGGTAGGCGCCGAGCAGGGTCCAGCCGGCGACGACTCCCGCGCGCGGGCCGATCGTCGCGCCGGTCAGCCCGAAGACCGAGCCGGCGTGGCTGAGTCGGCTGCAGACGCGGGCGAAACCGTAGGCCACCAGCAGAACGCCGACGGTCGCGAGGATGAATGTCAGCGGAACCGCTCGGCCGACGGTCGCGCCGGCTCCTTGCGGGTTGAGGTTGATTGCGAGGCTGGCTCCCATGGCGGCGATCGACAATGAGACTGCCGCCCAGGTCTTCAGGCTTCTGCGCAGTACCGGCTTCGAGCCGGTACTGGCGGGGGCTTGTTTGCGTGCGTGGTCATTGTCATGCCCTTCTCCTGCTTGTGGGAGGCAACACCGCCTCGGGTTGGGCACGAATTTATGGAGGTTTCGCGCGAGAGACAATGACGAAGAACACGCGCGACTATTCGGCCCGGGCGAATAAAGCTACTCGCCTCCGATCAGCAAGCCGGGCGTCGGGGCCGATTCGCTCTCTGCGTTCGCCGTGAAGTCGTTCGCGACATCGACGAGGTCGGCGACGAGCGCGGTGTGCTCCGGCCACCAGGCGAGAACGACCCGGCAGGGCGAGATGTCCACGATGGGGCGGAACACGACGCCCGGGCGCGAGTACCAGCGTGCCGTGCTCTCCGAAGACACGCTGATACCGACGCCGCGGCCGACGAGATGCAACTCGCCGTCTCGCGTGCTGGCCTCCCCGACGACTGTCGCCGGCTTGGATCTGTATTCGGAGAGCAGCCAGTAGTCGCGCCATGGTCCGGGTGCCTCTGGGGCGGAGATGATCGGCTCGTCGAGGAGGTCTCTCACCTGAAGTTCGGTGCGCGCGGCCAACGGGTGACCCTCGGGGAGGCATGCGATCCGCTGCTCGGTCCACAGGTCCAGGGTGGTGAGCCCCGTCAGTCCGATCGGAGGTCGGACGATCGCGGCATGCACTTTCGAGTCGCGGAGGCCGGCCGAGGGATCAGTGAAGTCGAACTCGAGGGTCGTCAGATGGCGATGCGGGTGACGTTGTGCGAACGATCGGAGCAGCCATGGCACGACCTCGAGCCCGGCACCGATCGTGTACCCGAGTTGCAGCGCTCCGCGGGTCGGGTCGGAGGCGCGGCGCACGGCCTTGACGGCAGCATCGAGGTCGGCGACGGCTTGGCCGGCCAGCTGGGCGAAGAGGCGGCCCGCCTCGGTCACGTCCACGGATCGAGTCGTTCGCGACAGCAGCTTCGCGCCGAGCTGGGTCTCCAGTTCCCTGATCGTTTCACTCACCCACGGGTTCGACACGCGAAGCCGTTCCGCTGCGCCGGAAAAGCTTCGGAGCTCGGCGACCGTCAAGAACGTCTGCACTTGCCTGAGTGTGATGTTCGTCTGCGGCATCGTGAGGACCCCTTCGTCGACAATTCGCGTATTGCGAATAGTAGCTCGGGTGATCCGTTATTGTCTCGCGCCCGACGTGCTCCTACCTTTGGCCGTACCGTCCCGGGATGATCCCCTACCAGGACGAACGGCCTTCAACGATCGGAGTGGCTCATGGAGATAGTCTCCCGGCTCACCGCGCAAGCAAACATCTCGATCCTCTACCAGGAGCTGCCTCTCCTCGAGCGCGCGAGCGCCGCTGCCAGGGACGGCTTCCGGGTCATCGAGAGCTGGTGGCCGTTCGACCAGGCCGTCCCGGCCGACGCCGAAGTTGAGGCGTTCGTCGACAGTGTCGAGGAAGCGGGTGTCTCGCTTCGCGCCCTGAACTTCTTCGCCGGGGACATGAAGGCGGGCGAGCGGGGAATCCTGTCCATACCTTCGCGATTGGATGAATTCACCGACGGCGTCGAGGTAGCCGTTGAAATCGGTCGACGTCTCGGCGTCCAGAAGTTCAATGCTCTGTACGGCAATCGACAGGACTCTCTCGCCGCATCCGAACAGTATGTGGCGGGATTGGCCGCCCTCCGCCGGGCCGCTGATGCGACTGCCGCAATCAACGCAGCGGTCCTGGTGGAGCCGGTCAGCGGTGTCGCGTCCTACCCGCTGAAGACAGCCGCGCAGGCTCGGGCCGTGATCGACGACATCGGGCTTCCCAATGTCCAGATGCTGGCCGATCTGTACCACCTGTTCGTCAACGGGGAGGATGTGCCCACCGCGATCCGCAACAACATCGGCGTGATCGGTCACGTCCAGATCGCCGACGCGCCGGGTCGCCACGAACCCGGGACCGGGTCCATTCGGATCGTGGACCTCCTCCACCTTCTCGTCTCCTTGGGCTACGAGGGCAGCGTCGGGCTCGAGTACCTGCCCGCCGGGTCCACCTCGGAGGGCCTCGCGTACCTGGCGGACAACGTGGAGCTGGCCGAAATCCTGGCCCTCCCCTCCCGTGAAACGGCAAAGGACAATCGATGAGCGACCGTACAACACCATTCGTTCCGGACAGCACCACGGTCGCCTTCATCGGTCTCGGGGTCATGGGGCGTCCCATGGCTTCCAACCTGCAGAAGTCCGGATATCAGGTTCGCGGCTTCAACCGCACAGCCTCCCGGGCGGATGAGCTGGTCGAACTCGGAGGCTATCGAGCCTCCACCGTTGCTGACGCGGTCGACGGTGCGGACGTCGTGATCACGATGCTTCCGGATTCGCCAGACGTGAGGGACGTGCTCCTCGACGACGGCGGCGTGCTGGATCTCGTGGACCCCGGAACGGTCATCGTCGACATGAGCACCATCGAGCCGGCGGTGTCACGGCAGATTGCGGCGCGTGCCGCCTCGCACAGCTGCGTCGCCCTCGACGCCCCGGTCAGCGGCGGTGAGCAGGGCGCGATCGATGCCACCCTCTCGATCATGATCGGGGGCGATGAGGACTCCATCGCGCGCGTCGCTCCGATCTTCGAGGCGGTGGGAAAGACGATCGTCCACGTCGGCCCATCGGGCTCGGGGCAGACCGTGAAGGCCGCCAACCAGTTGATCGTCGCGGGGAACATCGAACTCGTCGCGGAGGCGCTGGTCTTCCTGGAGGCACAGGACGTCGACACGACTGCGGCGCTCGCCGTCCTCGGCGGCGGCCTGGCCGGAAGCACGGTCCTGGCACGCAAGGGCGCATCGATGATCGAGCGTCGCTTCGCGCCGGGTTTCAGAATCGCGTTGCACGACAAAGATCTCGGGATCTACCTGGCCGCTGCCCGTGCCGCTCGCACGGCGTCGCCGCTCGGTGCGGTCATGGGACAGCTCATGGCTGCGGCGCACGCGGAAGGCGATGGCGGTCTGGACCACTCCGCGCTCTTCCGCCTCGTCGAGAGGATGTCGGGCCGTGCCGATCGGTGATCTGGTCCTCGTCGCGCCCGACAAGTTCCGCGGGAGCGTGTCCGCGCGAGAGGCTGCGGCCTCGCTCGGTCGCGGAATCCGTCGCACAGCACCGTTCGCGATGGTCGTGGAGCGCCCGATCGCCGACGGGGGCGAGGGCACCGTGGACGCCCTCTGCGCAGCCGGGTTCGCGCGAGTGGAGCTCACCGATACGGTGGGTTCCCGGAGGGACGGTCGTAGGCCCTCGGTTGCCGTGCGTGGCCGGGTCGCTGTCATCGAACTGGCCGAACTATGCGGCCTGGAGCTGACACCCGACGACGAGCGAGACGCGCTGCGTGCCACCTCGCGACCAGTCGGCGAGGCCATTCGTGAAGTGCTCGATCTCGGGTTCCGCCATATCGTCCTGGCCGTCGGCGGAAGCGCGAGCACAGACGGCGGCGCAGGCATGATGCGCGCTCTGGGACTGCGGATTCTCGACCAAGACCGCCAGCCCGTACCCGAGGGCACCGAGTACCTGAGAGACGCTCGATCTATCGACGTCTCCGAAGTGGACAGCCGGATCCACGAGGCCTACGTGCTTCTCGCCGCAGACGTCAGCAACCCTCTGCTCGGGTCCGACGGCGCCGCCGCGGTGTTCGCGCCGCAGAAAGGCGCCGATCCGGAGACCGTCGCGCTCCTGGAGTCGGGTCTCCGCGCGTGGGCCGCCGCCGTCGGCGGCCCCTACGCGACAGCGCCAGGTGCTGGCGCGGCCGGCGGGGTGGGATTCGCGGCGCTCGCATTGCTCGGCGCCGAGCGGCGCTCCGGGTTCCAGCTGGTCAGCGAATTCGTGGGACTACCGGAGCTCCTCCCTCAGGCGAGACTCGTTGTCACCGGGGAGGGGAAGCTCGACATCCAGACCCTCTCGGGCAAGGCTCCTGCGGGCGTCGCCTCGACGGCGGCTCGGCACGGGGTGCCGGTTGTGATCGCGACCGGCTACTCGGAGCTCGACGGACGCGCGGGCAGTGCCGCCGGGTTCAGCGCCATCTACGCGCTCGCCGACCGCGAGCCCAACCCGATCATTTCGATGCGCGACGCGCCTGCCCTGCTCGAACGCATCGGCGGGGATATTGCGCGCGACTACCTGCCCGGTCTGACGACCTCACAACCGATGAATCTGCACACCGGGCCGATGACTCGCCCCACACCTACCGCGTCTGAAAGGACGGAGCCGAAATGACAACAACGGAACAGACAGCCGAGGGGTTCGTGCGTCGGATCCGGAGGAGATGGCCGTCAACGCGATCAGAACGCTGACGATCGACGCGATCGCCCGCGCTCGCTCCGGTCACCCTGGTGCGGCGATGGCTCTGGCGCCCGTGGGCTTCACCCTCTGGAACAAGGCGATGAACTACGACGTCGAGGCGCCCACCTGGGTCAACCGCGACAGATTCGTCCTCTCCGCCGGTCACGCTTCGATGCTGCTGTATTCTCTCCTGCATCTCGCCCGAGTGAAGGACGCGGACGGCCACCGGTTGGCTGTCGAACTCGACGACATCAAGAACTTCCGCCAGCTCGGCAGCCGGTGTGCCGGCCACCCTGAACACGAGCTGGACAGCGCCATCGAGGTCACGACCGGGCCGCTGGGCACGGGAATCGCGACGAGCGTCGGCATGGCGATCGCCGGCAAGTGGCAGGCAGACCGCTTCAACCGGCCGGGCTACACCCTGTTCGACTACAACGTGTACTCCATCGCCGGCGACGGCGATCTGATGGAGGGAATCGGCCAGGAGGCGGCAGCCCTTGCCGGGCATCTCCGGCTGGACAACCTGTGCTGGATCTACGACAGCAACCAGGTCACCATCGAGGGGGACACCGAGCTGGCGTTCACCGAAGACGTGGCCGCACGGTTCCGCGCCTACGGCTGGATCGTCGAGTTCGTCGCGGATGCGAACGACCGTGAGTCCCTCGCCCGCGCGCTCGATCGCTTCCGGGAGAACTCCCGTCCCACCCTGATCGTCGTGCACAGCGTCATCGGATACGGGGCGCCGACGAAGCAGGGCACCGCCGCGGCGCATAGCGAACCGCTCGGCGAGGACGAGGCGCGTGCTGCGAAGCGCCATTACGGATGGCCCGAGGACGGGGACTTCCTCGTACCGCCGGAAGCGTACGAGGCCTTCGACAAGGGGATCGCTCACCGCGGTCGTCGCGCGCACCGAAGCTGGGCGGAACTGTTCACGCGGTATCGCGAGGAGTATCCGGCGCTCGCAGAGGAATTCATTCGCTTCCAGGACAAGGCGCTGCCGGCCGATTGGGACCGGGACCTTCCGTCGTGGGAGGCAGAAGACGGCCCTCTGGCTGCACGGGCGGCGAACGCCGAGGTCCTCAATGCCGTTGCCCGTGCCGTCCCCTGGCTGATCGGCGGGGCGTCGGACCTCGCGCCTTCCACGAAGACCCTTCTGACCGGCTACGCCGGCCATTTCAGCGCGAGCGAGCGCGGAGGCCGCAACCTCCATTTCGGTGTCCGCGAGTCAGCGGCGGCAGCGATTGCGAACGGTCTGGCCCTGAGCGGGCTGCGACCCTTCCAGGCCGGCTTCCTCGTATTCTCCGACTTCCAGCGCGGACCGATCCGACTGGGCGCATTGATGGAACTCCCCGTCGTGCACATCCTGACTCACGACTCGATCGGGATGGGCGAGGACGGTCCGACCCACCAGCCGGTCGAGCAGCTCGCATCTCTCCGGGCGATGCCCAACCTGATCGACATCCGTCCGGCCGACGCAAACGAAGTCGCTGAGGCGTGGCGAACCATCGTCGGCATCGATCGCTCCTCCGTCGCTCTGGTGCTCTCGAAGCAAGACCTGCCCGTCATCGACCGGCACCGGTTCGCGCCCGCTTCGGGGCTCGCCAGGGGCGCGTACATCCTCGCCGAGAACGAGGGCTCCGTCCATCCGGACGTGATCATCATCGCGACCGGGTCCGAGGTGAGCCGAGCGCTCGACGCCTGGGAGGAGCTGTCCCGAGAGGGCGTGAACGCCCGCGTGGTCTCCATGCCGTCGTGGGAGCTGTTCGAACGTCAGAGCGCGGGGTATCGCGCCGAGGTGCTCCCACCCGACATCACGGCCCGGGTGGTTGTGGAGCAGGCGGCCGCCTTTGGGTGGGAACGCTACGCGGGGACGAGCGGGTCGGTCATCGCGATGCGCTCGTTCGGCCGCTCCGCCCCCGCGGCAGACGTGCAGCGCCACTTTGGGTTCACCACAGAGAACATCGTCCGCGAAGCCAAACGGCAGATCGTGGGCGCACGATCCGAGGAGCGGGAATGACTCTCGACGTACTCACCGCAATCGAGCCGTCGGCCCTTGACGCGGCGCGGCTGCAACTTCGTGAAGCTGCCGCCTTCCTCGGCTTCGACGAGGGAACTACCGAAATGCTCGGCAAGGCGAGGCGCGAGCTCCTCGTCAGCGTCCCTCTGCGGCGCGACGACGACACCCTCGAGGTCTTCACCGGCTACCGGGTTCAGCACAACCTCTCTCGTGGTCCCGCGAAAGGCGGTCTCCGGTACCACCCCTCGGTGACGCTCGACGAGGTGCGAGCGCTGGCCATGTGGATGACCTGGAAGTGCGCACTGCTCGACGTTCCTTACGGCGGTGGGAAAGGCGGCATAGCGATCGACCCCCGCGCGTACAGCGCGCGCGAGCTGGAACGCCTCACTCGCCGCTACACCAGCGAAATCAGCCCGCTAATCGGCCCTGAGCAGGACATTCCCGCACCGGACATCGGCACGAACGAGCAGACCATGGCCTGGATGATGGATACCTACTCGGTCAACAAGGGCCACACCATCCCCGGTGTCGTCACGGGCAAACCGCTGAGTCTAGGAGGCTCGCTCGGGCGCGCCGGCGCCACGTCCAAAGGGGTCGTGCATATTGCGCTGGAGGCGCTGAAGACACGTGCAATCGACCCCGTCACTGCCACGGCTGCTGTGCAGGGGTACGGCAAGGTCGGCGCAGGAGTGGTCGGCTACCTCGCAGAAGCAGGTGTCAAGGTAGTCGCCGTTTCCGACCAATACGGAGCCGCTTACAACGATCACGGAATCGACGTCGACCGGCTGGCAGCCCACTATGGCCACACGGGCTCAGTGGTGGGCGCGCCTGAGACGTCGCCCATTGGCGGCGAAGAACTGCTGCTGCTCACCGTCGATCTTCTTGTCCCTGCCGCAGTCGAAGGGGTCCTCTCGCGGACAAACGCAGACAAGGTCGTGGCGCGAATCGTCGTAGAGGGAGCCAACGGGCCCACAACCCCCGAAGCGGACGAACTCCTACGATCCAATGGAGTACTCGTCGTCCCGGATATCCTCGCGAACGCCGGCGGCGTCCTAGTCTCGTACTTCGAATGGGCCCAAGCATTTCAGGGCTATCCCTGGGGGAGTCGCTGGTCCAGCGCCGGCTTAGGGATCGAATGGTTCACACCTGGGATCTCGTGTCGCGGTACTCCACGTCGAATCAGATGGACCTGAGACGGGCCGCCACCGCGATCGCTGTTGACCGAGTCGCCGAGGCGCATCGAGCACGCGGGCTCTACCCGTGACGGATTCAAGTGAAGGGACCGGCAGGGAACCGATTTCCGATTCACGATGGTTTCAGATTGTCGGTGCTGGTGCACTAGTGCTGGTATGCGGCTTCGTTGCATGGGCTGCGGAGGAGCAGACTGCGGTTGCTCATCGTGTCGCCGTTCTGCATCCATCGGTCGAGCTCTTCATCGCTGACGTGACGGCGCTGGTGACGGGGACGGCGGCGCTTGTCTGGCCGCTGGTGAGCTTCGCGGTCGGAGCGCTTTCACGCAAGCGATAGCCACGAGGTCTCGGTCGTTGATCGAAGGGACGCGGCCGTCGTGCGGAGGGTCGTGTTTCGTGCGGGCGATGCAGCCTGCGATCGCGTGTGCTGATCTAGGTGACGGATTCGGCTTCCACATCCACGGGCGGGGAGATCGTCGAGGCCGACCTGGAGCAGACCCGGCTCAAGGGGCTCATGGCGCGCAGCGCGAAGAAGGCCTACGTGCTCGTCCACGCCAGCAAGCTGGGCAAGCGTGCGTACAAGTACTCGGCCCGTCTCGACGTCGCCGACTGGGCGGTGGTCACGGACTGGACTGTCGACGAGGAGGTGCTCGCCGAGTTCCGGGGAGGGGGCATCGAGGTGATCGTCGTGCCGCCGACGACCCTGGGGCGGCCGCGCGCGGCAGAACAGGCCGAGGCGGCGGGAACCCACCAGCGCTGATTCGGGGAATGCCCTGGAGCGGGTTCCGGGATCAGGCCGTGCCGTGCTGCTGGCCCCCACTCGTGTGCGCTGCGCTCCGTCGCTGGTTCAGGCGCTGCACGATCAGGGTCGACACCCCGCCGAGCGTGATCGCGGCGAGGTTGACGACCAACTGGACGAGGGCGCCGACGGACTGCTCGGAGTCCCCGTACGCGAGGGCGACGGCGGCGTTCGCGGCGGCCGGAATCGTCGTCACCGAGATCAGCACACCGATGAGTGCACCCGACTTCGCCGTCGACAGAGACAGCAGGCCGGCGATGCCGGCGAGGAAGCCGATCACCCAGCTGAGCACGTTCGGTCTCCAGATGAAATCGGTCAGGGGCCGGGAGTGCAGCAGGTCGGCGGGCGACATCAGGTGGAGCACGGTGAGGAGCAGGGTGAACAGGATGGTTATCACGATCGCGACGGCGAACCCTACGCCGAGTGCGAGAACGGATTGAGCGATCATCCGACGCCGCCACCGTACGAGACCCACGGAGAGCGCAGCGAGCGGCCCGAAGTCCGGGCCGACGACCATCGCACCGACGATGAGGATGGGTTCGTCGAAGACCACACCGATCGCAGCGATCATGGTGGCGACGGACATGAACGTCAGGAAGGTGGGGGAGAGGCTGGTCTCATCATGGGTGCGCTGCTCGATCTCCTGCCACACCACCGCGTCGGCGGCATGGCCGGGGGCGGCGCGGCTTGCGCGCTTCGCCGCATCCGAGATCTCGATGCCGATGTCGTCGACGGAGATGGAGCCCGCGTGGTGCACCCCGAGTTGCTGAAGATGGTCGAGAAGCGTGTTCACCCCTTCGCGGGCGACATCGCAGAGCACCAGGTCGCCGGGAGGTCGGGTAGCGGCTCTCGGGATGCGAACGATGTTGGTCGTCGCAACGCTGCCCTCGAGCACGGCGAGCACCCGGTCGACGAGGTCGGCGGGGGCGATGATTCGCAGATGCTGCACGTCGCCAGTGTCGCCGCAATCGTGCCCCGCGACTGGCTATCGGGGGCGTGTCGGTGAACGCGGTCGCACCGTTCCGCTCCGTCGCACGGCGCGACCCGCAGTGCCAGGAGTTCATCGAGGATTGTGGCTCAGGAAGGGAGGCAGCGTGAATGTGATTCTCACCAATGCGAATGTGCGCACGTCCGTCCCAGCACACCCGGTGGCGGACACCGTGGTGATCCGGGACGGACACATCGCGTTCGTCGGGTCCGGCGCCGATCTGCGGTCTGCACAGTCTGCTGAGATCATCGACCTCGGTGGCCGCACCGTCGTGCCGGGTTTTATCGACGCGCACACGCACCCGAGCATGGTGGCCAAGAGTTCGTGGCATGTGGCCTTGCCGTGGACCGACGACGTGGAGGAGCTGCTCGCGTTCATGCGCGAGTACGGTCGCAATCACCCCAGGGAGGAAGCGCCTTTTCTCTACTTCGAGTACTATCCCGGCGCTGCATTCGTCGACGCTGAGCCGACCAAGGAATTGCTCGATACGGCTGTGTCGGACCGCCCCGTGCTCTGTCAGAATTTCAGCGAGCACGAGCACTGGGTGAACACCGCCATGCTGGAACTCATGGAGGTCGGGAAGGACACTCCGGACCCTGTCCCGGGGCTGGAGCTCTTCGTCCGCGACGCGACCGGGCAACCGACGGGGTTGATACGGGAGTTCGCGCATCTACACTTCCTCGACGGGATGTTTGACAAGCTCGGCTGGCGCCCCCGGAGGACCTGACGCCGGAACTGATCGCCCCTGTGCTGCGCGCGCTGACGGAGAGTGGCGTCACGTCGCTCTTCGAGGCGTGGATCGAGGATGAGCAGGTGCTCGCCTCGATGTCGGAACTCGAACGACGTGGCGAGTTTCCCTTCTTCTACGAAGGTGCGATCCGGTTTCGTGACGCTTCGGACCTGCCGGACGCGATCGCCCGACTGAACGAACTGCAGTCCCGCTACGGGGGTGAGCGTATCCGTGTCCGGACGTTGAAGCTCTTCCTGGACGGTACGAACGAACTCGGCAACAGCGCCCTGCTGGAACCGCTGTCGAACGCCGGGCGGCAACCGGCCGGCGAAACCAGTATGGGGAGTGAGGAACTCGCCTCTTGCCTGACAGTCTGCAATCGCAGTGACGTCGACGTCCATATCCATCTGGTCGGGGACGGTGCCTTCAGGGGCGCGTGCGACGCAGTGGAAAGCGCCCGTGCCTCCTGTGCCGCGAAGGCGGAGTCGTGGAACATGCAGGTCACGCTCGCGCACTGCGAGCTCGTGAGTCCGGCGGACATGACGCGACCGCATGAGCTGGGAATCATCGTCAACTGGACCCCTCACTGGTCGGGTGCCTATTTCGGTGAGGAGGCGCGCACCTACCTTGGCGACAGCCGTTGGAACCGCATGTACCGGTTCAACGAGATGGCCGACGCCGGCGCGACCATCACTTTCGGCAGCGATGTGGTCACGCAGTACGAACTGCATCGTGCAGCTCCCCTGTTCGGAATGCAAGTTGCAGCCACCCGGGTGGACCCTGAATACCCACTGGATTCCGTACGGTTCCCCGGAGGCGTCAGACCCCCGCGTCAGCGCGTCTCCCGATCGATCTGCTGCTCAAGGGTTACACGATCGATGCTGCCCGCCAGCTCCGCATCGACGACAAGGTCGGCTCACTCGAGGTCGGCAAGCTGGCCAATCTCGTCGTCCTTGGAGGAGACCCGGTTCGGGCTGGCGCGAGCTCGGTCGCGGACATCCCCGTGCAGGCCGTCTTCTTCGAGGGAGCCATGGTCGCCGGGTCGATCCCTGGGGCCACTCCCGCATCGGCGCATGGGAAGGCCACGGTACTGCCATGAGCGGATTCCAGCGGAGATGCACATCGAGCGCCGCACCCATCGACCATCAGCCCGTTCCGGCCGAGCAACTTCTCTCGGACGCGCAGACGACGGGAGCACTCGAGCTGGGGGACGTCGCAGGCGTCGAATACGGGTTGTGGGAGATCAGTGAGGGGGTCTCCACGGATGTGGAGGCGGACGAGGTCTTCGTCGTTCTCTCCGGCGCGGCGCGCATCGACTTCCCGGCGCTCGCCGAATCGATCACCGTCGGCCCAGGCGACATCGTCCGCCTCCGCGCCGGGGAGCACTCGGTGTGGACCGTGACCGAGACCCTCCGAAAGGTCTACTTCCTCGGCTGAGGATCGCGGATATCGCGAAGCCGGGGCGACGCGTTCCGCCCGGCGGAATCCCCGCCCCCGCGCGCCGGCGGGTTCACCCAGGATGGGGACGATCCTTCCCAGCGACGCGAAAGGCGGAATATGCGAACCCAGGTCGTCATCATCGGGGCCGGGCCCGCAGGGCTCCTGCTCGGTCACATCCTGCGACGAGCGGGCATTGGGTTCGTCATCCTGGAGCAGAAGAGCCGCGAATACGTTCTGGGCCGCGTGCGCGCAGGGGTGCTTGAACAGGGTTCCGTCGACATCTTGCGCGAACTGGGTCTCGACGGAGACCTGAGAGACAACGGGCTGACCCACCACGGCATCTACTTGCAGTGGGAGGGGCAGCGTCATCATCTCGACTTCGTCGACCTGGTCGGGCGGACCGTCACCGTCTACGGCCAGCAGGCGCTTGTGCGCCACCTGCTTGCCGAGCACGACAGGCTGGGTTCGGACATCCAGTTCAACGTCACGGGGGTCGCTCCGCACGGAGTCGATACCGATGCGCCTTATGTGACAACCGATGACGGCGAGCGAATCGACTGCGATGTTGTCGTCGGCGCGGACGGGTATCACGGTGTGTGCCGCCCGAGCATTCCCGGTATCCGGGCGCTGGAACGCACCTATCAGTACGCCTGGCTCGGCATTCTCGCCGACGTGCCGCCGTCCACCGACGATCTGATCTACGGTCTCCACCCCGAGGGATTCGCCATGCACTCGATGCGATCCTTGGCGGTGTCGCGGCTTTACCTGCAGGTCGACCCCGATGAATCGGTCGAGAACTGGCCGGACGATCGTATCTGGGAGGCACTGCAGACCCGGCTGGGGATTCCGGGCTGGACGCTTCATGAGGGGGCGATCACCGAGAAATCGATCACTCCTATGCGCAGCTACGTCGCATCCACGCTCGAGCACGGACGACTGCTTCTGGTGGGGGACGCCGGCCACATCGTTCCGCCGACCGGAGCCAAAGGCCTCAATTCTGCCATCGCCGATGTGGCGCTTCTCGGTCGCTCCCTGTCCACGCACTTCCGCGGTGACGACGCGCTCTTGAGGCGCTACAGTTCCTCCGCGCTTGCTCGTCAGTGGAAGGTGCAGCAGTTCTCGCAGTCGATGACGGAGCTGCTCCATGTTCAGAGCGACTCGGCGGATCAGTCGGCAAAGGGGTTCAGCTACCAGAGCCAAGTGGGTCGGCTCGAGTACACCACAGGATCGCGTCACGCTCAGGCGGCCCTCGCCGAGCAGTACGCGGGCCTTCCGTTCTAAGCCTCGACGAGCGCGGTTGCGGCCGAGTGGCAGGGGTTGGCGCGACGTTCCGCTGCGCGGAATCCGCGTTGGACGGTCGCGCCCATCATCGGGTTATCTCACGGGTAGGCAACGAAGCATTGGGAGGATTTCATGGCGCGCGTAGTCCGCGGCACACCCCGCGCACCGATCGACATCGTGGATGGTCTCGCCCGACTGGGAGTGGCGACCGTTCATGAGGCACAGGGGCGCGTCGGTCTCCTCGACTCCCGGCTGCGTCCCATTTTTCCGGCGCAGATCGCGGGTACGGCGCTCACCTGCGAGGTGGCCCCCGGTGACAACTGGTCGATCCATGTCGCGGTGGAGCAGGCTCGGCCCGGCGACATCCTGGTGGTCACCCCGACCAGCCCGTGCGATGACGGTTACCTGGGCGACCTGCTCGCCCAAAGCCTGATGGCCCACGGCGTGCGCGGACTCGTCATCGATGCCGGTGTCCGCGATGTGGCCACCTTGACCGAGATCGGCTTCCCGGTGTGGTCGAAAGTCATCAGTTCCCAGGGGACTGTCAAAGAGACGCCCGGGAACGTTCAGACTCCCATCCTGATGGCGGGTCAGCGCGTTCGGCCGGGCGACGTCATCGTGGCCGACATCGACGGTGTCTGCGTCGTCGAGCGTGAGCGCGCCGAGTCGGTCCTCGAGAAGGCGCTGCAGCGTGAAGCGAACGAGGTGGCAAAACGGGAGCGGCTCAAGGCCGGCGAACTGGGGCTGGACATCTACGGGATGCGAGAGGCGCTCGCGCACAAGGGACTGGTCTACGAGGACTGGGCCGAATGATCCTCCCGACATCCGTTTCCTGCGCGGTGATGCGCGGGGGCACCTCGAAAGGTCTCTACTTTCTGGAAGACGACCTCCCCGCCGATCGGGAGGTGCGAGACCGCTTCCTCTTGGCGGCACTGGGATCCCCGGACCCACGTGAGATCGACGGCATGGGCGGGGGGCACCCGTTGACCTCGAAGGTTGCGGTCATCTCACGATCGGCGCGGCCCGGCATCGATGTGGATTACCTGTTCCTTCAGGTCTGGCCGGACCGGGCCGAGGTCAGCGACCAGCAGAACTGCGGAAACATCCTCGCCGGTGTCGGCCCATTCGCCATCGAACGCGGACTCGTCGAGCCACGCAACGGCGAGACGCCCGTCTCGATCTTCATGGTGAACACCTCCTCGGTGGCGACCGCACTGGTGCAGACGCCGCACGGAGTCGTCGAGTACGCGGGCGATGCGCGTATCGACGGGGTTCCAGGCACCCACGCTCCGATCATGATCGACTTCGAGGACATCGCAGGGTCGAGCACCGGGGCTCTTCTCCCCACGGGAAACGCGGTCGACGTGGTCGATCTTGTCGACGGGATTTCAGCGACTCTGATCGACAACGGGATGCCCGTCGTCTGCGTGGCCGCATCCGAGCTCGGCGTGACCGGATATGAGTCGCCGGCCGAGCTGGAGGCCAACGACGCACTGCGCGCGCAGATCGAGAGGATCCGTCTGACCGCCGGGCGCCTGATGAACCTCGGGGATGTTACCGACAATACCGTGCCGAAGGTCAGCCTGCTCGCACCGGCCAGGTCGGGCGGCCTCATCTCGACGCGGACTTTCATCCCGCACCGGGTGCACGAGGCGATCGGCGTGCTGGGCGCAGTCTCGGTCGCCACTGCCTGCATGATCCCGGGCAGCGTCGCCTCCGAGATCGCGCAGCCGCCGACGGGAAGCCGGGAGCTGACCGTCGAGGTCGAGCATCCCTCCGGCTTCTTCTCGGTGCAGATGGCCGTCGACGCCACGGGAGACCAGATCACTGTCACCCGGTCGGCTCTCCTACGTACGGCCCGGCTCCTGATGACCGGGCAGGTCCATGTACTCGCGGATGCCGGAAAGGCCTGACATGATCATCGATTGCCACGGGCACTACACCACTGCACCGGAGCCGCACACGCGGTGGCGTGCGGATCAACTCGCTGCCTTCGAACGAGGGGAACAGAGCCCACCGTACCCGGAGATCCCTGACGAGCTGATCGTCGACTCGATCGTGCAGAACCAGCTCAAGCTGATCCGCGAGCGCGGCAGCGATCTGACGATCTTCTCCCCCGGGCTTCCGCAATGGGACACCATGAGGGCGACGAGACCACGAGTATCGAATGGACGGTGGCGTGCAACGACCTGATCAAGCGCGTTGTCGACCTGTTCCCCGGCACATTCGCCGGCGTCGGACAGCTGCCCCAGTCGCCGGGTGCCGGTCTGGGAGCCTCCATCCGCGAGCTCGAGCGGGTCGTGAGCGAGCTCGGATTCGTCGGGATCAACCTGAATCCCGACCCGGGCGGCGGCAGGTGGACCAGTGCGCCGCTCACGGACCGTTTCTGGTATCCGCTCTACGAGAAGATGGTCGAGTTGGACGTGCCGGCCATGGTGCACGTGTCCGCCTCGTGCAACCCGAACTTCCACGCGACCGGCGCCCATTACATGAATGCGGACACTACTGCGTTCATGCAGCTCCTGCAGGGTGACCTGTTCGCCGACTTCCCCTCGCTGCGCCTGATCATCCCCCACGGAGGCGGCGCCGTCCCGTATCACTGGGGACGCTACCGGGGTCTGGCGGACATGCTGAACAAGCCGCCGCTCGATTCCCACCTGATGAACAACGTGTTCTTCGACACCTGCGTCTACCACCAGCCGGGGATCGACCTGCTGTTGGAGGTCATCGAGAACAAGAACATCCTGTTCGGGTCGGAGATGATCGGCGCTGTCCGAGGCATCGACCCCACCACGGGGAACTTCTTCGACGACACGAAGCGGTACGTCGACGCGGCGGAGTTGACCGAACGCGAGCGCAACAACATCTTCGAGAACAACGCGCTTGCGGTGTACCCCCGGCTGGCCAAGAACCTGACAGAGGTCACGCGATGAACGCTCCGGCCTTCGTGAAGGACCCGGACTGGCTGGACTGGGACCGGGATCCGAGTCCTCCTACGTTCCGGCTGCCGGCCGGGGCGGTGGATGCGCACTGCCACGTCTTCGGGCCCGGCGCGGTGTTCCCGTTCGCGCCCGAACGCAAGTACACCCCGTGCGATGCCGGCAAAGAGGACCTGTTCGCCTTGCGCGACTTCCTCGGCTTCAGCAGAAATGTCGTCGTGCAGGCGACCTGCCACGGCGCCGACAACTCCGCGCTGCTGGACGTGCTCGAACACGCCGACGACCGCGCACGAGGGGTTGTGACCGTGCGCCCGGACGTCTCGACCAACGAACTCGAGCGCATGAACGAGCTCGGCGTCCGCGCGGTGCGCTTCAACTACGTCCGCCGTCTGGTCGACCCCAAGCCGGATGCGTACTACCGGTCCATCATCGAGAAGATCGCCCCCTCGGCTGGCATGTCGTCCTCTACTTCGAGCCGGCCGACCTCGAGGAGCGATGGGAATTCTTCACCAGTCTCGGCGTGCCCATCGTCGTGGACCACATGGGCCGGCCTGACGTCTCCCGCCCAGTGGAGAACCCGCAGTTCGCGCTGTTCCAACGCTTCATGCGGGAGAACCCGGAGGTCATCTCCAAGGTCAGCTGCCCCGATCGGCTCTCGATCTCCGGATCGCCGGCGTATGCGGACGTGGTGCCGTTCGCGCGGGCTCTGGTCGAGGAGTTCCCCGACCGGGTCCTCTGGGGCACCGATTGGCCGCATCCGAATATGAAGAAGGAGATGCCCGACGACGGGGTGCTCGTCGACTACCTCCCCTCGATCGCGACGACGCCGGCCGCGCGGGAGCGGCTGCTCGTCGCAAATCCCACACGGCTGTATTGGAGCTGAGCATGAAACCGAATTTCCAGCAGTTCGACGACCTCCCCGGGACGACGATCTTCACCCTCCAGAAGGCGCGCGAAGGCTTCGAGTTGAACCAGTTCTGCATGAGCCTGCGCTCGGAGTCCAACCGCCGGAGGTTCCACTCGGACGAGCGTGCCTACCTCGACGAATGGGACATGACGGAGGAGCAGAAGCAGGCTGTCCTCGATCGGCATTTCCAGAAGATGCTCGATGGCGGCGGCAATGTGTACTTCCTGTCGAAGATCTTCGCCTCCGATGGGCTCTCCTACGTGCAGGCGGTGAGCACCATGACCGACATGACCGTCGAGCAGTATCAGGCGATGATGATCGCGGGCGGCCGCAACATCGAAGGCTGGCGCTCCAAGGCCGAGAGGGGAGAGGCCTGATGGCAAGAATCACCGCTGGGATCGCCACGAGCCATGTCCCTGCCGTCGGGGCGGCGATCGACATGGGTCGCACGCAGGAGCCCTACTGGAAGCCCATGTTCGACGGTTACGACTTCAGCAGGAACTGGATGCGGGAGAACACGCCCGACGTCGCGATCATCGTCTACAACGATCACGCGTCCTACTTCGGCATGGACATCATGCCGACCTTCGCGATGGGAATCGCCGACTCGTTCGCGATCTGCGACGAGGGGTACGGCCCCCGTCCGGTGCCGGTCGTCGAGGGTGCACCCGATCTTGCGACGCACCTGGCCGCCTCCCTCATCCTCGACGACTTCGACCTCACCGTGCTGAACGTGCTCGAGGTCGACCACGGCCTCACGGTACCCATGTCCTTGATGTTCGGCACGCCGGACAGGTGGCCCGCCAAGGTCATCCCGCTACCGGTCAACGTGGTCATGTACCCGCAGCCCAGCGGCGAAAGATGTCTCTCCCTCGGTAAGGCCATTCGGGCTGCAGTCGAGCAGTTCGATGACGACCTGGATGTTCAGGTCTGGGGGACCGGCGGCATGAGCCATCAGATCCAGGGGGCACGTGCGGGGCTGATCAACCTTCCATGGGATACCCGATTCATGGACGACCTCATCTCCGACCCTGAGGTGCTGCAGTTCAAGCCGCACCTCGAGTACATGCGGGAGGCGGGCTCCGAGGGGGTCGAGCTCATCATGTGGCTCATCATGCGCGGCGCCCTGGGCGAGACCGTCGACGAGGTCTACCGCTTCAATCACGTCCCCGCCTCCAACACCTCGGTGGGACACCTCATCCTCACCCCCGGGAGGCGTCATGACGGTCAATCTCGCTGTCGTCGGACTCGGTGCGTTCGGGCACAAGCATCTCGAGGCGCTCGCGGCCATTCCCGACGCCACCGTTCGCTATGTCGCACACTCGACCCAGGAGAAGGCGGACGCCGTCGCCGATGAGGTCGGCGCGGTGCGCGGGTTCGCCGACTACGCCGAACTGCTTCGGCAGGACGACCTGGACGGCGTGATCCTGGCCACGCCGACCCAGTTGCATCACACGCAGACCGTACAAGCGCTGCGCGCGGGCAAGAACGTGATGGTCGAGATCCCGATGGGGGACTCGCTGTCCGCGATCACAGACATCGTCTCCGTTCAGCAGGACACCGGCCTCATCGCCATGGCCGGCCACACTCGGCGGTTCAATCCTTCCCACCAGTACCTGCACCAGAGGATCGTCGACGGCGCGTTCTCGATCCAGCAGTTGGATGTGCAGACCTATTTCTTCCGACGCACCAACACGAACGCGCTCGGGCAACCGCGCTCCTGGACGGATCATCTCTTGTGGCACCACGCCGCGCACACCGTCGACCTCTTCCAGTACCAGACCGGACAGAAGGTGGTCCAAGCCAACGCGATCCAGGGCCCGATCCACCCGGAACTGGGGATCGCCACGGACATGTCCATCCAGCTCAAGGCCGAAGGCGGGGCGATCTGCACACTCTCGCTGTCGTTCAACAACGACGGCCCCTTCGGGAGCTTTTTCCGTTATATCGGGGACACCGGAACCTATCTCGCCCGCTACGACGACCTGGTGGATGGCCGAGAGTCCCCGATCGACGTTTCCCGAGTCGCAGTCTCGATGAACGGCATCGAATTGCAGGATCGGGAGTTCGTCAGCGCGATCATCGAGGGCAGAGAACCCAACGCGAGCGTGAGTGAGGTGCTGCCGTGCTACCTCGTGCTCGACCAACTGCAACGCCAGCTGGAGGGCTGAGCCGCCGCGAGCGCCCTCATCGGCTGTGAGGGATTCTCGTGCTGTGCAGGATACGCGAGTACGTCAATGCCACACCATCGACCATCGTCGACTGATAGCCGATCTCGGCCAGCATCTCAGTGACATCCATCATCTCGATCTGGCGGCGCTTGACATGCTTGGCGGTGCCCTCCAGGTACCGCTTCGCGGTGTCGGCCGTGTGCGAGTCGAAGTCGCTCAGGAGTTCCTCGTAGGCCCAATCCTCCAGGCCGAGCCTTTCGGCGGCCCAGAGGTAGTCGATGAGGACGGCGGCCGTCCCCTTGGCCAGGATGCTGCGCAAGAGCTTGCGCGCGGCGGCAGCCCCGGGATCGGGCGAGACGTATTCCAGGTTCAAGCCCAGAGGCGCCATGAGTTCGAGGAAGCGCCGGGCGCCTGGCCCTGCGACGGCCATCGGCACCTTCTCGGCCAGACCGGGGACAGGTTTCATGATCGCCACGTCGGCGAAGATCCCGGGCCCGAAGAGCTCGGCGAGAGAGGCTTTCAGCGCCGGGGTTCCCGTGTTGAGGTCGGCGAAGACAGCAGTGGGTTCGATGAGCAGTGCCGCCTCGCGCGCAACAGACCGTGCAGCCGTGGCGGAATTGATGGACAGAACGACGTCGGAACCCCGGACGGCTTCACCGAGGTCGGCGGCTACGACGACGGTGCTGTCGATCGGTCGGCTGGTATCGAAGCCGATCACGGCGGCGCCGGCGTTCTTGAGGCCCTCGGCGATGAGCGACCCGGCTTCGCCGAGCCCGATCACCCCGACCTTCACCATGTCTTTCATGACCCAATTTTGACAGTAATACTGTCAAATGGGAAGACTGGCGCTAGGAATCGAACGAGAATCCCAGGACGTTCGCGGCGCGCAGGAGCAGTCCCTCGCGTCCTTGATTGCGTTCCGATCGGGCGATCGCGTGCTGCATGATCCCGATAGCCGGCGTGGCGAGAGGTTCCGGCGGTATCGGCAATGGACCTGTTCGGACCAGCGCGCTCCGCGTCCGCTCGGTGTCACGGCCGGCGAGCAGGTCCAGCATGACGGTCGCTGCGAAGCGCGTTGCGGCGACGCCGAGCCCGGTGAACCCGCTGCTGTACGCCACCTTCCCGCCGAGAGCCGTGCCGTGGAAGGCGACCAGGCGGCTCGACATGTCGATCATGCCTCCCCACGCATGGGTGAATCTGATGTCGGCGAGCTGCGGGAACGTGCGAAGGAAATGATCGGCGAGCCGCCGATACGTCTCGTCTCGATGGTCGTGCCGCGGTTCGATCCGACCGCCCCGGTGATACACCGCGTCGAAGCCGCCCCATAGGATCCGGTTGTCCTTGCTCTTGCGGTAGTAGTGGAAGCGCCGGGAGCTGTCGGTCATCCCGAACCGCTGAGTCCAGCCGACCTCCGCGAGTTGCTGATCGGTAAGAGGCTCCGTCATCAGTGCGTAGTCATAGACCGGAACGGTGCGCAGCCGGTTTCGGGCGAGCAGGGAACGGAATCCGTTCGTCGCCAGCACCACTCGACGTGCGGTGATCGACGCGTTCGCCGTCTCAATCGTCACATGCTGGCCGTTGTCGCGCAGACGTGTCGCGCGGGTGTTCTCGAAGATCCGGACGCCGCGGTCCAGGCAGGCCGCGCGGAGACCCCAGACGAGCTTCGCCGGGTTCACCAGGGCGACGCCGTGCGACTCCATGAGTCCGGCGCGGAATAGTGGGGACCGCACGTAGCTCTCGAGTTCGGCGGAGTCGAGGAAGCGTCCGGCTGAGCCGGCCGCGTTCTTGAGCTCATCGACCTGATAGTGCTCGGTCGCCACCGTCAGCATGCCGGTTCGCTCATACTCCGCGTCGATCCCGAAGCGGTGGAGGTCGGCCGCGAAGGCCTCGAAGTTCTCGGTTCCGAGCCGGTCGAGCGTCTCCATCTCCGCGGGGAAATGGCGGTAGCCGTTCTCGTTCCCGTGGGTCAGCGTTGATTCGACGAAGCCACCGTTGCGCCCGCTCGCCGCCCATCCACTGGTCTGGGCCTCGACAACCACCACCTCGCGAGACGGGTCCTCCGTCTTCGCGAGCAGTGCCGTCCAGAGGCCGCAGTACCCTCCGCCCACGACTGCGAGGTCGGCTTGCAGGTCGCCGGTGAGCGCGGAGGAGGCGGGCGGACGTGCCGCGCTGTCGAGCCAGTAGGGGACGCGAGCGGCGCCCAGAAGGGCGCGATCCAGCAGGCGGCCGTCGGACCGGATGTCGGTGTCGTATGCAAGGGGCGTGCGAGGCACGACGCGCCTACTCGTAGAAACGGGCGAGGAAGTCCGCGACGACCGCCGGCCGACCGGCTCCCTCGATGTCGATGGTGCAGGACACGCCGAGCTGATAGCCGCCCTTGACGGCCTCCACCGCGGCGATCGTGGCTGCCAGCCGGATGCGGGATCCAGCCCGCACCGGCGAGGTGAAGCGAACGCGGTCGAGACCGTAGTTCACCTTGGCGGATACGCCCTCGACATCGAACAGATCTGTCCAGAGCGGGATCAGAAGCGAGAGGGTCAGGAATCCGTGAGCGATGGGACCGCCGAACGGCCCGTCCTTCGCCCGCTCGACGTCCACATGGATCCACTGGTGGTCATCGGTCGCATCCGCGAAGGTGTCGATGCGGGACTGGCTCACCTCGATCCAATCGGACGGCCCGAGGGCGGTGCCGACGAGGCCGGGAAGCTCGGCGAAGGTGACGATGGTCTTCTCTGACATTTCTACTCCTGGGTGAGGTCGAGGAATCGGGCGGCATTGTCGCGCAGGATGGCGGTGCGCGCAGGCTCCGGAATGCTGAGTTCGTCGAAGTCGGCGAGCCAGCGGTCCGGAGTGATCAGGGGAAGTCGCTTCCGAACAGCACCTTGTCGCGAAGGAACGTGGATGCGGCGCGGACGAGCTGAGGCGGGAAGTACTTGGGCCGCCACCCGGACAGGTCGATGCGGACGTCGGGCTTGTGGGTGGCGATGGAGATGGCTTCGTCCTGCCAAGGAACCGAGGGATGCGCCAGGATCAGCTTCAGATCGGCGACCTCCGCTGCGACGTCGTCGAGCAGCATGGGGTTCGAGTACCGCAGGTGCAGACCGGCGCCCTGCGGCATCCCGGCGCCGATCCCCGTCTGCCCGGTGTGGACGAGTGCAGGAACCTTGAGGCGGGCGATGGTCTCCCACAGGGGGCGGTACTCGGGCAAGGACGGGTCGAACCCCTGGAGCGACGGGTGCAGTTTCACCCCGCGCGCCCCGTGGTCGACGACCAGGGATTCGAGCTCGTCGACGGCGGCGGTCCCGCGTCGCGGGTCGACCGAGGCGAACGGGATCAAGGCGTCCGCGTGATCGGCCGCCTGCTCGATGATGGCTGCGCTGTCGATCGGGTCATGCTGCAGCTGCGTGCGCGCATCGACCGAGAACACCACGGCGGCCATGCTGCGGCTGCGGTAATACTCTGCGACTCCGGCAAGATCCAGGCGGAGGTCGTCGCTGCGGAAATAGCTGGACGCCGCCTCTGCCAGCGCGGGGGGCAGCGACGGGTGGCCGTCGGAGTCGACCTCGATGTGGACATGGACATCGATTGCCGTCAACGAGGCGACGTCGATGGCGGAGCGATACACGGCTCAGGCCTTCGGCTGCTCGAATTCGGCGGGAAGGGGCGGGAACTTCTCGCCGACTGACTGCAGGTGGGCGGCGAGGTCGAGCCGGAATACCTCGGCGAGATCCTGCGCTGCCCAGCCGCCGTCGTGATAGCTGGTGATGACCGGTTCCGGGTGGGACCACAGCTGCAGGCGGTCTCCGCCCACGCCGATGACCTGACCCGAGATCCCGTCCGCTTCGTCGGATGACAGGAAGACCACAGCGCCGGCGACATCGTCTGCCGTGCCGAAGCCGAGATCGTGTCGGTAGAAGCCGGGCATCGGCTCGCCGCGGTCCTCCGCCTCGATCGCTGCCGCGAAGTAGGGGACGGTCCGCGTCATCGCGGTCGCGGCAACAGGGACGACGGCGTTGACCATCACACCCGCCTTGCGCATCTCGATGGCCCAGGTGCGCACCATCCCGACGATGCCGGCCTTCGCTGCGGCGTAGTTGGTCTGACCGAAGTTCCCGCGCTGCCCCGTCGGCGAGCCGATGGCGACGATTCGCCCGGGCGTCTCGGCCTCGCGGAAGTGGCGGAAGGCGGAACGGACGCAGGTGAACGTCCCACGGAGATGAACGTTGGTGACCAGGTCGAAGTCCTCGTCGGTCATCTTGAGCAACGACTTGTCGCGGAGGACGCCGGCGTTCGTCACGAGTGCGTCGAGACGGCCGAAGGCGGACACCGCTGCGGAGACGAGCTCGTCCGCGGTCTCGGTGGGCCCGACCGGTGCGACGACGCCGGTCGCCTTTCCTCCCGCGGCGCGGATGGACTCGACGGTGCGGTCGACGGCCTCTTCGGAGACATCGTTGACCACCACGGCCGCGCCCGCCGCCGCGAGTGCCGTCGCGTAGGCGGCGCCCAGCCCGCCACCGCTTCCTGTCACGATCGCAGCTTTGCCTTGCAGGGAGATGGTCACGGGGAACCCCTTTCATCCGTTCGGAGAGAACGTGGGAACATTAGCAGTATTACTGGCTATTTTGCGACCTCTCCTGATCTGACACCATGGTCGAGTGAATCCGTCCTCGACGACCTTCTTCTACCTCGTCAAGCAGGTCGAACTCGGGGTGCGCGCGCACCTGGAGGCCGTCGTCGGCGATGAGGGGATCACCGCCCTGCAGTACACGGCGCTGACGGTGCTCGAGCGTCATCCGGGCATGTCCGCGGCAGACCTTGCCCGGTTCTCGTTCGTCCGACCGCAGACGATGGCGCAGATGATCACGGTCCTCGAGGAGCGGGAGCTGCTTGTGAAGGAGCGCAGCAGCGACGACAAGCGGAGGTTCGGCATGTACCTCACGGCCGCCGGGCGGAACACGTTGGAGCGGTTGCGCCTCCCTGTGGCCCGGCTCGAAGAACGCATGACGAGCGATCTCGACTCGGCGCAGCAGAACGACCTGCTCCACGCCCTGGCCGCGGTCCGTGCCCGGCTCGAGGCGGAGGGCGCCCCCGCGCGGATCGCTGATCGTGACGCGTCTCTTCCAGCGCCCGAATAAGGCGCCCGTCGTGTTCCTCCCACCGGCACGCCGCTGGGCCTCCGTGGGGCGGATCGCCTAGATTCGCCGCATGCGCGACACGGATCGGACGCCCGATGACGGCGGCTCACCCGAGGAGGATTTCACCCCCGCCTAGCCGCCGTATACCGCTATCCGGTCAAAGGACTGGGCGGCGAAGGCCTGGATGCCGCCGACGTCAGCCGGTCCGGGCTCCCATTCGATCGTGCCTTCGGGCTGGCTCACGACCGGGTCCCCGTCGAGCCGTTCGGAACCTGGACGACCTACGAAGCGTTCCATGCGTTGTCCGAACGACCCGACCTGGCCGGCTTCACGGCAACGCTCGGGCCCCTCAGCGATCGGACGAGAACGCTTCTGCTGACCAGCCCCCAGGGTGAGAAGGTCCGAATCCCCGTCGACGAGTCCGGCGCGGCTACCCCCGACGACAACTCCCGCAGCACCATCTCCCGGTGGTTCGCGTCACCGCAGGCCGATGCCCGCCTCGTCTCGTCGGGCTATCACCTGTGGGACCTCAAGGATGCCCCCATCTCCATCATCAACCTGGCCACACTCCGCGAACTGGAATCCCGCGCAGGCGCGCACGTGGATCCGAGGCGGTTCCGCGCCAACTTCTACCTCGACGGGCTCGAGCCTTGGGAGGAGCTCGGATTCATCGGCCGTTACCTTCATGTCGGGAACGTCACGCTCGAGGTCCTGCGGCCGATCGAGCGCTGCCGCGCCATCACCGTCGACCCCGACACCGCCTCGACGTCGGTCAATCTGATCGCCGTGCTGGCCGCGCACTTCGGTCACATCTACTGCGGCATGTACGCCCGGGTCGTGACGCCGGGACAGGTGTCGCTCGCCGATCCGGTCCGGGTCGGAGAGGTCGTTCGCGAGCCGAGACCGCAGGAACTGACTCCGCGCGAGCGCGCCGCCGGCCCCCGGCGCGGCCGCATCCTCTCCGTCGCTTCGCCGGCGCAGGGCGCCAAGAGTCTTGAGATCGCCGACTACTCCGGCCACCTCCGTACTACCGAGCCGGGCCAGCATCTCCGTCTCCACCGAATCGAGAGCGGGGCACCCCTTTGGCGCAATTACACGGTCTCCGCCGTCAGCGACACGAGTTCGCGGATAACGGTCGACCTCAGGGAGGACGGGGAATTCTCGCCCTGGGTGCATCGACTCGCTCCCGGTGACGAGGTCGTCATCAGCGGGCCCTTCGGTTCCGTCAGCGGTTCCCGGGGGTGAGAGGGGATCTCGTGCTCCTCACGGCGGGAATCGGCATCACTCCGGCGCTGGCGATCGCCGGCGACCTGGCGAGAAGAGGCGACACGAGCCGGGTGGTGAAGGGAATCCACGTGGCGCGAACGGTGGCGTCGATCCCTCACCTGGACGAACTGCGGGCATCCTTCGCTACCCTCGGCGGGGACCTCCGGGTCTACCTGACTGCCGACCACCCGATGCCCGGATTTCACACGGGCAGGCCGGGAGACGCGGATCTCCGCGCGCTCATCGAAGACCCAGCGTCGGTGACAGTCGTCATCTGCGGGCCGACCGCCTTCGAGGCCGACATGCGCGCCGCCCTCAGCCGGCTCGGAGTGAGCGGAAAGCAGATCCGCTCCGACCCCTTCTACTCACCTCGAACCGACCTGGGGGATCGGCGTGAACCACCCCGTCCCGGTCCTTTCATGATCGCTTTCGACGACGGAGCCGACCGCGTCGACGCGGAGTGGACTGTCGCCGCGGGTTCGATCCTCGATGTCGCCGACGCGGCCGGGCTCACGCTGCCGGCAGCGTGCCGTGCGGGAGCTTGCGGTACGTGCGCGATGAGAGTCTCGGATGAGGTGGCCTACCTCGTCGACCCGATCTCCCCGCCTGAGCCGGGCACGGCTCTCATCTGCTGCGCCGTCCCGATCTCCGACGTCCGCGTCCGCAGTCTCGCGGCCGCGGAGGACCAGTGATGAGTCTCGCGCTGCGTCCTGTGGTTCCGATGATGAAAAGGATAAGTGTCATGCCCTCCACCAGCTACGCGGTCATCAATCCTGCGAGCGGCGAAACGCATCGCGCGTACCTCGAGATGACCGACACCGAGCTCGCTGCCGCTCTCGACGCGGCCCAGGGTGCCCTGGGCCAGTGGTCTCCGCGTGCCGGCCTCGCTGCACGTTCGCGAATCATCCGGCGGGTGGCCGAGCTCCACATCGAGCGACGGGACCAGTTGGCCGAGATCGCCGTGCGCGAGATGGGCAAGCCCTTCGAGCAGGCGCTCGGAGAGGTGGATTTCTCTGCAGCGATCTACGCCTACTACGCCGACCATGCCGAGGAGTTCCTCGCCGACGAGCCGATCGAGCTCCTTGCCGGCACGGGGACCGCGTTCGTCCGGCGAGCGGCGCTCGGCGTCCTGCTGGGGATCATGCCGTGGAACTATCCGTATTACCAGGTGGCGCGTTTCGCCGCGCCGAACCTCGTGGCAGGCAACGCGATTCTTCTCAAGCCGGCCGAGCAGTGTCCCGAGTCATCGGAGGCGATCGAGCAGATCTTCCGTGACGCGGGGGTTCCCGACGGTGCATACAGGACGGTGCTGATTTCGCACACGCAAGTGGAGCATGTGATCGCGGACCCGCGGGTGCAGGGAATATCTGTGACCGGATCGGAGCGGGCGGGAGCGGCCGTCGCTGCGGTGGCAGGGCGTCATCTCAAGAAGGTCGTTCTCGAGCTCGGCGGTTCGGATCCGTTCATCCTCCTATCCACCGACGATCTGGACGCGACGGTGGAACTCGCCGTGGCCGGGCGCCTCGAGAACGGCGGGCAGGCCTGCAATGCGGCGAAGCGCTTCATCGTCCAGGATTCTCTCTACGACGAGTTCCTGTCCCGTTTCACCAGACGGCTGGGCGAGGTGGAGGCCGCGGACCCGTTCGCCCCGGGGACGCGGCTCGGTCCGCTGTCGTCTCTCCGAGCGGCCGAGCTCCTGGAATCCCAGGTGGATCGGGCCGTGTCGAACGGGGCGACCCTGGTGCGTGGAGGCAACCGCCGCGGGGCCTATTTCGAGCCCACCGTGCTCACCGGCCTCGTCGGCGGTAACCCCGCCTCGCAGGAGGAGTTCTTCGGTCCCGTCGCCCAGGTGTATCGCGCGGCCGATGAGGCCGAGGCCGTACGCCTGGCGAACGACACGCCGTTCGGCCTGGGATCGTATGTGTTCTCGACCGACCCGGAGCAGGCGCTTCGTGTGGCAGATCAGCTCGAGGCCGGCATGGTTTTCGTGAATGCAGTCGGAGCCGAGGGGGCAGAACTGCCCTTCGGAGGCGTGAAGCGATCCGGGTCGGGGCGCGAGCTGGGGCGGTTCGGCATCGAGGAGTTCCTGAACAGGAAGCTGATCCGTCTGGGCTGAGACGGCAATCGTGTAGCGACCGCTATGCTACCCCTCAGGAACGTCAGGTGAGGAGCGTGCCGGTGCCCCGAGCGGTCGATCGCGAAGCGCGTCAGAAGGAGATCGCCGAGGCGGCCCAGCGGCTGCTCTCGGAGCGCGGCCCGGGTGCGCTGACGCTCCGGGGGCTCGCCGAGGAGATGGGGGGTCGATCACCCTCATCACGCACTTCTATCCGACGAGGGCGGATCTTCTGGTCGGTATCACGGACCAGTGGCTTCGAACGTTCGACGAGGAACTGGCACGGATCGAGGTGGGGCGGACACCCGAGCAGAGATTGCGGATCCTGCTGGAGTGGATGCTCCCTCTCACGCCGGCGGACAAGAGGCGCGAGACGGGCCGGGTAATGATGGCCTCCGAACGTTCGTCCGATCTCAAGGTGCAGAACTTCTACACGGCGATGGATACACGCATGCGTGGCCTGCTGCGAGAACACCTCGCTCCGTTCGTCGGCTCGTCCGAGCTGGACGACACGGTCGAGAGCCTCCGTGTCTTCTTCAATGGGATCGTGCTCTCCGCGGTCGAGCGACCGAACAAGTGGACCCGCAAGCGGCAGCTCGAAGCGCTCTACTTCGCGATGCGCGGACTCGGCCTGCCCGTCGGCTGAGCGGCGTTCGGAGCCGCCTGGCCGCGGCTGTTCCGCGCAACGGTACGTGCCGGAAATTCCCCTGCGCGGAATGGTCCCTCTATTTTATAGTGAGTGCTACACATAGCTCAGGACTAGCGAATCGAGGTGCCCTGTGCCGACGATGGTGGATTCTCCACTCCAGCAATTGCTCCACGCATCCAGTGTGCTGGTGGTCGGCGCTTCGCCCACCCGCCCCACGGCAACCGGCAATCAGGTGGTGCGCACGCTCCGCTCGGAGGGGTTCGCCGGCAGGATCGAGATCCTCCACCCCGCCGGCCAAGAGATCGAGGGCATCGCATCGGTGGCCTCGCTCGAAGGAGTGTCCGCTGTGGACACGGCCGTCGTCGCCGTGCGGCCGGACGCAGTAGTCTCCACCCTCGAGCAGATCCACGCGACGGGCACGCGCAGTGCCATCGTCCTGAGCGTCGGTCTTGATGCGCACCAGCTCCGCGAGCTGCGCGCGCTCGCGGACTCCACGGGAATGGCCATCCACGGTCCCAACTGCATGGGGCTGTACAACGTCGCCGAGAACCTGATGATCTGGGCGGACGAGGGGGTGATGACTGGGCTGCCGTCGGGAGACGTCGCTCTGATCTCCCAGTCGGGCTCCGGCGCCATCTTCGTCGCCCGTACCATGACCGGCGTCGGATTCTCCTACGTCATCTCCACGGGGAACGAGACCGCCATCAGCACCGCTGACTACGTCGACGCGCTCGTCGAGGATGCGACCACCGCGGTCATCGGTTTGATCGTCGAGTCGGTTCACGACGCAGACCAGCTCGGCGCGGCTTTGGATCGCGCGCACGAAGCGGGAAAGCCCGTGGTCGCCCTCAAGGTCGGCCGCACCTCGGCGGGAGCGCGGGCAACGGTGGCCCATACCGGTGCCGTGGTCAGCGATGCCGCGGTCGCGACCGCGTTCTTCGAGCGGCACGGTGTCCCTCTGGTAGACGACTACGACGAGCTGGCCTCGTCCCTCGAACTGCTCTCGCACCTCCACGGTCGGTCGCTCAAAGCGGGTCGCACGGCGGTCCTGACGATCTCCGGTGGTCAGGCCGCATTGGCGGCGGACCTGGCCGAGATGCGGGGCGTCACCTTGGCGGAACTGTCCCCCGTGACCCAGTCGGCGCTCGCGGCGGCATTGCCCGGCGCCGCGATCAACAATCCTCTCGATCTCGGAGGGTCCGTCTACGCCGCCGAGGACAGCTACGTGCAGTCGATCACGGCTGTCGCGTCCGACGACGGTGTCGATGTCCTCGTCGCCATCACCGATTCCCAACAGACTCTCAACGCAATCGAGATCGAGTACGAGGACGATCTGGTCGCCGCGGTGCGCGACGCGGCCGCGTCCTCCTCCACGGTCTTCGTGATCGCCTCCAGTTCGTCGGTCTCCATTCACCCCAGCCGCGTCTCCGGGCCGCGGGACGACGTGCCGGTGATCAGAGGGATCAGCAACGCGCTGCGGGCCGTCTCTGCTGCGGTGCTGGCGACGCGTGCACAGCCCTCCCTGAGCGACCGGCCGGGATTCCTCCCGAGTGCACAGCGCGTGCAGGAGATCCGGGCAGAACTTCAGCGCGGTCCCCGCACGGTCGACGGCGCTCGGACCCGGGAGCTCTTGGCCGAATACGGCCTGCCGTTCGTGCGATCGCAGGCCTGCGCCACCGTCGCCGACGCCATTGAAGCAGCCCGCGCGATCGGGTATCCGCTCGTGGCGAAGATCGATTCCCCCGACATCGCTCACAAGTCGGAAGCCGGCGGGGTCGTGATCGGGATCGGCGACGAGGGCGAACTGCGGGAGGCGTGGTCGCGGATCCTCAGCTCCGTCCGTACGGTGTACCCCGACGCCCGGGTGCGCGGGATCGAGCTTCAGGAGCAGATCGGGCACTCGATCGAGGCCTTGGTCGGGGTGGTCGCCGATCCGGAGATCGGAGCTGCGGTGGTCACCGGCATGGGGGAGTGCTGGTGGAGCTGCTCGCCGACAGTTCGGCCGCCTTCGCACCGCTCTCACGACCGCAAGCAGGTGAACTCCTGCGATCGACGCGCCTCTCCCGGCTCCTCGACGGATACCGCAACCTGTACCCCCGTGTGGATGATTCCGCGTTGGTGGGCGTGATCGAGGCGGTGTCGTGGTTCGCCCACGACATGCACGGCGTCATCGCCGAGTTCGATGCGAACCCCGTGCTGGTAGAACCGTCCACCTCGCGCGTCCGCCTCATCGACGCCCTCCTGGTCGTCGAGTCGGCCGCCCCCTCTGAGACCTTCTAGGAGCACGCATGACTGAACAATCCGGTGCCATCGTGGCGTCTGCCACCTGGGAAGACCTGGAGACCCTGATCGGCCGCGAGTTCGTGAGCTCGTGGCTCCGGGTCGACGAAGACCGAATCGCGGCGTTCGAGACCGGGTCATTCGTGGAGTCCAACCCCAACGGAGTGAACCTCGCCCTCTACCCGGAGGGCCTGGTCGAGGGATTCCACCTGCTCTCGCTGCTCGACTACCTGGTCAACGGGGTGTCGTTCGTCGAAGATGAGCGATGGTCGGGCTGGAATTACGGCTTCGACCGCGTCCGGTTCGTCAGCCCTGTGACGACCTCCGACCGCATCCGTGTGCGAGGGTCGGTGTCATCGGTGGTCGAAAAGGGTGAAGACCGACTCGTCACCTATGACCTCACTCTCGAGGTGGAAGGACGCGAGAAGCCGGGCGCTGTCGCCCAGTGGCTGGTCTACTGGACGGTCCTCGGCGACGAGTAGCCGGTCGCACGCCCTTCGTCTCGACGCTTACGCTGCGTCGAGACGAAGGGCACGCGCGGACCGTGATGCGAGCAGGCAGACACGGCGGAGAATGTGCTCGACGGCGGCCGGATTGAACGTCGCGCTGTCACCGGAGATGGAAAGTGCTGCGATCGGGAGTCCGCGGGCGCCCATGACCGGAGCCGCGATGCTGGTGAGCGAATCGAGGGATTCGCCGTGCTCGAACGCCACGCCGACATGGCGAACGCGTCGCAGTTCCTCCTGCAGCTCCTGCTCGTCCACGATCGTGCGGCTCGTCCAGGCATGCCGCGGCGCGCGGAGCACTTGTTCTGCAGCAACGGCGTCGTACGCGAGCAACACCTTCCCCACTGCGGTGCAGTAGGCCGGTTGCCGCCCCCAGGCGGGCCGGGGTTCGAAGACGGGCATGGCCTTCGAGCTTGTTGAGGTGGACCACATTCGGGCCGGCCAGGATGGCGACCTGAACCGTCTGGTGCGTGGCCTCATAGAGATCAGCGAGGTACGGCGTCATGAGATCCCGGATCGTGTCTTGCGTCTGTGTGCCTGACAGGGTCCCGAGCTCTTGTACGACCTGGCCGATGCGGTAAGCGGTACCGGCGCGCTCAACGAACCCGTTGCGCTCCAGCATGGCCAGGAGGCGGAAGGTCGTCGACTTGTTCAACTGGGTTCGGCGAGCCAGCTCGCTGACCCCGACACCCAGGTTGGCATCACGTCCGAACGCTCGGAGAACGCAGGCTGCCTTATCGACGGCCGTTCGCGTGTCGCGAGCACGAGAAGGGTACTGCACCATCGCGATCCCGCCTTCCGTTGTCTGTTCTGCACATTGTGCAGAGCTTGAGCGGGCGACATTGGACAGCCGTCATTTATAGTGGACGCTATAGAACCGTGACCCGAGTGAGGTGCCCATGGCGGCGAACAACGTGATCGCTCGCAATGTGCGGCGATTCCGAGAAGAACGCGGCTTATCGCTGGGTGAGTTGGGCCGCCGCGCAGGTCTTGCAAAACAGACGATCGCGAGCATCGAGACCGGAACGGGCAATCCTACGATCGTCACGGTCGAGAGCCTGGCATCAGCGCTGGGCGTCACCTCCCGTGCGCTGCTGACCGAACTGGGCACCGAAATACTGGTGAACCCCGGATCCGAGGCGCGTTGGCACACCAGCGGAAACCTTCGCTTCCGCGGGTTGGACGAGTCGTTCGGCTCCGGCTACGTCGTCAACTCGCTCCTGCGTCTCGATTCCTCGAGCGGCGTCTCGCGCCATCCCGCGGGCAGCCGGGGAACCCTCCGGCACTGTTTCGTCATCGAAGGCCAGGCGCGACTGGGCCCGGAGTCCGAAGCCGTCTTCGCGGAGCCGGGGGACTTCGTCCGGTTCCCCGGTGATGTGCCGCACACGTTCAAAGCCATCTCGGTATCGGCTTCCATCTTCGTCTGCACTACGTCGCCGCAGCTCCCGCGCGCGCGTGGAGATCGCACGTTCTGATCCCGATCGCCCCATGCGTCAGCAGCTGAAGGATGCGTTCCAGTGCGTGGCACAGCCGGCATCTCCTGCGGTTGAGCCGCCGGACAATGAGGCCTGGCGCACGTCGCAGACGATTCAAGGTTTCAGAACGATTAAGTTCTCACGTCATCGCTCAAAAACCTTGATCTATTTATAGCAACTGATCTATAACCTTTATAACTTGCCCGAACCCCCGAGGAGTCCCCCATGAGGAGTATTCGAAAGGGCACGGCGCGGAGCACCGTCGCTCTGGTCGCCGTTGTCGCAGGAATGCTCGCGCTCGCTGGATGCAGTTCCGCATCCACCAACGCGGCGACGAGCAAACTGGTCAGTCGAGCGCCGGCGGCGTCCGGGCCGGTGGAATCGCTGACCTGGAACCTCCCCAACGGGGAACCGGACACGATCAACCCTCCGAACGCCGTGTACTACCCGAGCGCAGGCGTGGTCAGCAATCTGTGCGACCCGCTGCTGGCTGTGAATGAGAACTACGACCTCAGCTCCAACCTCGTGAGTTCGAAGCAGGAGACGCCGACCAAGCTCGTCTACACGCTGGTTGCCAAGGCCACCTTCTGGGACGGCAAGCCGGTGACCGTGGATGACATCGTCTACAGCCTCCGCCAGGCCGCCGACCCCAAGTCCGTCGTCTCCGCCGTCTATCAGAACGTGAGCTCCATCGAGGCGACAAGCCCCACCCAAGTGACGGTCAACTTCAAGCAGCCCGACGAGCTCTTCAACTCGGAGATGGCCACCTTCGCCGGGATGGTCGTCGAGAAGGACTTCGCCGAGAAGGCGGGGGCCAAGTTCGGCAGCTCCGCCGGGGGAATCATGTGCAGCGGACCGTACGAGTTCGTGAGCTGGACTCCCGGTGACAGCATCAAGCTGAAGAAGAACCCCGACTACTGGAACAAGAAGGTTCCTCAGCACGCCGCGGCGATCACCTTCCGGTTCATCACGGACAGCACCGCATACACCCAGGCTCTGACGGCGGGGGAGATCGACGGGTCCTACCAGATCTCGGCGTCGTCGATCCCGTCGCTGCAGAAGTCCAAGAACGGTGCCGTGTACTTCGGTCCGTCGATGGAGAGTTGGGCGCTGAACGTCGCCCGGCCCGATGGCCCGCTCGCCGACGTCAACCTTCGTGACGCGTTGCAGGTGTCCATCGACCGTGACGCACTCGCCCGCGTGGTCTTCCACGGTGCCGCGACCTCGAACTACACGGAGCTGACGCCGCGCACGTGGCCGAACGATCAGAAGGCCGTCTACCAGAAGGCCTACGATCAGTGGGCGAAGAAGCGCGCTTTCAACATCGATCAGGCGAAGGAACTGGTGAAGAAGTCGAAGTACGACAGTTCGCCTGTGGTTCTCGGCACCCAAGCGGGAGATGAGACGAGCTCCACCATCGCGCAGCTCGTGCAGCAGCAGGCCAAGAAGGCGGGAATCACCGTCAAGATCGACGAGATCCAGCCCCTGCAGTTCAGCACTGCCGGTTACGACGAAGCGACGAGGAAGCAGCTGGGCGTCGACCTGCTCTTGACTCCCAGCTTCAATGCAGCGGCCGATCCGCTGGAGCCGCTCGGCTTCGTGTACCTGCCGGACTCGCCATACAACTACACCAAGTTCGACGACGCGAAGGCGGTTAGCCTGCTCAACGAGGCCCGCCAGACGTTCGACGACAAGAAGCGAGCCCAGCTGATCGTGGAGTTCCAGGACATCGCCGAGAAGGATTCCGCGGTCATCCCGCTGGTCAGCTCGAACACGGTCACCTACCTCAACAAGAAGCTCGGCGGCGCGATCACCTCGTTCGCGTACATGAGTATGCCCGCTCTGGGCTACATCGGCTCCAAGTAGGGCTCCGCCTCGATGACCGCAGCAATCCCCCAGGCACGGAGCGCCACCGCATCACGGTGGTGGCGCTCCGCGCTGCACTATGGCGTCAAGTGGATCGTCGGACCGATCCTGACGATCGTGGCCGCCGCCTTCGTGATCTACATCGCTTTGGCACTCTCGCCGGGCGACCCGGTATCCACGATTCTGGGATCGAAAGCGACCGCTGAACAACGGCAGGCGCTACGCGAGAGACTGGGACTCGACGAACCGGTCCTGGTGCAGTTCTGGAACTGGTTCACCAGCGCGCTTCATGGTGACTTCGGATTCTCGTTCACCTTCCGCCAGGACGTCTCGACCATCGTCGGACCCCGGCTGGGAACGACGGCCGCACTCGTCGTGATGTCGATGGTGCTCATCCTCGTCTTCGGCATCGGGCTGGGCATCGTCGGCGGGATCGCCAAGAAGTCCCGCGCGCTGGTGAGCACGACCATCGGTTTCCTCATCTCGATCCCGAGCTTCGTGGCCGCCTCGTTCCTGATCGGCATCTTCGCGGTCGGACTGGGCTGGTTCCCGACCTTCGGTGCGGGGGAGCCGGGAATCGACAGGATCTGGCACCTGACGCTGCCGGCCATCGCTCTCGCGGTCGGCTGGGTGGCCTATCTCGCGCAGATCTCGATGTCGTCCATCACGGAGGAGAGGAACAAGGAGCACGTCACCACCGCGATCGGTCGTGGACTTCCGTTCGGTCTCGTGCTGCGCAAGCACATACTGCGCAATGCCGGCATCCCGGTGCTGACGGCGTCGGGCCTGACCCTGGCGGCACTCGTGGCCGGTTCGATCGTCGTCGAGACGGCTTTCGCCGTCGACGGCATCGGCTCTCTGCTGGTCAAGAGCGTCCTGTCGAAGGATCAGCCGGTCGTCGCCGCCATCTCCCTCATCATCATCACCGTCTTCGTCGTCATGACAACGGTCGTCGACATCCTGCAGGTCGTTCTCGACCCGAAGCTTCGCAAAAGGAGCCGCCGATGACCGCTCCCGTCACGGCGCCCGTCAGCCTCCGTCGAACACGCATGACCGACGCCTGGTGGAGGGCGGATCCGGTGCTGACCGGTGCGCTGGTCGTCTGCGCCCTGTTGTTCTTGATGGCGGTGTTCGGGCCGCTCGTCGCCCCCTACGACCCACTGGCGACCGACATCCTCTCGTCCAGCCAGCCTCCCAGCTGGGATCATCTCCTCGGCACCGATTCGCTCGGTCGGGACATCTTCTCCCGGATACTCGTCGGGGCCCGGTTGAGCTTCCTCGGGCCGATCATCATCGTCTCGATCAGCATCACCTTCGGGGTCACCCTCGCTCTCCTAGCCGCTTGGAAGGGCGGCGTCGTGGACAGCGCCCTGAGCAAGGTGCTCAACGTCATGTTCGCTGTTCCGGCGATCCTCGTCGCCGTGATCGCCGTCGCGGTGTTCGGCGGTGGGTTCTGGGCGCCCGTACTGGCGCTGGCTCTCGTCTACATCCCGTATGTCGCGAGGGTCATCCGGTCCTCAGCGATACAGGAACGGCGGCGGCCGTATGTCGAGGCGTTTCAGCTCGCCGGGATGTCGGGCTTCCAGATCAACCTGCGACACATCCTCCGCAATCTGACGCCGCTGATCCTGGCGCAGGCCACGCTGAGCTTCGGTTCAGCACTCATCGATTTCGGGGCGCTCTCCTTCGTCGGCTTGGGCGTGCCCCCGCCGACTCCTGAGTGGGGCGCGATGGTCAACGCCGGGCGAGCCGAACTGCTCGCCGGCAGCGCCCAGCAGACGATCGCTGCAGGAGCCATCATCGTGATCACCGTGGTCGCCTACAACGTGCTCGGCGAGAGAATCACCCAACGTCTGGGAGCCTTCTGATGCCTTCGACTTCGAACGAACCGCTCCTGACGGTCAAGAACCTGGGTCTCGACATCGTCCCGAGACGCTCGCGGACGGCGATCCCCGTCCTTCTCGACGTCGACTTCACGGTGGCCCGCGGAGAGTCCGTGTGCGTGGTCGGTGAGTCCGGATCGGGGAAGAGCATGACCACTCGCGCGATCATGCGGCTCCTCCCTGACGGTGCCCGCCCGCGGGGGTCCGTGACCTTCGGCGGGTCGGATGTGTTCAGTATGACCGCGAAGGCCCTCAGCCGGTTCCGGTCGAGGGAGATCGGCATGATCTACCAGGATCCGCGAGCCCATGTGAACCCGCTGTGGACCGTCGGTGACTTCCTCACCGAGGGCGTCGTGACGAGTGGTCTCATGTCGAAGCCCGAGGCTCGCCGGAAGGCTCTCGCGCTCCTGCAGGAGGTCGGTATCCCCGATGGGGAACGTCGCCTCAAGCAGTACCCCCATCAGCTGTCGGGAGGTCTGCTGCAGCGGATGATGATCGTGATGACGCTGATGCCGGAGCCCGAACTCATCATCGCCGACGAGGCGACGACTGCGCTCGATGTGACCGTCCAGGCCGACGTCATGGCGGTCTTCGCCTCACTCAAGAAGCACCGCGAGCTCTCCCTGCTCTTCATCACGCACGATCTCGACCTGGCAGCGGCGGTGGCGGACACCATCGTCGTGATGTACGCGGGCCGCGTGATCGAGCGCGGTCCGGCCCGCGACGTGTACTTCCGGCCTTCGCATCCGTACACGTCCGCACTCTTGCGATCGCGGCCCAACCCGCGGTCCCAGGCGAAGTTGGAAAGCATCCCTGGGCGGCCGATCGCCGCCGCCGAGGCGGGAACGGGGTGCGCGTTCGCACCTCGGTGCCCGTTCGCACAGGCGAGGTGCCGCTCCAGCGTCCCGGAGCTTCGCGAGTACGGCAACGGGACAGTGGCCTGTCATCGAGCCGAAGAACTGCAGGATGAACTGATGGAGGTGGCCGGATGAGCGCAGGCGACGTTCTGCTCGAGGTCCGCGACCTCCGCAAGACCTTCCGCGTTCAGGACGCGGCGGGCGGTTGGGGCGACTTCGTCGCCGTCGACGATGCCAGCTTCGTCATCCCACGGCGCGGTTCCCTTGCCGTGGTCGGTGAGTCCGGCTCGGGGAAGACCACCACCGCCCGGATCATCGCGGGTCTCGAGGAGCGGACATCGGGCACGATTATCCTCAACGGCCGCGAGTGGACGGCCTCCTCGTCGTTGAAAGCTCGGCGCTCTCACGCCCGGCATGTCCAGATGGTCTTCCAGGATCCGTTCGGATCCCTCGATCCCCGGCAAACGCTGGGAGAGGGGCTGGAGGAGGTCCTCGTGCTTCACAATCCACGGCAATCCCGAGCCTGGCGTAGAAGTCGCTCCGTCGAGGTCTTCGAGATGGTGGGGCTGGATTCCAGCCACCTCGCCAAGCGGCCTCGGTCGCTCTCCGGAGGACAGCGACAGAGGTACGCGATCGGGCGCGCACTAGCACTGGAGCCCGAACTCTTGATCCTCGATGAGGCGGTGTCCGCGCTCGACGTCAGCGTGCAGGCCCAGATCCTCAACTTGCTGATCGACCTTCGCGAGGAGGTGGGGGTCTCGTACTTCTTCGTGTCGCATGACCTCGCGGTCGTGCGCCAGGTGTCTGATTCCGTGATCGTGATGCGCAATGGAGTGATCGTGGAATCGGGTCCCACCGCCTCCGTCATGGACGCTCCCCAGAACGACTACACCAAGCGCCTGCTGGCCGCTATTCCGAGTCCTGAATGGCAGCAGACGGCATAGCCGGCGTCACCGGCGACGAGAGGCGCGCTTCTTCACTACCGCGAGAGCGATCCATGCTTCGACACCGTCGACCCCGGCCACCGGGCCGATGCGCCGATGCAGGAGATCGCTGAGGTGGGCGGCATCGCGGAGGGTGAGCTCGATCAGCAAGGAGGATCGCCCCGTCGTCTCGGCGACGAGCGACGCTTCCTCGATCTCAGCGATGGACGAGATCACCTGTTCCACCGCGCCCGGCCGAACAGAGATCAGTGCGAAAGCGGAGGCGGGGGCCGCCTCGACTGCGGTGAACCTGATGGTGCCCTTCCGCCGCAGCGCGCGGAGCCGAGCGCCGATGGTCTCCGGCTTCCCGTCGAGAAGTCGTGCGAGCTCGGCCACCGGCATCCTCGGGGCATCGCGCAGGACGCCGATGATCCGCTTATCGAGGTCGCGCAAAGGCGACCTTCTGCGGGGGATTCGTTCCATGAGCACCTCGGAGTCGCTCAGCGCTCGAATCTCCGAGCGATGACGTCCACCCAGTCTGCGCCAGTGACTCCCGGCGCGGCTGGAGAGGTTTCCTACGATGGAACGATCCGTCGTTCCAGGAGGAGGAACGGCTCTCCGTGCCCGCCGTCCCGCTTTGGCAGAGTGTGAGCACATGTAGAGTGCGCGCTGCGAAGGGCGCGCACGATGACCCGTAGATCGAGCTCACGAGGGAGCACCATGGCTGATGAAGAACTCCTGTGGGTCGACGGCTTTCGCGCGGCCGAGATGATCCGACGCGGCGAGATCACCTCGCTGGAACTCGTCGAGGCCACGCTCGAGCACGTGGACAGGCTCGAGCCGTCGATCAACGCATTCGTCACCGTGGTCGCGGAGCAGGCACGAGCCGCGGCTCGTGCGGCCGACTCGCGTGTCGCCCAGGCGGATGACGTGGACGTCCTGCCGCCGCTGCTGGGTGTTCCGATCAGCATCAAGGATCTCACCGAGACCGCAGGTGTCAGGACGACGTTCGGGTCGACCGAGTTCGCCTCGAACGTACCGACCTCGGATTCGATGACGGCGGCCCGTGTGCGTGCCACGGGCGCGGTGCTCATCGGCAAGACGACGACGCCCGAGTTCGGGATGCTGGGGACGACGGAGAGCGCGCTCACCGGCATCACGAACAACCCGTGGAATCCGGCTTTCGCTGCAGGAGGGTCGAGCGGCGGCGCCGCGGCCGCGGTCGCGAGCGGAGACGGCGTGATCGCGTGGGGCTCCGACGGGGGCGGCTCGATCCGGGTGCCGGCCGCGATGTGCGGCGTCGTGGGATTCAAGCCGTCGATGGGGCGCATCCCGAACCGTCACCCGTGGGATGCGTCGTCGAGCGAGGGGCCGATAACGCGCTCGGTTGCCGACGCGGCGCTGCTGTTCCGTGAGACTGTGGGCCCGGACCGCCATGACCCCCTGTCGCTTCCGAATGAGGGGACCGACTACTTCCGACGGGTTCGGGAGCTTCGGGATCTTCGGGGCACCAGAATCGCTTTCGCCCCGCGACCGGCAGGCGGACCGGTCGCGCGGGAAGTCGAGGACATCGCCTCGCGTGCCGTCGCAAGGTTCGCGGATGCCGGGATCGTTGTCGAGTTGGTCGACCTTCCTCTTCCGGATCCGGTCGCGTACTTCCTGGCGTTCTGGGGGCCCGGGTTCGTGGCCGGGGCCGATTCGCCGCCCCTCCCGCATCCCGCGATGCGCGACCTCGCGAGCAAAGCCGGGGGACCCGCCGAGTATTACGAGGCTGCGACCAAGACGCGGGTGCACCTGTACGAGGTGTACCAGAAGGTCTTCGACGGATTCGACTTCATCGTCACGCCCACCCTGCCCGTCGCTCCGTTCCGTCACCCCGGCGACCGCGGAGGCAACGCCGATGTCGACGGGGTCGCCGTCACGATGCCGCAGATCGACTTTCACCGTTTCACCGAGAGTCCCTCGCATGCAGGGCTCCCGGCGCTCACCGTTCCCTGCGGCTTCAGCGCCGAGGGCCTCCCGATCGGCATGCAGATCGTCGGCAATCATCTTGATGATGTCGGCGTCCTCGAGGTCGGCGCGTTGTTCGAGCAGGTTGCGCCGTGGCGTCAGTTCCGGCCGGAGATCGCTCTGGCGTGACGTGCAGTGGTCAGCCGACGCGGTAGACCGTGTACGTCACGCGGCCGGCGTCACGCGCGGCGCTGGCGATGAAGAGCCCGTGCTCCAGCTCCTGCAGATCCAGCGCGGACGTCTCGAACCGGACGAGGAGGCGGAAGTAGTACGAGGCGGGGTCTACGATCTCGCCGCGCCCGAGCGCAGCGAGAATCTCCGCGCTTCCCGTTCGCACGCCGCTCGTCTGCAGATAGATGAGCGCACCCTGAGGGGTCCTTGCGGTGTAGCGAGTGTCGACATCGATGGCGCCGTCGGGACGCACCACCTGCCAATCCGCGCCGCCGCGCTCGATCTGCGCGCTCGGAAGGATCGAAGCGAACCGTCCGAGCCCTCGCATGGTCCCGCCCAGGATCGGAATGACCCGACGGTGGCCGGAGCGAGTGGTGCCGTGGTCGACCAGATCTCCCAGCTCGACGACGACGTCGAGAACCGCCTCCAGCGCTGGTTCCGGACGAGCGCTCACGATGCTGCTCCCCCGTGTTGCGGCGTTTCGTCTGGGTTCTGACCTCAGCGAACGATTCTGCCAGGCGTTCCAGGCCGGTCAGGGATGCCAGCACAGCGTCCCGGTCGGCTTGGTCGAGATTCGCCAGTGCGTCCTCGACGATGGCGGCGCTCGCTGCGTCGAACGACGCGAACAGCCGTTCGGCTCGTTCCGTCGCCTCGACGTGAACTCGCCGGGCATCCCCATCGATCGTGCGTCGCGAGATGAGCATGGTGCTCTCCATGCGCAGCAGCAGGTTGCTGACCGTCGAACGGCGGAGTCCCAGCAACGCGGCCAGATCCCCCGGAGTCTGTGCGTTTCCGGTGAGGAGGGCGCGGATGATCTCGATCTGCGCGTCGGGCAGATCGGGAAGCCCAGCAGCTGCGCGGGTCGCACGCAGGAGGTTGCGCCGAAGCGGTGAGATGATGCGCGCGAGCTGGGCGCCTCCCTCGGCTGTCACAGCACGGGCCGAGAGGGAGTCAGCGAGGCGCGCCGGTTCAGGGCTTCAGGGTCGAAGCCGGCGGAGCGTTTGTACGCGGCCGCGATCTCAGCCAGCTCACCCTCTGCGAAGATCTCGTCGCGGTTCCGGAAGCCCAATGGGGCGCGTTCGCGGGCGAGCACCATGACGCGTTCAGGCCCGGTGCGCCGCGTGCTCTCAAGCAGAGCTGTCGTCGCAGGTCGCCGGTCCGCCTCGTAGGCGGCGAGTGCGAGATCAGCGGCGCCTGTCTCTGCGATGTGGAAAGCGAGGGTCCGTGCATCGAGGATCGCCTGGGAGGAGCCGTTCGATCCGTTCGGGTACATCGCGTGTGCGGCGTCTCCCAGCAGAGTGGTTCGGCCCTCCGTCCAGGAGGTCAGGGGGTCGAGGTCGGCCATCGGATACTGGAGCACCCGCTCCGCCGAGCCGATCAGCGAGGGGATGTCGAGCCAGTCGAACCGCCATGTCGCGAAGAGGTCCCGGATGGGCGCGAGGGGGACCTCGTTGTTCCAGTCGACCGACTCCAGCGAGCCAGGCACGCGTTTCTCGGCGATGAAGTTGACTCGGGCGCGACCGTCGGCTTGTCGTTCACCGATGGGATACGCGACGAACTTCTGATCGTCGTCACCGGCCATGATCATCGTGCTGCCGTCGAGGTAGGGCTCGATGAGCGCAGTTCCACGCCACATCGTCAAGCCATTCCATTTCGGTCCTGGCGCGCCGGGATGCAACTGCCGCCGGACGGCAGAGTGGATTCCGTCCGCGCCGATCACAATGTCGGCGTCGACGCGGACGGTGTCGTTTGCGGCTGTCTTGAGGACGGCCGTGTCGTAGCCGTCCCCGTGTTCCATGCGTACCAGAGAATGCCCGAGCAGGATCGCATCGGCACCCAATTGTCCGATGACCTCGGCAGCGAGGGCCATCTGGAACTCGCCGCGGTGGACGGAGATCTGAGGCCATCGGTAGCCGGCCGCGGCACCTCGAGGCTCGCTCCAGATCTCTTGCCCGAAGCGGTTGGTGTACGTGAGTGTCGAGGGGGCGACGCCGATGGTGGCCAAGCGCTCGCCCAGCCCGAGTTCGGTCAGTTCCCGGACCGCGTGGGGGAGCAGGTTGATGCCGACCCCCAGGGGCTTCAACTCCGTCGCCTTCTCGACCACGACGACATCGGTGACGCCGATGGCGTGCAGGCTCAGGGCCGCAGTGAGCCCACCGATGCCGGCCCCGACGATTACCACCCTCATATCCGACTCCTTCGTCGACTCCACGGTGGAATAGTTTTGTCACAAAATCGTCGGGCCGTCAAGGGAGAACGAACTGTGACTACCAGAGGTTCTGCCACCAGTGGCTTCCCTTCGGTTCGAGCACCGAGGAGGGGAGCTGGAAAGTTTGAATGGTCGGGAGGACGCAGGCTTTATCGTCTTCGTACAGCGCGAAGCACGGATAGCCGGAGGTCGAGTCGAGGCCGAGCGTGGACGCGACGGCTTCGGCGTAGAAGTTCGGCCTGTGGGTCGCGAGGTAGCTCCTGACGCTCGGGTAGCCGCTCGGTTTCACGACCTCACGGGAGTCGACGAAGGCGAGGTTGTCGCCTTTCCCGAAGTAGTCGGTGTCGGATGCGCAGACCCCGGACACCCCGAACAGATAGCTGCCGCCGGACGCGCCGGCCGCCGATCGAGCGCCGACTTTCGTCACGAGAGCCGGGAAGTCATTCGACCCGGGCATCGAGAAGTAGCCCACCGACGCAGCTTCGGCGTCCCTTGGGGAGACGACCTGGGTGCCGACCGGAGGCGGCACGGGATTCTTCACGTGGGTCTCCGACTCTCGCATCGTCGACGAGTTGAGCGTCACCACAGTATTGCCCGGGGTGTCGAAGCTCGGCTGGAAACCGGATCCGCACGCCAGCACCGCAAGGGCGACGACCCGCGATGCCTTGTCCGAGACAGTGAGCACGCTCCATTCGTCACGGAGGTAGGCACGTTGGACGTAGTCGCCGTCGCTGCGCTGCAACGTCGGGGCGCCGAGCTTCGTTCTCACGTAGTCCGTGGAGTAGCCGACGTGCAGGCCCCTGAGCAGGCTCGCGTCGACCTGATGTACATGGGTTGCCGCCCACGCCTGAGGCAGCAGCGCGACGAAGGTGACGATCGCGGTGGGGATGCCGATGATGAAGAGCACCGTCTCCGCGACCCGTCTGACCCTCGGCCACAAGGGTCGCTTCGTCGTGCTGCTGTCGGGCATGCGCGCATGGTGCCATCCGCCGTTGTCGCAGCACAAGATGTCATCCGCCAGGATGTTCACGGTTCGTAACCGGGCCTTTGCGTAACCGCGCCCGACTGCCATGCTTCCCCGATGCATCGCTCGAATGGGGAAGGTGAAGCCCCCGGGTCCCACAGCAGAGACGAGCGCCGGTCCGCGCTGATCTTCTTCCTCGTGATGAGTGTCGGTCTGGGCGCGGTCGCTCTGGTGAGCCTGCTGCTGCCCCAGCCGCAGGGCGAGCCGGGGATCGTCGTGACGGCGATCCTTCTGCTCGTGGGCTCCGGCTATGGTGCTGTGTCGTCGTCGATCGCTCTTGCTCGCAGCGGATCCGACGCGCGCGGGCCTGCTCCGAGAACGGACAGCGCCGCCGAATAACGATCGGCAGCGATCGCGACCAATTCGTACGCGGGTGCGGTGTCGACGGTGAGCAGCGGCGGCGTCGAGGTGTCCGCCGTGGTCGCTCGAATCCTGTCATGGAAGTACCCGGGGGCGAGCAGGTAGCTGGCGACTGCGACGCGCCCACCGTCGGCCGACCGATGCCGGGCGACCGCGTCGGCGAGGACGGGCTGGGCGGCGCTCAGGAACGCGACGGTCACCGGGCGCTGGAGCGTGATGCCCAGCGACAGCGCGGCCTGGCGGGCGTCGTCCACGCCGGCCGTGTCCGTCGAGCCTGCGGCGGCGAGCACGATGTGGTCGGTCGGCGACACCCCGGCCTCACGAAGTCGGCGACGCAGAACGTGCGCCAGCCGGTCATCCGGACCGAGCGCGTGGGCGATGACGACACGATCCCCGAACGGCTGCGCTGCGAGTGGGATGTCGTGGCCGAGGTGGTAGCCGCGGGAGAGCAGCAGCGGCACGATCACGACGGTCGCACGGCGAGGGAGGCTGGTGAGCGCCGTCGAGAGGTCGGGCTCCTGGACGTCCACGTAGGCGTGCGCCGAGATGTCGGCATCGACCGCGGCGTGGATGGCTTCCGCGTATGCCTGGATGGCCCGCTGGCCCAGCGGGTCGGAGGTGCCGTGGGAGACGGTGAGGATGGCGATCATGAACCCTCGGGATCGGTGCGTGCGACGTGGATGCCGGGCACTCAGCATGCCTGAAGGGCCGTACATCCTTTCTGTAGTGAGTCCATTTATTACCGCCGCCCTTCCGCAGCGTTTCTGATGCGCTCTAAGTTCCCATCTCGATCCGTCTTCCGGCGGAGGAGGGAACTTCTGTGACGATCTCGGAACACCGCAGCGCACCGCTGGCAGCGTCTCGGCCGCGCCGGTCGGACGCGCGCCCGAACGGGCAGTGGGCGATCGACGGAAAGACGCCGCTCAACCCCAACGAGGCGTGGAAGCAGGAAGACGGCGGCTTGGCCGTCCGTGAACGCATCGAGCGCGTCTACGCCCGCGGCGGTTTCGCATCCATCGACCCGACCGACCTCCACGGCCGCTTCCGCTGGTGGGGCCTATACACGCAGCGCAAGCCCGGCATCGACGGCGGCAAGACCGCGACGCTCGAACCCCACGAGCTCGAGGACGAGTACTTCATGCTGCGGGTCCGAGTCGACGGCGGTCAGCTCACGACCGCGCAGCTGCGCACCATCGCGGGCATCTCGACCGAGTTCGGCCGCGACACCGCGGACCTCACCGACCGGCAGAACATCCAGCTGCACTGGATCCGCGTGGAGGACGTCCCGGAGATCTGGCGGCGGCTGGAGGCCGTCGGCCTCAGCACCACGGAGGCCTGCGGCGACGTGCCCCGCGTCTTCCTCGGCTCCCCGGTCGCCGGCATCGCCGCGGACGAGCTCATCGACCCGACTCCGCTGATCGAGGAGATCGCGGACCGGTTCCTCGGCGACCCGGAGCTGGCGAACCTGCCGCGCAAGTTCAAGACCGCGATCAGCGGGCACCCGAGCCAGGACGTCGTGCACGAGATCAACGACGTCTCCTTCGTGGTGGTCGAGCATCCCGAGCTCGGCGTCGGCTTCGACCTCTGGGTCGGCGGTGGACTCTCCACCACGCCGCGGCTCGCCGAGCGCCTCGGCGCCTTCGTCCCGGCCGATCGGGTGCCGGAGGTCTGGCACGGGGTGGTGCAGATCTTCCGCGACTACGGCTACCGCCGGCTGCGCAACAAGGCGCGCCTGAAGTTCCTGCTCGCCGACTGGGGTGTCGAGAAGTTCCGTGAGGTGCTCGAGACCGAATACCTCGACTCGCCGCTCGCCGACGGTCCGGCCCCGGCTGCGCCGACGACGGCGGGCGACCACGTGGGCGTCCACCGGCAGAAGGACGGCCGCTACTTCATCGGCGTCACGCCGTTCGTCGGCCGCGTCTCCGGCACGACCCTCGGGCGGCTCGCCGATCTCCTGGAGCGGCACGGCTCGACCCGGCTACGGACCACCCCGCACCAGAAGATCCTCGCCCTGGACATCCCCGAGGACCGCGTCGAGGCGGCCGTCGCCGAGCTCGAGGACCTCGGGCTGACCGCGAAGCCGAGCGTGTTCCGGCGCGGAACCATCGCGTGCACCGGGATCGAGTTCTGCAAGCTCGCGATCGTCGAGACCAAGGTGACCGCGACCACGGCCGTCCAGCAGCTGGAGGACCGTCTCGCGGGACTGGATCTGCCCGCGCCGCTCAGCCTCCACGTCAACGGCTGCCCGAACTCGTGCGCGCGCATCCAGACCGCCGACATCGGCCTCAAGGGCCAGCTGCTCCCCGACGGGAACGGCGGCCAGGTGCCCGGCTTCCAGGTCCACCTCGGCGGCGGTCTCGCCTCCCGCGACCGCGACGAGGCCGGCCTCGGCCGGACCGTGCGCGGGCTGAAGGTCACCGCCGACGGGATCGCCGACTACGTGGAGCGGGTCGTGAAGCGCTTCCTCGCCGAGCGGAGCGAGACGGAGACATTCGCCGAGTGGGCACACCGAGCAGACGAGGAGGCACTGCAGTGACCGCGACCAACCTGGGCAGCCTGCCCGTCCGCCCCGCCGGGCTCCGGCCGGTGGACGAACTGCGCGCGCTCGCCGAGCGCGGCGCCCGCGAGCTGGAGGACGCGACCGCAGAGCAGATCGTCCGCTGGGTGGCCGGCAACTTCGCGGTCGAGCACACGGCCGTCGCCTGCTCGATGGCGGATGCCGTCCTCCCGCATGTCGTCGCGACGGCGCTGCCGGGTGTGGACGTGCTCTTCCTCGACACCGGGTACCACTTCGTGGAGACCCACGTCACCCGCGACGAAGTGGCCCGCGCCCTGGACGTGCGTGTCGTCGACGTGAAGCCGAAGCAGACCGTCGCCGAGCAGGACGCCGAATTCGGTGCGGAGCTGTTCGCCCGCGACCCCAACCTGTGCTGCGCCCGCCGCAAGGTCGAGCCGTTGCAGCGCGCACTCACGGGGTACGAGCTGTGGTTCACCGGTGTCCGCCGCGAGGAGGCGCCGACGCGCGCCGCCACGCCTGTCATCGCCTGGGACGAGAAGAACGGCCTGGTGAAGGTCAACCCGCTCGCCGCCTGGACGTTCGACGAGCTCATCGACTACGCCACCGTCAACGCCGTGCCGCTGAACCTGCTCCTGACCTCGGGTTACCCCTCGATCGGCTGCGAACCGTGCACGAAGCCGGTAGCCGAGGGTGAGGACCCGCGCTCCGGCCGCTGGGCCGGGCTCGCCAAGACCGAATGCGGGTTGCACCTATGACCGATACAGCGACGCAGAACCGGGCGACCGGCGCCTCCCTCGATCTGATCGACCAGCTGGAGGCCGAGTCCATCCACATCATCCGCGAGGTCGTCGCCGAGTTCGAACGGCCCGTGCTGCTGTTCTCCGGCGGCAAGGACTCCGTGGTCGTGCTCCACCTGGCCGCGAAGGCGTTCTGGCCCGCACGCATCCCGTTCTCGCTGCTGCACGTGGACACGGGCCACAACTTCCCGGAGGTGCTCGACTTCCGCGACGCGACCGCCGAGCGCTTCGGCATCCCCCTCGCCGTCGCCCGGGTGCAGGACTACATCGACGACGGCCGGCTCGCCGAGCGCGCCGACGGCACCCGGAACCCCCTGCAGACCCTTCCGCTGCTCGACGCCATCGAGGCGGGGCGGCACGACGCGGTCTTCGGCGGCGCCCGGCGCGACGAGGACAAGGCGCGGGCGAAGGAGCGCATCCTCTCGCTCCGGGACGGGTTCGGCCAGTGGGATCCGCGCAACCAGCGGCCGGAACTGTGGAGCCTGTACAACGGCCGGCACACGCCGGGTCAGCACGTGCGGGCGTTCCCGATCAGCAACTGGACCGAGCTGGACGTGTGGCGCTACATCGAGCGCGAGGGCATCGAGCTTCCGTCGCTCTACTACGCGCACGAGCGTGACGTGTTCGCCCGCGACGGCATGTGGCGGGCGATCGGCCCCGTCTCGCCCGCGGACCGCGGCGAGAGAGTCGAGCGCCGGCTGGTGCGCTACCGCACCGTCGGCGACATGAGCTGCACGGGCGCGGTCGAATCCGACGCACACGACGTGGCCGCCGTGGTGCGGGAGGTCGCCGCCTCCACCCTCAGCGAGCGCGGTGCGACGCGCGCGGACGACCGCATCTCGGAAGCCGCGATGGAAGACCGGAAACGGCAGGGATACTTCTGATGACTCTTCTCGACGACGACACCCGCGCGGCCGGCACCGCTCTCACCGCGCCGGCCACCCGCGGCACCCTGTTCCGCTTCGCCACCGCCGGTTCGGTGGACGACGGCAAGTCCACCCTCGTCGGCCGGCTGCTGCACGACTCCAAGGCGATCCTCACCGACCACCTCGCGGCGGTCGAGCGCACCTCCCGGGAGCGCGGCTTCGGCGGCGAGGCGGGCGGGCTCGACCTCGCTCTGCTGACCGACGGCCTGCGCGCCGAGCGCGAGCAGGGCATCACGATCGACGTCGCCTATCGCTACTTCGCGACCGACGCGCGGTCCTTCATCCTCGCCGACTGCCCGGGGCACGTGCAGTACACGCGCAACATGGTCACCGGCGCCACCACGGCGGACGCGGTCGTGCTGCTGGTCGACGCCCGCAACGGAGTGCTGGAGCAGACCCGTCGTCACCTGGCGGTCATCAGCCTGCTGCGCGTGCCGCACGTCATCGTGGCGATCAACAAGATCGACCTGATCGGCTTCGACGCCGACCGGGTGCACCGGGTGACGGACGACCTGGTCGCCGTGACGACGGAGCTCGGCATCGGCGACGTCCACGTCATCCCCGTCTGCGCGGTCGACGGCGACAACGTCGCCGAGCGCTCGGCTCGCACTCCCTGGTACGACGGTCCCGCGCTGCTCGAGCTGCTGGAGGCACTGCCGGGCACCGACCAGGCCGAGGCCGCGACGGAGGAGCTGCGGCTGCCGGTCCAGCTCGTGCTGCGGCCGCAGGGCGCGCTCGCCCCGGGGCTGGACGCCACCGAGTACCGCGACTACCGCTCCGCGGCCGGACGTCTCGCCTCCGGCACCGTCCGGGTCGGCGACCGCGTCAGCGTCCACCCCGGCGGCGCGACCTCGGTCGTGACCCGCATCGACGTCGCCGGCCGCAGCGTGACGTCGGCGGTCGCACCGGAATCCGTCGCGGTCAGCCTCGCCGACGATCTCGACCTGGCCCGCGGCGCCCTGATCGGCGCGGCCGGCACACTGCCCGAGCCGCGACCCGCCCTGACCGCCGAGGTGTTCTGGCTGGACGCCGCACGTGGCATCCCGGGCGCACGGCTCCTGCTCAAGTGGGGGACAGCCACCGTGCAGGCCCGGCTCAGCGCGATCGAGGGCCGTCGCGACCTCAGCACGCTCCACGTGGTGCCGGCCGACGCGCTCGAGGTCAACGACATCGGCCACGTCACCCTGCAGCTCGCGGAGGCCCTGCCCGTCGAACCGTACGCGGTCAACCGGCAGACCGGAGCCTTCCTGCTCATCGACCCGCAGTCCGGCGCGACCCTCGCCGCCGGCATCGTCTCCTGAAAGGCTTCCCGTGCGCATCACGCTCCGCACCACGGCCGTCCTCGTGCTCGCCGCCGCGACCGCCGCGCTCACCGGCTGCGCCGCCGGCACCGCGGCGAGCACCCCGTCCGGCGCAGGCAGCCCTGCGTCGGCCGTCCGGGTCGGCTACTTCGACAATGTCACTCACGCGCCGGCGCTCGTCGGCATCCACCGCGGGCTGCTGCAGAAGGCGCTCGGCACGACGGCGCTGAAGACCACCCGGTTCAGCGCGGGCCCCGCCGAGGTGGAGGCGCTCAGCGCCGGGGCGATCGACGCCGCCTACATCGGCCCCAGCCCCGCGATCAACTCCTACCTCAAGAGCGCCGGCCAGTCGCTGAAGATCGTCTCCGGCGTCGCCGTCGGCGGTGCGGCCCTGGTCGTGAAGCGCGACATCGCGTCCGCCGGCCAGCTGAAAGGGAAGACAATCGCGACGCCGCAGCTCGGCAACACCCAGGATGTGGCGCTGCGCTACTGGCTGAGCAAGAAGGGCCTGCGCACCTCCACCACCGGCGGGGAGACCTCACCATCGCCCCGACCGACAACGCCCAGGCGCTGACCGCGTTCCAGGGCGGCAAGATCGACGGGGCCTGGGTACCGGAGCCGTGGGTGTCCCGGTTCGTGGTCGACGGCGACGCCAAGGTCCTCGTGGACGAGGCGTCCCTGTGGCCGGGCGGCAGATTCCCGACGACGGTGCTGGCGGTCTCCGCATCCTTCCTCGCGGCGCACCCGCAGACGGTGAAGGCGCTCGTGCAGGGCAACGCCGACGCGGTCGCGGCCCTCGCGGATCGCGCCACGGCCGCCGCCGACATCAACGCACAGCTGAAGGCCGACACCGGCAAGACGCTGTCCGACGAGGTGCTCGCCCGCGCGCTCGAGCACGTCGCCTTCGACACCGACCCGGATGCGGCCGCCTTCCCCACGCTCGTCCAGCACGCCACGTCGGTCGGGCTCGGGACGAAGGGGTCGCTGACGGGCTTGTTCGACCTGACGGCGTTGAACGCGGTCCGCGGGGCCGGGGCCGTCCGGCGGTCTCGTCCGGCGGTCTGGGGTAGCGCCATGAGCGATATCGACCGCACCGCCGTCACGCTGGCGGGAGTGAGCAAGCGCTTCGGCGCCCACGCCCCCGTCGTGCTCGACCGGGTCGACCTCCGGGTCCGCGACGGCGAGTTCGTCTGCCTGCTCGGCGCCTCCGGGTGCGGCAAGTCGACCATCCTGAACCTGATCGCGGGGCTGGAGCAGCCCACCGCCGGGGAGATCGCGGTACCCAGCGGACCGGTCGCGATGATGTTCCAGGACGCGGCTCTGCTGCCCTGGCTGACCGCCCGGCGCAACGTCGAGCTCGCCCTGGAACTCGGCGGTTCCCCGCGGGGCGCGCGGCGCGACCGCGTCGACCAGCTCCTCGAGCTGGTCTCGCTCGTCCACGCCGCCGGCCGCCGGCCCCACGAGCTCTCCGGCGGGATGCGTCAGCGCGTCGCCCTCGCGCGCGCGCTCGCCCAGGATCGGCATGTGCTGCTCATGGACGAGCCGTTCGCGGCCGTCGACGCCATCACGCGCGACCTCCTGCACGTCGAGCTGGAGCGGATCTGGCGGCAGACCGGCCGCACCATCCTCTTCGTCACGCACAACGTCCGCGAGGCGCTCCGTCTCGGCCAGCGGATCGTGCTGCTCCGCTCGCGTCCCGGCCGCGTCGCCGCCGAGTGGGAGGTCCCTGCGGACGTCCGCGCCGGTGCCGACCCGGTGGAGGCCGCCCGCCTGGACGACGAGATCACCCGCCGGCTGCGAGAGGAGTTGATCCGCAATGCCGCCTGAAGCCACCGTCATCCCGACCCTCGGCACGGCGCGGGTTCGCGCGCCGGGCGAGACGTCCGAACTGCACGCGCTGGAGGCCGGACTGGACTCCCTCCAGACCCCGAGCGACGCCGGCCCGCGCCACGGGCGCCGCATCGCCAAGGCCGTGATCCCGCCCGTGGCCTTCGTGCTCGCGGCCCTCATCGCGTGGCAGCTCTACACGCTGATCGCCCATCCGCGGCCCGACCTCTACCCCGGCCCTGCGGACGTCCTCGCCGCGCTCGGCAGCGCTGCGGGTGCCGGGCACCTGGCGACCGCCATCGGCACGAGCCTCGGCCGCGGGGGACTCGGCTTCCTGCTGGCCATCCTGATCGCCACCCCGCTCGGCCTGCTGCTGGCCGAGGTTCGCTGGCTGCGGCGCGCGGTCGGCCCGATCCTCTCCGGCCTCCAGGTGCTGCCCTCGGTGGCATGGGTGCCGGCCGCGATCCTCTGGTTCGGCCTGACCGACGCGGCCGTGTACTTCGTCGTCCTGCTCGGCGCGGTGCCCTCGATCGTCAACGGCCTGCTCGCCGGCATCGACCAGGTGCCGCCGCAGCTGCGCCGGGTCGGCGTCGTTCTCGGCGCCAACCGCCGCCAGCAGCAGACCCGCATCCTCTTCCCGGCCGCCCTGCCGGGATACGTCGCCGGGCTCCGCCAGGGCTGGGCGTTCGCCTGGCGGTCGCTGATGGCCGCCGAGATCATCGCCGGCTCCCTGGGCTTCGGGCTCGGGACGATGCTCGAACAGAGCCGGGAGCTGGCGGATATGCCCTCGGTGCTTGCGACCATCCTGACGATCCTCGTCGTCGGGATCGCCATCGAGCTGGCCCTCTTCGCACCGGTGGAGCGCCTGCTGCTGCGCCGCCGGGGACTGACAGGAGCGAACCGATGAGCATCCAAGCGCTCGGCTCCGTCGCCCTCGTGGGCGGCGGCCCCGGCCATCCCGATCTGATCACCGTCCGCGGACGCCAGCTGCTCACGGCGGCCGACGTCGTGATCGCCGACCGGCTCGGCCCGCGGGCCCTGCTCGACGACCTCGGCCCCGACACCGAGGTCATCGATGTCGGCAAGCAGCCGCACCATCACCCCGTTCCGCAGTCGCGGATCAACGAGCTGCTGGTCGAGCACGCCCGTGCGGGCAAGCGCGTCGTCCGGCTCAAGGGTGGCGACCCGTTCGTCTTCGGCCGAGGCGGCGAGGAGGCCGAGTACTGCCGCGCGGCCGGCATCCCGGTGGAGGTGGTGCCCGGCGTGACCAGCGCCATCGCCGTTCCGTCGATCGCCGGCATCCCGGTCACCCACCGAGGCGTCGCCGCCGGGTTCACTGTGCTGTCCGCGCACACCGACATCGACGAGGTGCCCGGCGGCGCCGAGCACACGGTCGTCCTGCTGATGGGCGTCTCGGGGCTCGCCGCCACCGCCGCGTCCCTCGCAGCGGGCCGCCGTGGCGCGGACTGCCCGGTCGCGATCGTCGAGGACGGCTACGGCGACGGCCAGCGCGTCACCATCGGCACGCTCGGCACCATCGCCGCCGAGGCCGCCGCACGCGGCGTGCGCTCGCCCGCCGTGATCGTCGTGGGAGATGTCGCGCGACTGGCCGACCCCGATCTCCTCCCCACCCCTGCAGCACAGCACCGCTCCGCACCGTACAGAGAGGCACCCCAATGACCCGACCGTTCCGCGTGGCCGTCGTCGGCGCCGGACCCGCCGGAATCTACGCCGGCAACATCCTGCGCACCCGCGCCGCCGAGGCCGGCATCGACGTCCGCATCGACCTGTTCGAGTCGCTGCCGGCTCCGTACGGGCTCATCCGCTACGGCGTCGCCCCCGACCACCCGCGGATCAAGGGCATCGTGACTTCCCTTCACGACATGCTCGCCGACGGCTCCGTTCGCCTGATCGGCAACGTGGAGGTCGGAGCCGACATCACCGTGGACGAACTCCAGTCGCTCTATCACGCCGTGATCTTCGCGACCGGCGCCCAGCGCGATGCCGTCGTCGACCTCCCCGGCCTCGACCTGGCGGGCAGCTTCGGCGCCGCCGACTTCGTCTCCTGGTACGACGGCCACCCCGACGTGCCGCGTCACTGGCCGCTCGACGCGACACAGCTGGCGGTGCTCGGCAACGGCAACGTCGCACTGGACGTCGCCCGCGTGCTCGCGAAGCACCCGGCCGACCTGCTCACCACGGACATCCCGGACAACGTCCACGCCGGACTGCTCGCGTCGCCCGTCGAGGACGTGCACGTCTTCGGCCGCCGCGGCCCGGAGGACATCAAGTTCACCCCGATCGAGCTGCGCGAGCTGGGCGAGGTGCCCGGGGTCGACATCGTGCTGTACGACGAGGACTTCGATCGCTCCGGCGGCGACGCCACGACCGGTGAACGGCGTGCCGCGGGCAACCAGGCCAAGGTGATGGCGCGCATCCTGCAGTCCTGGCGCGACCGCGAGTCCACCGGCGCCCGGCGCCGCCTGCACCTGCACTTCTGGCACCGGCCCGTCGAGCTCCTGGGCGAGCACGCCGTCACCGGCATCCGCTTCGAGCGCACCGAGCCGGACGGTGAGGGCGGGATCCGCGGGACGGGCGAGTTCGTCGACTACGACGTGCAGGCGGTCTACCGGGCGATCGGCTACCGGGGCACCCCGGTGCGCGACGTGCCCTTCGACGACGTCGCCGGTGTCATCCCGAACGACGGCGGTCGTGTGCTGGACGACGGCGAACCTGTCGTGGGCCTCTATGCGACCGGCTGGATCAAGCGCGGCCCGGTCGGCCTGATCGGCCACACGAAGGGCGACGCCGGCGAGACCATCGAGAAGCTGCTCGAGGATCACGACGCGCTCGCCGACGCCGAGCGCCCGGGGGAGGAGGAGGTGCTCGCGTTCCTCGAGTCCCGCGGTGTCGCGTACACGACGTGGGACGGCTGGCTCGCCCTGGACGCCCACGAGCGCGCGCTCGGTGAGGCGTTCGTCGGCGACGTCGCGCGGGAGCGCATCAAGGTCGTCGCCCGCGACGAGCAGGTCGCGATCTCGAACCGCGAGGTGATCGTCCGATGACCTACGTGATCGCGCTGCCCTGCGTGGATGTGAAGGACCGCGCCTGCATCGACGAGTGTCCGGTCGACTGCATCTACGAGGGTGAGCGCTCCCTCTACATCAACGTCGACGAGTGCGTCGATTGCGGCGCGTGCGAGCCGGTCTGCCCTGTCGAGGCCATCTACTACGAAGACGACCTGCCGGAGGAGTGGGCCGACTATCACGCCGCCAACGTCGAGTTCTTCTCCGAGCTCGGCAACCCCGGCGGCGCGTCCAAGGTCGGGCCGCAGCCGTTCGACCATCCGCTGATCGCCGCGCTGCCCCCGCAGGAGGTCGCGCATGCCTGACGTCGTCGTCATCGGCGGCGGCCCCGCCGGGCTGTCGGCCACGCTGAACCTCGCGCGCGCCCTCGTCGACGTCGTGCTCGTCGACGCCAGCCGGCCACGGAACTCCGCCACCCTCCGCTCGCACGGCTTCCTCACCCGCGACGGCATCCGCCCGACCGAGCTGCGCTCGCTCGCGAAGGCCGAGCTGTCTGCCTACGAGAACGTCGAGCATCGGGAGCGACAGTCCGTCACCTCGGTACGCGCCGACGGCGACGGGTTCCTCGTGGAGGTCGCGGGCCGGGCTGCCGGGCAGAACGCGACCCTCGCCGCCGACGTGGTGCTCCTCGCGACCGGCCTGACCGAGACGCTTCCCGACCTGCCGAGCATCCGTTCGTTCTACGGGATGAGCGTCTTCAGCTGTGTCGCATGCGACGCCTGGGACCTGCGCGGGGGTCGGCTGGCGCTGATCGGCGAGACCGAGGATCTGGCGCGGCGTGCTGTCCACCTCGCCCGGTGGACCCCGCATCTCACGGTGTTCACGCACGGTGCTCCCGTCGTCACCCCCGACGAAGAAGCGACCCTCGGCGGCCTCGGCATCCGGGTCGAGCGTGCGGCGATCGCCGACCTCGAGGGCGAGCGAGGAGCAGTCCGCTCCGTCCTGATGAAGGACGGCCGGTCCATCCCGATCGACGGGGGCTTCGTCCGTCCCGCGTGGCACCTGGCCACCGGGTTCCTCGGCGGTCTTCAGCCGGAGGCCACGGTCGACGGCTTCCTCGCGACGAGTCCGGAGGGACGGACGTCCGTCCGCGGGCTCTATGCCGCCGGCGACATCACCGCCCCCGGACCACAGCAGATGATCATCGCGGCGGGCGCCGGAGCACGGACGGCGGCGGCGATCGTCGAGGACCTGCAGCTGCGGGGCAGCGTCCGCACCGCGTCCCGGTCGTGAGAGGAGAGCGGTCATGCTGCTCACGATGATGAAGTCCAAGGTGCACCGGGCCACGGTCACGCACGCCGACCTGCACTACGTTGGCTCGCTCACGATGGACCTCGACCTCATGGATGCCGCGCACATGCTGCCCGGCGAGCAGGTCGCCGTCCTCGACGTGACGTCCGGGGCGCGCCTGGAGACCTACCTGATCCCCGGCGAACGGGGCAGCGGAGTCATCGGCGTCAATGGCGCGGCCGCCCATCTCATCGGGGTCGGCTACACCATCATCGTCGTGACTTTCGCCCAGCTGACCGAGCAGGAGGCGCGAGCCTTCGTGCCGACCGTCGTGCATGTGGACGCGGGCAACCGGCCGATCCACATCGGCGACGACCCGTCGGACTCCCGCCGCGATGACCTCCTGCGGCCCCCTTCGCCCTCAGCCCATCGCCCGCGGCTCGACCGCTCTAAACAGAACAAGGAGACCCCCTATGTCCGGACAGATCTACGCCAATGTCACTGAAGCCGTCGGGCGCACTCCGTTGGTGCGGTTGAACCGCCTCACCGAGGGCCTGGATGCGACGGTGCTGGCGAAGTTGGAGTTCTACAATCCGGCGGGCAGTGTGAAGGACCGGATCGGCGTGGCGATCATCGACGCGGCGGAGAAGGCGGGGGCGTTGCGTCCGGGTGGCACGATCGTGGAGGCGACCAGTGGTAACACCGGTATCGCCTTGGCGATGGTGGGCGCGGCGCGCGGCTACCAGGTGATTCTGGCGATGCCGGAGACGGCGAGCAAGGAGCGGCGGGTGCTGCTGCGGGCGTTCGGTGCGCGGGTGGAGTTGACGCCGGGTCCGGACGGGATGCGCGGTGCGGTGGAGACGGCGCAGCGGATCGTGGAGAGCACCCAGAACGCGATCTGGGCGCGGCAGTTCGAGAACGAGGCCAACCCGGCGATCCACCGGGCGACGACGGCGGAGGAGATCTGGGAGGACACCGCGGGTGGGGTGGACATCTTCCTCGCGGGTGTCGGCACCGGTGGCACGATCACGGGTGTGGGGCAGGTGTTGAAGGAGCGCAAGCCCGGGGTGAAGGTGGTGGCGGTGGAGCCGCTGGACTCGCCGATCCTGAACGGGGGCAAGCCTGGTCCGCACAAGATCCAGGGCATCGGTGCGAACTTCGTGCCCGAGATCCTGGACACCACGGTGTACGACGAGGTGGTGGATGTGTCGTTCGAGGATGCGCTGCAGGTGGCGAAGGAGCTGGCCAGCGAGGAGGGCATCCTGGCGGGCATCTCGTCGGGTGCGATCATCTGGGCGGCGCTGCAGGTGGCGAAGCGTCCGGAGAACGCGGGCAAAACCATCGTCGCGATCGTCTGCGACACCGGCGAACGCTACATCTCCACCCCGCTGTGGGCGGACCTGCTGGACTGAGCGGAGTGCCCATCGTTCTTTGGTTTCCGGAGCGAATCGGACACGGCTGACTCCAGCAGCAGCTTGACGGGTGGGCCGGGTGATTCCTAACCGGCCCACCCGCGAGTTCATAGCTGCTGGAGCCAGGCGTCGTCGATCTGTTCCCAGGTTCCAGCCCCTGCTCCATACAGTCCGACGTGGAGATTGACGGAGGTATTGGATCCGCTGTTGAAAGTCACGACGTAGCGGGTGTATCCGCCGGCTTGGCCATGCCGCAGCTCACCGAGCACAGCACCGCCGGTCGTTTTCGCCCCGAGCCACGCGTTGTTGACGTTGCTGGAGCTTCGGACCCACACCGTGAAGCGGTAGTTGGTGTTGGCGGTGACAGCGACGGTCTGCCTGAGCGCGCCCCAGCCGGTTCCCGAGGTCGCGATCCAGCCGTTGTCCTGCCCGGAGTGGGCTTTCCCGGCATTGATGTCGACTCCGTACGAGAGGCTTCCTTCGCTCCACCACGGGGCGGTGGCGAAGGCGATCGCCGTCTGTGACTCGAATCCGCCGTCGCTGACGAGGGTGGTGCCGGTGGAGGACGGCGAAGTCTGCAGCTCGAACGCGCCGATGTCCGCTCCGAGGCCCGCCCCCACTGGGTTGCCAGCGAGGTCAGTCGTCGAAGTCGGCGTGGTCCCGTTGTCCGCAGCAGGGCTCGTCTGCACGGGGCGGTAGTCACGGTTGGCGGCGTTGACGTACGCCGGGGCGGCGATGATATCCCCGGATCCGAGCGCATAGCCGAGGGATACGGTCGGGCTGAACAGGTTGTGGTCGTGCGGGAAGTTGTAGAAGCTGAATGCCCCCGAGGTCTGGAAGATGTTGTTCTGGATCGTTATCCAGCTCGAGCTGGGCGACGGTCCGCTGACTCGGTAGTAGTACTGGTCGAAAAGCTTCGCTGAATCGGACGAGCGGATGATGGTGTTGTTCTGTGCCAGGTAGTTGTTCGGCGTCGTGGTGGTGTCCCAGGCGATGAACTGCTGATAATCGTCACTCACGTTCTCGTTGACGGCGACGTTGGAGGTGGTGGTCTCCGTCACCTCGAGGAAGCCTTGCGATCCCCGTGAGTAGTTGTGGTGGATGGTGATGTTGTCCTTGGTGTAGGTGAAGCCTTCGATCTCTACTGCACCTCCATCGGCACCGTAGGGACTGTCGGTGGAGCGGCAGTTGATGAAGTCGTTGTAACCGACTTCTACTCCGCTGTTGTCGATGGAGATGCCGAGGGCGCCGTATGATGTCTGGCTTCCGGAGTCGAGGCCGCGGTAGGCGATGCGCAGGTCGTGGAAGGTGTTGTGGAGGACCTTGGAGTTCGCACCATAGGTCTTCACCCCGACGCCCACATCGCTGAAGGTGCTGTCCTGCACTAATGCACCGGTTCCATTGCCGGTGATGGCGACCGCGCCGCTCCTCTCGTACTTGGCACCGGTGATGCCGAGCCCGTCGGAGTTGTCGAAGACGGCACCGTTGGTGAAGGCGAGATCTTTGACTGCGACGTACGGGGAATCGATGAGTAGCATGTTCCATGCGCCGGGATTGGTCAGCACGGGCTGCGCACCCGTGCCGTAGGCGGTGATGGTGACCGGGTTCGTGCTGGTCCCGCCGCCGGAGATCGTAGCGGCGCCGGCAAAGGTCTCGCCGCGGTCGAACGCCACAACGTCGCCGGGGCTGAAGGTGTGAGATGTGACTTTGGCGAGCGTCTTCCAGGCGGACCCGGTGGACGCGCCCGAGTTGGCGTCGTTTCCGGATGTGGAGTCCACGTAGTAGACCGTCCCTCCAGGGCCGGCGGTCGGGGTGCCGGAGCTCGAGGGACGTGCACCGGTGGCGGGGGAGAGCGCGTCGGCGGTCGCGGGCACGGACATGGCCAATGCGGTGGCCGGTATCGCCAGGGCGACGATCACGGCGGCAGATCGGATCACTTTCATTTCTGCTCCTTCGCAGGGAGGGATCGCTGGCTCTATGTCCAACGCTCGGATCGCGCCAGCTGGACGACCCGGGAAGCGGTGGCGACCGCGTGTTCCGTAGCGCGTCGGAGGGTGTCGCCATGCGCCAGTCGCGCTGCGAGCGTGCCGGCGAACGCGTCGCCGGCACCGGTGGTGTCCACGACCGTGACACGCGGCGCAGGTACCAGTTCGAGCTGGTCGCCGAGAGCGACGTAGGCACCGGTACCGCCGTCGGTCACAACGACCGACCGGCAGATCAACGCGAGTCGTCGGGCGAGGTCTCGCGGAGCCGCGGTGTCGTCGTCGCAGATGGTGGCGGCTTCATGCCGGTTGACGATCAGCGGGTCCGCGAGTGCGAGGAGGCGTGGGCCCAACCCGATCATGGGGCTGGGGTTGAGGAGGAAACGGCCTCCTGTGGTCTCGCACCACGTTGCAGCCTCCTCAACGGCGTCGAGCGGGACCTCCAGCTGGCAGAGAACGACGGCGGGCTCTACCCGGTTCAGCGCTGCGCGCACGTGCTCCGGCGTCAGGTCTCGGTTGGCCATCGGGATGACGATGATGCTGTTCTCGCCGTCGCTGGTGAGGGTGATGTAGGCGCGCCCGGTCGGAATCGGTGCGCTGCGCAGCTCGTCGGCGATCACGCCGGCGCCTTCGAGTTGGGCGCGAGCGGTCCGTCCGGCGGAGTCGACGCCGATGGAGGCCACGAGGACGGTCGGAGCGTCGGCGGCTGCGGCGATGGCCTGGTTGGCGCCTTTGCCGCCGATGACGTCCTGCACGCCGCTCCCGGAGACGGTCTCGCCGGCTCCCGGTCGCCGGTCGGCGGTGATGACGACATCCAGGTTCACGGATCCCACCACCGCCACCGACGGGCCGGCGTCGGCGGAGAGGGCGTTCACTCCTTGCTCCCGGTGCTGGCCACGGAGGTGACGAAGTAGCGCTGCAGCGCAAGGAGGATCACGGCGGGGATGACTGCGAGGATCGCGGTCTCGGCGAAGACTCGGCCGTAGTCGGTGGAGAACGCGCCGAACGACTTGGCGATCGCGACCGGCGCGAGGTCCATCGCGTCGGTGGAGGTGATGAGGATCGGCCAAAGGTACGCCTGCCACTGGAAGAGGAACAGGATCAGCCCGGCGCCGATGAGGGCAGGGCGGGTGAGCGGGAGATAGATGGACCAATAGATCCGGAACCAGTTCGCTCCGTCCAGATGGGCGGCCTCGGACAGGGAGAGCGGGATGCCGAGGAAGAACTGGCGCAGGGTGAACACGGCGAGGCCGTTGCCCAGACCCGGAAGGATCAGCGCGAGCAGTGTGTTCGCGAGCCCCCAGTCGGAGAAGGCCCGTGAGAGGGGGATGGCGATGGCCTCGAACGGGATCAGGAAACTGAGCACGACGATCGTGAAGACGGCCCCGCGCCCGCGGAATGGTATGACGGCCAGCGCGAACGCGGCGGCTGAGCTGATGACGAGTCCGACGACGACGGTCCCGGCTGCGACGACCAGGCTGTTGCCCAGAGCGGTGAGGAACCCGCTGTCGACCGCAGAGCGCACGTTCTCGAGGGTCCATTCCTGCGGCCAGAGGACGTGCCAGGTCAGTGGGGAGCTCGAGGCGAAGGTCTCGGTCGCGGACCGGAATGTGCTGGCGAGCAGCCAGAGGACGGGGACCAGGAATGCGAGGGAGATGAGGACGGCCAGGGCGGTGAGGATGCTCCGGGACAGGAGGCGGGGTCGGGTGTTCATTCGTCGGTGGCTCCGTTCCCGAGCAGCCGGAATTGGACGGCCACGATCGCGATCATGAGGATGAGCAGGACGACCAGTTGCGCGGAAGCCTGATACGGGTCGCTGAGCTCGAAGCTGCGGTGGTAGATGTCGTACATCAGGAAGTTGCTCTTGCCCTCGGGACCACCCCGCGTGAGGATCTGCACCGGTGCGAAGAGGACGAAGTTGGAGACGGTGTCCGCGACCAGCACGAACAGGAGCGGACGCTTCAGCATCGGTAGGGTCACGGAGAAGAACGTGCGCAACGGTCCCGCGCCGTCAATCCTGGCTGCTTCGTAGTAGACCGGCGGGATGTCGTTCAGACCCGCGATCAGGAACATCATCCAATAGCCGATGCCGATCCAGCTGGCCAGCACGATGATCGAGAGCATGACCTGGTCGGGGCTGGTGAACCAGGGCTGCGCGGGCAGCCCAAAGAGCGCGAGGAATCCGTTGACCGGTCCATCGGGCCGCAGGGCGATCCCCCAGACGATGGTGGAGCCGGCGAGAGGCACTGCGGCGGGCAGGAAGATCAGGGTGCGCCACAGACCGCGGCCGGGGAGGTTCTGGGTGAGGAGCACAGCCAGCAGCAGCGCCAGCAGGATCTGCAGCGGGTTGACGATGACGTTGAAGATCAGAGTCTGGGTGATGCTGTTCCAGAACGCCGGGCTGGCGAACATCTTGGCGAAGACGTCGAAGCCGACGAACTCGGGTTCGGCGAGACTGCCCGGCAGGCCGCTTCGCGTGGAGTTCACGACGGCGGTGATCGTCGGCCAGATTCGCAGGAGGAGGATCAGCAGGATCGTCGGGAGGAGGAAGCAGGCTGCCGCGATGAGATCGCGGCGTCGCGTGCCGCGCCGCCGGTTCTTCGCGCGGGCGGGAGCCGCGGCGGCGATCGTCACCCGTTCGGATCGGTCGAGCTGGGTTACCGAGGTCATGGTGTCTCCTGATCGCCGGTGCCGGGGCGGTTCCCCGGCACCGGCTGGTGTTCTACTTGCGGTACTTGGCCCAGGCGTCGTCGAGCTGGCTCGACGCCGAGGCGAGGGCCGTCTCAGCGTCGGTGCCGTTGATGATGTCGTCGAAGGTCTTGGTCATGATGTCCTCGAACTCGACGTATCCGACGGTCTGCAGGCGAAGCGTGGCGGTGTGGGCCAGTTCGGACTTCATCAGGTCGACGACCCCGGCGAATCGGGGGTCTTTGAAGGTGCCGGACTCGTAGAACTTGGCCGCGCCGTCCAAGTTCGACGGGGGCACGGCAAGGGCCGAGAGGTACTGCGCGTAGCCGCCCTTGTCGATCCCCATGAACTTCATGAACAGCGCTGCCGCGTTCGCCTTGTCAGTGGACGCCTTGGGGTTGAGGCCGAGCGACCACCCGCCCGTGGGTGTCGCCGCCTTGCTGTTGTCGAAGGCGGGGAAGGGGGCGACGCCGAAGTCGAGTCCCTTCTCGCCGACGAACTGGGTGCCCCACCACGGGCCTCCCACGTAGTAGGCGACCTTTCCGGCGGCGAAGAGGCTCGGGGTATCGGCAACCGCGACTCCCCGCGGTGAGAGCCCCTCTGCGAACAGGGAGCCGTACCAGTTGAACGCCTTCTGCCAGCCGGCGTTGGTCACATCCGGGGTGAGGTTGCCCGCTCCCTTCCCGCCTGGGCCTCCGTCTGCGCTCTCAGCGAGCGGCTGGAGCTGGTAGTAGCGGTCGATCTGATCGAAGACGAGACCGTACTGGGCGCCGGCCGCCTTCGCCTTCTTGGCATCGTCCGTGACCTGGTCCCAGGTCTGCCGGGTGTCGGGTGCCGCACTCGGTGCCGTGATGCCGGCGGCCGAGAGCAGCGCCTTGTTGTAGTACATGATGTTCGTGGAGGTCTGGTACGGCATCGTGACGAGCTTGCCGTTCGCCGTTGCGGCTTTCAGGCTGCCCGGGTCGACCGTGGACTTCAGATCGGGGAAGGTCTTCGTCAGGTCGGCCAGCCAGCCGCGGGCCGCGTAGGCGGAGGTCCGTGGCATGTCGACGTCGAACACATCGATGGCGTCCTTGGACGAGGTCAGTCGCGCGGCGAGCACACTGTTGAAGTCGTCGAACGGGACTGCTTCGTACTTGACGGTGATCTTCGGGTGCTCCTTGTGGAACGCGTCGAGGACGGGCTGGATCTGCTTGGCGTCGTAAGCGGCGCCCGCGTAGGTGACCGTGATCGGCTGCGTGGGCTCGGTGAGGCTCGCGGGCGCGGTGCCGTTGATGCTCCCGGAGCCGCCGGAGCCGCCGGAGCCGCTGCATGCCGTGAGCGCGGTGAGGGCGAGTGCTGTGCCCACGCCGGCGGCAAGCCAGCGGGTCACACCATTGTGAGGTCGCATGTCGGGTTTCTCCTTCTGCTGTGTGTCAGGTGCCCGGGACGGGCGAGGGGGAGGGGTGATGCGCGAGAGGAACAGTCGGCGGAATGCGTCGACATCGGTTTCGGTGGCGACCGTCGCGTTCGGCGCCTCCGGGATCGTGAGGGAGAGTCCGCGGTCAGCGACCACGAGTCCTCGGGCGAGTTCGCTGACCAGTTCGACCTGGACGTGCGCGGAGTCCCATCCGCAGACGGTGGGTTCGAGATGGGCGGCGACGACAAGGGGGTCGTGGAGGAAGCAGCCGTAGGAGTGCTCCGGCCGCTTGGGAAAGGCGCGGGCGAGGTAGTCGATCCACGCGTGGGTGCACTCGCCCGCCCACTGCGAGAAGGGGTCGGCGGAGGCGAGCATCCGGTCGGCGTCCTCCCGAGTGAGGAGCACCTTGGAGGTCTGGTCGAGGCCCACCATCCTGATGCGCGCGCCGCTGCGGACCACGATATCCAGCGCCTCGGGATCGACGTAGGCGTTGAAGTCCCCGACGACCGTGATGTTCTGGGCGTAGGTCGTCGCGCTACCGGCCATGAGGATGAACTCCCGCACGTTCGCCGCGAACGTCGCCGACTTCTGGATGGCCAGGGCGAGGTTGGTCATCGGCCCGATCGCGATGACGGTGATCTCGCCCGGGAAGCCTTCTGCCTGTTCGATCATCCAGTCGACGGCGTGAAGGTCGGAGCTGGGCCCGCGCAGCTCGCCGGCCGGGGAGGTGGACGTGTGCCCGGGCACGGCGTCGAAGAGCGCGCGTACCGGAGCCATGTCGCGGACCAGCGGCGCATCGGCTCCGGCAAGAACGGGGAGATCGGGGACGCCGAGACGCTCGATCAGGTTGCGGGCGACGTGGACCCCGGTGGCCAGTGTCACGTTCCCGTTGACGATCGTGAGGCCCAGCACATCCAGCTCGGGGGTGCGCAGCGCCAGCGCGATCGCCAGGCCGTCGTCGATGTCGCTGCCCGGTTCGCCGAGGCCGGGGTCGGTGTCGATGATCACTTTGCGGGCCGCCATCACAGCACCGCCTCGGGCTCGGTCGGCACGGCGATACGGGCCACGGCCAGGGTGCGCTCGGCGAGTTCGTCGATCGTGATCCGGTCGAAGTCGCGGATGCTGCTCCGCACCCGATGGTGGGTCGTCCCCACCAGGGTGGCGGGGACGGCGTCATCGCCATGGAGGGCCCCGTACACGCTGCCGGTGGTGGCGGCGGACGAATCGGTGTCCCGGCCGGCTGCGATCGTCAGTGCGACGGAGGAGGTGAAGTCGTCTCCCCAGAGGAGCCCGGCTGCGATCGCCGCTGCGTTGTGGATGGTGTGCACCCAGTTGTAGTGCCCGAGTTCCTGGTCGATCCAGTCGAGGGCATCGGTGCCGGTCGCACCACTGCGGTGCATTGCCCGGATGCCGTCCAGGGCGGCGGCGAGGCGGGAGGCGTCGGGGACGAAGCGTCGTGCGACGTCGAGCGCGTCCTCGGCGCTCTCGGTGGCGAACGCTGCGGCCACGAGCGCAGCCGCCCATTGCTCCCCGTAGATGCCGTTCTTCACGTGGGTCAGCCGGGCATCGACCAGCGCCAGCCGAGCGGCAGCGGCCGGGTCGCCGGGGTGGACGTAGCCGAAGATGTCCGCCCTTATCAGCGCTCCGATCCACTCCCGGTAGGGGTTGTCGGCAATCGCGGTCTCGGGAGAGTGCATGCCGTGGATGAGGTTGCGGTAGGCGGCGCGCTCGGCCGTGAACGTCTGCGTGAACGGGATGCGGTCCAGCCATTCGCTCTCGATGTCGGCGGTGTGCAGCTCCTGTCCGTATGTCTCCATCAGATGGAGCCCGAGGATCGTCCAGTCGATGTCATCGTCTCGGGGCACGTCGGTGAACAGTCCGGCCGAGGCGAAGGGCGCCGACTCGTGCAGGTGCGAGACGCCGGAGGGCAGCGGGTCGAGGAGGGCGACGTAGCCCGTCTGCGGCCACTGCCCCGCAGCGCGGAGATACGTCTCCACTTCGGCGCGCGTCAGACCCTCGATGGGCTTGCCCAGGGTGTTGGCGACCGTGCGCCCGAGCCACGCTCCGCGCAGGCGTCGCGGAAGCTCCGCCTCATCGATGGGGGCGGCGGTGACATCGGCTCCCAGTCGCGAGAGGGTCGCGTCGTCGCTCGGCTCGTCGAAGGGCCAGTCCTCCCGAAGCGGCGCACGCGCGAGGTCGGCGCGGATGCGTGCCAGCCCATCCAGGTCGGAGGCGGCTGCCGCGGCGCGAGCGCGCGTCTCGAGATCGCCGATCAGGTACCCGGAGTGGGCGAGCTGCTCGGCCTCGTCGGGAACGAGGTCGCGGGGATCGAGCGCAGAATGCACTGGTGTCTTCTTTCTCGAGTCGTCGTCAGGCGGATTCGCGGGAGATGAGCGTGTGCTGCACGAGCACATGCCGGTGGGTGGAGGTCATCCCCTCCGTGATGCGGTGCAAAAGCAATTCCCCGGCAGCACGGCCGATCTCCTCGGCCGGGATGCGGACGGTGGTCAGCGCCGGCCGCACCAGGCCGGCGGCGTCGATGTCATCGACACCGATGATGGCGATCCCCTCGGGAACGGAGAGGCCGGCCTGATGGGCGGCGTCGAGCGCGCCGATGGCCATGAGGTCGTTCGCGCAGAAGACCGCACTCGGCCGGGCGCGCAGCGCGATCAGTCGGCGCATCGCGTCGAAGCCGCTCTCTCGCGTCCACTCGCCGTGCTGGATGAGCGCGGCGTCGACCGGCAGGTCGAGATCCTGCATCGCGCGGAGGTAGCCGACGTGCCGAGGTTTTCCAGGCGTGTGGGTCAACGGTCCGGCGATGGTCGCGATGCGACGATGCCCGAGGAGGTGCAGGTGCATCACGGCATCGGCGGCGATGCGTTCGTCGTCGGCGGTCACCCAGTCGATCGGGAGCGAGGACGCGCCGGAACCCACCGCGACGACCGGGATCCCGGCGTCACGCAAGCGGGCGATGTCGTCGTCCACGTCGCTGACGGCGACTACCACGCCGTCCGCTCGGCGCTGGATGGCGTCGGTGACGAAGGCGTGGGTGAGGCTGCCGCCATCCGCGCCGGCGTCGAAGAGCATCACGACCTGGTCCTGACTCGACACGGCCGCCTGGAGACCTCGGGCGAGCGCGGGATAGAACGGGTTGGTGATGTCCTGGGCGATGAGCGCGATGCTGTTGCTGCGGTTGCGGTTCAGGGCCTGCGCGAAGAAGTTCGGGGTGAAGCCGAGATCTTCCATGACCCGCTCGACCCGGCGTCGTGTCTCGGGAGAGACCGGCCGGTTTCCGGAGAGCACGTGCGACACGGTCGTTTTACTGACGCCGGCGGCGGCTGCGACCGCCTGGATGGTGACGTTGCCCGCGGCAGCAGGCTTGTCTGCCGTGGTACCCAAACCGGTTCTCTCGTTCGTCATGTCCGATCCTCATCAACCTCGGAAAATTGCCTCTAATCCGGCGCAAACTGTTTGCAAACTAGTTTGCGATGTGGTGACTGTATCGGGTGGCGCGCGCAACGTCAACCACCAGGGTCACGCTGACGACCTGCTCGAAGACGCCGGAGCATCGACACCGAGCACGACGCGACAGCATGGGAAGTGCCTCGCGGCTCACCTGGAACGGCGGCTGGGACCGACTCGCGGTTGGCGTGATGCTGTACTCCGGGTCGTAATCAACAGCAAGACCGCTCGCGAAGAATCGCGAATAACCATGTCGACCAGGCATCGCTGTCAGAGCGGCACGTGAACTGACGCGCCGTCGCTAGGGACTGCTACCGCTGCCATCAGGCATGGCGCTGCCGGTGAGTTCGTGCCGCGAGAACGTGTAGACGATGCAGTAGTAGTGGCGCGCCCCGGTGTCCCATTTCGCGGGGGTGTCGGGATAGCGCAGGTCGGTCATGACGTCTTCACCCCAGATCGCCACCCAATGCCAGTTCAGTCCCGGAGCCGCGCAGAGATCGCCGACCTGTGCGTCCAGTGCCCGCGTCCCGGGGAACGGTGCGCCGGCCGGTTGCGGCAATGTGCCCTTCGACACGAGTTGGGCGATATGCGGCGCGGAACAGTCGACCACCGGGTAGCCGTCAGCGTCTTTCGACGGGTACGTCTCGAGACAGTCACCTGGCTGCAGGGAATCCACCGGGTGCGAGGGTCCCGTGGCGACCTGAGTCGGGGTCGCGCGTGGAGGAAGGCCGAGCGGCGTGGGCCGAGGGGGCGCGGGCGGGATCTGCGGCGAGAAGACTCCGAAGGACGCAGAGGGGTCGCTTTCCGCGCGACCAGGAGGGACGGCCAAAGCGCCCAGTCCGACGACGGTCAGAGCGCAGAGCGCAACCGCCGTGACGCCGGCGATCACCAGCCAGGCGCGGCGAGATAGTCCGGGCGGGCTCGTCTCCGGCGAGTGCGGCGTCCCGGACCTCGGGCCGGCCTCTGGCTCAGTCATCGTCGAGAACTCTCGTCCACGCGTCCGTCTCTCACAAGAGGTGTGCCGCACCCCGGAAGACCCCGTCCTTCTCGCGTCTGGGCTGCCCCCGCATCGTGGATGAAGATCCATTGATCGGAAGGACCCATCACCATGCCCGACATTTCTTCGCTCTACGACCTCACCGACAAGGTGGCCGTCGTCACCGGGGGTGCCCGAGGAATCGGCCACGCCACCGCCGACCTGCTCCGCAGCCGCGGGGCCAGGCTCGTCGTCAGCGACATCGCGGAATCCGTCCGTGACCTCGACGCACCGGATGTCGCGACCTACGTCGGCGACGCGTCGTCCGAGCCGGACGCCCGCGCGACGATCGAACTCGCCGTGCAGCGCTTCGGCCGGCTCGACATCCTGATCAACAACGCCGGCCGCACTCTCAACAAGCCGATCACCGAGACCAGCGTCGAGGAGTTCGACGGCATCCTCGCGGTGAACGCGCGAGGCAACTTCCTGCACGCGCGGGAGGCGCTCCGCGTGATGCAGCAGACCGGCGGCGGGTCGGTCGTCTCGATCGCCTCGGTCTCGTCCGTCGTCGCGTTCGAGACGCAGACCGCCTACGCGGCCTCCAAGGGGGCGATTGCTCAGATCACCCGCGTGCTCGCGATCGAGGGCGGCAAGCACGGCATCCGCAGCAACGCGGTTCTCCCCGGTGTCATCGACACCGACATCATGGAGGGCGTGGTCGAGAACGGCCGCGAGATGCTCGCTTCTTTCGGCCCTGCGCATCCCATCGGCCGGATCGGAACGCCGGAGGAGGTCGCCGAGGCCGTCGCGTTCCTCGCCTCGCCGGCAGCGTCGTTCATCACGGGCGCGCTGCTCGCGGTGGACGGCGGGTGGACTGCGCAGTAGGCGAGGCCGCAGGCGGGTGGGGCGTCGGCGAGCCGCTTCCGGCTCAGCCGTGCGGGCGGTCGAGGGATGCCCGCAGGCGCCCCAGTCGCCTGGCCGAGACGGTCCCCGGCTCTGCGCGGTACACGACCAGCTCCTGGCCCGGGGTGGACCGGACGTCGAAGGAGTGGATGTTCAGCGTCAGATCGCCCACGAGCGGATGCCGAAACCGCTTGGTCTCGAGCCGCCGACCCTGCACCCGGTGCTCGTTCCAATACGACCGGAACTCGGGCGACGCGGCAAGAAGGCCGTCCCGGAGCTCCGCGATGCGCGGGTCGCGCGGCTGAGCCGACTCCAGCAGCCGGAAGCCCGCGATCGTGCTGTCGGCGATCTGCTCCCAGTCGACGTAGAGGCTGCGGGCGACGGGATCGACGAACAGCGACTCCAGCATGTTCCGGCTTTGTGGGAAGCCCAGGAAGAGGGCCTCGCCGAGCGGGTTCGTGTCGAGGACGTCGAAGGCGTGGCCGAGGATCAGCGCGGGGTGCTCGCGCCACTCCATCAGCAGGGCGTGCAACCGCGGGTCCACCGTCGACGGCGTCGACTTCCCGCGCATGGGCGTCAACCCGGCGAGACGGTACAGGTGCGCGATCCCATGCTCGTCGAGTGCGAGCGCCCGGCCGATGCTCTCCGCGACCGCGGGTGACGGCGAGACCTCTCGCCCCTGCTCGAGGCGCGTGTAATAGTCGACGCTCACGTCGGCGCGCGCCGCCACCTCTTCGCGCCGCAGCCCCGGGACTCGCCGCCGTCCGCCCGTCGTGATCCCGAGCGCGGACGGATCCACGCGGGAGCGGCTGTGGGCGAGGAACTCGCCGAGCGGCGACGGCACAGCATGATCCTAATCGGCCCAGCGGGGCCGGACAGGTGGAGCGAGAACGACGCCGGCACGCGCGGACCGTCCGCACGAGGGGCAGCTCCACCGGGTCGCGAGGTATGCATCGGCGGGCTCTGCGTCCAGAGCTGAGACGCGGCGAGCGCGTACTCCCGCGGGAGTAGTCCGGATTACGTCACCCGGGTCATGACTCGGCGCGTCCGGGCCGCCAGACTCGTGCCTGACCGGATCAGAGGAGAGGCGGCACCCATGTCCACGCAGCTCGTTTCCACCGACAGCCTCACACGCCGATCGCGGGAGGCGCTCAGCGCGCTGGCGCTCCAGTTCCTGCTCGGGATGGGCGCGAACCTCATCGGAAGCCCCGAGGAGAACGAGGGCGCAGCGAAGGTCGTCGCCGGCATCCTCCTCGGTCTGCACGCACTCGTCGGGATCGGCCTGCTGATCGTCGCCGTGCGCGTCCTGATGACCGCACGCCGCACCGGTGTCGCGCAGCGCGCATCCCTGTGGGCTCTCGTGGTGATCGTCCTGACCTTCCTGGCAGGACTCGGCACGATGTTCACCGGCAGCGACTGGCTGTCGTTCGCCATGTCCGCCGGATTCGTCGCGGCCGCTGCCTTGTATGTCGCGGTGGGTGCCGCATCCCTGATGCGGACTCCGGCGACGCTCGCGAAGTGAGGGCAGTCCCCGACGGCGTGGGACCTTCGGCCCGCTCGGACGGTCGACCTGGGCCGTAGCGTTGCGGCGTCGGGCTTGCGGGAGGAGAAAGTCATGTCAACGAAATCCACGACGGTCGCCGTCGCCACCTACGCCTCGAGAGACGACGCGGTGAAGGACTACGAGGTCATCCGGGGCGCCAAGCATCAGGGCGAACTCGATCACCTCGCCATCGCCGTCATCGCCAAGGATCAGGACGGCGAACTCAAGGTGGACCGTCACGACTCGACTGCCAAGCACCTCGCGTGGGGAGGCGCGATCGTGGGCGCCTCGCTGGTCGTCCTCGTCCCGCCGCTCGGGATCACCACCCTGGCCGCCGGCATCGCGGGTGGGAGCGCGGTCGCCGGCGCCGGTGTGCTCGCCGGTGCGGGCGGGATCATCGGGCACTTCTACCGGAACATCCCCAAGGAGACTGTCGAGGAGATGGGCGGGACGCTGTCGTCAGGACAGGCCGGCCTCCTGATCATCGCGGTGGACCCGAAGGGGCTGGATGTCGGCGCACTCCTCGCGAACGCCGAGAAGAAGGTCGTCAAGACGGACGTCACCGACGAGAAGGACGCCGAGAACGACGCGCTCGAATCCGCCTTCGAGCAGATGACGGACACGAGCGACACGACGGCGGCCTGAACGTAAGACGGCGGGGCCGTCGGGCGGGCTAACGCTAGCGGTCGCTGAGGAACGCGTCCACCTGACGGTACGTGTCGCTGAGTTGCTCGATCCGCTCGCCGAGCCTGGCCCGGACCGTGACCAGTTGCTCGGCGAGCCGGTCGTGCGACGCGGCGCCCGCGGCGTCGCCTGTGCAGGCGAGAACTGAGCGCACCACGTCGCGCGGGAAGTCCATCTCGAAGAGCATGTGAATGGTCTCGGCGCGTTCCACCGCGGAGTCGTCGTATTCGCGATACCCGTTCGACTCCCGTCGAGCCGTGAGCAGCCCGTGCTGCTCGTAGTACCGCAGCGACCGCATGCTCACGCCGCTGCGACGACTCAGTTCGCCGATCTTCATCGGCCGATTGACCTTGACATGGTGTCAGGCTATACCGTCGCGATGACGCTCGGGCGAGAACGCTCGACCCATCGGAGGAGCACTCATGCAAGCAACGATCTCGGCCGCGGGGCGGGCCCGTTCGTACACGGTCGTCGGCGACCAGGACGGCGCAGGAGGCCGGGCCCTCGTGCTGGTGTTCCACGGGTCGCGGCAGGATGGCCGGATCCATCGACGGTTCACCGGAGGCGCACTGGATCGGCTCGCCGAGGAGGGCCGCGCCGTCGTGGCCTACCTGGACGGCTACCGGGGCAACTGGAACGACGCACGGGCCGCAAGCTCCTTCCCAGCGCGGACGGAGCGCATCGACGACGTGGCTTTCGCCCGAGCGGTCGTCGAGTCGCTGGCGGAGAGCCACGGGATCGACCGGGACGCCGTGGTGGGCGTGGGCTACTCCAACGGAGGACAGATGGTGCTCCGCCTGCTCCACGAACCGGGAGACCTGCTCGCCGGGGCGGTCGTCGTCGCGGCGACGATGCCCGACCGCGAAGGGTTCCTCGGGACGTTCTCCGAGGAGGCGGACCGCTCGGTCCCTGTCGCGCTCGTGGCCGGCACGTCCGACCGGATCGTCCCGTTCGACGGCGGCCGCATGGCGTGGTGGGCGCGCACGGTGTTCAAGGTCGACGGCGTCGCGCTGTCCGCGGTCGAGACGGCCGAGTACCTCGCGCGACGCAATGGCATCACTTCCGCACCGTCCGTGAGGGCACTGCCCGCGCGGACGGGTGCTCGCCGTGGCGCGCGCATGCAGGAGACTGCGTACCGGCAGGCCGGTCGCGCCCCGGTCACCCTGTACACGGTTCTCGGCGGCGGCCACACGGTGCCGGGGCCGACCGCTGCGCCCAGGGTGCTCGGGCGAACGGGTACCGACCGGAGCATCGACGAGATCGTCGACGGGGTGCTCAGCGACCTCAGGTCTGCGGCCTCGGATCCCCGTGCCCTCCTAGACTGACGGGATGGGATCGGGCGGGCGCGCGGTGACGCTGCAGGATGTGGCGGACCGCGCCGGCGTCTCCCGGGCCACGGCGTCGCAGGCGCTCAGTGGCAAGGGCCGCATGTCGGACGAGACGCGTGAGCGCGTGCGCGGGGTCGCCGCCGACCTCGAGTACTCGGTCAACCTGATCGCGCGCGGCCTCCGCACGGCGCGGTCCGGGACCGTCGGCCTCAGCGTCCCGGATCTGACGCTGAGCTTCCGCTACTACATGGACGTCGCCTTCGGAGCCGTCGAACGCGCCAAGGAGGCGGGCCTGCTGGTCACGCTCCTGCCCCCGGCGTTCGCGCAGCCCGCGATCACCGATCAGCTCGACGGGTTCCTCATCATCGACCCGGTGGATGGCGACCCGCTGACAGAGCGACTCCTCGCCGGACCGAAACCGGTCGTCACCGGGGAGGATCCTCCGGCCGGTGCGCCGGAGCCGTTCGCTGTCGTTTACGGCGACCACGACTCGGCGATGCGGCGGCTGCTCGACCATGTCTGGGAGCGGGGGAGCCGTCGCCCGGCGGTGATGCTCCCCGATCCGTCGATGGCCTGGGGACGCGACATGGCGCGCGGCCACACGGCGTGGTGCGCCGAGCGGGGCATCCCCGAGGCTCGGGCTCTCAGCTGGTTCGACGCCCCGATGGAGGCGGTCCGCCGCGAACTGGACCAGCTGCTGGCGGCTCCGGACCGGCCCGACGCGGTGATCTCCGCACCGGAAGGCGTGGCGATCGTGGCGGTGGAGGCGATCCGCGCGGCCGGTCTCGCGCCCGGTCGCGACGTCCTGGTCGCCAGCTACGTCGACTCCGACGCGCTCAGCGTGATGCAGCCGACCGTCACCTCTCTCGACCTGCATCCCCGGGAGATGGGGGTCCGGTGCATGGAGGCGCTTCTCGGCGCATTGGACGGAGGGCCCGCCGGCGCGCGCGTGCAGGTCCCGATCGACCTGGTCGTTCGGGAGTCCACTGCCGGAATAGCCTGACAACCGATTTCGTATTGCTTAATCGGTTCTGCATCTTGTTTTCGCGTTGGTGAATCGATTAGTCTTCACGAAATCGATTCGCCTTCGTGACGCGAGCAAAGGAGCCGGGCCACAATGGAACTCACGACAGACACAGAGCCGCAGTCGGCGGCGGCACCGCCGACGCAATCGCTGCGCCGGAACGCCCTGGGCACCGGCGGCATCGTCTTCATGGTGATCTCGGCCGCCGCCCCGCTCACCATCGTCGCGGGGGTCGCCCCGCTCGCGATCCTGGTGGGCGGCGTCGGCGCGCCCCTGGTGTACACCTTCGCCGGGCTGGTGCTCGGTGTCTTCGCCATCGCGTTCATGGCGATGACGCGGCACGTCCGGGCGCTCGGTGGGTTCTACACGTACATCACGGAGGCGCTCGGCAAGCGGGTCGGGCTCGGCTCGTCGTTCGTCGCGCTCTTCTCGTACAACGCCCTCCAGATCGGGCTCTACGGGCTGATGGGCGCGCAAGGGCACGACCTTCTGAAGACCGAGTTCGGCATCGACGTGCCCTGGTGGACGATCGCGATCGTCGGCATCCTCGCCGTGTTCGCCGTCGCCTACCGCGGGGTGGACGTCGGCGCGAAGGTGCTCGGCGTGCTGCTGAGCCTCGAGGGACTGATCCTCCTGGTCTTCGCGGTGGCCGTCCTCCTGCGCGGCGGCGCCGAGGGCATCACCTTCGGCACCTTCTCGCCGGGCAACTTCCTGGCGCCGGGGATGTTCGGGATCCTCGGGTTCGGCTTCGCGGCGTTCATGGGCTTCGAGTCGACGGCGCTGTACCGGGAGGAGGCCCGGCAGCCGCACCGGACGATCCCGCGCGCCACCTACATCTCCGTCGCGTTCATGGCGGTGTTCTACGGCTTCGTCATCTGGGCGATCGTGATCGCGGTCGGCGAGAGTCACGCGCAGGAGGCTGCGGGGAAGGACATCGCCGGCCTCGTCTTCCAGCAGGCCGGCCGGTACCTCGGACCGTGGGCCGAGCTCACGATGTACGTCCTTATCCTCAGCAGCGTGTACGCCTCGCAGCTGGCGTTCCACAACGCGATCAACCGCTACACCTTCGCCCTCGCCCGCGACGGCGCCCTCCCGCGCAGCCTGCACCGCACGAACCGCTCGGGATCGCCGGCGGCCGCCGGCGCCGTCCAGACGCTGCTCGCCCTGGTGGTCGTGATCTTCTTCGCCGTCGTGAACGGCGACCCGTACCTGCAGCTGCTCCTCTGGGTCAACAGCCCCGGAGTGATCGGGATCATCGTCCTCCAGGCGCTGACCTGCGCCGCCGTGATCGTCTACTTCGCGCGGCACCGTGAGGTCGCGCGCCGGTGGTACGTCATGCCCTCCGCGATCGTCGCGCTCGTGGCCATGACCGTCGTGCTGGACCTGCTGTGCGCCAACCTCGACCTGCTCACCTCGGGCGGCCCGGTGGTCGACGGGATCGTCCTCGCCGCCGTCCCGGTCGTCTTCCTCGTCGGCGTCGTGCTGGCGAGCGTGTGGGAGCGCACGAGACCCGACGTCTTCGCCCGGATCGGCGGCGCCGAGGCCGCATCAGCCCGGGAGGGAATCCATGACTGACACCGTCGACCTGCTCCTGGTCGCCGACACGGTGCTCACCCCCGAGGTCATCGCATCCGCCTCGGGCAGGTCTCCGCAGCGCATGGCCGTCGCCGTGCGCGACGGGATCATCACCCAGGTGCTGCCCGAGGAGAACGCCCGTGAGGCGGGGCTGCACGAGCGGGCGGAGCGCGTCATCGACCTGGGCGACGCCACGGTGTCCGCCGGCTTCGTGGATGCGCACATCCACCCGATCATGGGCCTCCAGATCACCCGGGGGCTGGACCTCTCCGGCATCACGGACCGCGAGGCCGTCCGCGCCGTGATCGACGGCTACGTCGCCGGGCGTCCGGCCGACGAGGAGTGGGTGCTGGCGTGGGGGCTGGACCCGGCGGTCTTCGAGGGTGGCGAGTTCGGCAACGACCTCCTCGCCGGGGTGGACGGCGGTCGCAAGCTCTTCATCACCCTGTTCGACGGCCACTCGGCGCTCGCGTCGGTTGCCGCGATCGAGGCGGCCGGTGTGCGCGGGGACGAGACCTTCCCGGACGCGTCGGTGCTCGGGCTCGACGCTGCGGGCCGGCCGAACGGGATGCTGTTCGAGTTCGCGGCGCAGGAGCTGGTGCTCCGCCACATCCCGGAGCTGACCTTCGACGACCGCGTGCAGCACCTCGCCGGCCTGCTCGCCGGGATGGCGTCGACGGGCATCGTCGCGGGCCAGATGCTCGACCTGATGGCGGCGGACTCGTTCGACCTGCTCGCCGAGCTGGAGCGCCGGCAGGACCTCCCGATCCGGCTGCGCATCTCACCGTCGGTGTTCCCGGGCTTCACCCGCGGCGACCTCGAGCGGCACCTTCGCCACCAGGAGCGCGCCGGCCGCCGCTGGTACGTGCGCGGCGTCAAGCTGATGATCGACGGCACCGTCGACAACGGCACGGCGTGGCTCTTCGAGCCGGACACCAAGGGCGAGTCGACGCAGTCGATCTGGCTGGACCCAGCCGAGTACCGCGAGGCGGTGCGCTTCTTCCACGAGCACGGCGTCCCGACGACGACCCATGCGATCGGCGACAAGGGCATCGCCTTCGTGGCGGAAACGCTGTCGGCGCTGCCGGCGAGCGACGTGCAGCACCGCATCGAGCACATCGAGACGCTGCCCGACGAGGTGCTCGACGAGATCATCGCGTCGGGTGCGGCGGCCAGCATGCAGCCCACCCACTGCACGCTCTACACGCGCGCCGACCACACCGACAACTGGTCGCAGCGGCTCGGCGACGAGCGCGCCGACCGGGCATGGCGGACGCGCGACCTGCGCGACCGCGGAGCCATCCTCACGCTCGGATCCGACTGGCCGATCGCTCCGTACGACCCGCGCGGGGTCGTCGCGGCCGTCCAGCTGCGGCGGCCCGCGGGCCGCGAAGACGTCGAGCCGGTGCGTCCGGACCAGTCGCTGAGCGCGAGCGCCGCGCTGGAGGGCTACACCAGCGAGTACTGGCGGAGCGTCGGCGAGCCCGGCGGCCGGATCGAGTCCGGGCTCCCCGCGGATCTCACGGTGTGGCAGCTCAACCCGCTGACCGCCGACCCGGACGCCTTCGCCGAGTCGGCGGTGCTGCTCACTGTCGTGGGCGGTGAGCCGTCCTTCGTCGGGGGAGGGGTGTCCGCGACGCGCTAGGACCCGGCCTGCAGCCCAGCGGTCGTGCCCAGAGCCCGGACCTCGTCGAGGGTGGGAGGCACGGCTCCCGCTCGAGCGACTGTGAGCGCCGCGACGCTCGCCGCCATCCCGCCGAGGGCCCGGAGCGAATCCTCGGAGACATCCCCTCGCCGGAGCCGAGCGAGCAGGTCTGCGTGGACCGCTCCGGCCACGAGTCCGGCCATGTAGGCGTCGCCCGCTCCGATCGTGTCCACCACGCGCGTGGGGACCGCCTCGATCTCCGCCTCGGACGTGCGGCTGCGGAGGATGCTCCCGTCCGCGCCGAGCGTCATCACGGCGACGGCGGCGCCGCGTTCGAGCACCCAGTCGAGCACTGCCCGCGGCTCCCAGCCGGGGAACAACCAGCCGGCATCCTCATCGCTGAGCTTGACCAGGTGCGCGTGCCGGGAGTACCAGTCGACGAGCTCTCGCGCCTGGGCGGGTTCTCCGATCAGGGCCGGCCGCACGTTGGGGTCGAAGCTGACGACGGTGTCGTCGTGCAGCTCCTCGATCAGCCGGCGCACGGCGGTCGCGCCGGGTTCTCGCAGGGCCCCGATCGAGCCGGTGTGAACCAGCTCGGCGGCCGGCAACGCGGGTGCGTCGAAGTCCCACGTCAGCGAGAATTCGTACCGGGCCGTCCCCTGCGCGTCGATGCGTGCCGTGGCCACCGACGTCGCCTCCCCGTGGGAGAGGTTGATCGTGGTCACGCCGGCGTCGCCGAGGTGTGCCGCGAGCAGCGACCCGTACGCATCCGCGCCGTACTCGGTGGCGAACGTGACCGGGACTCCCAGGCGGGCCAGACCGAAAGCCACGTTGAGCGGGCTTCCGCCGGCGTGGGCGGTGGGAGCGGAACCGGGCCGCTTGACGACATCCACCAGCGACTCGCCGATGACCAGGGCGCGGGATGCAGGCGCCGGGCTCACGAGAGCGGTTCCAGCACGGTCAGCCGGGACTCGCCGCCCACGACCAGCGGGGCGAGGTCGTCGTTGAACCGAGCGCAGTAGTCGGCCGCCTTGTGGGACTCGAACGCGCCGTCGGACTCGTACTCCTCGTAGACGAAGAACTTCGCCGGATCGCCGCCGGGATTGAACGCCTCGAACCGCCGGTTGCCCGGCTCCGCGCGGACCTGGAGCGCGTAGCCGGCCAGAAGACGGCCGACCTCGTTCTCCGAGCCGGGCAGCGCATCGATCTCGGCGTAGAGGAATCGGCGGTCGCTCATTCCTTCTGGGCTCCGGTCATGATGGCCACGGCCTCCGTCATCGAGTGCGACTGCGGCGTGATCGTTGCGGCGCGCTTGCCGAGACGCTGGATGTGGATGCGGTCGGCGACCTCGAAGACGTGCGGCATGTTGTGGCTGATCAGGATGACCGGCACTCCCTTGTCGCGCAGGCGCTTGATCAGGTCGAGGACCTGGTTGGACTCGCGGACGCCGAGCGCGGCGGTGGGCTCGTCCAGGACGACGACCTTCGAGCCGAACGCGGCGGCGCGGGCCACGGCGACGGCCTGGCGCTGACCGCCGGAGAGGTTCTCGATCGGGACGGCGACATCCTGCAGCGTCGAGATCCCGAGCTCGGTCAGCTCCGCCTTCGCTCGCTGACGCATGGTCTTGGTGTCGACCATTCGCAGCACGGAGCCCAGGAATCCCGGGCGGCGGAGTTCGCGGCCGAGGTACATGTTCGCGGCGACGTCCAGGGCCGGCGAGACCGCGAGCGACTGGTAGACGGTCTCGATCCCGGCTTCGCGCGCGTCCTGCGGCCGGCGGAAGTGGACGAGCTCGCCGTCGAGGCGGATCTCGCCCTCGTCGGGGATCTCGGCTCCGGTGAGGCACTTGATCAGCGTGGTCTTGCCGGCTCCGTTGTCGCCGATGATCGCGAGGACCTCTCCGGCGTAGAGCTCGAGGCTGACGCCGTCGAGTCCGACGACGTGGCCGTAGGTCTTCACGAGCCGCCGAGCGGCCAGGACCGGGGTGCGGGTTTCGGTGATGGTGTTCACTTTCGGACCTTTCGGATCCACTGGTCGATGGAGACCGCGACGATGACGAGGATGCCGACGGCGAGGGTCTGGTAGAGGACGTCGAGGCCGGCGAGGGCGAGGCCGTTCCGGAACACGCCGACGATGAGCGCACCGAGCAGGGTTCCCCAGATGTTGCCGCGGCCGCCGAACAGGCTGGTGCCGCCGATCACCACGGCGGTGATCGCGTTGAGGTTGGCGTCGACGGCGGCGTTCGGGCTCGACCCGAAGTCGCGGCCGATCTGGATCCAGGCCGTCAGCGCGACGACGGCGCCGGCGACGATGTAGACGCTCAGCAGGACGCGGCTGACGCGGATACCGGTCAGGCGAGCCGCCTCCTTGTCGTCGCCGACCGCGTAGACGTGGCGTCCCCACGACGTGCGCCCGAGCACGAACGACATGACGAGGTAGAGCAGGACCATCAGCAGCACGCCGAAGGTGATGTCGACGCCGAAGATCTTGAGCGTCAGCCCGGTCCAGGTGAGGATGTCCGGCATGGTGTTGCCCTGAACGGTCGCACCGCTGGAGATCAGGAGCGTGAGGGCGGTGAAGATGCTCAGCGTTCCGAGGGTGACGATGAACGGTGGCAGGTTGAGTCGAGTGACGAGGAGGCCGTTGATGAGCCCGGTGGCAAGGCCGGTGACGAGACCGAGGAGCAGCGCCACGACGCCGGGCACGCCGAAGCTCACCGCCGCGTTGCCCATGACGATCGAGCTCAGGACCATCGCCGCCCCGACGGAGAGGTCGATGCCGGCCGTGAGGATGACGAGGGTCTCGGCGACGCCCAGCGTGCCGATCACCGCGACCTGCTGCGTGATCAGCGACAGGTTGGTCGGTGCCAGGAACCGGGGGTTGATCGCGCCGAAGACGATGATGGACAGCACCAGCACGATCGCCGGGCTGATGGCGGGGTAGCGGTGCAGGACGCCGCGGATGCGCACCATCGGCGTCTGGCGGTTGATGAACTCGCTGGCGAGGTTCAGCGATGACGTGGGGGGCGACGACGTCGCCTTGGTGTTCGACATGGGTGCTCCAGAGGTAGATTGCGGTGCTTCGAGAGGGGCGCCCGCGGCCGGGCGCCCCTCTCAGCGGGCTAGTTGGCCCAGCAGGTGGTCGAGCCCTTGGTCGCGTCCACGCTCTCCAGTCCGGAGACCGGCTTGTTCGTGATCAGGGCCGAGCCCGTGTTGAAGAAGTCGAGGCCGTCGGAGGTCTTGGGCTTCTCGCCGCCGCGGGCGATCTTCGCGATCGCCTCCATTCCGAGCGACGCCATCTTCGAGGGGTACTGCTGCGCGGTCGCGCCCAGGATGCCGTCCTTGACGTAGCCGACGCCGGTGCAGCCGCCGTCGATGCTGACGATGGTGACCTTGTCCTGCTTGCCGGCCGCCTTCAGGGCCTGGTAGGCGCCGTAGGCCGCGGGCTCGTTGATCGTGTAGACGACATTGATGTCGGGGTTCTTCGACAGCAGCGTCTCCATGGCGGTGCGGCCGCCGTCCTCCGCGCCCTGGGAGGGCTGGTGCCCGACGATCTCGTACTGGCCGCCCGTGCCGCCGGTATACGTGCCGGAGGACTTCTCGCCGCCGTTCTTCTTCTTGTCGCCGACGTCGATGCCCATCCCGTTCAGGAAGCCGTGGTCGCGATCGACGTCGACCGAGACGACCTGGTCGGAGAACAGGTCGATCATCGCGATGACGGCCTTCTTTCCGGCGAGGGTTCCGGCCATCCACTTGCCGATGGACTGGCCGGCGGCGTAGTTGTCGGTGGCGTACGTGATGTCGACGGTGTCGGGCGGGGTCGGCACGGTGTCGAGCGCGATGACGTAGAGGCCCGCGTGCCGGGCCTTCGCGATCTCGTTGTTGACGGCAGGGCCGGCCGGAGTGATCAGGATGCCCTTGTCGCCGCGGGAGATCGCGTTCTCGATGGCCTGGATCTGGGTGTCGGTGTCGCCGTCCTTCTTGCCTGCGGCGAGGGTGAGCTTCACGTTGTTCTTCTTGGCGTCGGCCTTGGCGGCCGTCTCCATCGCCACGAAGTAGGGGTTGCTGGTGGTCTTCACGATGAGCGAGACGCCGACCTCATCGTTCGGTCCGGCCGTGGAGCCGCCGGCGCTTCCGGAGGAGCACGCGGTCATGGTGGCGGCGACGGCTGCTGCCATCGCCAGCGATGCGAAGACGACCTTGCGCGGTCGACGCGGGAATCGGGTGGGCATCTGTTCGGCCCCTTTCTGTCGGAGGGCCGTGAGCCCTGACAACGGTGTCATGAGGGATACTGACACACGTCGGCGAATTTCGCTAGACCCCGAAGATCTCAGGAGTAGCCGTAATGACATCGTTATCGGACGGTTCCGCGACGGACACCCGCCGTGTGACGATCCGCGATGTCGCGCGTGAAGCGGGAGTGGGGATCAAGACCGTCTCGCGGGTGATCAACGACGAGCCGAATGTGGCGCCGGCCACGGCGGAACGGGTCCGGACAGCGATCGCCCGGCTGCACTGGGAGCCGGACAGTCTGGCGAGCAACCTCCGTCGCACCCACGCCCGCACGAAGTCGATCGGCCTTCTGCTCGGTAGCGTCGACAACCCCTTCGCGGCCACCATCCACCGGGCCATCGAGGATGTGGCCGCCCAGCACGGCGTCGCCGTCCTGGCGTCGAGCCTCGACGAGGACCCCGTCCGCGAGGTCGCCGCGGTCGAGAACTTCCTCCGCCGGAAGGTCGACGGCCTCATCCTGACCTGCTCGACGGGAAGCCAGGCCTACCTGGCCGACCTGGTTCCCGAGAAGGTGCCCGTCGTGTTCATCGACCGTGAGCCGGCGGACTACGTCGCGGACGTCGTGCGCTCGGACAACTTCGGAGGCGCCGCGATGGGGACACGGCACCTGCTGAGCCGCGGGCATCGCCGCATCGCCGGGCTCTTCGACAAACCGCGCATCTGGACGGCCGCCCAGCGCAAGGCCGGCTTCCTCAGCGCCATGGACGAATTCGGCATCGGCGAGGACGAGTACTCGATCGTCGACGACGTCGGCACCTCGGCCGTCGCCGAACGTGCCGTCCTCGAGATCCTCAGCTCGCCGCGCCCGCCGACCGCGATCTTCAGCAGCCAGAACCTGATCACCATCGGAGCCGTCCGCGCGTTGCGGAAACTCGCCTGGCAACGCCAGGTCGCGCTGGTGGGGTTCGACGACATCGAGCTGGGCGATCTGCTCGACCCCGGCGTCACCGTCATCGCCCAGCGGGCGGCCGAGATCGGCGCCACCGCCGCCGAGCGCATGTTCGCGCAGCTCGAGATGCGCTCGAACGGATCGGCGCTGCCGAGCGCCGATCTGGTGCTGGGCGTCGATCTCGTGGTGCGCGGCTCCGGCGAGATCGAACCGGGCACCGGTCGCTAGACGGCGTGCGGGGGAGCGACGGCCCTGTCGGTCAGAGCCTCCGCGGCGACGAGGTCGGCCGGTGTGTCGATGTCGAAGCTCGCACCGTCCGGGTCGGGAACCGGCGTCAGCGTCAGACCGGCGAACAGGCCCGCGACCGGTGCGGATTCCAGAGACGCGCTGGTGGGCAGGCCGGCGACCGCGCGTCTGATCGAGTCGAGCCGGTAGAGGCCGCACAGCCACTGCATCCGGTGGCCGGCGTCCTGGAGCACCCAGCCATCCGCACGGCCGCCGGCGGCGTCGAGCAGCAGCGCGACCGCCTCGGCGGGGAACGCGAGGTCGCAGGAGAGGATCAGGGCGGCGTCCGCATCCACGCTTCGCCGGTCCACGTCGGCGAGAGCGGCGGCGATAGCGGCGGCCGGGCCTGCGAACGCCGGCCGTTCGCGCGTGAGGGAGGCGAAGGGACGCAGAGAGACGGCCGGGGCGAGCGACGGCGGCCCGACCACGATGGTGGGAAGCGGGGCGACGGCGTCGAGCGCCCGGTCGAGCAGGGTCTGGCCGGACAGCGATACCGCGTGCTTGGGGGTTCCCATCCGCCGCCCGCGGCCGCCGGCCAGGATGATCGCTGCGACGGTCACGCGGGCTCGATGACGGGGACGAGCTGGCCGGGCCGCACATCGCCCGTCTCGGCGCCGACGATCGCGATGAGCGGAGCGCGGAACATGGCCGAGAGGGAGTGCGCGGCGTGGCCGGGCGGGCCGAGGGGCGTGACGGAGACCGTGTCCGCGCCGTCGGCGACGGCCAGGGGGACGAACCGCACGACTCCGGGACTGCCGGACCAGCCGACGGAGACCGTCTCGGCCCCCGTGACGCTGTCGGGCGCGCACCCTGCGAGACGGAGGAGGACCGGGCGCACGAACGCCTCGAACGAGACGAGGACGGCGGTCGGGTTGCCGGGCAGGGCGAGCCAGGGCGTGCCGCCCCAGCGGGCATGCCCCTGCGGACGTCCGGGCCGCATGGCGACCCGGGCCAGCATCCCGCCCGGAGCAGCGGCCGTGAGCTGCCCGGCGAGGTCGTGGGTGCCCGGGCCGACACCACCCGTCGACAGGATGAGGTCGGCCTCCCGCGCGGCCGCGTCGAGCGCCTCGCTCAGCGCGTCCTCGTCGTCGGGCACCACTTGGGTGGATGCGATGGTGCCTCCGAGCGTGGCCACCGCGGCGCAGAGGTACACCGAGTTGGAGTCCGGGACGCCGCAGCCAGCTCCGGCCCGTGCCGAGAGTTCGTCGCCGGTGGCGATGACGGCGATGCGCGGCCGCCGGTGCACCACCACGGACGTGCGGCCGGTGGCAGCGAGCAGGGCGAGATCCCGCGGCCCGAGCACCATGCCGCGGCCCACGACCGTCGCACCCTCGGCCAGGTCCTCGCCCCGGCGGCGGACGTTGGTCTTGGCCGTGGGCCATAGCGCGACGGTCTCGTCGTCGCAGAAGCTGCCGGTCGTCGTGCACTCGACCGGGACCACCAGCTCGGCGCCGGGCGGCAGGGGAGCGCCGGTCATGACCGGGCGCGCTTCGCCCCTGCGCAGTGGCGCCGGCCGCGCCGCTCCGGCCCGGGCGGCTGAGAGTCGAACGAGCGTCGCCGGCCGGTCGGGAGCGGCCCCGGCGACGTCTGCGGCGCACACGGCGTAACCGTCCATGGCGGCGTTGTCGAAACGGGGGAGGGCATGCCGCGCGCGGACGGGTTCGGCGGTGGTGCGGCGGAGGGCATCGGCGAGGCCGACGGTCTCGGCGGGGAGCGCCGACGCCAGGCTCAGCACGGCCTCCCGGTAGCTCTCGACGGTGTGCTGTTCCGGGTGCATCGAGCACCTCCATCCATGATCCGGCGGGGGATGGAGACGAGGCTACGGGCGGGGGATGACGCTCTGGTTGCCGCGGGATCACGGCTCGTTTCCTCGACCTCACAGGCGCCGGAGGAGCACGAGAGCTGTTCGTTACGCCGCTTTCACGTCGCGCGCGTCCGGCTGAAACACGCCCTTCCTAGCGTGGAGCCACCCCTCACCCCCGAGGGCCCCACGGCAGGAGGACCACCGATGACCAGTACCGTCCCCGCACCCGCCCAGACCGAAGCGGAGACCGCGGCACCACCCACATCCGCGCTGGCCTATCGACCGGGGCGCTGGATCGACGGGTGGGACGCCGAGGATGCCGGGCAGTGGGAGGCGGGCGGCGCGGCGATCGCGAAGCGGAACCTCCGCTGGTCGATCTTCGCCGAATTCCTCGGCTTCGTGGTCTGGCAGCTCTGGTCGATCGTGGTCGTCTCGCTGCCCGCCGCCGGGTTCTCGTTCGACACCGCCCAGACCTTCTCGCTCATCTCGATGCCGAGCCTGGTCGGCGCGACGCTGCGCTTCCCGTACACGTTCATGGTGCCGCGGTTCGGCGGGCGCAACTGGACGATGATCTCGGCCGCGCTGCTCCTGATCCCCTCGATCGGGCTGGCCGTGTGCGTCGCGAACCCCGGCACGCCCTTCGGTGTCATGCTGGCGATCGCCGCGCTCGCCGGACTGGGCGGCGGCAACTTCGCGAGCTCGATGGCGAACATCACGTTCTTCTACCCCCAGCGTAAGAAGGGGTGGGCCCTCGGGCTCAATGCGGCCGGCGGCAACCTCGGCGCGGCCGTGGCGCAGTTCGCTGTGCCGATCGTGATCACCATCGGCGCCGGGGCGACCCTGCAGCTCCCGCTCGCCGGGCTGATCTGGGTGCCGCTGATCGTCGTGGCGATCGCCGGAGCGTGGCTGCGCATGGACAACCTGAGCAACGCGCGCGCCGACCTGAAGGCGTCGCTGGCGGCCCTCCGCTTCCCCGAGCTGTGGCTGATGGCTCTGCTCTACATCGGCACCTTCGGTTCGTTCATCGGGTTCTCGAGCGTCTTCCCGAAGCTGATCGCCGACCAGTTCCCCGGGTTCAGCGCGTTCCCGGTGGGAGGCGCCACGCTGTCCCTCGCCTTCCTGGGCGCCCTCGTCGGCTCGCTGGCTCGTCCGTTCGGCGGCCGGCTCGCCGACCGGTTCGGCGGGAGCGTCATCACGATCGCGGCCTTCGTGGTGATGGCGGTCGGCGCGCTCGCCGTGGTGCTGACGCTGCCGCTGGACAACTTCTGGCTCTTCCTCGCCTTCTTCCTGGTCCTGTTCGTGGCCAGCGGTGCCGGCAACGGGGCGACCTACCGCATGATCCCCACGCTGTTCGCCCTCCGCTCCGGCGCCGCCGACGGCCACAGCTCCGCGGGGGACGTCTCGGCTCAGCGCACGGCAGCGGCGGCGCTCGGCATCGTGTCGGCCTTCGGCGCGTACGGCGGTTTCGTCATCCCGCAGGTGCTCGGGCTCTCCAAGACGTCGACCGGCGGCTACGAGGCCGGCCTGCTCTGGTTCGTCGCCGCCTACGCCGTGCTGCTGGCAGTCACCGTGGGCGTCGCCGTGCGCGGCCGTCGCCGCGGCGTCCGGATCTGAGGCGGCGCCGCATGCCGGCCGGCACCCACTGCCCCTACTGCGCGCTGCAGTGCGCCATGACGCTGACGGCCACCCCCGACGTGGATGCCGTTGCCGCCTCCCGCGCGCCGGTCACGGTGGCCGGGCGGGACTTCCCGACGAACCGCGGCGGACTGTGCAAGAAGGGCTGGACGTCGGCGGAGCTGCTCGCGACACCGGGGCGCCTGACCTCGCCGCTCATCCGTCGTGACGGCGAACTGCGACCGGCCACGTGGGATGAGGCGCTCGAGCTCGTGGCGGACCGGCTGCGCGCCATCCGGCAGGAGGACGGCGCGGATGCGGTCGGCGTCTTCGGCGGCGGAGGGCTGACGAACGAGAAGGCGTACCTGCTCGGCAAGTTCGCCCGGCTCGCGCTCGGCACCTCCCGCATCGACTACAACGGCCGCTTCTGCATGGCGTCGGCCGCGGCCGCCGGCAACCGCGCCTTCGGGGTGGACCGGGGGATGCCGTTCCCGGTCACCGACCTCGACGGCGCCGACACCATCCTGCTCCTCGGGTCGAACGTGGCGGCGACCATGCCGCCGTTCATCGGCCACCTGGCGGGAGCGCGCGCCGCAGGTGGACTCGTGGTGGTCGACCCGCGGCGCTCGCAGACGGCGCAGCTCACCGCCGAGGGTGCGGGCATCCACCTGCAGCCGGCGCCCGGCACCGATCTGGTGCTGCTGCTGGGGCTCACCCACCTCGTGCTCGCCGAGGGCCTGGCCGACACCGCGTATCTGGACGAGCGGACGACCGGGTTCGACGCCGTCCGCCGCAGCGTCGCCGCGTGGTGGCCGGAGCGGGTGCAGGAGCACACCGGCATCCCGGCCGGGCAGCTGCGGGAGGTCGCCCGGCGGCTGGCGCGGGGCCGGGGCACATACATCCTGACCGGTCGCGGCGTCGAGCAGCACGTGGACGGGACGGACACGGCCACGGCGGCCATCAACCTGGCGCTGGTGCTCGGGCTCGTCGGCCGGCCGGGATCCGGCTACGGAACCCTCACCGGTCAGGGCAACGGGCAGGGTGGCCGCGAGCACGGGCAGAAATGCGATCAGCTGCCGGGGTACCGCAAGATCACCGACCCGGAGGCCCGGGCTGCGGTCGCAGCCGTGTGGGGTGTGGAGCCGGATGCGATCCCCGGCCCGGGCGTTCCCGCGGTCGAGCTGCTCGGGATGCTCGGTCGGCCCGACGGTGTGCGCGCGCTGCTCGTCCACGGCTCGAACGTCGTGGTCTCGGGCCCGGACGCCGGGGCGATCCGGCGGGGACTGCAGGCGCTCGACCTGCTGGTCGTCTGCGACTTCGTGCTCTCGGAGACCGCCGAGCTGGCGGACGTCGTGCTGCCCGTGCCGCAGTGGGCCGAAGAGGAGGGAACCATGACGAACCTGGAGGGCCGCATCCTGCGCCGCCGTCGCGCGCTCGACCCGCCGGCCGGGGTGCGCAGCGAGCTCGCCATCCTCGCCGACCTGGCCGCCCGGCTGGACGCGCCCTCGACCTGGCCGACCGACCCGGCGGCCGTGTTCGACGAGCTGGCGAGAGCGTCGGCCGGTGGCATCGCCGACTACTCGGGGCTCAGCCACGCCCTCCTCGACCAGCAGCTGGAGGACGGCGTCGCCGCGCACTGGCCGTATCCGGTCGGTTCCTCGGGGACGCCCCGGCTCTTCCTCGACCGTTTCGGCCACGCCGACGGCCGCGCCCGGCTCGTCCCCGTGCGCGCCCGCGAACTGGTCACCGGGCGGGAGCCGGGCGAGCTCACCCTCATCACGGGGAGGCTGCTGGAGCACTACCAGTCCGGCGCGCAGACGCGGCGCGTCGCCGAGCTGGCGACCGCGCAGCCGGAGGTGCGCGCCGAGCTCCATCCCGCCACCGCCGCCCGCCTCGGGATCGCGGACGGCGACCCGGTGCGCGTCGGCAACGCCCGCGGCGAGGCGATCGCGCGAGCGCTGCTGACCGGTGGGATGCGGCTCGACACGGTCTTCCTGCCCTTCCACTTCGCCGGACGTCAGTGCGCGAACCTCCTCACGGAGGCGGCCGTCGACCCGGTCTCCGCGATGCCCGAGTTCAAACGCACCGCGGTGACGGTGGCGCCGGCGGCAGCGGAGGCGGCCGCGTGACCGGGCGGCCGCTCCGCGTGGTGCTCGTCGGCTACGGCCCGGTCGGCGCCCGCTTCGTGGAGGAGCTGCTCCCCGCGGTCACAGCCGGGACGGCGACCCTCGCCGTGGTCGGCGCCGAGCGCGAGGACGCCTACAACCGCGTCCTGGTGGCCGAGTACGCCGTCGGGGCGGCCTCCCGCGACCGCCTGGAGGTCGCGGACACCGAGGAGGCGCGCCGGGTCGGCGTCGACCTCCGCCTCGGCGATGTCGTGGTGACGATCGACCGGGTGCGGCAGCAGGTGGTCCTGGCGGACGGCGATGTCCTGCCCTACGACCGGCTGGTGCTCGCGACCGGCGCCCGGGCGAACATCCCGACCCTCGAGGGGCTGCAGCAGGCGCGGCGCGATCGCGGTGCGGCGCCCGCGCCGGCGCTGGATCAGGGCGCGAAACCCCTTCCCGCCGGCGTGGTGGCCCTGCGCGACCTGACCGACGCCGAGGCCGTCGCGCCCGTGGTGGCCGGCAGCGGACGGATCGTCGTGCTGGGCGCCGGCGTCCTCGGGATGGAGTTCGCCCTCCTGGCGGCCGAGCACGGCGCCCAGGTGGTCGTCGTCCACCACGGGCCGGCCCCGATGGCCCGCAATCTCGACGAGGCGGGCGGGCGGATGCTCGCGCGGGCGACCCGGCAGCTCGGCGTCGGCATGGCGGCGCACGCCCGGGCCGAGTCGATCGGCTTCCGCGACGAGCCCGGCGGCCGCGTCTTCGACGGGGTCGGCTGCGCCGACGGCACCTACATCGCCGGCGACCTGCTCGTGCTGTCCTGCGGCGTGGGTCCTCGCGTGGAGCTCGCGCTCGCCGCGGGCCTCGCCTGCTCGGCCGGCATCCTGGTCGACGAGGAGCTGCGCAGCTGGAGTGACCCCGACGTCTTCGCGATCGGCGACTGCGCCCAGGTGGCGTCCGCCGACAACGCGGGTCCGGACGGGCGGGTCCCGGGCGCTCCCAGCGGTCTGATCGGGCCGGGATGGCGGCAGGCCGCCCTGCTCGCCCGGCGGTTCCGCGCCGAGGCGGCGGGTGCGCCGGCGGGCGCCGACGCGGCCGTCCCGCTACGGGAACGCCCGACCGCCGTCATGCTCAAGGCGACCGGCATCGACGTCGTCTCGGGAGGCGAGCACGCGGCCGAGCCGTGGGAGCCGGACGCCGAGGTGAGCGTCTGGCTCGACCCGGCCCGCGCCTCCTACCTGAAGACGGTGGTGAGGGAGGGCGTGCTCGCCGGGTTCGTCTCGGTGGGCCTTCCGCGCGCGGGCGCGGAACTGACGCTGCTGTTCGAGCGGGCGGCCGCGCTCCCCGCCGAGCCGTCGTCGCTGCTCCGCCTGGATGCGGCGGACGCCGGGCAGGCGCCGGTCGAGGATCCCCTCGGCCCTGACGCGACCGTGTGCTGGTGCAACGGCGTCACCGCCGGACGCATCGGCGAGGCGGTCGCGGCCGGCTGCGGCACCGTCGAGTGCGTCGGCCGCGAGACGCGCGCGGGCACCGGATGCGGCGGCTGCAAGGGCCGGATCGCGAGTCTCCTCGCCGCGGCCCAAGCCGTCCCCGGATGACCCGTCCCCGGCGCCCGCGCCCCAGCCGCCAATTCCTGAGTTTTTCGGGGTCTGAGCGCCCGTTCGCCCCGAAAAACTCAGGAATTGTTGGCTGGGAGGGGAGGGTGGGAGGGTGCAGCGCAGCTCAGACGTCGAGGCGGTACCCGCGCTTGACGACGGTGGCGACGAGGCCCGGCGTGCCGAGGCTCTGCCGCAGGCGGCTCAGCGAGACCTCCATCGCGTGCTCGTCCGTGTCGCCGTCCAGCGCGAAGGAGAGCTCCCTCCGGGACACGACGGCGCCGTTCGCGGCGACGAGGGCGCGGAACAGCGAGAGAGAGGCCGGGGTGAGCCGCACGGGCGTCCCGCCGACGATCGCCAGGCTGCCGCGCAGCTCGACCTCGCCGTGGCGGGTGCTGACGCGCCGGGTCGAGCGCGCCTCCAGGTGCTCGCAGACCAGCCGGATCAGCGCGCCCATCCGGAACCGGTCCGGCTGGAGCGGCTCGATCCCCGCCGCGACGAGGGGAGCGGTGGTCACCGGCCCCACGCCGGCCGCGACCACGTCGGTCTGCAGCGCGTCGACCACCTCCGTGTGGCGACCGCGGGCCAGCGCCGCGATGAAGAGGCCGTCGACCGCGGGCGCGCTTGTGAAGGTGACGCAGTCGAGCTGCCGCCCGGCGATGGCGTCGATGAGCCGCGTGACCCGCTCGTCGCCGTCGCCGGCGACCGACCAGGTGTAGGGCGCGACGGTGAGGACACGGTTGCCGGCGTCGCGCAGCCGCTCCAGCTGCTCCTCGTCGACCTGCCCGTGCAGCTGGACCGCCACGGTGATGCCGGCGGGATGCTCGGCGATGACCTTGCCGACGAGGGATGCGGTGGTCTCCTCGTCGCTCATGCCGTCGTCGTCGAGCCCGGCGGCCCGCACGGCGCCCCGGGCCTTCGGTCCGCGCACCAGGATCGTGGACTCCCCGAGCACCCGTTGCAGGTCCTCGCCGAGGCCCGCCGAGTCGGCGACCTCGAACCAGCGGCGCATCCCGTAGCTCGTGGTGGCGAGCAGCACATCCGGTCGCGCGGCGAGGATGCGCTCGGTGTCCGCGATGACGGGTGCGTCGTCGTCCGCGTGCTGCATGTGGACCGTCGGGGCGTGGAGCACGCTGGCCCCGCGCCGTTCGAAGGCGTCGATCAGGTCGGCGGAACGCCGATCGCTGGTGACGCCGATCCGGAAACCGGCGAGCTGATCGGGACGGAAGGGCGCGATGCCCGGTCGCTCGTCGCCCATCTCACGGCCCCCCGACCGCGGCGGCGTCGGTCAGCGCCGCGGTCGCATCCACGTCCCCGCCACGCGCCAGGCCGACGACCTCGCCTATGACGATGACGGCGGGCGAGCCGACACCGGCGCGCGCGGACTCGGTGAGGATCGTGGACAGCTCGCCGAACGTGGTCCGCTGGCGAGCCGACCATCCCCGCTCCACGACGGCGACGGGCATGTGGGGGTCCATCCCGAACCGGCCGAGTCCCGCCGTGATGGAGGGGAGGTTGGTGACGCCCATCAGGATCACGATCGTGCCGCCCAGACCGGCCAGGTGCTCGAGCTCGGCGGGGGAGAGCGGCGCGTGGCCCGAGACCACCGTGAAGAGGCGGGAGATGTTGCGATGCGTCACGGGGATCCCCGCCGCGGCCGGCACCGCGATGGCGCTGGTGACGCCGGGGACGACGCGGACGGGGACGCCCGCGCGCCGGCACGCCTCCGCCTCCTCGCCGCCGCGGCCGAAGACGAAGGGGTCGCCGCCCTTGAGCCGGACGACCGCGGAACCGGCCAGCGCATGGGCGACCAGCAGGCGCTCGATCTCCTCCTGCGGGATCGGGTGGTGGCCGGGGCGCTTGCCGACGTCGATGAGCTCGGCGCGAGGCGCGAGGGCGGCGAGGGTGTCGTGCGGTGCGAGCCGGTCGTAGAGCACCACGTCGGCCGCCTCCAGTGCGCGCACCGCGGCGACCGTCAGCAGGTCGGGATCGCCGGGGCCGCCGCCGACGAGCGTCACGGTACCGGGGGTCGTCGTCGTCATGGCGTCTCTCCTGTGCTCTCTGCAGATCGGCGGTCTGCAGCTGGGCTTCCCGCCCCGGGCCGGACCGGGATGCTCGGCCCCGCGACGAGCACCGCTCCCGCCGCGCGCTCCTCGTCGGTGGCCGGGCGCAGCTGGCCCCGCTCCTCCACCCGGGCGACCGACGGATCCGGCGTGCCGGGCGCGTTGACGAACGAGCGGAAGCGCCGCAACCGCTCGGGGTCGCGCAGCGTCGCCGCCCACTCGTCCTCATAGGTGTCGACGTGCGCGGCCATCGCCGCCTCGAGCTCCGCGCCGAGCCCGAGAGAGTCTTCGACGACCACCTCGCGGACGTGGTCGACCCCGCCGTCGAGCTCCTCCATCCACCGGGCGGTGCGCTGCAGCCGGTCGGCCGTCCGGATGTAGTACATGAGGTAGCGGTCGATGTAGCGGATGAGCGTCTCGTCGTCGAGATCGGAGGCGAGCAGCTGGGCGTGGGCGGGCTGGAAGCCGCCGTTGCCGCCGACGTAGAGGTTCCATCCCTTGTCCGTGGCGATCACGCCGACGTCCTTGCCGCGCGCCTCCGCGCACTCGCGCGCGCAGCCGGAGACGCCGAACTTGAACTTGTGCGGCGCCCGCAGGCCGCGGTAACGCAGCTCCAGGTCCACGGCCATCCCGACCGAGTCCTGCACCCCGTACCGGCACCAGGTGGAGCCGACGCAGCTCTTCACGTTGCGCAGCGCCTTGCCGTACGCCTGCCCGGACTCGAAGCCGGCGTCCACCAGGACGCGCCAGATCTCGGGCAGCTGCTCCAGGCGGGCGCCGAACATGTCGATCCGCTGGCCGCCGGTGATCTTCGTGTACAGGCCGAAGTCGGTCGCGACCTGCGCGATCACCGCGAGTTTCTGCGGGGTGATCTCACCGCCGGGGATGCGCGGCACGACCGAGTAGGTGCCGTCCTTCTGCATGTTGGCGAGGGCGCGGTCGTTGGTGTCCTGCAGCTGGCCGCGGCCGCCGTCGAGCGGGTACGCGCCGTGCTGGCTGGCGAGGATGGAGCCGACGGCGGGCTTGCAGATGTCGCAGCCGCGACCGGTGCCCAGGCGCGTGACCGTCTCGTCCCAACTGGTCAGGCCGAGCACGCGGATCGACTCGAACAGCTCCTGGCGCGAGAGCTCGAAGTGCTCGCACAGCGCGCGGGACACGGTGGCGCCGGAGCGGGTGAGCTCGGCCTCCAGGATCTTCTTGACGAGCGGAACGCAGGAGCCGCACTGGGTGCCGGCCCGGGTGCAGGCCTTGAGCTCGCCGAGGTCGTGGCAGCCGCCCTCCACCGCCTCGCGGACCGTGCCCGACGTGACGTTGTTGCAGGAGCAGACCAGGGCGTCGTCGGGGAGGGCGCCGCCGGTGGGCGGCTCTGCGCCCGCGGCCGAGAGGTAGGCGGCGGGTTCGGCGTCGAGCGCCCGCCCGAGCAGCGGGCGGAGGCCCGCGTAGGGGAGGCGTCGCCGACGAAGACCCCGCCGAGCAGCGTCTTCGCGTCGTCGCTCACCACGAGCTTCTGGTACAGCCCGCGCGCCGGATCGGCGTAGACGATCTCCAGGGCACCCGGCTCCCGCGCGAAGGCGTCGCCGAAGCTGGCCACATCCACCCCGGAGAGCTTGAGCTTGGTCGCGTCGTCGACCGTGGTGAACGTCGCGTCTCCGCCGAGCAGGCGGTCGGCCACGGTCTCCGCCATGGCGTTGGCCGGGGCCACGAGGCCCACCGTGCGGCCGTCGATCGCCGCGACCTCGCCGATCGCCCAGATGGCGGGATCGGAGGTGCGGCAGGCCTCGTCGACGACGATCCCGCCGCGGTCGACGGTCGCGAGCCCGGCCCCCTCGCCAGCTCGTCGCGCGCCCGGATGCCGATCGCGAACACGACGATGTCGGCGGGCACGGTGCGACCGTCGGCGCAGCGGACACCCGTCGGCCGGCCGTCGGAGTCCAGCAGGATGTCGCGCGGGCGGGTGCCGAGGTGCAGATCGATGCCGCGCGCGGTGATCAGCCGCCCGAGCGCCTGACCGGCGCCCTCGTCCAGCTGCGCCGACATCAGCCAGCCGCCCGAGTGGATGATGACCGCCTCCGCGCCGAGCGCCGCCGCCCCGCCCGCCGCCTCCAGCCCGAGCAGACCGCCGCCCGCCACCGCGACCCGGGGAGCCCGGCCGAGGGTCCGCCGCAGGTCGGCGATCTCGGCGACCAGCGCATCCACGTCGTCGATCGTGCGGTAGACGCGGGAGGCCGCGCCGCCGGGGATGTCCGGGACGGGCGCCGAGGAGCCGGTCGCCAGCACCAGGTCGTCGTAGCCGATGACCTCGCCGGTCGAGGTGGTGACCGTGCGCGCGGCCGGGTCGATGCCCGTCGCGGCCTCGCCGACACGGAGCTCGACCGCCGAGTCCTCCCAGTGCGTGGCCGGTTCGAGGGTGAGGTCGACGTCGCCGTCCGCGAGCCGCTTGCTCAGCTGCACGCGGTCGTAGGGGAGGTAGGGCTCCTCCGCCAGCACGACGATCGAGCGTGAGGAGCCGCGGGAGACCAGGGCATCCACCAGCCGGTGCGCGGCCGGTCCGCCGCCCACGATCACCGTGCGTCCCCTGTGTGCGCCTCCGGTCGTCATGCGGGCCCCTTCCGTTCGTCTGGCGGCTGCCGCCGCACCGGCGGAGAGTCCCCCGCCCGGTGCCTTTCGAGCGTACGTTCGCGCCGTTTCCCCCGAATTTCGCGGTTGTAACCGCGCGTTAACACGAGACGCACACGGCGCCCCCGACGGTGTGAGAACCGGTTCACCGGGAAGTAACAGAGGTCGAGGCCGGCGGAAACATCCCGTCCGTAGGCTCGCCGCATGACGATCACGCAGAGCTCACGTCCCGAGGCCCGGCAGGCCGGCTGGGTGCGCGCCTGCCGCACCGACGATCTGGAACCGTGGTGGGGCGAGGCGGTGCTCATCCGGATGCGGCAGATCGCGCTCTTCCTCCTCGGCCCGCGGGAGGTCTACGCCGTCGCCCACGAGGACCCGGACGGCGGCGCGCCCGTCATGGCCCGCGGCATCATCGGCTCGCGCGGCGACCGGCCGACCATCGCCTCCCCGCTGCACAAGCAGGTCTACGACCTGGGGACGGGCGAGTGCTTCACCGACCCGGCGCTCTGCCTGAGGACCTTCCGCACCCGCATCGTCGGCGGCTTCATCGAGATCGAGCTGGAGGACGCGTGACGACGGCCGTCATCGCCGCCTCCCACGGCACCTCCTCGGCGGACGGCCAGGCGGCGGTGCGCCGTCTGGTCGAGGCGTTGGGTGCCGCCCTGGCGGATCCGGTGATCGGGTGCCACGTGGATGTGGAGGAGCCGGACGTGCCGACGGCGCTGCAGGCGGCGGCGCACGTCGCCGATCGCGCGGTGATCGTCCCGCTGCTGCTGTCGGCCGGGTATCACGTGTACGTCGACCTCGCCGAGAGCGCCGAGGCGGCGCCGCTGCCGTCCACGGTGACCGGGGCGCTCGGACCCGACCTCCGTCTCGTCGATGCGCTCGTCCGGCGCCTGGACGAGGCCGGGATGCGCGACGCCGACACGGTCGTGCTCGCGGCGGCCGGCTCGTCCGACGCGCGGGCCGTGACGGACTGCCGCACGATGGGCGAGCTGCTGGCCGCTCGGATCGGGCGACCGGTGACGGTCGGCTTCATCTCGGCGGCGGCGCCTCGGGTGCCGGACGCGGTGCGCGCGGCCCGGGCGGCGCATCCCGGCGCGCGCGTCCTCATCGCGACCTACCTGCTGGCGCCGGGGTACTTCGCCGGCCTGGCAGAGGATGCGGGCGCTGACCTGGTCACCCGCCCCCTGCTCACCCCGGACTCGACGCCGCCCGAATTGGTCGAGATCATCGCCGACCTCGCAACGGCGTCGGCCCCTCAGGCGTCGATCGCCTCCGCGTAGCGCCCGGACTCGAGGAACGACTTGAGCCAGGAGGCCACCAGCGGCCATCCACCGGAGATGTCGCCGAGGACGGCGCTGCCCGCCTCGAACCCGGTGTGAAGGATGACCAGCTTGGTGAGGTCCCGCTCGCGCGAGAGCTCGTAGGTGACCGTCGAGTTGGGCTCGGCTGCGGCCTTGGCGCGGAACTCGTCGGTGTAGCCGAACGCGTCCATGAAGTCGTCCGTGTAGGTCTGCCAGGTGTACGAGAGCCGGCTGAACGGTTCGGCCTCTTTCACCACCATGGCGGCGTCCGCGATGGTGACGCCCCGGTCGGGGTGGGTGATGGCGAGCGGGGAGCCGGGCTGCCAGTCGGTGTCGAACTCCATTCCCCAGTAGCGCCGGGTGAAGGCCGGGTCGGTGAGTGCCCGCCACACGAGTTCTTGCGGAGCGTCGATGTACGTGGTGTAGACGAAGTCGGTCGTGACGGCCTGTCCGGTGTCGGTCATGATGCTGCTCTCCAATGCTGTCTTGAGATCGGAGAGGGCCTGGAGGCGATCCCGATCGAAATGACGGATCCACCGTTCGGAGATGGCGTTGATGGGCTCGGCGTTCAGGTAGTGGAGCTTCTCCCGCCCGCGCCGCACCGTGCTGATGAGGTTCGCGCGCTCGAGCACGTCGAGGTGCTTGCTCACCGACTGACGCGCCATGTCGAGGCCCGCACAGAGCTCGCCGAGGGTCTGGCCGGAGCGGGTCAGGAGGCTGTCGAGCAGTCGCCTGCGGCTCGGGTCGGCCAGGGCCTTGAACACGTCGCCTTGCATGTCGCCATTCTTCCAAACGTGCAGCCGTTCGGCTGCATCTAGAGAATAGGCAGCCGAATGGCTGCATGTCAAGGCTGGATAGCATGGGCGCGACGGACGCGACGAAGGGCGGACGATGGGAATCCTCGTCACCGGCGGCTCCGGCCGCATCGGCCGGTACGCGGTCGACCGGCTGATGCGCTCCGGGCACGACGTGGTCGCCCTCGAGCGGACGCCGTCGGGCCCGCGCGCGCCCGAGCTGCTGCCGGCGGGGACGGAGGTGGTCGGCGACGCGACGGATGCCGCTCTGATGGATTCGCTCATGCGGGGAGCGGATGCCGTCGTCCATCTTGCGGCCATCCCCTCGCCGACGGGGAGCACCGCCCGCGAACTGCTGCTCGCAAACTCGCTCGCGACGCTGACCGTCCTCGAGGCGGCCGGCGAGCACGAGGTCAGGGGCGTCGTCCTGGCGTCGAGCATCTCCATCCTGGGGATGGCCTGGTCCTCCGAGTTGATGCCTCCCCTCTTCCTGCCGGTCGACGAGACCCACCCGCTCCGCGCGACGGAGGGGTACGCCCTGAGCAAGGAGGACGACGAAGCGGCCGCCCGGATGGCCTCGCGCCGCTGGGGGCTGCCGATCGTCGCGATGCGTTTCCCGTTCACGGAGACCGCCGACGCGATCCGGAAGCGAGGGGCGGACCCCGCGAGCGCCGTCAGCCTGGCGAAGGAGCTCTGGGGCTACCTGGACGTCCGCGACGCCGCTCGCGCGATCGAACTGGCGGTGGACGGTATGATCGCGGGCACCGTGCGGGGCTGCTCCGTGGTGAACGTGGTTGCCGACGATGTGCTCCTCGATCGCCCCCTCGGCGAGCTCATGACGGAGTGGCACCCCACCGTCCCGTTCTCTTCGGACGAGTACGGCGCGCGCGGAGCCTACGACCCGACCGGGGCCCGCGAACTCCTCGGGTTCGAGGCGGAGCACCTCCTCCACCGCACGGCCGAGTGAGCCGGAGGCGGACAGGGCCGGCTGTCTGCCACAATACGAAGCGTCATTGTTAACACAATCTCGCGAACCGCTGGAGGCGCTCATGGTTCAAGCGGAGCATCCGCTGCCGTCCGACCTCTTCATGGATCTCGAACGCTCGGGCCCGGTTCCCATGTACTACCAGGTGGCGAGCCGCCTTGAGAAGGCGATCATGGATGAGACCCTCCCGGCCGGTGCGCGCCTGGAGAACGAGGTGGCGCTCGGTCACCGCCTCGGGCTCTCGCGCCCGACGATCCGGCGCGCCATCCAGGAACTCGTCGACAAGGGGCTCCTCGTCCGCCGCCGCGGGGTGGGGACGCAGGTCGTCCACGGCAGGGTGACGCGCAACGTCGAGCTCAGCAGCCTGTACGAGGACCTGGAGAGCTCCGGTCAGAAGCCCGAGACCAGGATCCTGGACTGCACGGTGGTTCCCGCGGACGAGCGCGCGGCGGCCGTCCTGGACATCGAACGGGGCAGCCCGACCCTGCACCTGAGACGGCTGCGTCTTGCCGACGGCGTGCCCATCGCGATCCTGGACAACACGCTGCCGACCGAGTACGCGGACCTCACCGAGTCGGAACTCGCCACACACGGTCTCTACCAGCTCCTCCGCTCGCGTGGGGTGACGATGCGCGTCGCCAACCAGCGGATCGGCGCGCGCGAGGCGACGGGCGACGAGGCGGGCCTGCTGGACATCCGGCGCGGGAGCGCCGTGCTGACCATGTCGCGCACCGTCTTCGACAACTCGGGGCGCGCCGTCGAATTCGGCCAGCACTGCTACCGGCCCGACCTCTATTCGTTCGAGGTCACGCTGGTCAACCGCTGACGCCCGCGCCCGACTGTCAGCCGAGCAGCGGCCGCTGGAGTGCGCGCTGCCGCTCGTAGGTCTCGCGCGCTGCCTGCGTGCTCGGGAGTGTGGACGCCTCGGCGACCGGGACATCCCACCACCCCTCCCCATCCGGGGCATAGTCGAGCGGGTCGCTGTCGATGTGGATGAGCGTGGTCCGGTCCGATGCCTTGGCCGCGGTCACGGCGGCGTGGAGGCGATCGGTCGCGCCCGGCCCCGGCTCGACCTGGATCACGTCGACGCCGTAGCTCCGCGCGTTGGCGGCCAGGTCGACGGGCAGCACCTCGCCGTCGAATCCGCCCTCCGCACCCCGCCGCCGGTAGCGGGTGCCGTAGCGCTCGGAGCCGATCGTCTCGCTGAGGTGCCCGATCGACGCGTACCCGTGGTTCTGCACGAGCACCACGATGATCTTGAGGCCCTCGGCGACCGCCGTGACCAGCTCGGTGTGGAGCATGAGGTACGAGCCGTCGCCGACCATCACGACGACATCCCGGTCGGGGGCGGCGCGCTTGACGCCGAGCCCGCCGGCGATCTCGTACCCCATGCACGAGAACGCGTACTCGACGTGATAGCCCAGCGGGTCACGCACCCGCCACAGCTTGTGGAGGTCGCCGGGCAGCGAACCGGCGGCCTGCACGACGACGTCGCGCGGGTCGGTCGCGCTCTGCACGGCGCCGATGATCTCGGACTGCCCCGGAAGCTCGGCCCCGGATCCGGCGAGCGCGGTGTCAACGGTGTCGTTCCACTCGGCGGTGAGCCGGCGCAGCTCGGCGGCGAACGCATCCTCCACCCGGTAGCCGGCGAGGCCGTCGCGGAGCGCCGCGAGCGCCTCGCGGGCGTCGGCGATCACGGGCAGCTGGGAGCCGTGCTTGTAGGCGTCGAAGGAGGCGACGTTGATGTTGACGAACACGACGTCCGGGTTCTGGAACGCGGTGCGGCTGGCGGTGGTGAAGTCGCTGTACCGGGTGCCGATCCCGATCACCACGTCCGCGGCGCCCGCCGCGCGGTTGGCGGGCACGGTCCCGGTCGCGCCCACGCCGCCGAGGTATTGCGGGTGGTCCCAGACCAGCGAGCCGCCACCGGCCTGCGTGGTGCCCACCGGGATGCCGGTCGCCTCCACCAGCTCGCGCAGCGCATCCTCCGCCCCCGAGTAGAGGACCCCGCCGCCCGCGACGATGAGCGGACGGGTCGCCCCGCGGATGGCCGTCACGGCCCGCGCCAGTGCGCCGCGCTCGGGCAGCGGACGGCGAAGGTGCCACTCCCGGTCCTGCAGGAAGGCGAGCGGAACGTCGAGCGCCTCGGCCTGCACGTCCTCCGGCAGCGCGATGGTCACGGCGCCGGTCTCCGCGGGGTCGGTGAGCACGCGCATCGCCTGCAGGGCGATCGGGTACAGCTGCTCCGGTCGCTGGACTCGGTCGAAGAAGCGCGAGAGCGGACGGAACGCGTCGTTCACGGTGATGCCGGTGTCGTGCGGCAGCTCCAGCTGCTGGAGCACAGGATCGGCGACGCGGGTCGCGAAGGTGTCGCTCGGGAGGAGCAGCGCGGGAAGGCGGTTCGCGGTCGCCAGCGCGGCGCCGGTCAGCATGTTCGCCGCCCCCGGGCCCACGGATGCCGCGCTCGCCATCGTGCCGAGCCGCCGGCGCATCCGGGCGTATCCCACCGACTGGTGCACCATCGCCTGCTCGTTGCGGGCCTGGTAGTACGGCATGAGGCCGGGCTGATCGTGGTCCAGCTGCTTGAGGGCCTGGCCGACCCCGGCGACGTTGCCGTGCCCGAAGATCCCGAACGTCCCCGCGATCGTGCGCTCGCGGTGGTCGCCGTCGACCGTCCACTGGTGCGCGAGGAACTCGACGAGAGCCTGACTCACGGTCATCCTTCGGGTCGTCATCCGTGGTCTCCCGTTCGATCGGTCGGTGACAGGTAGGGGAGGCGAGGGTCGATGTCCTGGCCCTCCCAGGTGGCGCGGACCCAGCTGTGCGCCGGATCGTCGCTGATCTTCCACGCGCGTTCGGGATCGGGCCCCGCCATCACGTTGAGGTAGTACAGGTCGTAGCCGGGAGCGGCGGCGCAGGGTCCGTGCCAGCCGTACGGGACGAGTCCGATGTCTCCGGTCCGCACCTCCGCCAGGGTGTCGATCTCGCCTGCCTCCGACGAGTACGTCCGCAGGTGCCCGAACGGATCGGTGGGGTGCGGTGCCGGGGAGGGCGCACCGGAGCGGGAGACGGCGCTCTCGAAGTAGTAGATCTCCTCCAGCCGGGACTCGCCGTCGTGCAGGGCGTCGTGCTTGTGCGGCGGATACGACGACCAGTTCCCGGCCGGGGTGATCACCTCGCACACGATGAACCGGTCGGCGGAGAGCATCCCGGGGGTGCCGAAGTTGTGCACCTGCCGGCTCGATCGGCCGGCGCCGCGCAACTCCACCGGCACCTCCTCGCGCGCGATCCGGCGGGTGGGGTACGCGACCGTGGCGGGCGCCTCCGCCACCGCGACCCGGCCGTCGCCGCGGATCGCCGCCGCGGTTCCGGTCGACAGGTAGAGGACGTCGGTGGGGCCCGCGAACACCGACGCGCGTCCGTCGAGTCCGGTCGTGGCGCCGTCGTGATCGACGACGAAGGCGCCGGCGAGCGGGACGACCAGTCGCTCAACCCCATCCGCTCCGAGCGACAGCTCGTCGCCGGCGGAGAGCTCGGCGACACGGAGGCCGGTGTGGCGCCATCCGGGGACGGAGGCGTCGACCACCGACTCCCAGCCGTCCCGCGCGAGCGCGCCGCGGGGGAAGAACCACTCGTTCCGGCGCGTCATCGCGTGAGCCGTGCGGGGTCGGAACGGTGGACGAGCGACGCGGCCCTGTCGACCGCGGCCGCCACGTCGTGATCGGAGGGGTAGATGAGGCTCCTCCCGGCGACGAGCCCCCGCACGCCGGGAAGGCGCAGCGCACCCTCCCACAGCTGGAACACCTCGTCCTCGGCGGCCCGTGCCTCACCGCCGAGCAGCAGCGTCGGGAGGGTCGTCGCAGCCATGACGCGTTCCATGTCCGCGACGACCGGGAGCTTGAGCCAGGTGCAGGCCGAACTGGACCCGAGCCCGGCGGCGATGGCGATCGACCGGATGACGGCGTCGGTGCTGAGATCGTTGACCACCCGGCCGTTCACCCAGTCGCTGATGAACGGTTCCAGCATGATCGGCACCTGCGCCTCGACGGCCGCGTCGACCGCACGGGCGTTCGCCTCGATCGTGGCGGCCGACCCGGCGTCGGCGAAGTTGATGCGCAGGAGCGTCTTGGCGAAATCGAGCCCGTCCCGCACGATGCCGGCCACGTCGTACGCGGTGAAGCGGTCGTCCATCTCGAAGGTCGCATGGCGGAGGCCGCCGCGATTCATCGAGCCGACCACGACCTTGTCGTCGAGCAGACCGAGCAGGGCGAGATCGTCGATGATGTCCGGCGTGCCGAGCACACCGTCCACCCCCGGGCGTCCGAGGGCGGTCGCGAGGCGGTCGAGCAGGTCGTACCGGTCGGCCATCGCCAACTCGTCGCCCCGGATCCCCAGGGCGCCGCGGGCGGGGTGGTCCGCGGCCACGATGAAGAGACGGCCGTCGTCCCGGATGATCGGGCGGCGTCGCCGGGAGGCGAGGATGCTGCGGAGCCGGCCGGGGTCCTCCGCGCGCGCGCACCGCAGCCGTTCGAAGTCGGCTTCGTCCAGCCGTCCGCCGGCGAGAGGCGTCCGGCCGTCAACCCGCAGCACGTGCGCCCCCGACCAGGAGGGCGTCCACTTCCGCGGTGGTCGGCATGGCGGTCGAGCATTCCCGGCGCGACGCGACGATCGCACCCGCGACGTTGGCGAAGGTCAGGATGCGCTCGAGCCCCCAGCCTTCGAGGAGCCCGTGGCACAGAGCTCCGCCGAAGCCGTCCCCCGCCCCGAGGCCGTTGACCACGGTGACCGGGAACGGCGGGACCTCGACCGTCTCGGTCGCGGTCTTCGCGAGCACGCCCTTCGGGCCCTGCTTGACGATCGCGAGTTCGACGCCCCGCTCGAGCAGCGCATCCGCTGCCCGGACCGGATCCGTCTCGCCGACCGCGACCTCGCACTCCTCCCGGTTGCCGACCGCGACGGTGACGTGGGGGAGCGCGTGCGCGATCTCGGCGGTCGCATGCTCCGCGGAGTCCCAGAAGGTCGGCCGGTAGTCGAGATCGAGCACGGTGAGCTCGCGTCGGCCCCTGGCCTGCCAGGCGCGGTGATGAGCGCCCCGGCTCGGCTCCTCGCTGAGGCCGGTGACCGTCGCCCAGAACACGCGGGCAGCGCAGACGGCCTCGAGGTCGAGGGAGTCGGCCGAGATCGTGAGGTCCGGCGCCTTGGGCTTCCGGTAGAAGTAGATCGGGAAGTCGTCCGGAGGGAAGATCTCGCAGAACGTCACGGGGGTCGGGAGCTCTGCCGCGATGCCGACGAAGTCGTCGGACACCCCCAGCCGGCGCAGCTCCCGGTGCACGTAGCGGCCGAACGGGTCGTCGCCGGTCGCCGAGACGAGCGCGGCACGGCGCCCGTGCCGCGCGGCGGCCACGGCCACATTGGCGGCGCTGCCGCCGAGGTACTTCCCGAACGTGGTGACGTCTTCGAGCCCGACGCCGTCTTGCAGCGGGTACAGGTCGACACCGACCCGGCCCATCGTCAGCACGTCGTAGGCGGTGCCCGTCGATTCCTGGTTCACGCGCCTCACCCTACTATGTCCTGACAAGAGAACATAATCTCATTCCATCAACAGGACGCTGGCGTGCGGAGCGAGGAAGTGGTCCATCACCAGCTCGGCCGCTCCCTGGGCGGCGATCTGCTCGCTCAGGGTCGAGCCGACGACCGCGAACGACTCCCTCGGCACGATGAGCTCGGCGTGGACGGCCTCTTCCAGCACCGGGAGGAACGCCGTGCTGAGCCGGCTCCACGTCGGACCCCCGAGGACCACGCGCGGCACATCGAGGAAGTTGACCAGGACGCCGATGCCCACGGCCACCCGCCGGGCGGCACGCTCCAGCAGGTGGGAGGCCGTCGCATCGCGGTCCTGGGCGAGCTGCGACAGTGCGGTGCAGGCGTCGTCGAGGGCGAGATAGTCGTGCAGATCCGGCAGTGGAAGCAGCCCGGCCTGCGCGGCCTGGATCACGAGCGCCTCGGGGACGCAGGCCGCGGCGAGGCCGCCGCGCCGCCCGCCCCAGCCCAGGTCCTCCGCCGACGGATCCACGAGGATGTCGCCGATCTCGCCGATGTTGTTGCTGTCGCCCCGCAGTACCTGGCCTCCGATCGCCACGCCGGCTCCCACGCCCGACCCGAGGTAGAGGAACAGGAAGTCGGGGCTGGCCGAGTGGCGCAGCTCGGCGGTAGCCGCTGCTGTCACGTCCTTGTCGAGGAGGACGGGCATCCCGGTGGCGTCGTGGAGGTCGGCTCGGAGGTGCACATCGCGCCAGGTCGGGAGCTGCGGCGGACGCAGGACGACGCCGGTCCGGACGTCGAGCGGGCCCGGCACCGCGATGCCCAGACCCAGCACCTTCTCGCGGTCGATCCCGAACTCGCGGATCAGGCGGCCCGTGCTCACCGCGATGAGCGAGGTCAGCTCGTTGGGACCGGCGCTCTGCGGCATCCGGAGCTGCTGACGGTGGCGTACCTGCCCGGCGACGTCCACCAGCACGAGGGTCAGCCGGGCGGGGTCGACGTGGACGCCGACGGCGAACGCGCCGTCGGCGTTGACCGTCAGCGGGATGCTGGGCCGGCCGCGGACGACCTCTGTCGGCTCGCTCTCGCGGATCATCCCCGCATCGATGAGCCGGCGGGCGATGTTGGACACGGTCTGCGACGCGAGACCCGACCTGCGCTGCAGGTCGGCACGGCTCGCGCCGGGGTCGCGACGGATCAGGTCGAGGATGACGGCCTGGTTGTAGTCGCCCAGGCGGGGAGATTCGTGCCCCGAAGCATCTCGCCCCTTCCCTGCCCGGCCGCGCGGCCGGCCCGGCACCCGTTGCCGTCTCTGTTGAGAACATTATTCCATCGAGTAGAGTCGCAGACGACGCATTTCATCCACCGGCCCAGCGTGCCGCATGGGAAGAGAAGAACGTGCGGGAGAATCGCTTGACGCTCCATCCAACATTGTCCTAACATTCGGACCAAGGTTTGTCCCATCGAATCGGCAAAGTAGCCAACGGGGCAAGCAGGAGAGGCACCGCAATGAAGCGCACTCGCGTGATCGCCGCCCTCGCCGTCGCCATCGTCGCGGTGGGCGGGCTCAGCGCCTGCTCCCCCGGCGGCAACAACAGCAGCGGTGGGCCCGTGACCATCTCGGTCATGGAGTTTCAGCAGACCAGGATCGACTCGATGAAGAAGCTGCTCCCCGGCTTCGAGGCGGCGATGAAGAAGCAGGGCAAGGACATCAAGGTCAAGCTGGTGGCCGACGTCCTGACCGACGACCAGTTCAAGACCAAGATCACCCAGCAGCTCATCGCCGGTCAGGCGCCCGACCTGATCGACCTCGGCGACAGCCTGGTCCCGGGATTCGCCGGTGCGGGCTACCTGGCCCCGATCGACGACTACCTGAACAAGTGGGACGGCTGGAAGCACTACTACCCGCAGTTCAAGAAGGCGATGGTCCGCCAGGACGGGCACATCTACGCCCTCGTGCACGACACGGGAGTGCAGAACCTGTTCTACCGCAAGGACATCCTCACCTCGCTCGGCATCGACACCAGCCAGCCCAAGACCTGGGACGACCTCATCTCGCGTCTGGAGCAGGTCAAGGCGAAGACCGGTGACACGCCCATCGTCCTTCCCGCGGGCACGGCGTGGGGCGGCGGCGCCTGGAACGAGGGCTTCCAGCCCATCCTCGGCGGCACGGACAAGGACTACTACAGCCTCAAGACGGGCAAGTGGGATCTGAAGAGCAGCGGCTTCCAGCCGGTGTTCGACCTCTACAGCACGCTCACCACCAAGGGCCTCCTGCCGGTTCAGGACCTCGAGAACCCGAACCCGTGGGAGCCCACCAAGTACGTCAAGTTCCCGGCCGGCAAGATCCAGGTCGCTGCCCAGGGCACGTGGGGCTGGAAGTACGACTGGGGCCCCGAGGGCGCGCACCCCATCCCCGAGCTGACGACCAAGGTCGACACCTGGCAGTACCCGGCGCTCCGCAGCGGCGACAAGCCGTTCGGCTGGAGCGGTCTGGGCTTCGGCTACGCCACCCCGGCGAAGTCGCAGCACAAGGACGAGGCCATGCTGCTGGCGCAGTACCTCTCCAGCGGGACGCCGCTGGCCGACCAGCTGGTCGCCTCGGGGGCGGCCGCGCCCCGCGACGACCTCGCGAGCGTGAAGCCGTACGCCGACGAGCCCAAGCTGCTGCAGGCCGGCAAGGACCTCGCCTCGAGCGTCTACGTGCCGACCGGCGACGGCTCCGACCAGATCGCCCAGGCGATCGCCACCTCGACCGAGCTCATCCTCAACGGCAAGGCCGACGGCAAGCAGGCCTACGAGGCGTTCGTCAAGGATGCCACCGACCTGCTCGGCCCCAACCTGGTGAAGTAGTGACCTCGATCACCGACGTACCCGTCACGGCGACGGCGGCCACCCGGCCGCCGTCGCCACGGCGGCGCGGAAGACGGCGCTCGTGGCCGCTGCTCCTGATCCTCCTCGGACCGGGTGTCGCGCTCATCCTGCTGTTCATCGTGATCCCGGCGGTCTACGGCATCTACCTCAGTTTCACGAACACCCAGCTCACCGGCTTCGCCGCACGCGACCCCAAGTTCGTCGGCCTGGACAACTACTCCTACCTGCTGACGAGCGCGGACTTCCTGGCGTCGCTGGGGCACACCGCTCAGTTCGTGCTCTTCTCGGCGATCATCGGCCAGACCGTGCTCGGCATGGTCGCGGCCATCCTGCTCAGCCGCCCGTGGGTGCGCGGCAAGGGCATCTTCGGCGCCGCCATCCTCATGCCGATGGTGGTCCCCGAGGTGGTGGCGTCGCTCGCGTGGGCCAGCGTGCTGTCGAACGGTGCGGCGGGCACGCTCAACCAGCTGACCGGCCTCTTCGGCGCCGCCCCCACGGACTGGCTCCAGGTGGTGCCGATGGTGTCCATCATCACGGTCAACATCTGGCGCGGCGTCGCCTTCGCGATGATCATGTTCCAGGCGGCGCTGGAGGACGTGCCGGCGGAACTCATCGAAGCGGCGAGGATCGACGGCGCACGGGCCCTGCAGGTGTTCCGGTATGTCACGCTGCCGCTCATCCGCGGCCCGGTGTTCCTCTACCTGCTGCTGACCACGATCAGCACCGTCGGCGTCTTCGGCCTGGTCTACTTCCTCACGCAGGGCGGTCCGGCCGGTCAGACCCGCCTGGCGGCGATCTACATCTACGAGCGCGCGCTGCAGTTCTCGCAGGTCGGCATCGGCAGCGCGGCATCGATGATCCTGCTCGCGATCGTCCTGGTCCTGGGAGTCGTCTACGTGCGGCTCGCGAAAGTCGAGGTGTGAGATGACGGCTCTGACCAGCCGGAACGTGACGCCGGATTCCGCCGCCGCGCCCCCGCCGCGGTGCGCCGCTTCCGCCGGCGTCCGCTGACTCCGGTCGACCGGGTGCAGCGGGTGCTCGGCTACCTCCTGCTGGTGCTCCTGGCGCTGTTCTGCCTCGTGCCCTTCGCCTGGGTGGTCCTGAGCTCCGTCGACGGGCACGCCGGCCCCAACGTGCAGCTGCCGGCGTTGTCGTTCGGGAACTTCGTGCGCTTCTTCACCAACTCGGGCACCCCTCAGCTGCTCGTCAACAGCCTCATCATCGGTATCGGCGCGACAGCGCTGAACCTCGTCCTCGGGGTCGCGGGTGGGTACGCCCTGGCGCGCTACAACTTCCCGGGCCGCCGCACCTTCATGTACGGCATCCTGCTCATTCGGGTCATCCCGGCGCCCGCCACCATCGTGCCGCTCTACCTGATCATGGTGAACCTCCAGCTCACCAATACGCTGTTCGGGCTGATCCTGGTCGAGGCGGTGCTCCAGCTGCCGATCACGCTGTGGCTGCTCAAGGGCACCATCGCGGCGGTGCCGATCGAACTGGAGGAGGCCGCGTGGGTGGACGGGAACACCCGCTTCCAGGCCATCTGGCGGGTCGTCATGCCGCTCGTCGGCCCGGGTCTCGGCGCCGCGGCGATGCTGACCTTCATGAACGTCTGGGGCGACTTCCTCACCCCGCTCGTGATGCTGCAGAGCCAGGAGCTGTACCCGCTCTCCATCGGACTGTTCCGGGCCTTCAGCGAGCACAACCAGGTCGACTGGGGCCTCTTGGCCGCCAGCGCGATCGTGTACGTCGCCCCGCCCGCCATCCTCTACGTCTTCGTGCGCAAGCACCTGCTCCGCTCCAGCCTCGGCGGCGCGGTGAAAGGGTGACCACCTCCATGAACGAATCCACCACGGGCGGCAGCCCGTCGGCCGGCCGTCTTCCCGTCGTCGTCGTCGGCGCCGGGGCCATGGGCGGCGAGTGGATCCGGATGCTCGCGCGGTCGCCGCACGCGGTCCCGGTCGGCGTCGTCGACCTCGACGTCGCGCTCGCCGCCTCCACCGCCGCCTCCGCCGGGCTCGATGACGTCGTGGTGGGCGCCTCCGTCGCGGAGGTCGCCGAGCGCGCCGGAGCCGCGGCCGTCATCAATGTGACGGTTCCGCAGGCCCACCGGGTGGTCAACGAGCAGGCGCTGCGCGCCGGGTTGCCCGTGCTGTGCGAGAAACCGCTCGCCCCGACCGTGGCCGAGGCCCTCCGTCAGGTGGCCCTCGCCGACGTCGCGGGCGAACTGCTCATGGTGAGCCAGTCCCGCCGGTACTTCGACCACCTGGCGGCGTTCCGCGACGCGGTCCGCGCCTTGGGGTCGCTCGCGACGGTGAACGCGCAGTTCTTCCACGCCGATCACGAGCCCGGCTTCCGGGAGCAGATGGCGCATCCGCTGCTGGTGGACATGTCCATCCACCACTTCGACCAGCTGCGCTACCTGACCGGCGACGAACCGGTCGCCGTGCGCTGCAGCTCATGGAACCCGCCGTGGAGCTGGTTCGCCGGCGACGCCGCGGCGTCCGCCGAGTTCGAGCTGGCCTCCGGCGCCCGCTTCGTCTACGCCGGCAGCCGCTGCACGCCCGGACTGCAGACGTCGTGGAACGCCGACTGGCGCGTCTACGCCGAGCGCGGCGCCGCATCCTGGGACGGCGACGACGTCGTGCGGGTGGAGGCGGACGGCGTCGGGATCGATGTTCCGCACGGCCGCGAGGGGATCGAGGGATCTCTGGAGGAGTTCGTGACGGCGCTGCGGGCCGGCACGACCCCGCAGAACGAGGTTCGGGCCAACGTGCTCAGCCTCGCAATGGTCGAGGGCGCGATCCGGAGCAGCGAGCGCGGCGGCGAGCGGGTCGTCATCGCCGAGCTGCTCGAGGAGTCGCTCGCCCAGGCCGTCGCCGACGAGCGGAGCGACGACGTCGCCGCCCAGCTCACCTCATGGAACAGCGCTGCCGACGGTATCGCCACACCGGCCTGGGGCTCCGCCCCGGCCACGATCGCGTCAGGAGGCGCCCGATGACAACCACCGAACCGATCCGCGTCGTCGTCTGGGGCGAGAACCGCCACGAACAGGTGAACCCGGTCGTCCGTGGGATCTACCCGGAGGGGATGCACACCACCATCGCCGACGGCATCTCCGCCCTCCTCGGGGAGGGCGTGACCGTGTCCACCCGCGTGCTGGATGAGCCGGAGCACGGCATGACCGAGGAGACGCTCGCGGCGACGGACGTGCTCCTCTGGTGGGGGCACACCGCGCACGACGAGGTGGACGACGAGGTCGTCGACCGCATCCACCGTCATGTCCTCGAGGGCATGGGGATCATCGTGCTGCACTCGGGGCACCACTCGAAGATCTTCCGCCGCCTCATGGGCACGACCTGCAGCCTCCGCTGGCGCAACGACGCCGACCGCGAGCTGGTCTGGACGATCTCTCCCCGGCATCCGATCGCGGAGGGCGTTCCCCAGCCGATCATCATCCCCGGGCAGGAGATGTACGGCGAGTTCTTCGACATCCCGGAGCCCGACGAGCTGGTCTTCATCAGCAGCTTCTCCGGCGGCGAGGTGTTCCGCAGCGGCGTCACGTACCGCCGCGGCTACGGGCGCGTCTTCTACTTCAGCCCGGGTGACGAGGTGTTCCCGGTCTACCACCAGCCGGAGGTGCAGCGCGTGATCGCCAACGGCGTCCGCTGGGCGCGCCCGGAGCGGGCGCGGGAGCCCTACGTGGTCACGCCGATGTACCTGACCGGCGAGTTCGACCGTCCGGTGCTGCCGTCCCCCGACGGCCTGGTCGACTACTACACCCGCGAGCCCATCGCGTCGCGGGAGAGCTGAGCGTGACGGAGGAGTCCAACCCGAACGGACGCGCGCGGCTGGACGCCGAGACGCTCGCGATGCAGCGGGTCCGGCGGTTCACGCGGTTCCGCATCCAGCCGGCCCTGTACGCGGAGTCGCACCCGGTGGACGTCTTCAGTTGGCAGGTCGGCGGCGAGCCGGTCCCCTTCGCGGAGGCCGTGACGCATCCGTTCGAGCCGATCGAGGTGGGGGTGCCGTGGGGCCGCCCCTGGGACACCGTCTGGTTCGACGTGCGCGGCGAGGTCCCGGACGGCTGGCCGGCGGACGAGGTGGAGCTCGTGGTCGACCTCGGTTTCACCGGGGAGCAGCCGGGGTTCCAGGCCGAAGCGACCGCCTACCGCCCGGACGGTTCGATCGTGAAGGCGATCGAGCCGTTCAACGCGTGGGTGCCGCTGCCTGAGGCCGGCCCGTTCCGGCTGCTGCTGGAGGCGGCCGCGAACCCGATGATCCAGGTGCCGTACGAGTACGAGCCGACCCCTCTGGGCGACCGCGCCACGGCAGGCGAGAACCCCTCTACCGGCTGGTGCGGCTGGAGATCGCCCGCCGGGACCTCACGGTGTGGGAGCTGCTGCAGGATGTCGTCACCCTCGACGGGCTGGTCGACGTGCTGCCGCGGGACGGCGCCCGGCGTGCTCAGATCGTGCACGCGCTCGAGCGCATGGTCGACGTCATGGACCCCGACGACGTGTCCGGAACGGCTGGGGCCGGACGGGACGCGCTCGCCGGGGTGCTCGCCGCGCCCGCCGCATCCAGCGCCCTCCGCGTGTCGGCGGTCGGGCACGCGCACATCGACTGCGCGTGGCTCTGGCCGACCCGGGAGACGGTCCGCAAGGTCGCGCGGACGTTCGCCAACGTCCTCGACCTCATCGAGCGGGATCCCGACTTCGTCTTCGCCGCCTCCTCCGCCCAGCAGTACGCCTGGCTGCAGGAGAGCCAGCCCGCGCTGTTCGAGCGGGTCCGCGCGGCGGTCGCCGCAGGGCGCATCCGGCCGGTGGGCGGCATGTGGGTCGAATCCGACACGAACATGCCCGGCGGGGAGGCCCTGGCGCGCCAGTTCGTGATGGGCAAGCGGTTCTTCCAGGAGCAGTTCGGCGTCGAGAGCGACGAGGTGTGGCTTCCGGACTCCTTCGGCTATAGCGCCGCACTCCCGCAGATCGCGCGTGCTGCGGGCGCCCGCTACTTCGTCACGCAGAAGCCGTCGTGGAACGAGACCAACCGCATCCCCTACTCGACCTTCCACTGGGAGGGCATCGACGGATCGCGCCTGTTCGCGCACCTGCCGCCGGCCGACACGTACAACTCCGATCTCGGCGCGCTCGACCTCGCGCGGACCGAGCGGACGTTCAGCGAGAAGGGCTCGGCGCGGGAGGTTCTCGGGCTGTTCGGCTGGGGAGACGGCGGCGGCGGACCCACCCGCGAGATGCTCGCGCAGGCGGCCCGCAAGCGCGACCTCGAAGGCTCGCCCCGGGTGGAGCTGTCGGATCCGCACTCCTTCTTCACGGTCGCCGAGGCCGAGTCGCCCACCCCGCCGGTGTGGGTCGGCGAGCTGTACCTCGAACTGCATAGAGGCACGCTCGTCTCGCAGCAGAAGACGAAGCGCGGCAACCGGCACAGCGAGGCGCTGCTGCGGCAGGCCGAACTGTGGGCGGCGACCGCGACGATCCTGCGCGGTGCGCCGTACCCCGCGGATGCGTTGCGCGAGGCCTGGCGGACGGTGCTGCTCCTGCAGTTCCACGACATCCTGCCGGGCAGCTCCATCGCCTGGGTGCACCAGGACGCCGAGGCCGCCTACGAGGAGGTCGCGGCGAGCCTGAACGAGCTGATCGAGACTGCGCTCGCGGCGCTCGGCGGGGACGGCGACGAGCCGCTGGCGGCCAACGCGGGTCCGCTCGCCCTGGACGGGGTGCCGGCCATGGGCATCGGCGCCGCGTACGTGCCGGCGGCTGCCGGACCGAGGATCGACGGCGACGGGTTCGTGCTGGAGGACGCCGCGCTCCGGGCCGTCGTCGACAGCCGTGGCGTGCTCGTCTCGCTGCGCGACCTGGTGGCCGACCGGGAAGTGCTCCCGGAGGGGATGGCCGGCGGCGTGCTGCACCTGCTGCGCGACACTCCGCGCGAGTGGGATGCCTGGGACATCAACGAGGAGGACCAGCGCTCCGGCCGCGAACTGCTGGAACCGGTCGACGTGCGGATCGACGGGGACGCCGTCGCCGTGCGGCACGCGTTCGGCGGCTCGACACTCGATCTGCGCATCCGGCTCCTCGATGGACGCATCGATCTCGCGTACGACATCGAGTGGCGCGAATCGCAGAAGCTGCTGAAGCTCGCGTTCCCGCTCGATGTCCGCGCCGACCGCGCGGCGTCCGAGATCCAGTTCGGGCATCTGCACCGCGCCATCCACCGCAACACATCGTGGGATGCCGCCCGCTTCGAGACGGTCGCGCACCGCTGGATCCAGGTGGGCGAGCCGGGCTGGGGGTCGCCATCGCGAACGACGTGGTCTACGGCCACGACATCCGCACGCTCGAAGCGCCGTCGGGACGGCCCATGGCGATGGCGCGGCTGTCGCTGCTGCGGGCCCCGCGGTATCCCGACCCGGGCGCCGATCACGGCAGGCACGCCTTCACGGTGAGCCTCCGCCCCGGCGGCATCCCCGAGGCGATCCAGGACGGTTATCGGCAGAGCCTGCCACCCCGGCCGCTTCGTGGCACGCCGGTGGCGCCGCTCGTCGCCGTGTCGGACCCGGCTGTGGTGGTCGAGGCCGTGAAGCTGGCGGAGGACGGAAGCGGCGACCTGGTGGTGCGGCTCTATGAGGCGCACGGCGACCGCTCGTCCGCGACGCTGACCACGTCGATCGACTGGGATGACGCCTGGGCGACCGACCTGCTCGAACGCCCCCTGGAGTCCGATGCCGTCCGTGCGACATCGACGCGCCGGGTCGAACTCGCGCTCCACCCCTTCGAGATCGTTACGGTGAGATTCCGCGCGCCCCGTGCCGCGGAGTGAGGGAAGTTCTGTGCTGGACAGGGACCACTACCTGAACGACGTCGGCCCGGGGCGCGGCAGGCGCCGTGCCGCCCGATCGTGGCTGCACTCGGACGCGCCGACGCTGTCGCTGAACGGCGACTGGCGCTTCCGTCTGCTGGCCGGGGTCCCCGGCGCACTGGGGGCTCCCGACGTGCTGCCTCCCGGCGAAACGACGGAGGCCTTCGCCGACCCGGCCTTCGACGACTCCGGGTGGGACGAGCTCCCCGTCCCCAGCCATTGGGTGCTGCACGGAGACGGCCGGTACGGTGCTCCGCAGTACACGAACGTCCAACTCCCGTTCCCCCAGGACCCGCCCTTCTCGCCCGACGAGAACCCCACCGGCGACCACCGGCGGACGTTCGAGCTGCCGGCCGGGTGGCTGGATGCCGCGACCTATGAGGCGGTCGTGCTGCGGTTCGAGGGGGTCGAGTCCCGCTACCGCGTCTGGCTGAACGGCGTCGAGATCGGCATCGGCACCGGGTCGCGGCTGGCGCAGGAGTTCGACGTGACAGAGGCGCTGCGCGGCGGTCTCAACACGATCGCCGTCCGCGTGCACCAGTGGTCCGCCTCCACCTATGTCGAGGATCAGGACCAGTGGTGGCTGCCGGGCATCTTCCGGGAGGTCACCCTGCAGGCGCGACCCGTCGGCGGAATCGAGGACGTCTGGGTCCGCGCCGAGTACGACCACCGCACCGGGGCCGGGATCCTGCACACCGAGCTCCGCGTGCAGGAGGACGCCTTCCCCGTGCGCCTGCTCGTTCCCGAGCTCGGGATCGAGGCCGAGTGGGAGGACGCGTCCGCGATCGCGCCCGTCCGCATCGGGGCCGTCGAGCCCTGGACGGCGGAGAGCCCCCGACTCTACGACGCGTCGGTGGTGAGCAGGGGCGGCGCCGAGACCATCGCGCTCCGGCTCGGTTTCCGCACGGTCGAGATCGTCGGCGACCGGTTCCTCGTGAACGGGCGCCGGGTCGTCTTCCACGGGATGAACCGTCACGAGACCGACCCGGACCGGGGACGCGGCTTCGACGAGCAGTTCGTCCGCCGCGATCTCGAGCTGATGAAGCGGCACAACGTCAACGCGATCCGCACAGCGCACTACCCGCCGCATCCCCGCGTGCTCGATCTCGCCGACGAGCTGGGGTTCTGGGTGATGCTGGAGTGCGACCTCGAGACGCACGCCTTCCATCACGGCGGCAGCCAGTTCGAACCGGGCACCGACGAGTGGATGGACAACCCGAGCGAGGATCCCGCCTGGCGCGCGACGTATCTCGACCGTATCGAGCGGACGGTGGAGCGGGACAAGAATCACCCGAGCATCGTGATGTGGTCGCTGGGCAACGAGTCGGGCACCGGGGCGAACCTCGCGGCGATGGCGGAGTGGGTGCACGCCCGCGATGCCGGTCGCCCCGTGCACTACGAAGGCGACCACGCCGGGGACTACACCGACGTCTACTCGCGGATGTACGCCTCCATCGCCGAGGTGACGAGCATCGGGGACGACTCCACGGCACTGCTCCTGAACGCCTCGGGAGCGCAGTCCGCTCGCCAGCGCACCAAGCCCTTCCTGCTCTGCGAGTACGTCCACGCCATGGGCAACGGCCCGGGCGGCATCGACCTCTACGAGGGCCTGGTCGACCGCTACCCCCGGCTGCACGGCGGCTTCGTGTGGGAGTGGCGCGACCACGGCATCCGCACCCGGACGGCCGACGGGGTGGAGTTCTTCGGCTACGGCGGCGACTTCGGCGAGACGGGCGTGCACGACGGGCACTTCTGCATGGACGGGATGGTGCTGTCCGACGGCACCCCGACGCCGGGCCTGGTGGAGTTCGCGGCGGTGACCGCGCCGATCCGCTTCGACATCGACGTCGAGAGCAGGACCGTGTCGGTCCGCGTTCGCAACCTGCGTCACTCGTCCGACACCCGGGACCTGGTCTTCCCGTGGCGGGTGGAGCGTGACGGGGAGCGGATCGCCGAGGGTGTGCTGGAGGTCCAGGGGGAGGGCGGCGGGGCTCTGCCCGCCGGCGCGTCCGCCGTGGTCGAGAGCGTGGTCGAGAGCGTGCTCGACGACCGGACTCCCGGCGAGGACTCCGGCGAAGTGTGGTTCACCGTGTCGGCGGCGCTCGCCGGCGACACCACGTGGGCCTCCCGGGGTCACGTGCTCGCCGCCTCGCAGGTCCTGCTGCGGTCGACCCGTGCCGAGGAGCCGTCCCTCCGGACGCGCGGGCCGAAGGGCGCCGGTCTCGCGCCGCCCCTCGAGGTCGCCGGCCGCTACGCCCTCGGTCCCGCGGAGTTCGCGGACGGCCGCCTGATGGCGTTGGGCGGACGGCCGGTCACCGGTCCACGCCTGCAACTCTGGCGTGCCCCGACCGACAACGACGGCGGAGCGCACCTGGGGAGCTACGACGTCAGCGACCCGATGGCCGGACGCGGGCTCGGCATCCCCGGCCCCTCCTACGCGTCGCTGTGGCGCGAAGCCGGACTCGACCGACTGAGCGGGCGGGTGCTCGACATCTCGAGAACCGGGGCCTCGCTGCGGCGCCGGACCCGCTGGGCCGCCGCCGACACCCGCGAGTCCGTCACGCTCGACGAGTGGTGGGAGACGGACGGCGACGCTGTGCTCCTCACCCTGCAGCTGATCCCCAGCTCCCGCTGGACCCTCGTGTGGCCGCGCGCCGGAGTCCGCTTCGACCTGCCGGCCGACGTCGACGAGGCGGAGTGGTTCGGCACCGGGCCGGGGGAGTCGTACCCCGATTCGCGCCGGGGCGTGCTCGTCGGTCGCTACCGCGCCGGCATCGACGAGTTGACCGTCCCGTACGCCTGGCCGCAGGAGAGCGGCCATCGGAGCGACCTGCGCACGATCGACCTGCTGTCGGACGGCCGCGAATGGCTGCGGATCGACGCGGGGGAGGATGCGCGCGGCCGCCGGCCCGGGTTCACCCTCGCGCGGCACACGGCCGAGCAGATCGGCGTCGCCGCCCACCAGCACGAGCTTCCGGCCCCGAACGCGACCCACCTCTACCTGGATGCGGCGCAGAACGGGCTGGGCTCGCGCGCCTGCGGTCCGGATGTGTGGCCGGATGCGCTGCTGCGTCCCGAAGCGCGGTCGATGTCCTTCAGGTTCACCGCGTTCTGACCTGCCGGCTGCGGCCCGCCGCCCGCGACCCCGACGATGGAGTTCTCCGTGACCACGAACGAACCGGCCCCCGACCTGCTCCTGCATCTCACGGCAGCCGGAGTGAGCGTCGTCATCGACGCCACGGCCGGCCGCCTGCCCGCGGTGGTGCACTGGGGTGCGTCCCTCGGGCCCCAGACCGCCGACAGTGTCAGCGCACTCGCCATCGCGGCCGAGGAGCCGGCGACCGGCAACGTGGTCGACCAGCCCGTTCGCGTCGCCCTCCTCCCCGAGCACCACGCGGGATGGGAGGGGCGGCCGGGCCTGATCGGCCACAGGAGCGGCGCCGACTGGTCGCCGCTCTTCACGGTCGCAGCCATCGAGGTCGATTCGACCACCGGCGATCCCATCCGCCGGGACGGGCGGCTGGTCGAGACCGGCCCGGCCGCTGTGACGTTCCGGGCGCAGGATGGGGTGGCCGGCCTGACTCTCACGCTCGAGTTCGAGCTGCTCGCCGGCGGGCTGGTGCGCACCCGGGCCGCGGTCGGCAACGACGGACACGGGACGTACGAGGTGACGGAGCTCAACGTCATGCTCCCACTGCCCTCCCGGGCCCGCGAACTGCTGGATTTCGCCGGACGGTGGAGTCGGGAGCGCATCCCCCAGCGCCGGGAGCTCGTCGTCGGCACGCACGAGCGCGAGGGCCGCAAGGGACGCACCGGCCCGGATGCGGCGACCGTGCTGAGCGCCGGCGTCCCCGGTTTCGGCTTCCGGCACGGTGAGGTGTGGGGCGTCCACGTCGCGTTCAGCGGCAACCACCGCCACTACGCCGAGCGGTTGTCCACCGGGGCGCAGGTGATCGGCGGCGGCGAGCTGCTCCTGCCGGGCGAGATCCTGCTGGCCGAGGGCGAGAGCTACCGCGGACCGTGGATCTACGGCGCGTACGGCGACGGTCTCGACGAGCAGGCGCACCGGTTCCACCGCTACCTGCGGGGGCGCCCCACGCACCCCTCCCGTCCCCGCCCGGTGACGCTCAACGTCTGGGAGGCGGTGTACTTCGACCACGATCTCGACCGGCTCCTGGGGCTCGCCGAGCGTGCGGCCGCCGTCGGCGTCGAGCGCTACGTGCTCGACGACGGCTGGTTCGCGGGCCGCCGCGACGACACCCGCGGTCTCGGCGACTGGGTCGTCGATCCCGAGGTCTGGCCCGACGGTCTCGGCCCCCTGATCCAGCGCGTCGGCGAACTGGGCATGGAGTTCGGGCTGTGGTTCGAGCCCGAGATGGTGAACGAGGACAGCGACCTCGCGCGCGAGCATCCCGAGTGGATCATGCAGACCGGCGGCCGCCTCCCGATCCGGTCCCGCCACCAGCAGGTGCTGAACCTCGGGATCCCGGGGGCCTACGACCACATCCTCGAGCGGATGTCGGCCATCCTCACCGAGTACGACGTCGCCTACGTCAAGTGGGATCACAACCGCGACCTCATCGACGCCGGGACCTCCCCGACCGGGGCGGCGGGCGTGCACGAGCAGACCCTCGCCGCCTATCGGCTGATGGACGAGCTCAAACGGCGGTTCCCGGGGCTCGAGATCGAGTCCTGCTCCTCCGGCGGCGCGCGGGTCGACCTCGGCGTGCTCGAGCACACCGACCGGGTCTGGGCGAGCGACTGCGTCGACCCGGTCGAGCGCCAGCAGATCGACCGGTGGACGATGCAGCTCCTCCCGCCGGAGCTGGTCGGGTCGCACGTCGGCTCACGCGTGAACCACACCACCGGACGCGACCTCGCTCTGTCGTACCGTGCCGGCACGGCGGTCTTCGGTCACTTCGGCATCGAGTGGGATCTGGCACGGGCCACGGAGCGGGACCTCGCCGATCTGGCCGAGTGGGTCGCCTTCCACATCCGGCACCGCGACCTCCTGCACAGCGGGGACGTGGTGCGGGCGGACGAGATCGACCCGGCCTTCCAGCTGTACGGGACGGTCGCCGCCGACAGGGCGGAGGCGCTGTTCTTCCTCGCCTTCCTCGGTCGCCCGAACGAGTCCCCCCACGGCCGCTTCACGCTCCCCGGCCTGGCGCCGGACACCCTCTACCGCGTCGCACCGGTCGTCGTGGGGACCCCGGACCCCGACCGGGCCGACTCGCTCTGGTACGGGGACGGCACCGGGACGGTGCTCAGCGGGCGTGCGCTCACCGCAGCGGGGCTGCAGCTGCCTCGGTCGCTGCCCGAGCGCGTGATCGTCCTGAAGGTCACCGCGGTCTGATCACGCAGACGCGCTTGACTTCAAGCGCTTGAGGTCTGTTGTGATGGGCGCATGACGTTGTTGACCATCCAGGACGTGTCCCGGCAGAGCGGGCTGAGCGAGCCGACGCTGCGCTACTACGAGGATGTCGGTCTGCTCGGGCCGATCGCGCGCGACGAGAGCAGCGGTCACCGCCGTTACGCCGAAGCGGATCTCGACACCGCGCAGGTGCTCGCCTGCCTGCGGGCGATGGGCGTCGGCATCGAGGATATGCGCACCTACCAGGCGAACCGGCGGCGCGGCCGCGAGGCGGCGGGTGAGCAGCGCGACATCCTGCTCCGGCACGCCGTCCGCGTGGAGCAGCAGATCGCGACCCTGCGCGTCCACCTCGACTATCTGCGCGCAAAAGCCGAGCTGTGGGACGCCCGCGACAGCGGCGATGACGCGGCCGAGGCCGCCGCACAGACCGAGCTCCATTCCATCCTTCCCCGACTCGAGGAGACGTTCCGTTGAGCACCGACCCCACCATCCTGATCACCGGCGGCACCGGCTACCTCGCCACCCGCCTCATCGCCGACCTGCTGGCCTCCGGCGCCGCCGTGCGCACGACCGTCCGGTCGCCGGAGCGCGCCGAGGAGGTCCGGGCCGCCGTCGGGCGAGCCGGAGTGGACGACACCGCCCTCTTCTTCGCGACTGCCTCCCTCACCGACGACGAGGGATGGGACGCGGCGTTGGCGGGGATCGAAGAGGTCTACCATGTGGCCTCGCCGATGGTGCAGTCGTCCGTTCCGGACGAGGTCGTCGTGCCGGCCCGTGACGGCGCGCTCCGTGTGCTGCGCGCCGCCCGGGATGCCGGCTCCCGGCGTGTCGTGTTCACGTCGTCCTTCGCGGCGGTCGGGTACTCGCCGAAACCGGTGCGCGACTACACCGAGGCCGACTGGACCGACCCGGCCACTCCGGGCCTGCCGGCCTACCCGCTGTCCAAGACGGTGGCCGAGCGCGCCGCGTGGGACTACGTCGAGCGCGAGGGAGGCGACCTCGAGCTCGTCGCCCTCAATCCGACCTGGATCGCCGGCCCGACGCTCACCACCGCCGCCCGCTCGTCGCTCCAGTTCTTCACGGGGATGCTGGACGGCACGATGACGGCGGTGCCGCGTCAGCGCTTCGGGATCGCGGACGTGCGCGATGTCTCGTCGGCGCACATCGCGGCCATGACGACACCCGAGGCGGCCGGCCGGCGGTACCTGCTGCTCGCCGACGGCCCGACCCTGACGTTCCTCGACGTCGCGAACGTGCTGCGCGATCGGCTCGGGGACCTCGCCGCGCGGGTCACCACGCAGGAGGCGCCGGGCGACGAGCCCGCACCTCTCGTCATCCACAACGAGCGGGCGAAGAGCGAGCTGGGGTTCCGTCCACGGCCGGCCGTCGAGACCATCGTGGAGACGGCGGAGAGCCTGCGCGACCTCGGGCTGCTCGCGCCGCGGTAGCCCGAGCGGTACCCGGCCGTGCGTCTCGAACCGGTTCGACTTCACCGCGGAGCGTCGTCACGCGCGAAGCGGTGGGCCCGCGACGTCGGGTCCGGCCCTTTGCGCGTGCGACAATGTCTCCGGCGAACGGGAGGGCGATGGCGGCGACGATCCGGGACGTGGCGCGAGCCGCTGGTGTGACGGTGAGCACCGTGTCCTATGCCCTCTCCGGCAAGCGCGCGATCTCCGAGGAGACGCGCGAGCGCATCCAGCGGGCCATCGTGGAGCTGGACTTCACGCCCAACGCCGGAGCGCGAGCCCTGGCACTGTCGCAGACGAACGTCCTCGGGTTGTTCCTCCAGTTCGAGGAGGACGAGTTCGCCCCCGCGATGCTGCAGTACGTGCTCCCGGTCTCCACGACGGCACGGACGCACGGCTTCGACCTGCTGATGGTCACCGACCCGGATGTCGATTCGGCCGTCCGCCGCACGACCTCCTCGTCGATGGTCGACGGCGTTGTGCTCCTGGACGTCACCTACGACGATCCGCGGCTCGAGCCGCTGCGGCAGGCCCGGCAGCCCGTCGCCCTGATCGGATACGCGCGGGATGCGGAGGGCTTCGACGCGGTCGACCTCGATTTCGGCGAGGCCGCGCGGATCGCCGTCGACCATCTGGCCGACCTCGGGCACCGGGAGCTCCTGGTGATCACTCCGCCCCGCCAGGTCTACGAACGCGGCGGGTCGTACGCCTGGCGCTTCCGCGACGCGGCGGTGGAGCGGGCCGCACGCCACGGGATCCAGGTGCACGTCGTCGAAGGAGAATCCCGTCAGCCGGCGCTCGGCCAGGCCCTAGCGGCGGCGCTGGACCGGTTCCCGCACGCCACGGGTCTCGTCGTGCACAACGACGCCACGATCGCCGCCCTGCCGTCCCTCCTCCACGATCGCGGCATCGTGGTTCCCGACGACCTGTCCGTCATCGGCATGTTCTCGGCGGAGTTCGGCACAGCCTTCTCATTGCCCTACACGGCCGTGGACACCCGGCCCGAGGCCCTGGGGGAGTGGGCGGTCAACCGCCTGGTCGAGCGCATCGCCGATCCGGCGGGGGCAGACGCCACGCAGGTGCGCTTGATCGCGCCGGGATTCGTCGACCGCGGGACGACCCGGCCGCCGGTCTGAGGGGCCATCCGGCAGGTGTCGAAGCGGTTCGTTTCCGGCGTGAACCCCGGCTGAGACCGCTCATCCGTCGGCCGAAGCGACCCTCTCCAGCGGCGGAATTCCCACTTTCGCCCGGGTAGCGAAGCGGTTCGACTTGTTTTCCCCCGCGACTGCGCTACTTTCATCGAAGCGGTTCGATAACGAACCGCCTTCCCGATGGAGTGGAGGAGGGGCGATGGCCGTGACCATCACCGACGTGGCCCGTGCCGCGGGCGTCTCCACGAGCACCGTGTCCTACGCGCTCTCGGGAAAGCGATCGATCTCCGACGAGACCCGACGCCGGATCGAGGAGGCCATCGCCTCCCTCGGCTTCATCGTCAATGCCGGTGCGCGCGCGCTCGCCACCTCGCAGACGATGGTCATCGGCCTGTTCACCCAGTTCCACGCGGACGAGTTCGCCCCGGCGATGTTCGAGTACATCCTGCCGGTGTCCGACACGGCCCGTGAGCTCGGCTACGACATCCTGCTGGTCACCGAGCTCGACAGCGTCGCGGCCCTGCGCCGCGTCACCAGCTCGGGCATGATCGACGGCGTCGTGCTGCTCGACGTGGTCCACGAGGACCCGCGTCTGGATGCGATGCGCGACGCGCCTCAGCCAGGAGCCCTCGTCGGCCTTCCCAAGCACACCGAGGGCCTCGACGTCTTCGACCTCGATTTCGGGGAGTCCGCCCGCATGCTGGTCGACCACCTGCATGCCCGTGGTCACCGCGAGATCGTCGTCGTCTCTCCGCCGCTGCACGTGTTCGAGCGCGGTGGGGCGTACGGCTGGCGGTTCCGCGACGCCGCGCTCGAGCGGGCGGCACGGTACGGGCTGCAGATGCATCCCTATTACGGCGAGTCGCGTCAGCCGGAGATCGGCCGCAGCATCAACGCCATCCTGGATGCCCGCCCGAACGCCACGGCGATCATCGTGCACAACGACGCCACGATCGCCGCACTGCCGTCCGTGCTCACCGCCCGCGGTGTGCGCGTCCCCGACGACCTCTCGGTCGTCAGCCTCTATGCCACGAACTTCGGTCGGGCCTTCTCGCTGCCGTACACGGCAGTGGAGAGCTCGCCCAACGAGCTGGGCCGCTCGGCGGTCCGGCAACTCGTCCGGCGGATCACCTCCCCCGATCTCGCCGGCCCGACGGTGACGCGTTTCGTCGCCCCGGAAATAACCGACCGTGGGAGCACCCGATGAAAACGTCCCACGCAGCCTGCTCAGCGCTCACGGCCGACACCATGCAATGCACGATTCAAGGAGGAATACTGTGATCACCAAGAAGACCACGCGCCTGATCGGCGCCACGGTCGTCGCCGCCGCGATCGTCGCCGGCGTCGCCGCCTGCTCGGGCTCCGGCTCGGGTTCCGGCAGCAGTGCGGGCGGGACCTACACGTTCTGGGACCCGTACCCCCAGTTCGACGCATCCGCCGATTGGACGAAGCTCGTGGAGCAGTGCGGCACGGACGCCGGCGTCACCGTCAAGCGCACCGGCTACGACACCAGCGACCTGACCAACAAGGCGCTCCTCGCCGGCCAGCAGGGCAGCTCGCCCGACCTGCTGCTGGTCGACAACCCCGTCGTCTCGACCCTGGCCGACGCGGGCATCCTGACCAGCACTGCCGAGAACAAGCTCGACACCGCGGACATCCAGAAGAACATCCTGGCCGCCGGCCAGATCGACGGGAAGACCTACGGCGTCCCGATCGGCGCGAACACCCTCGCGCTGTACTACAACAAGAAGGTGCTCGACGCGGCCGGCGTGGATGTCGCCACCATCAAGGACTGGAGCACGCTGACCGACGCGCTCGCCAAGGTGACGGCCGCCGGCAAGAAGGGCATCACGTTCTCGGCGATCGGGACCGAGGAGGGCAGCTTCCAGTACCTCCCCTGGTTCTGGGGCTCCGGAGCGGACCTGAAGCACCTCGACTCCGCCAAGTCGGTGCAGGCCCTGACGCTCTGGACCGACTGGGTGAAGAAGGGCTACGCGCCCAACTCGGTCATCAACAACACCCAGACCACCAGCTGGCAGGAGTTCGCCACCGGCGACTTCGCGTTCGGTGAGAACGGCACCTGGCAGCTCGGGAACGTCAAGAAGGCCGGAATCGACTACGGCATCCTGACCGTTCCCGCGATGGACGGCGGGCCCGCTCCGGCTCCGACGGGCGGCGAGTTCATGACCCTCCCGGTGCAGAAGGACACGTCCCGCTACGCCACGTCGAAGAAGATCGCCGAGTGCCTCACCAGCACCAAGAGCTTCGTGAAGACGGACACCACCCTCTCGTACATCGCTCCGACCGAGGCCGCTCAGAAGGAGCAGGTCGCCGCGAACCCGGAGCTCAAGCCGTGGGTGGATGCGGTGGCCGCCGCCAAGGGCCGCACCAGCGACAACCTGGGCACCAACTACCCGAAGATCTCCAAGGAGCTGTGGGGCGCAGTGCAGAACGCGCTGAGCGGCTCGCAGTCTCCGGCCGACGCCCTGAAGGCCGCTCAGTCGGCCGCGGCAGCAGCCACCAAGTAACACCCGCTCACGCACTGAGGAACCCCCGATGACAACTACTCAGACAGCGTCGCGCAGCACCGCCGGGCGCGCGGGCGAGACGGCTCGGGCCGCCGTCTCGTCCGTGCCCCGTCGGCCTCGCCGCCGCGGCCAGTGGGCCGCCTGGGCGTTTCTGGCGCCCGTGGTGATCTACCTGGTCGTCTTCTACGCCTTCCCGCTCTACCGCAACATCGAGCTCAGCGTCCGTGACTACACCGTGCGGTCGTTCGTCATGGGCGACGCCCCCTTCGTCGGCTTCGACAACTACGTCAAGGTGCTCCAGGACCCGACCTTCGGGCCGGCGCTCTGGCACACCGCGGTCTTCACCCTCGTGTCGATCGCCTTCCAGTTCACGATCGGCATGGCGCTGGCCGTGTTCTTCCACCAGAACTTCCGCCTCTCCGGCACGCTGCGCGCACTGTTCCTGGTGCCCTGGCTGCTGCCGCTGATCGTCTCCGCATCCACCTGGTCGTGGATGCTGAACAGCGACTCCGGCGTCGTCAACGCCGCTCTGGAGGCGTTCGGTCTGCCCGGGATCAACTGGCTCACGTCGCCCGACTGGGCGCTCACGAGCGTGACCATCGCCAACATCTGGATCGGCATCCCCTTCAATCTCGTCATCCTCTACTCGGGCCTGCAGAACATCCCGGCGGAGCTCTACGAGGCCGCGTCGCTCGACGGCGCCAACGGCTGGCAGCGCTTCTGGCGCATCACCTTCCCGCTGCTGCGCCCCGTCTCCGCGATCACACTGCTTCTCGGCCTGATCTACACGCTGAAGGTCTTCGACATCATCTGGATCATGACCCGCGGCGGCCCCGGCACCTCGTCGACGACGCTCGCGACCTGGTCGTACCAGCTCGGCTTCGCGTCCACGCTGCCGGACTTCAGCCCCGCGGCCGCGGTCGGCAACGTGCTCATCGTGATCGCGCTCGTCTTCGGCTTCATCTACATCCGCACCCAGCGAAAGCAGGACCTCGCATGAACCGCCGGCGACCCTGGTGGAAGACCGCGGTCGGCGTCGCGCTGACCGTGATCATGCTCTTCCCCGTCTACTGGATGATCAACGTCTCGCTCACACCGACCTCCGAGATGAGGAAGAGCCCGCCGAACCTGTTCCCGATCCACGCCACTTTCGAGGGCTACCAGGCAGTGCTCGACCAGCAGCTGCCGTACCTCGCGACGAGCCTGCTGATCGGCCTCGGCACGGTCGCGCTCACCGTCGTGATCTCCGCGCCGGCGGCGTACTCGCTGGCGAAGCTGCGCCCGCGCGGTCGGGGCGTGCTCAACTTCCTGCTCCTGATCGCGCAGATGATCCCCGGCATCATCATGGCGATGGGGTTCTACGCGATCTACCTGAACCTCGGGATCCTCAACACCGTCTGGGGCCTGGTCATCGCCGACTCGACCATCGCCGTCCCGTTCGGGGTGCTGATCTTCTCCGCGTTCATGTCGGGCATCCCGGATGAGCTGATGAACGCCGCGAAGATCGACGGCGCGAGCACGTGGCGCACCTTCCGCTCGATCGTGCTGCCCGTGAGCCGCAACTCCATCGTCACGGTGTCGCTGTTCGCCTTCCTCTGGGCCTGGTCCGACTTCATCTTCTCGTCGACGCTGAACAGCGGCGGCAGCATGCAGACGATCACGCTGGGCATCTACAAGTACATCGGCAACAACAACCAGGAGTGGAACGCGATCATGGCCACGGCCGTCGTCGCGTCGATCCCCGCAGCGATCCTGCTCGTCATCGCCCAGAAGTACGTGGCCGCCGGTGTGACCGCCGGCGCGGTGAAGGACTGACGTGGCGGCGTTCACCGACATCCCCCTCGACCTCAGGGAGCTGCCGTTCTCCGTGCGCGGCTCGTGGCTCGACCTCTCACCGGTGGTCGGCATGCACAGAGTGGTCGACGACATCCACCTCGTCTCGCACACCACGGGCATGCACCCGGTGCTGCGCCTCATCCCCGAGCGGCGGGAGCGTGTGGCCGCCGACCTCGCCGCGACCCCGTCGCGGGTCGTCTGGAGCGATGCCGACGGCGTGGTGGAGGCGGTCTTCGACGGCCCCGACGCCGTGCGGTTCCGCGGTCGCGGACTGGGGATGCGGTTCGCGGCCTCCGACGAGCTGACGCCGTTCACGGGCGGGTACCTGTTCACCGATCCGGTGGACGGAGCGGTGACGTTGACGAGCTATGAGACCGGGAGGCGCTACCGCTTCACCGTGCTGGCGGGCGAGGCGACGGTCACCGGCGACGGAGCCCTGGGCGCCGGACCGCGCGACGTCGGCTTCGCCGCCACCGAGGACTGGGAGGTGCGGATCGCCGAGACCGCGGCCGGTGTGCGGCGCGCCGCGCCCGTCACCGCGTTCGACGAACTCGTCGCCCGCCGCCGCACGGAGTTCTCGCGCTACTGCGCCGGGGTGCTGGGCGACGCGGAGGCGACGCCCGCCGCGGTGAAGGCCGCGTACGTGCTGTGGTCGGCGACGGTCGAGCCGGCGGGCTTCGTCGGCCGCGAGGCGATCCTGATGTCGAAGCACTGGATGGACAAGGTGTGGTCGTGGGACCACTGCTTCAACGCGCTCGCCCTCGCCGGTCTGGACGCGGACGCCGCGCTCGATCAGTTCCTGCTGCCGTTCGACCACCAGGACGACGGGGGAGCGCTGCCCGACTCGGTCACCCACTCCGAGGTGCTGTACAACTTCGTGAAGCCGCCGATCCACGGCTGGGCCTTCCGCATGCTCCGCGAGCGCGTCACCGTCCCGTTCGACGACGGCGCCCTCCGGCTGGTCTACCGCCGGCTCGCCCGGTGGACCCGGTTCTGGCTCGAGAGCAGGCGCGCTCCTGGGCACTCGCTCCCGTACTACCAGCACGGCAACGACAGCGGCTGGGACAACGCCACGCTGTTCGACCGGAACCGCGTCGTGGAGTCGCCCGACCTGGCTGCGTTCCTGATCCTGCAACTGGATGAGGTGGCACGGCTGGCGACGGAGCTCGGCGAATCGCCGGCCGAGTGGACGGACGCGCGGACCGAACTGGAACGCGCGCTCTTCGGCGAGCTCTGGGTCGGCGACCGGTTCGTCGCCCGCGGGGTCGCCGACGGCGAGCCGTCGACGACCACGAGCCTGCTCGGATCCGTGCCCCTGGTGCTCGGCGAGCGGCTGCCCGCCGACGTCAGCGCCGTCCTCGCCCGTTCCGTCGAGGAGCACCTGACCCCGTGGGGGCCGGCGACCGAACCGCCGGATTCGCCGCTCTACGAGTCCGACGGCTACTGGCGCGGGCCAGTGTGGGCGCCATCCACGTACCTCATCGTCGACGGCCTGCGCCGGGCCGGGCACACGGGCCTCGCCGAACGCGTCGGCCGTGCGTTCCTGGCCGCCTGCGAGCGCTCCGGGTTCGCCGAGAACTTCGACGCGCTGACCGGCGAGGGGCTCCGGGACCGCGCATACACCTGGACCGCGGCCGTCTACCTGCTGCTCGCGGCCGACCTGACACCTACGGGGGATCGATGACCGACACCATCCGCGCCGTCCGACCGGGAGGACCGGTGGTCCCGTCGCGCTCGCTGCTGCGGCCGCTCGGTTCCGACGAGCTCCGCATCACGGGCGGGTTCTGGGGGCGGTGGCAGGAGCTCAACGCCACCACGATCCTCGAACACTGCGAGAGCTGGATGGAGCGCATCGGCTGGATCGGCAACTTCGATCGGGCTGCCGCGGGCACCGTGGCGCAGCACCACGACGGCATCGAGTTCGTCGACTCCGAGGTCTACAAGCTGCTGGAGGCGATGGCGTGGGAACTCGGCCGCAGGCCGGACGCCGCGCTCGAAGGCCGCTTCGACGCGCTCGTCTCGCGGGTGGCCGGCGCGCAGGAGGACGACGGGTACCTGCACACCGCGTTCGGCCGGCCCGGGCAGCGGGCCCGGTACAGCGACCTCGAATGGGGCCACGAACTCTACTGCTTCGGCCACCTCCTGCAGGCTGCGGTCGCCCGCGCCCGCAGCGGCCACCCCGACGATCTCCTGGTGACGACCGCGCAGCGCCTGGCCGACCACGTCGTCCGGGAATTCGGCGCCGATGGCCGGGACGCGATCTGCGGGCACCCGGAGATCGAGCCGGCCCTCGTCGAGCTGGGGCGCGCGCTCGACGAGCCGCGCTACATCGAGCAGGCACGCCTGTTCGTGGAGCGGCGGGGACGGCGCACGCTGAAGACCACGCTGTTCCAGGGAAGCGACTACTTCCTGGACGACGTGCCCGTGCGTGAGGCCACCGTGCTGCGCGGGCACGCGGTCCGCGCGGCCTACTTCGCCTCCGGCGCGGCGGACGTCGCGGTCGAGACGGGCGACGACGCGCTGCTCGACGCCGTCGAACGGCAGTGGCGGAACACCGTCGCGCACCGCACCTATCTCACCGGGGGGATCGGCGCCCATCACCAGAACGAGGAGTTCGGCGCCGACCACGAGCTGCCGCCCGACCGCGCCTACGCCGAGACGTGCGCGGCGATCGGGTCCGTGATGGTCGGCTGGAGGCTGCTGCTTCAGGGTGGCGACGCGCGTCACGCCGACTCGATCGAGCGGACACTGCTCAACGCGGTGCTCGTCTCGCCGCGGGAGGACGGCCGCGCGTTCTACTACGCGAACACCCTCCACCAGCGGGAGCGCGCCTCGGAGACGAACGACGACGAGCTGAGCGAGCGCGCCGAGGCCAACCTGCGCGCCGCCTGGTTCGAGGTCTCGTGCTGCCCGACCAACGTCGCGCGCACGCTCGCCAGCGTCGCCTCCTACTTCGCCACGGCGGACGACGACGGCGTGCAGCTGCACCAGTACGGCGACCTCGATCTGGACACGGCCCTTCCCGACGGACGACGGGTGGCACTCGGCGTGCGAACCGGCTACCCCTTCGACGGACGCGTCGTCGTCACCGTCGGCAGCCCGGGCGAATACGCCGTCTCGTTGCGGATCCCGGCATGGTCGCGGCACCGCTCCCGGGCCGCGGTGAACGGCGAAGAGGTTCCGATCGACGGCGACACGCTGACCATCCGGCGGATGTTCCGGCCGGGCGACGAGATCGTGCTCGAGCTGGATGTGGCGCCCCGCTTCACCGTGCCCGACACGAGGATCGATGCCGTCCGGGGCACGGTCGCCGTCGAGCGCGGTCCGCTCGTGCTCTGCCTGGAGTCGGTCGATCTGCCCGAGGGGACGCCGTTCGGGGCCGTCAGGGTGGACCCGCGCGCCGATCCGCAACCCACCGCCCGGGGCGCGGCAGTGGCGCTCGTCGTCGAGGAGGAGGCCGCCGACCCGGACTGGCCCTACCGTCGGTGGGGCGAGGGCGAGCAGCCGAGGCCGCAGGAGGCGCTGATCGCAGAGTTGGTCCCCTACGCCCACTGGGCGAACAGGGGCCCCAGCCTGATGCGGGTGTGGATGCCCGCGACAGGCCGCTGAACGCTCGGCTGCCGGCACGTCATCGGGGTCGGCAGCCGAGTCCCCGCCCTACCATCATCTCCACTCTTCTCATAAGATGAGACACGGTTCTCATACTGATGAGGGATGGTTCGCATGACGGATACGGCCCAGGACTACATCGATCGCATGGCGGCGGAGCGCGGATACGTGCTCGACTATCACAAGGTGATGGCCGCCGCGGACTTCCCCACCCTCCAAGCCGCGAACGCCCTGGTGGATGCGGCCTATCTCAAACAACGGCGGCTGTCGCGCGCGACCAAGGAGCTCCTCTTCATCCTGAGCCTGACGGTGATGCGGGCGCCGCTCCCGCAGCTGCGCAGCCACATCCGCGTCGCCCTCGACCTCGGCGTCTCGCCGGAGGAGATCCTGGAGGCGATCGAGATCGCGCTGCCCGAGGCCGGCGTTGTGGCGTTCCAGTGGGGGGTCGGCGCCTGGCAGGACGTGATCGGCATCACGCCGCTGCAGCCGAGCGGCGACGCCTACGACGACGCGGGCACGTCGACCGGCCAGGGCGGCGAGGGCTGAGCCCGATGGATGCGTCGGCGATCGTTCGCGTGGGCGTGATCCTCGCTGCTGCCGATTCAGGAGCCCTCGCCCGCTTCTACGCCGACGCTCTCGGCTTCGAGGTGGAGGCCGTCTACGAGGACCCCGCCTATGTGACGCTCACCCGCAACGGCATGCGGCTCTCGATCGCCGAGCAGGGGCATCCCGCCGCCGACCTCCCGGATGTGATCATGACCGTGCCTGCCCGGCGGGACCGTCCGGGAGCGGTGCTCGTGATCGAGACGGAGGACTGCGAGGGCCTGCGCGAGCGGGTGCTCGCCCGGGGTGCGGTCGCGGCCTCCGACGTGCATCGCCCGGAGTGGGGCGGCGCGCGCTGCTTCGTGCGCGATCCGGAAGGCACTCTCATCGAACTCGAGCAGCCCGCCTGAAAAAAGCGCGCCCAAACCCTTTTCTCCTGGCGGCTTCCCCACTAGGTTGAGATCACGATCTCGCAGGTCGATAAATCAGTTTTACATTGTAAGAATTGAGGTCTCGTGGAACGTGAAACGGAAGTGAGCCAGGGGGCTCCCGGCATGCCGAGATCGCGGGCGCCGGATTCGCTGGTCTGACCGCCGCCATCGCCCTCGCGCGACGGGGATGGACCGTGCGCGTGCATGAGAAGGGCAAGGAGCTCCGGGAGCAGGGTGCCGGCATCGTCCTCTGGAACAACACGCTGCGCGTGCTCGACGCCTTCGGGCTGACGGAGGAGATCGAGAGCGGTTCGATGCGGCCCCCGTACTACGAGACCCGCATGCAGAACAGGATCGTCTCGGACGAAGCCGTCCCGGGCATCCCGTGGCGCACGATGACCCGGCCGTTTCTGCACTCGGTGCTGTCCGGGGCGGCACGGCGCGCCGGTGTCGAGATCGTGACCGGTTCCGAAGTGGTCGCTGCCGGCGAAGACGGCACCCTCCGGATGGCCGACGGGACGGAGACGTCGGGCGACCTGGTGATCGGGGCGGACGGGGTCGGCTCCGTGGTGAGGGACTCGCTGGGCATCCGCTACGAGCGGCACCAGGCGCGAGACGGCATCACGCGGTTCCTGGTGCCGCGCTGCAAGGAGGCGCTCCAGCGCATCGAGCCGGACACCGAGTGGGACAACGTCATCGACTTCTGGAACCTCGAGCCGCGCGTGCTCCGGGTGCTCTACACGCCCGCCAACGAGCGCGAGCTCTACATCGCGCTGATGGCGCCGGCGGACGACGCGGAGGGATCGGCCGCTCCGACGATCAACCTCGACGTCTGGACCTCCATCCATCCGCAGCTCACGCCCGTGCTGGAGGAGGCGGCGAAGATCGAGGGCAAGTACTTCCGGTACCAGACCAACCGCCTCGAGCAGTGGACGCGCGGCCGGGTGGCGCTCGTCGGAGACGCCGCACACGCGATGGCCCCGGCCCTGGCGCAGGGCGGCGGGTGCGCCATGATGAACGCCTACACCGTGGCGGAGGCCGCCTCGGCCGCCGCCGTCTCCGACATCCCCGACGCTCTCGTCGAATGGGAGCGGCTCGAACGGCCGTACACGGACCGCTGCCAGACGCGCTCGCAGAACTACGCGGACACCCGCGGCATGTCGAAGGGCGGGCAGTTCGTCGGCGAGAACAATGAGACCGCGCTCTACGATCCGACCGACCCCCGCCGACACGAAGTCGTCGCGCGATGAAGAAGGCCGTCCGGGCCTTCGCGAAAGGAGATCACCGATGACGTTCCCCCCGCTCGACCCGTACTACGAGGTCAGGGAATGGTTCGCCTTCGTGCAGGAGGTCGCTCACGAGGGCGGCCCCGTCGCCGAGGAGCCCTTGATCAAGGCCGCCGCGGCCGTGGTGATCAAGAACCCCTTCGCCGGCCGCTACGTGGAGGACCTGTCCCCGCTGACGACGCCGAGCCCGAGCCTGGGCACCGCCCTCGGCGCCCGCGCCCGCGCGCTGCTCGGCGGGAGGCCGGTCGAGGGATACGGCAAGGGCGGGATCGCCGGGGTCAACGGCGAGCAGGACCACGTCGTCGCGTGCGTGACGACCGTGTTCGGCGACGCGTTCCGGGAGGCCGTCGGCGGTGGCCGCGCCTGGATCTCGTCGGCGACCAAGACGGCCTCCGCCGGGGCATCCCTCGACATCCCGCTCGCCTTCAAGGACGAGCTCTACGTGCGGTCGCACTACGACGCGCTGACCGTCACGTTCCCCGACGCGCCCCGCCCCGACGAGCTGCTCATCTGCGTCGCCGTGGCGACCGGCGGGCGGGTGCACCACCGCGTCGGCGGCATGACGCGCGACGAAGCACTGGCCAAGCACGACGCCTCCCGCTAGCCCCGACCCCGGACCGACCGAACGAGTCAGGAGAACGAAATGACGTACACCCCCGCCCGTTATCACGAGGACGAGTCGATCGCGAACACCCTCGACGACGTCGCCCGCGCGCACCGCATCCTCGAGCTCGAGGGCCACGGCGACATGTCCATGGGCCATCTGTCCTTCCGCGACCCCTTCGGCCGGGGCCTCTGGCTCAAGCGCGGCAACCTCGCCCTGTCGGAGGTGGTGGGCGACGACTTCATCCTCATCGACTTCGACGGGAACGTGCTCGAAGGCACGGGCCTCCGTCACCTGGAGTGGCCGCTCCACGCCGAGATCATGCGCGCCCGGCCGGATGTGAACGTCGTCGGGCACTCGCACTCGCACTACGCCACCGTCTTCGGCGCGACCGATCAGGAGCTCGGTCCGTACAGCAACCACGGCGTGTGGTTCGCCGAGCACGGCGTTCCGCGCTTCAGCGACACGAGCCACATCGTGACGACCGTGGAGCTCGGCAAGGCGGTCGCGGCGCAGCTCGGCGACGCGGAGGCGATCCTCCTCCGCAATCACGGCGTCGCCTTCGTCGGCGACAACGTGATCGAGGCGACGCTCGCCGGGATCTTCCTCGAGTGGGCGTCGAAGTTCCAGCTCGACCTGCTCCAGTCCGGCGCTTCCTTCCCCTGCCCGACCACGACGAGACCGTCGAGAAGAAGCGCCGCATCTACCCGCCGAAGGCGCAGCGCAACTACTGGATGTACTTCAACCGCAAGCTCGAGCGCGTCGAGCAACTGCAGGGCATCGGCATCGCACAGATCTGATCCGACCGCCTCCATCGCACACCCCGTCAGAAAGAGAGCACCGATCATGAGCCTTCCCGCTGTGGCAACCATCGTCGGCTCGGGCACCATGGGCCCCGGCATCGCCGCGACCCTCGCCCGCGCCGGAGCAGAAGTCCGCGTGTACGACATCAGTCCGGACGCCATCGAGCGCGCCCGCACCTCCTCGACGTTCGCCTCCTCGGTGCTCGACCAGGTCGGCGGCCCCAAGGCCGAGGGCGGATCGATCTCGTTCACGACGGACATCGCCGAGGCGCTCGGCGGCACGCAGTTCGTCATCGAGGCCGTCCCGGAGAGGCTCGATCTGAAGCAGTCCGTGCTCGCCCAGGTGGAGCAGCACGTCGGCGACGACGTCATCATCGCAAGCAACACGTCCGGCATCCCGATCTCGACCCTGTCCACGTCGCTGACCCGGCCGGGCCGGTTCATCGGGATGCACTGGTCGAACCCGCCGCACCTCATCCCGATGATCGAGGTCGTCCCCGGCGACCAGACCGACCAGGCGGTCACCGACCGGCTGGTCGAAATCGTGGAGGCGTTCGGGTACAACCCGGTGGTGGAGAAGGAGATCGCCGGGTTCGTGGAGAACCGCGTGCTCTACGCGATCCTCCGCGAGTGCGTCGCCCTCCTCAACGAGGGGATCGTGACCCCCGAGGGCCTCGACACCTGCGTCAAGTGGGGCATCGGCTACAAGCTGTCGGTCATCGGGCCGACACGGCTGCTCGACATGGCGGGACTCGACATCTACAGCGCGGTGTCGAGCTACCTGAACAAGGAGCTGGACGCCAGCACCGAGACGCCCGCCGTCGTCACCGACATGGTTCAGCAGGGACGGCTCGGCTTCAAGACGAACGGCGGCATGTACGACTACGCCGACGGCGAGGTGGATGCGAAGCGCAAGGACATCACCGCCGGCCTGGTGGCTGCGCTGAAGACCCTGACCAGCATCACCCCGGTCTGACCATGGCGATCACCGTCGAGCACGGCCCCGACGGGATGCTCGTCACCCGGGGCGCCGCCGTGGAGGTGGCGTTCCGGGTGCGGGGCGACGGGCAGGCCGTCGTGCTGCTCCACGGGACCTCCGCGAACCACGCGGTGTGGGAGCCGATCGCCGAGGGCCTCGAGGCACGCGCACGCGTGATCTCGCTCGACCAGCGCGGGCACGGGCGCAGCGGCAAGCCGGCCGCCGGATACCGCGGCCCGGACTTCGCCGGCGACGTGATCGCCGTGCTGGACGCCCTCGGCATCGAGCGTGCGCTGGTCGCCGGCCACTCGCTCGGCGCGCGCAACGCGTGGCTCACGGCGGCGCTCTTCCCCGAGCGGGTCAGCGGCGTGCTCGCCGTCGACTACACGCCGTGGGTGGAGTGGAGCGTGCTCGACGACCTCCTGGTGCGCGTGGACGCCGGGAACCGCTCCTTCGACTCGATCGACGAGGTCCGCGACTACCTCCAGGCGCGCTATCCGATGATGCCGGCCGACGCGGTCGATCGGCGGGCGCGCTGGGGCTACCGCCGCGACGCAGACGGGCGGCTCGTCCCCCTCGCCGACCCGAACGCGATGCGGCAGCTCATCGAGGGTCTCCGGGAGCCGTGGGATGCGGAGTTCCGTGCGGTCGCCGCTCCTATATCGCACCTCCGCGGCGCCCTCAGCCGCATCACCACCGACGCCGCGTGGGCGCCCGCCGTCGCATCCCGGCCGCACGACCGCTGGGTCGTCGACCCGGCCACCGACCACTACGTCCCCGAGGAGCACCCCGCCCTCGTGGTCTCCGAACTCGACCACCTGCTCACTCTCGACCCGGAAGGATCCCATGGCGCTCTTCGCTGACCTCGCCGTCACCAGCCCCGACCTCGTCCCTCTCGCGCCCATCCCCGAGGAGTACTCGGCGTACGGCGACAACCGCATCCCGAGACTCGAGATCAGCGGTGTGCCCGACGGGACGGTCGAGCTCGCCCTGGTGTGCCACGACCCCGACGCACCGCTGCCCCAGGGGTTCACGCACTGGACGGTCTACGGCATCCCGCCGCGCGCCGGTGCGCTCGACCTGGACGCCGAGGGCGTGCGCGTCGGCCCGAACAGCCTCGGCGAGCCCGGGTGGAGCGGACCGATGCCGCCTGCGGGACACGGCGTCCACCACTACTACTTCTGGGTCTACGCCCTCTCGGCACCGGTCACGGGGGCGCCGGCCCGCGAGGAGTTCCTCGCGGGCTACGGCGACCGCGTGATCGAGCAGGCGCGGCTCGTGGGCACGTTCCAGAAGTAGTCAGTCCGCGTACGTCCTGGCGAACGTCTCCGCGATCGCCAGGACGGCCGCGTGCACCGGGCCGGCGGTGATCGACGGGATGACGGAGGCGTCGACCACGTAGCACCCGTCGAGAGCCCGCAGGGCGAGGCCGGGGGTGACCGGGGCCGCATCCTCTGCGCCCATCCGGAGCGTGCCGACGGGATGGTGGTGGGTGATCGCGGCGCGCTGGATGAACGCGTCGATGTCCTCGGCGCTCGTCACGTCCGCTCCGGGGAGCAGCTCGTCGGAGCGCCAGCCGGCCAGGGCCTCCGCGCCGCCGACCAGCCGGGCGTGCTCGAACGCCGTGCGGAACAGCGCGCGGTCGTGCTCGGTGGAGAGGTACTGCGGGTCGATGATCGGCGCGTCGTCGACGTCCGGGCCCGAGATCCGCAGCGAGCCGCGGCTCGTCGGATTCGTGACGCCGAAGAGGAAGGTGTACGCCCCGCCCGTCGGCAGCCCGTCGAGTTCGCCGCGGTACACCTCGGAGGCGCTCGGCCCCACGACGCAGCCGACCACGATGTCCGGGGCTCCCGCGCGCACGTCGAGGCCGTTTACCGACAGGTAGGTCATCGACTCCGACAGCTGGAGCTTCGTCGGCGGGACCGTCGTCGCGGAGCGGTAGACGTTGCCGGCGCCGAGGAGGTGGTCGTGCAGGTTGGAGCCGACGCCCGGGCTCTCCGCCACGACGGTCACCCCGGCCTCCCGCAGCGTCGGCGGGTCGCCGACGCCCGAGCGCATCAGGAGCAGGGGGTCGGCGACCGCCCCGGCGGCGAGCACGACGACGTCGGCGTGGATCGTCTCCAGCCGGCCGTCGCGCTCGTACCGGGCGCCGACCACGCGGCCGCGGTCGATGAGGAGGGTGTGCACCGTCGCCCGATCCACCAGGTGGAGGTTGGGCCGGCCGAGCGCCGGGTCGAGGAAGGCGTCGGAGGCGGTCACCCGGCGGCCGTCCGCGATCGTGAGCGAGTTCGGCGTCGCCCCGATCATCTCGCCGCGGTTGTGGTCCGGGATGCGCTCGACGCCGAGCTCGCCCCACGCGGCCAGGTAGTCGGCCACCAGGGGGCTGCTGAGCTCCGGACCGGGGACGATGACGGTCAGCCCGGGCTCGCCGGGGCGGCGGGATTCGATGCTCTCGAACGCGGGGAGCAGCGCATCCCAGGACCACCGCCGATCGCCGGTCGCCTCCACCCACCGCTCGAAGTCGGCGCGGCAGCCGCGCATGTGCGCCATCGCGTGCAGGGTGCTCGACCCGCCGATGCCCTTGCCGCGGGGCCACTCGAGTGAGCGCCCGGCGAGGCCCGGTTGCGGGGTCGTGCGGTAGGCCCAGTCGTAGTCCCGGCCGTCGATGAAGGGCCACAGCTCGGGCCGGCGCATGTCGGGGTCGGTGATGCGCGTCCCGGCCTCGAGCACGGTGACCGTGCGGGAGGGGTCGCGGCTGAGCCGGTCCGCGAGCACGCTGCCGGCCGAGCCGGCGCCGATGATGAGGACGTCGGTGCCGCTCATGCTCAGTTGCGCGTGTGGCCGCCGTCGACCACCAGCGTCTGGCCGGTGATCCAGCTCGCCTTCTCCGAGGCCAGGAACGCGACCGCCGGGCCGATGTCGCTCGGCACGCCGCGACGGGCGAACGCCTGCATCGGGACGACATAGTCGAAGCCGTCGGCGTGGGGGCCGGAGAGCACGCCCTCGCTGGCGATGATGCCGGGCGCGACGGCGTTGATGGTGATGCCGTTCTTGCCGATCTCGCCCGCGAGCGCCCGGGTGAAGCCGATGTACGCGCCCTTGGTCGCCACGTAGTGCGCGCAGTTCGGGGTTCCGGCCACGAAAGTGTTCGAGGCGATGTTCACGATCCGGCCGTAGCCGCCCTGCGCCATCACGTCGCCGGCCGCCTTCGTCATGAGGTAGAGGCCGTTGACGTTGACGTCGAAGACGCGCTTCCACTCGGCGAAGTCGAGCTGCTCCCACGGGGTGAACGGCACCAGGCCGGCGTTGTTGACGAGGATGTCGATCCGGCCGAACTCGTCGACCACCTCGCCGACGACCCGGGCGACGGCCGCTTCGTCGGAGATGTCGAGGAGCTTGGCGACGCCGTCGATCTCCTGGGCGACCGCGGTCGCGCCGTCGAGGTTGAGGTCGGCGACGACGACCTTGTGGCCGTCGCCGGCGAGCTCCCGGGCGATGGCCGCCCCGATGCCCTGGGCGGCTCCGGTCACGATCGCGACACGCTGTTCAGTCATGGGGGCGGATCTCCTCTGTGTGGTGGGACGACACTGGGTGGTGGAACGACACTGTGTGGTGGAACGACGGGTTGTGTGCGCGGGCGGCGGTCAGTTGCCGCCGTAGTACTCCGGGGCGAGCTTCCAGGTCTCGAACGAGGCGAGCTCGTGCGACGGGTAGATGTCGGCGTTCTTGGTGCGCCCGAGGTAGTTGAGCCGGCGGATGGCCTGCACCGACTTCGCGGGGTCGAGGTGGAACCCGGCGATCCACTCCTTCTCGAGCGTCGTTCGCGTGTAGGCGGCGTCGCCGCAGAACAGCATGCTCCGCTCGTTGCTCATCTCGACGAGCATCGAGTAGTGGCCGACCGTGTGGCCGGGGGTCTCGAAGAGCCAGACACCGGGCACGATCTCGTAGTCGCCGGAGATCGGCTTGTAGGTCACGTCGGGGTGGTCGAACGACAGGTCCGAGTAGCCCAGCCGCTCGAACGGCTCGGGCACCTTCGCCTGGCGCAGCTCCGCCGTGTGCACCAGCGTGGTCGCGTTCGTGAGGTACTTGTTCCCGCCGACGTGGTCGAAGTGGAAGTGCGAGTTGACGACGATGTCGACGTCCTCCGGTTTGAAGCCGCACAGCGCGAGCTGGGCCGGGATTGTCTGCTCGGGCGTCTGCTGGGGCAGCTCGAACGGCAGCACCTTGTTCACGTGGTCGAGATCGAAGCCCGTGTCGTAGAGAATGAGCCCGTCGGGATGCTCGACCAGCACGGAGTACACGGGGAAGCGGACAGGGGTCCCGGTGTCGATGTGCCAGTGCACATCCGACGCGTCGATGACGAGGGTTCCCCCGTCGAGCAGGTACACCTTCGGGTCTGCCATGTTTCACCTCTCTGCAGGGGGGTTTCTCGCATGTTGTGAAATTTGCTTCACCATATGAGAGAGAGCCAGCCCCGGTCAAGAGGTCTGTTCGAGGGTCAGGGCAGAGGTGTGGGCGGCGGCGACGAGAGGGATGCGCCGTCGTCGAAGGTGGGCTGACCCAGATGCGGCTTCCAGATGTAGCACTCGCTGAGCATCGGCTGCTTGTCGAAGTCGCCGATGCAGACCACATCCGTGTAGCGCGCCGCTGCATCGAGTTCGTAGTGCACGCGGCAGATCACCCGGAAGACGCTGGCCGGGGCGACGGTGCGGTCGCGGAAGAGGTGCTCCGACGGTGTCCAGCACTGCGTGCCCCGAACCTCCGAGCCCTTCTGCAGCCGCGCGGCGGGTGGCGCCACGGTGCCGAGCGCGGCGAACGCCTCGGTGTCCTTCGGCACCTGGGCGACGTTGGTCCAGCCGTGGGAGGGGGTGGATGCGGCCGGCGCCGGCGCGGCGCTGCATCCGGCTAGGGCCAGGGCGGCGGCGACCACGACCGCACCGGCAGCGGCGCGGCTGTAGCGCGCATCGTTTCGATTGTGTAAATCTCCCCGAAACAGCATTGACCACCGCCCTTTCTTCTCATAGTGTCATCATCTATCCGCACATTGTGAGAAAACAACCCACTCGCGGTGGTGTGTTTCGCAGTGACGCGGTACACGTCCAGGAGAGGAACCCGCAATGCACAGCTCCATTCTGAAGCGCACGGTCCTTGCGGCCGGTTCGACGCTCGCCGTCGTTGCCCTACTCGCGGGGTGCTCGGGTCGCGGCAACGACACGAGCGCCGGTTCGACGTCCGGAAGCACAGGAGCGTCGTTCAGCCGCATGGCCATCGTCACCCCGGCCACCGAAGCCGACCACGGCTGGAACCAGGTCGGACTCAAAGACGCCCAGGCAGCCGCCGACAAGCTCGGACTCAAGCTCGACGCCTACCCGAACGTCGGCTACGACAACCCCGAGACCAACATCGAGCAGGCGGCCAAGAAGTCGGGCGTCGGCTTCGTGATCGCCCACGCCTCCGGATTCGGCGACGCCGCGGCCAAGGCCCAGGCCAACACCGGCGTCCCCGTGCTCGTGACCGACTACCCGAGCAAGCAGGTGCCCGGCAAGGTCGGCGTCATCACCTTCAGCGCGGAGCAGGTCGGCTACCTCGCAGGCATCGCCGCGGCCAAGACCACCCAGAGCAAGAAGCTCGGCGTCGCCATCTCGGCCGACGACGTGAACTGGTACTCCATGTCGGGCGGCTTCGCGGAAGGCGCCTGCAGCGTCGACCCGTCGATGCAGATCGACGTCGCTTACATCTCCGCCGCCGGCTACGACGACTCGAAGGGCGGCAAGTCCATCGTGCAGCAGCTCATCGCCAAGGGCGACGACGTCGTCTTCGGCATGGGCGACGGCGCGACGGTCGGCTACGTGGCCGCGGTCAACGACGCCAACGCCGCCGGCAACAAGGTGAAGTACATCGCCGACATCGGCGATGTCTCCGACCTGTTCACGACGAAGGACGCGCTGCTGACCTCGGCGCTCTGGTCGTTCACCGGAACCTACGAGCAGGCGGTCAAGGACATCAAGGCGGGCACCTACGCCAAGAAGCCCTACAACCTCGACCTCGCCAATGGTGGGATGCTGCTGCAGGACACCCCGAACCTGACCTCCGACATCAAGTCCGCCGTCAAGGACGCGACGTCGAAGATCGAGTCCGGCGCGATCAAGGTCGACCAGGCGCAGACCAAGGACCAGCTCGACAAGATCCTCGCGAAGTGACCCGCTGACCGACCCCCTCCCGGGTGGGGCGGCGACACCGTCGCCCCACCCGGGCCGTCCGACCGGAGGACCGTCCCCGCCCATGCCCACGGATACCGTGCCCCTGACCGGCGTCATCTCGCTCAACCACATCACCAAGGCCTTCCCGGGGGTCGTCGCCAACGACGACATCTCCCTCGACCTCGTCTCCGGGCAGGTGCACTGCCTCCTCGGAGAGAACGGAGCGGGCAAGTCCACGCTCATCAGCATCCTCGCCGGGATGCAGCTGCCCGACTCCGGCACCATCTCCATCGACGGCGAGACGGTGTCCATCGGCTCGCCGAAGATCGCCATGCGCTACGGGATCGGCGTCGTGCACCAGCACTCGACCCTCGTCCCCAGCCTGACGGTCATCGAGAACCTGATGCTCGGGGAGTCGGGGCTCATGCTGAAGGAGAAGGAGGCGCGCTCACGCCTCGACGAGCTCTCCTCCTTGCTGGGAATGTCGATCGACCCGCGGACGCTCGCGAGCGACCTGGGCCTCGGCCAGCAGCAGCAGGTCGAGATCGCGAAGGCGATGTGGAAGGGCAGCAGGCTGCTCATCCTCGACGAGCCGACCTCCATGCTGACGCCCTCCGCGATCGACAACCTCGCCGAGAGCATCGGCCGGCTCACCGAGCGTGGCCTCGGCGTCGTGTTCATCACGCACAAGCTCCGCGAGGCGTACTCGATGGGCGACTGCGTCACGGTGCTCCGGTCGGGTAAGAAAGTCGGCTTCCTCTCTCCCGAGCGGATGAAGGAGCTGGATGAGGACCAGGCTCAGGCCGAGATCCTCCGCGCCATGTTCGGCGAGGACCTCCGCAAGGCGGGAACGCTCGACGAGGCCGCGGACCTGGCCGGAGCCACGGAGGCGACGCGCGAAGTCGCCCCGGTCGACCTGAGCGCCCGGCCGGTCGTCATCGAGCTCGACGGCGTCACCTCCTCCGGTCGCACCACGGACGTCCTCGTGACCGACGTCAGCCTGCAGATCCGGGCGGGCGAGATCTTCGGCATCGCGGGCATCGACGGGCACGGCCAGACCGGTCTGGCCGAAGTGGTCGCGGGGCAGCGCGCCGCGGTCCAGGGGACCGTCCGGCTGCAGGGGAAGGACATCACCCGCACCGGCGTGCGCGAGCGGCAGGAGCTCGGCGTGCGTTACGTGACCGACGACCGCCTCCATGAGGGCACGGTCGGCAACCTCAGCGTCGCGCTCAACTTCGTCCTCAAGCGCATCGGGAAGCCGCCGTTCTGGCGCTTCGGGCAGATCAACCGGCCGGCGGTCAACGCCGAGGCCACGAAGCTCATCGACGAGTACTCCATCCGAACCCCGTCGCCGTCGACCCGTGCGGCCGCGCTCTCCGGCGGCAACATCCAGAAGATCCTCCTCGCCCGCGAGCTCGCGCCGGGAGCCAAGGTCCTCGTCGTCAACAAGCCGACCTACGGGCTCGACCTGAAGACGGTCCGCCTCGTCCACGACCTGCTCCGCGAGTTCGCGGCGGGCGGAGGGGCGGTCCTGCTGATCTCCACCGAACTGGACGAGCTCGTCGAGCTGTCGCACCGGATCGGCGTGATCTCCAAGGGCGAGATCGTCGGAGTGGTCGACAACGACGGGGAGAACACCGCAGAGAGAGTGGGACAGTACATGGTCGGAGGCGCTCATGCAGGCATCTGAGCAGAGCCGGACGCGGAGGTCGACCAGCGTCGTCATCCGCGCGATCATCCCGGTGATCCTGGCGCTCATCACCGCCGCGTTCATCCTGCTCGCGCTGGGCAAGGACCCGATCGCGTTCTACGGCGACGTCATCCAGAACGGCATCATGGACGGCAACTGGCAGCACAGCCTGGTGATGATGACGCCGCTCCTGATCATCGCCGTCGGGCTCATCGTGGTCTTCCGCGGCCAGCTGTGGAACCTCGGCTACGACGGGCAGTACCTCCTGGCCGCGGTCTTCGTCGCCGGACTCGGCCCGACGATGATGAAGCAGGTCGGCCCCGGCCTCACCTACCTGGCGCTGACCCTGCTCGCGATGGCGATCGGTGCGCTCTGGACGCTGCTGCCGGCCTGGCTCAAGGCCCAGTTCGGCACCAACGAGATCATCACCACCCTGGTGATGTCGTCGATCGGCGTCGGTCTGACCGGCCTCCTCATCGAGTACGTCTTCCAGGACCCGAACCAGCGGACGCCGCAGACGCGCACGCTCGACACCGGGGACATGCTGCCCTTCATCCCCGGCACGCGCATCCATATCGGGTTCATCGTCGCGCTGGTGGTCGCCGTGGTGTTCCAGTTCATCCTGAACCGGACGTCGTTCGGTCTGCGGCTCGACATCTTCGGCACCAGCCCGAAGGCCGCCCGCCACGTCGGCATCAACTCGAAGTGGATGACGATCGTCCTGTTCCTGATCAGCGGCGCCCTCATCGGCCTCGCGGCGTCGATGGACATCCTCGGCCAGTGGGGCTACGTGCGGAACAACTGGAACCCCGGCTACGGCGCCACCATCATGCCGTTCGTGTTCCTCGCCCGGCTGAGCCCGATCGGGTCCATCCCGTTCATCGCCTTCTACTCCATCTTCGCGACCGGCGGGACGGTGGCGTCCATCGACGCCGGCCTGTCCACCGACTTCCTGATGGTCATCGTCGCCCTGATCCTCGTGTTCATGACGATCACCGAGTACGTCGGGACGAAGCTCGACCTCGGCCAGAGCTATCTGCCCGACGAGCTGAAGGAGGCCTTCCGCAGGCCCGCGCTCGTCCTCACCCGGAGGAAGGTCAACGCATGAGCGAGCTCCTCACCGCGTCGTTCCTCGCGGCGTTCATCATCGCCTGCATCGCCGGCGCCATGCCCCTCATGCTCGCGGCCGTGGGTGAGACCATCGGCGAGCAGTCCGGCGTCCTGAACCTCGGAATCGAGGGGATGATGCTGATCGGCGCGTACACCGGGTACGTGTGCGCGATCGCCAGCCACAACGTCTGGATCGGGATGCTCGGCGGCGCGATCGGCGGCATCGCCATCTCGCTCGTCCTCATGATCCTCAACGTCTGGCTCGGCCTCAACCAGATCGTGCTGGGCATCGCGATCACGATCGCGGGCGAGGGCATCACCAGCGTGCTGTACCACAACACCTACGGCCAGAGTCAGCCGTCGATCGCACCGGACCGGTGGCAGATCCCGGGCCTCTCGGCGATCCCCGCCGTCGGCTCGTCGGTGTTCAGCCAGTCGGGGGTGTTCTGGGTCTCCATCCTGCTCGCCGTGGCGGTGGCGTTCCTGCTCTCGCGGACGAACTGGGGTCTCTCCATCCGGGCCGCGGGCCAGCAGCCGTCGTCGCTCGACGCCGCAGGAGGGTCGGTCATGAAGACGCGCTCGCAGGCGGTGCTCCTCGGAGGATTCTTCAGCGGCATCGGCGGCGCCTACCTGTCGCTGCTCTCGACCGGCGCCTTCACGCCGTTCATGACCGCCGGCGTCGGGTACATCGCCATCGTCGTGACCATGCTCTCCCGGGGCCGCATCTGGGTCGTGGCCGCGATCTCGCTCCTGTACGGCTTCACGCAGGCGCTCGGAACCGCGCTGCAGCTCGGCGGCATCAGCATCCCGCCGCAGATCATCTCGATGCTGCCGTACATCGTCGTCATGATCGTGCTGCTCATCTTCGCCCGAAGCGTCTACATCTCCCCGGTCCTGGGGGCTCCCTACACGAGAGGTGCACGATGACGAACACCGCCGTAACGTCCAGGCTCGACTTCACGCTCTCCGCGGGACCGACCGTCGCCTCGGCGCAGACCCTCGCAGCGCTCGGCTCACCGATCACGTACCACTACGACCCCGAGTTCCTGGAGCTGTTCCGCGAGACCGAACGCAAGGTCGCCCGGCTCTTCCAGACCGGCAACGACATCGTGCTCATGCAGGGCGAGGCGATCGTCGGCCTGGAGGGCGCGGCGCGTTCGCTGGTCCGCCCCGGGATGCCCGTGCTCAACCTGGTTCAGGGCGTGTTCGGCAAGGGGATGGGGTACTGGCTGCGCGACTTCGGCGCCGAGCTCCACGAGATCGAGGTGCCGTACAACGATGCAGTCGCGCCCGAGCGGGTCGCGGAGTACCTGGACGCGCATCCGGAGATCGAGCTGGTCACCGTCGTCGCGTCGGAGACCCCGTCCGGCACGGTGAGCGACGTGTCGCGCATCGGGCCGATCTGCCGGGAACGCGGCGTCCTCACCCTGGTCGACACCGTCTCCGGCGTCGGCAGCATGGAGTTCCGCACCGACGACTTCGGACTGGATGTCTGCGTCGCCGGCGCCCAGAAGAGCCTGGGCGGTCCTCCCGGTGTGGCGCTGGTCTCGGTGAGTTCGGCCGCCTGGGACGCGATCCGGCGGAACGAGAACGCCCCGCGCGCCTCCTACCTCTCCCTTCTGGACTGGAAGGAGAAGTGGCTCGACGGCGGAGCGTTCCCGTACACGCCGTCGGTCTCCGACATGCACGGCCTGGCGTCGTGCCTCGACCAGATCCTCGACGAGGGAGTGGATGCGGCGATCGCCCGCCACGCGGCCTCCGCAGCGGTGACGCGTGCGGGCGTGCGCGCGATGGGTCTCGACCTCTGGCCGGTCTCCGAGGACATCGCGGCGGCCTGCGTGACCTCCGTCGCGGTCCCCGCGGGACTCGACGACGTGCAGGTCCGCACCCACGTCCGCGACCGCTACGGGGTCATGTTGTCCAGCGGTCAGGGGGCCGGTAACATCATTCGCATTGCCCACATGGGACCGACGGCGAGCGGTCTGTTCCCGATCGTGGGGATCTCTGCGCTCGGACGAGCTCTGATGGACCTGGGGTGGCATGTCGACGTCGGCGCCGGGGTGGACGCCGCGCTTGCGGTCCTGAGTGAGCAGCGCGGCTAGGGCCCCCGGGCGATGGTGGATACAGCACGGACCGACCGCTCCGGCAGGAAGGATGCTCCGATGACCGTTCAGCGCACCAAGGGAGTCGACAGCGCTCGGCGGGCACTGCAGATCCTGCTGCAGTTCAGCCAGACCAAGCCGGAGCTGACGGTGGACGAGCTGATCGAAGCCCACGACATCTCGCTGCCGAGCGCCTACCGGTACATCTCGCTCCTGCGCGAGATGTACCTGATCGAGGAGCGCACGAAGGGGCGCTACGTGCTGTCGCCGCAGATCCTGCAGCTGGCTCAGGCGGCCGAGCGCACGCTCGACTACCGGGTGGAGGCGCAGCCGATCCTCGACCAGCTGCGCGAGGCGACGGGGGAGACCGCGCTCTACCTGCGCCGGCTCAACGACGCCGCGGTGTGCCTTGCGATCTCGGACTCCGATCACGCGATCACGATCTCGTTCCAGCCCGGTCACGTGATGCCGCTGCACAAGGGCGCCGGTGCGAAGGTGCTCCTCGCCGGCTACCCGCCGGCGCGGCGCAAGCAGTACTTCGAGAAGCTGACGCCGCCGCTCTCCGCCGAGGCGCGGAAGGAGATCGAGGCCGACCTGGCGCGCATCCTCGACGACGAGATCGCGGAGAGCTTCGGCGAGGTGGATGAGGGCGTCTGGGCCTGCGCGGCGCCGGTCCGCGCGCACGGGCAATTGATCGGTGCGGTGTCGGTCGTCGCCCCCGCCTACCGGGTGGCCGACCGGCACGCCGAGCTGGATGCCGCGGTGAAGGCCGCGGCGAACGACTTCGAGGCGACGCTCGCCACGCTGGTCGAGCGACGGGTGTGGTCGCCCGACGACTGACGGGCGACGACTGACGGAAGGACGGCGCCATGGTGCGGGACGACGAGGTTCTGGAGGCCGTCGAGCAGCAGCTCCCGGCGATCGGGGGACTCATCGACGAGATCCACGCCCATCCCGAGCTGGCGCACGAGGAGTTCCTCTCGGCTGCGGCGCTCTGCGGAGTGCTGGAGGCCGCCGGAGCACGGGTGGAAAGCGGCATCGCGGGCATGCCGACGGCCTTCCGCGCCGAGATCGACGGCGGCCTGCCCGGCGCGGCGGTCGGCGTCGTCGCGGTGTACGACGCCGCCTGCGCGAAACGCCTTGACGGCACCGATGCCGCGGTCCACTCCTGCGGGCACGGACCCCAGTCGGCGGGCGTCGTGGGCGCGGCGTTGGCGCTGGCGGCCCTCTGCACGAGGTGGGCCGGCCGCTTCGTGGTGGTCGGCGCGCCCGCCGACGAGATCCATTCGCCCGGCACGCGCCGGCTCGGCAGCGGGAAGGCGCGGCTCGCCGCCTCGGGCGCGGTCGACGACCTCGACGCCCTCCTCTACCCGCATCCCGAGTTCATCGACACGGTCTGGCAGCAGAGCCTGTGGATGCGGAGGGAGACGGCGGTCGTCGCCGGTTCCCGCACCCTCCGGAGCGGAACGGAGGTCGCACCGCACCGCGCCCTGGACGGCCTGCGGGAGCTGCTGGCGGAGTACGACCCGGGCCGCGTCATGGTCGAGTCGGCGTTCCTGGACGGAGATGTCGAGGAGGGCTCCGGCCTCACGCTGACGGTCCGCATCCTGGTCTTCGACGAGTCGGAGGACGGCGCCCGGGCGCTCGCCGCGTCCGTCCACGACCGTCTGCCCGGCGCGGAGTGGAGCTCGAGTGCCGCCATCGCGGCCATCCGCCCCGACGAAAGCGTGACGGCGACCGTGCTCGACGCGTTCCGGGCGTTCGGCAGAGATCCCGAGACGAATCCGACGCCCCTGCCGTTCGCGACCGACTTCGGCAACGCGGCCCTCCGGGTGCCCGCCGCCCTCGTCGGGGTGGGGCGACCGGGAGGCTGGGGCTTCCACACCGATCTCGGCGCCGAGCAGTTCGCCGGGGAGGCCGGGCGGGCGATGGCGCGCGACATCGCGCGGATCGTGGCGCTCTCGGCGGTGCGGCTGGGGGCCGGGGCCGCGTAGCCATCAGCCGACGCCGGGTTGGGCAAGTTTTGGCATTTTGGCACCGTTTGGCAGTTGACCGCTGCCCCCACGTCTCTTTATCTTCGTGCCAAGACGTTTTGCCAAAACGTCTTGGCACCAGTATCCTCATCCATGCAGCCACCCGCTGCACAGCAGATTCGGAGTAACGATGCTTCGTAAGAAGTTCGCGGCCGCCGCAGCAGTCGGCGCCGCGGTTGCGCTCACCCTCGCCGGGTGCGGCGTCGGAGGCGGGGGCGGTTCCTCGTCCGACAAATCCATCACGGTCCTCGTCGAGGCCGGCGGCCACGCCGAGCTGCAGCCGATCGCCGACCTCTACAAGAAGGACACCGGGACGAAGGTGACCTTCGTGGAGTTGCCGTACGACGGCCTCTACAACCGCCTCAACAGCGAGTTCACGTCCGGGACCGTCTCCTTCGACGTCGCGGCGCTCGACGCCATCTGGCTTCCCGCCTTCAGAGACGCCGTCACCCCGCTCGACAAGCTGTTCACCTCCGATGTGAAGAGCGACCTGTTCCCCGCGCTCGTCAAGGAGGCGAACGTCGACGGCATCTATGCGGGCATGCCGGTCTGGACGAACTCCGAGATCCTCTACTACCGGAAGGACCTCTTCGACGACGCGGCGAACAAGACCGCGTTCAAGGCGAAGTACGGCTACGACCTGGTCCCCCCGACCACCTGGCAGCAGTACCAGGACGCCGCCGAGTTCTTCACGCAGCCCGACAAGGGTCTCTATGGCACGGACGTGAAGGGCGCGGTCGAGACCGAGTACCTCGCCACCCTGTCGCAGACCGGCGAGAAGACCATGGTGCTCGACAACTCGGGCAGCGAGATCTCCCTCGGCAACGAGAACAGCCTGAAGGCGCTCGACTTCTACACCGGACTGCAGAAGTACGCGCCCGCCGGCTCCGCTCAGCTCGACTGGGCCGGCGCGCAGAACCTGTTCAACCAGGGCAAGACCGCCATGATGCGGTTCTGGGCCCACGCGTACCGGCAGATCCCCAAGGACGCGTCGGTGTACGGCAAGGTCGGCGTCGCCCCGATGATCGCGGGGCCCGGTGGAATCGCCGGGGTCCCCGGCGCCTGGTACCTGTCGGTCGCCAAGGCGAGCACGAAGCAGCAGCAGGGACTGGACTTCGTGAAGTTCGCCTACGAGCACAACGCGCTCAGCGCCAAGACGGCCCTCGGTCTGGTCGCCCGCAAGTCGGCGTTCGAGAAGTACCAGGACCAGCCCGGTTACGAGAACTACAAGCCGCTGGTGGACACGCTGGACGCCGAAGCGACCATCCCGCGGCCGGCGACGCCGAAATGGCAGCAGATCGTGGACACGGTCCTCGTCCCGATGATCCAGAAGTCGTTGCAGCCCGGTGCTGACAAGCAGGCGCTGCTCAACGCCGCAAAGGAGCAGGTCCAATCGCTGGTCAAGTGATGGAGCAGCGAGTGGGCGGCCGCGCCGGCCGCCCACTCCGCTCTCCTCGTCAACGTTCCCTCCGCACCGCCGACCGGCGGTTCGCCGCACTGCTGATGCTGCCGGCCGGGCTCTTCCTCGCCGTCTTCATCGGATGGCCGCTGCTCCAGTTCGTCGGCGACAGCTTCTTCACGATCAGCCCGATCGCCGGAGGCCCACGCGAGTTCGTCGGCTTCGAGAACTACGTCACCGCGTTGACGAGCTCGGATTTCACCAACGCCGTCTGGCGGACCATCCTCTACACGGTGATCGTGGTCGCCTTCGAGTTCGTGCTCGGACTGCTGGTGGCACTCCTGTTCACGTCGCTGGGCAACTCCTCGCGCGTGTTCCGCACGATCTTCCTGTACCCGCTGATGATCGCCCCGATCGTCGCCGGCCTGCTCTGGCGGTTCCTGCTCATCGACAACTTCGGCATCGTCAACGAGCTGCTGAAGACCGCCGGGATCATCCACTCCAGCGACCAGATCCAGTGGCTGAGCGACCCGAACATCGCCCTGTTCTCCGTCGCCATCCCGGACATCTGGCTCACCACATCCTTCATCACCCTGGTGCTCTTCGCCGGCCTGCAGAACATCCCCGGGGATGTGATCGAGGCGGCACGGCTCGACGGCGCCCGGTACACGACCATCCTGTTCCGCATCATCATCCCGCTGCTCCGGCCGGTGATCGCCGTCGCGCTGATCGTCCGCGGCATCGACGCCGCCCGCGCCTTCGACGTGATCGTCATCCAGACCAACGGCGGACCGCAGCAGAGTACCGAGACGCTCTCCCTGCTGATCTACCGCACGATGGTGCGCTTCGGCGACCCGGGCCTTGCCAGCGCGATGGGGACCATCTACCTGATCGCGATGCTGGCCGTCGCTCTGTTCGCGATCCTCACCATCTGGCGGCCGGGAAGCGAGACCGAGCGATGAACGGACTGGAAGCGCGTCGCCTGAGCTCCCGTGCGGTGCTCTGGCTGATCCTGATCGCGGTGGTCGTGCTGTACGGCTTCCCGTTCCTCTACATGCTGTTCACGTCGTTCAAGACGCCGCTCGAGACGATCTCGGTCCCGCCGAAGCTGCTCCCCAGCGTGTGGACGGTGGACAACTACGTCTCGGCGCTCACCCGCGACGGGGTCGTCGCCTCGTTCATCAACAGCATCATCACCGCCGTCCTGAGCACGCTCATCTCCCTCGTGCTCGCGATTCCCGCCGCCTACGCGGTGACCCGGTTCCGCACCCGCACGGGCAGGATCTTCATCGTCCTCGCGCTGGTCGCCCGGATGGTCCCCCCGATCGTCATCGGCGTCCCCATGATCTCGATCTTCCGCAATCTGGGCATCTCCGACACCTCGCTGGCGTTGGCGATCGCCCACACCACGATCTCCCTCCCGCTGTCGATCTGGCTCATGTCGAGCTTCTTCGAGGCGGTCCCGGGCGAGCTCGAAGAGGCGGCGAAGATCGACGGGAACAGCCGGCTCGGCGCGCTCTGCCGCGTCGTCATCCCCGTCACGGCCGGGGGCGTCGCGGTCACGGCGATCTTCGCCTTCCTCGCCAGCTGGAACGAGTTCCTGTTCGCGCTGCTCCTCACCGCCGTGCGGTCGCAGACCACGCCGATCGTCATCGCGAACTTCCAGACGCAGTTCGGGCTCGACTGGGGGTCGATGACGGCCCTCGCCGTCGTCTACTCGATCCCCGTCATCCTGCTCACTCTGCTGCTGCAGCGTCACATCGTGGCCGGGCTCACGCTCGGCGCCGTCAAGGGTTGAGGGAGGAGTCGCCATGGCAGTGAAGAGCGCGAGCATCCGCGATGTCGCCGAGCTGGCCGGGGTCTCGGTCACCACGGTCTCGCACGTCCTCAACGAGACGCCGCACACGCGGGTCGCCGAGGAGACACGGGCGCGCGTGCGCCACGCGGCGAAGACCCTCGGCTACGGGCCCAACCGTGCGGCGCAGGCGCTCCGCACCAATCGCTCGGGCCTGATCGGGCTGCTCAGCGAGGAGATCGCCACCACGCCGCACGCCGGGCGGATCATCCTCGGCGCTCAGGATGCGGCACGGGAGCACGACCTCACCCTGGTCATCATCAACACGGAACGCGAGTCGAGCGGGAACTCCCACCGCGACGACGTGCAGGCGCTGCTCGACCGCCAGGTGGATGCCGTGCTCTACGCGACGATGTACCACCGCCAGGTGTCGCTTCCGCCGAACCTGCAGGCGCTTCCCTCGGTGCTCATCGACTCGACGGACCGAGCCGGCATCGTGCCCGCCGTCGTCCCGGACGAGGTGGGTGGGGCCGTCGCGGCCGTGAGCCATCTCGTCGATGCGGGACACACCCGGATCGGCTTCCTCAACAACGACGACGACGTCCCCGCGACGCACCTCCGCTTCGCCGGCTACCGCGAGGTGCTGGAGAGGAACGGCATCCCCTTCGACGCCACGCTGACCGCCTCCGCGCCCTCCGAGACACTCCCCGGCTACGAGCTCGCCCGCGAGATGCTCAGCCGGGCCGACCGCCCCACAGCGCTGTTCTGCTACAACGACCGGATGGCGATGGGCGCCTACCGGGCTGCCGCCGAGCTCGGGCTCGAGATCCCACGGGACCTCTCCATCGTCGGGTTCGACAACCAGGAGCTCATCGCCGCCAACCTCTTCCCCGGCCTCACCACCGTCGCCCTCCCTCACTACGAGATGGGGGCGTGGGCCGTGGAGACGCTCGTCCACCTGCTGCACGGCGAGGCCGAGTACCGCCTCCTCGCCGACAAGCCGACACTGCTCGACTGCCCGCTGGTCATCCGCGGGTCCGTCACTCCGCCCCGCGCCGACTGAAAGGTACCCGCACACATGCTCCGTCTCGCCGCCTCCTGGGTGTGGGATTTCTGGATCGCCGACGACGGCGACCTCTTCCACCTCTTCTTCCTCAAGGCGTCCCGCGCACTCGTGGACCCCGACCGCCGGCACTGGCGCGCCACGATCGGACACGCAACCTCGGACGACCTCATCTCGTGGACCGAGCACGCGGACGCCGTCATCCCCGCCGACTCGCCCGCGTTCGACGACCTCGCGACCTGGACCGGTTCGGTCGTGCGCCAGGACGACGGGACCTGGCGGATGTTCTACACCGCCGTCAGTCGTGCCGAAGGCGGGCTCACCCAGCGGATCAGCTCCGTGGTGTCCGACGACCTCTTCACCTGGCGACGCGAACCGGGGCGACAGGTGCTCGAACCCGACGCCCGGTGGTACGAGACGGTCGATACGCGGCAGTGGCCGGACCAGGCGTGGCGGGACCCGTGGGTGTTCGCCCACGCCGGCACCTGGCACATGCTCATCACCGCACGCGCCAACCAGGGGGAGCCGGATGACCGGGGCGTCATCGGCCACGCCACGTCGCCCGACCTGACGGCCTGGACCGTGCAGCCTCCGCTTTCGGAGCCCGGTGCCGGGTTCGGCCACCTGGAGGTCGTTCAGACCATCGAGGTCGACGGCAGGCCCATCGGCCTCTTCTCCTGCCTCGGCTCCGAGCTCTCCGCCGAGCGGCGAGCCCAGGATCCGACCGGGGGAGTGTGGGCCTTCCCGACCGATTCGCTCACCGGGCCGTTCGACACGTCGCAGTCGTACCGGCTCACCGGCGAGCAGCTCTATGTCGGCCGTCTCGTGCAAGACCGCAGCGGCGCTTGGCAGCTCCTCGCGTTCCACAACGCGGACGGTGACGGCGGCTGGATCGGCGAGATCTCCGACCCGCGCCCCGTCCGCTGGGCCGATGGGCGACTGACGCTCGACCAGACTGACGCCGTCCCGGCGGAGCGGCTGGGAGTCGGCTCGTGAGCGCGTCGTTCCGCTACGACGTGACCACCTGGCCCGGCGGCGACGCCGCCGAGGACATCGGCGCGGTGATCAACAGCATCATCGCGGACGTGAAGGAGCGCCAGTCCGCCTCCGTCGACCGAGACGGCGGCAAGCCCGGAGCGGTGATCTCCATCCCGCCCGGCGACTACCGCCTCCGCACCCAGGTGCTGATCGACATCAGCTTCCTCCGGATCGAAGGATCGGGACACGGCTTCACCTCGTCGAGCATCCGGTTCAACGTCCCGGAGGACGAGTGGGCGGATCTTCACGAGCTCTGGCCCGGCGGAAGCCGCATCCTGGTCGAGCTGGCGGGGGAGGCCGGCGACGACCCGTCCACGGGAGCAGCCTTCCTCGTGAACCGTGCCGGAAGCCCGCGGATCAGCTCCGTGGAGTTCGCGAACTTCTGCATCGACGGGCTTCACTTCGCCGCCGACGGCTCGGATCGCCACCCCGAGAACACCTACGTCAACGGCAGGACAGGGATCCATGTCGCCAGCGCGAACGACTCCTTCCGCTTCACCGGAATGGGCTTCGTCTACCTCGAGCACGCCCTGACCATCCATAACGCCGACGCCCTGTCGATCCACGACAACTTCCTCGCCGAATGCGGCAGCTGCATCGAGCTGCGCGGGTGGGGGCAGGCGTCGAAGGTGACCGACAACCTGATCGGCGCCGGGCCCGAGGGCCACTCGATCTACGCCGAGAACCACGGCGGCCTGCTCATCACGGCGAACAACGTGTTCCCGCGCGGGGCCAGCAGCGTGCACCTCCGGAGCGTCACCCGGTCCAGCGTGACGAACAACCGCCTCCACTCGTTCTATCCCGGGATGGTGATCCTCGAGGAGAACGCCTCCGAGAACCTGATCGCCACCAATCACCTGCTGCGCGACCGGGAACCATGGGCACCGTTCGTCGACGTGGACAACGGACGCGACGACCTGTTCGGCCTGATGCTGATCGAGGGCAGCAACAACTCGGTCATCGGGAACCACTTCTCCGAGGTCGTCGACGCGGAGAAGCTGCGTCCGGCCGGGGCCACGCCGGTCATCATCCGGCTCGCGGAGGGCAGCGGCAACTACGTGGCCACGAACCACGTGGTCGCGCTGGATGTGCGGGCCTCGTCCGGGGAGTCCGCGTTCGACGCTCAGGTGGATGCGCTGCTCGCCACAGCCGCGACGCATACCCTCGACGTCGTGACGGTGCTCGTGGAGCCGGCCTCGACGGCGAACACCGTCCTCGACTCCGGGACCGCCGCGCAGACGGTCCTGGACATGACGGCGAACGCCTTCCGGCCGACCCCCGGCATCGGGTGACGTCAGGCGGTGTGCGCGCCTGGCGAAGGCGCCTACTCCTCGGTCCGCTCTGCATGGCACCCGCATGATCTGCGGGCGAGGAAGCGGTGGGGTAGCGTCTCGTGGACCGGCGAATGCGCCGGCTCGATCAGCACCTCGATGGCGCGGGACGCGAGCTCCCGGATCGGCTGGCGGACCGTGGACAGTGGAGGGACCGCGTACTCCGAGTGGATCGTGCCGTCGAAGCCGACCACGGCGACGTCCTCGGGGACGCGGAGTCCCAGCTCGGCGGCGGCGTACAGCACGCCGAACGCCTGCTCGTCTGTGGCCGCATAGACAGCACGGGGGCGCCCCGCCTCTGCCAGCCACTCGAGGGCGACCCGGGCGGCATCCGCCCGCGAGGTCTGCGCCCGGCGCGCCTCCGACTCCACCCCCGGGGAGCGGAGGATCGCCCGGGTGAACCCGGCGGCGTGCTGCCGGGCGCCCGCGGAGTCGGTCGGCCCGTTCAGCAGGCCGATTGACGCGTATCCGTGGTCGACGAGGTGCCGCGTCGCCTCCTCGGCTGCATGGTCGTAGTCGATGGTGAGGGACGACGAGGGCTGATCCAGGTCGAGCGGATGGAGGGCGACGATGGGGATGTTCGCCTCCGCCACGCCGTCCAGCTGCGGGTCGTCGGACACCGAGACCAGCACGATGCCATCGACGCGGCGCTCGATGAACGAGCTGAGCTGCTGCAGCTCGCGTTCCTCGCTGCCGGCGGAATCCGCGATGAGGAGGAGGCGGCCCCGGGCGGTGGCCGCCTGTTCGAGTTCGCGGGCCAGCTCGCCGAAGTACGGGTTCGCGATATCGGGGACGACCAGTCCGACGGAGAGCGTCTTTCCCGCGCTCAGCGCCCGGGCGAGGGCGTTCGGCCGGTAGTTCAGCTCGGCGGCCGCTCGGAGCACGCGCTCCCGCGTCGCCGGGGAGACGTTCCGGGGTCCGTTGTTGAAGACGTAGCTGACCACCGCGGTGGATGTGCCGGCCCGTTCGGCGACGTCTCGTCCAGTTGCCACGCATCCCCCTTGGTTCTAATCGATTAGAGAAATCATAGCCAAGGTCTTGCGAAGACCGCACGAGGTGATCTACCGTCATCTAAGCGGTTAGCTCTATCCGCTTAGATTCGAGAGAAGGACAACCCGATGAAGCGTTCCTCCCTCGTCGTCGCGGCCGGTCTGGCGGCGTCGGCGTTGCTCATGAGCGGCTGTTCAGCCGCCGGATCCCCGTCGTCCCCGACGACGGGAACCGTCAACCTGCTGGGTCCGGAAGACCCCAAGACCTTCGCGCCGGTCATCGAAGGCTTCGAGAAGGCGCACCCCGGCGACACGGTGAAGTACACGCAGGTCCCGTTCGACCAGCTGAGCAGCACACTCCAGCAGCGGCTCGCCGCCAAAGACAGCACGATCGACGTCTACACCGTCGACCAGCCCAACATCCCGCAACTCGCTGCGCAGGGATTCCTCGAGGATCTCTCCGACCTCAGGAACCGAGAGAAGACCGCCACGTCGGAGGGCCAGTACAAGATCAACGTGTACGACGGCAAGATGTGGGCGCTGTCGGTGTGGAACTCGACGCAGCTGATGTTCTACAACAAGGACGCTTTGGCCAAGGCGGGCGTCACCCCGCCCAGCGCCGATCCGGCGGAGCGCTGGACCTGGGAGCAGACCCAGGACGCCGCGCGCAAGGCGCAGGCGGCAGGCGTCAAGAACGGCCTCCTGCTCGAGCAGGTCGAGGCCTACTACCAGTTGCAGCCGCTCGTCGAGTCGCTCGGGGAGGCTCCGGCATCACCGGCAAGCAGATGCTGACCCCGGCGGTGGAGACGGCCGGCTGGCAGAAGGCCATGCAGTGGTACGCGGACAGCTTCGCGAGCGGGCTGTCACCGCGCGGCGTCGGCGGGTTCCAGACGTCCCCCGTCTTCGCGAACGGCGACCTCGCATTCTTCGTTGGCGGCCCGTGGGACGTCGGCAACTTCGCCCAGAACGCGAAATTCGACTGGGGTGTGGCTCCCATGCCGTACTTCGAAGGCGGCAAGCAGGTGACGCCGACCGGCTCCTGGTCGTGGGGTATCAACCCGGCCTCCAAGAACAAGCAGCTGGCCAAGGAGTTCCTGGAGTACGCGGCGCTCGACCCCGAAGGCAACCTGCTCACCGCGAAGAACACCACGATCATCCCCTCCGTGACGGCGGCCGAGAAGAAGTACCTGCCCGGCCTGGAGGCTCTCGGCGGCGCGCACAGCGCCGGTGTCGAGAAGCTGGTGACCTACGAGGTCTCTCACACGGCGCTCGCCCGTCCGGTCTCGGTCGGTTACGTGCAGTTCGAGTCGGTGATGGACAAGGCGTTCGCGGACATCCGCAACGGCGCCGACGTCCGGTCCCGTCTCGCCCAGGCGACCCAGCAGCTCAAGGACGCGTGGAGCCAGCTGAAATGACCACCAGCGCCGTCCGCCCCGGAACCCGCAGCACGGGTTCCGGGGCGGCGATAACCCAGCCGCACCGCCGGAGGCGCACGCAGCGGCCGGCTCTGGTCGCCCTCGCCTTCCTCGCTCCGGCCCTGCTCGCCCTCGTCGTGCTCCGGCTCGTGCCCGCCATCGACGCGCTGTGGGAGTCGTTCTTCCACAAGAGCCTGCTGCAGGGCGGCAGCGTGTTCGTCGGCCTCGGCAACTACGCGGAGCTCTTCTCCAGCCGGGACTTCCTGGGGTCGCTCGGCGTGACGCTCCTGTTCACGGTGGTCGTCAATCCGCTCCAGGTGGGTGTCGCCCTCGTGCTGGCGGTGCTCTACACCAAGCGGTCGGCGGGCTCGCGGCTCTGGCGGTCGCTCGTCATCCTCCCGATCGCCGTGCCGCCCGCGGTCTCGGCCGTCATCTGGAGCGTCATCTACCGCCCGGACGGGCTCGCCAACTCGTTCCTGTCGCTGGTCGGCATCCCGCCCCAGCCGTTCCTGACCTCGCCGCAGCAGGCGCTCTGGTGCATCATCGTGCTGCTCTCGTGGATCGGCGTCGGCTACTGGATGCTGTTCCTCATCGCGGGGCTCAACGACATCCCCGCCTCCTACTATGAGGCGGCGTCCCTCGACGGGGCGTCCGGCTGGCGACAGCTCTGGAGCATCACCTTCCCGCTCCTGCGGCGGCCCCTTGCCTTCGTCCTGGTCGCCGACACGGTCTCCAACCTGCTCGTCTTCGCCCCGGTCCAGATCCTCACCAAGGGCGGACCGCAGGGCGCGACGAACCTCCTCATGTACGACATCTACAACCGCGCGTACACGCTGGGCGACCTCAACAAAGCGCAGGCCGAGGTCATCATCCTCGTCCTGCTCACGGTCGCGATCGTGGCGCTGCAGTTCCGGCTTCTGAGGAGCGACGAATCGTGACCTCCACCACCGCTCCGCGTCCGCTCCGCTCCCGGAGCCGGCGCACGCTCGGCTACCTCGGCCTCAGCGTGGCCGCCGCCGTCGTGGGTCTGCTGTTCCTGCTGCCGCTGTGGTGGACCTTCGTCAACTCGCTGCGGCCCGGCGCCGAGACCTTCAGCTACCTGAACCCGCTTCAGTGGCAGACGTTCTTCACGCTGACCCCGACGGTGGACAACTACCTCGCGCTACTGCACAGCGACCTGGGGCGCGCCATCGCCAACTCCCTCTTCGTCAGCGTGACCACCGTCGTCGTCGGGCTGGTGATCTGCGCGATGGCCGCGTTCGGGCTGTCGGCCATCCCCTTCCGCGGGCGGGGGGCACTGTTCTCCATCGTCATCCTGAGCTTCCTCATCCCGTTCGACGCGATCTCCATCCCGCTGGCCGGCCTGTTCCGCGACGGGAACCTCCAGAACACGTTCACGGGCCTGATCCTCCCCGGAATCGGCAACGGGATGGCGATCTTCCTCCTGCGCACGTTCTTCCTCGCGATCCCCGGCGAGCTGGTGGAGGCCGGTCGGCTCGACGGTCTCGGCTGGTGGGGCATCTTCCGCCGCATCTACGTTCCGCTGTCGCGGCCGGCGCTGATCGGCGCCGGGCTGATGCTCTTCCTCTTCCAGTGGCAGGCCTACGTGTGGCCGCTGCTGATGGGCACCGACGATGCGCACATCCTCGGACCGATCGCCCTGGCGAACCTGCAGGGGCAGTTCAGCGTGGACTACGGCGTCATGTTCGCCGCGTCGATCGTGCTGACCGTCATCCCGCTCGCCATCATCGTCGGCTGCCAGCGCTACTTCATCCAATCCGTGAGCACGAGCGGCCTCAAGTAGACCGCCGCCCTGACCGGCCCCCGTCTTTCGACACCAAGGAACACACATGCCCACGCACCGCATCATCCTCGACACCGACATCGGATCGGACGTCGACGACGCGCTCGCTCTCGTTCAGATCCTCGGCACCCCCTCGCTCACGCTCGACGGCGTCACCACCGTCTACGGCGACAGCTCTCTTCGGGCCCGCATCGTGCGGCGCTATGCGGGGCTCGCCGGGGTGGACCTCCTCGCGCACCCCGGCGAGGAGACCCCCTCTCAGGCCGGGACGTCTGGTGGGCCGGCCACGAAGGCACCCTTCACGCCGACCTCGACCGCGAGGCGGTCTCGGACGAGGCTGCCGTGGACTTCCTCCTGCGCCGGGTGCTCGAGAACCCGGGCGAGATCGACATCGTGGCGATCGGTCCGCTGACCAACCTCGCGGGAGCGATCGAAGCGGAACCGCGCTTCGCGAGCGCGGTCCGGGGCCTCTGGATCATGGGCGGTGCGTTCGCCGGAGATGAGCCCGAGCACAACTTCCGCTCGGACACCACGGCGGCCCAGCTCGTCTTCGATGCCCGCATACCGACCGTCGTGACGGGCCTGGAGGTGACTCGCCGGATCGAGATCCGCGGCGACGCTGTGGCGCGAATCGCCGAGGCGGGGCCCGCCGGCGCTGCCCTGTACGCCGACATCGCCCAGTGGTGGGAGTACTGGGACACCGAGTGGAACGTGCCGCACGACCCGGTGACGGTGCTGACGCTCACGCGCCCGGACCTCTTCACGTTCAGCCGACCGGGGACCGTCCGCATTCAGGCCGACGGCGACGGAGCAGGGCGGAGCGCGTTCCGGAGCGATCCGGAGGGATGGGTCCGGGTCGCCATCGACGCGGACGCACGCGCCGTCGGCGACGAGATCGTCCGGGCGGTGGTGTCGGCGGCCGCCCGCGCCCGGGTGCTGGAAGGCTGAGTGCATGCGCGTAGCAGTACTGGGCAGCATCAACGTCGACCTCGTCGCCGCCACCGATCGTCTGCCGGCGCCCGGTGAGACGGTGACGGCGGAGGCGTTCCGGCGGGAGGCCGGAGGCAAGGGCGCCAACCAGGCGTGCGCGGCAGCGCGCCTAGGGGCGGACGTCACGATGTTCGGCGCTGTGGGTTCGGACTCCGTCGCCCGGATTGCGCTCGACGCCCTGCGGGCGGCGGGCGTGCGCACCGAGGACATCAGCCGGGTCGCCGCCCCGACCGGGGTCGCGCTCATCACGACCGACCGGTCGGGCGAGAACCAGATCGTCGTCGTGCCCGGGGCCAACGCCGAGGTCACGCAGCCGGCCGACCTCGGCTTCGAAGTGCTCATCGCACAACTCGAGATCCCGCTCGAGGTGGTCGAAGCGGCCTTCCTCGCGACCGACGCCTTCACCGTGCTCAACGCATCCCCGGCGCGGGACCTCCCCGAGCGGCTGATCCGCCGGGCGGACCTGATCGTCGTGAACGAGCACGAGCACGCGTCCATCCCGACGCTCGCCGAGGCCCGGCGACTGGTCGTGACCTACGGCAGCCGGGGGTCCGCCCTCTACGAGAGGGGCGAGCACCGGTTCACCGTGCCGGCCGTGGAGGTCTCCGCCGTGAACTCCGTCGGCGCAGGAGACGCGTACTGCGCTGCGGTGGCCCTCGCGCTCGCCGCAGGCGATGACCCGCGGAGCGCGCTCGCGACGGCGTCCGCAGTGGGCGCCGCCGCCGTTGCGGACAGGGCCTCACAGCCGGCGCTGCGACCGCTCGGCCACTACCGGGCGTCAGCATGACCGGGCCGCTCTACCTCGACTGCGACACCGGAATCGACGACGCTCTCGCGCTCGCCCTCCTGCTTCGCACCGGTGCGGAGCTGGCCGGCATCGGCACCGTGAGCGGCAACGTCTCGGCGGCGACCGCCGCGAGGAACACGCTCCACCTGCTGGAGCTCGCGGGCCGTCCTGAAATCCCGGTGGCCGTGGGCCGGAACGACCCGCTGGCGGGAGCCTTCGGAGGCGGGGCCGCCCACGTGCACGGGGAGGAGGGCCTGGGTCCGCTGCGGGTGCCGCCGTCGCAGACAGCGCCGATCGCCTCCACGGCCGCCGAGTTGCTCATCGAGCTGTCGCACGCCCGCGCCGGCCGGCTCGCCGTCCTGGCGATCGGGCCGCTGACGAACCTCGCGGAGGCGCTCCTGACCGACCCGACGCTTCCCCAGCGGATCGAACGGGTAACGGTGATGGGTGGAGCCGTCGACGTGCCTGGGAACGTCACAACGGTGGCGGAGGCGAACATCTGGAACGACCCGGAGGCGGCGTCGATCGTCTTCGGAGCGCCGTGGGAGGTCGTGCTCGTCCCGTTGGACGTGACCATGAACCACGTCATCACCGAGCGGGACGTGGCTGCGCTGGCGGCGGACGGCAATGCCCTGCTGGGTGCGGTCGCCCGGGCGTTCGAGGTATATCTGGACTTCTACGAGGGCGTCTTCGGAACCCGGAGTGCCGCCCTCCACGATCCCCTCGCGGCGGCGATCGCGGTCGGAGCCCTTCCGATCACACGCGCCGTGAAGGGCTCGATCACGGTCGACACCAGCCGCGGGCCGGATCGGGGGCGCACGTCGCTCGTGCGGAGAGGCGAGGCGGCCCGCGGTGAGCGCCGGCCGTCGACTTCGGTCGTCATGGAGACGGCGCCGTGCCTTCCGGCGATCATGAACGCCCTCGGTGCCTCGGCGGGGCGCCGATGATCTGGCTCCAGGCGGTCGGCTGGGCGGGGTCCGTTCTCCTGGTCGTGTCCCTCCTTCAGAGCAGAATGCTGGTCCTGCGCTGGCTGAACCTCGCCGCGTCGGTGCTGCTCGTCGGCTTCAACGCCGCCCTGGGAGTGTGGCCGATGGTCGCGATGAACGCAGCCGTCTGCGTCATCGATGCGGTCCACATCCGCCTTCTGAGCCTCACACGTCGCGGTCGAACAGGTCCTCCCACGTCTCCCGTCGGATGACCGCCCTCGCCCCGCCGTCGCGTGCGAACACCACAGGCGGCCGGCGGTAGCCGTTGTAGTTGTTCGCCATGGTGTGCGTGTACGCGCCCGTGGCCGGAACCGCGAGGAGGTCGCCGACCCGGGCGGCCGGCAGCCGGAGCGGGTCGATGAGCACGTCCCCGGACTCGCAGTGGCGGCCGACGACCACGACATCCTCCGCGTCCTCCTCGCGCAGGCGGCCGGCGAGGACGGCTTCGTAGCGCTGCTGGAAGAGGGCGGCCTCCAGGTTGTCGCCCATGCCGCCGTCGACGGCGACGAAGTTCCGCGCGTCCCGTTTGACGGTGGTGACGGTGTAAAGGGTGAACGCCGAGCCGTTCACCATGCTGCGGCCGGGCTCGATGATGATCTCCGCCTCCGCAGGCAGGTGTTCGTCGGCCGCCGCCAGCAGCGCGTCGACGTACTCGTCGACGGTCGCGGGCTGATCGGCGGACGTGTACCGCGCGCCGAGGCCTCCGCCGAGGTCGTAGACCGGGAAGGCGCCCAGCGCGGCGAGCGGTGCGACGGATGCGGCGAGCTCCGCCGCATCCATGATCTGCGAGCCGACATGGGCGTGCACCCCGCGCAGCGCGAGAAGAGGGCTGGCCTCGATCCGGGCGATGACGCGGCGCGCGGCCGCGGGCGTCAGCCCGAACTTGGAACCGACCTGCCCGGTCTGCACGTGCGGATGCGTCGAGGAGGCCACCCCGGGGACGACCCGGACGAGGACGCCCTGCGTGCTCCCCGGCGCGACCAGTTGCTCCAGCCGGTCGACATCGTCCTCGTTGTCGACGACGACGAGGCCGATCCGTGCCTCGACCGCGATCCGCAGCTCCTCCGTGGTCTTGGCGTTCCCGTGCATCACGACGAGCGCAGGATCGACTCCCGCGCGCAGGGCGCTGAGGATCTCGCCGCCGCCGGCGACATCGAGGCCGAGCCCCTCCTCCACCATGACCCGCTGCACGGCGGTGGCCGGGAACGCCTTCGACGCGAAGACGACGCGCGCGTTCGGCCGGCGTGACGTGAGCGCGGTGCGGTACTCGCGTGCCCGTGCGCGCAGCGCGCCCTCGTCGACGACGATGGCGGGCGTGCCGAACTCCCGCGCGAGGTCGTCGACCCGGCACCCGGCGATCACGAGGGTGCCGTCCGGGTCCACGGTTGCTCCGTCCGGGAACAGGTCGAGAAGGGGATGTGGCATGGCTAGGCCCTTTCGTGCGGGACGACGACGACCGGCACGGGGGAGTGACGGACGATCTTGGCGGCGTGCGAGCCGAGGAACACGCGGGCGATCGCGCCGAGCGTGCTCGAGCCGACCACCAGCACCTCCCCGGGCTCCCAGCCGATGTCCGCGATGGCGGACTCCCACGTCTCGCCCATCCCGACGGCGATCCCGGAGACGGTGGGGGCGTCCTGCAGCTCCGTGACCTGGCGCACGACCGCGGCCGCGTGCCGTTCGATGTCGGCCGCCCAGGTGTCCGCGATGGGCAGCTCGGCGTCGAGGCCGGCGCCCGACGTCCCGGAGTCGCGCGGCACGACGGCGAAGGAGGCGACGCGCAGCTCCGCGCCCATCGTCGCGGCCACCCGCGCCGCGCCGAGCACGAGGCCCGCGGAGGCGCCGGTGCCCCGGTAGGCGGCGGTCACCCGGCCCACGCGTGCGCCCTCGCCGGTCCGGTACCCGCGCGGGGCGATGGCGACGGGAACCGGCGAGGCGTGCAGAAGCGCGTCGCTCTCGGAGCCGAGCGCGATGCGCCCCGGCTGCCCGCCCGCTCCCGACCCGACCACGATCAGGGACGCTTCGCGCCGCTCGGCGAGCTCGACCAGCCCGCGCCGCGCCGACGGCGCCTCGTGCAGGAGGTACTCGGCGGGGATGTCACCGCCGAGCACGGCTGCGGCGTGGTCCAGAGCGGTGTTCGCGTTGTCCGCGGTGTAGCCGCGCCACTCCGCATCCGCTCCTCCGGCCGTCGTCGGCCAGGCAGGCGGGTGCACGACGGCGACGACGAGGTCCGTGCCCGCCGAGCGGGCGAGCATCGCGGCCAGGTGCAGCGCCGATGCGGAGCGGTGCGCGGGGTCGACCCCGACGAGGATGCTCATCTCCGGTCCGCCTTCCTGCGCTCGGCCGCCTCGCGGATCTCGCTCCGGCTGGGCTGGCCGAAGCTGCTCGTGTACGGGGCCTCCGAGTCTGCGGCAGGCGGGCCGGCCTGCAGCGCCGAGTGCTTCCGGCCGTAGAACCAGTAGAAGACGAGGAAGACTGCCGTCCAGATGAGGAACACCACGATCGTGATCACGCGCAGCTGGGTGATGATCGCGATGCACCCGGCGATCGACAGGATGGGGATCGTCCAGCCGAACGGCAGCCGGAAGCCGCGCTCCAGCTCCGGCTCCCGCACCCGCAGGATGATGACGCCGAGCGACACGACGAGGAAGGCGACGAGGGTGCCGATGCTCGTCATCTCGGCGAGGAAGTCGATCGGGACGACGGCCGCGAGGATGCCCGTGGCGATCATCACGATGACGGTGTTCTGCACCGGGGTCATGGTCCGCGGGTTCACCTTCGCGAAGACCGGCGGGATCATCCCGTCCCGCGACATGGCGAACAGGATGCGCGTCTGCCCGTACAGCACGACGAGCGTGACCGAGAAGATCGAGATGATGGCGCCGATCGCGACGATGGTCCCGGGCCAGCTGGAGCCGATGATGTTCTGCAGGATGGCGGCGAGTCCCGCATCCTGGTTCGCGAACTTCTCAGGCGCCTGCGCGCCGAGGGCGGCGAGGCTCGTGCCGACGTAGAGCACGATGATGATCACCAGCGCGAAGATGATGGCGAGCGGCAGGTTGCGCTTCGGGTTCTTCGCCTCCTCACCGGCCGTCGACACGGCGTCGAGACCGACGAACGAGAAGAAGATGATGCCGGCGCCGCCGACGATGCCCGCGAATCCCGCGGGGGCGAAGTCGTGGAAGTGGTCGGCGTTCCAGCCCGTGAAGGCGACCGCGCAGAAGAACACCACGACGGCGATCTTGATGACCACCATGATGCTGTTGACGGTCGTGGACTCGCGCGCTCCGCGCAGCAGGAGCAGGGAGCAAAGCACGATGACGATCACCGCGGGCACGTTGACGATGCCGCCCTGCTCGGGTGCCTGCGAGAGCTGCACCGGGAGCTGCCAGCCGACCAGGTTCTGGAGGAGCTGGTTGACGTACTGCGACCAGCCGACGGCGACCGCGGCGGTGGAGACGCCGTACTCCAGCAGCAGGCAGGCGCCGACCGCCATGGCCGTGCCTTCGCCCAGCGTCGCGTACGCGTACGAGTAGGTCGAACCGGAGACCGGGACGGCGCCCGCCATCTCGGCGTAGCAGAGCGCGGTGAGCCCTGCGACGACTCCGCCGATGACGAACGACCAGATGACGGCGGGGCCGGCGACCGGGACCGCCTGGGACAGGATGAAGAAGATCCCCGTTCCGAGCGTCCCGCCGACGCCGATCATGGTCAGCGAGAAGAGGCCGATGCTGCGCTTCAGCTGGGCCTCACCCGCCGCGGGAGGCGTCGTCGGTTTTCTGCGCAGCAGCTGCTGGGCGATGGTGGGCATACCAGTCTCCTTTGATTGGTGGGGGTTATGTCAGTGAAGCCGGGTCACCCGGATGTGATCGACCGCGGGGTCGGCGGCGCCGCGCACATGACCGGATGGTGAGGCGGCGACCGCCTGGAGGAAGGCCACGGTCTGCGCCGTGACCTCCTCGCCCGGGATGAGATTCGGGATGCCGGGTGGATAGGCGGCGAGGGTGTCGGCGGAGATGCGCCCGATCGCGTCCGCCGCGGGCACGAGCTCGGTGCCGGCGAAGAACGCGTCGCGGGGCGGCATGCGCAGGGGTCCGGGCTCCGGAAGCGCGGGGAACGCATGGGCGCCGGCGCCCGATCGTTCGGCAGCGGCCTCCGCCGAGTCCACTGCCGCGACCAGCGCCCCGTGCGCCCGGGCGAGCTCCGGTGCCTTGCCCGCACCGATGAGGGCGACGAGGGTGGTCGCGGTCGACATCTCGAAGAAGATCCCGTCGGCGTCGATGAGGCGCTGCCGCAGCCAGTGGCCGCTGACGCCGGTGCCCGACACGTCGATCGGGACGCGCAACGGGTCGACGGCCGTGATGTCGTCGAACGCACCGAAGCCGTCGCTGAGCACGCCGAAACACGGGTCGGCGCGCAGCGCTGCGCGGAACGCGTCGGCGGCCGCGATCGACCGGCCGATGAGCTCGGCGCCGGTGGCGAGGGAGTGCCGCGCGATGTCGAGCGAGGCCAGCAGCAGTGCCGACGTGGAGGTCGAGGCCGTGATCGAGACGGCCCGCTCGACGAGCGGCTCCAGCGCGTCGGCGAACGGGCCGTCGCCGAGGTGCAGCATGGCCGACTGCGTGAGCGAGCCGCCCAGCTTGTGCGTGCTCGAGACGACCAGATCCGCGCCGAGCCGTGCGGGCGACTCGGGAAGGCCGGGGTGGAAGCCGAAATGCGGTCCCCAGGCGCCGTCGACGATCAGCGGAGCGCCGTGCGCGTGGGCGACCCGGGACAGTCCCGCCACATCGGCGACGGCACCGAAATAGCTGGGCGAGACGAGGTACACCGCGTCGGCCGGATGCCCGGCACGCGCCGCAGCCGTCAGCGCCTCGTCGAGGGAGGCAGGCGAGACGCCGTGCGCGACCCCGTGCACAGGGTCCAAGGACGGCATGACGAACGAGGGGGCCAGGCCGGCGGAGAGCACTCCGTCGCTGAAGCTGGAGTGCGCGCTGCGTTGCGTGAGGATGTTCTCGCCCAGCCCGCGCACCGCGAGCGCGGCGATCCGGTTGGCCTGCGAGGCACCACCCGTCAGGAACCAGGTGCGACGGGCGCCCCACGCGTCCGCCGCGAGCTCGAGGGACCGGCTCAGCGGCGAGCCGTCGCCCAGGTCGACGTCGTCCACCAGCATCGGGATGTCGAGTTGCAGCGGACGCGGGCCGAGGAAGTCCGCGAGCCGGGCGCTGAGGCCGAGCCCGTCGCCGCCGTGGCCGGGGACCATCAGCGCCAGGGGCGCGCGGGCGGCGTGGCGCTCCAGCGCGTCCGCGTACGGCGTTTCCCACTGGCGGAGGTCCGCGGCGGGCGGTGTGCGCACGCGATCGACCGCGGAGGAGGGTGTGGAGGCCATTCCTCCATGGTGAGGGCGCCGCGCGACGACGAGAACCCCCGAAGTCCGCCCTGCCCACATAGACTGTATGTGGCTCGATTCCCGATCACGCGTGTACAAGACAGGAAATCCGATGGCGGATCTGCGTCAGTTCGAGGCGCTCCGGGCGGTCCATGCCGAAGGTTCGGTCACGGCGGCCGCCCGCCGGCTGGGCTGGGGGCAGCCGACGGTCGACTACCACCTCAAGAACCTCGAACGGCTGGTCGGCTCGCCTGTGCTCGCGCGCTCGCCGCGGGGCAGCACACTGACTCCGGTCGGCATGCTCCTCCTCGAGCGCGCGCAGCAGATCCTGACCCTCAGTGAGCGGGCCATCGGGGACGCGCGCGAGTTCGGCGCGCTCGGGCGCGTGCTGCTGCGGTTCGGGACCTTCGCGACCGCGGCGGCGAGCATCCTGCCGTTCGTCGCGGCCTCCGTCGGCGATCTCGGGATCCAGATCGACGCCACGGTGGAGGAGGTCCCCGCGCTCGTCGACCGCATCAACCGCGGCGCGCTGGACGCCGCGCTCGTCTACACGGTGCCCGGCTACGAGCTGCCGTTCAGCCCGGCTGTCACGGCTCTGGAGGTGCATCGCGATCCGCTGATGCTGGCACTGCCCGCCGGCCACCCGCTCGCGTCGCGCCCGGCGATCGATCGCGCCGGCCTGCTCTCGCTCCGTGACGAGCGCTGGCTCTTCGCCACCTCCGCCGACGACGCGATCGACCGGGTGGTCGCGGATGCGTTCGCGGCGGAGGGGCACACCCTCGACGTCGCCATCCGGTCCGACGACTTCCAGGTCCTCCTCGGCATGACCGCCGCACGGATGGTGGTCGGGGTGATCCCGCGTCTGGCGACGACCGCCGAGCACCCCGGCATCGTCCTGCGGCCTATCGACGACCCGTCGTTCGTGCGCTCGATCCTGGTGGCGACGTCGTCCCCCGAGGATGCGCGGCGCCGGCCCTCGGCCGCCGTGCGGCAGCTCGTCGCCGCAGTGCGCGATGGGTTCGCCGCTCTGCGAGCCTCCATGTGAGGCGGAACACCCGGCCTCTCGCCTGTAATCACGCGAGAAAATGACAGTTGCGCAGCGAAATTGTGAAGGCTAACATCATCACATCGACCTCACCGAGGGTCGGTCGCATTCACACAGAAGAGGCAGCGATGCCTCCCTGAACAAGGAGGTTTGGGAACCATGAAACGACGTCTGATCACAGCTCTCGCCGTTGCGGCGGGCGCGGCTCTCGCCCTGTCGGCTTGCTCGAGCGGAGCCGCGGGCGGCTCGGCCGGCTCCGGCGACAAGGTGCTCAAGGTCGGCTTCTCGCAGGTCGGGGCGGAGAGCGGATGGCGCACCGCGAACACGAAGTCGATGAAGGAGGCGTTCAGCTCCAGCAACGGCTACAAGCTGACCTTCTCCGACGCTCAGCAGAAGCAGGAGAACCAGATCTCCGCGATCCGCAGCTTCATCACGCAGGGCGTCGACGCGATCGTCTTCGCCCCGGTGGTCGAGACCGGCTGGGACGACGTGCTGAAGGAGGCCAAGGACGCCGACATCCCGGTCATCCTCGAAGACCGGTCCGTCGACTCCGACCCGAGCCTCTACACCTCGCGCGTCGGCGACGACTTCGAGAAGGAGGGCGAGACCGCCGGAAAGTGGGTGGCCGACAACTTCAAGGGCAAGGCGGCCAACCTGGTGGTGCTCGAGGGGACCACCGGATCGGCCGCGGCGAACGACCGCACCACCGGCTTCAACAAGGCGCTCAAGGGGAGCGACGTGAAGGTCCTCGACTCGCAGACGGGCAACTTCACCCGCTCCGAGGGCAAGACGGTCATGGAGGGCTTCCTGCAGAAGTACGGCAAGAGCATCAACGTGCTGTTCGCCCAGAACGACGACATGGGCCTCGGCGCCCTCGACGCGATCAAGGCGGCGGGCCTGACTCCGGGCAAGGACATCCAAATCGTCACGATCGACGGGACGAAGGACGGCCTCACCGCCCTCGCCGACGGGCAGTTCAACTACGTGGTCGAGTGCAACCCGCTCCTCGGCGACAAGGTGTCCGAGGTCGTGAAGGCGGCGGTCGCCGGCAAGAAGGTGGACAAGCTCTACCTGGCCAAGGATGAGGCGTTCGACCAGGAAGCGGCCAAGAAGGCGCTCCCGACCCGTCCCTACTGATCCGGGCAGGGGTGGCCGCGGCGCTGTCGCGGCCACCCCGTCCCGTCTCCACGACCAGGAGGGTCGAAATGACTGACGAGCAGACCGCCGTCGTCGAGATGCGCGGCATCGGGATCGAGTTCCCCGGTGTGAAAGCTCTGGAGGACGTCGACTTCCGGCTCTTCCCCGGCGAGGTGCACTCGCTGATGGGGGAGAACGGCGCGGGCAAGTCCACGCTGATCAAGGCGCTGACCGGGGTCTACACGCCCGACGCGGGAACCATCGCCGTCTCCGGACGGCCCGTCCGGTTCGGCGGGACCGCGGATGCACAGGCCGCCGGTATCGCGACGGTGTACCAGGAGGTCAACCTCTGCACCAACCTCACCGTCGGCGAGAACGTCATGCTCGGCAACGAGGTGCGCGGTGCGCTCGGCATCGACTGGAAGGCCACGCACCGTCGGGCCGAGGAGCACCTCGCCGCACTGAACCTCGACGTCGACCCGCGCTCGCCGTTGTCGTCGCAGTCGATCGCGGTGCAGCAGCTGATCGCGATCTGCCGCGCCACCGTCATCGACAGCTCCGTGCTGATCCTCGACGAACCGACCTCCAGCCTGGACGCGTCGGAGGTCGAGCGGCTGTTCGCGGTCATACGGCAGTTGCGGGACCGCGGGGTCGCCATCCTCTTCGTCTCCCACTTCCTCGACCAGGTGTACGAGATCTCCGACCGCCTCACGGTGCTCCGCAACGGACGACTCGTCGGCGAGTACCCGGTCGGCGACCTGCCGCGCGACCAGCTCATCGGGAAGATGCTGGGCCGCCAGCTCACAGAACTCGAGATGCTGGAGCACCGCACCGCCGACGCGACCGTCGAGCGCTCGGGCACGCCCGTCCTCAAAGTGCTCGGCCTCGGCAAGCGCGGCCAGATCAAGCCGTTCGACCTCGAGCTCTACGAGGGTGAGGTCGTCGGCCTCGCCGGGCTCCTCGGATCCGGTCGCACCGAGCTCGCCCGGATCCTGTACGGCGCCGACCGGCCCGACAGCGGCTCCAGCTGGGTGAACGGCCGCTCGGTGCACATCACCACCCCGCGCGCGGCGGTCGACCACCGGCTGGCGTTCTCGTCGGAGGACCGGCGGAGCGAGGGGATCATCGGCGACCTCACCGTGCGCGAGAACATCGTGCTCGGCGTGCAGGCCAAGCGCGGCTGGGCGAAGCCCCTCCCGCGCCCGCAGCAGGACGCCCTGGTCGGCGAGTACATCGAAGCGCTCGACATCCGGCCTGCGAATCCCAACGCGCTGATCCGCAACCTCTCCGGCGGCAACCAGCAGAAGGTGCTGCTCGCCCGGTGGCTGGCGACCCAGCCGGAGGTGCTGATCCTGGACGAGCCGACCCGCGGCATCGACGTGGGAGCGAAGGCCGACATCCAGAAACTCGTCACCAAGCTCGCGGCCGACGGCATGGCCGTGCTATTCATCTCGTCGGAGCTCGAAGAGGTCGCCCGCCTGTCGCAGCGCATCTACGTGCTCCGCGACCGGGAAACGATCGCCGAGATCGAGAATCAGGAAGGCATCGACGTGGACGACATCGTCACCCTCATCGCGAGCGGACCGGCTCCCGCATGATCGCCCGCATCGTCCACCACCGGCTGTTCTGGCCGGTCGCCGCCCTCGTCGTGCTCATCGCGATCAACACGATCTCCCGTCCGAGCTTCCTCAGCGTCACCGTCAACGACGGCCAGCTGTACGGGTCGCTGATCGACATCCTCCGCAACAGCGCGCCGCTCATGCTCGTCGCGCTCGGGATGACGCTGGTGATCGCCACCCGGGGCATCGACCTCTCGGTCGGGGCCATCATCGCCATCTCCGGCGCGGTCGCGCTGAGCATCATCGCCGGAGCGTCCGACCCGAACTCGGCGGGCGTCGTCGCGGTCGCGGTGCTCGCCGCCGTCGGCATCAGCCTGCTCTGCGGGCTCTGGAACGGCTTCCTCGTCGCGGGGCTCGGCATCCAGCCGATCATCGCGACGCTCGTGCTCATGCTCGCCGGCCGTGGCATCGCGATGCTGATCACCCAGGGTCAGATCACGACGATCACGAGCGCGCCGTACGCCTTCTTCGCGTCCGGGTACGTCTTCGGCCTGCCGTTCGCGTTCTACGTCGCCGCCGCGGCGATCGTCCTCGTCAGCGTGACCGTCCGCCGCACCGCACTCGGCGTGCTGCTCGAGTCGGTCGGCATCAACCCGCAGGCCAGCCGCCTCGCCGGCGTCCGCAGTCGTGGCATCATCTGGGCGGTGTACGGCGTGAGCGGGTTCCTGGCCGGCATCGCGGGCATCCTCTACAGCTCCAACATCATGGCCGCGGACGCCAACAACGCCGGCCTCAACATGGAGGTGGATGCGATCCTCGCGGTCGTCATCGGCGGCACGTCGCTGGCCGGGGGCAAGTTCCTCCTCTCCGGCACGGTGGTCGGCGTGTACATCATCCAGACGCTGACCTCCACGATCACCTTCCTGGGCGTCCCGCCCGCGGTGACGCCGCTGTTCAAGGCGATCGTCGTGATCGCCGTCTGCCTCATCCAGTCCCGTCGCGTGCGCGAGTACCTCGCCGCCCGCCGCAAAGCCCGCGCCGTCGCCCGCGTCGGAGCGGAGAGAGTCCCGGTGGCCCAATGACGACCAGCATCGAGACCCCGCGCAGCACCGGCCGCCCCGCGGCGCGCACCTACGACGCCCGCCACCGCTGGCGGGTCCGCCTGGTGGCCTGGCTGCCCGTGCTCGCCACGGCCGGCATCCTCATCGTCATGTTCATCGCCGGGGAGGTGCTGTTCGGCAACTTCATCACCCCGCGGCTGATCTCGTCGCTGCTCCTCGACAACGCGTACCTGATCGTCCTCGCCGTCGGCATGACCTTCGTCATCATCACGGGAGGCATCGACCTGTCGGTCGGCGCGGTCGTCGCCTTCAGCGGCATCCTGGGCGCGCAGCTGCTGCACACCGGCTGGCCGGCGTACGTCGTGATCCCGGTCATGGTGCTGAGCGGCTCGGTCATCGGCCTCGTCATTGGAGTCATGGTGCAGGTGTTCGACATCCAGCCGTTCATAGCGTCGCTCGCCGCGATGTTCCTCGCCCGCGGCCTGGCCTACGTCGTCAGCCTGCAGTCGCTGCCGATCACCGACCCGGCGGTGCTGTGGCTGCAGTCGACGCGCATCAAGCTCGGCGGCGGCTGGTACTTCACGCCGACCGTCATCCTCGCCCTCGTCATCGTCGCGATCGCCTTCTGGGTGCTGCACTACACGCGCTTCGGCCGCACGGTGTACGCGATCGGCGGCAACGAGCAGTCCGCGCGGCTGATGGGCTTGCCGGTCCGGCGCGTCCGGCTCGCGGTCTACGTGATCAGCGGGACGTGCGCGGGGGTCGCCGGGTGGATCTTCGCCTCGTACACGGGCTCGGGGTACAGCCTCTCCGGGCTCGGCATGGAGCTCGATGCCATCGCCGCGGTGGTCATCGGCGGGACCATCCTCACCGGCGGCAGCGGCTACGTGATCGGCTCGCTGCTCGGCGTGATGGTCTACGGCCTGATCGAGATCAGCATCACGTACATCGGCGTCGACTCGTGGTGGACGAAGATCGTGATCGGCTCGCTCCTCCTCATCTTCGTGGTGCTGCAGCGCTTCATCGTCTCGCGGCGACGGGCGAGGTGACGCGAGCCGCTAGAGTGCACTGGAAGTGCCCGGCGAGACGATGGTGTGAGGTGCGATGACGCAGCAGCCGCCTGCGCTCGAGATGCGGGGGATCTCCGTCGTCTATCCGGGCGTCACGGCCCTCGACGGCGTCGATTTCCGGATGTTCCCGGGCGAGGTGCACTCCCTCCTGGGTGAGAACGGGGCCGGCAAGTCGACGCTGATCAAGGCGATGACGGGCGCGACCCGGTTCGACCGCGGCGAGATGCGCCTCTTCGGGGAGAGCGTGCGGTTCGGCGACCCCGTGGCAGCGCAGCAGGCGGGCATCAGCGCGGTCTACCAGGAGGTCACGCTCATCCCCGAGCTGACCGTCGGCGAGAACGTCATGCTCGGCCGGGAGCCACGCCGCCTCGGATCGATCGACTGGGCGGCCACCCACCGGATGGCCCAGGCCGCCCTGGACTCCCTCAACGTGGACATCGACCCGCGCACCCCGCTGGCGTCGCACTCGTTCGCGGTGCAGCAGCTGGTGTCGATCGCTCGCACGGTGGCCGCGGACGCCCGGGTCGTCGTCCTGGACGAGCCCACCTCCAGCCTCGACACCGACGAGGTGACGGACCTCTTCCGCGTCATCCGCACGATGAAGGAGCAGGGCGTAGCGGTGCTCTTCGTGTCGCACTTCCTGGAGCAGGTGTACGAGATCTCCGACCGCCTCACGGTGCTCCGCGACGGCCGGCTGGTCGGCGAGTACCTGCCCGACCAGCTGCTGCGGATCGAGCTGGTGAAGAAGATCGTCGGGCGCGACATCGACGAGTTGACCGCATCCCGCCCCGGAACCGGGGAGGACGGGACGGATGGAATGGGCGCGCCGCTGCTTACGGCCGACGGGCTGCAGCGTGGCCGGGCGATCCGGCCCTTCGACCTGGAGGTGCACGAAGGCGAGATCGTCGGCGTCGCCGGGCTGCTCGGCTCCGGGCGCACCGAGCTGGCCCGCGTGCTCTCCGGCGTGGATCAGCCGGACGGCGGGACCATGGTCGTCGAGCAACGTCGCCGGCGGTTCACGTCGCCCCGCACGGCGATCCGCGCCGGGGTGATCTACTCGTCCGAGAACCGGGTGACCGAGGGCATCCTGCCCGAGCTGACGATCCGCGAGAACATCGTGCTGGCTGTGCAGGCGGACCGGGGATGGTTCCGCCCGCTGTCGAAGAAGCGGCAGACCGAACTCGCGCTCAGCTACATCGAGATGCTGCGCATCCGCCCGGCCGACCCCGAGGCGCCCGCCGGCACCCTCTCGGGCGGCAACCAGCAGAAGGTGCTGCTCGCTCGGTGGCTCGCCATGGCGCCCAAGCTCCTGATCCTGGACGAGCCGACGCGCGGCATCGACATCGGCGCGAAGGTCGAGCTGCAGCGCCTGGTGCTCGAGCTCGCCGCGAACGGGATGGCCGTGCTCTACATCTCCGCAGAACTGGAGGAGGTGCTCCGCCTCGGCCAGCGCATCGTCGTGCTCCGCGACCACGAGCTGGTGGCCGACATCGTCAACGACGGCCTCACGATCGACAACGTCCTCGCCCTGATCGCCTACGCCGGGGCCGGGAGCCCGGCGGGCGGCAGCGATAATGAGTAGCAGGCTGACGGACGGACACGTGGCGAAGAATCCCGAGAACCCGAGGAAGGCGAACATCTTCGATGTCGCCCGGCTTGCTGGCGTCTCCCACCAGACCGTCTCCCGGGTGCTCAACGACCTCCCGAACGTCCGTCCCGCCACGCGCAAGCGCGTCGAGGACGCGATCCGCCAGCTGCACTACACGCCGTCGCCGGCCGCCCGGGCGCTCGTCACCAAGCGCTCCCGGACGATCGGACTGGTCCAGGCGTCGGCGGGCGAGTACGGCCCGTCGCAGACGGCCCTCGCGTTCAGCGAGGCGGCGCGCGACGCCCAGTACGTCGTCCTGACGATCGAGATGGCGACGGGCGAGGGCGGCGCCGTCCGGAACGCCGTCGAGACCCTGGTGCGGCAGAACGTCGAGGGCGTGGTGCTCATCTGCGACAACCGCTACGTGCTGGATGCGATCTACGAGTCGGAGATCGGCATCCCGATCGTGTCGATCGACGCGGGCGCCCCGGCGCACTCGCTCTCGGCGAGCATCGACCAGGTGGGCGGAGCGCGGCAGGCCGTCCGGCACCTGATCGAGCTCGGCCACCGCGACATCCTGCACCTGGCGGGCCCCATGCACTCGCCGGACGCCCAGGCGCGGATCGAGGGATGGCGTGCAGAGCTCGCCGAGGACGGCCTGGTCGCCCGGCCGCACGGCGTGGGCGACTGGACGGCCTCGAGCGGCTACCAGTTCGGCCGCACGTTCCCGGTGGCGGAGCCCTTCACCGCGGCCTTCGTCGCCAACGACCAGATGGCGATCGGCTTCATCAGCGCCCTCACCGAGCGCGGCTACCGCGTACCGGGCGACGTCAGCGTCGTCGGCTTCGACGACATCCCCGAGGCGCAGTACGTACACCCGGGGCTGACCACGGTCCGGCAGGACTTCAGCGCGCTCGGACAGTCTGCGCTCTCCCTCGTGCTCGAGGTCGTCGACGGCGGCGAGGATGTGCGGTCGGCCGGCCCGCTCCCGACGGCCCTGCAGGTGCGCGGGTCGACCGCGGAGCGCGGGGCGCAGGCGGCGAATGCGGCGGCGATCGCGGTCGAGGCCGGCTGATACAACGCTTCGGCAACGTCCATTTGCGTCAACAGGTTTGACGCTCCTAGCGTGGCGTCAATCGTTTGAAGTCAAACGATTGACGAACGAAGGGGCCCCGATGTTGACGATGAAGGACATCGCCTCGCATGTCGGCGTCTCCGTGTCCAGCGTCAGCCTCGTGCTCAGCGGACGGGGCGAGGGGCGTGTCAACGCAGGCGTGGCGAAGCGGATCCGGGATGTCGCCGACGAGCTCGGTTACGTGCCGAATCAACTCGCCCGATCGCTCAAGACCAAGCAGAGCCGCACGATCGGAGTGGTGTCGGACCAGGTCGCCACCGTCCCGTTCTCCGCGCACATGCTGGCCGGCGCTCAGCAGGCGGCCTGGGAGAGCGGCTTCATGCTGATGCTCATCGACACCTACGGCAATGACGAGGTGCAGACGCCCGCCGTGCAGTCGTTGCTGCAGCGCAACATCGAAGGCCTCATCGTCGCCACCAACTTCCACAAGGTCGTCGAGGTCCCGCTCGTCCCGCCGACGATGCCGGTCGTCATCCTGGATGGGCGTCCGGCCGACGACTCGCACCCGACGGTGGACTACGTGGTACCGGACGAGGAGCTGGGCGCCTACTCCTCGACCCGGATGCTCCTGGACGCCGGCCACACCAGGATCGGCTTCTGCGATGTCGCCGCGTACCCCATCGCCTCGCGCCTCCGCGAGCGCGGATACCGCAGGGCCCTGGAGGAGAGCGGTCTCTCCTATGACCCGTCGCTCACCGTCGTCGCCGAGGATGCGGCGACCCGCTTCGCGCTCGAACCTGCGCGGCGGCTGCTCGACCGGCGAGACCGGCCGACGGCCGTGTTCTGTTTCAGCGACCAGACCGCCATGGGCTTCTACACCGTCGCCCGGCGTCTGGGGCTGGACGTCCCGCAGGACGTCTCGCTCGCCGGGTTCGACAACCAGGAATTCGTCGCCGAGGCGCTCGATCCCGGGCTGACCACCGTCCAGCTCCCGCACCGCGACATGGGGGAGTGGGCGGTCCGGCGGCTCGTCGGCCGACTCGACGGTTCGCTCGACGGCGCCGATCCCGCCGGCTACCTCATGCCCTGCGCACCCGTCATACGCCAGTCGATCGGGCCGCCCGGCACGATCTGACGGAGACCTCAGCAGCCCACCACCACGAACCACCCACCGGAGGCACCGGTGGCGTGAGCCTGCCCTCATGCCGCCCTGCCCCCATCACCGCACCACCCGATGCAAAGGAGCAACGCAATGACATCACCCCGAAAGCCGGGCGCCCGCAGGGTCGCCCGTCTCGCCGCGGCGGCCGCGGCCATGGCTGTCGCCGCCGCAGGCCTCGTCGCCTGCAGCGGCGGAGGCGGAGGAGACGCCGGCAAGACATTCACGATCCTGCAGTACGAAGACCCGAAGACCGCTCAGGGTCAGGGCTGGCAGCTCGCCCTCGAGCTGTTCAAGAAGAAGCACCCGGACGTGAAGGTCGACTTCCAGACGACCAGCTTCGACGCGGTCCGCAAGAACGCGAAGCTCACCCTCGGCGGCAACAAGGTCCCGGATGTCGTTGAGTTCAACAAGGGCAACGCCGACGGCGGCCAGCTCGCCAGCCAAGGCCTGCTCACCCCGCTCACGGACGAGGTGAAGAAGCACGGCTGGGACAAGAAGGTCACCGGCGGCATGCAGTCGTTCGCCAAGTACGACGAGCAGGGCAAGGCCGGCTCGGGTGACTGGTACGGCATCCCGAACATCGGAGAGTACGTCACCTTCTACTACAACAAGGACCTGTTCGCGAAGGCGGGCATCACAGCCGAGCCGAAGTCGATGGACGAGTTCGTCGCCACCATGCAGAAGCTGCAGGCTGCGGGAATCACCCCGGTCTCCTCGTCCGCCTCCACCAACCAGGGATTCAACCAGATGTGGGTCTGGTACTCCCTGGTCTCGGCCTACGCCGACCGCACGCAGATCGACGACTTCATGTTCCTCAAGGGCAAGGTCGACTTCTCCGCCGACCCCTGGAAGAAGGGAACCGAGCAGTTCCAGGACTGGATCGACAAGGGGTACCTGGGGACAGACCTCGCCGGCCTCACCTACGAGCAGGCGAACGTCAACTTCCTCAGCGGCAAGACCGGGATGCTGATCTGGAACAACGGCGTGTTCTCGCGCGTGAAGGATCAGAAGGACTTCGCGTGGGGGTACTTCACCCTCCCCGGAGCCAACATGTCGATGGGTTCCTCCGGCCACCTGTGGGGCGTCCCCGCGAAGGCGAAGAACAAGGATCTCGCCTACGACTGGATCGACACGACCCTGAGCCCCGAGGTGCAGAACAAGATCGGCGAGCTCGGCGGTCTGCCGCTGGCCGGTGACTCGTCGAAGATCACGGACCCGGTCACCCGCGCGTACACCGAGCGGTTCGACGAGATCGTCAAGGCCGACACCCTCACCTTCTACCCGGACTACCCGGTGCCCGGGCTTCTGGACTTCATCCAGACCAACATGGCCGCGATGTCCAACAAGAACGAGACGGCCGACGAGTACATCGCCAAGCTGCAGAAGTTCTACGACGACGGCAAGAAAGCGACCGATCAAGGCTGACGGGCCAATGGGGGCCGTCCTCGGGCGGCCCCCATGTTCCGTCCGTTCCGATCTGAGAGACCACGACTATGACGACAGCGGCACTGACCGGCCGGCGCGCCCGGCCGCACAACGCGGGCTACTGGCTGTACCTCATCCCGATGATCGCGGGCACGATCCTGATCGTGCTGCTCCCCTTCGCGGTGAACGTGTTCATCAGCCTGTTCCGGTGGAAGGGCGGCATCGCCCCGATGCGCTGGAACGGGCTGCAGAACTACGTCGACCTGCTGAACGACGCCCAGTTCTGGCTGGCATTCAAGAACACGATCTTCATGATCGTCGGCATCGTGGTCATCCCGACCCTGCTGGGGCTGCTGCTCGCGGCGATGCTGTTCGACTACATCGGGCGCGAGTTCGGCGGCAGGGCAGCTGCATTCCTCCGGGCGACGTACTACCTGCCGCAGATCCTGCCGATCGCGGTCGCCGGGTTCATCTGGAGCTGGGTTCTGGCCACTCAGAGCGGGCTGCTGAACAGCGTGCTCGAGACGATCGGTCTCACCAGCCCGCCGGACTGGCTGGGCGATCCGGACATCGCCATCTATGCGGTGATGCTGATGCTCATCTGGCTGCAGCTCGGCTACCCGGTCGTGATCTTCATGGCTGCTCTTCAGCGGGTCGATCCCGAACTCTACGAAGCGGCCTCCCTCGATGGGGCGGGGTGGTGGCGGCGATTCCGCGCCATCACCGTTCCGCAGATCCGCCCCGAGGTGTTCGTCGTGGTCATCACGGCGACCGTCGGCGCGCTGAAAGTGTTCGCGCCGATCCTCATCCTCACCGGGGGCGGCCCCGAGGGCTCGACCGTCGTGCCGTCCTACTACTCGTACCGGAACTTCTTCGAGCTCTCCAAGGTCGGCTACGGCTCGGCCATCGCGACCGCGATGTCCATCGTCATCTTCCTCGTCGCCGGCATCATGCTCTGGCTCCAGCGACGAGGTGTCCGAGAGGAGGTCGCCGGATGACCGCCACGACCACGCAGCTGCCCGAGCGTACCCGGCCGGAGAACCGGGGGAGCGGCGATCGCGCGCGGACGGCCCGGAAGAGGCCCGCCCGACCGTTGCGATGGGTGGTCCTCGCCGCGGCCGTGCTCGTCGCCCTCATCATGCTGGCCCCGCTCGCTCTGCTCGTGCTCAACGCCTTCAAGACCGGCGGCGACTACTCCGCTCACGGGCCGCTCGCATTGCCGACGAGCTGGAGCCTGCAGTCCTTCCAGGACTACCTGGACCGCGTCGACTTCCTCCGCGCACTGTGGAACTCGGTCGTCATCGCGACACTGGTCGCTCTGTTCGGCACACTGGTCTCGCTGCTAAGCGCGTACGCGATCGGGGTCGGCCGGGTTCGTGGGAGCACCGTGCTGCTGGCGGTCTTCCTGCTCGCCACCATGCTCCCGCAGGAAGCGCTGATCTACCCGCTGTTCTACGGAGCGCAGGCGACCGGGACCTTCAACACCGTGTGGAGCGTCATCGTCGTCTTCACCGTTCTCCAGGCGGCATTCGGCACCTATCTGCTGTCGAGCGTGATGTCGACGCTGCCGCCGTCGCTTCTCGAGGCGGCAGCGCTGGACGGGGCCGGCCGGTGGCGCATCCTCTGGTCCGTCGTGTACCCGGTGATGCGTCCGACTCTCTCCGTGCTGATGGTGTTCTTCTTTGTCTGGACGTGGAACGAGTTCTACATCCCGCTGATCCTGCTCTCGGACCAGTCCGTCCAGACCGTGCCGATCGCACTGGCCACGCTGCAGGGCCAGAACTCCATCGACATCACCTCACTGAACGCCGGCTCGCTGCTCTCGCTGTTGCCGACGCTCGTCTTCTTCATCATCTTCCAGCGCACCCTGAGCCGCGGCGTGACCGTCGGCTCGGTCAAGTAACCACCAGAAACCGAGGAGAACCGTGCTTCCCACTCTGTCCGACCTGTTCGCCACCGACGGCGTGAGCTCCCGCTCGATCAACGCCGAGAATCCGACCGGCGACCCCGGGAGGGCGGCCTCGGCGAGCTCGCACCTCGGTCCGGGCCGCAAGGGGAGCGCGTACCTGCCGCTCACCGCGGGCGGAAGCCTGACCCTCGCCGACATCACGGGCCCCGGGGTGATCCGGCACATCTGGATCACCGTGCCCGACCGCACGGAGGGTGGCCCGTTCGTGCTGCGCGACGTGGTCCTCAGGATGTACTGGGACGACGAGGAGCAGCCCTCCGTCGAGGTGCCGCTCGGCGACTTCTTCTGCAACGGGTTCGCGGCGCGGGCGCTGGTCACCTCCGAACCGATCGTCGTCGCGCCGACCGGAGGGATGAACGCGTACATCCCCATGCCGTTCCGCCGCCGCGCGCGAATCGTGCTCGACAGCGAGCACCCCGCATCCATCGATCACGTCTTCTTCCAGGTCGACTACACCGTGGGCGACGAGGTGCCGGAGGCGACGCCGTACTTCCACGCGCAGTGGCGGCGCTCCAATGGCACGACCGCGCTCGGCGAGGACCACGTCATCCTGGACGGCGTGACCGGCCGTGGCCGCTTCCTCGGCGCGTACATCGGGGTTGCGGCCCTCTCGCGGTACTGGTGGGGCGAGGGAGAGGTCAAATACTTCGTGGACGGGGACACCGACCTGCCGACACTGTGCAGCACCGGGCTGGAGGACTACGCGGGCGGCGCATGGGCGTTCCAGGACGACCTGCGGAAGGATCCGGAACCGGTGCCGATCACATTCAGCGCACCGTACTGCGGCTACCCGTTCTTCAGCACCCGTGACGAGACGGGCGCCGGGACGTTCATCCAGTCGACGGCGCCCATGCACGCCGTCTACCGCTGGCACCTGCCCGACCCCGTCTGGTTCCAGCGCGAGTTCCGCGCGACTGTGCAGCAGATCGGGGTGTGGGACCAGGGACTCTTCGAGCGGACCGACGACGTGTTCTCGGTGGCGTACTGGTATCAGGCCGAGCCGCACGGAGCGTTCCCCGAGCTTCCTGACAGAGCTGCGCGCGTACCGCGTTAGAAGTGCACTAGTCTCCGATCGTGCGCCTGGGAGTTCTCGACGTCGGATCCAACACCGTCCACCTGCTCGTCGTCGACGCGCATCCCGGTGCACGGCCGCTTCCGGCCGCTACGCACAAGTCGGTGCTCCGCCTCATGCGCTATGTCGGACCGGACGGCGCGATCAGCGACGAGGGACGCGATGCGCTCCTGGCCGCGGTGGAGTCCGCCATGCGGGTGGCCGAGGACGAGAGCATCGACGAACTGCTGCCCTTCGCGACGTCCGCATTGCGGGAGGCCAGCAACGGGCCCGAGGTGCTGGCCGCCGTCCGGGAGCGCACCGGTGTCGACCTGCAGGTGCTGTCCGGGGCGGACGAAGCGCGGCTGACCTTCCTCGCGGTCCGCCGCTGGCTGGGCTGGTCCTCCGGCCGCATCCTGCTGATCGATATCGGCGGCGGCTCGCTGGAGATCGCGTCCGGGATGGACGAGTACCCGGACACGGCCGTCTCGGTGCCGCTCGGCGCCGGGCGCACCACGATCGGCTACCTCCATGACGACCCGCCGCTGGATGCGCAGCTGGACGACCTCCGCGATCACGCGCGGGCGCTGCTGAGCGCGGTGGTCCCGGAGGTCGAACGCGGCCCCGGCGACCACGTCATCGGCACCTCCAAGACGATTCGATCGTTGGCCCGCCTCGCCGGCTCGACCTCCGCACGCCCAGGAGGCGACGACCGGGTGCAGCTGACCCGCTCGGCGCTCGCCGACTGGGTGCCGAGGCTCGGCCGCATGCCCGCGGAGTCTCGGACGGCGCTGCCCGGAATCACGCCCGACCGGACGTTCCAGATCGTCGCGGGCGGGGTCGTCCTGCGCGAGACGATGCGCGCTTTCGACGTCGACGAGCTCGAGGTGTGCCCGTGGGCCCTGCGCGAGGGCATCATCCTCCGCTACCTCGATCACCTCGACTGACCGCGCGGGCCTGGCCAACGGCGACGGCGGGCCCTACCCTCGGCGTCATGGACGCAGGGCTCCCCCATCCGGCGATCACGCCGGGGCCCCCGATCCACGGCATCCGACAAGGAGCAGGAAATGACACGCAGGGTTGTCTTCGTCCACGGGCTATGGATTCACGCGAGCGCCTGGAGGCCATGGCAGGAGTTGTTCGAGGCGAGCGGGTACACGACGGAGGCACCAGGCTGGCCCGGCGACCTCGAGACGGTCGAGGCGACTCGTGAGCATCCGGAGGGGCTCGACAATCAGGGGATCTCCGAGATCTGCCACCACTACGCCGACCTCATCGAGCAGTACGACGAGAAGCCGATCATCGTCGGCCACTCGTTCGGCGGCCTGATCGCGCAGGAGCTGCTGGCCAACGGTTTCGCGGCTGCGGCGGTGGCCATCGATCCCGCGCCGATCAAGGGCGTCAAGGTGCTGCCGTTCGCGCAACTGAAGTCCGGCTTCCCCGTCCTGGGCAACCCGGCCAACAAGAAGCGGACCGTCGCTCTCACCGCCAAGCAGTTCCGCTACGCCTTCGGCAACGCGATCAGCGAGGAGGAGTCGGATGCGCTGCACGCGGCCTGGACCATCCCGGGCCCCGGCCGGCCGCTCTTCGAAGACGCGACGGCGAACTTCGTGCGCAACTCTCCCGCCGCCGTGGACACGCATACCGCCGTGCGCGGGCCACTGCTGCTGACATCCGGGACCGAAGACCACACCGTCCCGAAGTCGGTCACGGTCGCCGTCTCCAAGCTCTATGCGGACAACACGGAGTCGGTGACGGAGTACCACGAGTACCCGGGCAAGGGCCACTCGCTCACCCTGGACTCCGGGTGGAAGGACGTCGCGACCGACGTGCTCCAGTGGCTCGCGGAGAAAGGGTTCGCGGCCGAGGAGCAGGGGCGGCACTCCGGAGAAGCCGTAGCGTAAAGGCGTTCTACGTCAGCGCAGGAGCCACTGTTCTGGGTCGCGCATCTGGTCTTCGGATTGCCGCCGGGTGACGACGTGGGTGCCGCCCGGTTCGGTCGTGAACCGCCAGGCGCCGGCCTGTGCTAGTGCCGGGGCCTGCAGCACTGGACGTCGCGTGCACGTCGGAGGGGGTCCATGGCCACCACATCCAGCCGTCGTCGTTCGCGGTCCGCTCGGTTGTCGGGAGAGAGCTCTCTTCGTCTGCGTCGTCATGGAACTCGCGGAACAGGTCGGCCGGGTCGCTGGTCGCCGCAGGGGCAGCGTGGGTCGGTGCGTCGGCTGCGCCCTCTCCGAGGTTTGCCGACGGGGTGGGCGTCGGTGTCGGCGCGTTCAGGTCGCGCAACGACCCCTCGCGCGCCCAGGCCTGGATGGAGGGGTGGGCGGAGCATTCGGTGTACACGTCGATGGCGACGAGGTCTTTGCTGACGCCGAGTCCGTAGTAGACGCCGTCGGGACGCGTGGCGCGGATGGAGATGTCCCTACGGCCCGACGGCGAAGTCCAGTCGACGGTTCTGGTGACGGTGAAGCCTTGGCTTTCCCAGTAGGCGGTGAGTTTGTCCGCGATCGGGTGCGGGTCGGGCTCGAACGCGGCATGGTAGACGACAGCCTGCACCTGGTGAGCCGTTTTCGACCCGACCGTTCCGCACGGTGCCAGGCTCACGTTTTCGGCGGCGGGGTCCCACGGTTTGCTTTTGTCCAGTGGTGTGTCGTCTTTCCAGCCTTCGGTGTGACCGGTGGCGGCGATGGCGGCGTTGGTGAGGTCTGCCCATTGGGTGAGCAGTTGGGTGATGGTCTTCTGTGGGGTGCCTGGGGATTGCGGGGCGGGGCCGCTCAGGGCGGGTACGGACATGCATCCTCCTATCAACGACACGGTTGCCACGGCGATCACCGTGGCACTGCATATTCTCGCGATTCGATTCACCGCGCCGGGTGTGTGGTTCATCGGGTGGGCTTCAATCCGCCGACGGCCTCGCTGGGCTGGAGCTTGGCAGCAGTCGTGTAGATACTGGGTCCGCTGGTCCTGTTTCACGTGGAGGTTGTTTCCTTGCGGCCTACCAGACCCATCCGTCGTCGTCCTCGACCTCCGCGGAGTTACCGGTTGCGTCGTCGTGAAATTCGCGGAAC